>NZ_NINX01000039.1 GCF_002188635.1 Pigmentiphaga sp. NML030171 | reverse complement strand
CGCTTCCAAGTGCCTGGCCCACTGCGCCTGCGCTTCCGACATCCTTGACTCCGTCTTCAATCATGACGGATTGAACTGTGCTCTTCATTTGCACTGGAAAATAGGATGGGGTTCATGGAGCAGTTACAAGGCAACGCCAAAGTTAGTTGCAATCCGATATGGTGACCCTACAATTGCCGAACGACGATGCACAGGGGGGTTCACATGACGAATGAGGCAATTACCGAATTGCGATATCACGAACAGCAGGAAGGCTGGACCCATGAACGGCTGCAGGACGACAAGTGTGTCTGCATCCTGCGGCCGCGCGAACTGGGCGGCGGTTTCGTTACCATCGACTTTGAGCGGCGGATCTACGGCTGCGGGTATGGAAAGCCTCGCCAGCACGCCGGCACCCGCACCTATACAGGTAGGGGCTGGCAAGACCGCATCTTGCGCGATGCGATCGACCACCTCGAAGCGATCATGTCCGCTGCGAATTAAGCTTGATCACCGACCTGCATTCCCGCCAGAGTGGGCCTGGCCGCGCCAGCGAATCTATCCCCTTCGGCAAAGGGATCGCCGATGGCCGCATGTATGAGCCGCGGCAGGTCCCGATCGGAAAGCAATGTGGTTGCGTATGTCCGGCGTGCTCGCGTCCTGTATATGCGAAGCATTGCCGAGCGGGCAAGCGCGCACCCCATTTCGCGCATTCCCAGGAGCCGATTGCGCTTCTGCGACCGAGACATCAATCCATCTCGCGGCGAAGCAGCTGATATACGACCGAAAGCTTTTCTTCTTCCCTGCCCTCATCGCTTCGGTTGAGGTGCCCGACGCTATGGCGACGGTCCACCGGGCCAGCAGGATGATATGGGCCTCGGCCAGCCGCGAGCTTCTGCACGTCGAGCTGGAGCAGGCCGTTGGCTCCATTCGACCAGACGTGCTGGTCGACCTCGCCGGCTTCGGCAAAATCGCGGTTGAGGTCGCGGTCACGCATTTTGCCGACGAGAGCAAGATAGCGACGCTGCGAGAGCTTGGCTTAGCTGCTGTCGAAGTCGATCTGTCCGATGTCCGCGATGCCACATTCGAAATTCTCGAAGCGATTCTATTCCGAGGGTGCAGCGCCACTACTTGGCTACACCATCCAGCTGTGGAAGCGGCTGAGGCCTCTCTGCTTGAAGAAATCGAGCCGGCCCTGGCCGCGGCACGAGTAGCGGCATTAAAGGCAAAGCGAGCGCGGGAGGCGAAGCGATTACTGGAGTACGAGCAACGAAGCCAGGCTGAGAGTGAGCGTACCGATCAGCAGCGCCAGCAAGGGTTCGACCGCCAGGCGGCCGAGGTCGAGCAGCAGCGCCGTGAAGAAGCTCAGCAACAGAAGACGGAGCAGTTTCTTGCCGCCGGCGAGAGGCTTTGTTGAGCAAATTGAGCGGAGACCGAGCTGACGCTATTTGTGGTTCGTTTTATAACACTGGGACCGTGACCGGGGTACCCAGTCGAGTAAAGCGGTTCAGCACGGCAGCCCGCACTTGTAGCTCGGCGACCTGACGGTCAAAGTCGCGTGCCATCACACGTTCACCCAGCAGCTTGAAGCAGCGCATTTTGGTTTCTACAAGGCTGCGCCGGTGGTAGCCGCTCCATCTCTTCCATATTGCCCGTCCTACCCTTTTGGTCGCCTGGAGGATATCGTTACGCGCATCTGCACCACAGCGGTTCGCCTTCCAAGGCTTGGCGTTCTTGCGGGTCGGGATGATGGCATGCGCGGCGCGCAAAGCGATGGCCTCATGGCAGTCCTTGGTGTCGTAAGCGCCGTCGCCACTGACACTGGCAATCTTCTCGTCGGCAGGAATCTGGCTGAGCAGTGCTGGCAGGACAGGTGCGTCGCCGACACTGTTGTCGGTCACTTCCATGGCCCGAATCTCGAGCGTGGACGCGTCGATCCCGAGATGCACCTTACGCCATTGGCGGCGATAGTCTGCGCCATGCTTTTTCGTCTTCCACTCGCCTTCACCCAGCATCTTGATGCCCGTGCTGTCCACCAGCAGATGCAAGCCCGTCGTGGTCGGTACTGCCCCGATAGCAACCTGCAGCGTCTTTTGCCGCCGGCTGACCGTGCTGTAATCTGGCACCGACCAGTCAAGTCCAGCCAGGCTCAGCAAGCTTTGCGTCATGGCCATGGCCTGGCGCAGCGGCAGATTGAACAGGCATTTGATACTCAGGCAGAACTGGATCGCCTCGTCGCTGAACATCTGGCTGCGCCCGCGCTTGCCACTCGGCTGGCCGTGCCAGTTCATCTTCGGATCAAGCCAGATGAGCAGCGAACCACGTGCCTTGAGCGCTTCGTTGTACGTCTTCCAGTTGGTCGTGCGGTACTTCTGTGGAGATGGTTTCATCCGTTCAGGCTACCAGACGTGCGGGTCCCATGCTGGCCCAGCCTGATTTGCGCAACAAAGCCCATATCAATACCGTGTCAGGAAGGATGCGTCCATTCCATTAAAGCCCGGTCGAACAGGGAAACCTGCCGTCGGCATGCCGCGGCGCGACGACCTGAAGCGCCTGCGCCGGCCGGAAAATCAATCGCCCTGGATGACTGTCTTGGCCAGGTCGGCACGCTCCACATCGCGCGAGATCGATCCGAGTATGTTGCGCAGCCAGACATTGCTCGGTTCGTGGTCGTAGCGCTGGTGCCAGTATTGCGTCACGTCGAACGATGGAAACTGGAACGGTGGCTGGACCAGCCGCAGTTTCCATGAATTCACGAAGGTCGTGGCCAGGTTTCTCGGCACGGTCGCAATCAGGCCGGTGTTGGCGATCAGCGGCGCGATCGACAGGAAGTGGTTCACCTTGAGCACAACGTTGGCATTCAGCGTAGGCGCCTTGAGGATCTTTTCGATAACGCCGGTATGCGCGCCGCCCGGAAGATCGGCCAGGACGTGGCCCATCTGTCTGAACGCTTCGAGCGAGATCGCCGGCGACCTGACCATTGGGTGATCCTCGCGCACCACGCAAACGTAATCATCGCTGAACAATACGCGCTGGTAGATCCCCGGGATCTTCCCCGAGATGAAACCTATCCCCACGTCGAGCTCACCGGTCGCCAGCGCCTCGGCGACCGGGCCGATGGTCTTGTCCTGGGTTTCGATGCGGACGTGCGGTGCCTCGACGGCGAGCCGCTTGACCAGCATCGGCAGCAGGAGCTGTTCGCCGAGGTCGGTCATGGCAATCCGGAAGGTGCGGTTGGCCGTCAGTGGATTGAACGACGTTTTCTCAAGCGTGCCGCGGACTATCTGGAGCGCCGCGGCGACCGGTCCGGCGAGCCGTTCGGCAAAGGGGGTTGGCTGCAATCCCTGGCGTGAGCGTACAAACAGCGGATCTTCGTACATCTCGCGTAGCCGCGACAGCGAGTGGCTCATCGCGGGCTGGCTCAGGCCGAGGGACTGGCCTGCTTCGGTAAGGTTTCTGGTCCTGAATATGGCGTCAAACAGATCGAGCAAGTTCAGGTCAACCTGACGCGAGATTGGTTTCACTGGAGCTTCACGCATCTCAAACTTTCCAAATCACTGCTGGTTGCCGGCAGCCTCGTGCGGATTGCCGCGCGAGGCTGCCCTGTCCATACATCTGACGGACCCAACGGGTCGAGGTCAACGGTCATCATACATGCAAAGCTCATAAATACTGTCGACAAATCATTCATCAGGGTCTGGCCGGTGATGAAGTCGCTGTCCGGTGAGGCGAAGAACACGACGGCGCCGGTCAGGTCCTGGGGGGCCTGGACCCGTTTCAGGGCGCGTACGGAGGCGGCGTCGTTGCGCATCTTGAGCGTGCCCGCGTCGGGACTTTCTTCCGAGAGCGTGCTGCCCGGAGCCACGCAGTTGACGCAGATGTTGTGGGCGCCGACTTCGTTGGCGAGCGTCTTGGTGAAACCCAGGACGCCGGCTTTCGATGCCACGTAGTGGATGCGGCCGGGCGAACCCTTGATGGCGGTGCTGGAGCTGATGTTGATGATCTTGCCGTAGCTCCGTTCCCGCATGTGGGGGATGACCGCGAGACTGGCGAGCCAGGCGCCTTTCAGGTTGACGCTCATCATGCGGTCCCATTCTTCGATGCTGATCTGGTCGAAGGCCGCGCGCGACATCGGCACCGTGGCGAAGATGGCCGCGTTGTTGACCAGGATGTCGATCTTGCCGAGATGCTCGACCGCCGAGGCGGCCATGCGCTTCACGCTGTCCGGGTTGGAAACGTCGGTCTGGATCGCCAGGGCTCGGTGGCCGCCGGCGACCAATTCCTGCGCGACGGCCGAACCTGCCTCGCCATCCAGTTCGGCAACGACGATCGCCGCGCCCTCCTGCGCCAGGCGGTGGGCATAGGCCTTGCCGATGCCGTGTCCGCCGCCGGTGACGATGGCTACCCGTCCTTCCAATCTACTCATTTCGTCTCCTTTTTGTCCATATAACGGACTCAATATTTATCTTATGGACAATTATTGGAACTGTCAATTTCTGAGATAATTGTCCGTACAGAGGACAAAACAAGTATCCGCGAACGAGCGGGGGAACATCGAATAATGGGAATAAAAAGAAAACCGGCATCCACGAGCCAGAACGAAAGTGTCCGCGCGGTCAGCCGAGCGCTGGACATCCTGAAGGCCTTCACCGTGCAGGATCCGGAGCTGACGGCAACCGAATTGCTCGACCGGGTCGACCTGAGCCGGCCAACGCTTTACCGCCTGCTCTACACGCTCGAAGACAGCGGTTTTCTGGTCTCCTCGGGCGATCCGCAGAAGTTCAACCTGGGCCCCGCCGTTGCGCACTTGTCCCATGTCTGGACGGCGTCGCTGAATCTGGCCGAGTTGGCCGAGCCGGTACTGCGCAACGTCTGGAAGCTGACGGGCGAGACGGTGGCGTTATTCGTGCGGCAGGGCGACTACCGCCTGTGCATCGCCGAGTTTCCGAGTGCACACGCGCTGAGTTTCAAGCGCGGGATCGGACACCGGGAACGCCTGGTTTTCGGCGCGAGCGGCCATGCGATCCTGGCGCATATGGAGATGACGCCGCAGGAGCTGAAGGACTATCTGGCAGGGGTGGACGTGGACTTCGATGCCTATCGCGCGGAGCTGGAGTTCGTTCGCAGCCATGGTTATGCCGTCAGCAAGGAAGAACTGCTACGCGGCGCGGTGTCGATCGCCGCTCCCTTTTTCGATAAACCGGGCAAGGTCGCTGGGGCGATCGTGGTTTTCGGTCCCAGCGCCCGCCTGGGGAAAGAACAGGTCGATGAAATCGCTGCGCTGGTGTCGCAAGAGTCGCGTACGTTGACCCGGCTGTTGTGCGGCAGCGCGTGAGGCGATCACTGTTTGACACTCATGAAAAAAACCATGTAGAATTTAATTCTTCGCTGCACAAACAGCAGGCGCGTAGCTCAGTTGGTTAGAGCACCACCTTGACATGGTGGGGGTCGTTGGTTCGAATCCAATCGCGCCTACCAGATTCCAGGGGCCCGGTACGAATTTTCGTGCCGGGCCTTTCTGTTTTGGGGTCAGGTGGATTCCAGGATCCGCATCTCGATGTGCAGCCCGGCGGCCGTCGCCATGTTCACCAGAGCATCGAGGCCAAACAGGTTGATCTTGCCACGCATCAGATCAGAGACCCGCGGCTGGGTTACACCGAAGAGCTTCGCGGCCTGCTGCTGGCTCATCTCGGTGCGGGCGATGTGGTTCTTCAGCGCTGTCATGAGGACCGAGCGCAACTTCATGTTCTCCGCTTCTTCCGGGGTGTCCTCGATCGCATCCCAGACGCTGGTAAAGCGTTGATTGCTCATAGCCTTAGTTCCTTCAACAAATCGCGGTAACGCTTGGACGCCAATTCCAAGTCCGCCTTGCTGGTTTTTTCTGTCTTCTTCTGGAAGCAGTGAAGGACATAAACGGCATCAGCGAACTTGGCAATGTATATGATCCGGAACGCTCCTGCTGCGTCACGAATCCGGATCTCCCTTACACCTTGGCCCACGGTGGGCATGGGTTTCCAGTCGTCCGGCTCCTGGCCATTCTGTACCTGATCAAGTTGATGGCCGGCCTCGCGTCTAGGTCCAAGCGGAAACGCGCGGAGGTCGTCAAGGGCACTGCCTCGGAACTCGACGGATTTGGGATTTACCATGCATGAATTATACAAAATTTTGTATTTTTGAATAGAGGCATTGACGTCGGAGATTCACGTCGATGATCGAGCGACGGGTCATAGCGGCCGCGCTATTGATGAAGATGAGCACGTTCAAAAATCGTGGAATTTACGCCACTTATTCGCTAGCATGGGACCGAAGCGGCCGCTCGCAGAAACCCGGCCGCGCCGCCTGGCCCAGCGTAGCCAGGAACATCCAAGGAGGAGTCCGTGATCGAGTTCATGCTCAATGGCAAGCAGGTGTCGGCCGACGTCGCCGACGACAAGCCCCTGCTGTGGGTGCTGCGGGAGGATTTCCAGCTCACCGGGACCAAGTTCGGCTGTGGCATGGCGCAGTGCGGCGCCTGTACCGTGCATTTCAACGGCCAGGCCACGCGTTCCTGCGTGCTGCCGGCGGCGGCCGTGAAGGGCGCGTCGGTCACCACGATCGAGGGGGTGATGGAGACCCGTGCCGGCCAGGCGCTGCGCCAGGCGTGGATCGCGCACCAGGTGCCCCAGTGCGGCTACTGCCAGTCGGGACAGATGATGACCGCCGCCGGCATGCTGGCGGGCGCGGACGGGCCGATGTCGCGCGAACAGGTGCTGGAAGGCATGGCGGGCAATCTGTGCCGCTGCGGCACCTACAACCAGATCGCCGACGCGGTGGTCAGCGTCGCCCAGAAACCCGCGGCATAGGAGGCGCCATGGAAACGAACAAGCTCACGCGCCGCGCCTTCATCGCCGGCTCGGGCGCCGCCGCGGTCGGTATCGTGCTGGGAGGCTGGGGCGCCGCGCGCGGCGGCCTGGCTGGCCTGCTGCCCGAGGCGGCAGCCGCCACCGCGCGTTTCAGCCCGGTGGCATGGGTCGCGCTGTCGCCGGACAATAGCGCCGTGGTCTATTCGCCCGCCTCGGAAATGGGGCAGGGCACGATGACGGCGATTCCGCTGATCCTGGCCGAGGAAATGGAGCTGGACTGGAGCACCGTCCGGGTCGAGCAGGCGCCCGCCGATCCCCGGCGGTTCGGCAATCCCGGTTTCGGCGGTGCGATGGTGACGGGCTCCTCGCGCACGGTGAAGGGCTATTACGAGGCGCTGCGCCTGGCCGGCCTGCAGGCCCGGCTGGTGCTGGCGCAGGCGGCCGCCGACAAATGGGGCGTGCCCGCCGCCGAGATCCGCGCCGAGCGCAGCACCCTGGTCCACGGCCCCAGCGGCCGCCGCATGACCTACGGCCAACTGGTCGAGGGGGCGCGCGCGCCGCAGACGCTGCCCAAGGTGGACAAGAGCATGCTCAAGCCCATGTCCGCCTTCACCCTGATAGGCAAGGAGCTGCCGCGGGTGGACGTGCCGGACAAGTCCGGCGGCGGTGCCCGCTTCGGCATCGACGTGCGCCTGCCCGGCATGCTGTGGGCCGCGGTGCTGCATACGCCGGTGCAGGGCGAGCAGCCGCTGGAGGTCAAGGATGCGGCTGCGCTGGCGGTGCCCGGGGTCCGGAAAGTGGTCCGCCTGCCGGGCGGGGTGGCGGTGGTGGCGGACTCATTCGCCACGGCCCGGAAGGCGCGCGAGCTGCTGGAGGTGAAGTGGAGCGAGCAGGCCAAGGGCCGGTCCTACGATAGCGAGGCCGCGCTGGCGGAATTCGTCGCGCGCGCCGAACGCCTGGACGAAGCGGGCGCGGTCTGGCACAAGCACGGCGACGCGGCGGCGAAGATCGCCGGGGCGGCGCGTGTCTTCCGCGCCACCTATACGACCGACCATGTCGCCCACGTGACCATGGAACCCATGAACTGCACGGCGCGCGCGCAGGGCGACGCCATCGAGATCTGGGTGCCGTCGCAGTCGCCGTCGGGCGTGATCGGCATCGTGGCCGCGGGCGCGGGCTACAAACCCGAGAACATCACGGTCCACATCACGCTGCTGGGCGGCGGCTACGGCCGGCGCGCCGAGGCCGACTACAGCCTGCATGCGGCGCTGCTGGCCAAGGCCATGCCCGGCGTGCCCATCCAGGTCATCTGGACCCGCGAGGACGATTTCCTGCGGGCCCGGCCGCGCCCGATGACGGCCCAGCACCTGGTGGCGGGCGTCGACGCGCAGGGGCGCATCATCGGCTGGCGCCATCGCCTGGTGTCCGAGAGCATCATGGCGCGGACGGCGGCCGCCGCCTACGAAAAGTCGGGTGGGCGGGATTCGCCCGTCATGGAAGGCGCCGACGGCGTCTACGGTATCGCCGATCAGTTGATCGAGCACGGCCGCGAACAGCGCGGCGTGGACGTCAGCTTCTGGCGGGCGGTGGGAGCCGGCTACACGAAGTTCTCCATGGAGTCCCTGATCGACGAGATCGCCACGGCCTCGGGCAAGGATCCGCTGCAGTACAGGCTGGACCTGACCGCCGGCCAGCCGCGCGCGCAGGCGGTGCTGCGCGAGGCCGCCACGATGGCCGGCTGGGGCCGCGATCGGGAGGCCGGCCGCGCGCTGGGCCTGGCTTTCTCGGATGCCTGGAACACCTTCATCGCGATGGTGGCCGAGGTGTCGCTGCGAGAAGGCCGCCCGGTGGTGCATCGCATCTGGGCCGCGGTCGATTGCGGCCATGCGATCAGTCCGGCCAACATCCGGGCCCAGGTCGAAGGCGCGGCGCTGTTCGGCCTGTCGGCGGCGCTGGGCGAGCGCCTGGTCTACAAGGGCGGACAGGTGCAGCAGCACAACCTCGATACCTACACGCTCCTGCGGGCCAACCAGGCGCCTGCGGTGCAGGTGAAGGTGATGCCGACCGACAATGCGCCGGGCGGCATGGGCGAGGTGGGCTTGCCGCCGGTGGCTCCGGCGGTGGCCAACGCGGTGGCCAGGCTGAGCGGCAAGCGGCTGCGCAGCCTGCCGTTCCCGACGCTGGCCTAGGCGAAGGGATTCCGGTCGGGCGGTATGCGCCGCCCGGCCGGGACTCAGCCTTCCATCGCCTTTTTCTTCCACAGCTCCCAGGGGCGGAACATCACGCCGGCCATCATGGTGTCGGCCTTCAAGGCTTCCTCTTCGTCCAGGTAGGTGATCTCGCCGCCCAGCCCGATGGCCTTCTGTTGCAGGGCCGCGTTGCTTTCGGTGTACATCGCGCGATAGACCGCGATGCGCACGTCGCTGCCGACGGTGACGAAGCCGTGGCCGCGCATCAGCGAGATGTTCTGCCGGCCCAGGGTCTTGGCCAGTTCCTTGCCGTGTTCGCGGTTACGCACCAGCAGGTCGGTCGCGCCGAAACAGCAGCGGATGTCGAACACCGGCGCGCCGCCCGACAGGAAGCCGGCCATGTGATAGATGGGCCGCAGCCGCACCGACGAACTGGCGAAGGGGATGACCGAAGGCGAATGGCTGTGGACCACCGCGTTCACGTCGGGCCGGGCGCGATAGATCTCGCCATGGATGTAGCGTTCGAGATAGGGCGTGCGTGTTTCGCCGGCCACGGGCTCGGATTCGGCGTCGAATTCCATGATGTCGGCGGCGGTGACCAGTTCCGGCGCGAGCGAGCGCGACAGCAGGAAATGGCCAGGCCGTTCGGGATGGCGGACGCTGACGTGGCCGAAGCCGTCCAGCACGTTGTACTTGGCCAGTACGCGGTTGGCGACGACGAGATCGTCGATCACTTGCTGCAGCGAGCCGGCGGTCGGGGTAGGGGTGGACATGGCGATACCTGACGAGAGAAGTAAAAGAGAAGAGGAGCGGCGGCGCGGCTATTCCAGCTTGATGTTGGCCCGCCTGGCCAGTTGCCCGTACATGGACAGGTCCTTGTCCACCTGCCGGGCCATGCCGTCGGCGCCCAGGGCGTCGACTTCGTAGTAGCGCGACTGGAAGTCCTGGCGCAGCTTGGGGTCCTTGAGCGTGGCCATCACCGCCTGCTCGATGCGGCCGCGCACGTCGGCCGGCGTGGCCGCGGGCGCGAACAGTCCGAACCAGACGCTGATGTCCAGGTCCTTGAACTCCGGGGTTTCCGCGATGGCCGGCACGTCGGGCATGAACGACAGGCGCTTGGCCGAGGCGACGCCCAGCATGCGCAGCTTGCCGGTCTTGGCATGGGGCGCCATGTTGGGGATGGTGCTGAACAGGATGGGTACCTGGTTGCCCAGCGCGTCGCTGACGGCCGGGGCGCAGCCGTTGTAGGGCACGTGCACCATGTCGACCTTGGCGCCCTGGTTGAAGGCCTCGCCGGCGAAGTGCTGGGGCGAGCCGTTGCCGCAGGACGAGTAGTTGGCCTTGCCGGGGTTCGCGCGCAGGTGGCTGACGAGTTCCGCCACGGTGCGGGCGGGATAGCTGCTATTGACCCCGACCGCGACCGGTGAGGACACGAGCTGGGCGATGGGCCGCAGGTCTTTCCTGACGTCGTAGCCCTGGGTGAAGTTCAGCGCGGCGTTGATCGTGATGGTGCTGTTGGTCAGCAGCAGCGTGTAGCCGTCGGCGGCGGCGCGCGCGACGTAGTTGGCGCCGATGTTGCCCGAGGCGCCGGCGCGGTTGTCGACGATGACGCTTTGTCCGTTGAACTGGCCGGCGATGTGCGTGGCCAGCAGGCGGGCCACGGTGTCGGCGCCGCCTCCGGCCTGGAACGGCACGACGATGGTGATGGGACGGGACGGATAGGCGCCGGGCTGGGCGTGGGCCGACGCGGCCAGGGCGAAGGCCAGGAAGGCCCGGCGGGGGCGGGGCATGCGCGGGGTCATGGTGAGTCTCCTGTCTGCGCCGGCGCTGGCGTGCCGCCGGCAATGGTATGTGCAGCGGAGTGTATGGATCGATTTACGTCGAATCAATCTCGATTGCATAATCGATGTATTACCGATTCGACGGGTGTCCGAAGCTCCCCTCACCACCATGGATCCATCAGAGAACGGCGCGGCCGGACAGCCCTGGCAGGCCGGCGGCTTCGTCGATTCCAAGGAAGCGTGCCGCCTGCTGCAGGTCAAGGCCGCCACGCTGTACACCTATGTCAGCCGTGGCCTGCTGCATCCGGTCGCGCAGCCCGGCCGCAAGACCCGCCTTTACCTGCGCGACGAGGTCGAGGGGCTGCGCACGCGCAGCCAGGCAAGGATGGGCCACGGCGCGGTGGCGGCGACGGCGCTGCGCTGGGGGCAGCCGGTGATCGATACCGGCATCACCGAAATCACGCCGGCCGGGCCGCGCTACAGGGGGCGCCTGGCGGCCGAGCTGGTCGAATATCCCGGGGCGTTCGAGAACGTGGCCGAGCTGCTTTGGACGGGGGTGCTGCCCGAGGGGGCCAGTATCTGGCCGGCCCAACCGCTGCCGGATGGAGCCCGCCGCGCGCTGGAGGCATTGGCGCCGCAGGCCGGCGAGACGCCGCGCATGGTCCGGGTGTTCCAGGCGGCGGCGCTGGCCCTGGGTGGCGGCTCGGTGGACGAGGAGGTGCGCGGCGGCGGGGCGGTCCCGGCGGCGCGGCAGCTCGTGCTGGCGTTCGCCGGCTGCTGCGGCCTGCTCTCGGACCCGCGCCGCTGCCGGACGCCGGCCGGGGCCAAGCCGCTGGCCCAGCACCTGGCCGAGGCGATGGGGAAGGAGCCTGCTGCGGATCTGCTGCGGGCGCTGAACGCGATGCTGATCCTGAGCGCGGATCACGAGCTGTCGCCGCCTACGTTCAGCGCGCGCATCGCGGCCTCGGTCGGCGCGGAGCTCCACGCCTGCGTGGGGGCGGCGCTGGCGGCCTTGTCCGGCACGGGCCTGGCCGGCGGCTGCGACCGCATCGAGGACACGCTGGCGGGCGTGCGGACGCGCGGCCAGCTCGATGCCTGGGTGGCGCGAGTGGTGCGCGACCGCGCGCGCTCGTCGGCCTTCGGCATCGAATCCTATCCCCAGGGGGATCCGCGCGCGGCGCTGCTGATCCGCATGGCGCGCGAACACCCGCGCCCCGGCCGCCGCGCCGGGACGCTGCTGCGCTTCCTGGACGAGGTCCATGCCAGGGTGGGCGTGCCGCCCCGGATCGAGCTCGGCCTGGTGGCGGCCTGCGCGGCCTGGGACTTGCCGCCCGGCGCCGCCAGCGCGCTGTGGGCCATGGGCCGGACCTCGGGCTGGATCGCCCATGTGCTGGAACAGCGCCTCAACGGCTTCTTCCTGCGTCCGCGCGGGCAGTTCCACGCTGGGCCGCAAGGGGGCGCTGTGCTAAAATCCCAGGCAACGTAGACCCTTGCTGCAACACGAACGGACAACGGCATGCGCATCGCTTCCATGCTCGATCGAACTACCTCGGGGAACATCGCCGGCTAGCCGCGTTGGTTTCCTGGATCGCATCGTCCGTTCCGCCGGGCCCCCTGGGCCCGGGATCCTGCAGAAAGCAAGAAACGCGGCCCGGTGCCGCGTTTTTTTTGTTTCAGGTTCGCCCAAGGGTTTTTCTTCATCTCTTACGAGGTCGCTTCAATGATCAAGGTAACGCTGCCCGATGGTTCCCAGCGTGAGTTCCCGGCCCCCGTCACGGTGGCGGACGTCGCCGCGTCCATCGGTGCCGGGCTGGCCAAGGCCGCCCTGGCCGGCCGGATCACCTACGAAGGCAGCGAGCCCACCCTGGTCGACACCAGCCACACGATAGACCGCGATGCCCGCCTGGCCATCGTCACGGGCAAGGACGCCGACGGGCTGGACCTGATCCGCCATTCGACGGCGCACCTGCTGGCCTACGCGGTCAAGTCGCTGTTCCCCGAGGCCCAGGTCACGATCGGCCCGGTCATCGACAACGGCTTCTACTACGATTTCTCGTACTCGCGGCCGTTCACGCCCGAGGACCTGGCCGCCATCGAGAACAAGATGCTGGAGCTGGCCAAGAAGGACGAGGTCGTCACCCGCGAGGAATGGAAACGCGACGACGCGGTGGCGTTCTTCAATTCGATAGGCGAGAAGTACAAGGCCGAGATCATCGCCTCCATCCCGGACAACCAGACGATCTCGCTGTACCGCGAGGGCGATTTCATCGACCTGTGCCGCGGTCCGCACGTGCCGTCCACCGGCAAGCTCAAGGTGTTCAAGCTGATGAAGGTGGCCGGCGCCTATTGGCGCGGCGACAGCAAGAACGAGATGCTCCAGCGCATCTACGGCACGGCCTGGGCGAAGAAGGAAGACCAGGACGCCTACCTGACGATGCTGGAAGAGGCCGAGAAGCGCGACCACCGCAAGCTGGGCCGCGAGCTGGACCTGTTCCACTTCCAGGACGAGGCGCCGGGCCTGGTGTTCTGGCACCCCAAGGGCTGGACGATCTGGCAGCAGGTCGAGCAATACGTGCGCGGCGTCTACCGCGACAGCGGCTACCAGGAGGTCAAGGCGCCACAGATCCTGGACCGTTCGCTGTGGGAAAAGACGGGACACTGGGACAATTATCGCGACAACATGTTCACGACGGAGTCCGAGAACCGCTACTACGCGCTCAAGCCCATGAACTGCCCGGGCCACGTGCAGATCTTCCGCGCCAACCTGCATTCCTATCGCGACCTGCCGCTGCGCTACGGCGAATTCGGCCAGTGCCACCGCAACGAACCTTCGGGAGCGCTGCACGGGATGATGCGCGTGCGCGGCTTCACGCAGGATGACGGCCACATCTTCTGTACCGAGGACCAGATCCTGGACGAGTGCGTGGCCTTCACGGCGCAGCTGCAGCGCGTCTACCGCGACTTCGGCTTCACCGACATCCTGTACAAGATCGCCACGCGGCCGGAAAGCCGGATCGGGTCGGACGAGGTGTGGGATAAGGCCGAGCAGGCGCTGATCGAAAGCCTGCGCCGCTCCGACTGCGAGTACGAGATCAGCCCGGGCGACGGCGCCTTCTACGGGCCGAAGATCGAATACACGCTGAAGGACGCCATCGGCCGCCACTGGCAGTGCGGCACGATCCAGGTGGACTTCTCCATGCCCGGCCGCCTGGGCGCCGAGTACGTGGACCAGCACGACCAGCGCGTGACGCCCGTCATGCTGCACCGGGCCATCCTGGGCTCGATGGAGCGCTTCATCGGCATGCTGATCGAGAATTTCGGCGGCGCCATGCCGCCCTGGCTGGCGCCGGTCCAGGCCGTCGTCTGCAATATTTCGGAATCCACGGCCGAATACGCCCAAAGTGTCGCGCAAACCCTGAAAAAACAAGGGTTTAGAGTGGAATCGGATTTGCGTGGTGAAAAGATCACCTATAAAATCCGTGAGCACAGCTTGCAAAAAATTCCCTATATCCTCGTGGTGGGGGAAAAAGAACGGCAAGCTGCATCGGTGGCCGTACGCGCCCGCGGCGGCATCGACCTGGGGGTTCTCCCGATCGATGTGTTCTCGTCGCGGCTCGCTGCCGACGTGGCCGAGCGCCGCAACCCGGAAGCCCCGGCCAATCCGTCCTGATCGCGTGGTTGGCCGTTCCGGGGGCCGGGCACGGCTCGTGCTGGCGGCGGGGCAACCCGCCGCACGCGGCCGTTTCAATCAAATTCAGGAGTTTTAGACATCGCTACCGACAAGCCGAATCGCATCAATGGTGAAATTACCGCACCTGAGGTGCGCCTGATTGGGGTCGACGGCGAACAGCTTGGCATCGTCAAGCTGGCCGAAGCAGTTAGGCTTTCCGAACAGAATGATGTTGACCTGGTAGAAATTGCCCCGAACGCGCAGCCTCCGGTCTGCCGCCTGATGGACTACGGCAAGTTCAAGTACCAGGAGCAAAAGCGGCAGCACGAAGCCAAGCTCAAGCAGAAGATCATCCAGGTCAAGGAAGTCAAGTTCCGTCCCGGCACCGACGAAGGCGATTACCAGGTCAAGCTGCGTAATCTGCGCCGGTTCCTGGAAGAGGGCGACAAGGCCAAGGTCACGCTGCGCTTCCGTGGCCGCGAGATGGCTCACCAGGAATTGGGGATGCGCGTGCTGGAGCGCGTGCGCGACGACCTGGTGGAGATCAGCGCCGTCGAGGCGATGCCCAAGCTGGAAGGCCGCCAGATGGTGATGGTGCTGGCCCCCAAGAAAAAGGCCCTGCCGGCGGGCAAGGGCGCAGCCGGCGAATAACGCGGTATAATCATTGGTTTTCCGGGATGGCCGTACCCTTCGTGGGGGCATCCCGGCGAATCCCGGTGCGAAATTCCTGGCACCGGGCAATCCGGCCTCCTAGCGACGCCTTCAAATCCGCCAGGCGGGGTAGAACCCGCGCCGGCGGTGCGCCGCAGGGACCCGGAGCAGGTAAAACAAGTGAATGCGGGTCGTCAAGTCCGGCAGGATATCGCCGGCACCCGTGAGCATGTAAACGTACAGGAAGCAGTCATGCCTAAGATGAAGACCAAGAAAAGCGCCGCCAAGCGCTTTAAGGTCCGCGGTAGCGGTTCCATCAAGCGGGGCCAGGCGTTCAAGCGCCACATCCTCACGAAGAAAACCACCAAGAACAAGCGTCAGTTGCGCGGTTCCACCGCGGTCCACGAGGCCGATGTGAAATCCGTGCGGGCAATGATGCCGTTTGCCTGATCCCAACCCGCTGATATTGGAGTTTTCAAATGCCTAGAGTCAAACGTGGGGTAACCGCCCGGGCCCGTCACAAGAAAGTCATCAGCGCCGCCAAGGGATACCGTGGCCGCCGCGGCAACGTCTTCCGCGTCGCCAAGCAGGCGGTCATGCGCGCCGGCCAGTACGCCTATCGCGACCGCCGCGCCAAGAAGCGCACCTTCCGCGCGCTGTGGATCACGCGTATCAATGCCGCCGTGCGCGAGCATGGCGTGTCGTACAGCGTGTTCATCGCCGGCCTGAAGAAGGCCGCGATCGACCTGGACCGCAAGGTGCTGGCCGACCTGGCTGTGCGCGACAAGGCCGGCTTTGCCGCGATCGTGCAGCAAGTCAAGAACGCCCTGGCCGCCTGAGCTCGCTAGCGACGTACGCGGGGCGTGGCCGGAACGCCGGCCATGTCCGGGCGCGCGTCGCGAGCCACGAGTGCAACACCCGAACGGGGCTTCTCTTGAAGCCCCGTTCGTGTTTGTGGCGACCCATTTTTTCCCTTATTGATACGAATCCGCCATGTCCCAGAATCTGGACGATCTGATACGCCAAGCCGGGGAGGCCTTCGCGGCCGCGTCCGACCCCAACGCGCTGGAGAACGAAAAGGCCCGGTTCCTGGGTAAGCAGGGCGCCTTGACGGCGCTGCTCAAGGGGTTGGCCAGCCTGACGCCGGAACAGAAGCGCACAGAGGGGGCGCGCATCAACGAGGCCAAGGGCCGGATCGAGGGGCTGCTGAACGAGCGCCGGCAGGCCTTGGCCGATGCCAGGCTGAATGCGCGCCTGGCGGAGGAAACCATCGATGTCACGCTGCCCGGCCGCGGCCGTGGCCGGGGCGGCATCCACCCGGTGATCCGCACCTGGGAACGGATCGAGCAGATCTTCCGCTCCATCGGCTTCGACGTGGCCGACGGCCCGGAAATCGAGAACGACTGGACCAACTTCACGGCGCTGAACAATCCCGAGAACCACCCGGCCCGGTCGATGCAGGATACGTTCTACGTCGACATGAAGGACGACAAGGGCCTGCCGCTGCTGCTGCGCACGCACACCAGCCCGATGCAGGTGCGCTACGCGCGCGCCCACCAGCCGCCCATCAAGGTGATCGCCCCCGGGCGGACCTACCGCGTGGACAGCGACGCCACGCATTCGCCCATGTTCCACCAGGTGGAGGGCCTGTGGATAGACGAGAACATCTCGTTCGCCGACCTGAAGGGCGTCTACACCGATTTCCTGCGCGCCTTCTTCGAGACCGATGACCTGGTGCTGCGCTTCCGCCCGTCGTTCTTCCCGTTCACGGAACCGTCGGCCGAGATCGACATGATGTTCACTTCCGGCCCCAACAAGGGCCGCTGGCTGGAGATCTCCGGATCGGGCCAGGTGCATCCTGCCGTGGTGCGCAACTTCGGCCTGGATCCGGAACGCTACATCGGCTTTGCCTTCGGCTCCGGGCTGGAACGGCTGACGATGCTGCGCTACGGCGTGAACGACCTGCGCCAGTTCTTCGAAGGCGACCTGCGTTTCCTCAGACAATTCAATTAAGGGAGGTGCCCCCCTGCGCGCTGGCGCGCGCCCCTGGGAGGCGCGCGAAGCGCGCAGGGGGGAACTTACAGACATGCAATTTCCCGAATCCTGGTTGCGGGCCCTGACGAATCCCGCCATTTCGACCGACGAGCTGGCTCATCAATTGACCATGGCCGGTCTCGAGGTCGAAGAAGCCGAGCCGGTGGCGCCCGCCTTCAGCGGCGTGGTGGTGGCGCAGGTGCTGGCGCTCGAGCCGCATCCGAACGCCGACAAGCTGCGCGTGTGCAAGGTCGACGCGGGGCAGGGCGAGCCCTTGCAGATCGTGTGCGGCGCACCCAATGTGGCGGTCGGCATGAAGGTGCCGCTGGCCACCGTGGGCGCCCGTCTGCCCGGCGACATCAAGATAGGCGTGGCCAAGATGCGTGGCGTGGAGTCCTCGGGCATGCTGTGCTCGGCGCGCGAACTGGGCCTGTCGCAGGACCACGCGGGCCTGCTGGACCTGGGCGCGGATGCCACGGTCGGCATGTCCGTGCGCGAATGGCTGCAATTGGACGACACGGTCTTCACGCTCAAGCTCACTCCCAACAAGGCCGATTGCCTGTCGGTGCTGGGCGTGGCGCGCGAGGTCTCGGCCCTGACCGGCGCGCCGCTGGCCGCGCCGAAGCTGGATCCGGTGGCGGTCGCCATCGACGACCGCGTGCCGGTGACCGTGCATGCCCCGGATCTGTGCGGGCGCTACGTAGGGCGGGTCATCCGCGGCGTGGATGCGTCCGTTCCCACGCCGGAGTGGATCAAGCGGCGCCTCGAGCGCGCCGGCCAGCGCTCGATTTCCGCGCTGGTCGACATTTCCAACTATGTCATGCTGGAACTGGGCCGTCCCAGCCACGTGTTCGACCTGGCCAAGGTGCGCGGCGGCCTGCACGTGCGGTGGGGGCAGCCGGGCGAGCAGGTGCTGCTGCTGAATGGCCAGACCGTCGAGGTGGACGGGCAGGTCGGCGTGATCGCCGACGACAACGGCCCCGAGTGCCTGGCCGGGATCATGGGCGGCGAGGCCACCTCGGTGTCCACCCAGACCCGCGACATCTATCTCGAGGCCGCCTTCTGGTGGCCCGCCAGCATCGCCGGCCGCGCGCGCCGCTACAACTTCAGCACCGACGCCAGCCATCGCTTCGAGCGCGGCGTGGACTACGCCAACATTCCCGCCGACCTGGAATACCTGACCAGCCTGATCGTGCAGGTGTGCGGCGGCCAAGCCGGCCCGGTCGACGACCAGGTGGTCAACCTGCCCGAGCGCAAGCCCGTGCGCCTGCGCGTGGCGCGTTGCCACAAGGTCCTGGGCGTGGACGTGCCGGAAGACGAGATCGCCGGCATCTTCACCCGCCTGGGGCTGCCCTTCGTGCGCGAGCCCGGCGCCTTCGTCGTGACGCCGCCGTCGTTCCGCTTCGACATCGAGATCGAGGAAGACCTGATCGAGGAAGTCGCGCGCGTCCACGGCTTCGAGCGCATTCCCGACCTGCCGCCGCTGGCGCGGGCCGCGGTACGCGCCGTGCCGGAAGAGCGCCACACCTTCCACGCGCTGCGCCACACGATGGCCGACCTGGACTACCAGGAGGTGATCAACTTCAGCTTCGTGGAGGCCGATTGGGAGCGCGACTACGCGGGCAACACGGACCCCGTCCGCCTGCTCAATCCGATCGCGAGCCAGTTGTCGGTCATGCGCAGCAGCCTGATCGGCGGCTTGGTGGCCAACGCCCAATACAACGTGAACCGCAAGACCAGCCGTGTGCGGGTGTTCGAACTGGGCCGGGTCTTCTGGCGCGACGCGGCCGTGGCCGACGGTCCGCTGGCGGTGGCTGGCGTGAACCAGCCCATGCGCCTTGCCGGCCTGGCCTACGGGCCGGCGGTGGAAGAGCAGTGGGGGACGCAGACCAGGCAGGTCGATTTCTACGACGTGAAGGCCGACGTGGAGGCCCTGCTGGCCGGCGGTTCCACCCAGGCGCCGCGCTTCGTGCCCGATGCGCATCCGGCCCTGCATCCCGGCCGCAGCGCCCGTATCGTCATCGACGGCGAGACGGTGGGCTGGATAGGCGAGCTGCACCCGCGCTGGCTGCAACGCGCGGAACTGCCGCACGCCCCGGTGGTGTTCGAACTGGACGCCGACCGCATCGCCGTCCGTCCGCTGCCGTCGCTGCGAGAGATCTCGCGCCAGCCGGTGGTGATCCGCGATCTGGCGCTGTGGGTGGCCGAGGCGGTGACGGCACAGCAGATGCTGGATACGGTGCGCCATCTGGTGGCCAGGGAGCCCGAACTGGCGGTCGTCCAGGATGCACGGATTTTCGACGTTTGGCGGGATAAGTCCTTGTTAGAAAAGGAAAAAAGCCTTGCCTTCCGGTTCTGGCTACAGGATACTTCGGTAACCCTGGACGACGCCCGAGTCGAGGCGTGCCTGGCCCGTATCCGCGCCGCGCTCGAGTCCGAGCACGGCGCGCGGCTGAGGGTTTGATACCGCTTCCCATCCGTGTCTATGCATTCTCTCGTTTCCGATAGCTACGCTTCCCCGGACTCCCTCGACGCCGATCCCGAGTCCGACCTGCCGCAGGGCGGGCTCGATACGCGTACCCTGACCAAGGCCGAACTGGCCGACCTGCTGTTCGAGCGGGTCGGCCTGAACAAGCGTGAAGCCAAGGACATGGTCGAGACCTTCTTCGAGGAAATCCGCGACGCGCTCGAACGCGGCGACATGGTCAAGCTATCGGGTTTCGGCAACTTCCAGGTGCGCAACAAGCCGCAGCGGCCCGGACGCAATCCCAAGACGGGCGAGGAAATCCCCATCGCCGCCCGTCGCGTCGTCACCTTCCATGCGAGCCAGAAGCTCAAGAGCATGGTCGAACAGGTCGCGCTGCGCGAACAGAATCCGTCCTGAGAGGTCCTATGGCGCGCATCGAGCCACCCGTCGTTCTTCCGCCCATTCCCGCCAAGCGCTATTTCACGATAGGCGAGGTCAGCGAACTCTGTGGCGTCAAGCCTCACGTGCTGCGCTACTGGGAACAGGAATTCACCCAGCTCAAGCCCATCAAGCGACGGGGCAACCGCCGTTACTACCAGCACCACGAAGTGCTGCTGATCCGCCGCATCCGCGAACTGTTGTACGAGCAGGGCTTCACCATCAGCGGCGCCCGCAACCGCCTGGACGAGTCGCGCGGACACGTGGACGAGGCGCCCCAGGTGGCGCTGGTGTCCATCGAGGAGCCCGAGCTGCAGGCCATCCGGGCCGAGCTGGCCGACATCGCCAGCCTGTTGCAGTCCGCCCGCGAGACCAGCCTGGCGCGATAACGCGTTTCAGTCCATGTGGCCGTAGGTCAGCTTGCGCACCAGGTCGATGAGCTGGCTCTGGCGCGAGGTCTGGGTCCGGCGGAACAGCGACTTGAGCTGGGTCCTGGTCGTCTCCTGGGAGACGCCCAACTGCTGCGCGCACTCCTTGACGTGGTGTCCCTGCATCAACAACAGCAACAGCCGGTATTCCGCGGGCGGGATGCCGAACAGCGCATGCAGCAGGCGATGCGCGCTGATGGGGGTGGCATCGTGGGTATGGACCTTTACCAGTGCCAGGGGCTCGTACGTGGACAGCGGGAACGACATCGGTTCTGGCAGCGGCATGGCCACTACCGCGTAGCGGATCGGTGGCGTGCCGAACTCGACATGGGCGCCGGTGGCCAGCCGGGTCCGCCGGGTACAGGCAGCCACGAGCGCCTCGGCAAGCCGGGAACCCGCCCCGGCCCGCGATGGCTTCAGGCCCGAGGCGCCGAAAGGATTGCCGGGCAGGGAAAGCCAGGTCGCGCCGGCCCGGTTGGAAAGATACACGCGGCCCTGCGCGTCGGTGGCCAGCAGCGGGAAGCTGAAATCGTCGAGCAGTTGCTGCGCCAGCTCGGCCCGTTGCTGCAAGTTCAGGAATTCATGGCGCAACGTCGCGGCCTGTTGCAGGTGTGGAGCGAGCAGGCGCAGCAGCGGGGATTTGGACGGCTCATCGGTGTCGGGCTGCGACAAAGGGAATTGCAGTGAAAGGCAGCATTCGGCCACGCCGTTCTTCAGGATGGGAAGGGCATGCACGGAGCGCAGCCCATACGGCCGCATGAATTCCTGATAGAAGGGATCACGGTCGAGGGCGTGGCGGGTGAACCACTGCCAGTCGATGTACCAGTTGCCCAGTTGCAGCCGATGGCGCACGTTTTCCGCCGGGTCGTAGCGGCTGTAGCGATTGGTGTACTCGTCGAACGCCCGCTCGTCCCCGCCGCTGTGGTCGCCGACCGCGGCGGCCGGGGCGCGCCGGTCCAGGATGACCGTGCAGGCCGATTCGGCTCCCGTCAGGTTCCGGATACGCTTGAGCGCCGCATGCCATCCCTCTTGCCCAAGGACGCCGCCGTACAGGTCGTGGGCAATGCTAAGGGCCAGTTTTTCCATTCTCGTTCTTGCGACCGCTCCATCGTCCGCAAAGAATATTACGGCGGCGAACGGCGAGGCAAACAATGGCGCGGTCCGGCTTGGGCCGGTGTATCTCCGGCGCGTCAGGCCTCCCACGCCGGACGCGGATCGGTCCGTATCGGGTAGCGTGCGATGGCCTGCGCGCACCGTTCGCGAGGGCATGAGCCGGCGTCGGCCAGCGCATGCAGCGCGGCCAGGACGATGTGGAAACGATCGACCTCGAAGAACTGGCGCAGGGCGCCGCGGGTATCGCTGCGGCCGAAGCCGTCCGTTCCGAGCACCGTCATGCGCGCGGGGCAATGGGGCGCGATCAGCGACGGCCAGGCGCGCACGTAGTCGCTCGCTGCCACCACGGGGGCGCTCCCCGCCAGGCAGTGTTCGACGTGGCTGCGGCGCGCGGGCTGCTCGGGATGCAGGCGGTTCCAGCGCTCGGCCGCGCGCGCGTCCCGTGCCAGTTCCGCGTAGCTGGTCGCGCTCCAGGTCTCGCTGGCGATGCCCCAGTCGTCGGCCAACAGCTCGCCGGCGGCGATGGCTTCGCGCAGGATGGCGCCCGACCCCAAGAGACGCACGGCGGGCTCGCCCCGGCCGTGCACGCCGTACCGATAAAGCCCCTTGATCACGCCCTCGCGGGCCTCGGCCGGCAGGCTGGGCTGGGGAGCGTTCTCGTTGCCCAGCGTCAGGTAGTAGAAGACGTCTTCCTGTGTTTCGAGCATGGCCCGCATGCCGTGGTCGATGATGACAGCGACTTCGGCGGCGGACGCGGGATCGTAGGCGCGGCAGTTGGGGACGGCGGCCGCCGCGACCAGGCTGGAGCCGTCCTGGTGCTGCAGCCCTTCGCCGCCCAGCGTGGTGCGGCCGGCCGTGGCGCCCAGCAGGAAGCCGCGGGCACGCTGGTCGGCGGCGGCCCAGATCAGGTCGCCCACGCGCTGGAAGCCGAACATCGAGTAGTAGATGTAGAAGGGCAGCATCGCCGTGCCGTGCACGGCATAGCTGGTGGCGGCCGCCGTCCAGGAACTGATCGCGCCGGCCTCGCTGATGCCTTCCTCCAGGATCTGGCCGTCCAGCGCCTCGCGATAGCTCAGTACCGAACCGATGTCCTCGGGTTCGTAGCGCTGGCCGACGCTGGAGTAGATGCCGATCTGCCGGAACAGCGCCGCCATGCCGAAGGTGCGCGCTTCGTCGGCGACGATGGGCACGACGCGCGGGCCCAGCCGGCTGTCCTTGAGCAGGCTGGACAACAGGCGCACGAATGCCATTGTGGTGGACATTTCCTTGCCGTCCGCCTGAAGGGCAAAACCGGCGTAGCGTTCCAGCGGGGGCACCGGCACCGGATCGGCCTGCGGCGATCGGGCCGGCACGGGGCCGCCGAGTTCGCCGCGCCGGGCATGCAGATAGCGGATCTCGGCGCTGTCTTCGCCGGGGTGCAGGAAGTCCAGCGATGCGGCCTGATCGTCGCTCAGTGGCAGCGAGAATCGGTCGCGGAAGGCGATCAGGGCGTCGCGGTCCAGCTTTTTTTGCTGGTGGGTGGTCATCTTGCCCTGGCCTGCCTCGCCCATGCCGTAGCCTTTCTTGGTCTGCGCCAGGATGACGGTGGGGCGCCCCGTGCTGCGCGCGGCCGCGTGATAGGCGGCATGGATCTTCACCAGATCGTGGCCACCGCGCCGCAGGCGGTCGATCTCCTCGTCCGTCAGGCCCTGCGCCAGCCGGGCCAGTTGCGGGTCCTGGCCGAAGAAATGGTCGCGGTTGAAGCGGCCGTCCTTGGCGGCGAAAGTCTGCAATTGCCCGTCCACCGTCTGCGAGAAGACCCGCCGCAGGGCGCCGCCGGTGTCGCGCGCGAACAGGCCATCCCAGTCCGACCCCCATAGCAGCTTGATCACGTTCCAGCCGGCGCCCGCGAACAGGGATTCCAGCTCGTCGACGATGCGGCCGTTGCCGCGCACCGGACCGTCCAGCCGCTGCAGATTGCAGTTCACCACCCAGACGAGATTGTCGAGCCCCTCGCGCGCCGCCAGCGTCAGCGCCGACATGCTCTCGGGCTCGTCCATCTCGCCGTCGCCGAAGATGCCCCAGACCTTCCGGCCGGCGGTGTCCAGCAGGCCGCGGTGAGCAAGGTAGCGCATGAAACGCGCCTGGTAGATGGCGTTGATGGGGCCGATGCCCATGGAGCCGGTGGGAAACTGCCAGAAATCGGGCATGAGCCAGGGGTGCGGGTAGCTGGACAGGCCGAGCGCCCCGTGCGCCCGCGCGGTGATCTCCTGCCGGTAGTGCGCCAGGTCGGCTTCCTGCAGCCGGCCTTCCAGGAAGGCCCGGGCATAGATGCCCGGCGCCGAATGGGGCTGGCAGAACACCAGGTCCGCCTGGCCGGCCGGGCCGCCGCGGAAGAAGTGGTTGAAGCCGACCTCGAACAGATCGGCGGCACTGGCATAGCTGGCGATATGCCCGCCCAGTTCGCCATGGGCGAGGTTGGCGCGGACCACCATGGCCAGCGCGTTCCAGCGCATCAGCGCGGCCAGCCGCTCTTCGGTGGCGAGATCGCCGGGGAAGGGGGGCTGTGCCTCGACGGGGATGGTGTTGACGTAAGGGGTATGGCGCGGCGGTCGCCACCCGACCGCCGAATCGCCAGCCGCCTGCGCCAGCATGTCGAGGATCTGCCGTACGCGTTCAGGTCCGTTCGTCTCCAGCAGCGACAGCAGGGCGTCCCGCCATTCGGCGGTCTCCATGGGGTCGGGGTCGGCTCGCGGGCCGTCCAGCCGCGCCAGGTGCCGGGATTCGTCGTACATGCCTGCCTCTCCTCGTCTTTTCATGAAAAATTCTACGCTTGAAGGTCCGGAATTTTTCCCCGAAAATTCTTTGAATAAGCGGGATAAGCGGCAGAAAATTCTTTCAAGGGGAAGAAATCAAGCATGATCGATCTCGATGACATCGACCGGCGCATCCTGGCCGAGCTCCAGGCCGATGCCAGCATCTCCAACGTGGAACTGGCGCGCCGGGTGCATCTGTCGCCATCCCCGTGCCTGACCCGGGTCAAGGCGCTGGAGGCCGCCGGCCTGATCCGCCAGTACGTCGCCTTGCTCGACCCGCAGCAACTGGGGCTGCACCTGAACGTGTTCATCTCGATCAGCCTGAAGCAGCAGAACCGCAAGGCGCTGCAGGTATTCGAGGATGCCATCTGCGCCCGCGAGGAAGTCATGGAGTGCTACCTGATGACGGGGGATGCCGACTACCTGCTGCGGGTGGCCGTGCCGGACATCCAGGCGCTCGAGAGCTTCATCCTGGAGCAGTTGTCGCCCATCGCCCAGGTCGAGAAGATCCGCTCCAGCTTCGCGCTCAAGCAGGTGCGCTACAAGACCGCGTTGCCGCTGCGGGCGGCGGGCGCGCGCTAGCGCCGCCTCCGGGCGCGGATGTCCCTAGTGGGCACTACAACGCCGTGGGCGACGGCCTGGCGGACGTGGCCCTGACAAAAGGAGGGTTATTGGTCGGACGAATCGCCCGGAAATTATTGATTGTTTTTGTAAAAGATAATGCAATGTCGGATGCCATGCAGGATCACGGCAGTTTCACGTTTTCCTGGGCGATTCCGTTCGCATTGACTGGAAACAAATCAGCAAAACAAAAAGCCCGGCAGCTTGTGGCCACCGGGCTTTTTTTCTTCGGTTCCGACAAATACAGGTCAAGAACTTGTATATGGTCGGGGCGGCGGGATTCGAACTCGCGACCCCTTGCACCCCATGCAAGTGCGCTACCAGGCTGCGCTACGCCCCGAAAGAAAAAAAGTATAGCAAATTTTCGAGGGTGTAGGAAAGGTGCGCCGCATTTTATTTTGCATAGGGTTGCGACGATCGAAAGGGATGAAACGTGGCGCGCAGTTTGCGGAACTCTGCCCATTGGTTCACAGCCTTAGGAGTGTATACCCCTAGGAGATGCGTCAAAAAAATATCGTGCGTGCGCAACAGAAAGCGAGTCGTCCGTGTGGATGCGCCGTATGATGTTTGCAAGGAGGTCGCCCAAGGAGCGTTTCGCAATAGATCGGACATGTCGAGGCAGGATCGGGAGTTGCTGGTTTCGATCGGCCCCGGGCATGGCAGGAAGTTCATCCGGCAGGAAAGAACCGGAAGCCGGCTCGACCGGCACTAACAACAACAGAGTCGTGTAGGCAGTTCTCATTCACTCGCTGTTGGAGGTTGTCCGTGCTGAACATCGTCGAAGGGTTCAAGTCTCAATACGCCAAGACGCAGGAAACCGAACTTTCTCTCGAGGAGTACCTGGACCTCGCCCGCCGGGATCCCATGGTCTACGCCAGTGCGGCCGAGCGCATGCTTGCCGCGATAGGCGAGCCCGAGCTGGTCGATACGCGCAACGATCCACGGTTGTCGCGCCTGTTTTCCAATCGCATGATCCGGCGCTATCCCGCCTTCAAGGAATTCTTCGGGATGGAGGACGTGATCGACCAGATCGTGGCGTTCTTCAAGCACGCGGCCCAGGGGCTGGAAGAACGCAAGCAAATCCTCTATCTGCTGGGACCGGTCGGCGGCGGCAAGTCGTCTATCGCCGAGCGCCTGAAGGCGCTGATGGAAGCGCACCCCATCTACGCGCTCAAGGGCTCGCCCGTCAACGAGTCGCCGCTGGGCCTGTTCCACCCCGACCGCTTCGGCGACCAGCTCGAGAAGGAATACGGCATACCCCGCCGCTACCTGACCGGCATCATGTCGCCTTGGGCCATCAAGCGGCTGCACGAATTCGACGGCGACATCTCGCAGTTCCGCGTGGTCCGGCTCCAGCCTTCGGTGCTGCGGCAACTCGCCATCGCCAAGACCGAGCCGGGCGACGAGAACAACCAGGACATCTCCTCGCTGGTCGGCAAGGTGGATATCCGCAAGCTGGACCGCTACTCGCAAGACGATCCCGATGCCTACAGCTATTCGGGAGGGCTGTGCCTGGCCAACCAGGGCATGCTCGAATTCGTTGAAATGTTCAAGGCACCCATCAAGATGCTGCATCCCTTGCTGACGGCGACCCAGGAAGGCAACTTCAAGGGCACCGAAGGGTTTTCGGCCATCCCGTTCAACGGGATCATCCTTGCGCATTCCAACGAGTCCGAATGGCAGACCTTCCGCAACAACAAGCACAACGAGGCGTTCCTGGACCGTATCTACATCGTCAAGGTGCCGTACTGCCTGCAGGTGTCGGAAGAGGTCAAGATCTACCGCAAGCTGCTGCAGAACAGTTCGCTGGCCGAGGCGCCATGCGCGCCGGGCACGCTGGACATGATGGCGCAGTTCTCGGTGCTGACCCGGCTGAAGGAACCCGAGAACTCCAGCATCTATTCGAAGCTGCGGGTCTATGACGGCGAGAGCCTGAAGGACGTCGATCCCAAGGCCAAGGTCCTGCAGGAATACAAGGACTACGCCGGCACCGACGAGGGCATGACGGGCGTCTCGACGCGCTTCGCCTACAAGATACTGTCCAGCGTCTTCAACTACGACCAGACCGAGATCGCCGCCAATCCGGTGCACCTGATGTACGTGCTGGAGCAGCGCATCGGCCGCGAGGACTATCCCGACGAGATCCGCCGGCGCTATCTGGAGCACATCAAGGGCTACCTGGCGCCGCGCTACGCGGAATTCATCGGCAAGGAAATCCAGACGGCGTACCTGGAGTCGTATTCGGAGTACGGACAGAACATCTTCGACCGCTACGTCACGTTCGCCGACTGCTGGATCCAGGACGAGGAGTTCCGCGACCCGGAAACGGGCGAGAGCTTCGACCGCGCTGCGCTCAACGCCGAGCTCGAGAAGATCGAGAAACCGGCGGGCATCGCGAATCCCAAGGATTTCCGCAACGAGATCGTGAACTTCGTGCTGCGCGCCCGTGCCAACAACGGCGGCCGCAATCCCGCGTGGACCAGCTACGAGAAGCTGCGCGAGGTGATCGAGAAGAAGATGTTCTCCAACACCGAGGATCTGCTCCCGGTCATTTCGTTCAACGCCAAGGCCTCGGTCGAGGACAAGCGCAAGCACGAGAGCTTTGTCGAACGGATGGTCGAGAAAGGCTATACCGAAAAGCAAGTCCGCTTGCTGTGCGAGTGGTACTTGCGGGTGAGGAAGTCTTCGTGAGCTAGGTGAATATGAATTCACTCATCGATCGGCGGCTCAACGGCCGTAACAAGAGCGCTGTCAACCGGGAGCGCTTCATCAGGCGGTACAAGGACCAGATACGCAAGGCAGTACGCGAGCTGGTCCAGGAACGGTCCATCGAAGAGATGGACCAGGGCGGCGAAATCAACCTCCCGGCCAAGGACATCTCCGAACCCAGCTTCCGCTACGGCAGGGGCGGGGATCGCGAGATCGTCCATCCCGGCAACCGGGAGTTCGCCAAGGGCGACAAGATCGACCGGCCCCGGGGCGGCGACGATGGCGATCCTTCCGAGCCGGGCGAGGGCGACTCGGTGGATCCGTTCACGTTCAGCCTGTCGCGGGAGGAGTTCCTGAACCTCTTCTTCGAGGACATGGAGCTTCCCCACCTGGTCCGTACCCAGCTAGGCGAGATCAACCAGCAGAAGTGGCGGCGCGCGGGCTACACCACCACGGGGTCGCCCAGCACGCTGAGCGTGGGCCGCACGCTCAAGACCTCGCTGTCGCGGCGCATCGCGCTCAGCGGCGGGTCGCGGCTGGGGCTGCAGGAGGCGCAGCAGAAGCTGGAGGAGTCGGAAGAGGCGGGGGCCCCGGAAGACGAGCTCGATGCCCTGCGCGCCGAGATCGACGTGCACCGGTCCCGGCTGGCGCGCGTGCCGTTCCTCGATTCGCTGGACCTGCGCTACCGGCATCGCGTGGTCGAACCATCGCCGGTGGCGCGCGCGGTGATGTTCTGCCTGATGGACGTCTCGGGGTCCATGGACGAGAACAAGAAGGACCTCGCCAAGCGCTTCTTCACGCTGCTGTACCTATTCCTGTCGCGCAAGTACGAACGCGTCGACCTGGTGTTCGTGCGCCACACGGACAACGCGGAAGAGGTGGACGAGCAGACCTTCTTCCACGATCCCAAGAGCGGGGGCACGGTGGTGCTCTCGGCCCTGGAGCTGATGCACGAGATCGTGACCGAGCGCTACTCGCCCGCCACCTGGAACGTCTACGCGGCGCAGGCCACCGACGGCGATTCCTTCGGCGCGGACGCGGCCAAGAGCGCCCGCTTCCTGTCCGAACACCTGCTGCCGCTCACGCGCTACTACGCCTATATCGAGATTCCCGACGTGGACGAGATGCGCAAGAGCAGCCTGTGGGCCGAGTACGAGCGCGAGACGGCGCCGCACTTCGCGATGCGGCGCATACGCGAGCGGCGCGAGATATTCGGCGTGCTGCACGACCTGTTCAGGAAGGAGACCGCATGAGCGCCGTCCATCCGCCGCGCGAAGCGCCGCCCGCCCGGGCGGTCCAGCCCATCTCGACCACCTCGGAATGGACCTTCGAGCTGATCCAGCGCTATGACGAAGCCATCGGCGAGGTGGCCCGGGAGTTCGGGCTGGACACCTATCCGAGCCAGATCGAGGTCATCACTTCCGAGCAGATGCTGGACGCGTACGCCTCGGTCGGCCTGCCTATCGGATATCCCCACTGGTCCTACGGCAAGGAGTTCATCCGCAACGAGCAGGCCTACCGGCGTGGCGTGCAGGGGTTGGCCTACGAGATCGTCATCAACTCGAACCCTTGCATCGCCTACCTGATGGAAGAGAATTCCATGGCCATGCAGGCGCTGGTGATCGCGCACGCCTGCTACGGCCACAATTCCTTCTTCAAGGGCAACTACCTGTTCCGGCAGTGGACCGAGGCCGACGGCGTGCTGGACTACCTGGTGTTCGCCCGCAAGTACGTCATGGACTGCGAGGAAAAATACGGCATCAGCGCCGTCGAGGCCACGCTGGATTCCTGCCACGCGCTGATGGCCCACGGCGTGGACCGCTACCGGCGGCCGCATCCCATTTCCTACCGGGAAGAGATGCAGCGCCAGGCCGAGCGCGAGGAGTATGCGCGCCAGCAGTACAACGACCTGTGGCGCACCGTGCCCACGCGCGACCACGTCGAGCGCGAGGGCAAGCCGGCGGTGTTCCCGCCGGAGCCGGAAGAGAACATCCTGTATTTCATCGAGAAATACTCGCCTTCGCTGGAGCCCTGGCAGAAGGAACTGGTGCGCATTGTCCGCAAGCTGTCCCAGTACTTCTATCCGCAGACCCAGACCAAGGTCATGAACGAGGGATGGGCGACCTTCTGGCACTACACGCTGCTGAACCGCATGCACGAGAAGGGGCTGGTCAACGACGGCTTCATGATCGAGTTCCTGCAAAGCCACACCAACGTGGTGGCGCAGCGCGGCTTCGACCAGCGCGGCTACGGCGGCATCAACCCGTATGCCCTGGGCTTCGCGATGATGCAGGACATCCGCCGCATTTGCGAGAACCCCACCCCCGAGGACAGGAAGTGGTTCCCCGACATCGCCGGGAGCGATTGGCTGAAGACGCTGGACTTCGCGATGCGCAACTTCAAGGACGAGTCTTTCATCGCGCAGTTCCTGTCGCCGCGCCTGATCCGCGAGTTCCGCTTCTTCGCGATCGCCGACCACGAGTCCAACCCCAAGCTGGAAGTCGAGGCCATCCACGATGACGACGGCTACCGGCGGGTGCGCCGGCTGCTGGCGGACCAGCACAACCGCGACATGCAGGTGCCGGACATCCAGGTGGTGCGCTACAACCGGGATTCCGACCGGTCCCTGGTCCTGCGCCACGTGACGATGCGGGGGAGGCCCTTGCAGGCCGAGGATGCCGACCAGGTGATGAAGCACCTGGCCCGGCTATGGGGATTCAAGGTCCGCCTGGAAGAGGTCGACGCGGAAGGCAGCGTAAAAACCTTCCGCGAGCGATCAGGGTAGAGGTAGAGGTCCCCCCCTACGCCCTTCGGGCGCCCCCCAGGGGGCGGCACTGGCGGACCGGCAAAGCCGGATCCGCTGTGCCCTGGGTCTGGGGCGACCGCGAATACGAGAACGGCCCTGCATCAGATGCGGGGCCGTTCTCGTTTACGCTGACAAGAGGTAAGAGCGCCAGTCCCCCGCCAGCCCGTTGGTACCCCAGGATGCGGTGGATCCGGCTCCGCCGGTCCACCCGCATCGCCCCCTGGGGGGCGCCCGAAGGGCGTAGGGGGGGCCTACCCTACGGTTTGAAGAAAGGGGTGGGCACCATCAAGTGGTTCTCTTGCGAGACCAGGTTGCCCATCTCCACGCTTTTCTTCAGGTAGACCTGCCAGTCCGGATCCTGTTGCAGCGCGGCGCGGCGCGCCATGCGGTCGGCGGCGTCGCGGTAGGCCCAGATGTGGGTGAAGCTGTTGACGTTGCCGGTCTCGGTCTGCAGGTACAGCACCGGGTCGCCCAGGTGCTTGCGCTGCGCCTCGAAGCCCAGTTCCTGGTAGAGCTCGAGCTGTTTCTTGATCGTGCCGGGCCGGCACGTGTAGGTGCGAACGTCGTACAGCATGGAAAGTCTCCCCGGGGAATGCCGGCCCGAGCGCAGGGGCGCTCCGGGCCGTGCGGTCAGAACGAATCGGTGGAAGTGAACAGGCCTACGCGCAGTCCCTCGGCGGTGTAGATTTCGCGGCCGTCCACGCTCATGGTGCCGTCGGCGATGCCCAGCACCAGCGTGCGGTTGATGGTGCGCTTGATGTCGATGGTGTAGGTCACCTTCTTGGCGGTCGGCAGCACCTGCCCGACGAACTTCACTTCGCCCGAGCCCAGTGCGCGGCCCCGGCCGGGGTTGCCCTGCCAGCCCAGGAAGAAGCCCACCAGTTGCCACATGGCGTCCAGGCCCAGGCATCCCGGCATGACCGGGTCGCCCTCGAAATGGCAGGCGAAGAACCAGAGGTCGGGATGGATGTCCAGTTCGGCGATCACCTGGCCCTTGCCGTACTTGCCGCCCTGGTCCGAGATGTGCGTGATGCGGTCCATCATCAGCATGTTGGGGGCCGGCAGTTGCGCATTGCCTTTCCCGAACAATTCGCCGCGCGCGCAGCGCAGCAGGTCTTCACGGGAGAAGGCGTTCTGTTCAAGCATTAGGAAGTCCTCGTTGGAAACCGGGATTATATCGTCGGCCCGTTCAGCTCCGGCCGGGCGCGCCGCCCAGCAGCCGCTTGAGCCCCAGCCATTGCTGGGCCAGGAAGCCGCGGCCGTAGTCGCGGCCGCCGTGCTCGGGAAGCTGGTCGCTGATGCCGGTCGGCCCGTAGTTGCCGTCGAAGCGCGCGGTGCGCAGCAGGATGTCCCAGATCGGGAACAGGACGCCGAAGTTGTAGTTGGCCTCGGGCCGGCCGGGCAGGGACGGAGGTTCGATGGCGTGGTGGTGCCGGTGGAATTTCGGCCCCACTACCAGATATTGGCCGATGCGGCCGAAGCCGGTCCGCAGGTTGGCGTGCGAGAGGCTCTCGACCAGCCGGGTGATGATCACGACCATGACGAATTGTCCGGGCGGCACGCCCACCAGGTGCGAGACCAGCACGACCATCGCGTCGCGCAGCAGGTCGCTGAGCAGGTGGTTGCGATTGTCGGACCACATGGTCATCTGGCGCTGGCTGTGGTGGACGGCGTGCAGCGCCCACAACCACTGGAAGCGATGCTCGGCGCGGTGGAAGGCGTAGTCGACGAAATCGAAGATCAGCAGGTACAGGATCAGGCTGACCCAGGCGCGGTCGGTCACCCCGGGCCAGATCTCGTCGAGATGGAAGGGCGAGAATCCCAGCACGTGCAGCTGGCCGAACACGTGGTCGGCCAGCGGCTGGGTCGTGAAGAACAGCACCAGCCGGAACAGGCCCAGCGAGTGGATGGCGGTGTACAGGATGTCCAGCCGCACCGAGGTCCGGTCGACGATTTTTTCGACGGGACGCCAGCGTTGCAGGGGACCGAACACGGCCAGCATGATGATCAGTTGCACGACGCCGAGCAGCAGCCACATGGTGCCGTCGTAGGCGTCCTCGAGGATGCTGCCGAGACCGAGGTGAAAGAGCAGGGGCTGGACGAGCGTCTCGAACAGCCACTGCTGCATGCCGGAAAAAAGATCGCTAAGGAGTTCCATGGACGTGATGCGTGGCCAGCCAGGCCCGGTATTGCGGATGGTCGGCCAGCGTGGCGAAGCAGTAACCCTTCTGCCTGAGCCCGGTGATGAGCGGTTCCAGCACGGCCGGCGCCCAGGGGTCCTGACGGGACCAGATGCCCAGGTGCGCCATCAAGATATCGCCGGGACGGATGTTGCGCAAGGCGCGCGCCAGCAGCGCGGCGTTGGGGTATTTGTCGCTGGGCAGCTCGTCGCCCAGGAAGCCGGCGTCGGCCCAGCCCACGTGGCGATAGCCGCAGCGGTCTTCGGCGGCCCGGAGCAGGGCGGCCGAGGTCTTGCCGCCGGGGGCGCGGAACAGCGGCAGCATGGACTGCCCGGTCATTTCCTTGAACCGCGCGGCGCTGCGGTCCAGTTCGGCGCAATAGGCCTCGACGCTCATGGCCTGGACCCGTCCGGCCTGCGGGCCGAAGGTCGGCTTGACGCGAAAGCCGCCGCCCGGCAGGTTGGCGAGCCAGTACACATGGTCGTAGGTGTGCGAGCCGAAGACGTGTCCGCGCGCCGCCATGGCCTTCCACCAGGGCGCCCAGCGGTCGTCCAGGCTGGTGCCGCCGTCGCGGGTCTTTTCGTTGGCCAGGAAGAAGCTGGCCTTGACCTGCTGGCGGTCGAGCACCTCGGCCACCAGCGGGGCGACGCCCATGTGTCCGGTGTCGAAGGTCAGGTAGACCGGGCGGGCGCATTCCGCGGCCTGGGCGCCAGCGGCAGCCAGCAGCAGGGCGGCCGCGCCCGCGCGCGCCAGGCTACTGGCGCGGCGCATGGGACAAGGTCCAGACGCCATGGGGCGAGCGGCCCACCTTGGTCTGGTGCACGACCTTGCGGGTGGCCGTGTCGATGACGGTGAGCTTCTTGGCCCAGCGCGAGGTGACCAGCAGGGTCTTGCCGTCGGCCAGCACTTCCATGCAGTCCGGGCCGCCGGGGGCGGGATAGGCGTCGACCACCGCCAGGGTCTGCAGGTCGATGCGGCTGATGGTGTTGGCCACGCGGTTGCTGACGAACAGGTGCCGTCCGTCGCCCTGGGCCCGGAAGGCGTGCGCGCCGGCCGCCGTGGGGATGCGCTTGACGAGCTTGGCGGGCGAGGCCGCCAGGTCATAGACCTCGACGTAGCTGTCGCCCGTCAGGGCGACCAGCAGGTAGCGGTCGTCGCTGGTGATGTAGACGTCGGCGGGCGTCTTGCCCAAAGGAATGGTCCACAGCGGCGTCTGCGTGGCCAGGTCGATGGCGATCAACTGGTCGCTGTCCTGCAGCGACACGTACAGGTTGCGGCTCTTGCTGTCTATCGTCAGGTGGCTGGGCGTACGGCCGGCGGGGATGCGCTTGACCAGCTTGGGGTCGGCCGATCCGGCCTGTCCGTTCCACTGGTAGATGTCGATGTGGTCGAGCCGGTTCGCCGCGGTCACGAACCACTTCATGTCGGGCGAGAAACGGAGCTGGTAGGGGTCGACGATGCCGGTCAGCGTGCGCTGCACGTTGCCGGTGGCGGGATCGAAGAAAGTGAGCGAGTCGCTGCCGGCATTGGCCACCAGCAGCGATTTCTCGTCAGGCGTCAGGTACAGGTGGTGGGGTTCCTTGCCGGTGGGAACGCGCCGCAACTCCGCGTAGGTCGAGGGATCGAGGATGCTGACCGAGGCATCCAGCGAGTTCAGGACGATCACGGGGGGAGGTGCCGCGGAGGCGGCAAACACCGCGCACAGGCCGAGGGCGCCGGCCAGGCGGGCAAAAAGCTGAGATTTCAATGTCGGATCCCGCAGGTTCTACAACGCCGCTGGGCGCCGATGCGGGCCCGCGGGCAGCCCGCGGCCGGGGGACGGCCGCCAGAGTTCGCATAGTCTAGGCGGCCGGGCTTGCCGTTGCTGTCGTTTTTGGGTGAATGTTGGTTTGCCGCGACATCCCCGGGACGCCGGCCGCCGGGCGTCAGGACAACGGGCACTGCCGGTGGTAGGCGTCGGGCTGCTTGTGGAAGGGAGTGGCCAGCGTCTTGAGGGTCATGCGTCCCTGTTCGTCCTTGACCGCCTGCAGCACGTGCATGTCCTGCAAGGGGAAGTGGTTGTTGTTGAAGCGGAACTCGCCTCGCACCGAAGGAAAATCGGCTTGCTTCAAGGCCGCCATGAAGGCGGGCTTGTCGCTTACCCGGCCCTGGACCCGGGCGATGGCAGCGTCCAGCAGCAGCGCCGCATCATAGCTCTGGGCCGCGTAGTTCGAGGGGATGCGCTTGTAGCGCTGCTCGAACGCCTGGACGAAACGGCGGCTCGAGACATTGTCGAAATCGGGCGCCCAGAAGCCGCCGCTGATCATGCCCTGCGCGGATTCGCCCAGCACCGGCAGCGAGATGGCGTCGATGGTGAAGGTCGACAGCAGCGGCGTCTTCTGCAGGCCGGACTGCGCATACTGCTTGGCGAAGCTGACGCCCAGGCCGCCGGGGAAGAACGCGAATACCGCATCGGGCTGGCGGGCGGCGGCCTGAGCCAGTTCGGTGGAGAAGTCGAGCTGCTGCAAGGAGGTATAGACCTCGTCGGCCAGCGGCGCCTTGTAGTAGCGCTTGAAGCCGGCCACCGTGTCCTTCCCGGCCTGGTAGTTGGGGGCCAGGACGACGACGCGTTTGTAGCCCTTGTCGGCAGCGTACTGGCCCACCGCTTCGGACGCCTGGTCGCCTTGCCAGGAGGTGATGAACTGGTAGGGCGAGCACCGCGGCCCGGCGATCTGCGAGGGGCCCGCGTTCGAGCCGATCACGAAGACCTCGCGGTCGGTCAGGTACTTGTGCACGGCCAGCATGACGTTCGAGAACGAGATGCCGGTGACGATGGACACCTTCTCGCGCTCCACCAGGCGCCGCGCGGCCTGGTTGGCCACGTCGGGCTTGAGCTGGGTGTCCTCGCGCAGGATCTCGACCGGATGGCCGCCCAGCTTGCCGCCGTTGCGTTCGACCAGCAGCATGAAGCCGTCGAGCTGGTCCTGCCCCACGGCGGCCTGCGGGCCGGTCAGTTCCCCCATGAAGCCGATCTTGATCGGCGCCTGGGCGTGGGCGGCGCCACAGGCCGTGATCAGGGCGGCCGCGGCCGCCACGCTGCGCAAGCGGTGGTGCATGATGTCTGTCTCCTGGTGGTGGGGCAGGGCGGGCCTGCCGGGGAAGGCGGCCGCGATACGTCGCCGCGGCCGGCAAAAAACGGGTCAGCGCGCCTGGGCGGCCGCGGCTTCGGCCTTGCGCAGGCGTTCGAGCGTATGGCGCATGCGCACCGGCCCGAGGTCCACGTTCAGCAGCACGGGCTTCATGTCCCAGAAATCGTTCTCGCCCAGGGCATCCTGCTGCGCGTCGATGATGGGCTTGTCCTGGTCCTCGAACGCGATGCGGCGCATTTCCGCCAGCCGGGCGTTGGTCTCGGGATCCAGCTCGGGGCCGGGCGGGCGAGCGGCGGCGAAGTGATAGTGCGTGGTGCGGGCGGTCTCCGGGGTCAGGATGTGGATGCCGTAGTACCAGGCGCCGCGTTCGCGCGACTCCCCCGGCGCGTGCACGCCGGTGTCCAGCAGGAAGCAGCCGGGCGGATCCCAGCGCATGTTGGTCCACATGTCCACCGGCTGGCCGTCGCGGCGGAACAGCATGTCGAAGACGCCGGGCACCGATACGTTGGGCATCCAGCGGTTGCATTGCAGGCGGTCGCCGTCCTGGACGACTTCCTGCTTGGCATGGACCTGCTCGGGGCTGCCCAGCAGGCCTTCGTGCAGGAAGCTGATGTGGCTCAGGTCGAGCAGGTTCTCGCCCATCAGTTCGTAGTTGGCGTTGATGTGCAGCCGGCCGCGGCTGGTGCGATAGCCCGAGCCTTCGTCCAGCATGCCGTAGTCGGGGATCAGCGCGGGGTCGGCGGCGGCCTCGCCCATCCAGATCCACAGCATGCCGTGGCGGTCGTGCACCGTGTAGGCCTGCACGCGGGCCGCGGCGGGGATCCTGCCGTCGCCGTGAGGATTCCTGACGCAGGCGCCGCTGCTGTCGAATTGCAGGCCGTGGTAGGCGCACTCGACCACGTCGTCACGGAGCCTACCCATGCTGAGCGGGATGAAGCGATGGGGGCAGCGGTCGCGCAGCGCCACCGGCGTGCCGTCCGGCCGGCGGTAGAACACGACCCGCTCGTCCAGCAGGGTGCGGGTGAACAGTTCACCGGCCTTGACCTCGTCGCTCCAACAGGCCACGTACCAGGTGTTCTTCACGAAGGACATGGGTGTCTCCTTTTGCGTTCGTCTTGAATGGCTTCGTGGGGAGATTTATACAAACAGAGTGATCGGTTTGTAAGTGGCGGAAAACCCTAGGCCTGCCTCGCGGCCGGCAGGGGAGGCTAAGATGCGGCCTTGGCCGTATCGAGGATGCCCGGGAGCGATGCCACCCAACCGCCCACAGACGATGTCCCCCACGCCCGAGACCGAACCGGCGCGCGCGCGCCCGCGGCGCACGCAGGCAAACCGCAGCCGCGACGCGCGCGAGCGCCTGCTGGCGGCGACGATAGAGGTGTTGATGCGCTCGGGCTACAACGGCCTGACCACCAAGGAAGTGGCGCGTTGCGCCGGCATGTCCAACGGCGCCCTGATGCACCACTACGCGACCAAGGCCGAACTGGTGGTGGCCGCGACGGCCGAGATCTACGAGGAATCCATACGCCGCGGCCAGCGCGAGGCCCATACGCCCGAGGCGATCGAGCGCCCCATCGAGGGCTTCATCAAGGACTGCTGGAGCGTCTACTTCGACTGGCCGTTCATCGCCGCGATCGAGGTCATCATGGTGGCGCGGACCGACCCGGACCTGATGAGCAAGATCCTGCCCGTGATGGAGCGCTACCGCTCCTCGACCAACACGCTTTGGCTGGAGGTGTTCCGGAAGGCGGGTTTTTCCGGCGAGCAGGCGCAACTGGCGCTGAACCTGTCCTTGAATCTGGTGCGCGGCATGGCCCTGAACAATCTCTGGCAACACGACGCGGCGCACTACGAACGCTACATCCAGGACTGGGTACGCATGGTCTACCAACAGTTTCCGCGGCATGCCGAAGGCGGTTGAAGCAGGCGAAGCGTTTGACGCCTAGGGTTGTCCCTAGGCCGCGACTGGGCTAAAATCGAAGGATTCCAATCTTTCTTGAGGCAAGTCGTGGATAACGACGGCAGTAGTTCCGCCGTTCCGGCAAACGCCGCTTAGCAGGTCCGCAGATTTGTCTGCCGCGTCCTGCCAAGCCAGGATGCGGTCGTCCCTTTGCCAGGGTTCCCATCTTTTTTCCTGCCTCCGGGCAGCTTCCCCGCGTATGCCGAGCGGCATGGTCCGTCTTCCTGTCTGCCAGGAGGTCAACATGCGTTTCGCCCATATCCTGAGCGCATGGGGCGGCAAGGCCGCGCGCGCCCCGCGCAAGCAGCTCCAGTCCTATCGCCTGACGGTGTTCAGCGCCAGCCCGCGGCTGGACAGGCTGCGCCAGCACCTGCACGCCGAATTGTCGGCCCGCGACCTGCGCATCTCGCAGATGCGCGTGGCCAGCGCCGCGTCCGGCGACGACATCCACCGGATGTCGGTCACGCTGCAATGCGCGCCGCACCTGCGCGGCGCGTTGAACTCGGTGGCCCTGGGCCTGGGACGCCATCCCGACATCCAGCGTGTGCATTACGAACAACTGCAATAAAAACGCCGGCGGGGCCGCGCTATCCTGCGAAGGCCGGACGCGCGGCACCGGCCCGTTCCGGTCGACGACAAGAACAACCCACGAGGTCCCATGAAGGCAATCGCCAACATCCAGACGCTGGATCTGCTCGACACGCTCGTCAGCCTGACGAGCGCGTTCATCCTGGGGGCCCTGGTCGGGCTGGAGCGACAGTACCGGCAGCGTACCGCCGGATTGCGGACCAACGTGCTGGTGGCTCTGGGCGCCGCCATCTTCGTCGACATGGCCATGCGCATCGCGGGCTCGGACGGCGCGGCGCGGGTGGCCTCGTACGTGGTCTCGGGCGTCGGGTTCCTGGGGGCCGGGGTCATCATGCGGGAAGAGGGCAACGTGCGCGGCCTGAACACCGCCGCCACGCTCTGGGGATCGGCCGCGATCGGCGCCTGCGCGGGTGCGGATCTCATCGCCGAGGCCGTGCTGGCCACGATCTTCGTGCTGGCCGCCAACACGCTGCTGCGGCCGGTGGTCAATACCTTCAATCGTCAGCCGGTGGACGTGCTGTCCTCCGAGGTGACGAGCATCATCCACGTGATCACCGGCACGGCCCATCGCAGCGCCGCGTTGACGGCGCTGGAGGCCGAACTGGAAGAGGCGAACTATCCGCTGGCCGACCTGGAGGTCGTGCCCTTCGGCGACGAGGAGATCGAGATCAAGGCCACGCTGATGGCCACCTCCATCCACGGCAGCGACCTGGACCGCGTCACCGAGAAGCTGGGCCGCAATCCCGCCATCGCCCAGGTTTTCTGGGCGCCCAGCATTTCCGACTGAGGCGGCTCAGCGGCCGCGTTTCAATTCCAGGCTGGTCACGAGCTCGGCGCGCGCGGCGGCATAGCGCATGGCGTCCAGGCGGTCGTGCATGCGCTCGCGCGCCGCGGCGCGCGCCTGCTCGGCCCGCGCATCGTCCAGCCCCGTGGTGCGCACGGCGGTGTCGGCCAGGACCGTGATGCCGCGAGGCATGACTTCGGCCAGGCCGCCCGACACGTAGACGTATTCATCGCCTTCGGCGCGCCGGATGGTGATCATTCCTTCCTTGAGCAGTGTCAGCAGGGGGATGTGGCCGGGCAGGATCCCCAGCGATCCGTCCTTGCCGGGAAGCTGCACGTAGTTGCCTTCGCCCGAGAAGACGGTGGCCTCCGCGTTGACGATGTCTATCTGCATGATGTCCTTTGGGCCAGGCGGGCGCCCGGTGCCCGCCTTTTGTGCCAAGTGTTTCCAAGCCTGTCGCCACGCGGTTCCGGCCGCGCTCCCGTCATGCTATCCCCAAGCTTGTCCACAGAAGTGGTGGATAAGCCCACAAGCTGCGTTTCCCGTCTTGGCATCCTGTTTTTTATGTCTTAAGATATGTCGAAAGATATGTTTTTAGATATTCCATTCCGCCCGCAATGGGCTGGAGGCGGTCATGCAACGCAATGAGATTTCTCCTGGCGGACGCGGCATGGGCATGCGCATGGGGCGCAAGCTCGCCGCCGAAGACCTGCAGCTCATCCTGCTGGCGCTGCTGGAAGAGCAGCCCAGCCACGGCTACGAACTGATCAAGCAACTGGCCGAGCGCTCGTCGGGTTTCTACAACCCCAGTTCGGGCATGGTGTATCCGGCGTTGGCCTACCTCGAGGACGTGGGCCACGCGGTGGTCTCCGTGGAAGGCACGAAGAAGCGCTATCGCCTGACCGAGGAAGGCAGCGCCCATCTGGCGCGCCATCGCGGGCAGGCCGAGCGCATCCTGGCCGAGCTCGCCAAGGTGGGCGCCCGCATGGCGCAGGTGCGCCGCGTGTTCGAAGGCGAGGACGGCCTGGACACCATCGCGCCGGGCACGCCCGAGGACCTCATGCTGGCGCGCTACGGCCTGAAGCAGGCGCTGCTCCAGGCAGGCGCCTGTGAGGGCGGCGAGGCCATCCGCATCGCCGCCATCCTGAGACGCGCCACCGCCGAGATCCTGGGCAAGTAGGCGCTCCTCCAACCTCATTCTGGAAAGATCCATCATGGAAAAAACCGAACGCGCGGTGCGCCGCGTCCGTCACGAACTGAAGTTCCGCCTGCTGCGCGTGCGCGCGGTGCGCAAGGTCACGCCGCGCCTGTTGCGGGTGACGCTGGAGGGCGACGACCTGGCCGGCTTCTCCAGCGCCGCGCACGACGATCACGTCAAGCTGTTCTTTCCCGCGCCCGGCCAGCAGCGGCCGGTGGTGCCCACGCCGGGGCCCAACGGCATGGTGTTTCCCGAGGGCCAGCCCCGTCCGGCGGCGCGCGACTACACGCCGCGCCGCTACGACGCCCAGGCGGGCGAGCTCGACATCGAGTTCGCGCTGCATGGCGACGGCCCCGCCGCCGAATGGGCGGCACGCGCCGAAGCCGGGCAGTACCTGGGCGTGGGCGGTCCCCGCGGCTCCTTCGTGATGGAAGGGGAGTTCGACGGCTATCTGCTGGTGGGCGACGAAACCGCGCTGCCGGCCATCGCCCGCCGGCTGGAAGAACTGCCCGCGGGCGCGCGCGCCGTGGTCGTGGCCGAAGTGGCCGACGCAGCCGAGGAGCAGTCGTTCGACACGCGGGCCGACGTGGACGTCCGCTGGGTCCATCGCGACGGCGTGGCGCCCGGCAGCCCCGAGCTGCTGGCGCAGGCCGTGGCGGGGCTGGGCAAGCCGCAGGGCGACTGGTACGCCTGGGTCGCGGCCGAGTCCGGCGTGGCCAAGCGGGTGCGCCAGGTCTTGGTCGAGAACTGGCAGCTACCCAAGGAATGGATCAAGGCGGCCGGCTACTGGAAGCTGGGCGCCGCGGCCACCCACGACAAGCACGAGGATTGAAGGCATGAGCGCACACCGTCCGGCGGCCGTCGTCGCCACGACCGTCAAAAGCCTGCCGTGCTGGCGCCTGGTTTCTCCCCATGGCGAGGCGCTGGTGGCGCGCCAGGGCGCGCAGGTCCTGTACTACGCACCCACCGGACAGCCGCCGGTGGTATGGCTGAGCGACCAGGCCGAATTCCGGACCGGCTCGTCGCTGCGTGGCGGGATTCCCGTCTGCTGGCCGTGGTTCGGCCAGTTCGACCGCAATCCCGAGGCGGTCCGCGCGATGCTGGCGCCCGGCGCCGACGCGCCGGCGCATGGTTTCGTACGCGCGCTGGACTGGCAGGAAGACGGGGCGCGGGTCGATGGCGACGCCGCGTGCCTGCGGCTGCGGCTGGACCTGCCGGCCGGCCACGGCGGCTGGAACCACCCGGCCGCCGTGGCGCTGGATATCCGCCTGGGCGATGCGCTCACGCTGACCCTGTCCACCCGCAACCTGGGTCCGGACACCTTGGCCCTGAGCCAGGCGCTGCATACCTATTTCGCCGTGAGCGACGCACGCGACGTGGCGATCGAAGGGTTGGACGGCGCGGCCTACGTCGATACCTTGAGGGGCTGGAGCTCGCAGGTGCAGGAGGGGCCGCTGGCCATCCGGGGGGAAACCGACCGCATCTATACCGGCCTGTCCGGACCGATACAGATCCGCGATCCGGGCTGGCGGCGCAGCATCCAGATCCACGCGGCGGGCTCGCGTTCGGCCGTGGTCTGGAACCCCTGGGTGGACAAATCGCTGCGCCTGTCGCAGTTCCGTCCCGATGCCTGGCGCGACATGTTGTGCATCGAGACGGCCCGGGTCTGGGACGACGTGCTGGAAATCGCGCCGGGCGCCACCGCGGACATGGGCGTGACGATGCGCGCGGTGGGCTGGGGCGCCTGAGCCGCTGGGCAGCCCCTAGTCGACCGTCGCGCCGGATTTCTTCACCACGGCTTCCCACTTGGGAATCTCGGCCCTGACCATGTCGACGAATTCGGCCGGCGTGCTGGAGGTCGCTTCTATTCCCATGCCCGCCAGCCGGCGCCGCGCGGACTCGTCCGCCATGCCGCGGACCACGGCGCCGTGCAACCGGTCCACTACCGCTGCCGGCGTGCCCCGGGGGGCCAGCAGCCCGAGCCAGTTCGAGACGTCGTAGCCGGGCAGGCCGGCTTCGGCGATCGCCGGCACGTCGGGCAGCGCGCTCATGCGCTTGAGGCTGGTGACGCCCAGCGCGCGTACCTTGCCGCTGCGTATGTGCTCGGCATACACCGCGTACGAATCGAAGGTCATGGACACCCGTCCCGCCAGCACGTCGTTCAGCAGCGGAGCGCTGCCCTTGTAGGGAACGTGCAGCAGCCGCACATCCGCCATCGATGCGAACAACGCGCCCGACAGGTGGCTGGAGCTGCCGTTGCCGGCCGAGCCGTAGGTCAGCGCGCCAGGCTGCGCCTTCGCCAGCGCGATCAGTTCTTCCACGGTCTTCGCCGGCACCGAGGGATGGACGACCAGCACGCGCGGCGTGGTGTGGGTCAGGCTGACGTATTCGAAATCCTTGATGGGGTCGTAGCGCAGCTTGGGGTACAGCGAGGGGTTGATGGCCTGCGTGCCCATGGTGGCGAAGAACAGCGTGTAGCCGTCCGGGGCCGCGTGGGCGACGGCCTCGGCAGCCGTCGTGCCGCCCGCGCCGCCGCGGTTTTCGATCACCACCTGCTGGCCCAGTTGCTCCGTCAGTTGCTGGGCCAGGCCGCGTGCCATGATGTCGGCGGCGCCTCCGGCGGGAAACGGAACGACGAGCCGCAGCGCGCGATCGGGAAATCCGGCCGCCCCCGCGCCGCCGGCCACGGCCAGCAGGAGCGCCGCCTGCGTCAGCGCCAGGCAGGCGCGTCGTCGATGAAAACCCATGGACATCTCCTCTGTTGTGGTTCTTTTCACGCCACACTTTAGAAGGAGGAGCCGGGCCCGCCTATCGTCGGGCCATCAAAGCTGTTATGTGTCTCGGGCCCTAGGCCAGTTGGCGGTGCCGTCCGGCGTACAGGCCGAACACGGCCTGGGCGCAGGCAAAGACCAGGCAGATCAGCAGCGCGACCGTCCATCCGCCCGTGAGGTCGTGTACCGCGCCGATGGCGGTGGGACCGCCCGCGGCCAGCAAATAGCCCACGGCCTGGGCCATGCCGGACAGCGCGGCCGCCTGCTGTGCGTTGCCGACACGCAGGCTGACGAATGCCAGCCCCAGGATGATGGACGCGCCGCCGCCGCAGCCATACAGGATGGCCCACGCCGCGGCCCACGATGGAGCGACCAGCAGGCCCAGCAGGGCCGCGATGGACAGTCCCGTGCAGCCGACCGCCAGCCAGCGCTGGTCGCGCACGCGGCGCACCAGCGCGAGCAGCGGCAGGCCGACGACGGCCGAGGCGATCTGCAACATGCCATGGACCGATCCGGTCGAGCCCGGCGGGTAGCCGGCGTCGTGCAGCATGGAGGGCAGCCAGCTGGAAACGATGTAATACACCAGCGAGTTCAGGCCGAGGAACAGCGTGATCTGCCACGCCAGCGCCGATTTCCACACCGGCCGGGGGCGGGCCTGGGTGGGACCGGCGGGCGCCGCGACCGGAGCCGGGGTGCGCAGTTGAGGCAGCCAGACGAGGGCGCTGGCGATGGCGATCACGATGGGGGCGAGCAGGGCCAGCGGCCACCCCGGGCCGGCGGACCAGAGCGCCAGCGGCACCGCGATCATCGAGGCGAGGCCCGAGGCCACGCCCATCGTCAGCGCATAGGCGGAGGTCAGGCTGGCGATGCGTCCGGGGAAATCGCGCTTGAGCAGGCTGGGCAGCAGCACGTTGCCGAAGGCGATGGCACCGCCGATCAGCAGGGTCCCGGCGAACAGGGCCCAGACCGCGCCGGAGGACCGCAGGCACAGGCCCGCCACCAGGGTCAGCAGCGCCGCCATCAGCGTGCGTTCCAGGCCGTGCCGGCGGGCAGCCAGGGCCGCGATGGGCGATCCGGCGGCGAAGGCCAGCAGGGGCAGGGTGGTGAGCAGGCCCGCCTGGGCGGCGGTCAGGTCCAGGCTGGTCCGTATCATGTCCAGCACGGGCGCCACGCCGGTGACCGGCGCGCGCAGGTTGGAGGCGATCAGCAGGATGCCGGCGATGAGCCAGGCTTGGCGAGACACGGAATGCGAAGCGGAAAGCGGGAGCATGGGGCGGCAATCGGAAACGATACCCATGGACTGTAGGCATTTTGCGCCTGTCTGTCTTTGGATAAGATGACATTAAATTGCCAAAATCTGCCAAACGTTCGCCATGCCAGCATTCGAAGCCGCCTTCGCCGAGTTCGATCCGGACGCCACGGTCGCGCCCGTGGTGGCGGTGCACCTGACGGCGCAGCAGCGCCGCAGCGAACAGCCGGTGCACCGGCATCGCAAGGGCCAGTTGATCCTGGCGCTGCGGGGTTCGGTCACCTGCCATGTGCCCACCGGCCTGTGGATGGTGCCGCCGCAATGCGCGGTCTGGATTCCTCCCGGCATGGCGCACAGCAACAGGGTGTCGCAGCATGGCCAGGTCTGCCTGCTGTTCGTCGAGCCGGACACGGCCCCGTTGCCCGAAGTGTGCTGCACGCTGTCGATTTCGCCGCTGTTGCGCGAACTGATCCTGTACCTGGCGGCCGACTCCACCGACTATCCGCCCGACGGGCCGACCCACCGCCTGGTGGGCGTGCTGCTGGAACAACTGGGGCGCATGCCCACCGAGCAACTGCACCTGCCCGTGCCCGCGCACAGCCGCCTGCGCCGCATCGCCGACGCGCTGGCGTCCGACCCCGCGAACCGCAACACCGTGGCCGAGTGGGCGCAGCAGGTGGCGATGAGCGAGCGCAGCCTGGCCCGGTTGATCAAGGCGGAGACGGGCATGAGTTTCGGCCGCTGGCGCCAGCAACTGCACGTCATCGTCGCGCTGCAGCGCCTGTCCGCCGGCATGGCAGTGCAGCGCGTGGCGATGGACCTGGGCTACGAGTCGGTCAGCGCCTTCATCACGATGTTCAGGAAGGCCATGGGCAAGCCGCCCGGCCGTTACCTGGCCGAACGCAACCGGGGCGAAGGGTAGGGCGGCGCGGTATCATCGCCGGCTGATCGATCGCAGGCCACGCCCTTGGACATCTCGCTGCTCTGGATTCCCGCCACGCTCATCGCCGCCGCCGCGCAAACGGCGCGCAACACCATGCAGCACCGGCTGACTGAAACGCTGGGCACGCTCGGGGCGGCGCAAGTCCGCTTCCTGTACGGCCTGCCGTTCGCCCTGGTGTTCCTAGCCGGGGTGCTGGCGGTGGGAGGCGACTCCCTGCCGCACCTGGACAGCCGTTTCCTGCTGTATTCGGCGGCCGCCGCCGCGGCGCAGATCCTGGCGACCGTGCTGATGCTGGCCACCATGCAACTGCGCAACTTCGCGCTCAGCACGGTCTATGTGAAGACCGAGCCGGTGCTGGTCGCCATCTTCGCCGTGGTGGTGCTGGGCGACCCGCTTTCGCTCATGGGCGCCTGCGCGGTCCTGGTGGCGACGGCGGGCGTGGTGGCCATGTCGTGGAAGCCTGGCGCGGGGGCGGGCAGCAACTGGCGGCCGGCGCTGCTGGGCATCGCTTCCGGGGCTTTCTTCGCCTTGTCGGCGGTGGCCTTTCGCGGCGCCATCGTGGCGCTGGACAGCGGTTCGTTCGCCACGCGCGCCAGCGTGACGCTGGTCGCGGGCCTGATCATGCAGACGGGCGCGCTGGTGCTCTGGCAGGCTGCGTTCCGCCGCGACGTGCTGCGCGGCGTGCTGGCGCAATGGCGCTCTTCGCTGCCGGCGGGTTTCATGGGCGCGTTCGCGTCCCAGTGCTGGTATATCGGCTTCGCGCTGACCTCGGCGGCCAACGTCCGCACGCTGGGCCTGGTGGAGGTGCTGTTCGCGCAGTTCGCCTCGCGGCGGATCTTCGCCCAGCACGCCAGCCGCCGCGAACGCGGCGGCATGGTACTGGTCGTGCTGGGGCTGCTGTTGCTGCTTTACGGTACGCGAGGCTCCTCCTAGCGGGAACAGGCCCCGGACGGCGGGACCCGTTCCGCATCCTGGCCTCAGGCCGCGGCGGCCAGCTCCTCGGCCAGCAGGCCGGCCTGTTCCAGCGCCTGGTTGACGGCCGCTTCGCGTGCCTCGCCGCCCAGCGCGACACCCTCGGCGCGCAGGACGCTCACGTCGGTCACGCCGAAAAAACCGAGCACCGCCCGCAGGTAGGACTCCTGGTGATCCAGCAGGGTCTCGACCGGCGTGCCGGCATACTTGCCGCCGCGCGAAGAAACGATCACGACTTTCTTGTCGCCGGCCAGGCCCTCGGGACCGTTGGCGGTGTAGCGGAAGGTCTTGCCGGCCTGGGCGACACGGTCGATCCAGGCCTTCAACTGGGAAGGAATCGAGAAGTTGTACATCGGGGCGCCGATCACCACCACGTCGGCGGCCAGGAATTCGGCCAGCAGCTCGTCGGTATAGGCGACTTCCTTGCGGAACCCCTCGTCATCGGGGAACACGGCACCGGGCTGGGGGCGCAGCGATTGCAGCAGGGCCCCGTCCAGGTGCGCCGGCGGCTGGGCAACCAGATCGCGGTGCTTGACCGTCGATCGCGGTTCGCTGTGGCGCAGGGCCTCCACGACCGCGGCGGTCAGTTCGCGGGATACCGAGGCGGCGCCGGTGGAGCTCGAGTCGATGTGCAGGATATTCATGAAGATTCCTAGTTCGTCGAATTCTTAGGGTTAATGCGGATGACTTCCGCCACATCGACAAGATATAGCGACAATAATTCTTTTTAAACTGCCGCCACTGGGAATTACTTTTCTATATTTGGAATAATTCAGCGTCCGGGGGGACCATGCAGGACCTCAACGACATGTATCTGTTTGCCAAGGTGGTCGAACACGGCGGCTATACCGCGACCGCCCAGGCATTGGGCATCCCGGTCTCGCGCATCAGCCGGCGCATCGCCGCCCTGGAGGACGAACTGGGCGTGCGGCTGCTACATCGCACCACGCGCAAGATATCGGTGACCGAGATCGGGCAGACCTACTACCAGCACTGCGCGGCGCTGGCCGCCGAGGCCGCCGCCGCCCGCGAAGCGGTGGACAGGACGACGTCGCAGCCGCAAGGGCTGATCCGCTTCAGCTGCCCGGTGACGTTGTTGCATAGCGACATCGGTGCCATCGTCGCGCAGTACCTGGAGCGCTATCCGCAGGTGCGCGTGCAGATAGACGCCACCTCGCGCCGGGTGGACGTGGTGGAGGAGGGCTTCGATCTCGCATTGCGAGTGCGTACGCCGCCGCTGGAGGACTCCGAACTGGTCGTGCGTCCCCTGGCCACCAGCAGGCTGGTGCTGGTGGCCACGCCGGACTTCTTCGCGCGCCACGGCGAACCGCAGGATATCCGCGACCTCGAACGCCTGCCCACGCTCAGCATGATGCAGGCGGCCGAGCGGCATGTCTGGCGGTTCGTCGGCCCGGACGGCGCGGAAGTGTCCGTAGGGCACGTGCCGCGCCTGTCGGTCGACGACCTGAACACGCTGCGCAGCACGGCGCTGCAGGGACTGGGCATCGCCTGCCTGCCCTGGCCGATGGTGGCGGCCGACGTCGAGGCTGGCCTGCTGCGTGTCACGCTGGCCCGGTATTCTCCGCCGGAAGGCATCGTGCAGGCGGTGTTTCCGTCGCGGCGGGGCCTGGTGCCGGCGGTGCGGGGTTTCCTGGATGCGCTGGTGGCGGCGTACGAGCGGCAGTCGCCCGCCCCGGGCTAGGGCCCGAGGCGGCTTTCCCCGGGGAAAGCGCCACGGCAGCCGGGGGGCTCATGTACAATCCGGGGGCACTCGGCGGGCCGGAAACGGACGCGGGACCGGAACTGTCAAGCGACCGGGAGGCTGCCGGTTTTCCGGACGACACTAGCTCGCAGGGACGCCGTGCGGGCTTTTTTTATCCCATGGTGACGCCAACTGGAGATCGCATTGCGTAAGAGGTCGGGGCGATAGATGTTGATATTGATTTCCAACGACGACGGTTATTTCGCGCCCGGGCTGGCCGCGCTGGTCGAGGCGCTGCGGCCGCTGGCCGAACTGATCGTCGTCGCGCCCGAGACCAATCGCAGCGGATCGTCGAATTCGCTCACGCTCGATCGGCCGCTGTCGGTACGCACCGCGGCCAACGGCTTCCTGTACGTCAACGGGACGCCGTCCGATTGTGTGCACGTGGCGCTGACCGGGCTCCTGGACCGGCGCCCCGACCTGGTGGTGTCCGGCATCAACGACGGACAGAACATGGGCGAGGATACGCTGTACTCCGGCACGGTCGCCGCGGCTACCGAAGGCTATCTGTTCGGCCTGCCGTCGATCGCCTTTTCGCAGGTATCCAAGGGCTGGACGCACCTGGACGCGGCGGCGGCGGCCGCCCGCAGCTTCGTCGAGCGTTTCATCGCCAATCCGCTGGCCGCGCCCAGCCTGCTGAACGTCAATATCCCGAACCTGCCCCTGTCCGAACTCAAGCCTCCCCGCGTGACCCGACTCGGCCGGCGCCACCCTTCGGAGCCGGTGGTGCGTTCGTCCACCCCGTACGGCGAACCGGTCTATTGGATCGGCCCGGCGGGCAAGGCCGCCGACGCCACGCCCGGCACTGACTTCCACGCCTGCGCCGACGGCGCGGTGTCGGTCACGCCGCTGCGGTTCGATCTCACGCACAACGCACAGCTCGAACCCATGCGCGAATGGATCCCCACGGAATGGATAGGCGCAAACCGTTGACCCCGGCGCCGGCGCCGCGGCGGGAGGGGGCGGAAGCCCGCGCCGCGGCCGCCCGGCGGCCCGCCGCGCCGTTGCCGCCGGTCACGGCGGCGAACAGCAATACGCGCGTCACCACCGGGCGTCCGCCGGTCGCCCGCGGCACGCCCGCGCGGCCGCTGCGCCCCGACGAGGCGCGGGCCACGAACAGCAACACCCGGGTGGCGCCCGCCAGGCTGATCGTGCCGGCACCCATCCAGGTCCGCACGCCGGCGCGCGAGGCCAATCACGGACTCAATTCCGAGCGCATGCGCGCCGCGCTGGTGGCGCGGCTGCGCGCGCAGGGCATCGCGGACGAGCGCGTGCTCGAGGCGGTCCACGCGATCCCGCGCCATCGATTCGTCGACGAGGCCCTGGCCAGCCGCGCCTACGAGGACGCGGCGTTGCCCATCGGCCATGGGCAGACCATTTCGCAGCCCTGGATCGTGGCGCGCATGATCGCCGCGGCCCGCAACGGGCGCGAACTCGGCAAGGTGCTGGAGGTCGGAACAGGGTGCGGCTACCAGGCCGCCGTGCTGGCGGGCGTGGCGCGCGAGGTGTATTCCATCGAGCGCATCAAGGCCTTGCACGAACTGGCCCGCAATCAACTGCGGCCTTTCCGGCTTCCCCATGTGCGCCTGGTGTTCGGCGACGGCATGCTGGGCGTGCCGAGCGCCGCGCCGTTCGACGCCATCGTCGTCGCGGCCGCGGGGCTGAAGATACCCGATGCGCTGCTGGCGCAACTGGCGGTCGGGGGCCGTCTGGTGGCCCCGGAAGGGGGGGCCAGGCAGCGACTGGTCATGATCGAGCGCACCGGAGCCCAGAGCTGGGTGCGAACCGAACTGGAGGCGGTGCGCTTCGTGCCCCTGCAGTCCGGCGTGTTGTTGTAATGAATAGGAGATCTGGGATGCAGAATTGGCGCAAGCCGGGCCGCGACGAAACCAATCGACCCCGCCTGGGCGCGGGGACGCTCGAAAGGACCGCACGACAGGTGCTGCTCTGGACGGGCTGCGCATTGGTGCTCGCGGCCTGCGGCACGGCACCCAGGACGGTACCGGTCGTCGACCGGACCACGCCGGCCAAGCAGCCGAGCGGCCCCGCGGCCACCGCGGGCCGCGAATCCTCGCGACTGATCGATGCCGATACCTACATCGTCAAGCGCGGCGACACGCTGATCCGTATCGCCCTGGACCACGGCGAGGACTGGCGCGACATCGCGCAGTGGAACAGCCTCGAGGACCCCAACCAGATCCGGCCGGGCCAGGTCCTGCGCGTGACGCGCCCAGGTTCGACCACCGCCAAGCCCGCCGATTCCAGCGTGGCGCAGGTCACGCCGGTACCCGCGCCGTCGCAGTCGGCCTCGCGGCCGCTGGGCACGCCGGCGCCTGCCCCCGCGACGCCGTCCCCGGCGCCGGCCGAACCCGTGGCGCCGCCGGCGACTCCGGCCACGCCGCCCGCCGCGCGCAACGATCCGGCCAGCGAGCGGGTGGAGTGGGGCTGGCCCGCCAACGGCAAGATCATCGAGAACTTCCACGAGACCCGCAACAAGGGCCTGGACATCGCCGGCACCCCGGGCGATCCCGTGCTGGCCGCGGGCGACGGCAAGGTGGTCTATAGCGGCAGCGGCCTGCGCGGCTACGGGCAACTGATCATCATCAAGCACAACAACACCTTCCTGTCCGCCTACGCGCACAACCGCGCCATGCTGGTCAAGGAAGGGCAGGCCGTGCGGCGTGGGCAGAAGATCGCCGAACTGGGCAGCACCGACGCCGAGTCGCCGCGCGTGCATTTCGAGATCAGGCGCCAGGGCCGTCCCGTCGATCCGGCCGGCTACCTGCCGCCGCGCTGAGGCCCGCCATGACACCGATGCTGGTCTTCGACCTGGAAACCATTCCCGACGTGGAAGGCCTGCGCGCGCTGAACGGGTGGGGCGAGGACGTCCCCGATGCCGAGGTGGTCGAGCGTGCCACGGCGGCCCGCCGCGAAGCCGTGGGGCACGACTTCCTGCCGCTGCACCTGCAGAAAATCGCGGTGGTGGGGTGCGTGTTCCGCGATGACGACGGGTTTCGCGTCAAGTGCATAGGCAAGGCCGACGATCCCGAGGCCACGCTGATCTCCGGTTTCTTCAAGACCATCGATCGCTACACGCCGCAGCTCATCAGCTGGAACGGCTCGGGCTTCGACCTGCCGGTCCTGCACTATCGCGGGCTGATCCATGGCATCCAGGCCTCGCGCTACTGGGACATGGGCGAGGACGACCGCGATTTCCGCTACAGCAACTACATCAGCCGCTACCACAACCGGCATTGCGACCTGATGGACCTGCTGGCGAAATACAATGGACGCGCCAACGCGCCCCTGGACGAATTGGCCAAGCTGTGCGGCTTCCCGGGCAAGATGGGCATGGACGGCAGCCAGGTCTGGCCCGCGTGGAGTTCCGGGCGCCAGGAAGAGGTGCGCGCCTATTGCGAGACCGACGTCGTCAACACCTGGCTGGTCTACTGCCGCTTCCGGCTGATGCGCGGCATGCTGTCGCGCAGCCAGTACGACGCCGAAGTGGACCTCGTGCGCAGCACGCTGGAAACGCTGGACCTGCCTCACTGGCGTGAATACCTGGCGAACTGGCCCGCCTCGCGCTAGCACGCCGCGCGGGAAAACTGATATTCCGAACATGAGTCAAGAAGCAGAAATCGCGGCCGCGGACGGCCTGGAAGGGGCGGCTGTTGCCGTCGAATCCGACGATGGTTCCGTGGCCATCGAATCGGTGGACCTGGAAGGGCGCGGTATCGCGCGCCGCCAGGGCAAGGTGGTGTTCGTCGATGGCGCGCTGCCCGGCGAACGCGTGATGCTGAAGGTGACCAAGCGCAAGCCCTCCTACGAACTGGCCGAGGTCGAGAGCGTGGTGCGGGCGTCGTCGCAGCGCGTGGCGCCGCGCTGCGCGCATTTCGGCGTGTGCGGCGGCTGTGCCATGCAGCACGTGGATCCGGCGGCGCAGGTGGCGATCAAGCAACGCGTGCTGGAAGACACCCTCTGGCACATCGGCAAGCTGGTGCCGCAACGTGTCCTGCCGCCCATCCACGGCCCGGCCTGGGGATACCGCTACCGCGCGCGGCTGTCGGTGCGGGTGGTCGTGAAGAAGGGCGGGGTGCTGGTGGGCTTTCGCGAGCGCAAGAGCAGCTACGTGGCCGACATGCGCGAATGCCATGTCCTGCATCCGCATGTGGCTTCGCTGCTGGTGCCCTTGCGCGAGATGGTCGCGGCCATGCCCGCGCGCGACCGCGTGCCGCAGATCGAGGTCGCCGTGGGCGATAGCCAGGTCGTGCTGGTGCTGCGCCACCTGGTCCCGCTGGTGGACGAGGACCTGGCCGTGCTGCGCGCATTCGCGGCGCGCCATGGCATCCATTGGTGGCTACAGCCCAAGGGCCCCGACACGGTCCATCCGCTGGAGCCCGAGGACATCGACGGACTGGCCTACACGCTGCCGGAGTTCGGGCTGCGCATGCCCTTCAAGCCGACCGACTTCACCCAGGTCAACCACGCGATCAACCGGGTGCTGGTGTCGCGCGCAATCGCGCTGCTCGACCCCCAGCCCGGGGATCGGGTGGCCGACCTGTTCTGCGGCCTGGGCAATTTCACGCTGGCGCTGGCGACCCGCTGCCGCGAGGTGGTGGGCGTGGAAGGCAGCCAGGCCCTGACCGACCGGGCGCTGGAAGCCGCCCGCCGGCATGGCGTGGACGCGCATACGGCATTCTCGACCCTGAACCTGTTCGAGGTGGACGAGGCGTGGCTGCGCAGCCTGGGCCACTTCGACCGCATGCTGATCGACCCCCCGCGCGAAGGCGCCCTGGCCGTCGCCAAAGCCCTGACGACACTGGGCGCCGACCGCCCCCGGCGCATCGTCTACGTCTCCTGTAACCCCGCCACCCTGGCCCGCGACGCCGCCATCCTGGTGCACGAGGGCGGCTATACCTTGAAGGCGGCAGGCGTGGTCAACATGTTCCCCCATACCGCCCACGTGGAATCCATCGCTGTGCTGGAATGAATCCCCCCCTACGCGCTGACGCGCGCCCCCCAGGGGGCGGCACTGGCGGACCGGAAGGGAAGCCCACCCCCACGCCCTTCGGGCGCCCCCTCAAGGGGGCGATGCGGGTGGACCGGCAAAGCCGGATCCAGCGCATCCTGGGGTACCAACGGGCTGGCGGGGACTGGCGATGCTGCCTGGCATCCGGTTCGGTTGAAAAAGAAAACGGCCTTGCGTGCAAGCAAGGCCGTTTTTATTTCCTGAGTGCCCCCAGACCCAGGGCACAGCGGATCCGGCTCCGCCGGTCCGCCAGTGCCGCCCCCTGGGGGGCGCGCGTAAGCGCGTAGGGGGGATCTTCTACTCTCGTTCTCCGCCGAAGATGCCCAGGAGCATCAGCAGGTTCACGAAGACGTTATAGATGTCCAGGTAGATCGCCAGGGTGGCCGAGACATAGTTGGTCTCGCCGCCGTTGACGACGCGCTGCAGGTCGACCAGCATGAAGGCCGAGAAGATGCCGATGGCCAGGACCGAGATGGTCAGCATCAGCGCCGGCAGTTGCAGGAAGATATTGGCCAGGGCCGCCACGAGGATCAGGATGGCGCCGACGAACAGCCATTTGCCCAGGCCGGACAGGTCGCGCTTGATCGTGGTGGACAGCAGGGCCATGGTGCCGAACACCACGGCGGTGCCGCCGAAGGCGGTCATGATGAGCGTGGACCCGTTGGCCATGCCCATGACGAAGCCGATCATGCGGGACAGCATCAGTCCCATGAAGAAGGTGAAGGCCAGCAGCAGGGCGACGCCCAGCCCGTTGTCCTTGTTCTTCTGGATGGCGAACATGAGGCCGAAGGCGCCGATCAGGAACACCATGGTGGTCAGGCCGGGGCTGCCGCCCATGACCTGGGCGAGACCGGTGCCCACGCCGATCGCCGCGCCCAGCACGGTGGGGATCAGCGACAGCGCGAGCAGCCAGTAGGTGTTGCGCAATACGCGATTGCGCGCGACTTCGCCGGGCGCAGTCCCGGTCCTGTTGAAGGGAGAAGTGCGTAGATCGTTCATGGTCGAGCGACTCCTTGTGGTCTTTTTGCTCTGTTTCGCCCCGCGAGGGCATGATGTGTCTGACCCCAAGTATGCCGCAGGGTTCCGCCCGGTTCCAGTAGGACCGGCACGGTCCGTCCGAGGGGGGCGGGGGTAGCGGTCCTGTCAAGGAGCCGTGATACAATTTAACGTTTAAGTTCCCCTCAAAGTATTTGTTTTTATTGGAGTTTTTGATGGCTATCGAGCGCACCCTGTCGATCATCAAGCCGGACGCCGTTTCCAAGAACGTCATCGGCCAGATCGTTTCCCGTTTCGAGGCTGCCGGCCTCAAGGTCGTCGCCGCGCGCATGATGCAACTCTCGCGCAGCGACGCCGAGCGCTTCTATGCCGTGCATGCCGCGCGCCCCTTCTTCAAGGACCTGGTCGACTTCATGGTCTCCGGTCCCGTGTTCGTGCAAGTGCTGGAAGGCGAGAACGCCATCCAGAAGAACCGCGACCTGATGGGCGCGACCGATCCGAAGAAGGCCGAGAAGGGCACGATCCGCGCCGATTTCGCCGACAGCATCGACGCCAACGCCGTGCATGGCTCGGACGCCGTCGAGACCGCCAAGGTTGAAGTCGCCTTCTTCTTCCCCGAACTGAACATCCACAGCCGCTGAGCCCGGATGTCCGTTTTTCCCAGGAGGCCGGGATGAATACTATCTCGCCGCTCGCCGAGGCCGCGCAGGCCGAGGTTCCACGTTCCGAATCCCCGCGCATCAACCTGCTGGGGCTGGACGGGGCCGAGCTCGCCTCGCTGGTGGAAAAATGGGGGGACAAGCCGTTCCGCGCCAAGCAGTTGCAGCGCTGGCTGCACCAGCGCGGCGTGGACGATTTCGAGCAGATGTCGGATCTGGCCAAGTCCTTCCGCGAAAAGCTCGCGCGACATTGCGAGGTACGGCTGCCCGAGGTCGTCACCGCCCACAAGTCGGCCGACGGCACGCGCAAGTGGCTGCTGGACGTCGGCAACGGCAATGCCATCGAAACCGTCTTCATTCCCGAGGACGACCGCGGCACGCTGTGCATATCGACGCAGGCCGGCTGCACCGTCGCCTGCCGTTTCTGTTCCACCGGCCACCAGGGCTTCAACCGCAACCTGGGGGTCGACGAGATCATCGGCCAGCTGTGGCTGGCGCGCCGCACGGTCGAGGCCGACCGCGACGGCGCGCGCCTGTCGGGCGGCATGCCCGCGCCGCTGGCCACGCAGGACGACCGGGTCATCAGCAACGTCGTCATGATGGGCATGGGCGAACCCCTGCTCAACTACGACAACACGGTATCGGCGCTGCGCCTGATGCTGGACGACAATGCCTATGGGTTGTCGCGCCGCCGGGTCACGGTGTCGACGTCGGGCGTGGTGCCGATGATGGACCGTCTCTCGCGCGACTGCCCGGTCGCGCTGGCGGTGTCGCTGCACGCGCCCAACGACGCGTTGCGCGACGACCTCGTGCCGCTGAACCGCAAGTATCCGCTGCGGGAGCTGATCGCGGCGTGCCAGCGCTACCTCGAGTTCGCCCCGCGCGACTTCATCACTTTCGAATACGTCATGCTCGACGGCATCAACGATGGCGACGAGCATGCCAAGCAATTGATAGACATTGCGCGGCAGGTGTCGTGCAAGTTCAACCTCATTCCGTTCAATCCCTTCCCGCAGTCCGGGCTCAAGCGCTCGCCCACGGCCCGTGTCAGGCTGTTCGCGCAGCGCCTGATGGACGCCGGCATCGTCACCACCGTGCGCAAGACGCGCGGCGACGACATCGACGCGGCCTGCGGGCAGTTGGCCGGCGAGGTCAAGGATCGCACCCGCCTCAAGGAACGCCTGGCGGGCGAGACCCGCTTCGGCCGCATCGTGGAGGTGCGCGAATGATGCAACCGCGGTGCCGGTCCGGCCGTTGCGGCAGGGCCGGACAAGGAGTCGTCGATGTCTGAACCCCACGAAACCGGTGCCGCCGGAAGGCAGGAGGGCCAGGCGCCCGCCGCCGGCTCGCCGTCTTCGTCGTCGGTAGGGCCGGAGCTGGCACGCCTGCGCGAGGCGCGTGGCTGGTCGCAGGAATATGTGTCCGATCGCCTGAAGTTCGCCGTGCGCCAGATCCGCGCGCTCGAGAACGAACAGTGGAGCGAGCTGCCGCAAGGCATGCCGCTGCGGGGCTTCGTGCGCAATTACGCACGGCTGCTGGACCAGGATCCGGCGCCTTTGCTGCAGGCGCTGTCGCCGCAGCTGCAGGTGGCCGATCCGGTGTCGCTCGAGCAGGCGTCGTCGTTGTCCAGCCCGCTGGCGCATTCGTCGGGCCGCGCCTGGCCGGTGGCCGCCAGCCGCAGGAGGCTGGCCCCTTGGCTGGTGGGCGGCGTGATGGCGGTGCTGGCGCTGGTCCTGCTGGGCTACGCGCTCAGCCAGCAAGGCAAGCTTTCGTTCGGGCAGGCTTCCACGGCCGGCCTGGAGACGCCCGCGGCAGGCATGACCTCGGTCCAGACTGAAACGCCGCTGGCCACGACGGCTGAACCGGCGCCGGCCACGCCGGCGGAGGCCGCGCCGGCGTCCACCGCTCCGGTCGCACCCGCGCCCCTACCCACGCCTGCGCCCGAACCGGCCCCCGCCGCAGCGGCGCCAGCTCCGGCGCCCGGCCTTGCCCTGACCCTGAAGCAGGCAAGCTGGGTGGAAGTCCGGCGCGCCGACGGCACCGTGGCGGTGTCGCGGATCATTCCCGCCGGCGAACCGTATGAGCTGGACGTGGCGGGCGCCCCGTATCGTGTCGTGATCGGCAATGTCAACGGGGTAGACTTGACCTGGCGCGGCGCGCCCGTCGATCTCGCGCCGTATCGCCGGGACAACGTCGCCCGGCTCACCCTCCAGTAGCCGCATCATGAATCCTAGTCCGTCCACGACCGCCAACGCCGAGGCCGAGCCGTTCCCCGCCGGCCCGGCGGCCCGCCGGCCCACGCGCCAGGTCCGCATCTCCTGGGAAGGCAAGTCGGTCGCCGTCGGCGGCGATGCGCCGGTCATGGTGCAGTCCATGACCAACACGGACACGGCCGACGCCATCGCCACCGCGATCCAGGTCAAGGAGCTGGCCCTGGCCGGCTCCGAGGTGGTGCGTATCACCGTGAATACCGCCGAGGCGGCCCGCGAGGTGCCCGCGATACGCGAGCAGCTCGACCGCATGGGCGTGGATGTGCCGCTGGTGGGCGATTTCCACTACAACGGCCACAAGCTGCTGACCCAGTATCCGGAGTGCGCGCAGGCGCTGTCCAAGTACCGCATCAACCCCGGGAACATGGGCGCGGGGAAGAAGCGCGACGACAATTTCGCGCAGATGATCGAGGTGGCCTGCCGCCACGAGAAACCGGTGCGCATAGGCGTGAACTGGGGCAGCCTGGACCAGGACCTGCTGGCCCGCATGATGGACGAGAACGGCCGCCGGGCGCGGCCCTGGGATGCCCAGTCCGTGATGCGCGACGCGCTGGTGGTATCCGCGATCGACAATGCCCGGCGCGCCGAGGAACTGGGCCTGCCGGGCGACCGCATCATCCTGTCGTGCAAGGTCAGCAACGCCCAGGACCTGATCGCGGTCTACCGCGACATCTCGCGCCGCTGCGACTACCCGCTGCACCTGGGATTGACCGAGGCGGGCATGGGCAGCAAGGGCATCGTGGCCTCGACCGCGGCGATGGGCATCCTGCTGCAGGAGGGTATAGGCGATACGATCCGCGTATCGCTGACGCCGGAGCCCAACGGCGACCGTGCCCGCGAGGTCGTGGTGGCCCAGGAGATCCTGCAAAGCCTGGGCCTGCGCGCCTTCGCGCCGGTGGTCGTCGCCTGTCCGGGCTGCGGCCGGACCAGCAGCACGGTGTTCCAGGAACTGGCCGCCGACATCCAGAGCTACCTGCGCGCGCAGATGCCCGTGTGGCGCCTGAAATACCCGGGTGCCGAGAACCTGCACGTCGCGGTCATGGGCTGCGTGGTCAACGGCCCGGGCGAGAGCAAGTTCGCGGACATCGGCATCAGCCTGCCGGGCACGGGCGAGCAGCCGGTCGCGCCGGTCTTCATCGACGGCCAGCGCTCGGTCACGCTCAAGGGCGAACACATCGCCCGGGAGTTCCAGGCATTGGTGGAAAGCTACGTCGAGAATCGCTACAGCAAGAGATAACCTTTACACCCCTAGCAGCCCCTGGACGGCAATCCAGGGCACAGCGGATCCGGCTCCGCCGGTCCGCCAGTGCCGCCCCCCGGGGGGGGCGCGCGAAGCGCGTAGGGGGGGGACCTACATGAATAGTTTCAAGAAAGTGACCGCGATCCGCGGCATGAACGACATCCTGCCGGCCGATTCGGGCCAGTGGGAGCGGCTGGAGTCGCTGGTGCGCGAGTGGCTGCGCAGCTATGGCTACCGCAACCTGCGCACCCCCGTGCTCGAACAGACGCGGCTTTTCACGCGCGGGATCGGCGAAGTCACCGACATCGTCGAGAAAGAGATGTACAGCTTCACCGATTCGCTGAACGGCGAGTCGCTGACGATGCGTCCTGAGTTCACCGCGGGCATGGTGCGCGCCACCATCGAGCACAACCTGACCTACGACCGGCCCCAGCGGGTGTTCGCGATCGGGCCGGTATTCCGCCATGAACGCCCGCAGCGCGGCCGCTACCGCCAGTTCCACCAGATCGACGTGGAAGCCCTGGGTTTTGCCGGGCCGGACGTCGACGTCGAGCTGATCCTGATGCTGGCGCGGCTCTGGAAGATCCTGGGCCTGACGGACATCCGGCTGGAGATCAATTCGCTGGGCTCGGCCGAGGAGCGCCTGGCGCACCGGCAGGCCTTGATCACCTACCTGGAAGGGTTCAAGGACCAGCTGGACGAGGACGGCCAGCGCCGGCTGTACACGAATCCGCTGCGCGTCCTGGATACCAAGAATCCGGCCTTGCAGGAGATGGCCGACAACGCGCCGCGCCTGCTGGACTACCTGGGCGAGGCCTCGCGGGCCCATTTCGACGGCGTGCGCCAGCGGCTCGAGGATGCGGGCATCGCCTACCGGGTGAACCCCCGGCTGGTGCGGGGCCTGGACTACTACAACCTGACCGTGTTCGAGTGGGTGACCGATCGCCTGGGCGCCCAGGGCACGGTGTGCGGCGGTGGCCGCTACGACGGCCTGGTTTCGCTGCTGGGCGGCAAGCCGACGCCGGCCGTGGGCTTCGCCATCGGCGTCGAGCGCCTGCTGGACCTGTGGTCCCAGGCGCAGCCCGCGGAACCGCAGCCCGAGTGCGACGTCTATGTGTTGCACCAGGGCGAGCCCGCGGCGCGCGCGGCGATGCGGCTGGCCGAGGACCTGCGCGATGCGGGCCTGGACGTCGTCCTGCACTGCGGCGGCGGCAGCTTCAAGTCGCAGATGAAGCGCGCCGACGGCAGCGGGGCGGAATACGCCGTCATCCTGGGCGAGGACGAAATGGCCGAAGGCGCGGCCAGCGTCAAGGCGCTGCGGGCCGAGGGCGTGGCCCAGCGCCGCGTCGCCATGGCCGAGCTGCCGGCTTTCCTGGTAGAGGAACTGGTCCGGGCGGGCGGCCCTGAATAGCCGTGCGCGCGGGCCCGGATACGAATCGGCGCCGAATCCGTTAATCTTGCGGCTCTCGGAGTCCGCACGGGCCGCCGGCCGGCCCGCCACTACTCTTGCGATCACCACATCAACCGGGGCATAAATGGCCTACGACATCGAAGAACAGGAACAACTGGAATCCCTCAAGGCATGGTGGGCGAAGTACGGTAACTTCATCCTTGCCGTGGCGACCATCGTGCTGCTGGCCGCGGCCGCCTGGAACGGCTGGCAGTGGTACCAGCGCAACCAGGCCGCGAACGCCCTGGCGCAGTTCGAGGCCCTGGAGAAAGCAGCCGAGGCGGGCGACCTGACTCGCGTCAAGGATGCCGCCGGCACCATCCTGGAACAGTATTCCGGCACGGGCTACGCCCCGCGCGCCGCGCTGCTGGCCGCCCATGCCTATGAAAAAGCCGGCGACGCCCGCTCGGCCCGCGCCCAGTTGCAATGGGTGGCCGATCGCAGCGGCGACGAGGCCCTGGCCGCCGTGGCCCGCCTGCGGCTGGCGGGCCTGCTGCTGGACGAGAAGAGCTACGACGAGGCGCTGGGTGTGCTGGCGCCGCAGCCGCCCGCATCCTTTGCCGCGCTGTACGCCGACCGCCGGGGCGACGTGCTGGCCGGGCAGGGCAAGCGGGACGAGGCGCGCAAGGCCTATGAAGAGGCGCTGGCCAAGCTCGACGCGTCGACCGACCTGCGCTCGTCCATCCAACTGAAACTCGATGCCCTGGGAGGCGCTTGATGACGTTGCATAACGGCTTTACCGGCGAGCGCCTGGGCTGGCGCCACCTGCGCCGCGCCGCCGCGCTGGCGGCAGTGCTGGCCCTGGCCGGATGTTCCCTGTTCTCGAGCGAGAAGCCGCGGTATCCGCCGGCTCCGCTCACCAACTTCAACGCCACGCTGCCGGTCAGCAGCGGCTGGTCGGTGTCGGTGGGCAGCAAGGGCGGCGTGGGCTTCGTGCCCGTGGTCGTCGGCGACGCGGTCTACGCCGCCACGGGCAACGGTTCGGTCGGCAAATACGCGCTGGCCACTGGTGCCGAGATCTGGCGCTCCTCGGCCAAGACAGATTTGTCCGCGGGCGTGGGCAGCGACGGCCGCGTGACGGCGGTCGCGACGCCGCGCGGCGAAGTGATCGCCTTTGACGATACCGGCGCGATCAAATGGCGCGCCCAGGCTTCCAGCGAGATCACCATTCCGCCCCTGGTGGGCGAGGGCCTGGTGGTGGTGCGCAGCGGCGACTACCGCATCCAGGCGTACGACGCCGAGAGCGGCAAGCGCCGCTGGAGCGTCCAGCGTCCGGGCCCGGCCCTGGCCCTGCGCGCGCCGGGCGAAATGTTGCTGTCCGGCGGCTATATCTTCACCGGCCTGCCGGGCGGCAAGCTGATCGCCATCGCCACGAACAGCGGCGCGGTGCGCTGGGAAGGCACGGTCGCCAACCCCAGCGGCGCGAGCGAACTCGAGCGCGTGGCCGACGTGGTCGGCGCGCCGGTCATCTCGGGCCGCCAACTGTGCGCCGTCACCTACCAGGGCCGCATCAACTGCTTCGACGTGGGGTCGGGCAATTCGACCTGGTCCCGCGAGTTCTCCAGCGTGACCGGCCTGACCGCCGACGTGCGCTTCGCCTATGCGGCGAACGACCGCAGCGTGGTCTTCGGCTTCGCCCTGGACAGCGGCGCGAACATTTGGAAACAGGACGTGCTGCAGAACCGCGGCCTGACCGCGCCGGCCTCGGTGGGCCGCGCCATCGCCCTGGGCGACTACCAGGGCTACGTGCATTTCCTGCAACGCGAGGACGGCACCCTGCTGGCGCGCATCGCCACCGACGGCAGCGCCATTCTTTCCCAGCCCGTGGCGACCGACCGCGGGGTGCTGGTGCAGACTTCCAAGGGTAATCTGACCCTGATCAATGTCGGTCAATGAGCAAGGCTTTTCGACGATGAAACCCGCTGTCTTCAAACCGGTGGTCGTCCTGGTGGGACGGCCCAACGTGGGCAAATCCACGTTGTTCAACCGGCTGACCCGCTCGCGCGACGCGCTCGTGGCCGATTTCCCCGGGCTCACGCGCGATCGCCACTATGGCGAGGGCAGGGTGGGGGATCATCCCTTCATCGTCGTGGACACCGGTGGTTTCGAGCCGGTGGCCAAGAACGGCATCATGGCCGAGATGGCCAAGCAGACCGTGCAGGCGGTGGACGAGGCCGACGCCATCGTGTTCCTGACCGACGGACGCGTGGGCCTGACCGGCCATGACCGCGAGATCGCCGAGCGCCTGCGCCGTTCCGGACGCAAGGTGCTGCTGGCGGTCAACAAGGTGGAAGGCATGTCGCGCGCCGCCGCCGCGGCCGAGTTCTACGAACTGGGGCTGGGCGAGCCGCACGCGATTTCGTCCGCCCATGGCGACGGCGTGGTGGACATGATCGAGGAGGCGCTGCGAGGCCTGGTCGAGACGGCGCCCGAGGTGGACGACGACGAAGCCGCCGAAACGGCCCGGCAAACGGACGAGGAAGCCTTCTCGCCGGTCGACGCCATCGACCACCGCATCAAGCTCGCCATCGTCGGGCGTCCGAACGTCGGCAAGTCCACGCTCGTGAATACGCTGCTGGGCGAGGAGCGGGTCATCGCCTTCGACCAGCCGGGCACCACCCGCGACGCCATCGAGATCGAGTTCGAGCGGGGCGGGCGCCGCTACACCCTGATCGACACCGCCGGACTGCGCAAGCGCGGCAAGGTGTTCGAGGCGATCGAGAAATTCTCCGTCATCAAGACGCTGCAGGCGATCGAGGCCAGCAACGTCGTGCTGCTGATGCTGGACGCCAGCGCGGAAATCTCCGAGCAGGACGCCCACATCGCCGGTTTCGTGCTGGAGACCGGGCGCGCGCTGGTGGTGGCGATCAACAAGTGGGACCGCGCCGACAGCGAGCGCCGCGACGAGATCAAGCGGGAGTTCGAACGCAAGCTGCGCTTCCTGTCGTTCGCCAAGATGCATACGGTTTCGGCGCTGCGCGGCGCCGGCATCGGGCCGCTGCTCAAGTCCATCGAGTCGGCCCATGCGGCGGCCTTCGCCAAGCTTTCCACGCCCAAGCTGACCCGCACGCTGCAGGCCGCGGTCGAGCAGCAGCAACCGCCGCGCAAGGGAATCTTCCGGCCCAAGCTGCGCTACGCCCACCAGGGTGGCCAGAATCCGCCGCTGATCGTGGTCCATGGCAGCGCCCTGGACGAAATCCCCGATTCGTATCGCAGGTTCCTCGAAACCCGGTTCCGGGAAACTTTCCGGCTCGAAGGCACTCCATTGAGAATCGAGTTCAGAAACTCGAGGAATCCTTATCTCGACAAGGCGGGGTAGCCGAGTATCTTCCGGGACGTGCTCTTGTGGGAACGCAACCGCGTCCCCACATGGGATTTGGGGAAAAAAGCGGTCTTCTTCTCAGTTTTGAGATTCGCTAGTTTCCCTGGGGAAAACCCGGTACAGTAACAGAGTTGGCATCCGCCAAGAAAAACACATCCAGGAGCCCACTAATGAGCAATAAAGGGCAATTGCTACAAGACCCCTTCCTTAACGTGCTGCGTAAAGAGCACGTACCCGTCTCCATTTACCTCGTCAACGGCATCAAGCTGCAAGGCCAGATCGAATCCTTCGATCAGTACGTGGTCCTGCTGCGCAATACCGTGACACAAATGGTCTACAAACACGCCATTTCGACCGTCGTGCCCTCGCGCCCGGTCAATTTCCAGGTTGAAGCCGCTGCAGACTAATCCAACTCCTACCGGGCAGAACCACGGGCCGCTGATGCGCGCGCTGATCGTCAGCGTGGACTTCGGCGAGCCCGAGTTCCAGGCCCAGACCGACGAATTCATCATGCTGGCCAAGGGGGCCGGCGCGCAGATCGTCGACACCATCATTGCCCGACGGGCGCGTCCTGATGCAGCGCTCTTCGTGGGGTCGGGCAAGGCGGAAGAAATCGCCCTGGCGGCTGCGGCCGGCCAGGCCGAGATCATCCTGTTCAACCACAACCTGACGCCTGCCCAGCAGCGCAACCTGGAACGCGCCCTGAAGATACGGGTGGTGGACCGGGTCGCACTCATCCTGGACATCTTCGCGTTGCGCGCCCATAGCCACGAAGGCAAGCTCCAGGTCGAGCTGGCCCAGTTGCAGCACCTGGCCACGCGCCTGACCCGGATGTGGTCCCACCTGGAACGCCAGCGCGGCGGCATAGGCATGCGGGGCCCGGGTGAATCCCAGCTGGAAATGGACCGCCGCATGATCGGCGACAAGGTCCGGTACCTGCGCGAGCGCCTGGACAAGCTCGAACGACAGCGGCAGACCCAGCGCCGTTCGCGCGCGCGGGGCGGGGCGCTCTCGGTCTCGCTGGTGGGCTATACCAACGCCGGCAAGTCCACGCTGTTCAACGCGCTGACCCGGGCCGACGTCTATGCGGCCGACCAGCTCTTCGCCACCCTGGACACCACCACCCGGCGCATCTGGATCGAGGGTGCCGGTTCGGTGGTCGTGTCCGACACCGTCGGCTTCATCCGCGAGTTGCCGCATACGCTCATCGCGGCGTTCAAGGCCACGCTCGAGGAAACCGTCCATGCCGACCTGCTGCTGCATGTCGTGGACGCGTCCTGCCCCCAGCGCGACGAACAGATCGCCGAGGTCGACAAGGTCCTGGAGGAGATCGGGGCGGCGGACATTCCCCGCATCCTGGTCTACAACAAGATCGACCGCAGCAGCCACGAGGCGGGAGTCGAGCGCGACGAGCATGGTACGATCTCGCGAGTGTTCGTCAGCGCGATCGAACGTACCGGCCTGGATGCACTGCGGGGTGCCATCGTCGAGGCCGGACAGGCAGATCCCGTGGTCACAGGTAATAATAGTAGCGACCCACGCTTTCGTACGCTGTCTTCGTCCGTCGGCCCCACGGCCGACGCCCGATCCTAGGCGACGGGTTCGGCCCGTCCGCTTCGCTTACTACAAAGATGCGTCTGCCTGCGATAATTCGAATATTCAATCTGAACGACTCGAACTGGGGCCGCGGAAGCGGCGGTGGCTCCGGCAACGAGCCTCCCCGGCGTCCACAGAACGACGGACGGGACAACAATAACGGCGGACCGCCGGATCTCGACGAGTTGTGGCGCGATTTCAACCGCAGGCTCAGCGGCCTGTTCGGCCGCAAGCCCTCGGGGCCTCCCGGCGGCGGCAACAACGGCGGTGGCCGTTTTTCGCCGTCCTCGCGGGGTACCGGCGTCGGCCTGCTGGTCGTCGTGGTCGTGGTGGCCCTGCTGTGGCTCGCCTCGGGCTTCTTCATCGTCCAGGAAGGGCAGGTCGCCGTCATCACGCAGTTCGGCAAGTACAAGGAAACCACGCGGGCGGGTTTCCAATGGCGCCTGCCGTATCCCATCCAGAGCCACGAGACCGTCAATCTCTCGCAATTGCGCACCATCGAGGTGGGCTTCCGCAATACCTCGCGCAGCAAGGTGTTGCAGGAGTCCCTGATGCTGACCGACGACGAGAACATCGTCGACATGCAGTTCGTGGTCCAGTACCGGTTGAAGGAAACGGGCGCGCGCGATTACCTCTTCAACAACCGTGGTCCCGACGAAGCGGTCAAGCAGGCCGCCGAGACCGCCATGCGCGAGATCGTCGGCAAGAAGAAGATGGACTTCGTGCTGTACGAGGGGCGTACCGAAGTGGCCACGGAAGTCGCGGCGCTGATGCAGCAGATCATGGATCTGTACCGTACCGGCGTCCTGGTCAGCACCGTGGCGATCCAGAACGCCCAGCCGCCCGAGCAGGTGCAGGCCGCGTTCGACGACGCGGTCAAGGCCGGGCAGGACCGCGAGCGCCAGATCAACGAAGGCCAGGCCTATGCCAACGACGTGGTTCCCCGCGCCTCGGGCGCCGCGTCGCGCCTGATCCAGGAAGCCGAGGCCTACCGCCAGCGCATCGTCGAGAGCGCCGAGGGCGACGCCGCGCGCTTCTCCCAGGTGCTGACCGAGTACAAGAAGGCGCCGCAGGTCACGCGGGACCGCCTCTATCTCGAGACCATGCAGCAGGTCTTCACCAACACCTCGAAGGTGCTGGTGGACACGCGCAACGGCAGCAACCTGCTGTACCTGCCGCTGGACAAGCTGATGCAGCAGGTGTCGCACGAGTCCGCGGCCGGGGCGCGCTCGTCGTCCGCCGCGAGCGGCTCCTCGTCCGTGAACGTGCCGCCGCCGCTGGCCGGCAGCGTGCTGCCGGAAGCTGGACGCGACGCGCTGCGCTCGCGGGACCGCAACAGATAATCGAGAAGGAATAGCATGGACCGTTTGATTCCTGCGGTAATCGGTCTACTCGTGGGGGTGGCCGTATTGTCGTCGTGCGTGTTCGTCGTCAACGAACGCAACTATGCCGTCGTCTTCGCCCTGGGTGAAATCAAGGAAGTCATCGACGAACCTGGCCTGTATTTCAAGCTGCCGCCGCCGTTCCAGAACGTGCAGCAGTTCGACAAGCGCATCCTGACCATCGACTCCGCCGACAGCGAGCGGGTGCAGACCTCGGAAAAGAAGAACCTGCTGATCGACGCTTTCGTGAAGTGGCGCATCTCCAATCCGCGCACCTACTACGTCACCTTCGGCGGTAACGAGCGTGCGGCGCAGGAGCGCCTGCTGGCGCTGATCCGCGATGCGCTGAATGCCTCGATCAACCGCCGCACCGTGAACGACGTCACCTCCAAGGAGCGTGACAAGATCATGCAGGAGATCCGCACCAACACCGAAGCGGCGGCCAAGCTCCTGGGGGTCGAGATCGTCGACGTGCGTCTCAAGCGCGTGGATTTCGTGCCCGAGATCTCCGAGTCGGTCTATCGCCGGATGGAAGCCGAGCGCAAGCGCGTGGCCAACGAGCAGCGTTCCATCGGCGCCGCCGAGGGCGAGAAGATCCGTGCCGATGCCGACCGCCAGCGCGAGGTCATCCTGGCCGAAGCCTACCGCAAGGCCCAGGAAATCAAGGGCGAGGGCGACGCCAAGGCCTCCGCCGTCTACGCGCAGGCCTTCGGCCAGGACCGCGACTTCTATCGCTTCTACAAGAGCCTGGAAGCCTACCGCAGCTCGTTCGGCTCCAAGTCCGACATGCTGGTGGTGGACCCGAGTTCGGAGTTCTTCCGCTTCATGAAATCACCAGCTGCGAATTGACCCCCCCCTACGCCCTCCGGGCGCCCCCCAGGGGGCGATGCGGGTGGACCGGCAAAGCCGGATCCACCGCATCCTGGGGTACCAAAGGGCTGGCGGGGACTGGCGATATTGCCTAGCATCCGGTTCGGTTGAAAATAAAAACGGCCTTGCACGCAAGCAAGGCCGTTTTTCTTTCCTGAGCGTCTCCAGACCCAGGGCACAGCGGATCCGGCTCCGCCGGTCCGCCAGTGCCGCCCCCTGGGGGGCGCGCGTCAGCGCGTAGGGGGGATCCTCTACTCAGGAGTAATGCCAGCGGCTTTGACGACGGCGCGCCATTCGGGGATTTCCGTGCGGATGCGGTCGGCCATTTCCTGGGGGGTGCTGGGCAGCAGTTCCACGCCCAGGTCGACGAATTTGTCGTGCGTGGCGGGTTGCTTCAGGATACGGACGACTTCGCGGTTCAGTTTGGCGACGACGGGGGCCGGCATGCCGGCGGGGCCGGACAGGGCGAACCAGACGTTGGCGCTGAAGCCTGGCAGCGTTTCGTTGATCGTGGGCAGGTCGGGCATGATCTCGGTGCGCTTTTCACCCGAAGTGGCCAGCGCCGTGAGCTTGCCGGCGCGGACGTGGGGCAGGGACGAGGCGCCGCCTTCGAACATCATGTCGACCTGGCCGGCGATCAGGTCCGTGCTGGCATTGGAGCTGCCCTTGTAGGGCACGTGCAGGATGTCCACGCCGGCCTGTTTCTTGAACATTTCCGCCAGCAGATGGTGCGAGCTGCCGGAGCCCAGCGAGGCATAGGTGTACTTGCCGGGCGAGGCTTTGGCGGCGGCGATGAGGTCGGCCACGGTGCGCATGGGCAGGGCCTTGTTGACCACCAGGTAGGTGGGCGTGTCGAACAGCATGGAGATGGGGGTGAAGTCCCGCTGCGAATCGTAGGGCAGCTGCTTGCGCAGCAGGGGATTGAACACCATGGCGCTTTGCGTGGCGATCAGCAGCGTATAGCCGTCGGGCGGTGCCTTGGCCACGGTCTCGGCGGCGATGGTCTGGCTGGCGCCGGGGCGGTTTTCCACGATCACGGGCTGGTTGAAGGTCGCCGACAGTTGCTGAGCGATGTAGCGGGCGAAGGTATCGCCCAGCCCGCCGGCCGAGTGGGGGGAGATGATCCGGATCGGCTTGGTCGGGAAATCGGTCGCGGCATCCTGGGCGGACGCCGGCTGGCAGGCGAACAGCCCCGTGGCGGCAAGCGCCGCGAGCAGGGTACGGCGATGGGTATCCAGGCCGGCGGGGCGCCGGCTCAGCGGTTGGGTCATGGCGTGTCTCCTGTGCGGGGCTGGTCGGCCGTGCCGCCGCCCCGTCGTTTGCCGTGGAAAATCAACGGAAGTGGTAGCGGCCTTCTTCATCCCGGGCCAGGGGACGCTTGCCGGCGGTATCCTCCAGCCAGCGCACGATCTCGCGGCCGTCGTCGCTGCCGGTCGCGGCCATCAGCTCCTCGAAGTACTTGGGGCCGTCCTCCAGCGCTTCCTCGAGGGAGGCGAAGCGGGCGCCCTCGTAGCGCGGGGCGGCGGGAACCCGGTATTCCAGGGGACGTTGCGTGCCCGGGGCGAGCAGGGGCAGGGTCAGGTCGAAACCCGCCTTGGCCCCGGTGCGGGCGCCGTTCAGCGAGGGGTCCAGCGGCATGGCGCGCATGCCGGTCTGGATCACCAGGTCGCGATCGGCCTGGAATCGGGTGCCCAGGGCCCAGTCCATCTGCGCATCCGAGAAGATGTCGATGTCGGGATCGACCACGAATACGTGCTTGACGTTCGAGAGCGAGCCGAACACCGCGGCGATGGCGTTGCGGGCCTCGCCCGGCACGCGCTGCTGCAAGGCGATGCGCACGTTGAACATGCCGCCGTTGGCCGGCGCGGCGAAGACGCCGCGCACTTCCCGCACCGCGGTCTCGAGCGCGCGCCAGATCATCACTTCGGTGCGCAGCGCGTTCAGCTGCGCGGTATCGGTCCAGGCCATGTTGGGGCCGCTGATGGTGGCGGTCTGGAACACGGCGTCGCGCCGGCGCGTGATGGCCGTCACGTGGAACAGCGGATTCTTCTTGACCACGCCGTAGTAGCCCAGGAACTCGCCGTAGGGGCCCTCGGGCTCGACGTGGCCGGCCTCGTCCAGATAGCCTTCGATGATGAATTCCGCGTCGGCCGGCACCAGCAGGTCGTTGGTCACGCACTTGACCACGGGCAGCGGGGCGGCCCGCAGGCTGGAAAGCAGGCCCAGCTCGTCGCCGGGAATGCGCATGGTGGCGGCGATGTGGTCGATGGGGTTCGAGCCCACCGCGAAGGCGATGGGTACCCGCTGGCCGCGGCCCGCCTGCTTCAGGTACAGGGCGCGCAGGTCCGACGGCGCGACCAGGTCTATCCCGGCCGTGCGGCGGCCGCGCAGCATGAGGCGGCGCACGCCCACGTTGGTCCAGCCGGTGTCGGGGTCCCGCGTGAAATCGATGGAGGCGGAAATATAGGGCGCTCCGTCCAGTCCGTGCTGTAGGTGGACGGGCAACCGGGTAAGGTCGCAGTCATCGCCTTGCAGGACGATCTGCTGGACGGGGGCCCGGGACGCCGGGATCTCCACGAACTCGGGCCGGTTGCGCAGCCGCCGGGTCACTTCGGCGGGCAGTTCGGCCGGCGTCGTGCCGAATGCCAGGGCGAGCCGTTCGCGGCTGCCCGCGGCGTTGCCGCACAGCGGCGTGTCGGCGCCGCCAGGGCGTTCGATGAGGACCGCCTTGGGGCTGCGCTCCAGGATGGCGGCGACGTCGCGCAAGGCCGCTTCGGGCTCGCGCACCAGGGCACCCTCGTCCAGGGATTCCAGGAAGCGCCTGAGACGGAAGGCGTCCAGGTCGGGCAGGGCGGGGGAAGGCGAAGGCACGGCGGTCTCCGGGGGCTGGTTCGGGAAAGAGGACCTCCGGGCCGCCGCCGTCGCGGCGCCGCCCATCGGTCCGGGCTGCCGCGTTATTTAAATGCACCCCACCGTGGGGCGTAAGCAAAACATTTGAATGACGTGATAGAAGAACGTGAACAATGCGTCGGCCCCGCACCACGCAAGCTTGATTTTGTCGTGATTCGAGCGGACAATAGCGTGTAAGCCAAGAGGTATGTCCGAATTCATCATTGCACCAACTTGGTGCGATTCGGGCGACCCAAGCTTGGAAGAAGCGGTTGATGGGCTTGCACGTGTGCATACCCGCAGCCGCTTTTTTTTCGTCCATCGTTTTCATTGAATCGTTTGCGAGATCCCCGCATGGGCAAATGGCTGTTGCCCGAAAGCCTGGCAGACATCCTGCCGGCCGAGGCCCGGCGCATAGAAGAATTGCGCCGCTTGTTGCTGGACCTGTACCGCACCTATGGCTATGAGCTCGTCATGCCGCCGCTGGTGGAGTACCTCGACTCGCTGCTGTCGGCCAGCGGAGGCGACATGGACCTGCACACCTTCAAACTGGTGGACCAGATGTCGGGCCGCTCGCTCGGCATCCGGGCCGACATGACGCCCCAGGTGACGCGCATCGACGCGCACCTGCTCAACCGGGCCGGCACCACCCGCCTGTGCTATTGCGGAAGCGTGCTGCACACCTTGCCGCGCGGTCTCTGGGCCACGCGCGAGCCGCTGCAGATCGGCGCCGAGCTGTATGGCCATGCCGGCCCCGAGGCCGACATCGAAATCCTGCAACTGGCGCTGGAAAGTGTCCGCCGCGCCGGCGTGGCCGATTACCGGATCGACCTCAGCCACCTGGACGTGGTGCGGGCGCTGCTGGAAACCGATCCGGCCGCGGCGGCCCGCGCCGACGAGATCTTCGGCCTGCTGCGCGAAAAGGACATCCCCGGCCTGGCGGCGCTGAGCCCCGGGCTGGCGCCGGCCACCGCCCAGGCGCTCCAGGTGCTGCCGACGCTGTACGGCGAACTGGACGTGCTGGAGAAGGCCCGCGCGGCGCTGCCCGCGCTGCCCCGCATCAGCCAGGCGCTGGACATGCTGGCCTCGCTGGCCAAGGCGCTGCCGGGCGTGGACATCGGCATCGACCTGGCCGACGTGCGCAGCTTCAACTATCACACCGGCGTGGTCTTCGCGGTCTATTGCGGCGGCTGGCCCAATGCGGTCGTGCGCGGCGGCCGCTACGACGACGTCGGCAGGGTATTCGGGCGTGCGCGTCCGGCCACGGGCTTCAGCCTGGATCTGCGCGAATTGGCCGGGCTGCTGGCGCCCGCCACCGCCAGTCCGGCGGTGCGCGCCCCGTGGGGCCTCGAGCCCGGTCTGGTGGAAGCCGTGCGCGCGCTGCGCGCCGCCGGCCAGATCGTGGTCCAGATCCTGCCCGGACATGAACACGATCAGCAGGAATTCGTCTGCGATCGCGAGCTGGTGCTGCGCGACGGCGCCTGGCGGGTCGAACCCCTGGCCAGCGCCGAGACCGCCGCCCGGCCATCCCCACCCACCGCAATCTGACGCCCGTCGCGGGCGGATTTTAGAGAAGCAGAAGCAACATGGCTAATAACGTCGTGGTTATCGGCACCCAGTGGGGTGACGAAGGCAAAGGCAAGATCGTCGATTGGCTGGCGGAGTCCGCCCAAGGGGTGGTCCGCTTCCAGGGCGGCCACAATGCCGGCCACACCCTGTGGATCGCTGGCAAGAAGACCATCCTGCGCCTGATCCCCTCGGGCATCATGCATCCCGGCATGACCTGCTACATCGGCAACGGCGTGGTGCTGTCGCCCGAGGCGCTGCTGCGCGAAATCGAAGAGCTCGAAGCCGCCGGCGTCGAGGTGCGGGCGCGCCTGCGCGTGTCCGAGGCCTGCCCGCTGATCCTGCCGTATCACGTCGCCGTCGACCAGGCGCGCGAAGCCCGCAAGGGCGCCGGCAAGATCGGCACGACCGGCCGCGGCATCGGCCCCGCCTACGAGGACAAGGTCGCGCGCCGCGCCATCCGCGTCCAGGACCTGTACGATCCGGCTTCCTTCGATGCCAAGCTGGAAGAGGCGCTGGACTACCACAACTTCGTGCTGACCCAGTACCTGGGCGCCCAGGCCGTGGATGCCGCGCAGGTGCGCGACCAGGCCATGGCGCTGGCTCCGGTGCTCAAGCCCATGGTGGCCGACGTCGCCAACGCGCTGTACGAAGCCTCGGCCGGCGGCCAGAAGCTGCTGTTCGAAGGCGCGCAGGGCGCGCTGCTGGACGTGGACCATGGTACCTATCCCTACGTCACCAGCAGCAACTGCGTGGCCGGGGCCGCCTCGGCGGGATCGGGCGTCGGACCGCAGAAGCTCGAGTACGTGCTGGGCATCACCAAGGCCTATGCCACGCGCGTGGGCTCGGGCCCGTTCCCGACCGAGCTGGAAGACGACATCGGCGCGCGCCTGGCGTCGGTGGGCAAGGAATTCGGTTCGGTCACCGGCCGGCCGCGCCGCTGCGGCTGGTTCGACGGCGCCGCGCTCAAGCGCTCGATCCGCCTGAACGGCATCTCCGGCCTGTGCATCACCAAGCTGGACGTGCTGGACGGCCTGGAAACCATCAAGCTGGGCGTGGGCTATCGCGTCAACGGCGAGTTCCGCGACGTGCTGCCCTATGGGGCGGCGGCCGTGGCCAGCAGCGAGCCGGTCCTGGAGGAAATGCCCGGCTGGACCGAATCCACCGTCGGCGTGACCGAATACGATAAACTCCCGGTCAATGCCCGACGCTACCTGGAGCGGATGGCCGAAGTCTGCGGCGTGCCGATCGACCTGGTGTCGACCGGTCCGGACCGCACCGAGACCATCGTGCTGAGGCATCCCTTCAAGGCCTGATCGGACCCGAATCCATCCTGGCGCCCCGGTTGATCCGGGGCTTTTTTGCAACATCCGCACACCATGCAGCAAGATACCGACAAAGATCTCTGGATCAGCTGGGACCGCTACAACCAGCTCATCGAACAACTGGCCCTGCAAGTCCACCAGTCGGGCTGGAAGTTCGACCAGATCGTCTGCCTGGCCCGCGGCGGCATGCGCGTGGGCGACGTGCTCTCGCGCATCTACGACGTGCCCCTGGGCATCCTGGCCACCAGCAGCTACCGCGAGGCGGCCGGCACGGAGCAGGGCCGCCTGGACATCGCGCAGTTCATCACGATCACGCGCGGCACGCTGGAAGGCAAGGTGCTGCTGGTCGACGACATGGTCGACACGGGCGTGACCTTCGATCGTGTGCACCAGCATCTGCTGCAGCAGTTCACGGCGATCACGGAAATGCGCACGGCCGTGCTGTGGTTCAAGGGGCACTCGAAGGTGGTGCCCGACTATTACGTGCAGAAGCTGCCCACCAATCCTTGGATCCACCAGCCGTTCGAGGACTACGACAGCATCCGGCCGTATCAGCTCGAAGCCTGGGTGCGCAAGGGCAAGAGCGACTGATCGTCGCCTGCGTCGTGCGCGAAAGCCCGGTGGGAGCCATCCCTGCCGGGCTTTTTTGCTGCCAGTGATCCGGAACGGCTGGTGGGATGGCGAAGCCAACGCCAGCCATGCCCGCGTGTGCCGGAAGCTACTCGTTCCCGTTGATGGCGGCGCCGCGCCCGGCCTGGCCCTGGAGGAAGCCGTGATGCGGGTGCGCCTGAGCGGCGCCAGGATCGAGCTCGGCCAGCCATCGCCACAACGTCGAGCGGCTGACGCCCAGCAGGCGCGCGGCTTCGGCGCGCCGGCCTCCCGCTTGCGCCAATGCCGCGCGCACGCGCTGCTCCAGCGGGCGCCCGGCGGCCGGACCGGCCCCGCCTGCATTGAACAGTTCAGGGCAGTCATGGACCAGCGCGTCGAGGGGGATGTCACGCGCATCGGCATACTGCGCCAGCGTCACGGCGATCCGCTCGGCCAGATTCTCCAGCTCGCGCACGTTGCCCGGCCAGTGGTAGCTGCGCAGCGCATCCATCCACGGGCCCAGCGCAGTGGCCGCGTCCAGGGATGACCCCAGGCGTTTCAGGCAACGGTCGGCCATGGGAAGAATGAGCGCCGGGATGTCGTCCCGGCGTTCGCGCAGCGCGGGCAGGGCCAGCCGCAGGATGTTGAGGCGGTAGTACAGGTCGCGCCGGAACCGGCCCTGTTCGATCAATGACTCCAACGGCTGGTGCGTGGCGGCGATTACCCGCACGTCGATGGGCAGCGGCGCGGTCGCGCCCAGGCGCATGATTTCCCGTTCCTGCAGCACCCGCAACAGCCGGGTCTGCAGGGGCATGGGCATGTCGCCGATCTCGTCCAGGAACAGCGTCCCGGTATGGGCCGCCTCGAACAGGCCGCATTTGCCCCCGCGCCGCGATCCGGTGAAGGCGCCTTCCTCGTAGCCGAACAGTTCGCTTTCCAGCAGCGACTCCGGAAAAGACGCGCAATTCACGGCCACGAAGGGGCGTCCCGCCCGCCGGCTTTCGTTGTGGATGGCCTGGGCGAACAGTTCCTTGCCGACGCCGCTTTCGCCGGTGATCAGCACGCCCAGGTCCGTGCGCGCGTAGCGATGGGCGGTGGCGACGGCGGTGCGCATGGCCTGGCTGCGGCCGGCCAGGCTGGCGAAGGTATGGCGGGCCGTATGTTGCTGGCGCCGCTGCAATATGCGCAGGCTGGCGTCGGCCGCCTGGATGGCGCTTGCGTCATGCAGCGTCAGCGCCGCGCCGACGATGTCCCCATGTTCCCGTATCAGGGTGCGGTCGACCACCCAGTCGCGCTGCCCGAAGCGCAGCGCGATGGCCCGTTCCTGGCGTCCGCTGGCCAGCGTGGCGCGCAGGGAAAGCGCTGGTTCGAGATCGCCCAGCGTCTGCCTCCGCAGGAGCGCGTCCGGCTTGCCCAGCAATTGGCGCATGGGCGGGTTGATGGCGATGATGCGGTCTTCGCGGTCGACCGCCACCACGGCTTCCTGCAGGTTGTGCAGGACGCTGTGCAACTGCTCGTAGCGGCCTGCCTCCAGGCGCGCCACCCTGGCCAGTTCCAGGGCGTCGTCGAATCCCTTGCGGATGCTGGCCAGGGAATAGGCCAGCAGTCCCCGCAGCCCGGCCTGCTCGGCCAGTTCCACCACCAGGCTGGAACCGACGATGACCTCGTATCCCTCCTTGCGCAGCGTCTCGAAGCGACGCCGGGCGTCGTCCGGTGTCCGGTAGGCGTGCTGGCTGATGCCGATGTTCAGCAGGTCCTTGACGTCGTCGAGCTCGGGGATGGTCTGGCCGTACATCACCACGCCGACGCGATCGGCGACCCGGCGCGCCCGGATCAGCGCCTGCAGCAGGTCGAAACCGCCCAGGTGGATGGTGGCCACCGGCGCCTGCAGGCCGGCCCGCAGGGTGGCGGCGTTCGAACCCGCGCTGACGAAGGCATCGGCCATGCCGCGCTCGACCCGGTCCTGCGCCACGGCAAGGGCATCGCCGAACGTGGCGTCGACCACCTCGATGCGCGCCCGCTGCGCATATTCGGCGACCACGGGCATGGCCAGTTCGCGGATGTGCCGGTAGCTGACGAAGCACAGGCGCGGCAGGCCGGACGGAGGCGAGGAAAGGGGAGGCATGGTCATGTCTTGGTAAGACGTACGGTTCGTCTCATGATTGTTCCATGAAACGTCCGGACAAAGTCGCCATTCCGGGAAAACGCCGATGGATCAAGGGCTTGGCGCGCAAACCTCGGATGGCACGGGGATTGCAGTGTCCCGGCATCGTCTTCAAGGAGATACCGGATTGGCCCTCGAACACATTACCGTGCTGGATCTGACCCACATGCTTTCCGGGCCCTACGGCACCATGCTGCTGGCCGACCTGGGCGCCCGCACGATCAAGGTCGAACCTCCCGGGCGAGGCGAAGGCACGCGCCGGCTGCTCGAGAACGACCCGCAGCATTCGCGCGACGGCATGGGCGCCTACTACGTCACGCTGAACCGGAACAAGGAAAGCGTCTGCGTCGACCTGAAGCAGCCGGCGGGCCGCGAGATCTTCCTGGACCTGGTGCGGCGCGCCGACGTGGTGTTCGACAATTTCAGCGTGGGAGTGACCGAAAGGCTGGGTATCGATCATGCGTCGCTGGCCAAGGTCAATCCACGCATCGTCACCTGCTCGGTGACGGGATTCGGGCAGACCGGGCCGGCCACGCAGCGTCCGGCGTTCGACCAGGTGGTGCAGGCCATGGGCGGCGGCATGTCGATCACCGGCACGCCGGCCACCGGGCCGATGCGCAGCGGCATCCCCATCGGCGACCTGGGCGGGGGCACCTTCGGCGCGATAGGCGTGCTGGCGGCCCTGGTCGAGCGCGAGCGGACGGGCAGAGGGCAGCACGTCGACATCGCCATGCTGGACGTGCAGATTTCGCTGCTGAACTACATGGCCACGATGTACTTCATGTCCGGCCAGATTCCCGAGGGCATCGGCAACGGCCATTTCGTACACGTGCCCTACAACTGCTATCCGACCGCGGACGGCCACATCATCATCGCCTGCATCGGCGACGCCTTCTTCGAGCGCTTCGTGGAGTTCATCGACGTGCCCGAGCTGCGGCGACCGGAGTATCGCCAGCAGCCGGTGCGCTTCGCCGACAAGGCGCGCATCGACGAGATCATCTCGGCCGAGCTGCGCAAGCAGCCCACCGCGCATTGGCTCGCGCGGCTGGAGGCCGCCCGCATTCCCTGCGGCCCGGTCAACGACTTCGCGCAGGCGCTGGCCGACCCGCAGGTGGTGGCGCGCGGCATGGTGGCCGAGGTGCCGCTGCCGGATGGAACGTCCCTGCGCATGCCGGGCAATCCGGTCAAGCTCTCGGGCTCGGCGGCGGCGACCTTCGGCGCGCCGCCGCGGCTGGGTGCCCAGACCGACGCCGTGCTGGGCGACTGGCTGGGCTATGCCCCGGACCGGCTGGCCAGCCTGCGCGGACAAGGCGTGATCGGCTGACGACAAGACCAACACGAGGAGGAGACAACATGGCGATACGATGGCTATCCGCATTTTCCGCGCCCTTGCTGGCCGCGCTTTGCCTGGCGGCCGGAAGCGTCCGCGCCGAGACGTACCCGGCCAAGCCGATCCGGCTGATCGTGCCGTTCGCACCCGGCGGCGTGACCGACACCGGCGCCCGCATCGTGGCCGAGCACCTCGGCCACCGGCTGGGCCAGCAGGTGGTGGTGGAGAACAAACCCGGCGCTTCAGGCAACATCGGCACGCAGCTCGCGGCCACGGCCGCGCCGGATGGCTACACGCTGGTGGTGGGTTTCGATGGCACCCTGGTCATCAATCCCCACGTCTATGCCAAGGTACCGTTCGACACCTTGCGCGACCTTGCCCCCGTCAGCAAGATCGGCGATGCCGCGCTGGTCATCGTGACCAACCCCGCGCTGCCGGTGACCGATTTCGCGTCACTGGTCGCCTACTCCAAGCGCAACCCGGCCGGCGTCTCGTATGGCAGCGCCGGCACCGGCAGCACGCCGCACCTGGCGGGTGAGTTGCTGCGGGTGCGCACGGGCGCCAATTTCGTCCACATTCCCTACAAGGGCGGCGGCCAGGCCATGGCCGACGTGGTCGGCGGGACGCTGCCCATGCTGTATACGGCCGTGGCGGGGGCGTACCCCTTCATCCAGCGCGGCCAGATGCGCGCCGTGGCGGTGTCCAGCGCGCAGCGCCTGGCGTCGTTGCCGGACGTGCCTACCGTGGCCGAGACGGTGCCGGGGTTCGAAGTGACGTCGTGGATAGGTATCCTGGCGCCAGCGGGCACGCCGTCCGCGATCGTCGACCGCCTGCAGCGGGAGATCCGGGCCGTGGTGTTCCAGCCCGAGGTAAAGGAGCGTCTGGCGGGGCTGGGCATCGTCGCATCGGGCAATACGCCGGCGGAGTTCCGCGGCCAGATCGAGGCCGATCTGCGCAAGTACGCCGACGTGGTGAAGGCGGCCAACATCCGCATCGATTGATGTCCTGATGCGCGCAGGCAACAAAAAACCCCGCCAACCGAAGCTGCGGGGTCTTGCCTGCGGATCCTGCCGGATCCGGAACTGCCATCAGTTGGTGCCCAGGAGAGGACTCGAACCTCCACGCCGTTAAGCGCTAGTACCTGAAACTAGTGCGTCTACCAATTCCGCCACCTGGGCACTGCCGTACAACCAAAACCACCCTTCGAGCGGGTATTCCAACTCGGATTTCCAACTACCTGGAAGGCTTGCGCCTGCCAAAGAATTGGTGCCCAGAAGAGGACTCGAACCTCCACGCCGCTAAGCGCTAGTACCTGAAACTAGTGCGTCTACCAATTCCGCCATCTGGGCATTGTCGCAACGGCCTAACATTTGCTGCGGTAAACTCAAGTTATTCCTTGCGTGTACCGTTGCATGCGGGGCAGTAGCAACAGAAGCTGCGCATTATAAAGAGAACCTGAAACTTTGACAACTCGATCCCATAACAATCTTCCCTCTACGCCCGCGGACTTCGATCCCGACGTGCCCACTCGCGAGCAAATCCTAGGATTGCTGCGGGAGGCGAATGCCCCCATCGCTCCGGCGGAACTGGCGCGTCGACTGGGTGTGGACCCGGGCAGCGTGGGCTTCGAGCGCCGGCTCGCCGCCATGGAGCGCGACGGCCAGTTGATGCAGAACCGCAAGGGCGCGCTGCTGCTGTCGACCAAGCTCGACTTCATCGCCGGCCGCGTACAGGGGCACCGCGACGGTTTCGGCTTCCTGATCCGCGACGACGGCCAGACCGACCTTTTCCTGCCGCCCAAGGAAATGCTGAAGGTCCTGCACGGCGACCGCGTGCTGGTGCGGCCGGCCGGCAGCGACTACCGCGGCAAGCCCGAAGGCACCATCGTCGAGGTGCTGGAGCGGCGCACCAACAAGCTGGTGGGGCGTTTCCTGAACGAGCGGGGCCTCTCGATCGTGGTGCCCGAGGACCAGCGGATCAAGCACGACATCCTCGTGCCGCCCGGCGAAACCGCCCAGGCGCAGCACGGCCAGGTCGTCACGGTCGAGATCATCGAGCAGCCCACGCGGCATACGCAGCCGCTGGGCCGCGTGGTCGAGATCCTGGGCGAGATCGACGATCCCGGGATGGAGATCGAGATCGCCGTCCGCAAGTTCGACGTGCCGCATGAGTTCTCGGCCAAGGCGCTGGCGCGCGCCGAGCGCCTGCCCGCCGAGGTGGTCAAGGGCGACCTGGCCGGACGCTACGACCTGCGCGACGTTCCGCTGATCACCATAGACGGCGAGGATGCCCGCGACTTCGACGACGCCGTCTACTGCGAACGCGTGGAACTGGGCACGGGGGCCCGCAAGCGGGCAGGGTGGCGGCTGATCGTCGCCATCGCCGACGTGGCGCACTACGTCACGCCCGGCGACGCGCTGGACGCCGATGCGCTCGAGCGCAGCACCAGCGTGTATTTTCCGCGCAAGGTCATCCCCATGCTGCCGGAAAAACTCTCCAACGGCCTGTGCTCGCTGAATCCCAACGTCGACCGGCTGGTGCTGGTGTGCGACATGGTGATTCCCGCCACCGGCGCCAAGGGCGGGACGGTCCAGGCCTACCAGTTCTACAACGCCGTCATGCACTCGCATGCGCGCACCACCTATACCGAGGTCTGGGCGGCGCTGCAGCAGCCCGACGGGCCGGCCGCGCGCAAGCATGCGGACGTCCTGCCGCAGATCCAGGACCTCTATGCGTTGTACCAGTTGCTGGCGCTGGCCCGCGAGAAGCGGGGCGCGATCGACTTCGACACGGTCGAGACCAAGATCGTCTGCAATGAACTGGGCCGCATCCAGAGCATCGTTCCCTACGTGCGCAACGATGCCCACAAACTGATCGAGGAATGCATGCTGGCCGCCAACACCTGCGCGGCCGACTTCATGGAGCGCAGCAAGCATCCGGGGCTCTACCGCATCCATGAAGGGCCCACCCCGGAAAAACTGCAGGCCCTGCGCGACTTCCTGAAAACGCTCGGCCTGTCGCTGGGCGGCGGCGACAAACCGGCCGCGGCCGATTACTCGGCGCTGCTGGCCAGCGCCAAGAACCGGCCCGACGCGCCGCTGCTGCAGACCATGGCACTGCGGTCCATGCAGCAGGCGATGTACAGCCCGGACAACGTCGGCCACTTCGGCCTGGCCTATCCGGCCTATGCCCACTTCACCTCGCCGATCCGGCGCTATCCCGACCTGCTTACCCATCGCGTGATCAAGGCGCTGCTGCACGGCAAGCGCTATGTCCCCAACGCGCTGGAAGACATGCCGGTCATGCCTGGCACCGCCAAGGAGCAGGAGCACGCCCTGTGGGAAAAACTGGGCCTGTTCTGCTCGGCCAATGAACGGCGCGCCGACGATGCCTCGCGCGACGTCGAGGCCTGGCTCAAGTGCTGGTACATGCGCGAACGCGTGGGCGACGTCTTCAGCGGCACGGTCACCGGCGTCGCGCCTTTCGGCGTGTTCGTCACGCTGGACGAACTCCACGTCGAAGGGTTGGTCCACGTGTCCGAACTGGGCGCAGAGTACTTCCAGTTCAACGACGGCCTGCACGAGCTGCGCGGCGAACGTACGGGTATGCGCTATCGCCTGACCGACAAGATGCAGGTGCAGGTGGCCCGCGTCGACCTCGAGGCACGCCGCATCGAATTCAAGCTGGTCAAGGGCGTGACCTACGAGGGACTGCGCAAGGCCATCAAGCGCGACAGCGCGCCCGCGCCCGAGCGCAAGCCGGCCAAGCCCAAGGCCGTGCTGCTGACCGACATGTCGAAGATGCCCAAGGGCAAGAAGGCCGCGGCAAAGAAGCACGCCGCTCCGGAGAAACCCGCCAGCGCGCGCAGCGGCAAGCGCGCGGCGGCCAAGCATGGCCGCGGCAAGCGGCACTGAATCTCTGGTCTAATAACGGCATTGCGGCGCTGCCTGGGGCAGCGCCGCGTCGTTTTTGCCGCCGCGTCGCGGCAGGTATTCATGTCGGGGTGAAAGATGGCAGCAAGCCAGGTTTTGGTCGGATTCCACGCGGTGGCCGCACGGCTGCGCCATGCGCCGGCGTCGATCAAGGATATCTACGTCGAGGAGGCACGCCGCGACCGGCGCATGCTGACGCTGGTCGAACAAGCCCAGGCCGCCGGATGCAAGGTGCATCCCGTGGCGCAGACGCGCCTGGACGGGCTGGCCAAGGGGCAGCGCCACCAGGGCGTGGTCGCGCTGGCGGAGTCGCTGGAATTGGCGATGGACGTGGATGAAGTGCTGGACGATGCCGAGGGCCCGGCCTTCCTGCTGGTGCTGGACGGCGTCACCGATCCGCACAACCTGGGTGCCTGCCTGAGAACCGCGGACGGGGCCGGCGTCCATGCGGTGATCGCGCCCCGCGACCGGGCCGTGGGCCTGAACACGACCGTCCAGCGCGTGGCCTGCGGGGCCGCAGACAGCGTTCCCTACCTGACCGTGACCAATCTGGCTCGGACCATGCGCAGCCTGAAGGAGCGCGGCGTCTGGGTGGTCGGGACCGACGACGAAGCCACCGAGACCATGTACGACGTGGACGCTCGCCAGCCCATCGCCTGGGTCATGGGCGCCGAAGGCGAGGGCATGCGCCGCCTGACCCGCGACACCTGCGATCAACTGGTCCGGATCCCCATGCAAGGGTCCGTGGAAAGCCTGAACGTCAGCGTGGCGTCGGCCGTCTGCATGTACGAGACGCTCAGACAGCGGGCGGCGAAGTAGAACGGCCGGGAGGCGTCAGAACAGTTTCTCGGACGCCTCGATTTTCCTGCACTGGCCGCTGGCAAGCGGAGTGTTCAATCTGCCGCTGATCCTGTCAGGGCGGCGCTCAAAACTTGGTGTCCGGGACATAGCTTCCCACGCTGCATACGCCGCTGAAGTTGTTAGCCATCTCCGTGGTTTCAATGCTTATTCGGCCGGTTTTTCTATTGATTTCCCCTCCGGTGTACATTCTTTTGTTGCTGATCAGCCTGCTGTGGAAAACGATTCTTTCGGACAGGACTTCGTAGTCTTGGGAGTAGTCGCCGGGGGTTCCATAGCCATTGTCTAGTGGATCTGACTCGCTAAAGGCATAAGCCGGCCAGCATGCCGCCCATGCGATCAGACCGGCCATTGCCGCCATTGATCGGCCCCTGGTTTTCCCGCGTTTCTTCATGGCTCGTCTCTGGCGGCTATTTGAGCGAAATACGGGCGGTGACCGTGCATTCGTGGGTGTCGACAGGACCTGTGGGAGGGGGCATGCCTGTTTCCATCGCGTATTGAGCCTGCAATGCTGGCTGCCACGGCTTGGTCTTGGTGGAGGAGCAGTCGCAGGCGCCCAGACTGATGTCCTTGAAGTTGCTCTTGCGCTGGGCGAACTCCGAGGCGCGGGACTTGGCCCGTGCGCAGGCCGCCGCGCGAGAGCTGTAGCTGATGGCTGCGGACTGTTCCTCGACGGCACGGGGGCCGTCCGAACCCGAGCTTGAACCCGAGCCTCCGATCGAGACGCCTTGGGCAGCCGCGCTGGCACACCAGACGGATGCGGCCGCAGCCGTGGCAAGTACCGCAAGGGCGTGGAGGACGTGGGATTTCGCTTGCATGATGGCCTCTTCCGGGATTGGCGCAGCGAGGGGAGTGGAGCAACCAGCCTAGCAATGAGTACGAAAAAATACGTACTCCAAATGGGGGGGGATTGCTGGCTTACAACAACTTCCGCAAGTGCGTAGATCCGCCGGTGAGACGTAAAAAAGCCCACGAATTTCAAAAATTCGTGGGCAATGGAGCATCGGAGCACAGGCTCCGCAGCAGTCTTATCCTGCTGCGAGTGCCGTAGGGAGACTCAGGCGTTCCAGCCTCGAGAAAACAGCAGCGCCAGTGCGGAAGGATAGCTTCGGCTGCTGCTTGCGCCGCGACGTTGCTTGAAGGGCCACGGGCTGCGATTCGCGGGAGTCGGTTTGGCATGCGGCCCATGTTGCCCGGTTCGCGGGATGATGGGCCGTTGCGCCGGCAGCGTATCCGCATCCGTGCCATGCGTGTCCGTTTCCTCGGCGGTGCGCGTGTGCGTTCCCGCCGCGGCGAGCCCGGCCGCACGTTTGAACCCCGGCTTGAACCCCGCACGCACCGTTTGCTGGCCGATGTCCAGCGTGACCGCGCCTTCGCCGCCCTGGGCAGCCGGCGCGATGCGCTGGAGCCGGATCTGGCCGGCCTGGCTCATGTCCGCCAGCAGCCGCAATTGGGATGCCGAGGTCGTGGCGGGCGTGCTGCAGGTATGGAACAGGAAGGCGGGGCAGGCGGCCAGCCGCGCGGCCATGTACAGGCGGCGCACCGTGCTTTCGGATTGCGCGGCCGCCTGGTCAGGGGGCAGGATGGCGACCAGCGCCGCGAACTCGCCCGCCCGCACGCCGGATTCCAGCTGGTCCAGGCCGTCCAGGGGGTGGTCGGTGCGCACGAGCTTGACGCATTCCAGCGAAACGCCGTGCTGGATCAGCGCGGGGGCGTAGGACAAGTACGGCGGCACCAGCAAGGCCACCGTGCGGCCGGCCTTGGTGAGCCGGCTCAGCAGCGGGCCGAGCAGGTTCAACTCGCCATGCCCGACGCGCGGGACCAGGATTTCGGTAAGTGCGCCGACGGGCCATCCGGCCTGGGGCAGGGCGGCGTCGAGCGCGGGAAAGCCGCTGGAAAGACTGGAGCTGGGCGTGCAGTGTTTCATGATGGTCGTCCGTCTGGGTCTTCAATGCACCAGGCCGGCCCGGATCAGGCCGACGGCGATGCCCTCGAGCGCGAAATCGTCGCGCTCGCGATCGACTTCGATGGGTTGGAAGTCGGGATTGGCCGGCAGCAGGCTCAGGCCGGTTTCGGTGTAGCGCAGTTCCTTGACGGTGACGTCGTCGCCCAGGCGGGCCACGATGATCTGCCCGTCGCGGGCCTGGGCGGCCTTCTTGACCGCGAGCAGGTCGCCGTCGAGGATGCCGGCGTCGCGCATGCTGTTGCCGCGTACCTTGAGCAGGTAGTCGGGCCGCTGCGAGAACAGGGCCTCGTCCACGCCGATTTCCTTGTCGATGTGCTCGGTGGCCAGGATGGGGCTGCCGGCGGCGACCCGGCCCACCAGCGGTAGCACCAGTTGCGCCAGCACGGGGTGCGTGAGCTGGAGCGGCGGTTCGGCCGCGACGGGGTCTTTCAGCCGTATCCCGCGGGAGGTGCCCGCGGACAATTCCAGTACGCCCTTGCGCGCCAGCGCCTTCAGGTGTTCCTCGGCCGCGTTGGGCGAGCGAAAGCCCAGCGCCTGGGCGATTTCGGCCCGGGTGGGCGGAAAGCCGGTCTTGACGATGGCCTGGCGAATGAGATCCAGGATTTCTTGTTGGCGTGCGGTCAGCTTGGACATCTCGGGCTCCGTGGCGGGGCGCCCGCCACCGGGTGGCGACGGCGCGTGTCGGGCTTCTGTGGTTTTATCCAGTAACTGTATTTTTATACAGTATCGATGCGCGACGCAAGCGAAAAACGCAAGTGTCGCGGGAACGCCAATCCGGCCGCGGGTATCATCGGGCTCTCGTCCTTCCGTGCCCGCGTCCGCCATGTCCCTGCCACGTCTTTGCATCGTCGCCACCGGCGGCACCATCGCCGGGGCCGGCGCCCGCCCCCAGGCCACGATGGCCTATGCCGCCGGCGCGCTGGACGTGGCCGAGCTGTGCGCCAGCGTGCCAGGCCTGGACGAAGTGGCCGACATCCGGGCCGAGCAGTTCGCGGCCATCGACAGCAAGAACGCCACGCCCGCCTTCTGGCAGTCGCTGGCCGGGCGGGTGCAGTCACTGCTCGACGCAGGCGCCGACGGCGTGATCGTCACCCACGGTACGGACACGCTCGAGGAAAGCGCGTATTACCTCCACCTGGTGCTCAAGACCGACAGGCCGGTGGTTCTGGTGGGCGCGATGCGCCCGGCGACCGCGCTGTCTCCCGACGGCCCGCTGAACCTGCTGGACGCGGCCACGGTGGCCGCCCATCCGCAGGCGGCCGGGCGCGGCGTGCTGGTCGTGCTCAACCACCAGATCCTGGGCGCGCGCGACGCGTCCAAGACCAATGCCAACCGGCCCGATGCCTTTGCTTCGCCCAACGCGGGCGCCCTGGGCTGGGTCCAGGACGGCCGGGTCGCCTGGATGGGGCGGCCGGAACGTCCGCACACCAGCGCCACGCCTTTCACGGCCGCCACGCCGCTGCCTCCGGTCGAGGTGCTGGCCGGCTATGCCGGCGGCTCGGCCGCCCTGATCCGGGCGGTGGGATCCACCGGGGCGCGCGGCCTGGTCTGGGCCGGGACCGGCAACGGTTCGGCCAGCGCCGACGCGCAAGAGGCGCTGGACGGACTGGAGCGCGGCGGCGTGGCCGTGGTCCGCGCGACCCGCACGGGCAGCGGCTGCGTCGCGGCCTCGGGCGGGCTGCCCGGCGCCGGTACGCTGTCGCCGTGGAAGGCGCGCGTGCTGCTGATGCTGGCGCTGGGCGCGGGCATGGACGACATCCAGGGCGCCTTCGACACGTATTGATCCGCCCGTGCGAGGCCGGCCAGCCCGCAACCGCGGCGGTGCATCCATGCCCGGAAATGGGCCCCGAAACCACGCCGCACGGCGGTTCTCGGGCCTTTGGCTTGCTTTTTGCCCTTCTGCGGGCGATAATAGAGGGCTTGATTTTTGGCGGAAGCCATTTTTTCGCCAGATTGATCCCTTGTCCGACTCTAGACGCTTGAGCGGACTTGCGCCTACAGCGGGCCCCATCCGGACGCCCGCGGGACCATCCATAAGGAGCTTCGATGCGTCACTATGAAGTAGTTTTCATCGTTCACCCGGACCAGAGCGAGCAGGTTCCGGCCATGGTCGACCGTTACAAGTCGCTGATCACCAGCCAGGGCGGCACGATCCACCGTCTGGAAGACTGGGGCCGCCGCCAGCTGGCGTACCCGATCCAGAAGCTCGTCAAGGCTCACTACGTGTGCATGAACATCGAGTGCGGCCAACTCACGCTGGACGAACTCGAGCACGCTTTCCGCTACAACGATGCCGTGCTGCGCCATCTCGTCGTCAAGATGAAGAAGGCCGAGACCGCCCCGTCGCCGATGATGAAGATCGTCGAGCGCGAGGAGGCCCGCAAGGTGTCCACCGAAGCCGCCCCCGCCGAGGCCTGAGCCCCGGCTGGACTGGCATGACAGGTCGTTGCCGACCGCCCGCATCGCAGGCCCGCCGTAGCGGGAGCCCGTCGATGCCACGGACGACACGGCGTTGAACAAGGTTCATCTGACCGCCCAGGTGGTCGAGTGCAAGCCGCTCAGGTATACCCCCGCCGGAATCCCGGTGCTGGAACTGGCGCTTGCCCACGAATCCGAGCTGATCGAAGGCGGGAGACCCCGCCGGGTCGAGATGCTCGTCAACGCAGTCGTCGTCGGCGATCTGGCCGGCAGGCTCGAGCGCGAGGCGCTGGGCCGGTCGATCCGGATCGAAGGGTTCCTGGCACCGACCCGGAAAGGTTCAAGCAGACTGAGGCTGCACATCCAGCAGGCCGCCATCGTCCGGCAGGGCGAGGAGGGCGGGCCGGCAGGACAGCCCCAGGTGTGAAACGGATTGAATACCCAAGAGGTACATCATGGCCGCATTCGGCAAACGCAAGGAAAAGAAGAAGTTCGGTCAACAGAATCCGCTGTTCAAGCGCCGCAAGTTCTGCCGCTTCACGGCAGCCGGCGTCGACCAGATCGATTACAAGGACATCGAAGTCCTCCGTGACTTCATCCAGGAAAACGGCAAGATCATTCCTGCCCGCCTGACCGGCACCAAGGCGCACTACCAGCGCCAGCTCGACACGGCTATCAAGCGCGCCCGCTTCCTGGCGCTCTTGGCCTACACCGACAACCACAATTGATTGCCGGGAGAGACCATCATGCAAATCATCTTGCTCGAAAAAGTCGTCAACCTCGGCAACCTGGGTGACGTCGTCCGCGTGAAGAACGGCTATGCCCGTAACTTCCTGATTCCCCAGAAGATGGCCAAGCGCGCCACCGACGCCGCGCTGAAAGAGTTCGAGGCGCGCCGCGCCGAACTCGAAAAGACCCAGGCCGACAAGCTGGCCGCCGCGCAGGCCGTGGCCCAGCGGCTGGAAGGCTACTCGGTGTCCATCACCCAGAAGGCGGGTGTGGACGGCCGCCTGTTCGGCTCGGTTACCAACTTCGACGTCGCTTCCGCGCTGAAGCAGGCGGGCTTCGAGTCGGTCGAAAAGGGCATGGTTCGCCTGCCCAACGGCCCGCTCAAGACCATCGGCGAATTCCCGCTGGAAGTCGGCCTGCATACCGATGTCGTGGCCAACATCACGGTGGTCGTGGTCGGCGAAACCGCCTGACGCTTCTCCGGTCGCGCTTCTCCGAGCCGGCCGGACGTCCACCGCCAGCGCATCCTTCCTGGATGGCGCCGGCACAGGAACCCTCCATTTCTTCACAGAATGGGGGGTTCTTTTTTCGGGGTCGCCCCCGGGGCAGGCGGATGGATTCCTCTTCCGTCCAGCCGGGCTAAACTGTCGTGGGCCGGCATTCCCGCCGCCCATGCTCGAACACCAGGTTTTCCGCTCTATGAATTCGCCCGTCGATCCCCAGCTCGAGTCCCTGCGCGTCCCGCCTCACTCGGTCGAGGCGGAGCAATCGGTGCTGGGCGGCCTGCTGCTGGACAACGCCGCCTGGGACCGCATCGCGGACATCCTCAAGGAAGACGACTTCTATCGCTACGACCATAGGCTGATCTGGCAGCAGATGGCCAAGCTGATCGGGCTGGCGCGTCCCGCCGACGTGGTGACGACCCACGAGTCGCTCCAGACGGCCGGCAAGGCGGAAGAGGCGGGCGGCCTGGCCTACCTGAATTCGCTGGCGCAGAATACGCCGTCCGCGGCCAATATCCGCCGCTATGCGGAAATCGTGCGCGACCGCGCGGTGCTGCGGCGGCTGGTCACCGTGGCCGACGAGATCTCGGCCGCGGCCTTCAACCCCCAGGGCAAGGACACGCGGCAACTGCTGGACGAGGCCGAGTCCAAGATCTTCAAGATCGCGGAAGAGGGCGCGCGCGGAAGCGCGGGCTTCCTGTCGCTGCAGCCGCTGTTGACCCAGGTGGTCGAGCGCATCGACGAACTCTACCACCGTGACAGCACCTCGGACGTCACCGGCGTGCCCACGGGGTTCACCGACCTGGACAAGATGACCTCGGGGCTGCAGCCGGGCGACATGATCGTCGTGGCCGGCCGCCCCTCCATGGGCAAGACCGCGTTCTCGGTCAACATCGGCGAGCACGTGGCGGTGGAAGAGGGCTTGCCGGTGGCGGTCTTCTCCATGGAAATGGGCGCCTCGCAGCTGGCCATGCGTGTGCTGGGCTCGATCGGCCGCCTGGACCAGCAGCGCCTGCGCACGGGCAAGCTGCTGGACGAGGACTGGCCCAAGCTGACGCACGCCATCCAGAAGATGCAGGATACCCAGCTCTACATCGACGAAACTCCCGCGCTCAGCCCCATGGAACTGCGCTCGCGCGCCCGCCGCCTGGCCCGGCAGTGCGGCCAGCTGGGCCTGATCATCATCGACTACCTGCAGCTGATGTCGGGCAACGGCGGTGGCGGCAGCGAGAACCGGGCGTCGGAGCTGTCGGAAATCAGCCGCTCGATGAAGGGCCTGGCCAAGGAACTGAACTGCCCCCTGATCGCGCTTTCCCAGCTGAACCGGGGCCTGGAACAGCGCCCCAACAAACGCCCGGTGATGAGCGACCTGCGGGAATCCGGCGCCATCGAGCAGGACGCGGACGTGATCATCTTCCTGTACCGCGACGAGGTCTACAACCCTGACACGCCCGACAAGGGCACGGCCGAGATCATCATCGGCAAGCAACGTAACGGCCCGATCGGCACTGTCCGGCTGACCTGGCAAGGGATGTACACGAAGTTCGCCAACTTCTCGGGCAACGCGTTCGTCGATTCTGATTATTAGGCCCCCCCCTACGCCCTGCGGGCGCCCCCCAGGGGGCGAAACCGGCGGACTGGCGGAGCCAGATCCGCGGTTTCCTGGGTCTAGGGAAACTGTCTTGGACTGAATCACCGGTGCTTCGCCTGGCAGCCAGCGAAGCACCGGCGCCACAACCCGAGAAACGGGTACTAGACCCAGGATGCGGGTGGATCCGGCTCCGCCGGTCCACCCGCATCGCCCCCTTGAGGGGGGGCGCGCCAGCGCGTAGGGGTGGGCTTCCCCGCGCGAAGCGCGAAGGGGGTGCTACACTCTCGCGGTTTTTTAAACACGTCATGTAACTGTCACGTGGCGTACTGCGAGGACGTGATGTTTGGACGCTTGATGCCCAAAGAGGGCCGCTTTTTCGATCTGTTCACGGCGCATGCCGATCTGTCGCGCCAGGGCAGCCGGGAGCTGGCCGCCCTGATGGCCGATCTGGGCCAGGCCGAGGAGCGGGTCAAGAACATCGAGACGCTGGAGAAGAAGGCCGACAAGGTCACCCACGATACGATCGATATGCTGCACAAGACCTTCATCACGCCGCTGGACCGGGACCAGATCCACAACCTCATCACGACCATGGACGACATCCTAGACCTGATGGAAGACGCGGCCCAGTGCATCAACCTCTATGACATCCGCGCCGTCACGCCGGATGCCCGGGCGCTGGCCGACATCGGGGTCCAGTGCTGCGACCGGCTGCACATGGTCGTGAGCCTGCTGCACAACCTGAACGATACGGCCAGCATCATGAAGATCTGCGAAGAGATCGACCGGCTGGAATCGGATGCCGACCGGGTGATGCGCCGCGGCATGGGCCGCCTGTTCCGCGACGAAGCCGACACCCGTCAACTCATCAAGATGAAAGCCATCTACGAACTGCTGGAAGAAATCACCGACAAGTGCGAGGACGTCGCGAACCTGATCGAAGGCATCGTCCTGGAAAACGCCTAGTCGGAAGGATTTCATGGATACGCTTCAGATCAGCTTCGCCACGCTTGCCTTCCTGGTCGTCCTGGCACTCATTTTCGATTTCATGAATGGGTTCCACGACGCCGCCAACTCCATCGCCACCGTGGTTTCCACGGGGGTGCTCAAGCCTCATCACGCGGTCGTTTTCGCCGCGTTTTTTAATTTCGTCGCGATTTTCGTCTTCCACCTGAAGGTGGCGGCCACCGTCGGCAAAGGCATCATCGACCCGAGCGTGGTGGACCACTACGTCGTCTTCGGGGCGCTGGTCGGCGCCATCGCCTGGAACGTGATCACCTGGTTCTTCGGCATTCCGTCCTCGTCGTCGCACGCGCTCATCGGCGGCATCGTGGGCGCGGGCCTGGCCAGCTCCGGCCCCAGCGTCCTGATGGTCCGGGAAATCCTCTACATCGTCGCCTTCATCGTGGTTTCCCCGGTGTTGGGCTTCGTGCTGGGCGGCTTCCTGATGCTGCTGGTGTCCTGGCTGTTCCGCCGGACGCGGCCGCTGCGGGTGGACGGCTGGTTTCGCCGCCTGCAACTGCTTTCGGCCGGGCTCTACAGCCTGGGACACGGCGGCAACGACGCGCAGAAGACCATCGGCATCATCTGGCTGCTGCTGATCGCGGCCAATGTCCCGGGGGCCAAGGATCACGTCCCGATCTGGGTGGTGGTCAGCTGCTACGTGGCGATCGCGCTGGGCACCATGTTCGGCGGCTGGCGCATCGTCAAGACCATGGGGCAGCGCATCACCAAGCTCAAGCCCGTGGGGGGCTTCTGCGCCGAGACGGGCGGCGCGATGACGCTGTTCCTGGCGGCCATCCTGGGTATTCCCGTCTCGACCACCCACACCATCACCGGCGCCATCGTCGGCGTCGGCTCCAGCCGCAAGTTCAACGCCGTGCGCTGGGGGCTGGCGGGCAACATCGTCTGGGCCTGGATCCTGACCATCCCGGCTTCCGCCCTCGTGGCCGCGGGCGCCTGGTGGGTGGGCAAGACCCTGTTCTGAGGCCGGGACGCCGCGTTACGACTTGTTTCCAGTATGATGGCGCGCCATGGCGGCCGGTAAAGGCCGCCTGGCGCCGCCGCGCGGAGAAGAAGGGAGCACCCGGGCGTCGGCATGATCCCTCTTTCCCGGAACCGCCACCATGACACCTGCACCGATACAATCCTTGCTTGAATCGCGCGCGCTGCTGCTGTTCGGCCGCATCGTCCTGACGTTCATGTTCTGGACCAGCGGCCTGGTCAAGCTGTTCGATTTCCAGGGCGGGGTCGCCGAGATGAGCCATTTCGGGCTCGAACCGGCCTGGCTGTTCAACGTGCTGACCATCATCGTCCAGCTGGGTGGATCGCTGTTGATCATTTTCAACCGCGCCGCGTGGCTGGGCGCCGGGGCCCTGGCGGTGTTCACGGTGCTGACCATTCCGGTGGCGCACCCGTTCTGGAAGTTCGAGGGCGAGGCCGCGTTCCATGAAATGATGGTCGTGCTCGAGCACATCACCGTGATCGGCGGCCTGATCGTCGTGGCCATCCTGGGCCAGCGCGTCGCGCGCAGGTAATTCCGTTCACGCCCCAGCAAGAGGACCGACCCCGCCATGATCCGCCATATCGTCATGTGGAAACTCAAGGACGAAGCCGAAGGCGCCGACCGCCAGACCAACATGCAGAAGGTCCGGCGGCTGCTCGAGAGCTGCCGCGATTGCGTCCCCGGCATCCTCGAATTCGAGGTAGGGCTGGCCGCCGACGGCCACGAGGCCACGCACGACGTCGTCCTGAACTCGCTGTTTGCCAGCCGCGAGGCGCTGGACGCCTACCAGGCGCATCCGCGCCACGTGGCGATCAAGCCGTTCATGGGGGCGGTGCGGGCCGAGCGGGCCTGCCTGGACTACGACCTGCCCGTGGCGAGGTAAGAGGGGATGTCCATCACGAATCCCGCCACCGTCACGGATGTGCCCATCCCGTTCCTGGCCTGGCTGGGCGCCAGGCTGGTCAAGGCCGAGGGTGGACAGTCCGAGGTCCGGCTCGATGTCCTGCCGCAGCATTGCAACAGCTGGCACGTCTGCCACGGCGGGGTGCTGATGACCATGCTCGATGCGGCCATGGCCACGGCGGCGCGGTCCCTGCATCCGGAGCTGCGTGGCAGCGCGACGGTGGACATGACCACCAGCTTCGTGCGTCCGGGCGAGGCCGGCAACCTGGTGGCCTACGGCAAGTGCTACCACCGCTCCAGCACCATGGCCTTCTGCGAGGCCGAGGTCAGGGACGAGGGGGGCGGGCTGGTGGCCCGGTCCAGCGGCACGTTCAAGTACATCAGGAAGCGCAGCGACCAGGGCGTCGATGGCTGAGCTGCGGCACCCGCGGCCCCTGGATCCCCAGGTGGCCGATCTCGTATCGCGGGTGCGGCGGGCCAATCGTCCGCCTTATTGGCAGTACACGCCGCAGCAGGCGCGCGCCGTCCACGAAAAAGCCAGCAAGGTGCTGGAAATCGCCGCGGCCGAGGTAGCCGCGGTGCGCGACCTGGACATTCCGGTGGGAGACGGGGCCACGATAGGCGCCCGCCTGTACACGGGCATGCTGTCCGCGGATCCCGCGCCGCTCGTGATTTTCTCGCATGGCGGCGGCTTCACCGTCGGCAGCGTGAACGACTACGACGCCATCTGCCGCATGCTGGCCAACGGCGCCCGCTGCAAGGTGTTGTCGCTGGACTACCGGCTGGCGCCCGAGCACCGCTTTCCCACCGCCGCCGACGACGTCTACGCCGCCTGGCGGTGGGCGTTCGAGCGGCATGACATGCTGGGCATCGACCCGGCGCGGGTGGCCGGCATGGGAGACAGCGCCGGCGGCACGCTCACGGCCCAGGCCGCGCTGCGAGCGCGGGACGACGGCCTGCCGCTGGCGGCGCAGGTGCTGCTGTACCCGGGTACCAGCGCGTGGCAGGACACGGCTTCGCACCGGGCGTACGCCACCGGCTACCTGCTGGACGAGCGCACGATACAGTGGTTCTTCAACCTGTACCTGCGAGACGACGCCGACCGGCTGGACTGGCGCTTCGCGGTACTGGACGCCCCGGAGTTCGTCGGGCTGGCGCCGGCCTTCCTGCAACTGGCCGAATGCGACCCGCTGGTGGACGAAGGGCTGGCCTACGGACGCAAACTGGAAGCGGCCAGGGTGCCGGTCCGGATCCAGGTGTACGAGGGGGCCATCCACAGTTTCTACAACATGGGCGGGGCCTTGCGCGTGGCGCGGCAGGCGCACCGCGATTCGGTGGACTACCTGCGCGCGGTGTTCGAGACCTCGAACGAGGCCTGACGCAGCGAAGCGGGAACCAGCAGCCGCGCCTGCTCGGCGTTGTCGAAGCTGCGTTCTGCCACTTCGACATGGCCGTCGCGGGTGGCCTGGATCACCGTCTGGGCCCGCGTGCCGTAGTCGGGCGTGATGATGAAGGCGGCCGACAGGGCCCGCTCGCGTTCCAGGCTGATGCCGGTGCTGGGCAATTGCGTGTCTTCCGCGATGGTCGTGTCGCTCAGCATCTGGAGGTAGGCCGGCGTGCGGGCCTCGGTGGCCTTGAGCGTGGCCAGCGCGGCGGTGGTGCGCACGACCTTGGGCCAGGGCGTGTCCAGTACCGCGTTCGACAAGCCGTACACGCCGGCCGCCAGCGCCTCGGGCGAGGTGGCGGAATGGCCGCGGCGATGCGACAGGTACCACAGCGACGGGCTCCGCCCGAACAATTCCCCCACCACCAGGTTGAATCCGTTGAAGGGCCCGGCACGCCGGGCCAGGTCGCGCAGATAACCCGCGGGGGTCGAGGTGCCAGCCAGGAAACCGGACACCAGTCCGCCGCGCGAGGGCGCGGCTGGATCGTTCCGGCCTCCCTCGCGGTAATTCGTGATGGCGGCGAAGCGCCCATGCCGCGTGATACCCATCCAGGTCCCGCCGGCCGCCAGGTCGCGTCCGGCCCAGATGTCGGGATGATCCTGCCACCAGTCGGCGGGCGCCGTGGGCCGGGCATAGAACTCGTCTCGGTTGGCCACCATCAGCAAAGTGGTCGGACCGCGCGGATCCCAGGCGAAGGCCATCAGGCACATGGCGTCAGTCTTCCCATCCCGCCGGATCGGCGGGCAGGTCGACGAAGACCTCGCTGCGGCGAGGGGCCAGCAGGAGGGCCGCCAGGCCGCTGGCCTGCACCGCTTCGGCCAGCGCGGCCTCGAGTCCGGGCACGTCGGCCACGTCTTCGTAGACCTCCATCCAGGTGACCACGCCGTCGTCGGCGGCGGGGCGCGCCAGGAGGGCCGCCCGGGCGCTCCGGGCGCGGCCGGCCTCGAGCACCCGGCGGGCGGGCGCCAGGGCCTCGGCGCGCCGGGCTTGCGGCAGTTTGTAGTAGACGTAGAGATTGTGCATGGCGGGTCCCGGCGCTGGGCTCATGCCGAGCGGGTATCGTCGGACAGGGCGTAGGGCAGCGCCCGCGGCTGGATGATCGGACCGGCGGGCGAGCCGGCGTGCAGGGGGGCCTGGCCTTGCGCGGCAGCCAGCGAGCTTTCGTACAGGATCGCGACCCCGCCGCCTTCGCGCGCCGCGTTGACGATGCGGCCGCAGGGCTGCTCGTCGCCTTCCTGGAAGACGTCGGCACCGGCCAGCGCCTGCGGATCCGGCTGCCCGCCGGCGACATGGCCGGCGAACATGCGGCGCTTGAGCTTGCCGAGGTAGTGGCTGCGCGCGACCACTTCCTGGCCAGGATAGCAGCCCTTGGTGAAGCTGACCCCGCCGATCAGCTCCAGGTTGACCATCTGCGGCACGAACAGGTCCTGCGTCGGCGCCGTGATCCAGGGCAGGCCCGAAGCGATGTCGGCGGCGCGCCAGGCCTGGGCCAGGCCGGCCTGCGCCGGGGCCCCCAGCGCGGTGCCCAGCCGTTGCAGCGCGTCGTCCGTTCCTATCCACCACCAGCGCGGCGACGCGTCGGCGGCGGGGGCCGCGATCCAGGTGGCGTCGGGCAGGTCGGCGCGCGACCAGGGCGCGGCGGGCAGCAACCCGCCCGCGGCCGCCTGCAGGGCCGCCGCATCGGTCCCGCGCCAGACGCCGGCCACGCGCAGCGGCGTGGCGGCAAGCTTGACCTTGGCGCGCAGCACGAACATGGACAGGCGCTTCTGCAGCGCCTGGGCGATGCTGGCATCGACCAGCGCCAGCACGCGCGGGACCGGATCGGCGGGATCGGGCTGGGCGCGCCAGACGATGGCGCTGGCAAGCAGCCGGCCCTTGGCCGTGCAATAGCCGGCAAGCCGCGCGTCGGCGTCGCCGAGTTTCTTGACGTCTTGGGTCAGTTGTCCCTGCAGGAATTCGATCGTGTCTGCACCCCGGGCTTCGAGCACGGTCAAATGGTCCAGCGGCGCGATGTGCGCGAGGGCGGCATCCGGCCGCGCGCTCGCGGATAAAATCTCTTGGACGGACATCTTGAAACGGTCGATGAGGTCGATCGAAGTATTATAGGCGCCCATGCCCAAACGACATTTTTCCCTGAAACGCGCGCTGGCCATATCGTTCGCCGCGCTGTTGCTGGCATCGCTGGCCATCGTCGGCGCAGGCGTCGCGTGGCTGCGCATGCCGCTTTCCCTGCCCGCGGACAAGGTGGACTTCGTCATCGACGAAGGCACGACCATGCGGGGCATCGCCCGGCAGGTGCGCGAGGCCGGCATCGCCGTGCCGCCCGAGGTCCTGATCGCCTATGCGCGCGTGACGGGCACGGAACGCCGCATCAAGGCCGGCGGCTACGAAGTGGCGCGCGGCGATTCGCTGTGGACGCTGCTGAACCGGCTCGCGCGCGGCGACGTCACGCAGCGCGAGATCCGTTTCATCGAGGGCTGGAACTTCCGCCAGATACGCGCGGCCCTGCGCCGCCATCCCGACGTGCGCCAGACCCTGGACGGCCTCGACGACGCCACGGTCACGGCCAAGATCGGCGCCTCGACCAGCCATCCCGAAGGGCTGTTCTTTCCGGACACCTATCTGTTCGCCGTGGGCTCGAGCGACATCGACATCCTGCGCCGCGCCTATCGCGCGCAACAGCGGGAACTGGCCGAGATCTGGGCGCAACGCGATCCGGACCTGCCGCTGGGCTCGCCGTACGAAGTCCTGATCCTGGCCTCCATCATCGAAAAGGAAACCGGCATGGAGGCCGATCGCCGGCGCATCGCCGGCGTGTTCGTCAACCGGCTCAGGGTCGGCATGCCGCTGCAGACCGACCCGACTGTCATCTACGGCCTGGGCGAGGTCTTCGACGGCAACCTGCGCCGCCGCGACCTGCGCGCCGACACCCCGTGGAACACCTACACGCGCCGCGGGCTGCCGCCCACGCCCATCTCGAACCCGGGCCGGGCCTCGCTGCTGGCCGCGGTCCAGCCCGAGAAGCACAAGTACCTGTATTTCGTCTCCCGCGGCGACGGCACCAGCGCCTTCTCCGAGACCCTGGACAGCCACAACCGCTACGTCGCGCGCTACCAGCTCAGGGGGTTGCAGCCGCCGCCGTCCATGCAGACCGAGGCGGTGCAGCCATGAGCGCCGGCGCGAACGCGGCGGTGCGCCGCGGCCGTTTCATCACGCTCGAGGGCGTGGACGGCGCGGGCAAGAGCACGCACCTGGAATGGCTCGTGGCCCGGCTGCGCGAGGCCGGCCTGGATGTGGTGCAGACCCGCGAGCCCGGCGGCACGCCGCTGGCCGAGAAACTGCGCGAGCTGCTGCTGAACGAACCCATGCGGCTCGATACCGAGACCCTGCTGATGTTCGCGGGGCGCTGCGAGCACGTGCGCACCGTGATCGAGCCGGCGCTGGCGCGGGGCCAGTGGGTGGTCTGCGACCGCTTCACCGACGCCACCTACGCCTACCAGGGGGGCGGCCGCGGCCTGGCCGCCGAGCGCATCGCGTTGCTGGAGCAATGGGTGCACGGGGACTTGCAGCCGGACGTGACCTGGTTGTTCGACGTCCCGCTGGAAGTGTCCCGCGAACGGCTGGGGCGGGGCCGCACCCTGGACCGTTTCGAGCGCGAGGACGACGCCTTTTTCGAACGCACGCGCGCGGCCTATCATGCCCGGGCCAAGGCGGATCCGGCGCGTTTTCGCATCATCGATTCGACCCGGCCGATCGAGGCGGTCCGGGCGGAGCTGGCCGCCCAGCTGCAGGCCTGCATCGCCGCGGCGGATGGCCCATGAGCCTGCCCCGGTTCTATCCCTGGCATGAAGAAACGGCCCGCGCCTGGCTGGGCGAAGAACAGCGGCGACGCTTTGCCCACGCCTGGCTCATCCACGGACTGGCGGGCATAGGCAAGGTCGAGTTCGCGCGCGCCGCCGCCGCCGGCCTGTTGTGCGAGTCGCCGCAGGACGGCATGGCCTGCGGGCGGTGCCCCGCCTGCACCTGGTATGCCTCGGGCAACCATCCCGACTTCCGCCGCGTCCGTCCCGAAGCCGTGGCGCTGGCCGAAGGCCAGGCCGAAGAGGGCGATGCCGAGGAAGAAGCCGTCGATGCTGACGGCAAGAAGGCCGGCAAGCGCGCCCCCTCGCGCGAGATCCGCATCGAGCAGATACGCGCCCTGGAATCCTGGGCCAATACCGGCACGCACCGGGGCGGCCTGCGGGTGGTGGTGCTGTATCCGGCTGAAACGCTCAACACCATTTCAGCCAACGGCCTCCTGAAGATCCTGGAGGAACCGCCCCCCCAGACCGTGTTCCTGCTCGTGTCCGACGCGCCCGACCGGCTGCTGCCCACCCTGGTGTCGCGCTGTCGCCGGCTGCCCCTGGGAACGCCGGCGCCCGAACCCGCCCTGGCCTGGCTGCAAGAGCAGGGCGTCCAGGACGCGGCCGCGCAACTGGCCGCCGCCGGGGGGGCGCCGGTCGCGGCCTGGCGCCGTGCCGAAGCCGGCGTTCCGCCCAGGGCGCCATGGCTGGACACCTTCGTGACCGCGCTCGCGCAAGGCAAGCCGCCCGACCTGGGGCAGATCGTCGACGCGCTGGACAAGATTCCCGCCGCCGAGTGGATCGACGCCCTGCAACGCCTGGCCATCGACGTGGCCCTGGCCCAGGCCGGCATGGGCGCGCGCTATTTCCCCGACCTGGCCTCCCAGAGTGCGAAGATAGGCGAGCGCGCCGAGCGCGGCCGGGTGGCCGAGCTGTCGCGCTGGCTCACCCGCCAGCGCAGGATCGCCGACCATCCGCTCAATGCACGGCTGTTCGCCCAGGATGTGCTGGCCCAGGCCAGCGCGGCCTGCCTGGGCCGCCGCCCCAAGCGGGCCTAGGTGCCCGCTCCCGCTGGTACTATGGATTCCGCAGCCTTACCGTCTTCCTTTCCCATGTTCGTCGATTCGCATTGCCATCTGGATTTTCCCGAACTGGCCGCGCAACTGCCCGAGATCCTCGAGCGCATGCGCGGCAACCACGTCGCCCAGGCGCTGTGCGTCAGCGTGAACCTGCCCGACTGGCCTCGGCTGATGGAGCTGGTGCGGGGCCATGACAATCTTTGGGCCTCGGTGGGCGTGCACCCCGACTACGAGGACACCCCCGACCCCACGGTCGAGCAATTGGTCGAGCTGGCGGCGACTCCGAAGGTCGTCGCGATAGGAGAAACCGGGCTGGACTACTACCGGCTGACGGGTGACCTGACCTGGCAGCGCGACCGCTTCCGCAACCATATCCGTGCCGCCCGGCGGACCGGCAAACCCCTGATCATCCACACCCGCTCGGCGGCGGAAGATACGCTGCGCATCATGGAAGAAGAGGGGGCGGCGGAAGTCGGCGGCGTGATGCATTGCTTCACCGAATCCCAGGCAGTGGCGGACGCGGCCATCGCGATGAATTTCCACATCTCCTTTTCGGGCATCGTCACCTTCAAGAATGCGCGGGAACTGCAGGAAGTGGCCCGCAACATCCCGCTGGACCGGATCCTGATCGAAACCGATTCGCCATACCTGGCGCCCGTACCCCACCGGGGCAAGCTGAACGACCCGTCCAAGGTGATCCACGTCGCCGAGAAGATCGCCGACCTGCGGGGCATCACGGTCGAAGCGGTGGCGGAAGCGTCGACCAAGAATTTTTTCAATCTATTCAAAGATATACAGCGTTAACTTAAAGTTAGAAATAACTTTAATCCAGCTGTTCGATGTTGAAGAAAAAAGCTTTTCAATCAATGGCTTGGAAAGCAAATATAAGGAAACGCATTATGTTTGGCTCGTGGGCGCGGCGCGGATGGGGGTTCCTGTTGCTGTGGTGCTGGCTGACCGCGTTCTCGGCGGCGCAGGCAGGCGCGGAAGAGGATTTCTGGATCGCCATCCGCAACGACCGCGCGTCCACGGTCAAAACGCTGCTCGCGCGGGGCATGGATCCCAACATGCCGAATGCCGCCAGCAATACGCCGCTGCTCGAAGCCATCAAGGAAGAGGCCTGGGGCGTCTATGACGTCCTGCTGGCCGACAAGCGCATCGACGTGAATCGCCAGAACCGGCTGCGCGAGACGCCGCTGATGTACCTGGCCATCCGGGGCGAGGCCGCGCGGATGGAAAAACTGATCGAGCGCGGCGCCGAGGTCAACCAGGAGGGCTGGACGGCGCTGCACTACGCCGCATCCAAGGGCAACGACGACGCGGTGCGCGTGCTGCTGGAGCACTATGCCTACATCGACGCCGAATCGCCCGGGAAGATGACGCCCCTGATGATGGCCATGCGCTACGACCATACTTCGACGGTGAAGCTGCTGCTGGACGAAGGGGCGGATGGCTACGTCCGCAATGCCGAGGGCAAGAACGCCGTGGATGTCGGCCGGGACGCGGGCAACACGATACTGGCCAACAACCTGGTCGAACGCCTGAACCAGGACCGCCAGCGCCGGCAACAGCAGCAGCGCCGCTAAGCGGGAAAGGCGGGCAGGCTGCCCGTCCGCAGGCGGATGCCGATCTCGTCGCCCATGCGATGCCCGTCCTCGCGGGGCATCTGCGCCAGCACTTCGCTGCCCGAGGGCAGGCGCAAGGTGTACAGGTAGCCCGGGCCGCGAAAGACCTTGTGGACCAGCCGCGCCCGGATGGGGCTGTCGGCGTCGGCCAGCAGGTCGTCGGGCCGCAGCAGGACCCGGACATCGCCGTTCGTGGAAACAGGGCCGGGCGCATCGATATCGCCGAATTCAAGCCGGATGCTGCCGTTGCCTGTCGGCCGGCCCGGCACCAGCACGCCGGCGCCGATGAAGCCGGCCACGAACGCCGTGGCGGGGTGGTGATAAAGATCGTAGGCCTTGCCCCACTGCACGATCCGGCCTTGCTCCATCACGCCGATCTCGTCGGCCATCGCGAAAGCCTCGGCCTGGTCGTGCGTCACCAGGATCGCAGTCGCCTCGGCCTCCTTCAGGATGTCCCGTATTTCGCCGGCCAGTCGCTCGCGCAGGTCCACGTCCAGGCTGGAAAAGGGCTCGTCCAGCAGCAGCAGTTCGGGGCGTGGCGCCAGCGCGCGGGCCAGCGCCACGCGCTGCTGCTGGCCGCCGGACAGCTCGTGCGGATACTTGCCGCCCAGCGAGGCCATGCCGACCAGGGACAGGAGCCCTTTTACCCGCGCGGCGCGGGCCGCGGCCGGTTCGCGCCGCAGGCCGAAACCGACGTTGTCTTCCACCGACAGGTGAGGGAACAGCGCGTAGTCCTGGAACATGACACCCACCCGGCGTTTCTCGGGGGCCAGGCTGCGGCGCGGCGTGGCGACGACTTCGCCGTGCAGCGCGATGCTTCCGGCCAGCAGGGGTTCGAAACCGCTGATCGCGCGCAGCACCGTGCTCTTGCCGCAGCCCGATGGCCCCAGCAGGCAGCCGATGCGGCCTTCGTGCAGGGCCAGCGACAGGTCGTCGACGACGACGTGCATGCCGGTCGGCATGCGATAGCCCAGGCGGACGTGATCGAGCTGCAGGTGAGGGTGGGGCATGGGGGCGGACGGATTGCGCAAGCGCATGAATATAATTCGTATTCCTGCTTGCCGCCAACGCCAGGCGGACCTTCGCGCCCGCGTCGTCCGTCGATTTGTCCTGGTATCCGATGCACCGACGCACCGCGCTTTCCTGGCCGGCCGCCGCCGTGGCCGCCTTCATCGCCTTGCCCATCGTCAGCCTGCTGTGGTCGGTGTCGAACGCCGACGCCGGCGCCCGGGACATCCTTGCCCACCTGGCCGGCACGGTGCTGCCGGGCTATGTCGCCACCTCGCTGCTGCTGATGGCGGCCGTGGGCGCGGGCGCCGCCGTCGTGGGCGTCGCCACCGCCTGGGTCGTGGCGGCCCACGATTTCCCCGGGCGGCGCGTCTACGAATGGGCGCTGATCCTGCCGCTGGCCATGCCGACCTATGTCATGGCCTATGCCTTCACCGACTTCTTCCAGTTCTCGGGGCCGGTGCAGACCCTGCTGCGGGACCTGACCGGTCAGCCCCGGCTGCCATGGTTCCCGGCCATCCGGTCGTGGTACGGGGCGGCGCTGGTCTTCATCTTCGCGTTCTATCCCTACGTCTACCTGCTGACGCGCACGGCCTTCCTCGAGCGCAGCCCGCGCCTGTCCGAGGCCGCGCGCACGCTGGGCTGCGGCCCGGCGCGGGCTTTCTTCGCGGTGGTGCTGCCGCTGGCGCGGCCCGCGGCCGTGGCCGGCATCACGCTGGTGCTGATGGAGACGCTGGCCGACTACGGCGCGGTGTCGTACTTCGGCGTGCAGACCTTCACCACCGGCATCTACCGGGCCTGGCTGTCCATGGGGGACCGCATCGCCGCGGCCCAGCTGGCGTCGGCCCTGCTGGCCTTCGTGTTCGTGCTGGTCTGGCTGGAGCGCCGCAGCCGGACCCGCCTGCGCTTTCACGCGGGCGCCCAGCGCCACGAGCAGGCGCCGCGCCGGCTGTCGGGCCGCCGGGCGGTCTGGGCCAACCTGGTATGCCTCGTACCGCTGACCTTGGGATTCCTGCTGCCCGTGGCCATCATGCTGCGGTTCGCCGCCCAGGATTTCCACGTCATCGACTGGAACCGCTATGCCATGTGGCTGGGCAATACCCTGCGGCTGGCGGCCACGACCTCGGTGCTGGCCGTGGTGCTGGCGCTCGGGCTGGCCTACGCCGCCCGCCTGGCGCCCGGGCGGCTGGTGCGCGCCGCCAACAGCGTGGCGGGCATGGGCTACGCGGTGCCCGGCGCGGTGCTGGCGGTGGGCCTGTTGATCCTGGTGGGCGCGCTGGACGGCCGGCTGGAGGCGTGGGGATGGTCGTTCCAGGGCACGCTGACCGGCACGCTGACGCTGCTGGTCTATGCCTACCTGGTCCGCTTCCTGGCGGTGGCGCTGCAAACGACGGAGGCGGGGCTGGCCAAGATCACGCCGTCCCTGGATGCCAGCGCGCGCAGCCTGGGGGCGGGGACCTGGGAACTGCTGGCGCGTGTGCACCAGCCGCTGTTGCGGCGCAGCCTGCTGACCGCCGCCTTGCTGGTGTTCGTGGACGTGATGAAGGAGCTGCCCGCGACCCTGGTGCTGCGGCCGTTCAACTTCGACACCCTGGCCGTCATCACCGACCACCTGGCGGCGGACGAACGGTTGGGAGAGGCCGCCGTCCCGGCCCTGACCATCGTGCTGGCCGGCCTGCTGCCGGTGATCGTGCTGGCCCGGGCCATTTCCCGGCGGGACAAGCTTACGAAAAGCTGAAAGATTTGACGGGAGAGATGGGAATGACAATAATTCCCATCTCGTTGCCAACTCGACCTTATCCCGAGGCCTCGTCCATGCTCAAGCTTTCCCTGCTGACCGCCGCGTTGCTGGCCGTCTCCGCCGGCGCCCACGCGCAGGAACTGAACATCTATTCCGCCCGCCATTATCAGACGGACGAGCTGCTCTACAAGGGATTCACCGACCAGACCGGCATCAAGATCAACCGCATCGAGGCCGGCGATGCCGCGCTGGTCGAGCGCCTGAAGAGCGAGGGCGCCAAGAGCCCGGCCGACGTGATCCTGATGGTCGACGCCGCGCGCTTGTGGCGCGCCGAGGCCGACGGCCTGTTCCAGCCGGTCAGCTCCAAGGTGCTGGCCGAGCGCATTCCCGCCAACCTGCAAGGCGGCGAACCGGGCAAGGACCCGCAATGGTTCGGTTTCTCCACGCGCGCCCGCGTCATCGTCTACAACAAGGCGACCGTCAACCCGGCGGACGTCGATACCTACGAAAAGCTGGCCGACCCCAAGAACAAGGGCAAGGTCTGCACGCGGTCCGGCTCCCACCCCTACATGCTGTCCCTGCTGGGCTCGCTGATCGAGCGCAACGGCGAGGCCGCGGCCGAGAAGTGGGCCCAGGGCATGGTGGCCAACATGGCGCGCAGCCCGCAGGGCGGCGACACCGACCAGATCAAGGGCGTGGCCTCGGGCGAATGCGGCGTCGCGCTGACCAACAACTACTACTACGTGCGCATGGCCCGGTCCGACAAGCCCGAGGACAAGGCCGCAATCGCCAAGATCGGCTTCCTGTGGCCCGACCAGGCGGGGCAGGGCGTGCACATGAACGTCGCCGGCGGTGCGGTGGCCCGCCATGCGCCGCACAAGGAAGCCGCGGTCAAGTTCCTGGAGTACCTGGCCAGCGACAAGGCGCAGAACTATTTCGCCGCGGGCAACAACGAATGGCCGGCCGTGCGGTCGGTCAAGACCGACAACGCCGCGCTGGAAGCGCTGGGTCCGTTCAAGGCCGAGACGGTGTCGATCGGCGCGATCGGCCGCAACCAGGTCACGGCCCAAAAGATCCTGGACCGTACCGGATACCGTTGATCGTTCCTGCCGCTCTGTAGAATGGGGGGATCGCCCCCCATTCTCATTGTTCGCGCATGCCCGCTTCTTCGCCGCTCGCTCCCGGTTTCATGGTCGTCCACGGCAATCGGCTGGAGGAACTGCGCGGGCTGGCGGTGTCATGGATGAAGCGGTATCCGCTGGCGCCGCTCGAGAACGAAATCATCCTGGTGCAGAGCAACGGCATCGCGCAGTGGCTGAAGTTCGCCCTGGCGGCCGATCCGGACGAGGCGGGGGCGCAAGGCTGCGGGATCGCGGCGGCGGTGGCGGTGCAACTGCCGGCGCGCTTTCTCTGGCAGGCCTACCGCGCGGTGCTGGGCAAGGACCTGCTTCCCGAAACATCTTCGCTCGACCGCAACGGCTTGACCTGGCGTCTGCTGCGCCTGTTGCCGCAGGTGCTGGGCGACGAGGTGTTCCTGCCGCTGCGGCGCTTCCTGGCCGACGACGACAGCATGCGCAAGCGCCATCAACTGGCCGAGCGGCTGGCGGACCTGTTCGACCAGTACCAGGTGTACCGCGCCGATTGGCTGGACGACTGGGAGCATGGGCGCGACGTGTTGCGGACATCGCGGCGCGGCACCGTGCCGCTCGGCGCGGAGGACCGCTGGCAGGCCGCCTTGTGGCGCGCGGTGCTGGCCGACGTGGGCGACGATGGCGTGATCCAGAGCCGGGCGCGCGTGCACCGGCGCTTCCTGGCGCGGCTGGCCGAGGCCGATGCGCCGCCGCGGGACCTGCCGCGCCGGGTGATCGTATTCGGGATCTCGTCCATGCCGGCGCAGTCGCTGGAGGCGCTGGCGGCACTGTCCAAGTTCTGCCAGGTCCTCTTGTGCGTCCACAATCCCTGCCAGCATCACTGGACCGACATCGTCGCCGACCAGGACCTGCTGCGCCACCAGTACCGGCGGCACCAGCGCAAGCCCGGCATGCCCGCGGCGCCGGACGCGCAGGCCATGCACCGCTTCGGCAATCCGCTGCTGGCGGCCTGGGGCAAACAGGGCCGCGACTACATCCACCTGCTCGATACCTACGACATTCCCGAGCGCTACCAGGAGCATTTCGCTTCCATCAGCGACCGCCGCATCGACCTGTTCAGCGAACCGCCCGCCGAGCACCTGCTGGCCCAGGTCCAGGACGACATCCTCAATCTGCGCTCGCTCGAGGAAACGCGGGAACAATGGCCGCCGGTGGACGTCGAGACCGACGCCTCCATCCGTTTCCACATCGCCCACAGCCCGCAGCGCGAGGTCGAGATCCTGCACGACCAGCTCCTGGCCCGCTTCGATGCCGACCCCAGCCTGCGGCCGCGCGACGTCATCGTCATGGTGCCGGACATCGATGCCTACGCGCCGCACATCCGGGCAGTGTTCGGCCAGATCGATCCGCGCGACCGCCGCCACATTCCCTATACGCTGGCCGACCAGGGGCAGCGCGGCCGCGAGCCGCTGCTGATCGCGGTCGAGCACCTGCTGCGGCTGCCCGAGAGCCGTTTCGCGGTCAGCGAGATACTGGACCTGCTGGACGTGCCGGCCGTGCGCCAGCGCTTCGGCCTGCGCGAAAGCGACCTGCCGCAGTTGCATCGCTGGATCGCCGGGGCGGGCGTGCGCTGGGGCGTGGACGCCGGCCAGCGCGCCAGCCTGGGCCTGCCCGGGGGCATGGAGCAGAACACCTGGCGCTTCGGCCTGCGCCGCATGCTGCTGGGCTACGCGGTGGGCGCCGCGCCGGCGTTCGAGGGCATCGAACCCTATGACGAAGTGGGCGGCCTGGACGCGGCGCTGGTCGGATCGCTGGACGCCTTGCTGGAGAGCCTGGAACGCATCCGCGCCGCCCTGGCGACGCCGGCCGCGCCCCAGGCCTGGGGATTCCGGCTGCGGACCCTGATGGCCGATCTCTTCACGCCGACGACCGAGCGCGAGGAAGCCGCGCTGGCCAGCCTGTCGCAGTTGCTGGACGACTGGCTGGAGGTGTGCGAGCGCGTCGGCCTGGAGGAAACGCTGCCGCTGGTGGTGGTGCGCGAGGCCTGGCTGGGCGACCTGGATCGCAGCCGCCTGAACCAGCGCTTCCTGGCAGGGTCGGTCAACTTCTGCACCCTGATGCCGATGCGGGCGATCCCGTTCCGCGTCGTCTGCCTGCTGGGCATGAACGACGGCGACTATCCCCGGGTCCAGACGCCGCCCGATTTCGACCTGATGCGCGCCGACTACCGGCCGGGCGACCGTTCGCGCCGCGAGGACGACCGCTATCTGCTGCTCGAGGCGCTGCTGTCGGCGCGCGACGCGCTGTACGTGAGCTGGGTCGGCCGCAGCGTACGCGACAACGCCGAGCGGCCGCCTTCCGTGCTGGTGGCGCAATTGCGCGACCATCTTGCCGCGGGCTGGAAAAGCCAGGACGGCGCGGACCTGCTGGACGGCCTGACCACGGTCCATCCGCTGCAGCCTTTCAGCCCGCGCTATTTCGCCTCGCGCTCGGGGCGGCTGTTCACCTATGCGCGGGAATGGGCGGTGATGCACGAGCCCCGGGCGTCCGGGGCGCCCATGCCGCAGGCCCTGCCGCCGCCCCCGGCCGGCGCCGTCCTGGAACTGGCGCAGTTGCAGGCCTATGCCCGAGACCCGCTGCGGGCCTTCTTCAACCAGCGGCTGAAGATCCATTTCGACGATGCCGAAGAGGCGGCGGAGGACGAAGAACCCTTCGCGCTCGACGGCCTGACCCATTACCAGTTGAGCGAGCGCTTGTTGCTGGCCGGCTTGTCCGCGGACGACGCCGACGAGGCCCTGGACAGGCTGCACGCGACGGCCAGGATGTTGGCGCGCGGCGGCGAGCTGCCGCTGGCCGGATTCGGCGAACGCGTGGCGCAGGCGCTGATCGCGCCGCTGCCCGACGTGCTGGCGCGGCATCGGGAGTGGCGCGCGCGCTGGCCGCTGGCATGCGAGGTGCCGGCCGCGGTGGAGTTCCGGCATGGCGAGATCTCGTTGCAGGGCTGGCTGGGCGGACTGCGGCGCAACGACGACGGCGGGCACCTCTGGCTCGAGGCCATTCCCGGCGAGCTGGGCGTGGCCGCGCGCCTGCCACGATGGCATCGGTTGATCCGGCCTTGGGTGGCGCATCTGGCCGGCAATGCGACGGGGCTGTCCCTGCACACCGTGCTGGTCGCCACCGACGGCGAATTCAGCCTGCCGCCCGTGGCCGAAAGCGAGGCGCGGGCCTGGCTGGGCGACCTGATCGACGCCTGGGACGCCGGCATGCGCCTTCCGCCGCCGGTGGCCGTGCGCACGGCGTTCGCGTGGCTGGCCGCGCTGCCGGACGAGGCGGCGGCATACGAGCAGGCGCGCAAGACCTACGAGGGCGGGCCCACCATGCCCGGCGAGGTCGACCGCAATCCCTATCTGATGCGCCAGTTCCCGGACTTCCAGGCCTTGTGGTCGGACGAGGAGTTCGGTTCCTGGGCCCGGACGCTGTATCTGCCGCTGTTCGAAACGGCCCGGCCGGCGCGTACCGAGAGGAAAACCGGGGGAGAGCGGGCATGAGCGCTTCGTCCCCGACACGCGACCTGGCACTGACCCTGCCGCTGCGTGGCAGCCGCCTGATCGAGGCCAGCGCCGGCACGGGCAAGACTTTCACCATTTCCGCGCTGTTCGTCCGACTCGTGCTGGGGCATGGTGGCGAGAGCGCCTTCGGCCGCGAGCTGCTGCCGCCCGAGATCCTGGTCGTGACCTTCACCGATGCCGCCACCCAGGAACTGCGTGACCGCATTCGCGCCCGGCTGGCGGAGTCCGCACGCTATTTCCGCGAGGAAACCGAGGCGCCGGATACCTTGATCGCTGCTTTGCGTGGCGACTACCCCGAGGCCGACTGGCCCGCCTGCGCCAGCAAGCTGGACGTGGCGGCGCAATGGATGGACGAGGCCGCGGTGTCCACCATCCACGGCTGGTGCCAGCGCATGCTGCGCGAACACGCCTTCGACAGCGGCAGCCTGTTCACGCAGACACTGGAAACCGACCATACCGACCTCCTGGCCGAGGTCGTGCGCGACTATTGGCGCGAACATTGCTATGCATTGCGGGACGAGACGCTGGACTGGGTGTCGACGAACTGGATCACCCCCGATGCCTTGCGGCGGCGGATTTCGCCTTTGCTGGCCCATGCATCGCCACGCGACATCCCCGGCACCTTGGCGGACATCTACGCCAGTGCCCGTGCCCGCCGCGCCGCGGCGCTCGCCCAGCTGAAAGCTCCGTGGACCGCCTGGAGCCAGGAATTGCGCGCACTGTGCGATGCGGCCTGCGCCGCCAAGCGCGTCAACGCCCGCAAGTTCCAGGCACGCTGGTACGGCCCCTGGTTCGACCGCTTGTCCGCCTGGGCGTCCGATCCCGCGCTGGAAATCCTGGACCTGGGAACGGGATTCCAGCGCCTGACTCCGGCCGGCATGGCCGAGATCTGCGAGGCCGGCCATCGCATCGACCATCCCGCGCTGGATGCCATGGTCGACCTGCCGCGCCTGCTTGCCCGACTGCCATCGGCCGATGCCGACATGCTGGCGCACGCCGCGTATCGGGTGCGGATCCGCTTCGACGAGGAAAAGCGGCGCCGCGCCGAAATGGGTTTCGACGATATGCTGACCCGCCTGGATGCGGCGCTGCGCGGCGAGAACGGCGATCGGCTGGCCCAGGTCATCCGCGCCCAGTTCCCGGTGGCGCTGATCGACGAATTCCAGGATACCGATCCTGTCCAGTACCGGATCTTCGACCGCGTCTACCGCGTCGCCGACGACTCCGACGATTGCGCGCTGCTGATGATCGGCGATCCCAAGCAGGCCATCTACGCCTTCCGCGGCGCCGACATCCATACCTATCTGCGCGCCCGCCGGGCGACCGCCGGCCGCCACTACACGCTGGGCACCAACTTCCGCTCCAGCGCCGGCATGGTCGCCGCGGTCAACGCCGTATTCGAGACTGCCGAGAACCGGCCGGACGGGCAGGGCGCCTTCCTGTTCCGGCGCGGCGGCGACGACCCGCTGCCCTTCGTGCCGGTAGCGGCGCAGGGCAGGGCGGAGTCCCTGGTCACGGACGGCGCGCCCGCCGCGCCGTTGACCTTCTGGCTGGCCGACCAGGACGCGCCCATCGCCGGCGGCACCTACCGCGCGGCCATGGCCGCCACCTGCGCCACCGAGATCGTCCGCCTGCTGGCCGGCGGCCGGGCGGGGAACACGGGCTTCCTGCAAGACGGCGCGATCCGCGGCCTCGCGCCCGCCGACATCGCGGTGCTGGTGCGCGACATGGGCGAGGCCCATGCCATCCGTTCCGCGCTGGCCGAACGCGGCGTGCGCAGCGTCTACCTGTCGGACAAGGACTCGGTGTTCGACGGCCAGGAAGCCGCCGACCTGCTGCGCTGGCTGCATGCCTGCGCCGAACCCGACGACGACCGCAAGCTGCGCGCGACGCTGGCCAGCGCGACGCTGGACCGGCCGCTGGCCGAGCTCGACCGGCTGAACCGCGACGAGCGCTTCTGGGAGTCCTGGGTGCTGCGTTTCCGTGGCTACCGCGACCTGTGGCGGCGCCAGGGCGTGCTGCCCATGCTGCGGCGCTTCATGGACGACTTCGGGCTGCCGGCGGCGCTGGCCCGGCGCGCGGACGGCGAACGCGCCCTGACCAACCTGCTGCACCTGGCCGAACTGCTGCAACAGGCGGCCGGCGAACTGGACGGCGAGCAGGCCCTGATCCGCCACCTGGCGGAGCACCTGGCGCAGGACGGCCAGGCCAACGAAGCCCAGATCCTGAGGCTGGAAAGCGATGCCCAGTTGCTCAAGGTCGTGACGGTCCACAAGTCCAAGGGGCTGGAATATCCGCTGGTCTTCCTGCCGTTCGCCTGCTCATTCCGGCCCGCCGACCGTACCCGCCCGCCGCTGCGCTATCACGACGAATCCGGCCGACTGGTCGTCAGCATCGCGCCCGGCGAGGCCGAGGAGGCGCTGGCCGACCGCGAGCGGCTGGCCGAAGACCTGCGTCTGTTGTACGTGGCGCTGACGCGGGCGCGCCATGCCTGCTGGCTGGGCGTGGCCGACCTCAAGCGCGGCCGCGCCGCCGAATCGGGTTGGCCGCTGTGCGCGCTGGGCTATCTGGCCGGTGGCGGCGAACCGCTGGCGGGATCGGCCCGGCTGGAGTCCGTGCTGCGCGCCCTGGATCCTTCCGGGGCCTTGCTGCGCACCGTGCCGGCCCCACGGCCGGACACCGTCGTCCTGGACATGCAGGCCGACGGTCCCGCCGAACCCGTGTACCGCACGCCCGGACGCCAGCCCGGCGAACCGTGGTGGATCGCTTCCTACAGCGCCTTGCGCGTCGCCAGCCTGGCCGACGGCGACGAAGATGCGCGCGAGGCCCGCCTGCACGGCGACACCAGCCCCGAGACGCCCGAGGCGCAAAAGCTGTTCGACGACGACGTTCCCGACACGGACGAGACGCTGGCCGCGCCGGCAGGCACCGGCATGCATCGCTTTCCGCGCGGGCCGGGACCGGGCACCTTCCTGCACGGCCTGTTCGAGTGGGCAGGGGAGGAGGGCTTCGGCGCCGCCGCGGCCGATCCGGACCGCTTGGCCGACGCCGTCGCGCGCCGCTGCAACCGCCGCGGCTGGGAAAGCTGGATCACGCCGCTGAGCCGCTGGCTGTCGGGCGTGCTGACCGAACGGCTGCCGCTGGGCGCGGGGCGGAGCTTCCGGTTCGCGGAGCTCGAGTCCTACCGGGTCGAAATGGAATTCTGGTTCGAAAGCCGCCACGTCGACGTCGCGCGCATCGATGCGCTGGTCCGGCGCCACGTCGTGCCGGGCGCGGCGCGGCCCGGGCTGGAGCCGGCCATGCTCAACGGCATGTTCAAGGGCTTCATGGACCTGACCTTCGAACACCAGGGGCGCTATTACGTGGCCGACTACAAGTCGAACTGGCTGGGCGCGACCGACGCGGCCTACACCACCGCCGCGATGGAAAGCGAGATCCTGGCCAAGCGCTACGACCTGCAGTACGTGCTGTACCTGCTGGCGCTGCACCGGCAGTTGACGGCGCGGCTGCCGGACTACGACTACGACCGCCACATGGGCGGCGCGCTGTACCTGTTCCTGCGCGGCACCCGGGCGCCGACACGCGGCGCGTACTTCGATCGCCCGCCGCGCGAACTGATCGAGCAACTCGACCGCCTGTTCGCCGGCGTTGCGGAGGCACAGGCATGACCCGGGCTTCCTCGAACTACGAATTGCCGTTCGATGCGCCCGCGCCGCAGGCTTCGCCGGACCTGCGCGACCGCGAATCGCTGCTCGGGCTGCTCGATGCCTGGGTCGAGCGCGGCTGGTTGCGGCGGCTGGACCGCGCCTTCGTCGGCTTCCTGCTCGAGTGCCGTCCCGATACCCAGCCCCTGGTGGCGGTGGCCGCCGCGCTGGCCAGTCATCAATTGGGGCACGGTCACGTCTGCCTGGACCTGGCCCTGACGCTGGAGCGGCCCGACGAGGCGCTGTCCCTGCCGCCTGAGGGCGACATGGGGCCCTCGATGCGCCTGCCGTCCGACCTGCTTGCCGGCGTGGATGCCGCGACGTGGCTGGCCGCGCTGGCCGGCAGCCCGCTGGTGGCGGATGCCGCTAGGGCGGACTCGACCGACGAGGGGCGGCCGCTGGTGCTCGATGCCGGCCGCCTGTACCTGCGGCGCTACTGGGACTTCGAGCGACGCATCGCCCAGGCCCTGCGGGAGCGCCTAGCGCACCCGGTCGAGACACCGCCGAACCTCGCGCAATCGCTGGCGTTGCTGTTCGACGAAACCCAAGCCGCGGACAGCGGTCCCGACTGGCAGAAGCTGGCCTGCGCGCTGGCCGCCCGGGGCCGCATCGGCATCGTCACCGGTGGACCGGGAACCGGCAAGACCACCACGGTCGTGCGCCTGCTCGCGCTGCTGCAGATGGCGGCGGTAGAAGCGGGGCGGCCGCTGCGCATCCTGCTGTCCGCGCCCACCGGCAAGGCGGCGGCCCGCCTGTCGGCATCCATCGCCGAACAGGTCGGACGACTTCCCGTTTCCGACGCTGTCCGGGCGGCCATCCCGACCGAAGTCTCGACGCTGCACCGGCTGCTGGGCAGCCGGCCGGACACGCGCCATTTCCGCCACCATGCCGGTAATCCCTTGCTCATCGACATGCTGGTCGTGGACGAGGCGTCGATGATAGACGTCGAAATGATGGCGCACTTGATGGCCGCCTTGCCGCCTCACGCCAGGCTGGTCCTGCTGGGCGACAAGGACCAGCTCGCGTCGGTGGAGGCGGGCGCCGTGCTGGGCGATCTCTGCCGCGACGCCGATGCCGGCCACTACACGCCCGAGACCCTGGCCTGGCTCGAACAAGCCAGCGGCGAAAGCCTGGCCGGCACGGGGCTGTCGCCCGGCGATGCCGAACGCCATGCGATGGCGCAGCAGATCGTCATGCTGCGCCGCTCGCGCCGCTTCGGCGCCGGCAGCGGCATCGGGCAACTGGCCCGCGCGGTCAACGCCGGGCTGCCGCAGGAAGTACGAACCGTGCTGGAACGAGAATCCGCCGCGCCCGATCCCGACGTCTATGACACGCGCGGCATCCGGCCGGACGCGCTCGACCGGCTGCTGCTGGATGGCCATCCGGCCTCCGCGCGCGGCAAACCCTGTGGCTATGCGCACTACCTGGACGTCATGCAGCGCACCCGTCCGGCCGCGGATATCCCGGGCGACGATCCCGCCTGGGAAAGCTGGGCGGCCCGGGTGCTGGCGGCCTTCGACGCCTTCCGCCTGTTGTGCGCCGTCCGCAAGGGAGAGCAGGGGGTCGAAGGCCTCAACGCGCGCATCGCGAGGGCGTTATGCGCGCGCGGACTGATCGAACAGGAGCTGGGCTGGTACGAAGGTCGTCCCGTCCTCGTCACCCGCAACGACTACGCCCTGGGCCTGATGAACGGCGACATCGGCATCGCGCTGCGCGTGCCGCAAGGCGACGGGGAAGGCACCGCGCTGCGCGTGGCCTTCCCGCGCAGCGACGGCACCGACGGCGTGCGCTTCGCGTTGCCGAGCCGGCTCAACGCGGTGGAAACCGTCTACGCCATGACCGTCCACAAATCGCAAGGCTCGGAATTCGCGCACACCGCCTTGCTGCTGCCGGATCGGACCAGTCCCATCCTTACGCGGGAACTGGTCTATACCGGCGTGACGCGCGCGCGGACGTGGTTCACGATGGTGGAGACGGCGCCGGGGGTGCTGGAGGAAGCGGTGGCCCGGCGGGTGCGGCGCATCAGCGGATTGTCGGTCTGAGGTTGAAGCCGTATCAATCCATGGTCACGCCGGCTTCGACGATGACCTTTTTCCACCGTACGCGCTCAGCCTCGATGAACGCCTGGGCTTGTTCCGGGGTCGAGGACCTGGCTTCGGCCCCCAGTGCGAGGAAGCGTTTCTTCACGCCGTCGTCGGCCAGAATGGCCGCCAGTGCCTCGTTCAGCCTGTCGACGATGGGGGCCGGCGTGCCCGGCGGCGCCATCAGCGCGAACCAGGCACTGCTCTCGAAGCCTGGAAACCCGGATTCGGCGGCGCTCGGGACATCGGAGGCGATCTCGGTACGTGCGTGGTCGGCTACCGCCATGATGCGCACCTTGCCGGTGTCGCGCAGCTTGAGCACGGCCGAAATGTTCCCGAAGAAAAGATCGACGCGGCCCGCCATCAGGTCGGTCAGCGCGGGACCTTCGCCCTTGTAGGGAACGTGGACCAGCGAGGTGCCCGACATCGTCGCGAACAACTGTCCGGTCAGGTGCGACGTCGAACCGTTGCCCTGGGAGCCGTAGGTCAGCTTGCCGGGATGGGCCTTGGCGTAGGCGATCAGTTCCTGCACCGATCTGACCGGCAACGAGGATTTGACCGTGATGGCGTTGGGGCTGCCTGCCAACAAGCCTATTGCCGCGAAGGACGAGGGTTTGAAGGTCAGGTCCTTGTACAGGTACTCGTTGATCGACAACGGCCCAGGGGGCGTGGCCAGCAGGGTATAGCCGTCGGGTGCGGACCCGTAGACCTCGTGGGCACCGATGTTGCCACCCGCGCCCGGGCGGTTCTCGACCACCACCGGTTGCCCCCATCGATCGCCCAGTCGCTGGCCGACGATGCGTGCAAGAGAATCGATGGTACCGCCGGCCGGGAAGTCGACCACGATACGGATCGGGCGCGAAGGATAATCGGCGGCGCCAGCGGAGGTGGCACAAGCCAGCGCGCAAGCTGCCAGCAACGGGTAAGCCTGGAATTTCATGGAAATGTCTCCTCTCCTTGCCGTTCTGCGACGGCTGGACGGCTGGATGAACCGGCGGGTGCCGGGGTAATGGATCAGAAGGGGTAGGCGGGGGGCCGGTCCTGAACGGTGACCCACTGCCACTGCGTGAATTCGTCCCAGTTGGCGGGGCCGCCGATACGGCCGCCATTCCCCGAGGCCCCGACGCCGCCGAAGGGCACGCGAGGATCGCCAGCCACCGTCTGGTCGTTGATGTGCAACAGCCCTGTACGCAGGCGGCGACCCAAGGCCATTGCCCGCGCCACCGAGCGCGAGACGACCGCGGCAGACAGCCCGTACTCGGTACGGTTGGCCAGGGCAACGGCTTCCTCGTCCGAGGAGAAAGGCGTCACCACGGCGACCGGTCCGAATACTTCCTCGTCGAAGGCCGGCATGCCCGGCCGCACGCCATCCAGCACCGTGGCGGCATAGAACGGGCGATCGGCCATGCCGCCCGCGCACAGCCGCGCGCCGGCTGCGATCGTGCGCTTGACCAGTTGGTCGACGCGCTCGAGCTGGCGGGCATTGATCATGGGGCCGAGCCGCACGCCCGCTTGCCGCGGATCGCCCGTTTTCATCTTGCCGGCCCTGGCGGCCAGCAGATCGGCCAGGCGACGGGCGACGCTTTCGTGGGCCAGGATGCGGCCCGTGGCCATGCAGATCTGGCCCTGGTGCATCCATGCGCCGAACGCGGCGCAACCGGCGGCGAGCTCCAGATCGGCATCGTCGAGGACGATCAGCGAATTCTTGCCGCCCAGTTCGAGCGACACTTTCTTCAAATGCTCGCCACACAGCGCCCCTACGCGCCTGCCTGCGGCGGTCGATCCGGTGAAGGCCACCATGCCGACCAGCGGATCCACGCACATCGCCTCGCCCACCTCGGCGCCACCCGGCAGTACGTGGAACAGGCCGGCCGGCAGCCCGGCGTCCTCGAACAAGCGAGCGATATAAAGACCGCCGCTGACCGCTGTCTGCGGGTCCGGCTTGAGCACGACGGCATTACCCGTGGCCAGGGCAGGCGCCACGGCGCGCATGGACAGGGTCAGCGGGAAATTGAACGGTGCGATCACGCCCACCACGCCATGCGGAATGCGCCGGCCATAGCTCAGTTTGTCGGCGGCGGAAGGAAATACCAACCCCTGGGGTTCGCCCAGCATCGAGGCAGCCTGGTGGAGGGTCAGCATGGCCGAGCGCAGCTCCATGTCCGCCTTGGCCCGAATGGCGCCTGTCTCGCGCATGATCCATTGCGCGGCTTCGTCGCGATGGCCGTCGACCAAGTCGGCTGCCCGGCGCAGGATCGCCGCCCGTTCCTCGTGCGGTGTGGCGGCCCACGCCGGCTGGGCATGCGCGGCCTGGCGGGCCGATGCCGACAGCGCGGCGGGCGTCGCCAGCGTCAGGCTCGCCAGGCGGGCACCGTTCGCCTTGTCGACCGCGTCATAGGCCAGGCCATCGGCCGGGGTCCATGCCCCCTGGAACAGCTTGCCGGCCCAGGCCCCGGCATCCAGGAAGTCCGGAGTCCTCATGCCAGCACCTGCTCGGAAATGGGATCAAGCATGACTTCGACGACGGCACTGCGGCCTGCCCGCACGGTTTCCAACGCTTCCTGCAACGTGCCGCGCAGCGCCTGGCCTTCGCTGACGCGAAAGGCCGCCGCGCCGCCCGCCGCGGCGGCTATGTCCGCCAGCCGGGCGCCGTCCGCCACCGTTATCCAGTAGCGATCCCTGCTTTTCGCCGTGGAATGGGCATGTACCAGGTTCGTGGAGACCTTGGGGGAATTCCAGCCCCGGTTGTTGTAGACGACGGTAAGAATGGGGGCGCCGTAGGTCTGCGCCACCCAATAAGTGCTGCTGGGCACGCCGAACAGGAAGCTTCCGTCGCCGCTGAGCGCGATCACCTCGGCCCCGGGATCCGCCAGCTTGACACCCACGGCGGCGTTGATGCCCCAGCCCAGGCCGCTGCCGCCGTTGACGTAGTAGCTACCGGGCCGGTTCAGCCGCAGCGTCGATAGAATGGTCTCGGTTCCGGAAGGCTCTTCGCACACGATCACCGTGCGGTCGTTGACCAGTTCGCCCACCGCTTCCGTCAACTGCCTGACAGTGATGCCGCCCTGCCTGACGGATAGGGAGGGCAGGGGAGCGGCCGCCACCCGCTGGCGCGCCTCGGCTATCCATCGCAGCCGCTCGGCCGGCACCGGTTCCGCGCGATCGCGGCCGTAGTCCAGCAACTGCCGCAGGACATAGTCGCTGTCGGCAAGATAGCTGCGGTGCGCGGGGAAATGCCAGAACCCCATGCCTTCCTTCACCGGGTCGGCATCGATGTGAAACAGACGCGCGCCCGCGGCCGGGCCCGTGCGCGAGACGATCCACGGCACGTCCACGTCCAGCATCAGGATGAGATCGGCGTCGGCCACCAGCGCATTGCGCCGGTAACCGGCATGGTGCGGATGCCCGCCAGGAAAGTTGACGTACTGCGGCGCGATCTCGGCCACCGGCAGGCCCAGCCGCTCCGATAATTCCACCAGGCGGCCGACGGCGGCCTGATTGCGTCCCAGGTAGGTCGTCAACACCAGGGGCCGCCGGGCTTGCGACAGCGCCCCGTGCAATTCCGCCACGGCTTCCTCGCGCAAGCCGCCGAGACGGGCAGGGGACCAGTGCTCAAGCGCCTCGTCGGGCAGGGGCTCGGCCGGGCCTTCCCAGACTTCCCGCGCGCCGGTCAGATAGATCGGGCCTTCGGGTGCGGTGGTCGCCACCTGCATCGCGCGCATCAGCACGTTGTCCAGCATCTCGGGTGCGCGCAATTCGTAGGTCCACTTCATGTACTGCGCCGCGATTTCATGCTGGCGCGGAGCATCCTGCGTGTAGTGGATGAACTCGGTGCGCGCGCCGGCGCGGTCGCCGCTTACGGTCACGGGCGACAAACCGGCCACGATGATGGCGGGCACACGGCCCCGCGAGGCGTTGTGCAGGCTGCAACCCAGGTTCTGCGTACCGACGTCCACGTGCACCAGCACGATCTGCGGGCGGCGCGTCACCATGGCATAGCCGTGGGCGGCGGTGAGGGCGGTCATCTCGTGCGGACAAACGACGATCCGGGGCATGGCGGTGCCTTCGCCGTCGATGGCCGCGAAGGCCTCGATGAACGCCGGGTGGTCGCTGCCCAGGTTGGTGAAGAAGTAATCCACGCCCAGCCTGGCAGCAAGCTCCAGCAGGCGGCGCGCGGCAGTGGTGGCAACTGCCCGGGAAGTCATGACTGCGGTATCTCCATGTTCGCGGCGGCCGCATCTGGCGTGCGCCCGCGTCGGAATTCATAGTAGGCTTGCCGTAGTCATTTTTTAAGTTTATTTGCTGTATTCCAAGAATTCACAAAATGAATGCATAAGGCCATGAACCTATACCGTTCCGACCTCAATCTGTTCTCTGTCTTCCAAGCCATGCTGGAGACCCGCAGCGTGACGCTGGCCGCAGACCGCTTCGGCATCACGCAGCCCGCGATGAGCAATGCCCTGACCAGGCTGCGCCAACTCTTGGGCGATCCATTGTTCGTCAACAGCACGAGCGGCATGCAGCCTACGCCGTACGCGCTGGAGATCGCCGAGACCGTGATCAACGCCCTGAGCGGCCTGCAACAGGCGCTGGATCACCGCAAGAATTTCGACCCTGGCGTCAGCGAGCAAACCTTCCGTTTCCACATTCCCGACATGGGGCAGGTCAACATCCTGCCCATGCTGCTGGAGCGCTTGCAGCAGGTGGCCCCTAGAGTGCGGGTGCAAACCGAGACCCTGTCGCAGGAGGACATACGCGTCGGACTCGAGAACGGACGCATCCATTTCGCCGCCGGCCACCTGCCCAGGCTGCGCGGCAGCCGCCTGAGAACCCAGCATCTGTTCGAGGAACGCTACGTGGTCCTGATGCGCGCCGGACATCCGTTGTCCCGCGGCACGCTGACCCAGAAATTGCTGTTGCAGGCACCGCACGCGGTGGTGACATCCCTGGGAGGCGGTCACCAGATCATCGAGGAGGTGCTCCTGAAGAAGCACGCCCGCATCGTCACGTACTTTCCCAACATCATGGCGCTGGCCATGACGCTGACGCGCACCGACCTGGTCGCTATCGTGCCGCGCCGGGTCGCCACGGAACTGGCCAAGGAAGGCAGGCTGCAAGTCGCGCAGTTGCCCATAGCCATGCCGGCCTTCGACGTGGCGATCTTCTGGCACGAACGCTCGCACACCAGCCCGGCGTGTATCTGGATGCGGGAACAGATGATCGATCTCTTCATGACATGACGCGAAGCAGGCACGGGGGCCGGCGTATCGACGAGCCTGATGTGGCGCCGTGGGAAACGGTGGCTCCGACATCCCGATTATGCGCATAATGTATATTATGTAAAGTCACGTAATATGAAAGACAACCCGACCGGGTCCAGTTGCTCCCTACGCATGCACATGTCCCTTTTCCTTGGCAACGGCGGTCAGCGACACGCCAAGCGCATCCATGACCCTGCCGCAATCGTCTCGACCCACGCCTATCCCAGCGCCTTCCTGTACTGCACGAACCCGCTTTTCTCCGCCACCTGGTCATACAGCCGCATCGCCTGCGCATTGCTCTCGTGGGTCAGCCAATACACGCGCGCCGCGTTGGCGTCGGCTGCGGCCCGGTAGACGTGTTCGATCAGCGCCCGGCCCACGCCTTGCCCGCGGCATTCGGGCTGCGCGTACAGATCCTGCAGGTAGACGTAGTCGCCCCGTGTCCAGCAACTGCGGTGGAAGATGTAGTGCACCAATCCGACCAGGCGGCCGTCGGATGCGGCGACCGCGCAATGCATGGGTTCGCTTTCGTCCATCATGCGGGTCCAGGTCAATTGCGTGGTTTCCAGCGGGATGTCGACCCGGTAGAACGCCTGGTAGCCGCGCCACAGCGGCAGCCATTGATCGAAGTCGGTCTCGGCGGCAGGGCGGATGAGCATGGCGGGAATGTTCCTTGTGAATGAACCGAGGGACGAAGGAAAGCGGGGGCGCCCCGCCCTCCTCGTCCCCGGCGGCCGCCCTGCCCTTATTGCAGCGCCTTCACCACGGCGTCGAAGAACGCCGTGTTGTTGATGACGCCGGCGCCCGTGGGCTTGGACTGCGCGCCCCAGGTCACGATCACCACCTTTTCCTTCTTGTTGATGTAGATGTTCTGGCCGAAGATGCCGGTGGCGTAGAACGCCTTGTCGATCGCCGACTGGCCGTCGGTGTTCACCCACCACATGTAGCCGTAGTACGGCAGGGGATCACCGCCGCTGAGCGTCTTGCCGCTGCCGGCATCGGCCACCCAGCCGTTGGGCAGGATGGATTTGCCGTCGATCACGCCATCGTTCATGAAGAATAGCCCGAAGCGGCCCCAGTCGCGAAGCGTGGCGCTCAGGCCGCTGCCGCCGATCTCGATGCCGTCCGGCGAGTCCAGCCACCAGTTGGCCTCGGCCTCCATGCCGAACTTCGACCAGATCTTCTCCGACAGGTAGTGGGCCAGCGGCTTCTTGATGGCACCGTGCAGCAATTCGCCGGCGATCTGCGTTTCCCCGGTGCTGTAGTTGAAGGTGGAGCCGGGTTCGGCCGCGCGCGGCAGCTTGCTCATCAGCTCCAGCGCCGAGCCCGGCTTCTGGCTGATCTGGGCCTCCAGCAACGCGCGGCGGTCCGAGGCGGGATTGGTATAGGTCTCGTCCCACTTCACGCCCGAAGACATCATCAGCACGTCGCGCACCGTGGCCCCGTCGTAGGCGCTACCCGCCAGCTTGGGCACGTACTTGACCACCTGGTCGTGCACGCTGCCGATCAGGCCGTCCTGGATGGCGACGCCGATCAGCGTCGACGTGATGGACTTGGCGACCGACATGGACATCCAGCGGGTCTTCTCGGTGTTGCCGTACTGGTAGGTCTCGTAGGCGATCTCGCCGTTCTTGAGCACCAGCAGGCCCGAGACGCGATTCAGCGCCAGGTAGTCGTAGATGTCGTAGTTCTTGCCACCGGCCGTGAACTTGATCGCGGGCAGTTGCCTGGCCGCCTTGGGCAGCGGGCGCGGCGTCGCGGCGGGAGCGATGCTGCGGGTGGGAAACAGACGATCGATGTTGCGGAAGGTGTTGACCGCGAGATCGGGCGTCAGCGTGCCGTCGTACATTTCCCGCACCGTCCCTATCGGTTCCTTCGCATGCGGATAGGTATTGGCGGGCGGTTCCGGCGGCGCGGGCGGAGGATCGTCGTCGCTGCCGCAGGCGGCCAGGCCGATCATGCCGGCCAGCGCCAGGCTGTAGACGAGGCCGCGGCCCAGCGGCGGCATCCAGCAAGGACGGGATGAGGACTGCGGTAAGGACGCTGAGTGGGTTGTCACCTTTGTTCTCCTTGCCATGGCAAGCGGCCCGGACGCGGTCCGCCGCAGGCGCCAACCAAGCAATATGCGGACCATTGCAGCTCATGCATGGCCGCTCCAGGCCACGCCCCGTCCGGCCTTCGGATACTGGCGGAAACACGGAATCGCCACCCGTGCGGTGTCCGGATTCCCGGACGCCATGCGACACTGCGCGAATCTTCCCTTCCCGCGGAGCAAGCCATGGATTGGTTGATGGACCCCACTGCCTGGGCCGGCCTGCTGACCCTGATCGTGCTCGAGATCGTGCTGGGTATCGACAACCTGGTCTTCATCGCCATCCTGGCCGACAAGCTGCCGGCCGCCCAGCGCGACCGGGCCCGGGTCATCGGCCTGGCGCTGGCCCTGGTGATGCGGCTGGCGCTGCTGTCCGCCATATCGTGGCTGGCCACGCTGACCCGGCCGCTGTTCAGCGTGGCCGGCTTCTCGTTCGCGGGACGCGATCTGATCCTGCTGGCGGGCGGCCTGTTCCTGCTGTTCAAGGCCACGCTGGAACTGCACGAAAGGCTGGAAGGCAGCGGCGACCACGCGGGCAACCGCAAGGTCGAAGCCGGATTCTGGCTGGTCGTGGCGCAAATCGTGCTGCTCGATGCCGTCTTCTCGCTGGACTCGGTCATCACGGCCGTGGGCATGGTCAACGAGCTGTCCATCATGATGATCGCGGTCGTCGTGGCGATGGCCATCATGCTGCTGGCGTCCAAGCCGCTCACGCGCTTCGTCAATGCCCATCCGACGGTCGTGGTGCTTTGCCTGAGCTTCCTGCTGATGATCGGCCTGAGCCTGGTGGCCGACGGGCTGGGCTTCCATATCCCCAAGGGCTACCTGTACGCGGCCATCGGCTTCTCCATCCTGATCGAGGCCTTCAACCAGACCGCGCGCCGCAACGCGCTCCGGCACGCGGCCCGCCGCCCGCTGCGGGCACGGACCGCCGATGCGATCCTGACCATGCTGGGCGGGCGGCGGGCCTCCCAGGGAACCGACGAAAGCGCCCCCTCCCCCGCGCAGGGCGCCTTCGCCGAGGAGGAGCGCCACATGGTCAGCGGCGTACTGACGCTGGCCGACCGCTCGGTGCGGTCCATCATGACGCCGCGCTCGGAGATCTCGTGGGTGGACCTGACGGCCGGCGCGGACGAACAGCGCGCGCGCATCCTCGATACCCCCCACAGCTACATGCCGGTCTGCCGGCGCAACTTCGACGACGTGGCCGGCGTCGCGCGCGCCAAGGATCTCCTGGCCAGCCTGCTCGAGACCGGAGCCATCGACGCTTCGCGCCTGCGCGCGCCCATCTACGTGCACGAATCCATCCCCATCCTGGACCTGATGGACGTGCTGCGCGATTCGCGCGGCCAACTGGTGCTGGTGACCGATGAATACGGCACCGTACTGGGCCTGGTCACTCCCGTAGACCTGCTGGAGGCCATCGCCGGCGACTTCCCCGACGAAGACGAGACACCGTCCATCCAGCCGCTGGGGCCGGGGCGATGGCGCATGGACGGCTCCGCCGACCTGCGGCACGTGGAACAGGCGCTGGACCTGCCGTCCGGCCTGGCGGGCCCGGGCTACACCAGCCTGGCCGGTTTCCTGCTGGACCGGTTCGCCGAACTGCCTCCGGTGGGAGCCTGGCTGGACCATGCCGGCTACCGCTATACCGTCAGGGAATTGGACGACAACCGCATCTCCGTGGTGGAGGTGGCCAGGCAGGACGAGCCATGACGCGGACCGATCTGCCCAATCGCCTCGACCGGCTACCGTGGTCGCCCTGGCATACCCGCGTGGCCGTCGCGCTGGGCGTGGCCTGGGTGCTGGACGGCCTGGAGGTCACGCTGGTCGGCAGCGTGGGCGGCGTCCTGGAACGCGGCGACACGCTGGCCCTGAGCGCGGCGCAGGTCGGCTGGTCGGGCTCGCTGTACATCGCGGGCGCGGTGCTGGGAGCGCTGGCCTTCGGCCGGATGACCGACCGCCTGGGCCGCCGGCGGCTGTTCCTGATCACCCTGGCGATCTACATGGCCGGCAGCCTGGCGACGGCCTTCGCGCCCGGCTTCGCCTTCTTCGCCGCCTGCCGCTTCGTGACGGGCCTGGGCATAGGGGGCGAATATGCCGCCATCAATTCCGCCATCGACGAACTGATCCCGGCCCGCGTGCGCGGACGGGTGAACCTGGCCATCAACGGCAGTTTCTGGCTGGGCGCGGCCCTGGGCGCGGGACTGAGCCTGCTGCTGCTCGATGTCCGCGTGCTGGGGCCGGTATGGGGATGGCGCGCGGCCTTCCTCGCCGGCGGCGTCATGGCGGCCGCCATCCTGCTGGTGCGGCGCCATGTTCCGGAAAGCCCGCGCTGGCTGGCCGCGCACGGCAGGCTGGACGAGGCCCGGCGCATCGTGCTCGCGATCGAGGACGAGGCGATTCGCCGCCATGGCGCGCTGCCGCCGGTCGCGGGCACCTCGCCGGTGGCGGGCCGCTCCCCCACCCTGCTCCAGGTCGCCCGCATCCTGGTGCGCGACTATCGCCGCCGCAGCGCCGTGGCCCTCGGACTCATGGTGGCCCAGGCATTCTTCTACAACGCCATCTTCTTCACGTATTCGCTGGTGCTGACGCGCTTCCACGGGGTGGCGGAGGGCCGCGTCGGCCTCTACGTCTTTCCGTTCGCGCTGGCCAACGTGCTGGGCCCTCTGCTGCTGGGGCCGCTGTTCGACGTCGTCGGCCGGCGGCGCATGATCGCGGCCACCTATGTCTCGGCCGGCCTGGGCCTGGCCTTGACCGGCTGGGCCTTCGCGCAAGGCTGGCTGGACGCGCGCAGCCAGGCCTGGTGCTGGTCGGCCGTATTCTTCCTCGCCTCGGCGGCGGCCAGCTCCGCCTACCTGACCGTGAGCGAGATCTTTCCGCTGGAAATGCGGGCGGTGGCGATCGCGGTGTTCTACGCGGTGGGAACCGGGCTGGGAGGATTCGCCGGCCCGGCCCTGTTCGGCGAACTGATAGGCACGGGCAGCCATGCGGCGGTGGCCCTCGGCTATGCGGTGGCGGCGGCCATGATGGCGGCCGCGGGCCTGGGCGCGCTGCGCCACGGCGTGGACGCCGAACGCAAGTCGCTGGAGGACATCGCCCCGCCCCTGCCGGCGCGGCGGCCGGACGAACCGTCCTAGCGCGCGGGGGCCGGGCTCGCGTGGGTGAGCTGGTGGGTGCGCGTGCCCATGTCCACGGTCAGGGCGTCGCCCGGCTGCAGCTCCACGAACTCGCGGGGGCCGGCCGTCACGGTACGCACCTTGAGCGCGCCTTCCACGAGTTCGACCCGCAGGCGCTCGGGCTCGGCCGCGACCCGGAACAGGATGTCGGGCGTTTCGATGCGGGTGCCGTCGATGACCACCTCGTTCACGCCCCACTGCACCGAGAAGGCGGCGCGGTACTGCCAGCGCACGTGGAAGGATGCCTCGCCGCGGGCCAGGATCACCTGGCGCCGGCGCGAGTAATAGGCCACCGACAGCGAGGTGCCGGGACCGGCGTCGATGCGGGAACCGTCGGGCAGCTCCAGCGACCGCGCCTGGCCTTCTGTACGCAGTTGTTCGCCGAACTGCGGCGAGCTCTCGCGCATGACCCAGCTCACGGTCAAGGCCCCCGTCAGCCCCAGTGCCAGGGCCAGGCAGGCCCAGCCCAGCCATCGTTTCCAGGGCCGGGGTTGCGTGGACGGAGTACGGGGGGAAGGCAGGGACATGGCGATGCGGCGGGAGGCGGGAGCGGAATTCGGTACGGTGGGACGATTATAAGGAGGCGGGCTGCGGCCCCACCGCCAGGCGCCGGAAAGCGGCCCCGGTGGCCGAGGCGCCGTCGCGCCGGCTGGCCAGCCACAGCTTCGAAGCGGCCTCGGGTTCGCGCAGCGTCCGGATGACCACGCCGGCCACGTCCAGCCGGCGCACCGAGGCCGGCAGGATGGAGACGCCCAGCCGCGCCGCCACCAGCCCCGCGATGGTCACCACTTCCCGGGCCTCCTGGGCGATGCGGGGCGCGTAGCCCGCCGCCCGGCACAGGTTCAGTGCCTGGCTGTAGACGCCGGTGCCCGCGCCGGGAGCGAAGAAGACAAAGGGTTCCTGGGCCAGTTCGGCAACGCCCAGCGCCTCGCTGGCGCCGGCCAGCCGGTGCCGGCGCGGCAAGACCGCGACCAGCGGATCGGACAACAGCGGATGCGCGTCGAGTTCCGCGGGAAAGGCGCCGCTGGCGGGCAGGCGCATGAATCCCACGTCGCTGCGTCCGTCCAGCAGGGCCTGGATCTGTTCCTGGCTGGTCTCTTCGATCAATTGCACCGCCACGGCCGGATGGCGTTCGCGGAAACGCGACAACAGGTTGGGCAGCGCCCCCGTCAGGACCGCGCTTTCGGTGAAACCCACGCGCAGCGTGCCCAGTTCGCCCCGCGCGGCACGCGCCGCGATGGATGCCGCGCGTTCGGCCTGGGCCAGCAGCGCGCGGGCCTCGGGCAGGAACAGCTGGCCTGCCTCGGTCAGGGAAACCTGTCGCTTGTTGCGGTGGAGCAGCCGCGCTCCCAGGTCCTGCTCCAGGGCCTGCAATTGCTGGCTCAGCGGCGGCTGGGAAATGCCCAGCCGGGCCGCTGCCCGGCCGAAATGCAGTTCCTCGGCCACCGCCACGAAATACCTTACCCGGCGCAGATCTATCATAGGGATTGGATATTACTGGGCATGATTTCAGTATTGGACGATATCAGACAAAAGGCCTAGAGTTAACCCCTAGAACGTCACTTGCTCGACTGCCATGTCTTCCGCTCCGCCCGCCGGCGCCCCTCTGTCTCGCGCGGATACCACCGTTTCACCGGCCGTGCCGGCCCAGCCGCCCGGCCACATCGAACGCGGCACGCCGGCCTTCTGGCGCGCGGTGGTCGCGCTGTTCGCTTCCGGCTTCTCGACTTTTTCGCTGCTGTATTTCGTCCAGCCGCTGATGCCGCTGTTCGCCCATGATTTCGGCCTGTCGGCCGCCGCCAGCAGCCTGGCGCTGTCGCTGTCGACCGCCCTGCTGGCCATCTCCATGCTGGCAGCCAGCGCGGTGTCCGAGCGGCTGGGCCGGCGCACGCTGATGTTCGCCTCGCTGCTGGGCTCGGCGACCCTGACCACCGCGATGACCCTCTTTCCGCAATGGCCGGCGCTGCTGACGCTGCGCGCCTTGATGGGCATCACCCTGAGCGGCCTGCCGGCCGTCGCCATGGCCTACGTGGGCGAGGAAATGGAGCCCCGCGCCGCCGGCCTGGCCATGGGCCTGTACATCGGCGGCTCCGCCATCGGCGGGATGTCCGGCCGCCTGCTGGCCGGCGTGATCGCCGACGGCCACGGCTGGCGCGTCGCGGCCCTGGTCATCGGCCTGATCGGCTTCGCCGGGGCGGTGCTGTTCTGGAGGACATTGCCCGCGTCGCGGCATTTCAAGCCGCGCGCGCTGGACCTGGCCGGCGCCCTGGGCAGCTTCCGGTCCCATCTGCGCAATCCCGCCATGCTGCGGCTGTTCGCCCAGGGCTTCCTGCTGATGGGCGGTTTCGTCGCCGTGTACAACTACATCGGCTTCCGGCTGCTCGCCCCGCCGTTCTCGCTCAGCCACGCCGTGGTCGGCATGGTGTCGGTGGTCTACCTGGCGGGCATCGTCAGTTCCGCCTGGATGGGCGACCTGGCCGCGCGCCTGGGACATGGCCGCGTCATGGCGGCGGGCGTCCTGCTGCAATTGGCCGGCGCGCTGCTGACCCTGTCGGACAACCTGTGGCTGCTGGTTCTCGGGATGGCCGTGCTGACCTTCGGCTTCTTCGGCGCGCACTCGATCTGCAGTTCCTGGGTCGCGCGCGCAGCCCGGCAAGGCCGTGCCCAGGCGTCTTCCCTGTATCTGTTCGGGTACTACTGCGGATCCAGCCTGATCGGGCTGGGCGGCGGCTACGCGCTGGACCTGGCCGGCTGGAACGGCTTCATCGGCCTGGTGACCGTCCCGCTGGCGCTGGCGGCGGCCAATGCCATCCTGCTGGCGCGGCGCGCGGCGGCGGTCTAGCACCCGTTCAGTTCTGGTTACCAACTCTCCCGCCAGCGCCCTTTCCTTTTGGCTTTTTTCGTACCAGACTATTTATGAGTTGCCACCGTCGCCCACGCGTGCGGCGGACTTGAGCCAGATCAAGGTTCACGCATCGCGTCGCGGCTAGGATGGAGTCATCCACTCACGGCTGGAGGCGCATATGCTGGGACGTATCGCAGTTCATCTGGATCTGGACCGGGGCTGCAGGCGGCGCGTACGCGCCGCGGCGCAACTGGCCGCCGAGCACGATGCCACGCTGGTCGGCATCCACGCCAGCTTCGGCCGCCCCCTTCCCTACCTCTACGAAGGTTTCTTCGTTTCCGACGACGTCAATCGCATGCTGCGCCAGCGCGTGGACGACGACCGCGCCGCCACCGAGGCCCTGTTGCAGGAAGTCGCTGGCGAGACCGGCGTGACGGCGCACTGGCGCACCGGCAATGGCCTTGCCGAGAACGTCCTGTGCGAGCAGGCGCGTTATTGCGATCTGCTGGTCATGAGCCAGCCCGACGATGCCGACCCGGGGCCGCAACAAATGCCGGTCCTGCTGGCCACCGTGATGCTGGGCGCGGGCCGTCCGCTCCTGATGTGGCCATCGGTGGGCGAATTCAACGCCATCGGCCGCCGCGTGCTTTTCTGCTGGGACGAACGCCGCGAGTCGGCCCGCGCACTGGCCGATGCCGGCCCCATCCTGGAAGAAGCCACCGAACTGTTCGCGCTGCGGGTCGACCCGCCGTCCGAACCGGAGCAGGCGGCCCAGACCAAGCGAGCCGACTTCCTGGCCTACTGCGCCGGACGGCAATATCCCATCCCGCAGGAAACGGTGCGCGAAAGCGCGGGGATAGGAATCGGCAATTGCATCCTGAACGCGGCCGCCGACAACGCCTGCGACCTGATCGTGATGGGCGCCTACGGCCACAGCCGCGTGCGGGAGGCGGTCCTGGGCGGCACGACTCGGACCTTGTTGGAGTCGATGACCGTGCCGGTCCTGTTTTCCCATTGATACATGGGCCCGCGTGGCCCGGAGATCGGCAAGGAGCAGCATCATGAAGCAGAACCTACGATGGGCGGCGCCGCTGGCGCTGGCGCTGGCGGCCGCGTGGCCGTTGGCCGGCCAGGCGATGGACAAGGGCGAACAGAACGGCATCGCCTACGTGACGGGCGGCGTGGGCCAGGACGAGTCGGCCGCCATCCGGGGCATGAAGGACTACAGCCTGCGCGTGCTGGCGGCCGCCAAGAGCGGTGAATACGTAGCCGACGTACGCGTGGCCATCCGCGACAGCGGCGGCAAGGACGTCCTGTCCGTGACCACCCAGGGCCCCTACCTGTTGGCCCGGCTCGCGCCGGGCGACTACCGCATCGATGCGGAGTACGGATCGGCCCGGCAAAGCCGCCAGGTCCGCGTCCCGGCCTCGGGGCGTGCCGAGGTTTCCTTCTATTTCTGACCCGAGCGGTCACCACGAACCAGGAGCATCCCCATGTACCAGCGCATACTCGTTCCCGTCGACGGCAGCCCCACCTCCAACCGCGGGCTGGACGAGGCCCTGCGCATCGCCGCGCTGACCAAGGGGCAGTTGCGCCTGATGCACGTGATCGACGAGTTGTCGCTGGCCGGTTCCATGGGCGCCTACGCCGCCTATTCCGACTGGATCAACGTCCTGCGCGCCAACGGCGCCGAACTGATCCAGCAGGCCGAGGCCAAGGCGAAGGCCGCCGGCATCGCGGCGGATACGGTGCTGCACGACAATTTCGCCGGCCCCGTGCACGACTTGGTCATCCAGGAAGCGCGCACATGGCCGGCGGACCTGATCGTGATCGGCACCCACGGCCGGCGCGGCCTGCCCCGCATGGTGCTGGGCAGCAGCGCCGAGAAGATCCTGCGCGAGGCGCCGGTGCCGGTGCTGCTGGTGCGGCAGCCCGAGGCCGGCGGCGAAGCCGGCCCGGGCTCCCCGGCCGTCAACCCTTGAGCTTGATGCTCGTGGGATCGGCGGTCAGGTACCCCACCGCGGCGCCGAAGCGGTCCTTGTAGTTGGAGCGGATCAGCGGATCCAGCGTGTCCTTGACCTTGTCGTGCAGCGAGCTCCAGTCACCGGCGTGCTGGAAGTTGCTCATGATGTAGGTCCAGCCGTTGATCTCGTCCACGGCGTGCAGGCCGGTCGACTCGCCGCCCGCGGGTACCGACAGCAGCCGCGACAGCGACTTGGTGTCGACGTTGTAGGCCCACAGGAAGTTGTTCACGTGCGAGCCGCTGTCCTCGCCGATGAACAGCGTGCGCAGTTTTTCCGAGAACTTGAGGTTGTCCGGGTTGGCCACCAGTTCCGGGTTGGCCTTGTTGCCCAAGGCGTCGGCCGCGATATCCTCGCCCACCAGCAGCATCCTGGTGTGCACCGGCATCCATTCGCTGTTGATGGCCGCGCCGGTCTGGTCTTTCTGGCCGCCGGCCAGGGTATGGGCCAGCACGCCGCCGGCGATCAGCGCCTTGTCCAGCGCGATGCCGCTTTGCTCGTTCCAGCCCTTGGCATTGCCCTTGACCATGGAGTCCTGGATGTTCTGCAGGGCCGAGTAGGCCACCTTGTCCTTGATGTTGACCGTGGTGCCCTCCATCTTGGTGAAGCCCATGCTGCCGCCCATCAGATAGGCGTAGCGGTGCGTCTCCAGGAAGGCGGCGGCCTTCTCCATGCCAGGCTTGACCTTGACCCAGTTTGCCGCGCCGTTCGAGAAGATCTTCGTATAGGTCGCGTCCGAGGGATCGGACTTGAGCACCGTCATGATGTCCTCGGGATCGAGCGTGTTGGCCATCTGCTCGATCTCCGCGCTGGTGGCGTGGCCCAGCTTGATCCAGGTCAGGTTGGCGCCGGGCGCGGCCGGGTCGACCGAGAAACCGGACCCCAGCTTGGCGACATACAGCGTGCCCGCCGACAGGTCCTTCTCCTTGTCCGCCACGAACACGAACAGGCCGCTGTTGGTGGCGTCGTCGCCCATCAGCACCGTGCGGTTGTCGGGCATCACCTGGATCAGCTCGTGCGAGATCCGCCCCATGCAATAGTGCTTCTTGATCGAACCCGTGCCGTCCGGATTCACCGTGACTTCGGGAATGTGGCCATAGTGGTAGGGGCGGGCCTTGGTCTCGTCGCCGTACAGGTTCTTGCTGAAGGCCTTGAACTGGGCGTTGGTCGAAACGAAAGGAGCATCCGGTTCGTACTCCTCGCTAGACAGGTGGGTGTTCCAGGGCGACAGGCTCGCGCCACAAGTGATCCACAGGCCATGCGCCGCCGAGGTGTCGACGTTGTGGTACTTGACCAGGCTCAGCTTGCCGGTGGCCTGGTCCTGGTCCAGGGTCAGGACGGCGATGGGCGACGGCAGCGTGCCGTAGGTATCGGCGCCGCTCTGGTCGCGCGTCGTGTACTCGAACTGCACCACGGCGAACACGGCCTTGCCCTTGATGCCCGGGACGTTGGCGTTGGACAGCGCGAGCAGCGAGGTGCCGTCCGGCGAGTCCGAGAAGATCTGGCGTTCCTTGCCTGCCACCGACTTGTCGATGATCGGCTTGTTGTTGATGTCGACGTAGCCGCCGGCCAGGATCTTGCCGCCCTTGCCATCCGAGACCATGTCGCCGGTGATGAAGAACGGCTGGTACGCCAGCTTGTAGGCGTGGGAACTGCCGTCGCTCAGCTTCACCGTCAGGGTGGAGTTCACGGTGGTCGTGGCCATCGCCGCCGGATTGGACAGCGACGGCGCGGGGGTGGAGGTGAACGAGGCCGACACGAAATCCGCGGACGGCTGGGGCGTGGGCGTGATGGGATCGTCGTCCCCGCCACAGGCGGCCAGCAGGGACGCGGTGACCGTCCCGAGAGGCAGCATGGCGGGCGCGCCGGCCAGGAACTTGAGCGCCTGGCGGCGCGAGTTGTTGAGTAACGTATCGGACATTGTTCTGGTTTCCAAGGAGGGGTGCGTTGCAACGTCGAATCGACGGCGGCATCCCGGTTCCGGAAACCAGGGAATCATGCCTCCCGATTCGCGTCTGGGCGAATGCTAGGAGGCATGGGTGACACTTTCATGAAAGGGACGCGGCCGTCCCCTGAGCGCTACATGATCCGCGGACGATCGGGCAGCGTGTTGGCGCGGGACGCGCCGGGGTAGTGCCGGGCCAGCGAGGCGCCCAGCGCGGTGATACCCTCGATCACGCCCTGCTCGTAGCGGCCCTGGGCAAACGCCTCCTGGATGCCGCGGCAGACGGCTTCCCAGGTCCCGGCGGTTTCGCAGGCGTGGATGCCCCGGTCGCAGACGATCTCGACCGCATGGTCGGCCATCAGCACGTACAGAAGGATGCCGTTGTTGTCGGGCGTGTCCCATACGCCTTGCAGCGCGAAGACTTCCAGCGCCCGTTCCCGCGGCGACTGCTGCTGCCACAGCGGGCCCATGTCCAGCGCGGCCTCGACCACGAAACGGATCTGGCCGTCATGGCGCGACTCGACCTCGCGGATGGTTCGCTCGATGCGGTCCAGCGACCGGGCCGGGAAAGCCCGGTGCGCCGCGCGGCGGGTCGTCACCAGATGCTTGAGGAATCGTTTGATCGCCATGCCTACCACCGTCCCGAAGCGCCGCCGCCACCGAAGCCGCCGCCCCCACCACCACCGAAGCCGCCGCCGCCGAATCCTCCGCCGCCAAAGCCCCCTCCTCCGCGGCCCCCGCGATGGCTGCCGCCGTAGCCGCCCGGCAGGCCGGCGAAGCCGCCACCCACCAGGGTGAAGAAGAACGCCAGCACGGCGCCCAGGATCGCGATGGCCACCGCGCCGGACAGCAGCCAGGCCGCGCCGCCCACGACACCGCCGGTCACGAGCGCGCCCGGCAGCCTGCCCAGGGCACGCCGCAGCATGCCGCCCGCCACCAGCGCGACGATCAGCAATACGGGGGCGATGCCTTCCAGGTCACCGCCTTCCCGGGCGGCGCGCTGGGGCGGCGGCGGCAGCGGTTCGCCGTCGATGAGCCGCATGATGCGGTCGGCTCCCTGGGAGATGCCACCGTAGTAATCGCCCTCGCGGAATCGCGGCGTGACGATCTCGTTCAGGATGCGGTTCGCCGTGGCATCGTTCAGCACCCCCTCCAGTCCGTAGCCCACTTCGATCCGCATGCGCCGATCGTCCTTGGCCACCAGGAACAGCACGCCGTCGTCCACGTTCTTGCGGCCGGGCTTCCAGGCCTCGGCCACCCGCAGCGAATACTGCTCGATGCTCTCTGGCACGGTGCTGGGGACGATCAGGATCGCGACCTGGCTGCCCTTGCGCTCCTGGAACGCCCGCAATTGCTGTTCCAGTCCGGAGCGCTGCTCGGCGGTCAGCGTCGAGGTCAGGTCGGTGACCAGCCCGCCGAACGGCGGAATCGCCACCAGGCCATCGCTGGCGGCCTGGACCGGCGCGGCAGCCAGCCACAGCACGGCAAGCCCGGCGGCCAGCCATGCCGACGCCCGGCGTCCCCAGGCCCGCCATGCGCTCATCGGGCGCCCGCGGGCTTGTTGCCGCCGAAGTCGACGGTGGGCGGCGTGGAAATGGCGCTTTCGTTGGCCACCGAGAAATTGGCCTTCACCGGATAGCCGAAAGCCTTCGCGGTCAGGTTGCTCGGGAACGAGCGCACGATCACGTTGTAGTCCTGGACCGACTTGATGTAGCGATTGCGGGCCACGGTGATCCGGTTTTCGGTGCCTTCGAGCTGTGCCTGCAGGTCGCGGAAGTTCTCATTCGCCTTCAGGTCCGGGTAGCGCTCCACCACCACCATCAGGCGCGACAGCGCGCTAGTCAGCTGCTGCTGGGCGGCATCGAACTTGGCGAAGGCCTCGGGATCGTTGACCAGCTCGGGCGTCGCGTTGATGCCGGTGGCCTGGGCGCGGGCGTTGACCACGGCGGTCAGCGTATCCTGCTCGTGGCTGGCATAGCCCTTGACCGTGTTGACCAGGTTGGGGATGAGGTCAGCGCGCCGCTGGTACTGGTTCAGGACCTCGGACCAGCTGGCCTTGACCTGTTCGTCCGCGCGTTGCAGGTCGTTGTAGCCGCAGCCGGACAGCGTGGCCGCCAGCATGACGAAAAAGGCAGTGATCAGGCTTCGCACCTTGTTCTCCTTGGAAATGCGTGCTTGGAATGGATGCTTCGCAGTCCGGTCAACGGAATACGTCGGCGAGCACGTCGGCTACGACCAGGGTGGCCAGCGACACCAGGATCAGGTCCGTGCCCGCCACACGCCACTCGTAGCCGGGATAGACCGGCAACCTCGACAGCATGCCGGACGGCACGGCCTTCTTGGCGATGCCCGGTGGCAGCGGCTTGCCCCGGGCCAGGTTCTTGCGTATGCCCGGGGGCAAGGGGCCATAGCCCACCGCCTGGTAGTCGGAGGCATAGTTCCTGGCCAGCGATACCGTGATGCCCGCGCGGACCAGGTCGTCGCCGCCATCGGCGCGCTTGCCCTGCTTGGGGCCGCCGCCCTTGCCCGACACCTTGTCGCCCTGCCCTTGCCCGTGGCCCTTGCTTCCCTGCCCCTTGCCGCCCCCGTGTCCGCCTCCGGCGTGGGCATTGCCGTTGCCTTTGCCGCCGGGCGGATCAGCCCATGCGGGCGTCATGCCCAGCGAACCTGCCAGCAGCAGGACAAGGAAAATTTCGCGTCGCGGTTTGAGCATCATTTTCAATCGGCTCCTCGAGCACAGGTGTGCAACGAGCCAAGCATAGCGCAAGGCCGCGGCAGGCGGCCCCGACAAGGTATCCAGTTGCAGCGGCCGGTTGCAACGGCATCGGCCGCGCGGCCGCAGCGTCAGCCGCCGTGCCGCGAGACCAGCCGCTCCAGCCTCAGGCGGTCGCGTGCGTCGGTCAGCCGCCACACCGCCAGGTAGACCGAACCGGCCGACGCCGCGAAGCCGCCGCCGGCCAGCAGGAACATCAGCAGGATCTGGTACTTGGCCGATTCGATGGGGTCCATGCCGGCCAGGATCTGGCCGGTCATGATGCCGGGCATGGTGATGACGCCCGCCGCCGCCATCTGGTTCATCACCGGCAGCACCCCCGCCCGCACCGCGCCCCGGATGATGTTCCGGAACGCGGTGTAGCGGTCGGCGCCCAGGGCCAGCCGGGCCTCGATGGCCGCGCGTTCGCGCGAGACCGAGGTGAACACGCCGTTCAAGGCCAGGCTGGCGCTGTTCATGGCCGTGCCCAGGACGATGCCGGCCAGCGGGATTGCGTGGCGCGGGTCGTACCAGGGGTCGGGACGCAGCGCCGTCGCCAGCGCCAGCAGCGCGATGCCCAGCGTGGCGACGCCCACCGGCACGCCGCCCACCCCATAGCGCCATGCTCCCTGGAAGCGCCGCTCCTGCCTGGAGCCGACTTCGTGGCAGGCCGCGGCGATCATCAGCGCAACGACCGCGCCGGTCACCCAGGGCGAGGTCAACGCGAACACCTGCCGCAGGAACAGGCCCACCAGGACCAGTTGCACGACCATGCGTGCCGCCGCCACCAGCAGCGGACGCTGGATCCCCAGCGCCAGCCGCAGCGACAGCGCGGCGCTGGCCAGCACCAGCACGGCCGCCATGGCCAGTTCCATCGGCGTCAGTGAAATGGGGCTCATGGCGTTTCGTCCTCCAATCCGCCGGGGGTCACGCGCAACCGCCGGGTGGCGATGCGCACGGCCTGGGCCGCGTCATGCGTGACCACCAGCAGACCGGTGCCCTGCTCGCGCAGCCGCGCCAACAGGGCCTCGACCCGGGCGGTGGCTTCGGGATCCAGGGCCGAGGTCGGTTCGTCCAGCAACAGGAAACGCGGGTGCTGCGAGATGGCTCGCACCAGCGCGAGCCGCTGGCGCTGTCCGGTCGACAGCGTGGCCACGGGCGCCTCGAACAGTGCATCGGCCAGCCCCAGCTCGGGCAGCAGCGCCCGCGCCCGCTCCGGATACGCCATGTGATCGGCCACGATGTCCGCCCACCATCCGGCGTCGGCGGCGACATAGGTAACCTGGCGCCTGAAGGCCGGGGCCGGCATGCGGTCGCGGTCCACGCCGTCCAGCTCGACGCGGCCCCGGGCCGGTTCAAGGTCGGCGATCATGCGCAACAGCAGGCTCTTGCCCACGCCGGACGGGCCGGACAAGGCCACGCACTCCCCGCCTTCGATACCCAGGTCGAAAGGGCCGGCGAGACGGCCGTGCAGGCCATTCACGATCAGGGAGGAACAGGTGTCGGTCAAGGTCGTATTCGCCAGGGGGCGGATGCTCGGACGGAGCGACAGTCTAGCGCGAAGCCCGCGTGGCACGGGGCTTTCCGGCTCATGCACGTATAATGGATAGTTGCTCGCGGCAACGATAAGACCACAAAGCCCATTTACCATTTCAAGGTTGTTTCATCTATGTATCGCGCACTCGCCGCCGCCCTCGTGCTGGGCACCCTGGCCGTCGCTCCCGCTCATGCCGGACCCTACCCCGACCGCCCCGTCCGCATCATCAATCCGTTCCCTCCCGGCACGAACACCGACACGGTCGCGCGCCTGCTCGCCCAGAAGCTGCAACAGAACTGGGGCCAGGCCACCATCGTCGAGAACAAGACCGGCGCGGGCGGCGCGATCGGCGCGAACTTCGTCGCCAAATCGCCGGCCGACGGCTACACCCTGCTGCTGACGTCCTCGTCCACGCACCTGGTCGCCCCCGTGCTGCGCAAGGACGTGCCCTACGACGCGAACAAGGACTTCACGCCCATCATGACGGTGACCGTGTCGCCGCACGTGGTGGTCGCCACCCGTTCGCTGCCGGTCAAGGACTTCAAGGACTTCGTGGCCTACGTGAAGTCGCACCCGGGCACCACCTTCGCGTCCTCGGGCAACGGCACCGGCTACCACCTGGCGGGTGAACTGTTCGCCCACGGCGTCGGCGCCAACATGCTGCACATTCCCTATCGCGGCGCGGCTCCGGCCATGAACGACCTGATGGGCGGACAGGTCCAGTCCATGTTCGACTCCCCGGGCAGCGTCGCGCCCAACGCCAAGAGCGGCCGCGTCCACGCGCTGGCCGTCATGGGACCCAAGCGCTGGCCGACCCTGCCGGACGTCCCCACCACGGTGGAGCTGGGCTATCCCCAGCTGCAGTTCTCCACCTGGCTGGGCCTGTACGCGCCGGCGAACACCCCGCCCGACGTGATCGCCAAGATCACCAACATCCTGACCACCGAACTGTCCAAGCCCGGCATGAGCGAACAGTTCGACCAGATGGGCTCGCAGTTGAACATGATCGTCGGCAAGGACTTCGCCAAGTTCATGCTGGACGGCCAGGCTTCGCTGAAGAAATTGGCCGAAGAGGCCAAGCTGCCGATGCTGGACTGATCGCGTCCCCCCGAAACGGGAACGGCCTCGCTTTCGAAAGAAGCGAGGCCGTTTTTCCTTGGGGACGACCGGCGGGAGCGACGCTAGCCTACTCGATCTTGATGCCTGCGGCTTTCACCAGCTGCGACGCGGACTTCGTCTCGTCGGCCAGGTACTTCTCGAAGGCCTTCTGGTCCATGGGCATGGGGGCGGCGCCCAGGTTGGCGAAGCGGGTCTTGATGTCGGGCATCTCCAGCACCTTCAGCACGCCGGCGTGGATCTTGTCGACCACGGGCTGGGGCGTCTTGGCCGGCGCGAACAGGCCCACCCAGAACGTGTAGGCCGCGGCCGGCAGGCCCGAGTCGGTCATGGAGGGCACGTCGGGCAGCGCGGCCGAACGCGCGGCGGTACCGACGGCCAGCGCCTGCAGCTTGCCGTCCTTGATCATGGGCAGGGCCGATACCAGGGGCGCGAAGAACCAGGTCGTACGGCCGGCGATGGTCTCGGTGATGGCCTCGGGCGTCCCGCGGAACGGCACGTGCACGGCATCGATGCCGGCGGCCACCCGGAACTGTTCCGCGTTCATGTGCGTGGCCGAGCCGTTGCCGGCGGAGGCATAGAACAGCTTGCCGGGATCGGCCTTGGCCTTGGCGACCAGGTCGCCCAGGTTCTTGTACCCTGCCGAGGGCGAGACCACCAGCACGTTGGGCAGGCTGGCCAGCGGCGTGATGCCCTCGAAGTCCTTGAGCGTGTCGTACGGCAGGTTCGGGTAAATGGACGGATTGACGAGGTGGCCCGAACTGTGGATCAGCAGCGTGTAGCCATCGGCGGGCGCCTTGGCCACCTGCGCGGCGCCCAGCGTGCCGCCCGCGCCCGGCTTGTTCTCGACCACGATCTGTGCGCCCAGGATGGGGCCCAGCTTGTCGGCGATCGAACGCGCCACCACGTCGGTGCCGCTGCCGGCGGTGAACGGGACGATGAAGCGGATGGGGCCGCCTTGCGGCCAGTTGCCCTGGGCCTGAGCGCTCGCGCCCGCGGCTAGCATGGTCGCGGCCGCGAGGACGCGCAGCGAGGTCCGGCGAGCGTGGGAATGTCGTTGCATGGTGTGTCTCCTCTGGTTTATCGAATGGAACGGCGGCCCTAGCCCGGGACGGGCGGGCTGAATGGCATGGCCAGCAGCACCGATGCCGTCCGGCCGCTGCGGTTGATCAACTGGCGTTTCTCGCCGGGCGCCAGGCGGCATGAATCCAGGCGCGCCAGCGTGGCTTCCTGCCGCACCCCGTCCAGCTCGCTCACGACGGTCAGCTCGCCTTCCAGGACCACGTAGTGCTTCTCCATGGGCGAGCCATCCAGCGAGGTGTGGCCGCCGGGTTCCAGCGTCGAGACGCCCAGCCACAGCTGTTCGGCCGGGCCGGCTTCCCTGCCTTGCAGGCGCACGCAGCGCATGTCGAAGTGGTTGGGAGCCTCGTAGACGGGAGCCTCGGGATAGCGGGTGACGTTCATGCCCGGCCTTCCCACGGCCGCAGCACGATGCGCTGGTCCGATCCGCCGATTACCGTGCGGTAGGCATCGAGCGCGTCGGTCAGTGCATAGACGGCATCGGCGCCGACGGGGAACGGCCGCAGCGTGCCGGCCTCGAACCCCGGCCGCAGCGCCCGCAGGTGCGCGGCCGCCTCGGTGCAGTCCATGGCCAGCGAATCCACGCCCACGTAGGTGTGCATGGCGCGGTAGAACGTGAAGATGTCGAACGGCACCGGGCGCTCGACCGTGGAGATGAAGATCTGCGTGGCGCGCTTGGCCATGGCCTGGTTGGCGGCCTGGAAGTACGGGCTGCCCACGGTGTTGTAGACCAGGTCCACGCCGCGGCCGTCGGTGAGCTCGCGCAGCCGCGCGGCCACGTCTTCCCGGCTGGCGTCCACGACCTCGACCGGCGCGCAGGCGAAGCCGGCGTAGGGTCCCGGCCGGCGCTGGACCGCGATGACGCGGGCTCCCGCCTGCGCCGCGAGCTGGACGGCGGCCTGCCCCACCTTGCCGTTGGCCCCCATGACGGCGACCACCTGGCCCGGCAGCGGCATGCCGCTGCGTTGGAAACCTTCGTAGGCCGTCACGAACGGCACGCCTATCGAGCCGGCGGCATCGAAGTCCAGGCCCGCGGGCATTTCCTCCAGCGCGGCCAGCGGCAGCGTGAGCCAGGCGGCATGGGAGCCGTCCCGCGTGATGCCCAGGTCGCCGCCCGAGCCCCAGACGCGGCGGCCTATCCATTCGGTGGGGCCGGCCACCACCGTGCCGGCGAAGTCGCGCCCGGGCGTGCGCGGCCAGACGGCCTGCGGCATCAGGCCCAGCGCCGCCTTCACGTCGCTGGGATTGACGGCCGCGCTGGCCACCTTGACGACGGCGTGGCCCGGATCCGGCCGGGGCATGGCCAGGGTTTCGATGGCCGGGGCCAGGTGGGCGGCGGACTCGGCCTTGGCCTGTACGCGCACGGCCGGCCCGTGTTGGGTTTCTTGCATGACGGTGGACATGATCGGTAGCGGTTCCTTCAATTCCTGATGGGCAGGCCCAGCATGTCGCGCGCCTCGCCGGCGCTCGCCACGCTTCCTCCCAGGTCCTGCACGATGCGCGCGGCACGCTCCACCAGCGCCGCGTTGCTGGGCGCCAGGACGCCCCGGGACAGGTAGATGTTGTCTTCCAGGCCTACGCGGACGTGGCCGCCCGACACGAAAGCGGCCGCCAGCATGGGGAACTCGTGGCGGCCCACCCCGAAGGCGGACCAGAAGGCGCCCGCCGGCAGCAGGCCGCGCGCATACAGCAGCGTCTCGGGCGTGGCCTCGAATCCGTACTTGACGCCGGTGACGAAGGTCCACATGCCCGGCCCGTCCAGCGTGCCGTCGGCGATCAGGTCGCGCGCGAGGTGGATGTCGCCGCTGTCGAAGATCTCCAGTTCCGGCTTGACGCCCGCCTCGCGGATGACGCCGGCCATGATGCGCACGTTGCGCGGGGTGTTGATGACCACCTCCGCGCCCGAGTTCATGGTGTTCAGGTCCAGCGAGCAGACGTCGGGCCGCAGCCGCGCGATGTGCTCGACCCTTTTCTCCGGGGGCAGCAGCGTGGTGCCGGGGCCGGCCACGCGGGGCTCGGCCTCGCTCGGCACGTAGCGGCCGCCCGGGCCGGTGGTCAGGTTGATGATGACTTCGCGGTTCTCGGCCCGGATGCGGCGGATGACCTCGTCGTACAGCGCGACGTCTATCGACGGGCGGCCGGTTTGGGGATCGCGCACGTGGATGTGGACCTGCGCCGCGCCGGCGCGGGCCGCCTCGAGCGCCGAATTGGCGATCTGCTCGGGCGTGATGGGCAGGTGCGGCGTCTGCTCCGGCTTGGTCAGGTTGCCGGTGATCGCGCAGGTGATGACGGTCGGGTTCACAGGTGGCGTCCTCCATCGACCACGATGCGGGTGCCGGTGGCAAAACGCAGCGAGGTGGCGCAGGCTTCCACGGCGGCGGCGATGTCGTCGGTGGTGCCGATGCGGCCCAGCGGCGTGGTGGCGGCAGTCTTGGCGTTGAAGTCGGCGCCCCGGCCCGGCACGAAGGTGGAGTCGACCACGCCCGGGCTGACCGACAGCACGCGCACCTGCGGCGCGAGCACGCGGGCCAGGGCCTCGCCCACCACGTCCACGCTGGCCTTGGCCGCAACGTAGGCCAGGTTGCTGCCGACGCCCGTGAAGGCCGCGATCGAGGACAGCGTCACGATCAGGCCATCGCCGCTTTCCTTGAGCAGCGGCGCGAAGGCGCGGATGGTCGAGAAGACGCCCCGGAAGTTGACCTTCAGGATGTCGTCGATCAGTTCGTCGGTCAGGCCCTCCAGGTCGGCCGCGGGCACGGGCTTGGTGTAGCCGGCGCTATTGACCAGGATGTGGCAGGTGCCGAAGTCGGCGCGGACGCGCTCGGCCGCCGCCTTCAGGGCCGGGCTGTCGGTAATGGAGGCCCGGACCTCGGCGTGTCCTTCCCCGGGCAGTTCGCCCACCCGGGAAGCGGCGGCGGGATCGCCGTTATGCAGCAGCACGCAACGCGCCCCGCGGGCCGCCAGGCGCCGCGCGCTGGCATGGCCGATTGCGCCGGTGCCGCCGGCTATCACGGCCACCTTGCCGTCCAGGCGGTCCTGCGGCGCGAATGTGGATGCTTGTGTCATTGGGAGTTCCTTTGGTGATGCGTGGGAAGTTCAGGGAATCGGGGGATGCGGGAAGACCATCTCGCCTTCCAGCAGCGTGAAGCAATGATCGAAGACCGCGACGTCGCCGCCCGGGCGCGATTCCACCCGGTACTGGCCGACCAGCCGGCGCGTCACGCCGAAAGTGGGATCGCTGTGCAGGAACTCCGAGTCGTCGGCGTAGACCTGGGTGATCAGGACCTTGTAGCCGGGCTTGGAGAACATGAAATGCAGGTGTGCCGGCCGGAACTCGTGGCGCGCCTGGGCGCGCAGCAGCACGCCGCCCGGCCCGTCCACCGGCACGGGATAGCCCGCCGGCCGCACCGAACGGAAGCGGAAGCGTCCGTTCTCGTCGGTCGTGAAGCGGCCGCGCAGGTTCATGTCGGGCTGGGTCTCGTCCTGGTTCTCGTACAGCCCGCTGGGCGATGCATGCCAGATGTCCACCGTGACGCCGGCCAGTGGCCGGCCCTCGCGGTCCTGGACCAGCCCGCTGCCTTCGAGCGGGATGCCGGGCGTGCCCGGCGCCGCCAGCGAGGCCCCCGGTTCCAGGCTGGGCGAGTTGGCGCGCCAGAACGGACCGAGCAGCGCGGCGTCCGACTCGCCATGATGGTCAGCGTTGTTCAGCAGCGCCACCAGCGACGACACGCCCAGCAGGTCGGCCACCAGCACCGCCTCGTTCTTGGTGTCGCAGGTGGCCTGCCCGATGGCATTGAGATAGCCCAGCGCATATTCGAACTCGGCCTCGGTCAGCCGCGTTTCCAGTACGAAGGCGTGCAGATGCCGGACCAGGCTGCATAGCAGTTCCTTGACGCGCGGATCGGCGGTATTTGCCATCGATTGCAAAACAATGGGGGTAAGAGACTCTGGCGTGCTGGGCAACATTTGGCATAACCTCATGCTATCGATAGCATTCAGTTTAGCCGGATCGTTCCACTTGTCAACAAGGAGATTTCCCGCCCCCATGCGCCGGCACTTCGCTATCATCTCGCCCATGCCCAAGCGTTCTTCCGCCGCCACCCTTGCCGACATCGCCCTGCACGCCCAGGTGCACAAGACCACCGCTTCGCGCGCGCTGGACCCCGAACGACGCCACATGGTCAGCCCCGAAGTGATCGGCCGCGTCGAGGCCGCCGCCCGCGCCCTGAACTACCGCGTCAACCGCGCGGCGTCGGCGCTGCGCACCGGGCGGTCGGGCACGGTGGGCGTGCTGTTGCCCGACATCACCAATCCCGTGTTCCCGCCCATCCTGCGCGGCATCGAACAGGCGCTGGCGGCCGAGGGCTTCTTCGTGCTGGTGGCCGATACCGGCAACGAACAGGCGCCGGACGAGGCCGCCGACCGCATGCTGGCCCAGCGCGTCGAAGGGCTCATCATCGCGACCTCCAGCCTGCACGACCCGCTGGTCGAGCGCCTGGTGCGCGACCAGGTCAAGGTCGTGCTGGTCAACCGCCGCGACGAAGACGGCAGCCTGCCCGCCGTCGTCAGCGACGACATGCTGGGCATGAAACTGGCCGTCGATCACCTGGTGTCCATCGGCCATCGCCGCATCGCCCACCTGTCCGGGCCGCTGGCGCTGTCCACCGGTTCGCTGCGGCAGGCCGGCTTCATCCAGGCCATGGCCGCGCACGGGCTGGAGCCGGCCGGCTTCGCCCAGTGCGACGCCTATTCCTGCGATGCCGGCGAGGAAGGCACGCGCGCGCTGCTGGGCACCGGAGCCGAGTTCACGGCCATCGTCGCGGCTAACGACCTGATCGCGCTGGGGGCGATCCAGGCGTTGCAGCAGCGCGGACGCACGGTGCCGCAGGACGTCTCGGTCGTGGGACATAACGACATGCCCTTGATGGACAGGGTGTCGCCTCCCCTGACCACGGTACGCATCCTGCACTACGAGATGGGGTTCCGGGCGGCCCGCTTGTTGCTGGACAGCCTGCGCGGCGTGCCGGGCACGACGTCCACGGTCGTCCTGCGGCCCGAGCTGGTCGTGCGCGGCTCCTCCGCACCGCTGTAATATCCAGGCGCGAACCCGAAACTGCCTCGCCCGCGCGAGGCCCCGACATGTCCATCAAAGACCAGCTTTTCATCTACGGCCAATATCTCGCGCCCCAGGCGCTCGTCTCCAGCCTGTTCGGACGCCTTGCGCACTGCCGCGTCGCCGGCCTGAAGAATCCCGCCATCGCCCGTTTCATCCGCCAGTACGGCGTGGACATGAGCGAGGCCCTGGAGCCCGACCCCACCGCCTACGAACACTTCAACGCCTTCTTCACCCGCGCGCTCAAGCCCGGCGCGCGTCCGCTGGATCCCGCCCCGGACGCCGTGCTGTGTCCCGCCGACGGCGCCATCAGCCAGTTGGGCCCCATCCGCGCCGGCCGCATCTTCCAGGCCAAGGGGCACGATTTCAGCGCCGACGAGCTGCTGGGCGGCGATGCGCGGCGCGCCGATCCCTACCGGGATGGCGGCTTCGCCACCATCTATCTGTCCCCCCGCGACTATCACCGGGTGCACATGCCGGTGGCCGGCACCTTGCGCGAAACGGTCTACATCCCCGGACGCCTGTTCTCGGTCAATCCGCTCACCGCCCGGACCGTGCCGCGCCTGTTCGCGCGCAACGAACGCCTGGCATGCCTGTTCGATACCGAACTCGGCCCCATGGCGGTGGTGCTGGTGGGCGCCATGATCGTGGGCGCCATGGAAACCGTCTGGGGCGGCCAGGTCGACCCGCACGGCTCGCGCATCGTGACCACGCGCTACGACGACGGCGCCGTGCGGCTGGACAAAGGCGCCGAGATGGGCCGCTTCAAGCTCGGCTCGACCGTGGTCCTGCTGTTCGGTGCCGGCCGGGTGGATTGGAACGATGCGCTGGGGCCGCTGGTCGGCGTGCGCATGGGCCAGGCGCTCGGACGCGCAGTGAATCTATAATCGACATCGTCGAGCATGCTCGACCCCCACGGCGCCCGTCCCCCCTGGCGCCGCGGATCCGGCCCCGCCGGTCCGCCAGCGCCGCCCCTAACGGGCATGCGGCCGACAGACCGCCCGGCTCCGGGCTTTCCACTCACAGCCGCGTATCCAACATGCCAACCCGCCCGCTTCGCGCCGCCGAAGAAACCGCTGACACCGCTTCCTCGACCGACCATCCCCCGCTTGTCTACTCGCAGCCGCCCCGTGTGCGCCTGCTGAGCGAGATCCTGCCCGACGATCCCCTGCTGATGATGGGCGCCGGCCCCGTTCCCATTCCCGACGTGGTGGCCCATGCCAACTCGGTGGTCATCAACCACCTGGGCGCGACCATGTCGACCATCATCTCCCAGGTCAAGCAGATGGCGGGCTATGTGTTCCAGACGAAGTCGGAATGGGTGCTGGGCGTGGCCGGCCCGGGTTCGGCTGCGATGGAGATGGCGATCTGCAACCTGGTGTCGCCCCGCAGCAAGGTGCTGTGCGTGGTCAACGGTTTCTTCAGCGCCCGCATGGCCGAGATGAGCCGGCGCCTGGACGCCGACGTCGTCACGCTGGAAATCGACGGCCACCAGGCCGCGTCGGCCCAGTTGGTGGAGCAGGCGATCGAGCAGCACCGCCCCGACGTCCTGACCATCGTCCAGGGCGAGACCTCCAACACGGTCTTCAACCGCGAACTGCCCGCCATCGCCAAGGCCGCCAAGAAGCGCGGCTGCCTGGTCGTGGTCGATGCCGTCTGCACGCTCAGCACCATGCCGCTGCAGATGGACGACTGGCAGATCGACGCCGTCATCACCGGTGGCCAGAAGGGCCTGTCGTCGATTCCCGGCGTCTCGCTGATCGCGTTCTCCAACGATGCGTGGGAACACATCAGCCGGCGCAAGACGCCCAATACCCACTGGGTGCTGGACGCCAGGCTGGCCGAGAACTTCTGGCACAAGGGGTCGTACCACTACACCGCCCCGGTGTCCGGGGTGCTGGCGCTGCACGAGGCGCTGCGCCTGGTCTGCGCCGAGACCCTGCCGGTGCGTTTCGCGCGCCATTCGCGTTCGTCCTTCGCCTTGCAGAACGGCATCGAGGCCATGGGCCTGCGCCTGTTCGCGCCACCGGCCTCGCGCCTGAACTCGGTGGTCGGCATCACGGTGCCCGACGGCCTGACCAACACCGGGATCTGCGCGCACATCTCCGAACGCTACCGGGTGGAAATCTCGGGCTCGTTCGGCCTGCCCATCGTGCGCATCGGCCAGATGGGCGAACAGTGCCGGACCCACAACCTGTTCCGCACGCTGCACGCGCTGGGCTCGACCATGCGCGACCTGGGCGCCAAGGTCGACATGCCCGCCAGCATGGCCACGCTGGAATACAGCCTGCAGGTGTAGCCCCCCCCTACGCGCTTCGCGCGCCCCCCAGGGGGCGATGCGGGTGGACCGGCGGAGCCGGATCCACCGCATCCTGGGTCTAGTGGGGTTGTCTCGGTGCGAAGCACCGCGTTCTTGCTTTGATCCAGGGCGCCGCGGATCCGGCTTTGCCGGTCCGCCAGTGCCGCCCCCTGGGGGGCGCCCGAAGGGCGTAGGGGGGATTAACTACTCAAGCACTGCTTCATGAAGGCCTTGCGGTCGTCGCCTTTCTTGCCGGTGGCTTCCTTGTTGCAGGCGGTCATTTTTTCCTGCTGGGTCATCTTCTTGGCGGACAGGCACTCTTTCATGAAAGCCTTGCGGTCGTCGCCCTTGCGGTCGCCGGCGTCCTTGTTACAGGTGGTCATCTTGTTCTGCTGGGTGTTTTCGGCGGCCAGGGCGGGGCCGGTCAGGGCCATGAACAGGGCGGTCAGGGACACTGCTAGCGTTTTTTTCATCGTGAACTCCGAACCTTGGTTTGCGGGGACTCCGGTCGCCCACGGCTGACTGCCGGGCGGCAGCCCATTATCGTGCTCGACCGGGGAAATGCCTAGCCCCTGGCCCGCTTGGCCACTTCGACCCGGCCCAGGTCCCCGTCCACCCGGACCCAGTCTCCCGTCTCGATCACCGACAAGGGGTCGATGTCGAAGTCGGTGACCGACGGCGCGTGCGTGACCACGGCCCCGAGCGCGATCTTGGTCGTCATCTCGTTGAACAGCATGGCCGCGGGCGCCATGCCGGAGATGCGGGCGATGTGGAACTGGCCGGACCAGCCCGAGGACCCCTTCGCGCCGGGAAACACCAGCACCTTGCCGGCGAAGCTCACTCCGCGCAACTCGTGGCGGGTCTCGATGACGGTGCCGGTGCGGGGATCGATGCCGCCCCACCCCGAGATCCGGTCGCGCGTGACCAGCGCCTCGCCCTCGGCCCGTCCGCCCACGATGCCCCGGCCTTGCAGCACGATGACCCGGGAAACGGCCGTGGAACTGTCCTGCGCGCTCATCGCAAACCTCCTTTCCAGCGGCCGGTCACCGCGGCCTCGATGCAATCGGCGGTGCTGCCGAACCATGCCTGTATGCCCATGATGGCCGGCAGGTAGTGGACCTGCTTGGCCGAATCAACGGCCGCCACCTTGGTTCCCTGGGGAATGACGCGCCCCAGCGCCGAACAGGTGTCCGACATCAGGTAGCCGCCCGCGTCCTCGATGATGCGGGTGTAGCCGTTCTGGTCGGCGATCTGCTTGGTGGCACGGGGCGTGAAGATCCAGAGCTGCGTATTCTCATGCACGCGCTTGCCCTGCAGCAGCCGGCACACTTCCCAGATCTGCTCGATGCTGTAGTGCGGGCAGCCCAGCATGACGAAATCGACGTCGGGGTCGTGCGCCGTGGCGTTGAGGTTCTCGTAGGTCTCGCGCAGCTCCCTGGGCCCGAAGCGGAACACTTCGCGCCGGCGATTGCCACCGAAGGCGGCCTCGACCGTCGGCGCCTCGGGAGTGAAGCCGGGAATGTGGTACATCTCCACGCCGCCCGACGACGCCGCGGCCGCGCCGAAGTGCTTGAGCTTGAGGGTGCTGGGCGCCAGTCCCGCGCCGGTGATGACCGGGACCTTGTCCTGCACCTTGTCTCCCACGTAGTAGCCCAGCATGCCCCAGTCCGACATCGACTCGATGGGCATGTCCAGCTCCACCAGGTGGGTGCCGCGCCGTTCTGACTCGATGTGGTAGCCCCAATAGGGAATGCGGCCCGTCAGCATGGCCGCACCCGTGCTCTCGCGCCCTTCGGCGTTCGACCGCGCGCCCAGCACGGCGTTGATGTAGATGACGGCCGAAGACTCCATCCATGCGCAGTGCTCGCCCCGGGCCGGCAGGTTGCCGACCTGGTAGGGCGTGCAGGTGTTCAGGAGCTGCACGCCCAGGCCCGCGCTGTAGGCATCGCCCTTGCGGAAGATGCGCACGACCTCTTCGCCCACCCCCTGCTGGGCGGCGTGCTCGGGATCGATGCCCTGTTGCAGGTGGCTGCTGTAGACCTCGACGGGCGGAATGGCCACGACCTCGGCGCTGTCCAGGTTGAACTCGGAGAACACCGCGTCCAGGCCGCCCCGCTCGTCGGCGAACTTGCGCATGAACGGCGTGGTGGCGCCGATGGTACCCGCCACGTTGCGCGTCTCGACCAGGCGCTCGGCCCCCAGCGCGTTGCCGTAGCGCAGCAGCAGGTCCATGGCCTTCTGCTTGGCCGGGCCATGCGCGCCGTCGAGCATGGCTTTCTCGTGATCCGTCAGTCGCATTGCCGCCCTCCTTCCTGGCAGCCGGCCCGCGACGCCGCGCGGGTCAAGAAACCTTGAGCAATTTGTCCGGCAGCGGCACCTTGCCGCCCGTATCGCGCGCGATCGCCTGCGCGGTCTCGATCAGGCGCGGCGCCACCTCGTTGCGCAGGCGCTTCTCGGTGAACGAGAAAGCCGGCCCGCCGCAGTTCAGCGCCATGATCTCGCCGCCCGGCACGACCAGCGGCACCGATACCGAATTGATGTCGCGGTGGAACTCGCCCAGCGACAGGCAATAGCCGTGCATGCGCGCATCCCGCTGCGAGCGCTCGAGCCCCTTCTCCAGCCGCGCCCACTCCGCCTCGCCGCATTCCTTGCGTATGCTTTGCAGCAGGCGATCCTTCTCGTACTGGTCGGTCATCGCGCTCAGGTAGGCGCGCCCCAGTGCCGAACTGGCCACCGAGAAGCGCGACCCCACCCGCAGCCGCGCCAGGAGCAGCGCCGATTGCGGCGAGGCCGTCTCGATCAGCACGATGTGCAGCTCGTCCCGTATCGCCAGATAGACCGAGCCTTCGGTTTCGTTGGCCAGCGCGAGCATGTGCGGGCGCGCGATCGAGCGCGTATCGACCCCGCCCAGGAACGCCTGGGCCAGCGACACCACGCCCGCCGCCAGCGAGAAGCGCTCGGTCTCGGGTTCCTGTTTCATCAGGCCCAGGGAAACCAGCGTGGTGGCCAGCCGCGTGACCGTGGGCTTGGGGATCCCGGTCATCGCGGCCAGTTCGGCATTGCTCAATACGCGCAGGTCCTCGCGAAAGCAGCGCAGCACCGCGATCCCCCGCTCCAGGGCGGACACGGTGCCACTCGGTTCGGCCGCGGCGGACGCCCGCCGGGTCTTGGCGGCGGATGGGGCTCGGGGGGCGTTTCGTGGCATGGCGGGACTCCGGATGCGGCGGAAAAAAAGGATCGCCCATTTTATAGAGAAGCCGGCAGGTTTCCATGGAAGCGCCTCAGTCGGCGGTGGCGCCCGAGGCCTTCACCACCGGGGCCCACTTCTCGATCTCGGCCTTGACCAGGGCGTCGAACTCCTCGGGCGTGCTGGGCGCCGAGGTCAGGCCCACTTCGGCCAGGCGAGCCTTGAAATCCGCGCTGCGCAGGATGGTGCCCACGTCGGCGCTGATCTTGTTGATCACCTCGCGCGGCGTCGCCGCCGGCGCCACCAGGCCGAAGATGCTCTGCACGTTGAAGCCCGGAATGGTCTCGGCCACCGTGGGGATGTCGGGCGCGCTGGGATCGCGCGTCTTGCCGGTGACGGCGATAGGCTTGAGCTTGCCCGACTTGATGTAGGGCATGGACGAGAACAGCGGGTCGATCAGCAGCGGCACGCGGCCGGCCATCACCTCCGTGTAGGCGGGGCCGCTGCCCTTGTACGGAATGTGCAGCATGTCCACCCCGGTCATGCTCTTGAGCAGTTCGCCGGTCAGGTGCATGGAGCTGCCGCTGCCCGGCGAGGCGTAGCTCATCTTGCCCGGATCCTTCCTGGCCATCGCGATCACGCCGGCCAGGTCGTTGGCCGGCAGCGACGGCGTCGCGGTGATGACGATCTGCGAGGTCACCAGCATCGAGACGCCCGCCAGGTCCTTGACCGTGTCGAACGGCATGGTCTTGCGCAACGTCGGGTTGATGACGTGCGAGGTCACGACGATGCCCAGCGTGTAGCCGTCGGGCGCGGACTTGGCGACGTGATCCGTGCCGACCACCGTGTTGGCGCCCGGCTTGTACATCACCACCACCGGCTGGCCCCAGGTCTTCTGCAGGCGCTCGGACAGGAGGCGGCTCAGGATGTCGATGGCGCCGCCCGGGGCATTGGGCACGATCAGCGTGACCGGCCTGGACGGATAGGCGGGGCCGGCGGCCGCGACGGCATGGGTGGCGGTCGCGGCGCAGGCCGCGCCCAGCAGGGACGCGAACAGGATTTTCATGGAGTCTCCTTGAGGAATGGCGCGGGAACCTCGGCGTTCCCGCTTATGTTCAGATGTTGTTGCGGATGCGTTCCTGCAGGGCGGACACGTCCACGTCCCGCACCTTGCCGCCCAGGGTCAGGTCCAGGGCGTGGGCAGCCGCCGCTCCCATGGCGATGCACGGCCCCATGACGCGCACGCTGGACAGCGCCGCCGCGTCGGCGTCGATGCAGCGCCCGGCGGCCACGAGATTGTCGCTGCCGGCCGGGATCAGGCTGCGCAGCGGCACCGTGTGGACGTGGTCCTCGCCGAAGGGCTCCCACACGTAGCCCTCGGGCTGGTCGTGCAGTTCCACCGGCCACGAAGTCCGCGCGACGGCATCCGGGAAACGCGTGGCCGCGCGCACCTCCTCCGTCGTCAACTGATGCAGGCCGGCGATCCAGCGTGTCTGCCGGATGCCCGGCAAGGCATAGGCGCGGATGCGGGCGGCGCCGAAGGCTTGCGGATACTCCGCCTTCAGGAATTCGATGACGCGGTCCACCTGCTCGCGGCCGGCCAGGGCCGTGGCCGAGGCGGCCAGCGGATCGAGCGGTGTCTCCATGTGGGTCATGTTCATCGCCGCCACGCCTCGCCCGGGGAATCGGAAGAAGAGCCCGTCGTCGCGCGAGATGCCGTACTGCGCGGCCTTTTCCTTGATGCGCGCCGTAAAGGCCTCGCGCGTGGGCAGGTGGGCTTCGTCCAGGTGCTCGAGCACGAACATCTGGGTGCCGAAGATCGGCACGTCGGGCTCGCGGCAATCCAGGCCCGCCAGCCACGCCAGCGCCGCGTCGCCGCTGGCGTCCACATAGCCGCGCGCGTCCACGTGCACGTCGCCGTAGCGCGTGGCCAGCTCCAGCCGCTGCAGCCGGCCGCCCTCGCGCCGGGCCTCGCGCAACACCGCGCCCAGCACCACCGTGATGCCGGCGTCGCGGATCTTCTGTTCGATCCAGCGGCCCAGCGCCACCTCGTCGTAGTACACCACCGTCGTCAGCGGACCGACGTTATGGTGCAGCGCGCCGGCCTTGCCCAGGTCCTCCAGGATGTCGTCGGCGATGCCGTGGGTGAGCTGGATGCGGTTCGGGCCGTTCGAGAACAGCCCGCAGAACGTGCCGATGATGGAGCCCACCGCCTGGCCGCCCAGCATGGGCAGGCTGTCGACAAGCACGACCCGGCGGCCCAGCGCGGCCGCCTCGAGCGCGGCCGAGACCCCCGAGATGCCGGCGCCGACCACGCACAGGTCGGCATCGACATGCCAGGGCCGGTTTTCCGTTCGCCGGACGGTTCGTACTTGATTTGCCATGCGGATTCTCCTTGATGCGGCAATGATGTTCAGGTCTTCAGGCCCAGGCGTGCGACCATGGCCTTCTCGCGCTCGTAGGAAGCGCGCATCTCCTCGGTGAAGCCGGCCGTGTCCCGGTAACCGGGAATGAGGTCGAACTTGTCGAGGATGTCCTTGTGCGCGGGCTGGTCGATGGCCCGCTTGTAGGCGTCGTGCAGCACGCGCACGACCGCCGGATCCATGTTCTTCGGACCGGCCAGGCCGATCGGCGAGGTGTAGACGATGGGCACGCCCAGCTCCGTGGCCGTCGGCACGTCGGGAAACTTCTCCAGCCGCGATTCGCTGAAGGTCACCAGCAGCCGCATCTTGCCGGCCTGTACCTGGGGCGACCAACTGGCCGAATCGGACATCGCGTCCACGTGTCCGCCCAGCGCCGCCTGGATGACGTCGGCGCTGCCCTTCATCGGAATGACGTTGAATTTCACGCCCTTCAGCCGCGCGACCTCCTCCATCAGGAGATGGCCGCCGTTGGCGAAACCCACCGTGCCGTAGCTGATCTCTCCTGGCCGCGCGCGGGCGGCGGCGATCAGGTCGTCGAAGCTGCGCAGCGGGGAATCGGCGCGCACCGCGATGCCGAACGGACTCGTGACCATGCAGATGATCCAGGTCAGGTCGCGCAGCGCGTCGTAGCGCACCTTCTGCAGGTGCGGCATGCGAACCTGGATCTGCAGGGCCTGCGTCAGCAGATAGCCGTCGCCGCGGTCCTGGCGCGCCATGGCGTCGGCGCCCAGCAGCAGGTTCGCGCCGGGGCGGTTCTCGATGATGATCGGCTGGTTGTTCAGGAACGGCGCCGCGAGCTTGTCCACGAAGCGCTGGTAGACATCCAGCAGCCCGCCCGCGCTGGCCGGCACGATGATGGTGATGGGCCGGCTGGGAAAGCCCTGGCCGGCCGTGGCCAGGCGCGGCAGGGCCGCCGCGGGCATGCTGGCGGCAAGGCCGCGCAGCAATTGCCGGCGGCCGGACGACATGCGGGGACCGGCCGGGCTTCGCGGGTACGTGCTCATCTTGTCTCCTGTTCCGGCATCCATGCCGTGTCGAATTCGGTCCAGTGCGGATCCGCGGCAGATTCTCCGACAGTCGCCCGCCATGCGTCAATATTTTTCGAAATGACGTTTCATTTTAATTTTAACCACGGATCGGCGTTGCTCGAAAGACATGCCGGATGATAAATTGAAATAACGTTTCAAATTTTCATGGAGACCTCATGTCATCGTCCGACCCAGGCAAGACGGCGCCGCGCCGTGCGCTGCGCAGCAACTTCGAACCCGGCACCTCGCGCTGGGCGGTCAGGCGGGCGCAATGGCGCGCGCTCGGCCTGACCGACGCCGACATGGAGAAACCCAAGATCGCCGTGGTCAACACCTCGTCGGAACTGTCGAGCTGCTTCAGCCACCTGGACGGCGTCGCCGCCGCCATCAAGCAAGCCATACGCGAGGCCGGCGGCCTGCCCTTCGAGGTGCGCACCGCCGCTCCCAGCGACTTCATCACCAGCGCCGGCGCCCGCGGCGGCTATATCCTTCCCAGCCGCGACCTCATCGCCAACGACATCGAAGTGGCGGTGGAAGGCGCGCTGCTGGACGGCATGATCTGCCTGGCCTCGTGCGACAAGACCACGCCCGGCCAGCTCATGGCGGCCGCCCGGCTGGACCTCCCGACGCTGGTCGTGGTGTGCGGCTACCAGCGCAGCGGCCACCACAAGCAGCAACACGTCGACATCGAGGAAGTTTTCCTGGCCGCGGGCCACGTCGCGGCCGGCCGCATGGATCCGGCCGAGCTGGCGGCGATGAGCGAACAGGCGGTGCGTGGCCCGGGAGTCTGTGCCGGCATAGGTACCGCCAATTCCATGCACATGGTGTGCGAGGCATTGGGCATGGCCCTGCCCGGCAGCGCGCCGGTGGCCGCCAACAGCCCGCGCATGATGGCCACCGTCGCGCAGGCCGGCGCCCGCATCGTCCAGATGGTCTGGGAGGACCTGCGGCCGCGCGCCATCCTCACCGCCGAGGCCTTTGCCAACGCCGCCCGCCTGGTGCTTGCGCTGGGCGGCTCCATCAATACCATCAAGCATCTGCAGGCCATCGCGAACGAAGCGCAGGCCGGCGTGGATGTCTACGGGCTGTTCGAGCGGCTGGCGGATACCACGCCCCTGATCGCCGCCATCCGCCCCAACGGCGACCACTCCATCGAGGACCTGGAGCGCGCGGGCGGGACGCTGGCCGTGTTCAAGCGCCTGGCCGGCCTCTATCACCCCGAGGCGCTGACCGTGTCCGGGCGGCCGCTGGGCGACGCCGTGGACCAGGCCCAGGTGCGCGACGAAGCCATCCTGCGCCCGGCCGACCAGCCGCTGTCCACCCGCCCCTCCATCGTCATCCTGCGCGGTTCGCTCGCGCCCGACGGCGGCATCGTCAAGCTGGGCCTGGCCACCGGCAAGGCCATGCGCTTCGAGGGAACGGCCCGGGTATTCGAGTCCCAGGAAGATGCCATCGCGGCCCTGCAACGGGGCGAGATCGAGCGCGGCACCGTGGTCGTGATGCGCGGCCTGGGCGTGCGCGGCGGACCAGGCATGGGCATGGCCTCGCGCTTCGTGTTCGTCCTGGACGGTGCGGGCCTGGGCGAACACGTCGCGGTCGTCACGGACGGCCAGTTGTCCGGCCTGGTCAACAAGGGGCTGGTCGTGGGCGAGGTGTCGCCCGAGGCGGCCGCCGGCGGGCCGCTGGGCCTGGTCCAGGATGGCGACCCCATCGCCATCGATATCGATGCGCGCACCGTGGACCTGAAGGTGGCGGAACAGGAACTGGCCCGCCGGCGCGAAGCCTTCGCCCCGCCCGCCCCGGGGCGGGTGCGCGGCTGGCTGTCGGTGTACGAGCAGGTCGTGCGCCCCTTGCCCGAGGGCGCGGTCATCGCCCATACCGGAACCGCCCGCCCGCGCTGAGCCCTCGTGGCGTCCGGCCCGACAGACAATTATTCTTCTTAATCATATTGTCATGTACGGGCCGGACTCCACCGTTCCTCCATCTTCTCTCCCAACCTCTGTACGGCTTGAATCCACCTAGGGTAAGCCCCAGCGTTTCGTACGCAAAATTAGTTCATACTAATAACTAATACAGAGAGAAATCCGTGGCACTCGCCGCGGATACCAGTGGAGAAGACAGCTTGTTGTCCGTCGATACCAGCGGGCCGATCGGACGCATTGCGCTCGCTCGCCCCGGCAAGCGCAATGCGCTGAACGATGACCTGATCGCCCAGTTGCACATTGCCTTCATCAACATGCCCGAGCACGTGCGGGTGGTCATCCTCACGGGCGAAGGCGACCATTTCTGTTCCGGCCTGGACCTGTCGGAGCTGCGCCAGCGCAGCGTGGCCGACGGCATCGTCCATTCCCGGGGCTGGCATGCCGCGTTCGAGCAGGTCCAGTTCGGCAAGGTCCCCGTCGTGGCGGTACTGCACGGCGCCGTGGTCGGCGGCGGCCTGGAGCTGGCCAGCGCCTGCCACATCCGCATCGCCGAACAGACGGCGTTCTACGGGCTGCCCGAGGGCCAGCGCGGCCTGTTCGTGGGTGGCGGCGGGTCGGCCCGCATCTCCCGCCTGATCGGTGTCGCCCGCATGAGCGACATGATGCTGACGGGCCGCGTCTACGACGCGCAGGAAGGCCTGGCGGCGGGCCTGTCGCAATACCTGGTTCCCGAGGGCGAGGGGCTGCGCAAGGCCGAGGAGCTTGCCGCCCGCATCGCCGCCAATGCCCCGCTCAGCAACTACGCCGTGCTGCAAGCCCTGCCCCGCATCGCCGACCAGTCGCAAAGCGACGGCCTGTTCACCGAATCGCTCATGGCCGCCATCGCGCAGGGCGACATCGACGCCAAGGCCAGGCTGGAGGCTTTCCTGCAAGGGCGGGCCGCCAAGGTGGGCAAGCCATGACGACCTCGCACATCCCGTACCGCCAGGCGTCGCGGGGAGGCTCCCTGTCGGCGCACATAGAACGCGGGGAAGACGGCACGTTGCGCCTGCGTTCGACCGAGCCGCTGCGCCCCTACCCCGGACGCCTGACGGACTGCCTGCTGCACTGGGCGGCCATGTATCCGGACCGCCTGTTCGCCGCCAAGCGCCAGGATGGCGGCCCGTGGGTCGAGATGCGCTACGGCGACGCATTGCACAAGGCGCGCGCCATCGCCCAGGCGCTGATCGACCGCGGCCTGTCGGTCGACCGGCCCATCGTCGTGCTGTCGGACAACGACCTGGAGCACCTGCAGATCGCACTGGGCGCCATGCTGGCGGGCGTGCCCTACGCGCCCATCTCGGCCGCCTATTCGCTGGTGTCGCAGGATTTCGCCAAGCTGGAACACACGCTGCAGGTGCTCACGCCGGGCCTGGTGTTCGTCTCGGATGCCACCGCGTATGCGCGGGCGATCGCCGCCAAGGTACCCGCCGATGTCGAAGTGGTGGCGGTGCGCGGCGAGATCCCGGGCCGCCGGCTCACGCCCTTCGGCGACCTGCTGGCCACGCAGGCCACGGAGGCGGTCGACGCCGCCCATGCGCGCGTGACGCCCGACACCATCGTCAAGTTCCTGTTCACCTCGGGCTCGACCCAGTTGCCCAAGGCCGTCATCAACACCCAGCGCATGCTGTGCGCCAACCAGCAGATGCTGGTCCAATGCCTGCGCTTCCTGGCCGAGGAACCGCCCGTGCTGGTCGACTGGCTGCCGTGGAACCACACCTTCGGCGGCAACCACAACATCGGCATCGCCCTCTACAACGGGGGCACGCTGTACATCGACGAAGGCAAGCCCACGCCCCAGGGCATGGCCGAGACCCTGCGCAACCTGCGCGAGATCTCGCCCACGATCTATTTCAACGTGCCCAAGGGGTTCGAGGAAATCGTCTCCGCCATCGAACGCGACGAAACCCTGGGACGCACCTTCCTGGCCCGGGTCAAGGCCTTCTTCTTCTCCGGCGCCGGCCTGTCGCCCCAGGTCTGGGAACGCCTGGATCTGGCGGCGCAGCGCCTGTGCGGCGAACGCATCCGCATGCTGACCGGCCTGGGCATGACCGAGACCGCGCCGTTCGCATTGTGCGCCAATTCCGACCTGGTCTTCTCGGGCGTCATCGGCCTGCCCGCTCCGGGCCTGGAGGTCAAGCTCGTACCCGTGCAAGGCAAGCTCGAAGTCCGCTACCGCGGCCCCACGGTCACGCCCGGCTACTGGCGCGCCCCGCAGCAGACGGCCGAATCCTTCGACGAGGAAGGCTACTTCCGTTCGGGCGACGCGGCCCGCCCCATCGATCCCGAGCGGCTGGAACTGGGCCTGGCCTTCGATGGCCGCATCTCGGAAGACTTCAAGCTCTCCACCGGCACCTTCGTGTCGACCGGACCGCTGCGGGCACGCATCATCGCCGCCGGCGAGCCCTATGTGCAGGACGTGGTCATCGCCGGCCTCAACCGCAACGACGTCGGCATCCTGATCTTCCCGCGCATGGCCGAGTGCCGCCAGCTCGCGGGCCTCGCGGCCGACGCGCCGGCGGCGCAAGTGCTGGCCGTGCCCGCGGTGCGCGAGATGTTCCAGGAACTGGTGGACCGGCTATGGGCCTCGGGCACCGGCAGCGCGACCCGCGTGGCGCGCGCGCTGGTCCTGGACACGCCGCCGTCCATAGACCTGGGCGAGGCCACCGACAAAGGTTCCATCAACCAGCGCAACGTGCTCAAGCATCGCGCCGATGCGGTCGAGCTGATGTATGCCGGCACCGATCCGCGCGTCATTCTTCCCCACACGCCTTCCGGGAGCGCATCATGAAGATCGAAGGACTGGCCGCACTGGTGACCGGCGGCGCCTCCGGGCTCGGCGCGCAGACCGCGCGCCTGCTGGCGGCACGCGGCGCGCGGGTGGCGGTACTGGACCGCAACGCCGCGCAGGCCCAGGCCGTCGCCGCCGACATGGGAGGACTCGCGCTGCCCTGCGACGTCACCGACGCAGACAGCGTGCAGCAGGCGCTGGACGCGGCGCGCCAGCGGCACGGTCCCGCGCGCGTCCTGGTCAACTGCGCCGGCGTCGGCGGCGCGCACCGGATCACGGGCAGGCAGGGCCCGATGCCGCTGGCCGATTTCAGCCGCATCGTACAGATCAACCTGGTCGGCACCTTCAACGTCATGCGCCTGGCCGCGGCCGAGATGACCGCGCTCGACCCCCTGGACGACGGCGAACGCGGCGTCATGGTCAATACGACGTCGATCGCCGCCTACGACGGCCAGATGGGCCAGACCGCCTACGCCGCCTCGAAGGGCGGCATCGCCGCGCTGACCCTGCCGGCGGCGCGCGACCTGGCCCAGTTCGGCGTGCGCGTCATGGCGATCGCCCCGGGCCTGTTCCGGACGCCGCTGCTGGACGAACTTCCGCCGGAAGTCCAGACCAGCCTGGGCGGCTCGGTCCCCTTCCCCAGGCGGCTGGGCCAGCCCGCGGAGTTCGCCGCCCTGGTGGCGCACATCGTCGAGAACGCCTACCTGAACGGCGAGGTGATCCGCCTGGACGGCGCGCTGCGCATGCCGCCGCGTTGACGTCCGGGTGCCTGTAGTCGAACCGGCGCAAGGGCGTCCCAGACACGCCCACCGCCCCATGAAAAAGCCCCAGAGGAGACACACCATGACCTTACGCAAGCTGATCGTCCCCACCCTCGTCGCATTGCTGTTCCAATCCGCCGCGCAGGCCGAGATCACCATAGGCGTCAGCCTGCCGCTGACCGGCCCCGCCTCGGGCCTGGGCATTCCCTGCAACAACGGCTTGGCGTTGTGGCCCAAGTCCATAGGCGGCGAAACCCTGCGTGTCATCGTGCTCGACGATGCCTCCGATCCCACGGTGGGCGTCAAGAACGCGCGCCGCTTCGTGTCCGAGGACAAGGTGGACCTGATCGTCGGCTCGGCGGCGACCCCGGTCGCGCTGGCGATGTCTGACGTCGCGGCCCAGGCGAAAACGGTGCAACTGGCGGCCTCGCCCATCGTGACCGCGCCGGGCAAGGACGAATGGTCGTTCCGGCTCGCCCAGTCCAACGCGGTCATGGCCATCCCGGTCGTCGCCCACATGAAGAAACACGGCGTCAAGACGGTCGGCTTCCTGGGCTACTCCGACACCTACGGCGAAAGCTGGCTGAACGATTTCACCAAGGAAGCCAAGGCGGCGGGCATCACGGTGATCGGCGCCGAGCGCTTCGCGCGCACCGATACCAGCGTGACGGCGCAGGCGCTGAAACTGACGGCCGCCAATCCCGACGCCATCCTGATCGCGGCCTCGGGCAGCGGTGCCGCCATGCCGCACAAGGCGGTGGTCGATCGCGGCTATCGCGGCAAGATCTACCAGACCCACTCGGCCGCCTCGCGCGACCTGATGCGAGTGGGCGGCAAGGACGTCGAAGGCGCGTTCGTCGTGTCGGGTCCGGCCACGGTGGCCGACCAGTTGCCCGACAGCAATCCGTCCAAGAAATTCGGCGTGGACTACATCGCCCGCTATGAAAAGATCTATGGCGCCGGCTCGCGCAACCAGTTCGCCGCGCACATGTACGATGCCGCCATCCTGCTCGAGAAGGCGGTGCCCGTCGCGCTGAAGAAGGCCCGGCCGGGCACGCCGGAATTCCGCGCCGCGCTCAAGGAGGCGCTCGAGAGCGGCGGCGTGACGCCCGTCTCGCAGGGCATCATCGACTACACCCCGCAGGACCATTGGGGCTTCACCAAGGAAACCGGGCTGATCATGAAGGTCGTCAACGGCGACTGGAAGGTCGAGCAATAAGCCGCCACGGCCGGCGTGCGGGCGCCGGCCCATCCCACTCCATACCAAGAGTTTGCACATGGACTTGACGATAGCCGGCGTCTTGACGCTGGACGGCCTGACCAACGGCGCGATCTACGCGCTGCTGGGCATCGCCACTGTCCTGATCTTCACCGTTACGCGCATCCTGTTCATTCCCCAGGGGGAATTCGTCGCCTTCGGCGCGCTGACCCTCGCCCTGTTCCAGACCGGCCAGGTGCCCGGCACGGTCTGGCTGCTGCTGGTTGCTTCGGCCGCGGCCTTCCTGCTCGACCTGCGCATCCTGCTGCGCACCCCCGCCGCGCCGGGCCGATCGCGCACCGTCCTGCGCCTGGCTCTGGGCCAGCTGGCCCTGCCGGCCGTGATCGCCGCCGTCTCGGTCTGGGCAGCGCCACGGGACCTGCCCATCCTGCTCCAGGGCCTGCTGACGCTGCTGATCGTCACGCCGCTGGGTCCCCTCACCTATCGCCTCGCCTACCAGTCCATCGCCGAGGCCAGCGTACTGGTGCTGCTCATCGTCTCGGTGGGCGTCCATTTCGTGTTGCTGGGCCTGGCGCTGTTCTTCTTCGGCGCCGAAGGGTTCCGCAATCCGCCCTTCGTCGATGCCCGCTATGCGCTGGGGCCGCTCAGCCTGTCCGGGCAGGTCGTCGCCATCTTCATCGCCTTCGTCCTGCTGATGGTGCTGCTCAAGCTCTTCTTCGGCCGCACGCTGTACGGCAAGGCCTTGCGCGCCACCGCCGTCAACCGCCTGGGCGCGCGCCTCCTGGCGATTTCGGCCGACGCCGCCGGCAAGCTGGCGTTCGCGATGGCAGCCTTCATCGGCGCCTTGTCCGGCCTGCTGATCGGCTCGACCACGACGGTCTTCTACGATTCCGGCTTCCTGATCGGACTGAAGGGCTTCATCGCCGCCGTCGGCGGCGGACTCGCCAGCTACCCTGCCACCGCCGTGGGCGCGCTGCTGCTGGGCGTAGCCGAATCCTTCGGCTCGTTCTGGGCCAGTTCGCTGAAGGAGGCCATCGTCTTCACGCTGATCCTGCCGGTGCTGCTGTGGCGCTCGCTCTACACCCCTCATCACGAAGAACACTGATGAAGCACCATTCCGACACCCTGCGGGCCGCCGCGCCCGACATGGCCCGCCGGCCCGGCGGCTACCCGGTGCGCGCCGCGGTCTTCGCGCTGTTCGTCGCGGCCCTGCTGGCGCTGCCGCTGCTGCCGGTGCCCGAATTCTGGATCACCCAGCTCAACTACATCGGCCTGTATGCGATCGTCGTGGTCGGCGTCGTCCTGCTGACCGGCATGGCCGGCCTGACGTCCTTCGGGCAGGCGGCCTTCGTCGGCCTGGGTGCCTATGCCACCGGCGTGCTGTCGGTCACCTACGGCGTCTCGCCCTGGCTGGGGCTGCTGGCGGGGCTGGCGGTCACGGCCTGCGCGGCGCTGCTGATCGGCCCGCTTACCCTGCGCATGTCGGGCCACTACCTGCCCGTCGCCACCATCGCGTGGGGGCTCGCGGTGTTCTACCTGCTCAGCAGCATCGACTGGCTGGGCAAGTACGATGGCCTGATGGGCATCGCGCCGGTGTCCATCGGCAGCCTGGTCTTCGACACCGGTCGCTCGCAGTTCTATCTGATCTGGGCCTTTGCGCTGGCCGCCATGCTGGTCGCCGGCTGGCTGCTGGATTCACGCAGCGGACGGGCCATCCGCGCGCTGCGCGACGGCACCGTGCTGGCGGAGGCCATGGGCGTGAACACGCTGCGCTACAAGATCGGCGTGTTCGTCCTGGCCGCGCTGTTCGCCTCGGTATCGGGCTGGCTGTTCGCCCATTTCCAGCGCAGCGTGAACCCCTCGCCCTTCGGGCTCCACATGGGCATCCAGTACCTTTTCATGGCCGTGCTGGGCGGCTTGGGTTCGGTATGGGGCGCGCTGACGGGCGCGGCGGCGGTCAAGCTGATCGAGGACCAGCTCCAGGTGCTGATTCCCGCCCTGCTGGGCCGCACCGGCAGCTTCGAGGTCATCGCCTTCGGCATCATCCTGGTGCTGGTGCTCAAGTACGCCCGCCAAGGCATCTGGTCCTTCCTCGACGGCCTGGCGCCACGCGCGCGCCGCCGGCGCGACTGGGCCGAGGCCGCCGCGCTGCCGGTACGCCCCAAGCCCGAACGCGGCGCCGTCGTACTCGAGGGCAAGGGCCTGCGGCGCCAGTTCGGCGGCCTGGTGGCGGTCAACGACGTGGACCTGGCGGTGCGCGCCGGCGACATCGTCGGGCTGATCGGCCCCAACGGCGCCGGCAAGTCCACCACCTTCCACCTGCTGAGCGGCGTGCTGGCGCTGAGCGCGGGCGAGATCCTGCTGCACGGCTGGCGCGTGGACGGGCTGCCCTCGCGCGTGATCGCCAGCCGGGGCCTGGCCCGTACCTTCCAGCACGTCAAGATGATTCCCGACATGAGCGTGCTGGAGAACGTCGCGCTGGGCGCGCACCTGCGCGGCGGCACGGGCCCCTTGCGTTCCATGCTGCGGCTGGACCGCCCGCAGGAGCGCAGTCTGCTGCGGGAGGCCGAAGCGCAACTGGTGCGGGTGGGGCTGGGCGAACACCTGCACGAGCCGGCCGGCAACCTGGCCATGGGCCTGCAACGCCTGATGGAGATCGCCCGCGCGCTGTGCAGCGACCCCGCCGTGCTGCTGCTGGACGAACCCGCGGCCGGCCTGCGCCACTTCGAGAAACAGGCCCTGGCCAAGGTGCTGCGCCAGTTGCGCGAAGAAGGCATGGGGATCCTGCTGGTCGAGCACGACATGGACCTGATGATGAACGTGGCCGACCGCATCGTCGTGATGGAGTTCGGCACCCGCCTGATGGAAGGCACGCCCGCCGAGGTTCGCGCCAGCCCCGCGGTGCGCGCGGCCTATCTCGGCACGGAACATTGATATTGATGGAGCGCCCCATGAACCAGGCATTGCTGGAAGTCTCGGACCTGCACGCGGGCTATGGCCGGGCCGAGGTCCTGCACGGCATCGGCCTGCGGGCCGAGCGAGGCTCGGTCGTGACCGTGATCGGCCCCAACGGCGCCGGCAAGTCGACCCTGCTCAACACCCTGATCGGCGCCGTGGGCGCGCGCGGCCGGATCCACTATGAAGGCCGGGACATCGCCCACATGCGCCTGGAGGACCGGGCCATGCTGGGGATCTCGCTGGTGCCCGAGAAGCGCGAACTCTTCTCCAGCATGACGGTCGAGGACAACCTCGTGCTGGGTGCTTTTCGCCAGGTGCGGCTGCGCAACCGCGCATGCATGGAAACGCTGGACGAGATCTACGCCATGTTCGGCCGGCTGCATGAACGGCGCCACCAGCCGGCCGGCACGCTGTCGGGCGGCGAACGCCAGATGCTGGCGGTGGGCCGCGCGCTGATGAGCCGGCCCGAACTGCTGATGCTGGACGAACCCAGCCTGGGGCTCGCGCCCCGCGTCGTCGCCGAGGTTTTCGAAGTGATCGAGCGCCTGCGCCGCACCGGCGTGACCATCCTGCTGGTCGAGCAGAACGCGCGCGCCGCGCTCGAGGTCGCCGACTACGGCTACGTGCTGGAAATGGGAGAGATCTCGCTGCATGGACCGGCCCGCGAACTGGCCGGCGACGATCGCGTGGTCGACAGCTACCTGGGAGCCGCGCCGGCTCCCGCCCTGTAAGAGGACGAACCGTGCGCCGCTACGTGCCGCCGCTGGAAGACATGTTGTTCGTGATCGAGCGCGTGCTGCATGCCCCGGGTCAATGGGCGACCCTGCCCGGGCTGGCCGACCCCGGCATCGAGACGGCCCGGCACGTGCTGGCCGAGGCTGGGCGCTTCGCCGCCGAAGCGCTGGCGCCGCTGAACGCGGTGGGCGATCGCGAAGGCTGCGCCTACGTGGACGGACGGGTCGCGACCCCTACCGGTTTCGCCGCCGCCTACCGCGCCTATGTCGATGCCGGCTGGGCCAGCCTGGGCTGCGCTCCCGAATGGGGCGGCCAGGGCCTGCCTCATCTGCTCGAGGCCGCCATCCAGGAGATGCTGGTGTCGGCCAACCATGCATGGTCCATGTATCCGGGCCTGCTGCACGGCGCCTATGCCTGCCTGGCGGCCCACGGCGACGCCGCCTTGAAGGCGCGCTACCTGCCCCGGCTGGCCAGCGGGGAATGGCTATGCACCATGTGCCTGACCGAACCGCAGGCCGGCTCGGACCTGGGGCGCATCCGCACCCGCGCCACCGAGCGCGACGGCGCCTATGTCATCGACGGCGGCAAGCTCTTCATCTCCGGGGGCGAGCATGACCTGACCGACAACATCGTGCACCTGGTCCTGGCCCGCCATCCCGGCGGCCCGCCGGGATGGCGGGGCCTGTCGCTGTTCCTGGTGCCGAAGATCCTGCCCGAGACCGGCCAGCGCAACGGCGTGTACTGCGACGGCGTGGAAAGCAAGCTCGGCATACGCGGCAGCGCCACCTGCTCCATGCGCTTCGAGAACGCACGCGGCTGGCTGCTGGGGGAGCCCTGCAAGGGCCTCGCGGCCATGTTCGTGATGATGAACGCCGCGCGGCTGGGCGTTGGCCTGCAAGGGGTGGCCCACGGCGAAGCCGCCTACAAACACGCGCTGCGCTATGCCCGCGAGCGCATCCAGGGACGCCCCGTGCCCGGCATCGCAGCGGGCACGGATCCCGTGCCCATCGCCCTTCATCCGGCCGTGCACGCCAGCTTGGCGGCGCAGCGCTGCGCGGTCGAAGGCGCGCGCATGCTGGCCTACTGGACGGCGCAACTGCTGGACGAATCCGAATACGCGGCCTCTCCGGACCAGCGCCGCCACGCGCACGAACGCCTGGCGCTATTGACTCCCATGGTCAAGGCCTGGGCCACGCGGGCGGGGTTCGAGGTCGCCGACCAGGCCCTGCAAGTGTTCGGCGGCTACGGCTACATCGAGGAAACCGGCGCCGCGCAGGCGTTGCGGGACAGCCGCATCCCGCCCATCTACGAAGGCACGAACGAAATCCAGGCGGTGGACCTGCTGGTGCGCAAGGTAATCGCCGACGGCGGCGCGGCCTACGGCCGCCTGCTGGACGAACTGGAGGCGGCGGCCCGCCACGACGGCCAGGGGCTGGAACAGCAGGCCGTCCAGCTGGATGCGCTGGCCGCGCATCGCCGCCTGCTGGCCGATATCGTCCAGGACTCGGCCCGGGATCCCGGCTACCCGTACCGTGCCGCGGACGATTTCCTGCGCGCCACCGCCCTGCTCTGCCTGGGCCGCTGGTGGCTCAAGGTGCTGGCGCTGTCCCGCGAAGGCGGCGCGGCGCCGCGCGGCAAGGCCGCAACGGCCCGCCATTTCTTCGATACCGTGTTGCCAGGGATAGCCCATGTCGAACATCGCATACGGTGCGCCCGGCGCGCGCTGCCCGAACTCGATGACTGCGATTGAAACCCCGCCCGGCCTCGAACGGCCGGACGACGGCCGGAATCGGCGGGGCGGCCTGGACCGGCGCAGGCTGGACCATCTGCTCGGCTTCATGACCTCGCTGGCGGACGCCACCCTGCGCAAGGCCTTCGTCGCGCACCTGGGCGACCTGAAACTGCGTCCGGTCGAGTTCTCCATCCTGGCGCTCCTGGCCGTCAACCAGCGGGTCACGCAGAAAAAGCTCTGCCTGGCGCTGGACACGCCGGCGCCCAACCTCGTCGTCGTCCTGACCCGGCTGCAGGAGCGCGGGCTGCTGCGCCGCATACGCAGCGACGAGGATAGGCGCGAACAGCATGTGCAACTGACCGACGAAGGCAGGCAATTGGCCGATCGCGCCCATGCGCGATCCCTGGCCATGGAGGCCGAGGCCCTGTCGGTGCTGACCGAGGGCGAACGGCTGCTGCTGGCCGAGCTGTTGCGCAAGATCGCCGCCGGAGGCCGCCGGACCTGAGGTCGGCCGCGCGGGCGGCGCAGCAAGACCCGCCGGTTCGCGCTACATTTCGGTTTTCGCTTCTGGACGACCCCCGCGATGACCGCCACCCGTTTCCCCACCCTGGGCACCCCGCTCTCCCCCGCAGCCGTGCGCGTCATGCTCCTGGGCTCCGGCGAGCTCGGCAAGGAGGTCATCATCGCCCTCCAGCGGCTGGGCGTGGAAGTCATCGCCGTCGACCGCTATGCCGACGCCCCTGGCCACCAGGTCGCGCATCACGCCCGCACCGTCGCCATGACCGACCGGGATGCGCTGAAGGCGCTGATCGAGGCCGAGCGGCCGGACATCATCGTCCCCGAGATCGAGGCCATCGCCACCGACCTGCTGGTCGAACTGGAGGCCGCCGGCGTGGCTCGCGTCACGCCCACCGCCCGCGCCGCCCAGTTGACGATGAACCGCGAGGGCATACGGCGCCTGGCGGCCGAAACCCTGGGCCTGCCCACCTCGCCCTACCGCTTCGCCGCGACCCGCGAGGAATTGCAGGCCGCCATCGACCAGCACATCGGCTACCCGTGCATCGTCAAGCCCGTCATGTCCTCTTCCGGCAAGGGCCAGTCCAAGCTCGACGGACCTCAGGACGTGGAACGCGCCTGGCGCTATGCGCAGGAAGGCGGCCGGGTGGGCGCCGGCCGGGTCATCGTCGAGGGCTTCGTGCGCTTCGACTACGAGATCACCCTGCTGACCGTCCGCTCGCGCGGGGCCGACGGCCAGGATCGCACCGATTTCTGCGAGCCCATCGGCCACGTGCAGGTGGACGGCGACTACGTCGAGAGCTGGCAACCCCACCCCATGTCGCCCGCTGCCCTGGCCCGCTCCCGCGAGATCGCCGCCAAGGTCACGGGCGAGCTGGGCGGCTACGGCATCTTCGGCGTCGAGCTGTTCGTGGCGGGCGACGAGGTCTGGTTCTCCGAAGTCAGCCCGCGCCCGCACGACACCGGCATGGTCACCATGATCTCGCAGGTCCAGAACGAGTTCGAACTGCATGCCCGGGCCTTCCTGGGGCTGCCGGTGGACACCTCGCTGCGCCAGCCCGGTGCGAGCAGCGTGATCTACGGCGGGATCGAGGCGGGCGCGGTGGCCTTCGACGGCGTGGCCCAGGCGCTGGCCGAGTCGGGCACCGACCTGCGGCTGTTCGGCAAGCCGGAGTCCTTCGTCAAGCGCCGCATGGGCGTCGGGCTGGCCTCGGCCGCCACCGTGGACGAGGCCCGGGCCAAGGCCAAGCGTGTCTCGTCGGCGGTCACGCCGCGCGCTATATCCGGCTGAGCAGCCCGCTCAGGTCGAATTCCCGTCCCGAATATTCGCGGCTGGGAACGACCTCGCCCCGCACCAGGGCCTGGCTCCATTCCTCGACGGCCTGCCGCGTGGACGCCCCGGCCAGCGGGCTGAGCGCCAGCCGGACGTATTCGGGGCGCTCCACCCCGTAGTCGGTACGGGTACCGAAGGGCAGGCTGCCCTCGGCATGGTCCTGGATGGCCGCCGCGATGCAGCGGCCGGTATCGGAAATGGCCGACCCCACGAACAGCTTCGGATCGGTCTCGGTCCAGTCGACGATTGCACCAATCTGGCGCAGCCGGAACTTCTGGCAGGCCAGCACCGCACCCGGCCGGCCACCATCGACGGCCGCGAACACCACGTCCACGCCGCGCTTGGCCATGGCTTCGCAGGTCTCGAAGGCCAACCCCTCGTCGTCCTGGCTGCCGCAAAAGGACGTCATCATGCCCATGCCCGGCGACTGCCGCATCGCCCCGTCCACATAGGCCGCCCGCGCCCACAGCGCTGCCTCGGTCTTGACCGCCGACAGGTGGCCCAGTCCGCCGGTGCGGCTCTCGGCGGCCGCCGCGACGCCGGCCAGGAAGGCCGACTGCTCCTGCTTGACGCCATAGACCGCGCAGTTCTCGGCCAGGTGCGACCCCTGGATGACGACGAAATGGATGTGGGGGAAGCGTTCGGCGGCCATGGCCACCGGATAGTCGCCGGCGCTGCCGTAGGCCACGACCAGGTCGGCGCCGTGGTGGCAGACGTCGATCACGCGCGCCGCGCGTATGGCCGGGCCCGTGGACTCGATCCAGATCAGTTCGACCTGGCGTCCCGCGCGCCGGGCAATTTCCACGCCCGCCACGCCGCACTGGTTGAAGCTGCCATAGCCGGGGGACCCGAAGAGCAGGACCTTGACCCGCATGGCTCAGCCCGCCGCGCCGGGTACCCCCGGCGCCGTGAGGATGGCGATAGACAAAGATTTCCGCATCGTCTTCTCCTTGGCGGTGGACGGGATGCCACCGGACTCGAAGCAGACCAAAGCAATCTTCGTGCCGTTCTGCCCCGGTCAGTCCTCGATGCCGCGCGAGGCCAGGTACTCGTCGTACGTGCCCTTGTAGTCGATGAGCTGGCCGTCGGGCAGTATCTCGATGATACGACTGGCCAGGCCCGACACGAACTCGCGGTCGTGCGACACGAAGAACAGCGTACCCTGGAATTTCTCGAGCGCCAGTTGCAGCGACTCGATCGACTCCATGTCCAGGTGGTTGGTCGGTTCGTCCAGCAGCAGCACGTTGTGCTTGCGCAGCATGAGCTTGCCGAACATCATCCGGTTCTTCTCGCCGCCCGACAGCACGCCCACGGCCTTGCCGATGTCGTCGCTCGAGAACAGGAGGCGCCCCAGCACCGAGCGGATGGCCTGGTCGTCGTCGCCCGGCTGGCGCCACTGGCCCATCCAGTCGAAGACGTTGTCCTCGGTCTGGAAATTGTCGGAGACGTCCTGCGCCATGTAGCCGAGGTTGGCGTTCTCGGACCACTTGATCGTGCCCTGGTCGGGCGCCAGGTCGCCGGCCAGCATGCGCAGCAGCGTGGTCTTGCCCACGCCGTTGGCGCCGATGATGGCGATCTTCTCGCCAGCCTCGACCATGGCCGAGTACTTCGGGATGACGGGCTTGTCGTAGGCCTTGACGATGCCCTCGATCTCGACCGCCTGGCGGTGCATGACCTTGGCCAGCTCGAAGCGGATGTAGGGGTTCTGGCGCGACGACGGCTTGACCTCGACCGTCTCGGCCTTGAGCTTGTCGATCTGCTTCAGGCGCGACGTGGCCTGGCGGGCCTTGGACTTGTTGGCCGAGAAGCGGCGCACGAAATCCTGCAATTCGGTGATGCGCTCCTTGGCCTTGGCGTTCGAGCTCATCAGGCGCTCGCGCGCCTGGGCCGAGGCCAGCATGTAGTCGTCGTAGTTGCCGGGATAGATGCGCACTTCGCGATAGTCCAGGTCGGCCATGTGGGTGCAGACCTGGTTCAGGAAGTGGCGATCGTGGCTGATGATGATCATCGTCGACTGGTACTGGTTCAGCACCGTTTCCAGCCAGCGGATCGTATTGATGTCGAGGTTGTTGGTCGGCTCGTCCAGCAGCAGCACGTCGGGATTGGAGAACAGCGCCTGCGCCAGCAGCACCCGCAGCTTCCAGCCCGGCGCGATCTCGCGCATCGGCTGCTGGTGCTGCTCGACCGGGATTTCCAGGCCCAGCAGCAATTCGCCGGCTCGGGCCTCCGCCGTGTAGCCGTCGTACTCGGCGAACTTGGCCTCGAGGTCGGCCGCCCGCATGTAGTCTTCGTCGGTGGCGTCGGGATTGGCGTAGATCGCGTCCCGCTCGCTCATGGCCTGCCACATTTCCGCGTGGCCCATCAGCACGACGTCCAGCACGCGCACGTCTTCGTAGGCGAACTGGTCCTGGCGCAGCTTGCCCAGGCGCGTGTTGGGCTCGAGCGAGACGTTGCCGGCCGACGGTTCGAGGTCGCCGCCGATGATCTTCATCAGCGTCGATTTGCCGCTGCCGTTCGCACCGATGAGGCCATAGCGGTTGCCTTCCCCGAACTTGACCGAGACATTCTCGAACAGGGGTTTGGGACCGAACTGGATGGTGAGGTTGGCGGTGGAAATCACGGCGGAAACGGGCTCGCAAAAAAGAGAAACGTCGCGCGCAAGCATGACGAAAGCGCGAAGATCAACCTATTAGTGTAACAGCCCGGATTCGGGTTGACCCGAACATTTACACAATGCCCGCCAACGGCGACGGGGCAGCCCGTGCCGCCCAGCACGGCTCCGCCGTTTGTTACCATTGGGCGCATAGCCACGAAGCCGGAACTGCGGCCGGCAACGTGCGCACGCCTCTCCTGGACACGATGGCGTCCCCGGAGCGGGCGCCCCGCGGCCGGCGCGGGACGCCTTCCGGCGAACGCCCATGGCGCAAGACCGAGCGCGGGACCATACCCGCCCCGTGTCCCGGCTAGGTGCGTTCTTTGTTGCTCGCATCTGCGTTGCCCCACCCATACCTATATCAAAGAGAGTGACCGCCACCCATGTCCTTGCTGATTCTCCTAGCGCTTCCCTTCGCCGGCAGTGTCTTGGCGGCCTTGCTGCCCGCCAATGCGCGAAACCGAGAAGCCTGGCTTGCCGGTTTGGTCGCATTGGCGGGAACGGTACAGGCCGCCCTGCTCTACCCCGAGGTGTCGTACGGCGGCGTGGTCCGCTACGAATTTGCCTGGCTGCCTTCGCTGGGGCTCGATTTCGTCCTGCGCATGGACGGGCTGGCCTGGATATTCACCCTGATGATCAGCGGCATCGGCCTGCTGGTCGTGCTGTACGCGCGCTACTACATGTCGCCGGAAGATCCGGTGCCGCGCTTCTTCTCTTTCTTCCTCGCCTTCATGGGCGCCATGCTGGGCGTGGTCCTGTCCGGCAACCTGATCCAGCTCGCCCTGTTCTGGGAACTGACCAGCCTGGTGTCCTTCCTGCTGATCGGCTACTGGCACCACCGGCCCGACGCACGGCGCGGGGCGCGCATGGCGCTCACGGTCACGGCCGCCGGCGGTCTGTGCCTGTTCGCCGGCATCCTGGTGCTGGGGCACATCGTCGGCAGCTATGACCTCGAAGCGGTGCTGTCCTCGGGCGAGCTGATCCGCTCCCACCCCGTCTACGAAGTGGCGCTGGTCCTGATCGCGCTGGGCGCGCTCACCAAGAGCGCCCAGTTTCCCTTCCACTTCTGGCTTCCCCACGCCATGGCGGCGCCCACGCCCGTGTCCGCCTACCTGCACTCGGCCACCATGGTCAAGGCCGGCGTCTTCCTGCTCGCGCGGCTGTGGCCGGTGCTGGCCGGCACCGAGGAATGGTTCTGGATCATCGGGGGAGCGGGCCTGTGCACGCTGCTGCTGGGCGCCTATACCGCGATATTCCAGCAGGACCTGAAGGGGCTGCTGGCCTACTCCACCATCAGCCACCTGGGGCTTATCACGCTGCTGCTGGGCCTGGGCAGCCCGCTGGCGCTGGTGGCGGCGGTCTTCCACATCATGAACCACGCGACCTTCAAGGCCTCGCTGTTCATGGCGGCCGGCATCATCGACCACGAATGCGGCACCCGCGACATCCGCCGGCTCAGCGGGCTGGCGCAGGTCATGCCCATCACCGCCACGCTGGCCATGGTGGCCGGGGCCGCGATGGCCGGCGTGCCGCTGCTGAACGGCTTCATTTCCAAGGAGATGTTCTTCACCGAGGCCGTGGTGGTCGGCAACGCCGTGGGCATGAGCCATGCACTGCCCATCGCCGCCACCGTGGCGGGCGCCTTCAGCGTGGCCTATTCGTGGCGCTTCCTGCACGACGTGTTCTTCGGGCCGCCGCCGCACGACCTGCCGCGCACGCCGCACGAGGCCCCCCGCTGGATGCGCTTTCCGGCCGAGGTCCTGGCCTTCCTGTGCCTGGCCGTGGGCGTGGCGCCCGGCTACACCATCGCCCCCTTCCTGGCCACCGCGGTACGCGCCATCCTGGGCGACGCGGTGCCCAGCTACAGCCTGGCCATCTGGCATGGCTTCAACCTGCCGCTGGTCATGAGCTTCGTGGCGCTGGTGGGTGGATCGGCGCTGTACCTGATCCTGCAGAAGACCTTGCGCCTGAGCACGGTCGAGCGCCTGCCGCTGTTCTACAAATTCAACGGCAAGCGGGCCTTCGAGCGCGTCATGAGCTTCGCCATCGGCCTGGCCGACCGGCTGACCAACAGCCTGGGCGCACGCGGACTGCAATCCCAGTTGCTGGGCATCGTCGCCTTCGCCATCCTGGTGGCCGCCGTCACGCTGTACGGCCAGCCGCTGCTGCTGCCCGCCGTCCAGACCTCGCCCATCGACCCGACCTTCGCCATCCTGTGGCTGATCGGCATCGCCTGCGCCATCGGCACCGCCTACCAGGCCAAGTATCACCGTCTGGCCTCGCTGATCATGATGGGCGGCGCCGGGCTGGTCACCTGCATCACCTTCGTCTGGTTCTCCGCCCCCGACCTGGCGCTGACGCAGCTGCTGGTCGAGGTGGTCACCACCATCCTGCTGCTGCTCGGCCTGCGCTGGCTGCCGCGCCGCAAGGAACCCCGGGAACTCGGCATACGCGTGCCGGCCATGGCCTGGGTGCACCGCGTGCGCGACCTGGCCATCGCCGTGGCGGGCGGCGCCGGCATGGCGCTGCTGGCCTACGCCGTGCTGACGCGCCCCTATCCCGACACCATCTCCAACTATTTCCTGGAGCGGGCGTTGACCGAAGGCGGCGGCACCAACGTCGTCAACGTGCTGCTGGTGGATTTCCGCGGCTTCGACACGCTGGGCGAGATCTCGGTGCTGGGCATCGTCGCGCTGACCGTCTACGCGCTGCTGCGGCGTTTCCGCCCGGCTCCCGAGAGCATCGCCCTGCCCCACCAGCAGATCGACCAGGGCAAGACCGACGCCGCCGCGCGCGCCGGCGACGATCCGGCCGTGGGCTACCTGCTGATGCCCTCGGTGCTGATCCGGCTCGCGCTGCCCATCATCGCGCTGTTCGCCGTCTTCCTGTTCATGCGCGGGCACAACCTGCCCGGAGGCGGCTTCGTCGCCGGGTTGACGCTGTCGGTGGCCTTCATCCTGCAGTACATGGTGGGCGGTACCGCCTGGGTCGAATCCAAGATGCGCCTGCATCCCCAGCGCTGGATAGGCCTGGGCCTGCTGTTTGCCGTGCTGACCGGCATGGGGGCCTGGCTGTTCGGCTATCCCTTCCTGACCTCGCACGGTGCCCACCTGCACCTGCCCCTGGTGGGCGAGATCCACGTGCCCAGCGCCTTTCTTTTCGACCTGGGCGTGTTCAGCCTGGTCGTCGGAGCCACGATGCTTATCCTTACCGCCCTGGGCCACCAGTCCATACGCAGCCACCGCGCCGCGCAGCAGGCCGAGGCCGAGCTCCCCCGGGGAGGTGCCCGGTGGAAGTGATCATCGCCATCGCCATCGGCGCGCTGGGCGGCTCGGGCATCTGGCTGCTGCTGCGGCCCCGGACCTTCCAGGTCATCATGGGCATCTCGCTGGTGTCCTATGCCGTGAACCTGTTCATCTTCTCGATGGGCAAGCTGTCGCTGGACCAGATCCCCATCCTGCGCGCCAACCGCGCCAGCGAGGTCGCCGACTACGCCGATCCGCTGCCCCAGGCGCTGGTCCTGACCGCGATCGTCATCGGCTTCGCGATGACCGCGCTCTTCCTGGTCCTCATGCTCGCCTCGCGCGGCCTGAGCGGCACCGACCACGTGGACGGCAGGGAGGGTGAATGATGCTGTCCTGGCATGACCATCTCATGATCGTCCCCATCGTCCTGCCCATGCTGGTGGCCGGCCTGATGCTGCTGCTGGGCGAGGGCCGCGCCACGGCCAAGGCCGTGGTCAACGTGGTGGCCACCGTGGCGCTGCTGGCCGTGGCGATCGCGCTACTGCGGCAGGCGGACGCCGGGCCGGTGCGGGTCGCGGTCTACCTGGCCGCCAACTGGCCGGCGCCCTTCGGCATCGCGCTGGCGCTGGACCGGCTGTCGGCCATCATGCTGCTGCTGACCGCCATCATGGCGCTGGGCTCCCTGCTGTACTCGCTGGCCAGGTGGCACCGCGCGGGGGTTCATTTCCATCCGCTGTTCCAGCTCCAGCTCATGGGCCTCAACGGCGCCTTCCTGACGGCGGACCTGTTCAACCTGTTCGTGTTCTTCGAAATCCTGCTGGCGGCCTCCTATGGCTTGCTGCTGCACGGATCCGGGCCGCAGCGGGTCAAGGCGGGCCTGCACTACATCGCCGTCAACCTGGTCGGGTCGTCGTTGTTCCTGATCGGCGTGGCGCTGATCTACGGCGTGACCGGCACGCTGAACATGGCCGACGTGGCCGTGCGCATCGGCCAGGTCGCGGGCTCGGATCGCATGCTGATGGAGGCCGGCGCCGCCATCCTGGGCGTGGCCTTCCTGATCAAGGCGGGCGCCTGGCCGCTGAACTTCTGGCTGCCGCCCTCGTACGCCGCCGCCTCGCCGCCCGCCGCCGCCCTGTTCTCCATCATGACCAAGGTGGGCGTGTACGTGATCCTGCGGCTCTCGCTGCTGATGTTCGGCGAGCAGGCCGGCGAGTCCAGCGGCTTCGTCCAGCAATGGATCCTGTACATCGGGCTGGCGACGCTGACCTTCGGCACGCTGGGCATGCTGGCCTCGCAGAACACCGGACGCCTGGCGGGCTTCGCGGTCATCATTTCCTCGGGCACGCTGCTGTCGGCCATAGGCTTCGGCCGCGACAGCGTGACGGCCGCGGCCCTGTTCTACCTGGTCAGCTCGACCCTGGCGCTGGGGGCCTTCTTCCTGCTGCAGGAACTGATGGAGCGCAGCCGGACCTTCGGCGCCGACCTGCTGGCGGTCACGCTGGAAGCCTTCGGCCTGGACCGCTCGGTCGACGCGGAAGAAGACATGAGCACGACCGACATCGGCGTGGCCATTCCCGCCGCCATGGCCTTCCTGGGGCTCAGCTTCATCGCGTGCGCCCTGGTGCTGTCCGGGCTGCCGCCGCTGTCGGGCTTCGTCGCCAAGTTCGCGCTGCTGACCACCATCCTGAACCCCGACGGCCTCACCCCCGAGGTCGGCAATCCCGAACCGGTGCTGGCCTGGGTGCTGCTGGGCCTGCTGGTGGTCTCGGGCCTGACGACCGTGGTGTCGCTGACCCGCATCGGCATACGCGCCTTCTGGGTCCCCTCCAGCCGCGCCCAGCCCCGGCTGCGCGTGATCGAGGTCTTTCCCATCGCCGCCATGCTGGTGCTGGGCATCGTGCTGATGGTCCAGGCCCAGCCCGCGATGCGCTATTTCACCGACACCGCCCGTGCCCTGCACCATCCCGGCGACTACGTGCGCGGCATCATGTCGGCCCGGCAGGCCGGCCCCGGAGGCGCCAACCCATGATCAGACGCATCGTTCCCTGGCCGCTCACCTCGCTGTTCCTGCTGGCGATGTGGCTGCTGCTCAACCAGACGCTCTCGCTCGGCCACATCCTGCTGGGCACCCTGCTGGCCATTGCCGTGCCGCTGTGGACCGCGCCGCTGCGGCCCGTCAGAGCCACCTTGCGCCGGCCCGGCGTGGCCCTGAAGCTGCTGGGCGTCGTCATCCTGGACAGCATCAAGTCCAATTTCGACGTCGCGCGGGTCATCCTGGGCTCGAAGTCCAGGCGCGACAATTCCGGGTTCATCCGGATGCCGCTGGTCCTGCGGGACCCGCACGGCCTGACCACCCTGGCGCTGATCCTGACCGCGATCCCGGGCACCGTCTGCATCGAGCTCGCCGACGACAAGAGCTGGCTGCTGATCCACGTGCTGGACCTGAACGACGAGCAGTACTGGATCGATACGATCCATAGCCGCTACGAACAACCGCTGATGGAGATCTTCGAATGAATGGCATGCTCGAATGGGCCAGCCTGTGCTCGCTGCTGTGCATCGCCATCGCCATGCTGCTGGCCACGCTGCGGCTGCTGAAGGGCCCGGCCGCGCAGGACCGGGTGCTGGCGCTGGACACCATGTACATCTGCGCGATGCTGATGCTGCTGGTGCTGGGCATACGCACCGGCAGCACCGAGTATTTCGAGGCCGCCGTCACCATCGCGCTGCTGGGCTTCGTCAGCTCGGTGGCGCTGGCCAAGTTCCTGCTGCGCGGCGAGGTGATCGAATGACGGACGGGATGACCTTGCCGCTGTGGGCGGAGATCCTGACTTCGCTGCTGCTGGTGGCGGGCGGCCTGCTGACGCTGGTCGGTTGCCTGGGGCTGTGGCGCTTCCACAGCTTCTATCAGCGCATGCACGGGCCCACGCTGGGAGCGACGATGGGGATGGTGTTCATCGTGCTGGCCTCGATGCTGTACTTCACGATGACGGACGAAGGGCCGGCGTTGCATGAGGTGCTGATCGCGGTGTTCCTGACGATGACGGTGCCGGCGACGACGCTGATGCTGGCGCGGGCGGCGCTGTATCGGCATAGGCGTGCGGGAAAGGACGTGCCGTTGCCGGACGGGGACGCGACCGCTGCGCGGTTCCGTACCGATACGCTGGATGACGAGCGCTATTACTCCGTGGACGAGAAAAAAGGCCCTCCCCCTACGCCCTGACGGGCGCCCCTCGAGAGGGCGGCACTGGCGGACCGGCCAAGCCGGATCCGCGGCGCCCTGGCAAACTTCAATGTCCGTGCGGAAAGACCAGGTAGGCCATGCCGGCTTCGGTCGCCAGGCCGATCTTCGCTCCGACCGGGAGCGTGGCCTTGGTCTTCACGTGGCCGAACGGCAGGCCGGTCACGACCGGAATCCTCACTTCGCGGCGCAGCCACCGCACGACCGAGCCCAGGTCGTAGCCGGCGTCGTGCGGGGTCAGCTTGTAGTCGGTGAAACTGCCCAGCACGATGGCCTTCTGGCGGGCCAGCACGCCGGCCTGGGCCAGTTGCACCAGCATGCGTTCGACCCGGTACGGGTGTTCGTTGACGTCCTCCAGGAACAGGATGCCCCGGGTGCGCGGGAAATACGGGGTGCCCAGCAGCGAGACCAGCACCGCCAGGTTGCCGCCCCACAGGATGCCTCGGCAGTCGACCGGGTCGGAGCCTTCCGATTCGAAGCTCAGGATTTCCAGTTCGCCGCGCAGGGTCTCGCCGAACATCGCCGCGGTCAGGTCGTCCACGCGTTTGCCGCCGAAGTCGAAGGCTGCCATCGGGCCGGCATAACTGACCGCGCCCGTGCTGGCCAGCAGCGCAAGCTGGAAGAAGGTGAAGTCGCTGTGTCCGACGAAGCGCTTGCCGCTGTCGGCCATGGCCTTCCAGTCGATGCGCGGCAGCAGGCGCGACAGGCCGTAGCCGCCCCGGGTCGCCATCACGATGGGATGCTTCTGGGTGATTGCCCGCGCCAGCGCGGCCAGCCGCTGGTCGTCCGTGCCGGCGAAGCGCTCGTGGCGCACCAGGGCACCCCGGTCCGCCACCGGATGGAAGCCCTGCGCCTTCAGGTGCTCCCGCGCGCGCGCGATGACCTCGGGATCGGGCACCGCGCCCGAGGGCGAGACGAGGTAGATGCCGGGCCGGCTTCCCAGGGACGGGAAGCCCGGACCGGGCCCATGGGCGTGGTCATGGCCATGATGGTGGCCGCCGGCCTCGTCATGCGGGTGGCCATGATGCGCGTCGTGGTCGTGGTGGGCGTCGGCGGGAGAAGAACGGCGTCGGTTCATGCGGACTCGGAAGGAAGTGGCGGGCCGCCGCGGGCGGCCTCGCGTTTCTGGCGGAAGAAAGCGCGGAGCAGCTCGCCGCATTCGGTGGCGAGCACGCCGCCCTCGACCCGGGTCTGGTGGTTCAGCACGGCGATGGACGGCAGGTCCAGCACGCCGCCGCAGGCTCCGGTCTTGGGGTCGGGCGCGCCGTACACCACGCGCGCCAGCCGCGCGTGCAGCATGGCGCCCATGCACATGGCGCAGGGTTCGAGGGTGACGTATAGCGTGGCGCCGGGCAGGCGGTAGTTGCCGGCCGCCAGGCAGGCCGCGCGCAGCGCCTGGATCTCGGCGTGGGCGGTGGGGTCGTGGCTGCCGACCGGCCGGTTGGCGCCCTCGCCCAGGATGCGGCCCGAGGCGTCGCAGACCACGGCACCGACCGGCACCTCGCCGTCGCGCCAGGCTTGCTCGGCCAGCGCCAGCGCGCGCCGCATCAGGATGACATCGGGAGAGTCGGACATGGGAGGGAAGGAATGAACCGCCGCATTCTACCGCGCGCGGCGGCTCCGGCCGGTTCCGGGCTCGGCCGGGGATCCTTACATATGACTGTCATGTTACTCCGTCATGATGCGGCGCTTGTCCAACCCACCCCACCGAACGATGACATTCGCCACCCAGCCCTCGCGCATGACGATCCTTGCCCGCAGCTTGTGCGCCCTGGCGGTCGCCATCCCCTTGGCGGCATGCCTGGGCGATGGCGGCGACGACGCGGCGCCCACCACGCCGCCCGTGACCCCGCCTCCCGCCGCCGAGCCGACGCCCAAGAGCATCAGCCTGAAGATGCTGGGTCGCTATTCCGCCGGCCAGTTCGGCGTCAGCGCCGCCGAAATCCCCGCCTTCGACGCGGCCAGCAAGCGCGGCTTCGTCGTCAACGCCCGCAACGGCGTGGTCGACGTGCTGGATCTGAGCACGCCCGCCAGCCCCAAGCACATCGGCACCATCGATGCCTCGACCATCTCGACCGGCGCCGAGATCAACAGCGTCGCCGTCCACGACGGCATCGTCGCCGTCGCCATCCAGGCCGCGAAGAAGACGGATCCGGGCTTCGCCGCGCTGTACAAGGCCGACACGCTGGCCCTGCTGGGCAAGGTGGGCGTGGGCGCCCTGCCCGACATGCTGGCCTTCACCCCCGACGGCAAGACCCTGCTGGTCGCCAACGAGGGCGAGCCCAGCGACGACTACCACGTCGACCCGGCGGGTTCGATCAGCGTCATCGACGTCTCCAACCCCGCCGCGCCGTCGGCCAGGGTGGCCGGCTTCACCGCCTGGAACGGCAAGGAAGCCGAACTGCGCGCCAAGGGCGTGCGCATCTTCGGGCCCAAGGCCAGCGCCTCCCAGGATTTCGAACCCGAATACATCGCCGTGTCCGCCGACGGCAAGACGGCATGGGCCACGCTGCAGGAGAACAACGCCCTGGCGCGCATCGACATCGCCACGGCCACCGTGACCGACATCCTGCCGCTGGGCTACAAGGACCATGGCCTGGAAGCCAACGCGCTGGACGCCAGCGACGAGCCCGCCAAGCTGGACATCCGCACCTTTCCCGGCGTGCGCGGCATGTACCTGCCCGACGCCATCGCCTCCTACACCGCGGGCGGCAAGACCTATCTCGTGACGGCCAACGAAGGCGACGCCCGGGCCTGGGGCGAGGACGATGATGCTTACTGGGCTGGCGACGCCGGCAAGGGCTTCGTCGAGGAATTCCGCGTCAAGCATCTGGTCCATGCCAGCGGCTTCGCCCGCCGCCGTGGCGATGACCTGCCCCCGCAGCTGGACGCGCTGGCCGCCGGCGCCCTGCTGAACCCCGAGACCTTCGCCTACTGCGGCGCCACGGCCGGCAAGCCGGGGGCCTGCCGCGACGACGATGTCCTGGGCCGCCTGCAGATCTCGTGGACCATGGGTTATCGCCAGGACGCCAGTGGCAAGCCGGTCAAGTTCAACGCCCAGGGCATCGAGGACCCGACCGGCGATCGCATCATGTACGACCACCTGTACGCCTACGGCGGCCGTTCGTTCTCCATCTGGGACCAGGACGGCAAGCTGGTGTGGGATTCGGGCGCGCAGTTCGAGCGCATGCTGGCCAGCGACTCGTGCAAGCTCGGCCCCGACCGCGACGTACCCTGCGCCACCTACTTCAACACCGGCCATGACGAGAAAGCCACTTTCGACAGCCGCAGCGACGCCAAGGGCCCCGAACCCGAAGGCGTGGAAATCGGCGTCATGGGCGACAAGACCTTCGCCTTCATCGGCCTGGAGCGCATGGGCGGCGTGATGGTCTACGACATCACCGATCCCAAGGCGCCGGTGTTCATGGATTACTTCAACACCCGCGCCAATTGGACGGACGAGCCTTCGAACGAGAACCTTGCCAAGATGGGCGACCTCGGTCCCGAAGGCCTGAAGTTCGTACCCGCGGCGAAGTCGCCCACGGGCCAGCCGCTGCTGATCGTCGGCAACGAGGTCAGCGGAACGACAGCCATCTACGAAGTATCGCGCGTGCTGGAGTGACCGGCATGCCGGGGCGCCAGGCTCAGGCGCCCCGCTGCGGTTCCCTGCCCATGCCGAACACGATGACGGCGAAGGAGATGGCGCAGGCGGCCAGGCCGGCCAGGAAGGCCGCGCGATAGCCGTAGGCACCGATCAGCAGGCCCGCCAGCGGCCCGGTCACGCCCGAGGTGATGTCCACGAAGGCCAGGAATCCGCCCACGGCCACGCCCCGGCTCTCGGGCGGCACGCGGCGCATGGCCTCCACGCCCATGGCCGGGAACACCAGCGAAAATCCCACGCCCGTCAAGGTGGCGCCTGCCAGCGCGAAACCGGGGCTGGGCGCCATCCACAACAGGAACTGGCCCAGGGCCTCGATCACCAGCGAGATGGCCGCGACCTTGCGTCCGCCCAGCTGGTCGGGCAGCCTGCCGAAGAACAGCCGGACCAGGATGTAGCCCGCGGCGAATCCCGTCAGGGCCAGGCCGGCGCCATCCCAGCCACGGCTTGCGAAGTACAGCACCACGAAGGCGGTCAGCACCGCGAAGGGCGCCGAGGCGAGCGACAGCGCGCCGCCCTGCCGCCAGATCATGCCGATCACGCGCAGGAACGGCACCTGCTTCCTGGCCCCGCCGACCACGGGCACCGGCGGCACGCGCCAGGCGATCGCCAGGCCCAGCAGCGGGAAGGCGACGGTGGCCAGCCCGACGGCCAGGAAGTCGACCTGCTGCATGACCCAGACGCCCAGCGGCGCGCCCAGGCCGAGCGCCGCGAACATCGCAATACCCTGCCAGGACATCACGATGCCGGTGCGCTGCGGCCCCACCCGGCCGATGCCCCAGGTCATGGTGCCGGTCAGGAACAGGCTTTCGGCCGGCCCCATCAACACGCGGCCGACGACCAGCACCGCAAGCGCAAGCGACGGATGGGGAATCAGCGCCGAGGCCACGTAGAGCAGCCCCGCCATGGCGGCCATGGGCAATCCCATCATCACCGACTGGCGCGGCCCGTGCCTGTCGACGTAGGTACCGGCGAACTTGCGGGTCAGGATCGTGGTCAACGGCTGCAGGCCGATGATCCAGCCCACGACCAGCGGGCTGAAGTCGAGCACGCCGTTCACGTAGAGCGGCAGCGCTGGAAGCGGCAGGCCGACGGCCAGGAAGCCGGAAAAGACGATGGCGACCAGCGGCAGCAGGCGCAGCGCGGATTCGTGGGAGGAAGGAGAGGAGACGGAAGGAGAGGCGTTGTTCATCATCGGACGTCGATAAGCGGCGCACACGGGCCCGGCGGGCTGGCGCGACGTTCAGCGCGTTGGATGACGTTAACGCTTACGACTGCGGTCAGGAAGACAGGACGGCATCATACCATTCCGACCCGGGCGCCCCTTTGCATATCGCCGCCTGCGGCGGATAGACGACGACCAGATCGGTCCAGATCTGCCGCGCATTCAGCCAGATCAGGCCGAACGGCGCAGCCATCGCCGCGCACAGGATGAGTATCACCAATAATCGTTCAGCCATTCGTACCACTGACTTCGTAGACAGCCTGCAGTCTACGCGTGTCCGCCGCGGCCACTCGCCCGGGGTTCAGTGTTGTTTACCGTGGCAGGCAGGAACAGCCGGAATTCGCTGCCCTGCCCCGGCGCGCTCTGGCACTCTATCTTTCCGCCATGCCGCTCGACTACGGCCTTGACGAAGGCCAGGCCCAGCCCGAAACCCGGTTCGTCGCCGTCCGCCGCGCCACCCACGCGCGAGAACTCCTGGAACAGGCGGGCCTGGTCCTCGGCGGCGATGCCTCGTCCCTGGTCCCGCACCGCGATGCACCACAGGTCTTCCCGGCGCACCATGCGGCAATCCACCCGCGTATGCGGCGGGCTGTACTTGATCGCGTTGCCGATCAGGTTGATCAGGGCGCGCGTCAGTTGCGCACGGTCGCCGCGCAGCGGCGCGCCGTCGTCCGGCACGTCGGCATCGAGTTCGATGTGCTTGGCCTGGGCCAGGCTCCAGCATTCGTCGGCGGCGTCCAGGACCACGTCCGTACCCTCGAATACGTCGTCGCGGACCGGCGCCGTCGCCAGCCGTGCCAGCTCGACGAACGATTCCGCCAGGGCCTGCGTGCGCAGCACGTAGCGCCGGATGCGGTCCAGGAGTTCGTCCTGCGGAAGTTCGCCGGGGTCGCTGCGATGCAGGTCCAGCAGGGCCAGGATGGCCCCCTGCGGCGACCGGATGTCGTGCGACAGGAAGCGCAGGGCCTGGTCGCGCTTGCGCTCTGCCTCGCGCAGCGGATTAATGTCGACCAGCGTGGCGATCCAGGCGGTCTCGCCGCCCTCTTCTCCCGCGCACCGCGCATACTCGAACAGGAAGGCCCGCCCGGCGGCATCGCGGCATTCGGCGAAATGTCCCGGCGCCACCGCCGCGGGCCAGCTGAGCGGGCCGCCGCCCACCAGCGTGAAATCCGCCAGCAGGCGGGCCATCTCCTCGCCCTTGGCGGCGGCCGCGCCGAACTGCCGCACGGCTTCGCGATTGGCAAGCAGGACGCGGCCGTCCTCGCCCACCGCCAGCGCCGCCTCGGGCAGGCTTTCTATCACGGACGACATGAAGGCCTGCACGTCCAGCAAGCGCCCCGTGGCGCGGGCCAGGTCGTGGATCCGCCGGTCGATGAGGTCGCCGGCCGGCGCGGCCGCATCCTGCGGCAGCACCGCGCCATGGCGCTTCAACCGGCCCAGTTCGTCCACCAGATAACCGGCCGCGCGTTCCAGGCGCCGCCAGTTCCATCCCAGGTAGAAAGCCGCGATGGCCAGCACCGCCGCGCCGGGCGGCCACCAGACGCCCTCGGCCAGCAGCATGGCGCCGCTCGCTGCCGCCGCCACGCCTATCCCCGCCACCGATGCCGCCAGCGCCCAGCCCTGCGCGAACAGCCAAAGCGCCGGCAGCATCGCCGCCACCAGCAGTACCGTCAGCAGCGCCCCCGCCCACGGGGCGATGACGCGGCGCGCCGTTCCCGACATCAGGTTGTCGATCACGTTGGCGGAAATCTCCACCCCCGGGGTGAAGCTGTGGCGCGCCGACAAGGGCGTGGGATAGACGTCCCCCAGGCCCGCCGCGGTGGATCCGACCAGCACGATGCGTCCGTCCAGCGCGCCGTCGGGCAGCTCGCCCGCCAGCACCTGGGCGGCGGAAACAGTGCGATAGGTTCCGGCCGGCCCGGCATAGTCGATATGTATCCAGAAATCCCGCCACCATGCCTCCGGTGCCGTCTCCGGGCCAGCCGGCGCCCGGTTCCCCGGCAGCGGCCGGGCGACGGCCCTGCCGGCGATCTGCAGCAGCGCCAGCGCGAAGTGGTTCCACTGGCGGTCCCGGGTGCCTTCGCGCAGGAAGACGCTGCGCACCACGCCGTCGGCGTCCGGTTCGACCGAGACATGCCCCAGTGACCGGGCCGCGGCGGCAAGCGGCGGCACCGGCAGCATGGCCTGCACCCTGCCGCCCGTGTTGGCGGTGAAGACCGGAAGCACGACGTTGCCGCTGCGGCGGATGGCTTCGGCCATGCGCAGGTCCACCGACGGATCGGCCGACGGCTCGGACAGCAGCAGGTCCAGGCCCAGCGCGGCCGGCGACTGTTGGGCGATGCGCTCGATCAGGTCGATCTGCTGGTCGCGGCTCCACGGCCAGCGGCCCACCTTCGCCAGGCTGGCCTCGTCGATGGCCACCACCACGATGTCCTGGCTCGGCACGGCGGGATCCAGCCGGCTGAGGAAGTCGTACAGGGCCGCGTCCAGACGGCCCAGGCCGTTCTGCCAGGCCAGCAAGGCAGCCAGCAGCAAGCCCGCGACGACCGCGATGCCGCGGACCGGGGCCCGGGGCCGCCCGGGCCCCGGGCGCAGCGTGGCGGATGCGGCCTGGCGGTCCATGCGCGTGAACAGGCCCTAGGGAAGCTGGATTTCCTGGCCGTCACCCGATCGCAACGCACCGTCCCCGCTGCGGACCGTGCGATTGACGCGGAAGCGCTGCGGACGCGTGAAATCGCGCACATAGCCGTCGCTGTCCGTCGCCTGGATGCGGACGAAATACTCGCCGGCGGGCAAGGACTCGAGCGCCCATTTGCGCTCCGTGATGCGGCGCTCGGCGGCGATGCCGGCAAAGCCGGCGTCGCGCGCGACCTGGACGAGGTAGTTCTGCCCTTCCTCGCCGTCCCAGGTCAGCACGACTTCGTCGCCCTGCTGGCTCATGCCGAGCTTGCCGCCCACGGGCAGGCGCACCATGAAGCGGCGCGGATCGCTGTAGGGTCCGGCATCGGGTCTGCCGTCCTTGCCCTGGACGACACTGCCCACGCGCCAGAAGTAGTTGCCCGAGGCCAGCCCGCGCACGGCGTGGGAATCCGTGGACAGCATGCTTTCGTCGACGAAGGGGTTGGCGAAGGCCTGGTCGCGCGACACCTGCAGGCGGTAGCCGATGGTGCCGTCCGCGCCCGTCCAGCGGAGCACGGCCTCGGTCTGCTCGACCACGCCACCGTCGGGCGGCGCGATGGTGACCGGCGGCTCGGGCCGGGCCTTGAGCTTGATCGGCCAGGTGACCGGGCGGCCCTCGATGCCCTGCGCGTCGACGCCATTGATCCGCACCACGTAGTCGCCGTCGTCGAGGCCGGCGAAGCGCACGCGCGGCGTGGCGGTCACGAGGTTGCTGACCACCTGTTCGGCGGCATGGGCGGGCCAGATGAAGGCGCGGTACGAGGCCGCGCCGGCCAGCGCGGGAAACGCCAGATCGATGATGAGTCGCTGCTGCAATGCCTGGACGCCGGACAGGTCCGGCGCCGCCAGCAACGGCGACAGCGTGGCGGTCGGCGCATCGGTGGCGACCGCGCCCCCCAGGCCCGCCGCGACCCGCGTGGTCGAACCCGAACGCGCCACGCGCAGTTCGACTTCTCCCTCCAGCACGTCGCTGGTGGCCGAGCTGCCCTCGCGCATCGAGACGCCGAACTCGGTACCTCGCACGCCGGCGGCCATCAGCGGCGTGTCGACCTGGAAACGGCTGCCCGTGGGCCGCTGCGGTGAGACGCGCGATTCGACACGGCCCTTGTCCAGCACCAGCGAGGTGTCGGCGCGCTTCTTCGTCAGGCTGTACTTCAGGCGTTCCAGGCGCAGTTCGGAGTCGCCCGCCACGCGCACCACCGAGCCGTCCGCCATCTCCAGCGTGGCAAAGCCGCCGGCATCGGTGCTCAGGCGATCGCCGTCGATCAGCCGCATGTCGCGTTCCAGCGCGCCGGTCGAGCCGCTGCGCGTCGTATAGCGCACGCCTCCCGAGACGTGGACCACGCGCGCGCCGCCGGGCTTCTTGCGCAGCAGCGCGTCGGGCACGACGATGACCGAACCCGGCTTGAGCCTGAGCGGATTGGGATTGCCGTTCTCGCGGGCCAGGGCCTGCCATTGGCCGGGGTCTTCCAGGTAGGCCTGGGCGAGGTCATACAAGGTGTCGCCGTCGCGCACCAGGTGACGCACCGGCTCGGCCTGCTGGGCATGAGCCGGCGCCGTGCCGAACACGCAAGCGGCGGCGATGGCCCACGCGGACAGCCGGATGCCGGCGTCCATGCTGGGTAGGTTCTTCATAGAGGGTCGTCGTTGGATTCGTTCGTTGCCGGCGGGTCGGCCAGTATCTCGAAGCGGTAGCCCAGCCCGTAGACCGGCACCAGCCGCACGCCGTTGTGCGGCCGCAGGTCGAGCTTGCGTCGCAGTTGCGACATGTGCGTGGTGACGGTGCGCGTGTCGATGGCGCTCGTGCCCCACAGCTCCTCGAGCAGGTGCTCGTGCGTCAGCAGCCGCCCCAGGTTGCGGAACAGGTACAGCGCCAGCTCGTATTCCTTGGGCTTGAGTTCGACCGGCTCGCCCTTGATCCGCGCTTCCCGGCGGTGCAGGTCGAAGGTATAGACTCCGAAGCCCGGCTGGCTCGGGCGCGAAGCCTCGGGATAGGCCCGGCGCAGCAGCGCGGCCACCCGGGCCTGCAGTTCGATGGGCCGGATGGGCTTGGCCATGTAGTCGTCGGCACCCGCCTGAAGCCCGTCGACCACGTCCTGCTCTTCGTCGCGGCTGGTGACGAACAGCACCGGCAGCTGCGGCGGCAGGTTGCGGCGGATCCACCCCAGGATCTCGGGGCCTTCGATGTGCGGCACGTGCCAATCCAGCACGAACATGTCGTAGCTCTGGCGATGGAGGTCGCGCAACATCGCCCTGCCGTCCTCGAACAGATGGCAGTCGTGCCCCGCCTGCAGCAGCGTCTTTTCTATGATCCGGGCATGTGCCGGATCGTCTTCCAGTATGGCGATGCGCACCTGGCCCCCCAAAGATCGATGTAAAGCCAGCGCATTTTATAACGGGGCGCGCCGCGACGCCCGGAAAGCGCCACTTTCCGGGGAATTCCGCGGCGGATCAAGGGGAAATGCTTCGGGAGGGTGTCAGCGCATGCCCGGGCCGTCGGGCCTTGGCATCGCCGGGCCGGGCGAGCCCGAGGGCATGGCCGGGGAGCCGGGCGCGGGTGTCACCACTTCCCGGTACTCCCGCAGCACGCCTCCGCCTTCCACGCTCCCGCTGACCGTCCCTCTTCCGTCCACCCGCGCCATGCAGGCCGCGCGGTCGGCTTCCGGCAAGGCGTTGCAGCGCTGGGTGCGGTTCTGCTCGTAGGCCGAATCGCTGGCGCCGCGCAGATTGCCGCGCCGCGCTTCCTGCAAGGCAGCGCCGGCCTCCCGCCTGCATGTCGCGCGGTCCTGGCCCGACTGGCCGCTGTTGCAACGAGCCAGTTCCTCCTGGTAGGTGGTGTCGGCGGCGGAAGCGGCGTGCGCCGAGGTGAACAGAACGGTGCCCAGGGCGACCGCAGCCAGTCCCAGGGTGCCACGCTTGGATTTCGTATTCATGCCTGACTCCTTTCGCGCGGAAAGGCCCCGGCGCGCGGGACCTGCGCGTCGATCCAGTGTAGGCTCGGCATGTCTGTCCGCAACGGGCACGGCGCCTGACTATGTAAGCGTTCCGTACAGCAAAGACCGCAGCCCCCAAGACTGCGAGGCCGCGGCCACGGCTTGTTACGAAGGCTGGCGTGGAAGCAACAGCGCCGCCGCGGGCGCCGGCGCCTGCCCTTCCCAGCCGCCGCCCAGCGCGCGGATCAGGTTGACCGTGGAGCGAGCCAGTTCCCCGTCCAGCCGGGTGGCCACACGGCGCTGCTGGAGCACGCTGCGATCGGCATCGATCACGTCCAGGTAGCTCACCGATCCTTCGCGGTACTGGATCTGCGACAGCCGGGCCGCGCGCGCGGCGGATGCCACCGCTTCGTCCTGCGCCCGGTACTGGTCGGCCAGGATGCGCAGGTTGGCCAGGTTGTCCTCCACCTCCTTGAAGGCCGCCAGCACCGTCTGGCGGTAACGGGCGGCCTCTTCCTCGTAGGCCGCCCGCGCCGCCTGCAGCCCCGCCTCGCGCCGCCCGCCGTCGAAGATGGGCAGGGTCAGCATCGTGCCCACCAGGGGGCCGAGCAGGAACGTGCGGCTGGACCAGTTGAACAGGTCGCCCAGTTGCGCGGACTCGTAGCCTAGCGCGCCGGTCAGCTCCAGCCTGGGGAAGAATGCCGTGCGCGCGACGCCGACGCGGGCATTGGCGGCCGCCATGGCGCGTTCGGCGGCGGCGATGTCGGGCCGGCGTTCCAGCAGATCGGATGGCAGGCCCGGCGGCACGGACACGGCCAGCCTCGCCAGCGGACTCGGGGGAAGGCTGAAGGAAGCCGGCGCCTCGCCCAGCAGGATCGCCAGCGCATGTTCGGCCGTCGCCCGCTGGCGGGCGATATCCAGGGCCTCGGACCGCGCCGATGCGAGTTCCGTGCGGGCCCGCGCCAGGTCCAGTTCGCTGATGTCCCCTTCGTCGTAGCGGCGCTGGATCAGCGCCAGCGTACGCTCGCGCAGCGCCACGGTGCCGCCGTACAGTTCCTGGCCCGCATCCAGTTCCCGCACCAGGAAATAGGCCTGCGCGACGTCGGCCTGCACGGCCAGTTGCACCGAACGCAGCAGGGCCTCGCCCTGTTCGGCCTGGGCCGACGCCGCCTCGACCCCGGCCGCCACCCGGCCGAACAGATCCACTTCGTAGGCCACGGAAGCCTGGGCTCGCCACAGCGTCGACGGCGACGTGTTCGCCTCGGCGGGCAGGCCCCTTGAAGCCGGCGACGGCCGCTGCCTCGTGGGGCCCGCGCCCGCGTCGACGCGGGGGTACAGGTCGGCCCGGGCCTCGCCCAGCCGCGCCCTGGCCTGCGCCAGGCGCGCCACGGCGGCCTTGAGATCCTGGTTCGCGTCCGCCGCTCGCTCCTGCAACCGGTCCAGTACCGGGTCGCCGAACACCGCCCACCAGCGTCCGCGATGGGCAGCCTCGGCCGGCTGGGCGGCCTTCCAGTTCCCGCCGGCCGCTTCCTTGAACGATGCCGGCACCTCGGGCCGCGGGGGATCGTAGGCCGGCGCCACCGCGCAACCCGCCAGCACGAGCAAGGCCGTCAATGCCGCGCTTCGCAAACCGCTTTTCATCAGATTCTCTTTCACATCAATGCCCCGCGTGATGAGCCGCCACGATGGGCGCCTCGTGATGCGCGGCCGAGTGCAGCTTGCGCGCACCGCTGGCCAGCCTCAGCAGTACATAGAAGACCGGCGTCAGGAACAAACCGAACAGGGTCACGCCCAGCATGCCGAAGAACACCGCCACGCCCATGGCATGCCGCATCTCGGAACCGGCGCCGGTGGAGGTCACCAGCGGCACCACGCCCATGATGAACGCGATGGACGTCATCAGGATGGGGCGCAGCCGCAGGCGGCTGGCCTCGATGGCCGCCTCGACCACCGACCTGCCCTGCAGTTCCAGTTCGCGCGCGAACTCGACGATCAGGATGGCGTTCTTCGAGGCCAGGCCGACCAGCACCATCAGGCCGATCTGGGTGAAGATGTTGTTGTCGCCCCGTGTCAGCCAGACGCCCGTGAGCGCGGCCAGGATGCTCATCGGCACGATCAGGATCACCGCCAGCGGCAGCGTCAGGCTCTCGTACAGGGCCGCCAGCACCAGGAACACCAGCAGCACGCTGATCGGGAACACCCAGATGCCGGCGTTGCCCGCCAGGATCTGCTGGTAGGTCAGGTCCGTCCACGCCAGCTTCATGCCGCGCGGCAGGACCTGCTCGGCGATGCGTTCGGCGGCGGCCTGGGCCTGGTCCGAGGAATAGCCCGGGGCCGGCCCGCCGTTGATGTCGGCGGCGGTATAGCCGTTGTAGCGCACCACCATTTCCGGTCCGAAGGTCGGACGCACGTCCACCAGCGACGACAGCGGCACCATCTCGCCGGCGGCGTTGCGGGTCTTCAGCGCCAGGATGTCGTCCGGATGCGCACGGAACGGCGCATCGGCCTGCGCGCGAACCTGGTACACCCGCCCGAAACGGTTGAAGTCGTTCACGTACAGCGAACCCAGGTAGATCTGCATGGTGTCGAACACATCCGTGACCGCGACACCCAGCTGCTTGGCCTTGACCCGGTCCAGTTGCACGTCCAGTTGCGGCACGTTGATCTGGTAGCTGCTGAACGTCGGCCCGAGCTCCGGCGCCTTCTGCGCCGCCGCCACGAAGGCCTGCGCCGCCGCGTCCAGCTCGGCGTAGCCCAGCGCGCCCCGGTCCTCGATCTGCAGCTTGAATCCTCCCAGCGTGCCCAGTCCCATGACGGGCGGCGGCGGGAACACCGCGATGAACGACTCCTTGATGGCCGAGAACTGCTGGTTCAGTGCGTTCGAGATCGCCTCGGCCGAGACCTCCTTGCCCTTGCGCTCATGGAAGTCCTTCAGGGACACGAAGACGATGCCGGCGCTCGAGCTGTTGGTGAAGCCATTGATCGACAGCCCGGGAAACGCGATGGCGCTTTCCACGCCGGGTTGCTTGAGCGCGATGTCGGACATGCGCCGGATCACTTCCTCGGTGCGGTCTAGCGAGGCGCCGTTGGGCAACTGCGCAAAGGCCACCAGATATTGCTTGTCCTGCGCGGGCACGAAGCCCCCCGGCACGATGGACGAGACGCCCAGCGTCAGCGCCAGCAGCACGCCGTACACGCCCATGACCATGGCCTTGCGCGAGATGACGCCCGTGACCCCGGCGCCGTAGCGATCGGACGCCCGGCCGAACATGTCGTTGAAGCGGCGAAAGAAGCCGCCGAACAGGCGGTTCATCACGCGCGTCAGGCCATCGGGCCGGGCGTCGTGCGACTTCAGCAGCAGGGCCGCCAGCGCCGGCGACAGCGTAAGCGAGTTGAAGGCCGAGATCACCGTCGAGATGGCGATGGTCATCGCGAACTGCTTGTAGAACTGCCCGCTCAGCCCGGTCATGAAAGCCAGCGGCACGAATACCGCGACCAGCGTCAGCGCGATGGCGATGATGGGACCGCTGACCTCTCGCATGGCGCGGTACGTGGCCTCGCGCGGCGTCAGCCCGGCCGCGATGTTGCGCTCGACGTTCTCCACCACCACGATGGCGTCGTCCACCACGATGCCTATCGCCAGCACCATGCCGAACAGCGACAGCGCGTTGATCGAATAGCCGAAGCCCAGCATCAGCGAGAACGTCCCGATGATGGAGACCGGCACCGCCAGCAGCGGAATGATGGAGGCCCGCCAGGTCTGCAGGAACACGATCACCACCAGCACGACCAGCGCCACCGCCTCCAGCAGCGTGACCACCACCGCCTTGATGCTGGCGCGCACGAACTGCGTCGGGTCGTAGACGATGCGATAGTCCACCGAGGGCGGGAAGTCCTTGGCCATGTCCTTCATGGCCGCCCTCACCTGGTCCGACACCGCCAGCGCGTTGGCGCCCGGCGACTGCATGATGGCCAGCGCCACCGCCGGCTTGTTGTCCAGCAGCGAACGCAGGCCGTACTCGGCCGCCGCCAGTTCGATGCGCGCCACGTCCGACAAGCGCGTCACGCCGCCGTCGGGCGAGGTCTTGAGCACGATGTTGGCGAAATCCGATTCGGTCTGCAGGCGGCCTTGCGTGTTCACCGACAATTGCAGCGACACGTCGGACGCGCTGGGCGAGGCGCCGATCACGCCGGCCGCGACCTGCACGTTCTGCTCGCGTATCGCCGCCACCACGTCCGAGGCCGTCAGCCCGCGCTGCGCGACCTTCTGCGGATCCAGCCAGACGCGCATCGAGTAGTTGCCGGCGCCCCACAGCTGCACCTCGCCCACGCCCGGTATGCGCGCCAGGCGGTCCTTGACGTTGATCAGCGCGTAGTTGCGCAGGTAGGTGATGTCGTAGCGGTCATCCGGCGAGATCAGGTGGGTCACCATCGTCAGCGTGGGCGAACTCTTGATGGTCGTGACGCCCAGCCGCTGCACGTCCTCGGGCAGGCGCGGCAAGGCTTGCGACACCCGGTTCTGCACCAGTTGCTGCGCCTTGTCCGGGTCCATGCCCAGGCGGAAGGTGACGGTAACGGCCAGGTTGCCGTCGCTGTTGGCCTGGGACTGCATGTACAGCATGTCCTCGACGCCGTTGATGGATTCCTCCAGCGGCGAAGCCACCGTCTCGGCGATCACCTTGGGGTTGGCGCCGGGATACTGCGCGCGCACCACGACCGAGGGCGGGACGACTTCCGGATACTCCGAGATGGGCAGCTGGAACATCGCCAGCGCACCCGCCAGCAGGATCAGGACCGACAGCACGCCCGCGAAGATGGGCCGGTCGATGAAGAACTTGGAAATATTCATGATCGTGTCCGGCCGCCTCAGACCTGCCTGGGCTGGCGCGCGGCAGGCGTGCCGGACGGTCCGCCGTCGGCCGGCGGACCATCGCCCGCGAACCGGCCCGGCTGCCCCGCCATGGGCACTTCGCGCGGCGTCACGGGCTCGCCCGGCCGCACGCGTTGCAAACCGTTCACCACGATGCGCTCGCCCGCCTTCAGGCCGGCGTCGACCACTCGCAGGCCGCCGCTGGCGCTACCCAGCCGCACCTCGCGATAGCGGGCGCGATTGCCCTCGTCCAGCACCAGCACGAAACGCTTGTCCTGGTCGGTGCCCACTGCGCGCTCGTCGATCAGCAGCGCGTCGCGCGGCTTGCCGCCCCCCAGTTGCACGCGCGCATACAGCCCCGGGATCAGTTGTCCGTCCGGGTTATCGAACACCGCGCGCACACGGATGGTGCCCGAAGCCACGTCCAGGCGGTTGTCGATGAAGCTGACCGTGCCCTTGCGGGGATGGCCCTCCTCGTTGGCCAGGCCCAGGTAGACCGGGATGGCGCCCGAGCCGGCGCGGCTGGCCTGCGCCATCTTCAGGTAGGTAGGCTCGTCCACGTCGAAGGCCGCGTACATGCGCGCCGTCGAAACCAGCGTGGTCAGCGGAGCCGACGCCGCGCCGGCGGCGACCACGTTGCCCACCGTCACCTGCGCGCGCGAGATGCGGCCGGTGACCGGCGCCGTGATGCGCGTGTATTCCAGGTTCAGGCGAGCCGCCTCCAGGGCGGCCCGGGCGGCCTGCAGGTTCGCGGCCGCCTCGCGCGCGGCGTTCTGCTTCTCCTCGAAATCGCGTTTGGCGATCGCGTTGTCCGACAACAACCGCTGGCCGCGCGCCAGTTCGGAGGCCGCGTAGGCGTCGCGGGCCTCGGCCGCGGCAAGCTGGCCCTGGACCCGGGCGACCTCGGCCGCATAGGGACGCGGATCGATGGTGAACAGCACGTCGCCTTTCCTGACCAGGGCGCCGTCCTGGAAGTGCACCGCGGTCAGCGTTCCGGACACCAGGGGCCGGATCTCGACGCGGTCGACCGCCTCCAGCCGGCCTGAATAGCCGCGCCAGTCCGTGATGGTGCGGCTGACGACCTCGGCCACGTCCACGGCAGCCGCCGGGGCCGGCGCGGCGGGGGCTTCTTCCTGGCCGGCCAGGGCCGGCATCCTCTGCACGGCGATGCCCCCGGCAACGCCAAGCACGGCAACGCCCAGCGTGACCGCCAGCGCGCGTTTGCGAAAACGAAACATGAAAAACCTCGGGCTCGTATGGGTGAATACAGCGATGCCCGATTCTGAGTGTTATCGTGTTTCCGATAAATCCTGCGTTTTTACAAACACTATTCATCCAGAACGAACAATTGCCGCCCATCAGGCGGCAGGAGCCTCTCGTGGACAAATTCCAGGCCATGCAGGTGTTCACACGCGTGGTGGAAGCCAACAGCTTCACCCTGGCGGCCGACAACCTCGGACTGCCGCGCGCCACCGTCAGCACCACCATCCGTAATCTCGAACGTGCGTTGCAGGTCCGGCTGCTGAACCGTACCACCCGCAAGATCAGTCTCACGCCCGACGGCGCCTCTTACTACGAGCGCTGCGTGCGGCTGCTGGCGGACCTGGAGGAAGCCGAGACGTCCTTCCGCGACGTCGCGCGCCGGCCGCGCGGCCGGCTGCGCATCGACACGCCGGCCTCGATCGGCCGTTCCATCCTGATTCCGTCGCTGTGCGAATTCCATGAGCGCTATCCGGACATCGAGCTGGTGATAGGCATGAGCGACCGTCCGGTCGACCTGGTCCAGGAAGCCGTGGACTGCGCCATCCGCGTCGGCGAATTGCAGGACTCTTCCATGGTGGCCCGGCGCATCGGCACCTTCGAAAGCCTGACCTGCGCGGCGCCCTCCTACCTGGAGGCCTATGGCGAGCCACGCACGCTCAAGGACCTCGAGCGCCATCACGCCGTCCATTATTTCTCCGCCCGCACCGGCCGCACCATCGACTGGGACTTCGTCGTGGACGGCGTGGCTACCGAGGTCAAGGTCAAGGGCATCGTCTCGGTCAACGACTCGGACGCATACGTGGCCTGCGGCCTGCAAGGCTTCGGCCTGATCCAGCCGGCCCGGTACATGGTGCGCCCCCATCTGGAGTCCGGCCTGCTGCGCGAGGTGCTGACCGACTGGAAGCCTTCGCCCATGCCGATCTCGGTGGTCTACCTGCACAACCGGCACCTGTCGCCCAAGGTGCGGGCATTCGTGGACTGGGTAAGCGAACTGTTCGGCCGGTGTCCGCTGCTGGGCGGCGAATGCCACGCGAACGACATGCCGCAGGAATGCGAGTTCGCCTGCCAGCCCAGCGGCCACACGGTCCGGTCGGTCATCGAACAGCACAACCTGGCCGAAAGCGTCTTCTGAGGCCCCAGGGCCTGGCGAGCCTCTTTTTAGCGTGGACAGGCGCTAGCCCCGGGCGCGGCCCTTTCCCGCCCGGGCCTCGAGCGCCGCACGGCACGGCGCGAGCATGTCCAGCTGCTGCCTGTACACGCTCGTCCTTACCTCGAACATTCCCAGGACGGAATGGAACAGGTTGTCGTGGCTGTAGGGCGCGTCGCGACGGGCGGCCAGGCAGGCGGTGTCCACGCCCCAGTCGCGCGCCGCGCCGGGCGACATCCACATCACCATGGGCACGTGGGTCTGGGCCCGCGGCGCGATCGCATACGGCGCGGCGTGCAGGTAGAGACCGTTCTCGCCCAGCGACTCGCCATGGTCGGATACGTAGACCATGGCCGTATCCCGCGTGGCGGCCTGCTTCTGCAGCAGGCCGACGACCTGCGCCAGGAAGTAGTCGGTGTAGAGAATGGAATTGTCGTAGCCGTTGACCAGCGCCTCGTGCGGGCAGTCGCCCAGTTGGTTGGTGCGGCAGACGGGCTTGAATCGCTCGAATTCCGGCGGGTAGCGCCGGTAGTAGGCGGGGCCGTGGCTGCCCATGGTGTGCAGCACGATGAAGGCGTCGCCCGGATGCTCGTCCATGTAGGCGGACAGGCCTTCCAGCAGCGCCTCGTCGCGGCACCCCTCGGCGTCGCAGTGGGGAAGGCGCGGGTTGCCCATGATGCTGTCGTTGGGCACGCGCAGGCAGGTGCCCTTGCAATCGCTGTTGTTCTCGCGCCAGTAGACCGCCACGCCCGCCCGCTGGAGCACGTCCAGCAAGCCCTCGCGCGTCTTGGCGGCGCGGTCCGAATAATCCGCCCGGCCCAGGTCCGAGAACATGCACGGGACCGATACCGCCGTGGACGTGCCGCACGAGGCGACGTTGGAGAAATTGAGCACCCCCAGGCGCGACAGTTCCGGCGTCGTATCGCGCGCATAGCCGTTCAGCCCGAAGTGGTCCGCGCGCGCCGTCTCGCCCACCACGAATACCACCAGGGACTTGCGGGGCCGCGCCGCGGCCGCGGCCGAGCGGACGGCATCCAGGCCGATGGGCGCCACGACCAGGGCGGCCTCCTTGGCCCCCCAGCGCTGCCGCGCATACTTGCCCAGCGCGTACAGGTAGCTCGTCGGATTGATCTTCTGCGTCACCTGCCGGTGTTCGCGGAACAACGGCGCGTACACGGAATAGAAACCGCCCAGCATCGCCAGGCCGGTCACCAGGCAGGCCGAGGCCACCAGCAGGCGAGCCATCACGCCCCGCACGCCAGCCGCGTACTCCACCCGCAGGCGCCACAGGCCCGCCACGGGCAGCACCCCCAGCACCAGCAGGTAGCCCAGCAGCCCCGGGCTCAGCAATGCGCCGGCCTCGCGTACGTCGGTCTCGGCCAGGTTCTGCACCATCACGTTGTCGATTGCGACACCGTAGGTGCCCATGAAGTACGCCGTCAGGGCAGACACCGGCAGCAGCAGCGTCAACAGCGGCTTGAACACCGTCTTGAACGAACACAGCGTCAGCAGCAGCCCGAACGCCGACCACATCAGGATGGCGAACGATAGATAGAAGACGACCGAGCCCGCCCCGTTCCAGGGAACGATGCGCACGATCTCGCGCCAGACCGCGATGTTGTAGAAAAGCACCAACCCGGCGGCGATGGCGAGCGCCAGCCGCGTACTGCCCCGGAGCCCCCAGCCGCGGTTCTGCCCGGCCGCGACCAGGCCCCAAATGAACGTCCCCGAGCGATGCCCGTGTAGTGCGGAAGACAAACTGGCGCTCCCATGAAGCAATGCCGCCACGTTATCGGGCGCGCCATCGAAGAAACGTCGAAGCCTTGTCGAATTTTTGTCGAATCGGCAAATACTTCACAAACAAATAGTTTGCATGCTAATATTTTTCATGGACAAAATTGACAAGCAACTCGCCACCCTGACCATGGCCCTGGGCCGCACGGCTCGCGCCTACAAATCGGCGGCCGACACGTTGACCGCCGATTTCGGCCTGTCCCAGGCCACCGCCTGGCCGGTGGTCATGATCGGCCGCCTGGGCGACGGCGCCCGCCCCGGGGCTGTCGCCGACGCGCTGGGCATCGAGCCCTCGTCGGTGGTGCGCGTCATCGACCGCGTGATCGAGCTGGGCCTGGTCGAACGCCGCGAAGACGCCTCCGACCGCCGCGCCAAGTCCCTGTATCTCACGGCCTCCGGCCGGCAATGCGCCGACCGGGTCGAAGCCGCCCTCATCCCCTTTCGCCGCGCCCTGTTCGCAGGCAGCAGCCAGGACGACATCGAAGCCTGCCTGCGCACGCTCGAAGGCCTGCAGGCCGCGATCGAACAACTCGCCCGGGAATCCGGGCCCGCGTCGTCCTCATGAAGCCCCCCACCCTTTCCGAGGCGCTGTTCTCGCTCAAGAGCTATGCAGCCGCGGTGCTCGCCCTCTATCTTGCGATGCGCATGGGCCTGCCGCGTCCGTTCTGGGCCATGACCACCGCCTACGTGGTCAGCAGCCCGCTGGCCGGCGCGGTGCGCTCGAAGGCGGTCTACCGCGTCACCGGCACCACGCTGGGGTCGGCCATGGCCCTGGCCGCCGTGCCGCTCCTGGCCAACGCGCCGGAGCTGCTTTCGCTCGCCTTCGCGTTGTGGGTAGGGCTGTGCCTGTACATCTCGCTGCTGGATCGCACGCCCCGGTCCTATCTCTTCATGCTGGCGGGCTACACCGCCGCGCTGATCGGCTTTCCCGCCGTCACACAGCCCGAGCAGATCTTCGACACCTCGCTGGCGCGCGTCGAAGAGATCCTGCTGGGCATCACCTGCGCCACGCTGATCCACAGCCTGGTGATGCCGCAGGGCATCGGCCCGGTTCTCGTCGCGCGCGTGCAGCGGGCCTACGACGATGCCCAGCGCTGGATCGCCGACACGCTGGGCGGCAAGTCCGACGTCGGCCAGCTGGATCGGCGCAAGCTCGCCGCCGACGTCACCGACCTGCGGCTGATGGCGACCCACCTGCCCTTCGATACCTCGCACCTGCGCTGGACCACCAACGCCATCCACGCCGTGCAGGACCGCATCTCGCTGATGATGCCGTTGCTGTCCGCCATCGAGGACCGCCTGGCGGTGCTGCGGTCGATGCCCGCCGGCCTGGCCCGCCGCTGGGAAGCCGTGATGCGCGACGTGGCCGCATGGACCGGCGATCCCGGACCGCGTGACCCTGCCCGGCTGGCCGGGCTGGTGCGGGCCATCGACGCCAGCCATCCCGCGGTCTCGCGGGACATGGGGTGGCGCGAGATGGTCGAGCTCAGCCTGGGCTCGCGCCTGAAGGCACTGATCAATGCCTACGCCGACTCCAGCGCGCTGCGCACGCACATCGAGGCGGGCCTGCACGATGCCCGTTCCGAGTCCGTCCGCGAGCAGCCCAGTTCACCGCGCGTGCTGCACACCGACCGCGGGCTGGCCCTGCTGTCGGCCTTCGCGGCCACGGTCGCCATCCTGGCCTGCTGCCTGTTCTGGATCGCCACCGCGTGGCAGGCCGGCTCGGGCGCGGCGCTGATGGCGGCCATCTTCTGCTGCCTGTTCGCCACCATGGACAACCCCGTGCCGGCCATACGGGTGTTCCTGAAGTTCACGCTGCTGTCCATCCCGTGCTCGGCCTTCTACCTGCTGGTCGTGCTGCCGGCCGTGCACAGTTTCGAAATGCTGGTGCTGACCACCGCGCCGCTGTTCCTCCTGCTGGGTGTACTGATCGCCCGGCCGCCCACCACCGGCCGGGCGATGGCCTTCCTGTTCGGCGTGACCTCGGCGCTGGCCATGCACGACACCCAGACCGCCGATCTCGTCTCCTTCGCCAACAGCATGCTGGCGCAGGTGGCGGGCATCGTGGCCGCCGCCGTCTGCACGCGGCTGTTCCGCACCATCAGCGCCGACTACAGCGCGCTCAGGCTGTTGCGCGCGAACTGGCGGGAACTGGCCGAACTGGGACGCGCCGACTCGGCCCGCAACATCATCGTAACCGAGATCTCGGCCCGCATGCTGGACCGCCTCGCGCTGCTTGCGCCCCGCATGGCGGCTGCCCGCGCCAACGCCGACCTGCAAGGCGCCGACGTACTGGCGGACCTGCGCGTGGGCCTGAACATGACGCAACTGCTGCGCCTGCAGCCCGAGCTGGTCCGCGGCCACGTGCGCGTGCGGCCGCTGCTGGCCGCGCTGTCCTCGTTCTTCGCCAGCCGGCGCCTGCCCACCCAGCGCCCCGCCCCCGACTTGCTCGCGCGGATCGACGACCTGCTGCGCGCGGTGTGCGCGCTGCCGGCATCGAACGTGCAGCCCGACGCGGTGGCCGCGCTGTGCGGCATACGCCGCGACCTGTACCCCGATGCCGACGACTACCAGCCGGCGCCTTCCCTGCCGGAGTCCGACCATGTTCGCTGAAATCAACGTCTATGGCCTGTACGTGCCAGCCCTGTTGTTGCTGGCCTTCGCGGCCATCGTCGTGTCCAGGCTGCTTGGGCACGGACTGGCCCGCCTCGGCCTCTACCGCCTGGTCTGGCATCCCCCGCTGTTCGACGCCTGCCTGTTCGTCATAGTCCTGGCCTGCCTGTCGTTTTTCTTTACCCGCGAGTTCTGACGTGATACCCAAGATTTCATTGCCGGCGCTGGGCCGGTTCGCATTGACCCTGCTGGTCCTGGCCATCGCCATCGGCGCCGGCTGGACCCTTTGGCAGCGCTACGAGGTCCGTCCCTGGACGCGCGACGGCCGCGTGAAGGCCTATGTCGTCCAGGTCGCCCCCGATGTCACCGGCCCCGTCACCAGGGTGCTGGTGCGCGACAACCAGGCCGTCCGCGCCGGGCAGGTGCTGTTCGAGATCGACAAGGCCCGCTACGAACTGGCCGTGCGCCAGGCCCAGGCCGCCGTGCAATCGCAGCGCGCCGCCCTGGCCCAGGCCACGCGCGAGATCCGCCGCAACGGCGAACTGGGCGAACTGGTCGCCCAGGAAAGCCGCGAACAGGCCCAGTCGCGCGCCGAGCAACTGCGCGCCGCGCTGGCGCAGGCGCAGGCCAATCTCGACCTGGCCCGGTTGAACCTGACCCGCAGCACGGTGGTGTCCCCCGTCAACGGCTACGTCACCAACCTGGATCTGCAAGGCGGCGCCTACGTCACCGCCGGGCATGCCGTCATGGCGCTGGTCGACCGGGACTCGTTCTATGTCGAAGGCTATTTCGAGGAAAACAAGCTGCCGCGCATCCATGTCGGCGACCAGGCGTCGGTGCTGCTGATGGGCGCGGGCGAACCGCTTGAAGGCCACGTCGAGAGCTTCTCCGAAGGCATCGCCGACCGCGACCGCAGTACCGCCGCCAACCTGCTACCCAACGTCAACCCGACCTTCAACTGGGTGCGGCTGGCCCAGCGCATTCCCGTGCGCGTGGCCATCGACCGCGTTCCGGACTCGGTCAGGCTGGTGGCGGGCCAGACGGCCACGGTCGAAGTCCGCGAACAGGCCAAGGCCCGCGATCCCCAAGGAGCGGCCTCATGAAACCCCTCGTCTTGCGCTGCCTGGCCGCCGCGCTGCTGGGCGCGATGGCTGCGTGTTCTACCGTGGGCCCCGACTACCACGTGCCGGAGCAGGCCGCCGTCAACCTCGACGCCGCCAACGGACCATTGGCCGGACTGGAGGCCTCGTCCGCCCGGGCTGCGCCGCTGCCCGCCCATTGGTGGCGCCTGTACGACGATCCGGTGCTGGACGACCTGGTGGGCCAGGCCTTCGCCGCCAATACCGACCTGCGCGTGGCCGCCGCCAACCTGCGACGCGCCGCCGCGATCGTGGACGAGGCTGGCGCCGGCCGGCGACCGAACGTCTCGGTCAGCGCCGCTCCCGCCTATGGGCGCGCCTCCGGCGCCGCCAAGGGCGTGCCCTACGCGCTGCCCGACGTCGGCACCTACGACGCGGGCGCGGCCGTGTCCTACCAGGTCGACCTGTTCGGCAAGATATCGCGCGGGCTCGAGGCGGCGAACGCCGACGCGGAGGCGGCCCAGGCCGCCTACGACCTGGCTCGAGTCAACGTCGCGGCGGGCACGGTGCGAGCCTACGCCGACGTCTGCGCCGCCGGCCAGCAGCTGGAGACGGTCCGGCACTCCATCGCGCTGCAGGAACGGTTCGCCCAGCTCACTCGCAGGCGTGCCGACATGGGCCGCGGCACCTCACTGGACATCAGCCGCGCCCAGGGGCAGCTCGAGCAGCTGCGGGCGGCCGTGCCGCCGCTGGAGGCGCAACGCACCACCGCGCTCTACCGGCTGGCCGTCCTGGTGGGCAAGGCACCGGGTACGCTGCCCGCGTCCCTGGCCGCCTGCCATGTCCCGCCCACGTTGCGCGATCCCGTCCCGGTGGGCGACGGCGCGGCGCTGCTGCGCCGGCGGCCCGACATCCGCCAGGCCGAGCGCTCGCTGGCGGCCGCCACCGCCCGCATAGGCGTGGCCACGTCCGAACTGTATCCCAGCATCTCGCTGGGCCTGTCGGCCGGCAGCACCGGCACGCTGTCGCGCTTCGGCGCCGACAACAGCTTCCGCTGGAGCCTGGGCCCGCTCATCTCCTGGAGCCTGCCCAACACCGGCCTGGCCCGCAGCCATATCGAACAGGCCGAGGCCGGCAGCGCGGCCGCCCTGGCCCGCTTCGACGCAGCGGTGCTGAACGCGCTGCGCGAGACCTCCAGCGCGCTGACCGTATATGCCCGGGACCTGGACCGGGCCGACGCGCTGCGCGCCGCCCGCGACCGTAACCGCGAGGCCGCCGAACAGGCGCGCACGCTGTACCGCCTGGGGCGTACCGACTTCCTGACGGCGCTGGACGCCGACCGCACCCTGGCCGGTTCGGAAAGCGCGCTGGCCGCCGCCCAGGGACAACTGGCCACCGACCAGGCGGCCTTGTTCCTGGCGTTGGGCGGCGGCTGGGAATAACTTCCGGCTACTTCTTGCCGCCCTTCTTCGCCTTGTCCTTGCCGGCGGCGCGCTTGCCGGCGGGTCCGGGCCGGCCCTTGCGGTAATCGTCGTAGAACTGTTCGGCCATCTGCCGCAAGGCCCGGCCGATCGCGGCATATTCGTATTCGTTCAGGTTGGCCAGCGATACGCGCCCGGCCGGCCGCAGCGTGCCGAAGCCGCTGCCCGGCAGCATCACGATGCCGGTCTCGTCCGCGATGCGGAACAGGAGATCGGTGGGCGCCACGTTCTTCTGCACCCAGGCCGCGAATTCCGGGCCGTGCAGGTCCCTTGCGATGGCGCCCAGGTCGAGCAGCGTGTAGTAGTCCACCGCATTCTCGTCCTGGCTCCTGGCGATGCCGAGTTCGCGGTACAGCGCCGCCTGGCGCCGGCGGATCAACTTCTTGAGTTCGGCCTTGTAGCCGTCGTGCTCGTCCATCAGCGCGAACAGCGAGAACAGGGCCATCTGCACCTGCTGCGGCGTGGACAGTCCCGCCGTGTGGTTCAACGCCACGGATCGGCTGTCGGCCACCAGCCGATCGATGAATTTCAGTCCCGGCACGTCCGGCGTGAGCGAGGCATAGCGCTCGTTCAGGGCCTTCTTCATCGACGACGGCAGGCCGCGCAGGATCTCGTCCATGACGTTGTCCTGGTGCACGGCGATGGCCCCCAGCCGCCAGCCGGTCGCGCCGAAGTACTTCGAGTACGAATAGACCAGGATGGTGTTGCGCGGGCACGTGGCGAACAGCGACTGGAAATCGTCGGCGAAGGTCCCGTAGACATCGTCGGTCAGCACGATCAGGTCGCGCCGCCGGGTCTCGATGATGTTCCGGATGCGCTCCAGCCCATGGGCGTTGATCTTGTAGGACGGCGGATTGCTGGGGTTGATGCAGAAGAAGACTTTCACCGCCGGATCGAGCAGCTTGTCGATCTCGGCGTCCGGATATTGCCAGCCCTGGTCCGGATCGGCATTGACGTAGACCGACTCCAGCTGATAGCCGTTCAGGCGCGGGATCTCCATGTAAGGGGTGAAGGCCGGCATGCCTATCGCCACCTTGTCCCCGGCCTTGATCAACCCGTTTTCCTTCATCGTGTCGAAGACGTAGGTCATCGCGGCGGTACCGCCCTCGGTGGCGAACACGTCGATGTGCTGGTTGCTCAGGAACCCGCCTATCATCTCCTTGACCAGGTAGGTTCGGACGATTTCCTCGGTGATCCGCAGCATGCGCGGCGGCACCGGATAGTTGTCGCCCAGTACGCCCTCCACCATCTCGTGCAGGAACTCGGACGCGGACAGCCCCATCTGGTCGCGCACGTAGCTCAGGGCGCGCCCCAGGAACACCACGCCTTCCTGGTCCCGGTTCTCGGCGATGTAGGCGTTGAAGCGATTCTCGATGCCCTCGATCCGGGGCAGCCCCCCTATGCCGTGCGGCATGTAGGAAAAGGACAGCTCGGATTCCAGCGCGGCGAACAGCCCCAGCCGGAAGAATGCGCGCCGCGGCACGATGGCCAGGAAGTTGGGATTGCCCCGTCCGGCGTTGAGCATGAGCCGGTTCTGCTTGCTCGATGCCAGTTCGATGAGCGCGTCCTTCAGTTCGAAAGGACTCAGTTTGGCGTACCGACTGTAATCCGCTGTCGACATGACGGCCTCCGTGGATGGCTTGCGATGGGACCCTAGGCAAAGGCGACGACCAGCGGGCCGAGCAGGGTCAGGAAGACATTGGCCAGGGCATAGGTCACGGCGAAAGGCACCGTGGGAACCGAATTGCCCGCCTTGTCCAGCACCTCGCCGAAGGCCGGGTTGGCGCTGCGGGACCCGGACAGCGCGCCGGCGAACACGGCCGCGTTGTCGTAGCGCAGCACGTAGCGGCCGAACAGCATGGTGATGAGCAGCGGCACGATGGTGACCGCCACGCCGATCAGGAACAGCGACAGGCCGCTGGTGCGTATGGTGTCGACGGCCTGCAGCCCGGATTGCAGCCCGACCACCGCGACGAACCCCGCCAGGCCCAGGTCCCGCAGCAGCGTCGAGGCGCCGGTGGGCATGTTGCCCACGCTCATCCTGCGCGTGCGGTACCAGCCGAACAGCAGCCCGGACAACAGCGCCCCGCCTCCGCTGCCCAACGTCAGGGGAATGGACCCGATGCGCAGCACGGCCAGCCCGATGACCAGGCCCAGGGCCAGCCCCAGGCCGTGATAGACCCAATCCGTCTTGTCGCTGGGCACGATGACCGTGCCGACGCTGTGGGCCGCGCGCTGGATGTCGTTGCCCGTGCCGAACAGCACCGCGACGTCGCCGGCCCGGATGACCGTGTCCGGCTCCATCGGCAGCGGCCGGCCGTCGCGTTTGAGGCCCAGCACCACGATGCCGTGGCGAATGTCGGCGGCGATGCCCGCCCGTATCTGCGCGACGGTCTTGCCCAGGTAGGCGGGGCCGGTGATCAGCACGTCGCGCGTCAGCATGACCATGTCCATGCCGCTGGACGACAGCACCTCGTCTCCCAGCGCCTGGCGCGCGGCCATCACCGCCGCCCGCCTGCCGGCCAGCAGCACGATGTCGCTGGCGTGCAGCTTCAGGTCGGCCTGCGCGGGAATGATCTGGCCGTCGCGCTTGATGCGTTCGACCGTCACCGCCATGCCGTCGGGCGCCAGCGCCTCGATTTCGCCCACGGTGGTGCCCGCAGCCGGCCCGGCCCGGTAAAGCCGTCCCACCACCTCGGGCGCGGCGAGCTGTTCACCCGCGCCGGGCACGATCATGCCCGCGTTCATCGAAGTCTCGGCCTTCACCGCATCCTCGCGGATGTCGCGGCCCATGAACTTCGGCAGTACGTTGACGCAGATGATGATGGCCCCGAACGAGCCGAAGATGTAGGTCACGGCATAGCCGATGGCCACGTTGGCCTGCAGGCGCTGGAGCTCGTCGGGCGGCAGGCCCAGCTTGGCCAGTGCCGAGCCGGCGGTGCCGATGATGGCCGACTGCGTCAGCCCCCCCGCCGCCACCCCGGCGGCCAGGCCCTTGTCCAGGCCGAACATGCGCGCCAGCACCACCACGGTCACCAGGCCGGTGATGGCCAGCACCGCGGCCATGGCGATTTCCTTCAGGGATTGGCGCCCGAGGGACTTGAAGAACTGGGGGCCGCTCTCGAAACCGACGGCATAGATGAACAGCGCGAAGAGCACCGCCTTGACGCCGTTGTCGATGGAGACGCCGAGCTGGCTGAACAGCACCGCCACGAGCAGCGAACCCGCCACGCCGCCGAGCTGGAACCTGCCGAACTGGAACTTGCCTATCCAGAAGCCGATCGCCAGCGAGAGAAACAGCAGGATTTCCGGCGACTGCCTGATGGCCTCGAGTACCCACGTCATGATCTGCCCCCGTGTGAATGCTGCGGTCCTTCGCCCGCGGCACACCACTCGTGACACCGGGGATCGGACAGGGAAACCAACCGGTAACGCGACAAGGCACTGCATCCAGCCCGGATACTCTATCCGAAGTCATCGCAACGTGCTACCTGTGCACGCCGCTTCATAAGGGGCGTCCGCTTTCAGGGCCGCTTGCGCCGGCCCAACGCGCCCGGCCGCGGGAAGGCGGCGCGCAGCGCCTCCACCTCCTTCCTGCAGACGCAGTCCGGTCCGTGGTCGTTGACCATGCCGACGGCCTGCATCAACGAATACATCGTGGTCGGCCCCACGAAGCGCCAGCCGCGCCGCTTGAGCTCCTTGGACAGGGCCCGGGATTCCGGCGACTCGGCGCGCGGCGGCCCGTCGTAGGTACCGGCGGGTTCGTAGCGCCACAGGAAGGCCGCGAGCGAGCCTTCCTCGGCACGCAGTTCGCGCGCCCGGCGCGCGTTGTTGATCACCGCCTCGATCTTGCCCCGGTGCCGCACGATGCCCGTGTCGGCCAGCAGGCGTTCGACGTCCCGGATGCCGAAGGCAGCGACCTCGTCGACGTCGAATCCTGCGAAAGCCTGCCGGAAGGCCGGCCGCTTGCGCAGGATGGTGAGCCAGCTCAGGCCGGCCTGGAAGCCCTCCAGGCTGATGCGCTCGAACAGCGCCGCCTCGCCGTCCAGGGGGCGGCCCCACTCCTCGTCATGGTAGGACACGTACAGGGCATCGTTGCCGGCCCACGCGCAGCGGCGCGGCGGCTGGTTCGGTTCATTGGCGTGCATGGCTGGGGGACGAAAAAAGGAAATCCGATATATTCTCGCCCATGAACTCCGCGCGGAACCCACCGGCGCCCGCTTTTTTTCCCATGGAACAGATCGACATCGACGACGGCACCGCCGACCGCTTCCTGCTGGATGCCCCCGGCACCTCGCTGCTGGTATTCACCAGCGACACCTGCCCCAACTGCCGGCTGGCGCGCGCCCAGCTTCCCGACATGAGCCTGCCGGTGGCGCGCATCTGCTGGATCGATGCGGGCCGCAACCGCGGGCTGGTCGAACGCTACGAGGTGTTCCACCTGCCCTCGATGTTCGTGGTCAAGAACGGCGTCTACTACGGCGCGGTGCAGGCGACCCTGGCCGATTGGGACATCAGGCGCCAGGTCTCGCTGGCGCTGGACAGCTATCCGGCCGAGCTGCCGTAGGGATCGCGCCCGTCAGGCGTGGGCGGGATTCCAGCGTCGCCACAGCGCCGCCCCGCCGGCCAGCCCGGCATCGTTCGAGCCCACGCTGACATGAGGCGGCAAGCCCGCCTCCACCTCGCGCGCGTTGCCGCCACCCAGGTGGATGCGGTCCGGCTTGAGCAGGACGTCGACCAATGCCAGCGCGCGCCCCAGGCGCCGGTTCCAGCACGGCCTGCCCTCGGCCCGCAGCGCCGCGTCCCCCAGGCATTCCTCGTAGGTCTTGCCATCCTCCATGGGATGGTGCGCCAGTTCCAGGTGCGGCATCAGCTCGCCATCGCGGAACAGCGCCGTGCCCACACCCGTGCCCAGCGTCATGACGAACTCCAGGCCGTCTCCCAGCGCAAGGCCATAGCCCTGCATGTCGGCATCGTTGACCATCCGCGCGGGGCAGCCCAGCCGGTCGCCCAGCGCCTGCGCCAGCGGAAACCCCACCCACGCGGGGGAACCGAGGTTGACCGCGGTCAGCACGCGCTGCCGGCGGATGACGCCCGGAAAACCGATGGAGATCCGATCGTAGCCTTCCAGCATGGCGGCCATGCCGGCGACCTCGTCCAGCAGCCGGTCCGGCGGGCATGGCCTGGGCGTGGATACCCGCAGGTGCCGGCCCAGCAGCCGGCCCGCATCGTCGATGACGGCGGCCTTCAAGCCCGTGCCGCCGATGTCGACCGCCAGGATGCCCGGTCCGGGCGCTGCCTTCATGCGCCGCCCCCCGGCTGCGGCTCCGGTGCCGGCGCGGTACGCGGCAGTGGATCCTGCCGCAGCGTCCGCAGGATGCGCTGGCCCACCCGCCCATCGACGGCCAGGCCGGCCCGCTGCTGTTCGGCGGCCACGGCATCGCGCGTGCGGGTGCCCGGAATGCCGTCCGGCGTGCCGACGTCATGGCCTCGCGCCAGCAGCAACGCCTGCAACTCACGGATCTCGGCGCGCGACAGGCCGGGATCGTCGGTCGGCCAGGGAGTGGCGATGGGCGGCTCACCGCGCAGCCGGTCGATCAGCAGGCTGACGGCCAGCGCGTACTTGTGCGAGCCGTTGTAGCTCAGGATGGCGTCGAAATTGCGCGTGGCCAGGAATACCGGGCCCTCCGCGCCGGTTGGCGCGAACAGATAGGCGGGCGAATCGGGTGCCGGCTCGCCGCCGCGCAGCCGATCCGGCCTGCCGCCGTCCACCCGCGTGACGCCGCGGGCGGTCCATTCGGCCAGCGTGCGGCGCTCCGAGCCCGCGAACTCCTGGCCCGCGGGCACGCCTGCCGCCACGCCGGCCGGCAGCTTGACCTCGATGACCGGCAAGAGCCCCCGCGTCCACCGCGCCCGCCGCTTGCGCAGATGGCTGGCCGTGGACGCCAGCGCGTCGGGCAGCGATCCGTACAGGTCTATCCTTCCGTCGCCGTCGCCGTCGGCCGCGAGCTCGTAGTAGGAGGTCGGAATGAACTGGGTCATGCCGAAGGCGCCGCTCCACGAGCCGACGAAGGTATCCGGCTGCACCAGTCCGTCGCGCAGCATCCGTATCGAGGCATAGACGTTCTTGATCCACAGCGGCTTGTTCTCGGTGCACGCGCGGGTCAGCCATGCATCCAGCACCCGCGTTTTGCCCAGGACCCGGCCGAAGTTGGTCTCGATGCCGAAGATGGCCACCATCACTTCGCCATCCACTTCGTAGCGGGCGGCGATCTCCGATAGCGGCGCCGCCTCGGCCTCCATCAGCTTGCGCCCGTCGACCACCCGTTCCTCGTCCACGGTCTTGGCCAGGTAGTCCCACCAGGTCTCCCTGCCTTCGGGCTGAGCCCGCGCCGAGGCCACCGTGGAAGCCAGCAGCGTCGCGCCCTGGGTGTAGGTATCGAAATCGGCCACCTGGATGCCGTTGGCCGGGGCTGCCGGCCGCAGCCGGGCCAGGCAGGCGCCGGTATCGAGTTGGGCCTGGGCCTGGGAGGCGGCGAGCATGGCCAGGCTTGCGGCCAGCAGCCTGGCGCGGGCGAGAACCTGCGTGGAAATGACGGTCTCCTTGGTCGAATCGTGGATGAAGGTCGCAGCACTCATCGAGCGTCCGCCGATGCCGCCGGCGCGGCGATGCGTTCGAAGAAGCGCCGCATGATGGCATGGGACACCGGCGTCTCGGCCACGCCCGAGCGCAGCGCCTGCACGTCCAGGCCTTCATCGGCCAGCCCGGCCCGCATCACGTCGAAATACGCCCTCATGACGGGCACCGTGAACTCGGGATGGAACTGCACCGAGACCGCATTGGGGCCATAGCGCAGCATCTGGTGGCTGTCCTTGCCGTTGCGGGCCAGCACGGCGGCGCCGGCTGGCGGCTCGGCCACGGTCTGCTCGTGGATGAAATGGGCGGCGAAGATCGACGGCATACCCGCCACCAGGGCATCGCCGGCCGCCGCCGGAGTCAGTTCGACCTGCTGGGTGCCGATCTCCCGCCCGCCCTCGAGGTAGCCGACACGCCCCCCCAGCGCATAGCTCATCAGTTGGTGGCCATAGCAGATGCCGAACAGGGGCAGCGACGCGTCCATGGCATCGCGCACCCAGCTCGCACAGGCTTCGCTCCAGGGCGCGTGGTCGGTCACGTTGGCGCGCGAGCCGGTGATCAGCGCGGCCGCGTAGCGCGACGGCGCCTCGGGCGTCTCGCCCTTGTAGGCGGCCACGCGGGCCAGCCGCCCGGGATTCAGGCCGGCCACCTCGCCCACCATGCGATCGAAGCCGCCATAGGCCGCGCCGACCGCCTGCGGCGGGCCGCCGGTCTGAAGGATGAGGATGGGAAGCATCTGGGGCACCTCTGCCATGGACATCCTTCCATGACACCTTATTTCCCGCGTCGCGGCAACCTCAGGCGGACGTGCCCGCTTCGCCGATCAATCCGCCCAGGAGCAGCACCGCCAGCAGGAACCAGAAGATGGCGCCCAGCACCGAGCGGTTCAGCAGCGAGCGTATGCCGGCGTAGAGCAGCAGCAGGCCCAGGACCAGCAGCGCGAAATTGAACAGGGTCGGGCTCATGCCCAGGGCCTCGGCCAGGCCGGAGGAAAACGCGCCGACGGCTTCGCCGAAACCGCCGAATACCGTTTTCAGCGCGGCGACGATGGTGCGGATGGCCTCGCCCAGCATGGCCCCCAGCCATTCGAAAGTGGATTCGCTTTTCATGTGCGGCGACGTGGTTGGCACGCGGCCATTATGGCCCATGCGCCGCGCCGCCAAGCCCGCCGACATCCTTGGAAACATCGCGCAGGCGGCGGTTGCAAAACCTTACAACCCATGTGGGCGCGGACATGTGGCGACGCGCCGAAAGCCACCATACTGGCCGCTGATCCTTCCCATGGACCACGCACCGACTCAAGGAGGCATCATGGTTCGAGCTTTCGTCCACGCCACTTGCGCCGCCGCCCTGCTCGCGGCCGGCTGCTCATCGCTGATGGTGAGCGAGCCCGCCAGGATCAGCGACGGCGCGATGGTGGCCCCCAACGGCATGAGCCTGTACACCTTCGATCGCGACCCCGTCGGCCAGAGCGCCTGCAACGGCGTCTGCGCGCAGAACTGGCCTCCCCTGACCGCGCCGTCGGGCGCCACCCGCAGCGGGGATTGGATGGTCATCACCCGCCAGGACGGCGTCCGGCAATGGGCCTATCGAGGCAAGCCGCTGTATTTCTGGACCAAGGACCGGGCCCCGGGGGACCGCACGGGCGACGGCGTCAACGGACTCTGGCACCTGGCCCGGCCCTGACGCGGCCGGATTCAGGCCGCAGGCGCTCCGCCCGCCGGCCCCGCGTCCGCAGGCACGGGCAGGTGCTCGGCCTCGTCGCTGGGGATGGGGGCATAGTCGGGGCCGAACGAGACCTCGCCCAGTCTCCATCCCGCCGGCCGCCGTACCGCTCCCCAGAAACGCCGGGCGGCCTGCCACTGCTGGCCGACCAGGCCACGGTCGTTGTCGGCATCGACCATGGGATCGCTGACGCCGGTCGGGCGGATCTTCTCGCCGTACAGCGCCGTGCCGAACAGGATGTCCCAGACGGGCAGGACCTGTCCGAAGTTGCAGTTGTGCAGCGAGGGGCGTTCGGGATCCCGCACCATGTGGTGCAGGCGATGGAACTTGGGATCGACCAGCAGGCGTTCGCCGATGCGGCCGAAGCCGAAGCGCACGTTGGTGTGCGACAGGTTCTGCACCAGCTCGCTCAATAGGCCCAGCAGCGCGAACTCGGAAGGCTCCACGCCCATGGCCAGGCCGACGGTGGCCAGGATGAAGGATTGCAGCACCCCGTCGATGTAGCTGCCGCGATCGTTGGTCCAGCAGCTCATCTGGCGCTGGCTGTGGTGCATGCTGTGCAGCGCCCACCACCACGGAATGGCATGCTGGGCCCGGTGCATCCAGTAATAGACGCAGTCGTAGACCAGGTAATAGACCAGGAACAGCAGGTAGGGATGGTCCTCGAACCAGGGCACCCAGTGCTTGAGCCCGGAGGAGACGGCGGGACCGGCCTCGGCCTCGCCGCCGAGCCCGCCCAGCATGTTGGCGAATGGCGTCAGGACCAGGTAGCTGAACAGCGGGAACAGGCCCAGCAGCATCAGCAGCGTGTACAGCCGGTCGATGCGCGTGAGTTTCCTGTCCTCCCAGCGCTCGGCCGGCGCCAGGGTTTCCAGGGGACGGAAGATGAACCCTATGATGAAGAGCTGCAGCAGCGCGATCAGCAGCGCCTCGGAGATCTCCAGCGGATTGCCCGCGGTATCGGCGATGTGCAGGAAAAGCACGGCCGGTTCGACGAGATGGGTGCTGACCCAGGCGATCAGCTGGGTCCAGAGCGATGCCAGGTAAGACATGGAAATCGGTATCGGATTCGACGCTGCGCATACTGTAGCACCCAGCCGGCCGGGACTGGCCTGGCCGGCTGGGGCAATGATAAGATACATCTAATATATATCTTATTGGGTGATGTCCATGCTCGACCTCAACCTGTGCACCGACGAGGAAATCGCCCGCCTCGTCGCCGCCTTCTACGCCCGGGTCCGGCGGGACGACAAGCTGGGCCCCATCTTCGAAGCCCATGTGGACGACTGGGACGGCCACCTGTCCAAGCTCACCGACTTCTGGTCCTCCATCCTGCGCGGCACGCGGCGCTACGGCGGCACGCCGATGACGCGGCACGCCGCCCTGCCCGACCTGGACGAGACGTTGTTCTCGCGCTGGCTGGCGCTGTTCGACCTGACGGCCGGAGAGCAGGAGAACCAGGCCATGGCCAGGCGGGCCCAGGTCATGGCCCGGCGCATCGCGCAAAGCCTGTGGCTGGGCTATCAGATGCATCGTCATCCCGATCGCCTCGCGCGCGAACTGCCATGCGCCTGACGGTCCAGAGCGACTACGCGCTGCGGCTGCTGATGCATGTCGGCGCACATGCCGACAGGTTGTGCACGATCGCCGAGGTCGCGCAGGTGCACGGCATATCCGCTGCCCACCTGATGAAGGTCACCCACCGGCTGGGCCTGCTGGGCTATCTGGAGACGGTACGCGGCAAGGGCGGCGGCATGCGGCTGGCCCGGCCGCCCGAGCGCATCGGCCTCGCCCAGGTGCTGCGCGACCTGGAACCGGACTTCCACCTGGTCGAGTGCCACGCCACCGGCAGTGCCTGTGTGCTGACCGGACATTGCCGGTTGACGGGCATACTGGATGCCGCGCTGCAGCGCTTCCTGCAGCACCTGGATCACTACACGCTGGCCGATCTGCTGCCGGCGGACGGACCTCCCCTCTTTTCCTCGTTTCCCATCAAGGCCGCGTCATGAATCTGCAAGAACTGCTGGGCATCGCCCTTCCCGTCATCCAGGCGCCCATGGCCGGTTCGCAGGCCAGCGCGCTCGCGATCGCCGTATCGAACGCGGGCGGCCTCGGGTCGCTGCCCTGCGCGATGCTGGGGCCCGACGCGCTGCGCGCCGAACTCGACAAGCTGCGCGCCGGCACCGACCGGCCCTACAACGTCAATTTCTTCTGCCATGCGCCGCCCGTTCCCGACGCCGCGCGCGAATCGCAATGGCGCCAGGCCCTCGGCCCGTACTACGCCGAATTCGGCATCGATCCGGCCGGCATACAGCCCGGCCCCGGACGCGCGCCGTTCACGGCCGAGATCGCCGACCTGGTCGAACCCTACCGGCCGCCCGTGGTCAGCTTCCATTTCGGACTGCCCTCGGCCGACCTGCTGGCCCGCGTGAAGTCATGGGGATCCAAGGTGCTGTCGTCCGCCACCACCGTCGGCGAAGCGCGCTGGCTGGAAGACCACGGCGCCGACATCATCATCGCCCAGGGCAACGAAGCCGGCGGCCACCGGGGCATGTTCCTGTCCGACGACCTGGACACCCAATCGGGAACCTTCGCGCTGCTGCCGCAGATCGTGGCGGCGGTGCGCGTGCCCGTGGTCGCGGCCGGCGGCATCGTCGACGCGCGTACGGTCGCGGCGGCGCGGGCGCTGGGCGCGGCCGGGATACAAGCCGGGACGGCCTATCTGCTGTGTCCCGAATCCACCGTCAGCGCCATACACCGCGCAGCGCTGAAACACCCCGCCGCGCACACCGCGCTCACCAACCTGTTTTCCGGCCGTCCGGCGCGCGGCATCGTGAATCGCGTGATGCGCGAACTCGGCCCGATGTCGCCGGCGGCGCCGGCCTTCCCGCTCGCGACCTCGGCCATCGCCCCCCTGCGTGCCAAGGCCGAAGCCCAGGGCTCGGGCGATTTCTCTCCGCTCTGGTGCGGGCAGAACCCCGGCGCCTGCCGCGAACTGCCGGCCGCCCAGGTCACGCGCGAACTGGGCGCCGCCTGGGGCTGATCCGCGCCGCTAGACGCCGAAGGGATAGGTCTCGGGCGCGCCCGCGCCCGGCCCGCCGGCCAGCGGCTGCACGGCGCGCGTCGTGTCCAGCCACAGCCACGCGTCGAACTGCCGGGACAGCGAGGCGTCGGCGTAGTGGCTCATCAATTCCGTTCCCGGCCGGTAGATCACGCCTATGTAGCGCTCCAGGCGCGGCTGCCGCAGCTCCTGCGCCAGCGCCTCGCCGCCCGGCGCCTGGAAGTCCAGCAGGAAGCGGGGAATGCCGCACTCGTGCGCCAGGCGCTCGACGCTGTCCTCGCGCGACGGGCGGACCTCCATGATCTCCATCCGCCCGCCCCAGTCGTGCGCGGCGGCCACCGTACCCGTGTGCGTGTCCATGCCCACCAGCGCGGCCGCCTCGCCCAGGTGTTCGCGGCACAACTGCCCGATGTTCAGCTCCCCGCGCGACTGTCCCATCTCGGTGGCGGCGGCATCGCCGATGTGCGAGTTGTGCGCCCAGACCACCGCCCTGGCCGTCGGCCCATGGGCCTCCAGCAGATGGGCCAGCGTCTCGTACATATGGGTGTCGCGCAGGTTCCACGACTCCGCCGTCCCGTAGTACATGGCCCGGTAGTAGCGCTCGGCCGCGGCCACCAGCCTGGCGTTCTGCGCCGCGTCCAGGAAGGCGCCATCCTGGCCTTGCGCATACTCCATGCGCCGGGCCAGCAGGTCCTTCAGTTGCGCCACCACTTGTTGCTCGCAGCCCCGGTAGCCATCGGTCAGCACGGCGCGGCCGTATACGGCCGGATCCTTCTGCCACGGCGTCAGGCAGCCATAGCGCTCGCGCGCCACACCGGCCGCCTCGGGATCGACCCGGTCCAGGTAGGCCAGGACCGCGCCGATGGAGTCCGACAGGCTGTACAGGTCCAGGCCGAAGAAACCGGTCCGCCGCGACATCGCCCGCCCTTCGTTGTGCGCCCGCAGCCATTCGACGAAGGCGGCGACGTCGGTGTTGCGCCACATCCAGCGCGGAAAGCGCTGGAAGGCCGGCATCGCCACGGCCAGGTGCGGCAAATGCCTGACGTGGCGGTCCACGGCCGCCGCGTCTGGCCAATCCGCTTCCACCGCGACGATGTTGAAGCCATGGTGCTCGATCAGGCGCCGCGTGATGGCCGCCCGAGCCTGGTAGAACTCGGACGTGCCGTGGCTGGCCTCGCCCAGCAGCACGACACGCCGGTCGCCCCAACGGTCGAACAGGCCCCCCGCGGCAGCCTCGTCCAACCCGGCAAACGCCTCGGCCCTGCGCCCCATGCGCGCGGAAAGGCTTTCGGCGCGGGGCGTAGCCGCGTGCTTGCTTGCCGCGCGCGTATCGTCCCACCCCTGTTCCCCCACCAGCGGCACGAAGCGCACCGGCCCCAGGTCCTCCCTGGCCAGGCGGCCATGGTCCCCGCGCACCATGCGCAACAGCCGCTGGCGCTCGCGGCTGGCGCCCACCGGCATGATCAGCCGCCCGCCCGGCGCCAGTTGCCCGACCAGCGCCGGGGGCACCTCCGGACCGCCGGCCGCGGCCAGGATCGCGTCGTACGGGGCGCCCTGCGGCCACCCCAGCGTGCCGTCCCCGACATGCACGTCCACGTTCGGGTAGGCGCGCAGGTTCTCGCGGGCCCTTGCTGCCAGTTCAGGCCTCAGTTCCACCGTTTCCACGCGGGCCGCGAGACCGGCCAGAACCGCCGCCGCGTACCCCGAGCCGGTACCGATCTCCAGCACCCGGTCGCGCGGATCCAGGCGCGCGGCGGCCGCCATCAGCGCGACGATGTAGGGTTGGGAGATCGTCTGCCCTTCCCCTATGGGCAAGGGCGTGTCGTCATACGCGAACTCGCGCATGTCGGCGGGCACGAATGCCTCGCGGGGCACCGCTCCCATCGCGGCCAGCACGCGCGCGTCCTCCACGCCGCGTCCCGCGAGCTGCCGCTCGACCATGCATGCGCGCCTGCGCGCCGATTCGGTCTCTTCCATGCCGGTCCCCTGCCGTGGTGGGCATGGCCCCAGCTTGGCGCCTCCGGCGGCATGGCGCATCTCGCGCGGTTAAAGATGCAACCTTCGCGCGCGCTCATCCGCCCGCGCCCGCGCCGGAACCGCGCGTCCCTGCCGGCGCCGAAACACTTTGTAGGCGATCGCGCCCGCCACGCCACCTATCCCGACATGGCTTCCGGGATATTGTGGACACTGTACACAAAATTCGCTACGCTGCGCGTCTCCCTGCCCGGCGATTCCGCCCGCCGGGTGTCCCGCAGCCAGGAAACTCCAGCATGAGCCGAACGATAGACGTCTCCACTATCCGGCATCTTCCCGTTCCCGCCGAGCACGCCTTCGACGCCTGCCTGGCCGCCATCGCCCAGCGGCGCGCCGTCGGCCAGGAGCGGGACCAGGGCGCGTACCTGATCGTGGACCGGCCGTATTGCGTGGCCTTCGAATGGCATGCGGCCAACGCCGCGCGCGCGGACGTCGTCACCGTCGCGCTGATCGACGCCGATCCCGGCTGCAAGATCAAGGTCACCCAGCAACTGGACGTCGAACACGCCTCGGATGCCGAACGCGTCCGCAAGGACTGGGCACGCATGCTGGACGGCATGTCCCGGGCGCTGCGCGCGCGGGCCTGCGCCTGAGGCCCAGCCGGGCCGCCATACGGCCCGCGTGTTTACACGCCTCGCAGCGTGGCCGACAATCGTCCTTTCCTTCGTCCGCATAGCCAGGGGGTCCGGGTGCAAGAGCCCGCCAGTCGCTCCGTGCCGCAACCGTCCGCCACGGGCAATCGCTACGACCGCATGGAATGGGCGGGCGCCTTCGGCGATCTCGGCACCCTGATTCCCTTCGTCGCCGCCTACATCGGCGTGCTCAAGCTCGATCCCTTCGGCGTGTTGTTCGCCTTCGGCCTGTGCATGCTGGCCTGTGGCCTCCATTACAAGACGCCCATCCCCGTGCAGCCCATGAAAGCCATAGGCGCGGTGGCGGTCACCCAGGCCGCCCAGACCGCGGTGGTCACCCCGGGAGCGGTCTACGGCGCCGCGCTCGCGACCGGCGTTGCCTGGCTGTTCCTGGGGCTGAGCGGCATGGCCGCCCGGGTGACGCGCCTGGTTCCGCCAGCCGTGGTCCTGGGCATCATGCTGGGCCTGGGCTTCGGCTTCATGCTGGAAGGCGTGAAAATGATGCAGACCGACTGGCCCATCGCGGCGCTGGCGGGCGTGGGCACATTGCTGCTGATGGGCAATCGCACGCTGCCCGCGATGTTCGTGCTGCTGATCTTCGGCGCGGCGGTGGGCGCCTGGCGCCAGCCCACGCTGCTGCATGAACTGGCGCAGGTTCCGCTGGGGCTGCCCACGCCCTCGTTCGCCCTGTCGGACATCAGCTTGCACGAACTGGCGATCGGCGCGGCGCTGCTGGCCCTGCCCCAGCTCCCGCTCACGCTGGGCAATGCCGTCATCGCGGTCAAGGAAGAGAACAACCGGCTGTTCCCCCAGCGCCCCGTGTCCGAGAACGGCCTGGCGACCTCGACCGGCATCATGAACATCTTCAGCTCGGTGGCCGGCGGGGTGCCCATGTGCCACGGCGCCGGCGGCATGGCCGGCCACGTGGCCTTCGGCGCCCGCACGGGGGGCGCACTGGTCATCCTGGGGGTCATCCTGCTGGTGCTCGCGCTGTTCTTCAGCGCGGGGATCTCGCTGCTGTTCAAGCTGTTCCCGCTGTCCATCCTGGGCGTGATCCTGTTCCTGACCGGTGCCCAGCTGGCCCTGGGCAGCAGCGTCCTGCCGGCGGACAGGAACCAGCGCCTGGTGGCGCTGGCCACCGCCGCCCTGTGCATGTGGAACGTCGCCGCCGGCTTCCTGCTGGGCCTGGCGCTGCACGTGATGGTGACGCGCGGCTGGGTCAGGATGTAGCGGCCGCCGGCTCGGCGGCCCGGGCGTGGGCCGCCAGCAGCGCATACAGGTTGCGCGGATCCGCAAGGTCGGGCACCAGTTGCAGGTCCTGTCCGGCTCCGGTGGCGCGGGCCAGGTCCAGCAGGCAGCGCAGGGCCGAGAAGTCCTCCAACGCGAAACCCACCGAATCGAACACGGTTGTCTGCTCCGGCGTTTCCCGTCCCGGCTGGGCGCCGGACAGTACCTGCCACAGCGGCACCACCGGCGCGCCGGCCGGCAGTTGCTGGATCTCGCCCTCGATACGGGTCTGCGCCTCGTACTCCACCACGATGCGGGCCTGGCGCAGGATGGCCGGATGCAGTTCGGTCTTGCCCGGGCTGTCGCCGCCCACCGCGTTCACATGCGTGCCCGGCGCCAGCCATTGCGGCCGCAGCACCGAGGCGCGACGTTTGTCGGCGGTCGCCGTGGTCACGATGTCCGCGCCCCTCGCCGCTTCCTCGGCCGATCCGGCGGCCGTCACGCGCAGCCCCTCGATCCCGGCCAGATTGGCCATGAGCTTGTCGGTGGCGTGGCGGTCGATGTCGTAGGCGCGGATCTCGGTAATCCCGACCAGCGCGTGGAAGGCCAGCGCCTGGAACTCGCTCTGCGCGCCGTTGCCGATCAGCGCCATGGTGCGTGAGCCCGCGCGCGCCATGGCCCCCGCCGCCAGCGCCGAGGTGGCCGCGGTGCGCAGCGCCGTCGCCAGGGTCAGGTCCGCCAGCAGCAAGGGGTACCCGGTCGCGACGTCGGCCAGGACGCCGAAGGCCAGCACGGTGGGCAGGCCGCTCAACGCATTGCCGGGATGGCCGTTGACGTACTTGAACGCATAGCGCCTGCCGTCGGACACCGGCATCAGCTCGATCACCCCCATGCTGGAATGGTGCGCCACCCGGGCGCACTTCTCGAACTCCGGCCAGCGCACGTAATCGTCGCGGATGTCCCGCGCCAGCAATTCGATCATGCGCACCGTCCCGTATCCGGCGATCATGCGGGCCACCGCGGCCGCATCCAGATAGAGAGTCTTCATACGCCCTCCTCAGGCCGCCGCGGCCTCCCTGGCGCGCGCGGGCTCGGCGCCCTCGGCCAGGCTCGCGCGATCCAGGCGCAAGGTCATGCAATAGGCACCCCCGCCGGACATCATGAAGGGCGCGAGGTCGACCGGCGCCACATGGTAGCCACGCTCGGCCAGCACCGCCCGCAGGCGATCGGAGGGCGTGGCCATGACGATCTCCCGGCCCACGCTGACCGCATTCACGCTGAAGCGTGCCAGGTCGTCTTCCGTGGCCTCGATCAGCAGTTCCGCCGGTACGCGTTCGCGCAGGTTGCGCAAGGCCTGCGCGGTCAGCGCGGGCGGGAAGTACAGGATCTCGCCGCCGGCCAGCGGACAGAAGCACACATCCAGGTGGTAGCAACGATCGGAGACCAGCTCCATCGCCACCGTTTCCTTGCCGAAGAATTCGCGGATGCGCGCCAGCGACTCGCGCGACGACCGCGGTCCGTAGGCGGCCCAGAACCAGTGCCGGCGGGCATCCCAGATGGCGTCGCCCGCCCCTTCCTGGAAGCAGCCTTCGGGAAACTGCGCGACCTCCGCCAGCAGGCCCTCGTCGCGCAGCGCGCGGAACATCTCCAGGAAAGCGGCTTCCTCGCCCTGGCGCTGCGGATAGCGGAAACGGGCCAACAGGGCACGGCCATCGAGCACGATGGCCGCATTGGCGGGAAAGACCATGTCGGGCAGGCCGGGGCTGCCCGCGCGCACGACCACCTCGCAGCCGGCACGTGCCAGCGCGCGGCGCAGGGCTTGCGACGCTTCGTTCGCGGCGGCCGCGCATCCCTTGGGATCTCGCGCCCACGCATCGGGTTGCATCCATGGATTGATGCGATAGCTGACGTCGAAATACCGGGGTTCGACCATCAGGATCCTGGCTTCGGTCTTCACCGCGCACTCCTTTCAACCTGGGGCGGCCGGACTGGCCTTTGCCTTATTCTGCTCGTCCGTGCCGCCAAGAAGGAGTGCAAGAAACTGCGCATTTCTACCGACGGATTGCCATAACGCCAGACTCTGCTATCGTTTTGCCATCCTCACCCGCGCCGGGGGACACCATCATGGACGACGTCGACCATCGCCTGATCGCCCTGCTGCGCGACAACGCGCGCACGCCGGTCTCCACGCTGGCCCAGAAGCTCCGCGTCTCGCGCGGCACGGTCCAGAATCGGCTTGCCCGCCTCGAGGAACAGGGCATCATCGTCGGCTACACCGTGCGCCTGCGGCCTGACGCCGAACCCCGCGGCATACGCGCGTGGATGAGCATAGAAATCGAGGGCAACACGGCCCGCCGGGTCCTGCAGTCGCTGCGGGGCGAACCGGCCATCCAGGCCTTGCACACGACCAACGGCCGGTGGGACATCGTGGCCGAGTTGCGCGCCGGAAACCTCGAGGACTTCGACCGCGCGCTGGAACGCATCCGGTTGATCCCCGGCATCGCCAACACCGAAACCAATATCCTGCTTTCCAGCTACGTTTGACCCCGATCCATGACGACACCGCTCCCCTCTCTCCACGATTTCAGCCAGGTCGACGTGTTCACCGCCGTCCCGCTGCAAGGCAACCCCCTGGCCGTGGTGCACGGCGCCGACGATCTCGATGAAACGCGCATGGCCGCGCTTGCCCGCTGGACCGGGTTGAGCGAGACCACCTTCCTGCTGCGCCCCACCCAGGACGGAGCGGACTACCGGGTACGCATCTTCACGCCGGCCGGCGAACTGCCTTTCGCCGGCCATCCCACGCTGGGCAGTTGCCATGCCTGGCTGCGGGCCGGTGGCCAGCCGCGGGGAGCGGACATCGTGCAGGAATGCGGCGTGGGCCTGGTCCGGATACGGCGCACGCAGGGGCGCCTGGCATTCGCGGCGCCACCGCTGCGCCGCGCGGGCGACGTCGATCCGGCCACGCTCGCGCAGGCCGCGCGAGGCCTGGGCATCGCGCCCGATGTCATACGCGCCGCCAACTGGGTGGACAACGGACCGGCCTGGATGGCGGTCATGCTGGCCACGCGCGCGCAGGTCCTGGCGCTGAAGCCGGACCACGCAGCCATGGGCACGCTCAAGATCGGCGTCGTCGCGCCCTGGGATCCCGCTCTGGATGGCACCGAGGCGCAGTTCGAGGTACGCGCCTTCGCCCCCGGCCTGGGCGTGCCCGAGGATCCCGTGACCGGCAGCCTGAACGCCGGCATCGCGCAATGGCTGATCGGCGCCGGGCTCGCCCCGGGCCGCTATGTGGCCAGCCAGGGCACCGCCCTGGGCCGCGCCGGCCGGGTGCACGTCAGCCGGGAAGAAGATGACATCTGGGTGGGCGGCGACGTGGCCGACTGCATCGAAGGCCGGATCCTGCTCTAAGGCCAGTACCTTGCGTGGATCAAGCGAGCCTCTTTTTAGCGGGAACTGGCCCCAGGCAGCAGCTCCAGCACCGTCTCCATCGGCCGGCACAGCCGCGTGCCGAGCGGCGTCACGACGATGGGGCGGTTGATCAGGATGGGATGCTGCATCATGAAGTCGAGCAGTTCGTCGTCGCTCCATTTCGGATCGCCCAGCCCGAGCTCCTTGTAGGGACTGCCCTTGACCCGCATCGCCTCGCGTATCGGCAGGCCCATCGCGGCGATCAGGGATTTGAGCGTGTCGCGGCTGGGCGGCGTCTTCAGGTACTCGATCACGGTGGGCTCCAGGCCGCGCTCTTCCAGCAGGGCCAGGACCTTGCGCGAGGTGCCGCAGGCGGGATTGTGATAGATGGTGATGTCGCTCATGGGGCCTCCGTCGTGATTCCTGCACCGCGGTCCCCGGAAGGAACCGCGTTCGAGCCCCGCATCATAGCCCGCGTCCGGCGGCCATGTTTTTGTGCACTGCAACCTGCACCTGCTAAGCTATCGGACCCGCATTCGCGCCCCCGCGGCCATATCTCCCCTCCATGCACGCCCCCGCCTCCCCGACCGCAGCACTTCCCGATTCCGCCGCCGCTTCCTCGCGGCCGCCCTCCTTCGGCCGCGCCCTGCTCGCGCTCGGATTGGGCGGGTTCGGCATAGGCACCGGCGAATTCGTCATCATGGGGCTGCTTCCCGACGCGGCCCAGGATCTCGGCATCTCCATCCCGACCGCCGGGCACCTGATCAGCGCCTACGCGCTGGGCGTCGTCGTGGGGGCGCCGGTGCTGGCGGTCCTGGGCGCCCGCATGCCGCGCCGCGCGCTGCTCGTGGCGCTGATGGTCTTCTTCGCGCTGGGCAACTTCGCCAGCGCGGCGGCGCCCGGCTACCTGTCGATGATCCTGATGCGCCTGATGACCGGCCTGCCACACGGCACCTACTTTGGCGTAGCCGCCCTGGTGGCCGCGCACCTGGCGCCGGCGGGCCAGCGCGCGCGTGCCGTGGGCTACGTCATGCTGGGCCTGACCGTGGCCACGCTGATCGGCGTGCCGCTGGCCACGGGCCTGGGCCAATGGCTGGGATGGCGCGCCGCTTTCGCGCTGGTGGGCGTCATCGGCGTCCTGGCCTCGCTGCTGGTCTGGCGCTGGATTCCGGACATCCCCGCCAGCGAAGGCGCCAGCCCCTGGCGCGAACTCGGCGCGCTGCGCCGCAAACAGGTCTGGCTGACGCTGGGCATAGGCGCGATCGGCTTCGGCGGCATGTTCGCCGTGTTCAGCTACATCAAGCCCACGATGATGGAACTGGCCGGCCTGCCGGTGCACGGGGTCCCCTTCGTTCTGGCGCTGTTCGGCGTGGGCATGGTCACCGGCAACCTGGCCGGCTCCCGGCTCGCGGACAAGGCGCTGATGCCCACCATAGGCGGGCTGCTGGTCTGGTCGGGGCTGGTGCTGGGGCTGTTCTGCCTGACCGCCTCCAGCATCTGGCTGGGTGCGTTCAACGTCTTCCTGATCGGCACCGTCGTGGCCATCGGCCCGGCCTTGCAGATCCGCCTGATGGACGTCGCAGGCGACGCGCAGACGCTGGCCGCGGCCCTGAACCATTCGGCCTTCAACCTGGCCAACGCGCTCGGCGCGTGGCTGGGCGGCCTGACGATCTCGGCCGGCCTGGGCTGGGCCTCCACCGGCTGGGTCGGCCTGCTGCTGGCCGCGGGCGGCCTGGCCATCTTCGGCCTGGCCTGCGCCGACATGCGCCGCGCTCCCTTGCCCGCCGGCCGGACCGGCCATTCATGAGCGGCGCCGCGCGATCCACCCCGGCCCGCGCGTCGAGCGCCGGCCTGCTGTTGTATCGCCGCGGCGCGCATGACTGGGAAGTCCTGCTCGTCCACCCCGGCGGCCCGTTCTGGCGCAGGCGCGACGCCGGCGCCTGGTCCATCCCCAAGGGCGCGCCCGAACCCGGCGAGGACGACGCGGCCGCCGCGCTGCGCGAATTCCACGAAGAAACGGGCACCCTGCCGGCCGGCACGCCCGTGCCGCTGGGCCGGGTCCGGCAGAAAGCCGGCAAGGAAGTCGTGGCCTTCGCCCTGCAAGGCGATTTCGACCCCGCCACGCTGCGCAGCAATACCTTCGAACTGGAATGGCCCCCGCGCAGCGGCCGCCTCCAGGCCTTCCCCGAGGTGGACCGCGCCGAGTGGTTCGGCCTGGATGCCGCGCGCGAAAAGCTGATCGAGGGGCAGCGCCCCCTGATCGAGCGGTTACAAGATTTGCTGGGCGCCCCCGGCTAGACGCTGGTACCGTACGAGGTGGATACACCGCGTATGGGGACGCGCGGCGTGCCGAACCACGGAGGGAACAGACATGGCAGATGCTCCAAATCCCGCGCCTGTGCCGGGTGGCGTCGACTTGACCGGAACCTTGAAAGCGCTGGGCGCCCGCTGGGGCTGGTTCGTCGCGCTGGGCGTGCTGATGCTGGTCCTCGGCTTCGTGGCCGGGGCCTACGTCCTGGCCGCCACCGTCGCCAGCGTCCTGTTCGTCGGCGCCATGATGCTGGTCGCGGGCATCGGGCAACTGGTGCAGGCCTGGCGCGTGAAGGACTGGCGCGGCTTCCTGTTCTGGACGCTGGGCGGCCTGCTCTACGCCATCGCCGGCGGCGTGGCCCTGTACAACCCGCTGGCAGGCGCGGCGGTGCTGACGCTGCTGCTGGGAGCCTTCCTGATCGCCTCGGGCGCGCTGCGCCTGTGGATCTGGTTCCAGCATCGCGGCCAGCGGGGCTGGGGCTGGCTGGCGCTGTCGGGCGCCGTCACGCTGCTGGCCGGACTCCTGGTGGCCATGGGCTGGCCCGAGAACAGCCTGTGGATACTGGGCCTGCTGCTGTCGCTGGACCTGCTCTTCCAGGGCATCACGCTCATCATGCTGGGCCTGGCGCTGCGCCGGGGCCAGCCGCCCGCCTCCCAGGCCTGAACGCGCGCCGCCTCCCGGCGGCGTCCACTGCTCGTGCGTCATAATGGAGCTTGCCGGCGCGTCCGCCGCCGGCCATCTCCCATCGTATGAGCCGCACAGAAATCTCCTTCCTCCGCACGCTGTCCAGCCTGCGCTGGCTTGCCATAGGCGGCCAGGCCGCCACCATCTTCATCGCCAGCGGCCCCCTGGGCGTGGACCTGCCCCTGGGCATGCTGTGGAGCGGCGTCGCCACCCTCGTGCTGTTCAATCTCTACGCCGGCTGGCGCCTGCGCACCGGCGACGAACCCTCGCACGCGACGGCCTTCCTGCACATGCTGGTCGACATCGTCGTGCTGGCGTGGATGGTGGCCTGGAGCGGCGGCATCAGCAATCCCTTCGGCCTGCTGTTCCTGGTGCTGATCGCCCTGGCGGCGATGGCGCTGCCGAACCGCTGGGCCTACGCCACCGCGGGCGCGGGCGTGGTCGGCTACGCCGCGGCGGCCATCTTCGGCCATCCGCTGCACGCCCCCGGCGACGCCTACGAACTGCTGCTGTGGGGCATCGCAGCCAGCTTCCTGATCTCGGTCAGCGTCATCCTGATCTTCTCGACCCGGCTGGCCGCCGACCTGCGCAACCGTGAACGGGAACTGGCCGACCTGCGCGAACGCTTCGCCCGCAACGAAGGCATCGTGGCACTGGCCACCCACGCCGCCTCGATGGCGCACGAGCTGAACACGCCGCTGGCCACCATGACGCTGCTGGCCGACGAGATCGCCGCCCAGGCCGACACCGACGACCTGCGCGCCGACACCGAGATGCTGACCGAGCTGCTGGCCCTGTGCCGGGAACGCGTGCGCAATCTCGCTGTCCCAACCGAGGTGGAACTGGAACGCGTGGTGGAGCAGTGGAAACTGGTCCGCCCCACGGTCGAACTGCACCGCACCGGCGTCCTGCCGCGCGGCCTGCGCGTCGAACCCTCGGTCGCCCACCTGCTCCAGGCCCTGCTGAACAATGCCGCCGATGCCGGCGTCCAGGCCGGCGCCCCCTACGTGGACCTGCACCTGGAATGCAAGGGGGGCATGGTGCGCGGCGTGGTGCGCGACTATGGACGCGGCCTCAATCCCGACCAGCCGCTCCTGCCCGCCACGCTGTTCCGCAGCGGCAAGCCCGGCGGCCTGGGCGTGGGCCTGGCGCTGTCGCATGCCACGGTCGAACGCCTGGGCGGCGAGATGACCATGACCGCCGCCGAGGGCGGCGGCGTGCGCATCCAGTTCCAATTGCCCGTGGAAACCACTGTGACCTCATGATGACTGACCTGGATATCGGCCTGCTGGTCGACGACGACGAACTCTACCTGCGCACGCTGCAGCGCAGCCTGGCACGGCGCGGGCTCGAAACCCGCACCGCCACCACCATCGCCGAGGCCCTGCGCATCGCCGACGAGATCCGCCCCGGCTTCGCGCTGGTCGACCTCAAGCTCAGCAGCGACGACTCCGGGCTCACGCTGATCAAGCCGCTGCGCGCCCTGCGCGCTGACATGCGCATCCTGCTCGTGACCGGCTACGCCAGCGTGGCGACCGCCGTCGACGCCATCAAGCGCGGCGCCGACGACTACCTGCCCAAGCCGGCCACGGCCGACATGATCCTGCGCGCGCTGGGCCTGGAGAAGGCCGAGGCCGTCACGGTGGAATCGACCATGATCCCCCTGCACCGCCTGGAGTGGGAGCACATCCAGCAGGCGCTGCACGAAACCGGCGGCAACGTCTCGGCGGCCGCCCGCCTGCTCAACATGCACCGGCGCTCGCTGCAGCGCAAACTGGCCAAGCGGCCCGGGCCGGAGCGGGGTCCGGAACCCGAATAAGCGCCCGCCAGGCGAACACCGGTGCGACATATTGTCGCAGGGCTATTCCCTAGGCCCCACGGTCACAATTCGCCACAAATGGTGCGATGCAAGGCGCGCCCGGCCGCGCCGTTCCGGGGGACCGCTGCCAACCCCCGCCGCGCGCGACTATTTGTCGCAGGCCCCCTCTAGGCACGTTCAGTAGGATGCGGAACTGGCGGATTTCGCCAACGTTTCTACACACCAAGGCTGGACGTGAGTAAATCCTTCTTCGCGAACGCGGGACGCACATTGTGTGTCGGCGCCATGATGTTGCTGCTGGCTGGCTGCAACATGGACATCCTGAATCCCAAGGGCGACATCGGCGCCCAGGAAAAAACCCTGCTCCTGACCGCGACCGGGTTGATGCTGCTGGTGGTCGTGCCGGTCATCATCCTGACCCTGTGGTTCGCCTGGAAGTACCGCGCCTCGAACACCCAGGCCAAGTACGACCCCAAGTGGTCGCACTCCACCGCCATCGAAGTGGTGGTCTGGACCATTCCCTGCATCATCGTCGGCATCCTGGCGGTGCTGACCTGGAAGAGCTCGCACGAGCTGGATCCCTACCGTCCCCTGCAGTCCGAGGTCAAGCCGATCGAGATCGACGTCGTATCGCTGGACTGGAAGTGGCTGTTCATCTACCCCGAGTACAAGATCGCCACCGTCAACGAGATCCAGTTCCCGGTGGACACGCCGGTCAACTTCCGCATCACGTCCGCCTCGGTCATGAACTCCTTCTTCATCCCGCAGCTGGGCAGCCAGATCTATTCCATGGCGGGCATGGAAACGAAGCTTCACCTGATCGCGCGCGAAGCCGGCACCTACGCGGGCATCTCGGCCAACTACAGCGGCTCGGGCTTCTCGGGCATGCGCTTCAAGGCCATCGCCAGCAGCCAGGCGGACTTCGAGCAGTGGGTCCGCAACGCGCAGGCGTCGCCCAGCAAGATGACGCCCGAGGCCTACCAGGCGCTGGTCTCGCCCAGCGAGCACGAGCCCGTGGCCTACTACTCGGGCGCCGAGCCCAACATGTTCGACGGCATCATTTACCAGTACATGGCCTCCGCAGGCATGGATACCGGAATGTGCACGCCTGCCAACACCCCCAAGATTGCCTTGTCGGAGTAAATCGATGTTCGGGAAACTGACCCTGGATGCCATTCCGTACCATGAACCCATCGTCATGGTCACGCTGGCCGCGGTCGTCATTCTGGGCGCCGCCATGCTTGGCGCCGTCACCTATTACGGCAAGTGGACCTACCTGTGGAAGGAATGGCTGACCACGGTGGACCACAAGCGCATCGGCATCATGTACATCATCGTGGCGCTGATCATGCTGCTGCGCGGATTCGCCGATGCCATCATGATGCGCACGCAGCTGGCCATCGCCTCGAGCGACGCGGCCGGCTACCTGCCTCCCCACCACTACGACCAGATCTTCACCGCCCACGGCGTGATCATGATCTTCTTCATGGCCATGCCGTTCATCACGGGCCTGATGAACATCGTCGTGCCGCTGCAGATCGGCGCCCGCGACGTGGCCTACCCGTTCCTGAACTCGCTCAGCTTCTGGCTGTTCGGCGGCGGTGTCGTGCTGATCATGATGTCGCTGTTCGTGGGCGAGTTCGCCGCCACCGGCTGGCTGGCCTATCCGCCGCTGTCCGGCCTGGACTACAGCCCGGGCGTGGGGGTCGACTACTACATCTGGGCCTTGCAGCTGTCAGGGCTGGGGACCACGCTCAGCGGCATCAACTTCATCGTCACCATCCTGCGCATGCGCGCACCCGGCATGACGATGATGAAGATGCCGGTGTTCACCTGGACCGCGCTGGTCACCAACATCCTGATCGTCGCCGCCTTCCCGGTGCTGACGGCCACGCTGGCGTTGCTGACCGTCGACCGCTACCTGGGCATGCACTTCTTCACGAATGACCTGGGCGGCAACGTGATGATGTACGTGAACCTGATCTGGATCTGGGGCCACCCCGAGGTCTACATCCTGATCCTGCCCTGCTTCGGCGCGTTCTCGGAAATCATCGCCACCTTCTCGCGCAAGTCGCTGTTCGGCTACAAGTCCATGGTCTACGCCACGGCCGCGATCGGCGTGCTGTCGTTCCTGGTCTGGCTGCACCATTTCTTCACCATGGGCTCGGGGGCCAACGTCAATGCCTTCTTCGGCATCGCGACGATGATCATCTCGGTGCCCACGGGCGTGAAGATCTTCAACTGGCTGTTTACGATGTATCGCGGCCGGGTCGAGATCACCACGCCCGTGCTGTGGACGCTGGGCTTCATGATCACCTTCGTGATCGGCGGCATGACCGGCGTGCTGATGGCGATCCCCGCGGTGTCGTTCGTGCTGCACAACAGCCTGTTCCTGATCGCCCACTTCCACAACACCATCATCGGCGGTGTCGTGTTCGGGTGTATCGCCGCCATGGTGTACTGGTTCCCCAAGGCCTTCGGCTTCAAGCTGAACGAACGCCTGGGCAAGTACTCGTTTTGGTGCTGGTTCATCGGCTTCTTCATGGCCTTCATGCCGCTGTACATCCTCGGCTTCATGGGCATGACGCGCCGCCTGAACCACTACGACAATCCGGCCTGGCAGCCGTACCTGATCGTCGCCTGGGTGGGCGCGGTCATCATCGCGCTGGGCATCTTCTTCCTGCTGCTGCAGATCTTCGTCAGCATCCGCGACCGCAAGAAGAACGTCGACTTCGACGGCGACCCGTGGGGTGGCCGTACGTTGGAATGGTCCATTCCCTCTCCTCCGCCGTTCTACAACTTCGCAAAGGTGCCCCAAGTGTCCCACCTCGATCAGTTCTGGCATGACAAGGAAACCGGCGTCGCCTACCAGCGTCCCGCCCACTACGAAGACATCCACATGCCGCGCAACACCGGCGCCGGCGTCTACATCGGCGTGGCGGGCACCCTGCTCGGCTTCGCCCTGGTCTGGCACATCTGGTGGCTGGCGGGCCTGGGCCTGGCCGGCATGATCGGCGCCTTCATCGCCCGCGCCTACGACCGCGACGTGGACTACTACGTCAAGGCCGACGAAGTGGCGCGTATCGAGAACGCCCACTACGAGTCGCTGAAGCAGGCGGCGTAGAGCCCCCCCCTACGCGCTTACGCGCGCCCCCCAGGGGGCGATGCGGGTGGACCGGCAAAGCCGGATCCACCGCATCCTGGGTCGTGTAGCAGTGTGTCGGTGCGAAGCGCCGGTTTTATAAAGATCAATATGAGTAGCGCAGCAATTCTTCATACGCATCGCCAGGATGGTGGCGATCATCATGCCCATGGGGGGCATGAGCATCACGACGATGGGTCCAAGACCGTACTGGGGTTCTGGATCTATCTGATGAGCGACTTGCTCATCTTCTCGGTGCTGTTCGCGACGTTCGCCGTGCTGTCGGGCGCGACCGCGGGCGGGCCGCATGGCAGCGAGCTGTTCGACCTGTCGTTCGTGCTGACCGAAACCATGCTGCTGCTGGTCAGCAGCGTGACCTTCGGCATGGCGATGCTGGCCATGCATGCCGGGCAGCGCGGCAAGGTGCTGGCCTGGATGGCGGTGACCTTCCTGTTCGGCGCCGGCTTCATCGGCATGGAAATCTATGAGTTCCATCACCTGATCGCCGAGGGCGCGGGTCCGCAGCGCAGCGCCTACCTGTCGGCCTTCTTCACCCTGGTCGGCACCCACGGCCTGCACGTGACTTCGGGCCTGATCTGGATGGCCGTGATGATGCACATGATCAGCCGCCATGGCCTGGACGCCATCGTGCGCCGGCGCATGGCCTGCCTGAGCCTGTTCTGGCACTTCCTGGACCTGGTCTGGATCTGCGTGTTCACCTTCGTCTACCTGATGGGAGCCCTGTAATGGCGCAACACTCCTCCACCGCCGAAGGCCACGATTCCCACGCCAGCCACGGCTCGGTCAAGTCCTATCTGGTCGGCTTCGTCCTCTGCATCGTGCTGACCGCGCTGTCCTTCGGCGTGGTAATGACCGGCGCACTGACCGGCTTTGCCGCCGTCTCGGCCATCGTCGTGCTGTGCGTGCTGCAACTGCTGGTCCAGCTGGTGTTCTTCCTGCACATGGGCACCTCGCCCGAACAGCGCGAGAATCTGTCGTCCTTCGTCTTCACCGTGCTGATCATCGCGATCATCGTCGGCGGCTCCGCATGGGTGCTGCACAACATGAACGCGAACATGATGCCGATGTAGGTCCCCCCCTACGCGCTGACGCGCGCCCAGAATGGTGGGCCCCCAGCCGCTACGCGGCAGCCCCCCAAAACAGGCTGGCGGGGGTTACTGCCAGCCGTAGCGACGCACGTAGATGCCCTTCATGGCCTGGGTCAGTCCCATGTAGGCCAGCAAGATCGCCGGCAGGAAGGCGAAGTACAGCGGCGGCAGCGCCTGCAGCTTGAAGTAGTGCGCCAGCGGCCCCATGGGCAGGAAGATGCCGATCGCCATGATGGCGGCCGTCATCGCCATCAGCGGCACGGCGGCGCGGCTCTGGATGAAGGGGATTCTGGGCGTGCGGATCATGTGCACGATCAGGGTCTGGGTCAGCAGCCCCACCACGAACCAGCCCGACTGGAACAGCGTCTGGTGCGCGGGCGAGTTGGCGCCGAACACGAACCACATCATCGCGTAGGTCGTGATGTCGAACACCGAGCTGATCGGCCCGAAGAACACCATGAAACGACCGATATCCCCGGGCTGCCAGCGCTGCGGCTTCTGCAGCAGTTCGTCGTCCACGTTGTCGAACGGGATGGCGATCTGCGAGATGTCGTACAGCAGGTTCTGCACCAGCAGGTGCATGGGCAGCATGGGCAGGAACGGGATGAAGGCCGAGGCCACCAGCACCGAGAACACGTTGCCGAAATTCGAGCTGGCCGTCATCTTGATGTACTTCAGCATGTTGGCGAAGGTGCGGCGCCCTTCCTGCACGCCCTCCTCCAGCACCATCAGGCTCTTTTCGAGCAGAATGATGTCGGCGGCTTCCTTGGCGATGTCCACCGCCGTGTCCACCGAGATGCCAATGTCCGCGGCGCGCAGCGCCGGTGCGTCGTTGATGCCGTCGCCCAGGAATCCCACCACGTGGCCGTTGGCCTTGAGCAGACGCACGATGCGCTCCTTGTGCGCGGGGGTCAGGCGGGCGAAAACGTTGTAGCGCTCGACGGCCTGCGCCAGCTCGCGATCGCCCATGCCTTCGATGTCGCCGCCCAACAGCATGCCCTGCTGCGCCAGCCCCACCTCGCGGCAGATCTTGGCCGTGACCAGTTCGTTGTCGCCGGTCAGCACCTTGACCGCCACGCCGTGCCGCGCCAGCGCCTCCAACGCCGGCGCGGTGGACTCCTTGGGCGGATCCAGGAACGCCACGTAGCCGATCAGGGTCAGGTCCCGCTCGTCGGCTACGCCGAAGGTTTCCTGCGCCGGCGGCTGTTCCCGGGCCGCCACCGCGACCACCCGCAGCCCTTCCCCGTTGAACTCGGCCGTCACCCTGCGGATGTCCGCCAGCACGGCGGGCGTCAGAGCCTCGGTGTCCTCGCCGTGGCGCACCCGGGTGCAGACCGACAGGATTTCCTCGACCGCGCCCTTGGTGATGATCAGGTGATGGTCGTCATACTCGGCCACCACCACCGACATCCGGCGCCGCTCGAAGTCGAACGGAATCTCGTCCACCTTGCGGAAATTCGCGGCGGGTTCCAGTTCGCGCTGCATCTCGGCGTGTTCCAGCACGGCCACGTCCAGCAGGTTCTTCAGCCCCGTCTGGTAGTAGCTGTTCAAGTAGGCCAGCTCCAGTACGGCATCGGAATCCTCGCCCCAGGCATCGACGTGCCGGGCCAGGAAAATGCGGTCCTGCGTCAGCGTCCCGGTCTTGTCGGTGCACAGCACGTCCATCGCGCCGAAGTTCTGGATGGCATCGAGCCGCTTGACGATGACCTTCTTGCGCGACAGGAACACCGCGCCCTTGGCCAGCGTGGAAGTCACGATCATCGGCAGCATCTCGGGCGTCAGGCCGACCGCGATGGACAGCGCGAACAGCAGCGCCTCCATCCAGTCGCCCTTGGTGAAGCCGTTGATCAGCAGCACCAGCGGCGCCATCACGAACATGAAGCGGATCAGCAGCCAGCTCACCTTGTTGACGCCGGCCTGGAACGAAGTCTGGCCCCGGTCGACGGCGGTGACGCGGCCGGCCAGCATGCCGAAATAGGTCTGGTTGCCGGTGCCCACCACTACCGCCGTGGCCGCGCCCGAGACCACGTTGGTCCCCATGAACAGGATGTTCTCCAGCTCCAGCGGGTTCACCGTTCCGGCGTCGCGATGCAGCGCGAACTTCTCGACCGGCATGGCCTCGCCCGTCATCGCCGCCTGCGATACGAACAGGTCCTTGGCCGACAGGATGCGGCAATCGGCCGGAATCATGTCGCCCGCCGCCAACGCGATCACGTCGCCCGGCACCAGCAGCCGGATCGGCAGTTCCACCCGCCGGGCCGCGCGGGCACGCAGGTGGACGCCGTAGTACTGCTCGAAAAGCCGTGCGGCGTCCTCGGTAGCGTCGCGCCGCACCACCGTGGCGGTATTGCCGACCATGGCCTTGAGCGCATCGGCGGCGCGGTTGGACTTGCCTTCCTGCCAGAAGCGCAGCAGCGTCGACAGCACGATCATCGTGCCGATGACGAGCGCGGCCTTGGTGTCCTCGGTCAGATAGGAGATCGCCGCCAGCAGGGTCAACAGGAGGTTGAACGGATTTCTGTAGCAATGCCACAGATGCCTCCACCAGGGCAGCGGCTTCTCGTGTTCGACCTCGTTCGGGCCCACGCGCTCGCGTATGGCCGCGGCCTGGCTCTCCGACAAGCCGTCCTCGTGACTGTCCAGGTGCTTCAGCAGTTCGCCGGCGTCGGCCTTGGCCGCGGCAACCAGGATTTTCGTCAGGCCCGGCGGCAGCTCGCGGCTGACGCCGGTGCGGGCCAGCGTGTCCAGCAGCGCCAGCCGGCGGAAGTGGCGGGAAATGTGGCGGGTGCGAAGAAAACCCGCGAAAAAGGCCTTGAGCAGCATGAAGTTCATTTTTCTTCTCCGGTTCGGCCTGCCTGCTTCACGCTGCGTCGCGCGGTCAGGCAGGCGGTGGATGTTCTGGGTCGGGCATGGTTCTCGTGTGTCGATGAAAAGTCCGTCAGGGCAGGAAGGCCGGCGACAACAGGCGCAGGCCCAGGGAGATCCATCGTTCTTCCCTGCCCATGCCCATGCGGTTGCCGTATGTCACGTCGATCTGCACGCGGTCCGGCACCAGCCAGTGGCGCAGGCCGAACTGGTAGGACGGCCGGCGCCGGTCGTGCCCGAAGGTTTCGGCAATCAGCCAGGTACGTTGGGCCAGGCGGGCCTCGAACCCCAGGCCCCAGGTCGCGTGGCGGCTGCCCGTATCGGCGGCGTCCATCCATCCCAGGTTGCCGTGCACGACCAGCCGGTCGGCGGCAAAGGAAACGCTGGCCGGCACGTAGGCATACCAATCGCGCGACGTCCCCGCCGCATGGGGATGGCGGACCGTCCCGGCCGCCACGCCCAGGCCCCAGCTGTCCGTCTCCAGGGGCTTGAGCAGCGTCTTGACCTGGAACTGCACGTCCGTCGTGCGCACGTGCCCGTCCACCGGTCCGCGGGCGCCGCCCAGCGTCAGTTCCAGGTTGCCGGTAGGATTGCAGGCGGGCATCGCCCAGTATTCGTTGCCGTCGCCACCGCGACGGATCCAGCTTTCCACCTGGCACGCCTTGGCGTCGACGATGCGGGCGTCGTCGGTGATCATGGGGCGCGCCGCCTGGGCGGGGCCGCTCGCGCAGCAGGCGGCAAGAGCCAACGCCAGCCTCCAGGGGGGCGGGCCGGCGGCGCGGTGGCCATGGAATGGAAAATGGTCGATGCGCACGGTTCCTCCTCGGGAATCGAGGTGGAGACACGACACGGGCGTGACGGAGCCGCCGCGCCTGGCGGCAGACAGTATCAGGAAGGGGATGGCCGCGCGCGAACGCCGCGGCCGGAGCCGCCTCCCGCCTTGCGGCGAGACGGCGGCGAAGGAAACCCGCGCGCTATCTCGCCGAGAGTTCGCCGATCACCAGGACCGGCCGACTACTGCCACTCGAACAAGTACCCACGTCAGGGTCTCCACAGTTGATGAACGGCGCGATTCTATCCGCGGGACGGTGACACGTCCATGACCATTTGGCCATGTACGCCTGCCTGCATGCGGGCGCCGCTCCCGGGCCGCATGCTGCTTCGACCGGGAGCCGCCGTCTCCGGTTCCCGGCCGGCGTGCCGGCGTCACCGGCTGGGCATGTCCTTGTCCGTATAGACCAGCTCGCTGCGGGCATCGGCGGGAATCGCGCCGAACACGGCATCCCACTCATCGCAGCGGCCACGCATCCGCGCCAGGCGCTCGGGCTGGCGGCGCGCCAGGTTGGCCCGCTCGCGCTCGTCCACCGACAGGTCGAACAGATACTCGTTGCCCTCGATGGCCAGGTACTTCCACGGCCCATCGCGCAAGGCGCGCTGGCTGCGATAATTCATGCGCCAGAACAGCTCGCGCGGAAACTCGTGCGTCGGGTCCCGCAGCACCGGCAACATGGACACGCCGTCGAACGGATAATCGGGATGGGCGGGCACGCCGGCGATGTCCAGCATGGTCGCGGTCCAGTCCATCGTCATGCAGTGCTGCGCCGATACCGAGCCGGACGCGATCCGGTCGCCCCACTGCACGATGTAGGGAACGCGGATGCCCCCTTCGGTCAGGTCCATCTTGCCTCCCACCAGCGGCCAGGTGTCCGAGAAACGCTCGCCGCCGTTGTCGCTGGTGAAGATGACCACCGTGTCGTCGGCCAGGCCCAGGTCGTCCAGCGCCTTCAGCACGCGTCCGCAGCCCTCGTCCAGCGCCTTGATCATCTCGCCGTAGACGTGGATGGAACCGCCGTCCAGGTGGCGGATGTCCTGATCGGTCTCCGGATTGGAACGCCCCTGCTCGCGCGCCTCCCACGGCCAGTGCGGCGCGGTGTAGTGCAGGCTCAGCAGGAACGGCTGGCGATCGCCCGCGCGCGCGCGCAGATAGCTCTCGGCTTCGTCGGTCAAGAGATCCGTCAGGTAGTGGCCGTCGTAGTTGACGGGTTCGCCGTCGCGCACGAGGTCGTGCTTGCCCATGCGATCCACGTGGCTGAAATAGCTCACGCCGCCCGACAGGGGGCCGATGTGGTATTCGTATCCGCTCTTCTGCGGACCGAAATGCGGCGGATAGCCCAGGTGCCACTTGCCGATCAGGGCGGTGCGGTATCCCCGCTCGCGCAGCAGCGACGGCAGGGTGGGATGCGCCGGCGGCAGGCCGATCTCCGTGCTGCCCCGGAACCTGCCGGTCATGGGCTCCTCGGCCGCGCCGCGCAGGCGGTACTGGTAGCGGCCGGTGATCAGGCCGAAACGCGTGGGCGAGCACACGGGCGAATTGGAATAGCCCTGCGTGAAGCGGATCCCGCGCGCGGCCATGCGGTCCAGGTTGGGCGACACGGGCTTGCGTCCGCCATAGCAGCCCAGGTCGGCGTAGCCGAGATCGTCGGCCAGGATGAAGATGAAATTGGTCATGCGAACTGTACCGGTTCCGTTGTCAATCGACCTTCATACCGGCCGACTTGATGATCTTCGCATAGCGTTCCCGCACGCCCTCCAGTTCCTTGGCGGCGGCCTCGCCGTCCAGGGTCCCCAGCGTGAAGTCCATCGCGCGCAGGCGCTGCTGCACGTCGGGTTGCGCCAACACCTGCTCCATCGCCTTGCGCAGGGTCTGGACGACGGCGTCCGGCGTCTGCGCCGGCACCATCGCAAGATACAACACATCCTGGCGAACCTCGGGGTAGCCCAGATCGGCCGTGGTCGGCACCGACGGCAGGAGCGGCGAACGCTGGCTGCCGGTCACGGCCAATGCCTTCAGGGTACCGGCGTTGACGTGCTGCAAGAGGCCAGGCGTGGCCAGCGCGGCGGCCTGAACCTCGCCCGACACCAGCGCCAGCACGGCCGGCGCGTTGCCGCGATACGGGATATGGTTGATCTTCATGCCGGTGGCCTGCTGCAGCATGCTCAGGCTCAGGTGGCCGGGCGAACCGTTGCCCGCCGAGCTGAACGTGACCGGATCCTTGTGGCCGCGCTCGACCAGGCCCTTCAGCGTGTCGGCCTTGGCGGACGGGTGGGCGGCGATCAGCATCCCCGAGGATGCCAGGCGCATCACCGGCTTGAGCTGATCCAGCCTGAAGCCCAGCGAGGAATACAGGCTGGGATTGACGGTGAAGGTCGAATCCAGGCCGATCAGCACCGTGTAGCCGTCGGGCGCGGCATTGGCCACCGCGGCGGCGCCTATGTTGCCGCCGCTGCCGGTCTTGTTCTCGACCACGAAGGGCTGCTTGAAGATCGCGTTGAGCCGCTCGCCCATCATGCGCGCCATGATGTCCAGGGGCCCTCCGGCGGTGAAGTTCACGACGAACCGGACGGGCTTGTCCGGATAGCTGCCCTGCGCCGCCGCGCCCGCCGAGGCCGACAATGCAAGCGCCAGTCCCAGCGCGCGAACCATGGATTTCGACATTTCCCACTCCTCCTGATTATGCGGATGCCCCCTCCGGGGCACCGGCCTGTCGGCGCCATCATAGAAGCGCAGGAGCTAATATTGGTTGATCTTTTTGGAAATTGATTGAGCAAAAGGAAATCATGCTGCGCACCCTCGACCCACGCCTGCGCCTGCGCCACTTGCAATGCCTGGTCGCCCTGGCCAGCCACCGCAGTGTCCTGAAGGCCGCCGACGCCCTGGCCCAGACGCCCTCGGCGGTCTCCAAGAGCCTGGCCGAGCTGGAGGCGATCACCGGCGAGACGCTGGCGCTACGACATCGCAAAGGGCTGGAGCTGACGCCGGCCGGCCACATCCTGCTGCGCCATGCCGCGCAGGCCATCGGCGCGCTGCGCGATGGCTTCGAGTTGCTAGGGACGGGCGAAAAGGCGCCCGAGCACGTGCGCATAGGCATCCTGCCCACCGCCGCCGCCACCCTGGTGCCGAACGCGATCCGCCAGATGCAGGCGCGCTATTCCCATCTCGTGGTCACCGCGCACGGCGGTACCAACGCGGACCTCCTGGTGCGCCTGAAGCTGCGGGAGCTGGACCTGGTGATCGGCCGCATCAGCCATCCATCGGAGATGGTGGGCATTTCCTTCGAGCATCTGTACATGGAGCCGCTGGTCATGGCGGTGCGTCCCGGCCACCCGCTGCTGGACGCCCCCGCGCTGCAGCCGGCCGACGTCCGGGCCTATCCCATGGTGCTGCCCATGAAGGGGACCTACATCCGGCCCGCGGCCGAGACCTTCCTCCAATCGAGCGGCATAGGCATGCCTCAGCAACTGGTGGAGACATTGTCCTCGACCATGGCGCGCAGCCTGATGCGGACCGGCGATGCGATCTGGTTCGTACCCTACGGCGTGATCGAACTCGACCTGGACGACGGCCTGGCCCGCACCCTGCCCGTGGACACCAGCCCCACGTCGGCGGCGGTTGGCCTGACCACTCTCGGCACGGGCGAACTGCCCGAGGGGGCGCGGCTCTTCATCGACGTCATGCGAGAGGTGGCCAGCGAGATGCGCAATCGCAACCGGCGCTCGCTGATGCAGGAAGGGTGAAGTTCGCCGTCTCAGTCGCCCTTGAACCCCGTGGCCGCGACGATCTTCTTCCATCGTTCGGTTTCGGCCTCGATCATCCGGCGCGTCTCCTGCGCGCTCGTGCCGGAAATGCTGAAGCCGGCCTCTTCCAGCCGCTGGCGCGCCTCGGGCGATTGCACCGCGGCCACTGCCTTGGCATTGAGCGTGGCGATGACCGGCTCGGGCGTGCCCGCCGGCACGAACAGGGCGAACCAGGCCGAGAAATCGGCCTTGGGATATCCGGCCTCGATGAATGTCGGCACTTCCGGCAGCAAGGGCGAACGCCGGGGCGCGGTGGTCGCCAGGGCCCGCATCTTGCCTCCCTTGACCTGGGCCGTGGCCAGCGCCGTGGACATGAACACGCCGTTGACGTCGCCGCTCACGACCGCCGATACGGCGTCGCCCGTGGCGCGGTAGTGGATGGGTTCGATGCGGAACCGGCCCAGCTCCGCGAACATCTCGGCGCCGAAATGGCCGGGGGTTCCGGCGCCGAAAGTACCGAAGTTGACCTTGTCACGGCTCTGGCCGAGCTTGACGAAGTCTTCCACCGAACGCGCGGCGGACGTGTTGGGCACGACCAGGATGAAATCGGTCTTGACCACTTCCGACACCGGAGCCAGTTCGCGGACGGGATCGTAGCCGAGCTTGGAGAACGCCGCCGGCGCGATACTGATGGCGCTGACGTCGGCGATCAGCACGGTATAGCCGTCCGGCGGAGCCTTGGCGACGAACTGGGCCGCGATCTGCCCGCCCGCGCCGGCGCGGTTCTCGACCACCACCGGTTGCCCCATCAACTCGCCCAGCTTCTGGCCCAGCGTGCGCGCCAGGATATCGGGCCCGGTGCCCGGCGCGAATCCCACGGCCAGCCGTATCGGACGCGAAGGATAGGCATCGGTGGCGGTGGCCGGCGCGGCGGCCGCGACGCAGGCCGCCGCCCAGGCGATCGGCAACAGACGGAATGGCTTGACGGTTTTCATGATGTCTCCATGGTTGTCGTTCCTGGTCCGGCCGCCCTCAAGGAAAGGGGGGCAGCCCCACGCTTTCCAGCCGGTTTCCCAGCGTGGCCGGCCACGCCCGCGCGATCGCCTCGGCACTCCAGCCGCCGCTGCGGAAGGCGCTGTGTATTTCCTGCGGGTGGGACCACAGGCTGAGCTTGTCTCCCCCCAATCCTATGCACTGGCCGCTGATTCCAGCGGCCTGGTCCGAGGCGAGGAACACCACCAGCGGTGCCACGTCCTCGGGCATCCCCAGCCCGGCGCCCTGGCGCAGCGTGTCGGGCAACGGCTCGCCGCGCGAGATCGATTCGGCAATCGGTGCGAACGCGGGCATCGTGGCGACCATGCGGGTCAGCGCGACCGGCACGATGGCGTTGACCGTGATGTCCGACTTCGCGCACTCCATCGACCACGTCCGTGCGAACGACGCGATGCCGGCCTTGGCCGCGGCGTATGCGGTCTGGCCAGGATTGCCGCGCTGCCCCGCCGGCGAAGCCACCAGGATGAGCCGCCCCGGGCTTTCCTGCGCGCGCATGCGTCTCACGGCCGCGCGGGCACAGGTGAAGGTGCCCCGCAGATGGGTCGCGATGACGGAATCGAAATCCTCGTCGCTCAGATTCCACATCATGCGATCGCGCAGGTTGCCGGCGTTGGCGCACATCACGTCCAGGCGGCCGAAGCTTTCCACCGCCCGGGCCACGAGCCGCTCGGCCGCCTCGGCCTGGCCCACGGGCACCACCTCGGCCACGGCCTGGCCCCCCTGGCCGCGGATAGACGCGACGGCCTCGGCCGCCGCGTCGGCATCCACATCGTTGACCACGACCGCCGCGCCCGCATCCGCGAGCGCCCGCGCGAACGCCAGGCCCAGTCCGCGGCCGCTGCCGGTCACGATGGCGACCTTGCCGTCCAGCCTGATGGCTGCATCCTGATTCATTTCATCTTCCCGTATAGACCGGACTGCGTTTCTCCATGAACGCCCGCGGGCCTTCGCGCGCGTCCTCGCTGGCCAGGACCCGCTCGCGCGCGTGATCCTCCAGGCGATAGGCCAGCTCCAGCGGCACGCCGCTGGCCTCGATCACCGTCCGCTTGACGGCCTGGACCGCCAGCGGCCCGTTGCGGGCGACTCCTTCGGCCACCTCCATCGCGGCATCCGGCAAGTCGGCCAGCGGCACGATCCGGTTGATCAAACCCCATTGCAGTGCCTGCGTCGCCGTCAGCGGTTCGCCTGTCAGCAGCATATGCATCGCGACCGCCTGCGGGATCTGCCTGGGCAGTCGGGCCATGGACCCGGCAAAGGGGATGAGGCCGCGCCGCACCTCCGGCAAGCCGAAGGTCGCATGTTCGGCGGCCAGGCGTATGTCGGTCCCCAGCATCAACTCCATGCCCGCTGCCAGGCATGCGCCGTTGATGGCGGCCACCACCGGTTTGTGCAACGGAAATCCGCGCAGCGACGAGGCCGCCATCACTGTCGGATCTTCCAGCAGGCGGCGGTCGTAGGGATTCTCCGGCTGCCGCGCGCCGGTCAGCAACGGCAGGGTCGTACCCAGGTCTCCCCCCGCGCAGAACGCCGCGTCGCCGGTTGCAGCCAGTACCGCCACCCGTATCGCGTCGTCCCGCGCCACGTCGACGAACGCATCGGCCAGCTCGCACAGCATCCGTGGCGTCAACGCGTTGCGGGCGGCCGGCCGGTCCAGGCGGACCAGAGCAACGGGCCCCCGCTTCTCGTATTCGACATGCACGCTCATGCGCCCTCTTCCCCGGCCCCGGGGCCGTCGATCCGATAGGCCAGGGCGAACGGCGCCATCAGCGCACGCACGCGCGCCGCATCGTCGCCGTCCGCGCGGAAATGCGCCACGCATCCCTTGGCCTGGGCGCTGACGTCCACCGTCACGCGCGCCGCCAATCCGCCGCGCGCCAGGCGCTCCTGCAACGTCCAGCGCACGGCCCGCGCCCGCAACTCGGGCTTGTAGAGCTTGCCGATCGCGGTCATCGGCAGCGCATCCACGACGAAGATGGCCTTGGGCACCGCGGGCCGCTCGGGAATGCGGTCGCGCACGAAATCAGCGAGATCGGCGGCGGTCAGCCGGGAGCCCTGGCGCAGCGCCACGTAGGCCACGGGTATCTCTCCCGCATATTCGTCGGGCGCGCCCACGGCGGCGGCCATCTGCACCTCGGGATGCCCGAGCAGCGCATCCTCGATCACCACCGGATCGATATTGTGGCTGCTGCGGATGATCAGGTCCTTGGCCCGGCCGGTCACGAAGACCCTGCCCGCCTCGTCGATGTGTCCCACGTCGCCGGTCACCAGCCAGCCGTCCTCGCCGAAGACTCCGGCGTCGTTGCGGGCGTCGGTGTAGCCCGGCCCGACGTTGGGCCCCCTGACCCGCAGGATGCCTTCGCGTCCGTCCGGCGACGCGCCGTCGGGATCGATGCCGACCTCCGTGAAGGGCAGCGGCAGCCCCACGGCTCCGGCGGTGCGCGGCATGCCGACCGGCTCGATGGCGATGACGCCCGCGCACTCGGTCATGCCCAGGATGTTGCGGACGCCCACCCCCGTGCGCTGCTCGAAGGCATCGGCCAGCTCGGTGGGCAGCGGCGAGCCGCCCGTCAACAGGCAGCGCACGCGCGACAGGTCCGCCTCGCCAATGGGTACGTCCAGCAGGCTGGCCATGACCGTGGGCACGGCGGCCAGCAGCGTCGCCCGCTCGCGCTGGACGAACTGCCAATAGCGCCGCACGAAGGCCGTGTTGCGCATGCCCAGCAGCGTGGGCAAGACCACCTCGCCGCCCGCCAGCAAGCTCGAGAGCCCGTAGACCAGGGAACCGGCCACATGGAACAGAGGGAAACCGTTCAGCGTCACGTCGGCTTCGCTGGCGCCATACATGCAGGCCGCCCCCCACGCCGCATGAAGCTGGTTGCGGTGAGTGTGGCGCGCGAGCTTGGGCCGCCCGGTGGTCCCGCCGGTATGAAACAGCGCGGCGATGTCGTCGGGCCCGCGCCGATAGCTCTCGTCCAGCGGGCCTCCCTCTTCGCCGGCCAGCAGTTCGTCGAGGTCGGGCGCGCCTTGCGCCCTGCCCGCGGACACGACGTGCGCAAGGCCGGGACAGCGGCGCCTGACGCCCGCCACCTTGGACCAAATGTCCAGTTCAGGGTGCGGCCCGAGCGCGACCAGCACGTTCACCCGGGCATGCTGCAGCAGATCGGCGATGTGCTCTTCGCCGAGCAGGTAGTTGACCGGACAGGCAATGCCCGCGGCTTCGGCGCCCCAGAGCGTCACGTATGCGGCGGGGATGGCCGGCAGCAGGAACGCCACGCGCGGCTGGGTGTCGCCCGCCAGCCGCCGGAAGGCCCGGGCCGCCCGCCTTACCCTCGCCAGCAGCTCGGCATAGGTCCAGCTGCCGGCGGGCACCGCGGGATCGGCCGACTCGATGAAGGTCAGCGCCCGCCGTTGCGCATGCGTCGCGGCGGCGTGTTCCAGCGCCTCGTGGACGCTGTGGTGCGGCATGAATGCAGCATAGGGCTGCGACTCGATCGCCCGGATGTCCTCCAGGCACCTGATGGCAGGCGTCTTCAAGCGGTCTCCTTCCTGTCATGGGCCGCTCGCGCAGGAACGGCAGGAAGAAGCCTAAAGAGAAGACGCGGACGCGGCTGTCCCCTGCGTTGGGGACCGGGACAACCCTAGGCCTGGGACGGAGGCGCCAGGCCGTCCAGCGCGAGCGCGAACAGTTCGTTGCGATGGTGGATGCCCAGCCGCTCGAATGCCCGGTCGCGATAGGTCTTGACCGTGCCCGCCGAAATGCCCAGATCGGCGCCGATGCCTTCGTGCGTCCAGCCGCGCAGCAGCCGCTCGCATACCTCGCGCTCGCGGCGCGGCAGGGCCGCGAGCGGGGCCGGCTGGCACGCCGGCGGGCGGGCCGCGGCCCGGCGGCTGCGCAGGTGGCTTTCTATGCAGGCGATGAGCGGCGGCGCGAGGCCGCATATCAGGTCCAGCTCCGCGTCGCTGAACGCGGGCTGTTCGTCGCGGCGGTAGAGATTGATGGCGATCAGGTCGTCCTCTTCCCAGGCCGTGACCAGCGACACCCGCTCCCGCAGCGCATGGCGCGTGTAGATGCCGTCGCGATGCTCGCTCGGCAGCTCGGCCGCGTGCCAGTGCGTGACCACCGCGCCGCCGTGCAGCACCCGCTCCCTGGCCGCCTCGAACGTCTGGTCGTAACGGTACACGCCTTGCCGGTAGAACCGGAACGCGTCCCGGGTGTGGTCGGGAGCCTGGAAGCTGCCGGTGGCATGCAGCTCCGGCGGGCGGTGCTTGTGCAGGCTGTAGGTCGACCACCAGCACAGCGCGATCGCCGCATTGAGCTGCCGCAGCGCGGCGGTGTCGAAATCCTCGTGGCCCAGGCAGCCGATGACTCCCGCCATCGCGAAGGACGCGCGTTCCCGGGCATGGCGCCACGAGCCGTCTTCCGCACGGGGTTCATGGAGATGCACCAGCTGCATGATGTCCTCGTCTCGCTCCGCTCTTGTCGTTTGCCCGATAGCGTACCGTAAAACCGCGCGTTCGCCGCCCGCCCCCGCCAGGCCCCGCGCCGCATGGCACGGGGAGATAAATGGAAACAAAAACGCGCAAAATGAACACCCTCCCTGCGACACCCTTCCCTACCATTCCATCTGTGACTGTTGTCAAAACGATACGCGGATGACGCGTCAACGAACGATGACCGGATCGGAAGCAGGCAGACCTCCCCCGCTGGACCTGGCGCGATGCGCCTTGTTCCTCGACCTGGACGGCACGCTGGCCCCCATCGCCCCCAGCCCGGATGCGGCGCGGATTCCCGGCGCCACCCTGGCCCTGCTGCGGCGCCTGGCGCCGGCCACCGGCGGCGCGCTGGCCGTGGTGTCGGGCCGCTCGATAGAGGTGGTCGACCGCCTGCTGCATCCGTTGCGCCTGCCGGTCGCAGGCCTGCACGGCATCCAGTGGCGCGGCCCCGACGGCCAGGTATGGGAGCTGCCCGTGGACCGGGAGCGGGCGGCCCGCTTGCAGGCGCGCCTGCTTGACATCGCCGCCGGGCTGGCGGGCGTACACATGGAGGACAAGGGCATTTCGTTCGCCGTCCACTACCGGCATGCGCCGCACCAGGAAGCCCGGATCCGCCGGGACGTCGCGCAGGCCGCCTCGGCCTTCGCGCCGGACTACGTGCTGCAGTTCGGCAAGATGGTCGCCGAGGTCAAGCCGCGCGGCGCGGACAAGGGAAGCGCCGTCGAGCGATTCATGGCCGTCGCTCCCTTCGCGTCCCGGCTGCCCGTCATGGCGGGAGACGACCTGACCGACGAGGCGGCGTTCGCCGTCGTGGCGCGCCTGGGCGGCGTCTCGATCAAGATCGGCGATGGCGACACGTCGGCATCGTGGCGGCTGCCCGATCCCCCTTCCCTGGCCCGCTGGCTGGACGGCCTGTCCACGCGCGGGCCGGACGATGCTTCGCGCCACGAATAAAGGACCAGGACATGAGCAGACTCGTGATCGTTTCCAATCGTGTAGCGTCCGCGGCCGAAGGAAAGAGCAGCGCCGGCGGACTGGCCGTCGGCGTGCTCGATGCCCTCAAGCGGCAGGACGGGCTCTGGTTCGGATGGAACGGCAAGATCGAGGACAGCGCCGACGCGGAGGTCTCCTTCCATCGCATCGGCCGTATCGACTGCGCGACCACCGCCCTGTCGCGTAGCGAGTACGACCTCTACTATCGCGGGTTCGCCAACGGCACGCTCTGGCCGACTTTCCATTACCGCATCGACCTCAGCCGCTACGATGCCCGCGAATACGAGGGCTACCTGGCCGTCAACGAGCGGCTAGCCGGCATGCTCAGGGAACTGGTCGGCGAGGACGACCGGCTCTGGATACACGACTATCACCTGATACCCTTCGCCCGCGCATGCCGGCGCCTGGGCATGCGCAACCGTATCGGCTTCTTCCTTCATACGCCCTTTCCGTCCGAGGGCATCCTGCGCACCGTCCCGCCCCACCGCGACCTGATCGAGGCCATGTGCGAGTACGACCTGGTGGGCTTCCAGACACGCGGCGATGCGCAGGCCTTCCTGGATTACGCACACAGGCGTCTCGGGCTGCCCATGCAAGGCGACACGCTGCGCGCGCCGTCAGGACCGGTGCGCGTCGGCCACTATCCCATCGGCATCCTGCCCGACGACATCCAGAGCAAATCCAAGGCGCGCAGCCGCTCCAAGCTGGTCGCCACGCTCAAGCAGGGGCTGCAGGAGCGCAAGCTCATCATCAGCGTGGACCGGCTGGACTATAGCAAGGGCATGGTCGAACGCTTCAACGCCTTCGAAAGGCTGCTGGAGTCCCGGCCCGCCTATCGCGGCCAGGTCAGCTTCCTGCAGATCGCGCCGCCCTCGCGCTCGGACGTCGAGGGCTATCGCCACATCCGCAGGCAGCTCGAAAGCACGGCCGGCCACATCAACGGCCGCTGGACGGAACTGTCGTGGACGCCCATCCGCTACATGAACCGCGCCTACGAACGCGCCGCGCTGCTGTCCTTCTTCCGTGCCTCGCAGGTCGGCTTCGTCACGCCGCTGCGCGACGGCATGAACCTCGTGGCCAAGGAATACGTGGCGGCCCAGGAGCCCGAGGATCCCGGCGTGCTGGTCCTGTCCGAATTCGCGGGTGCCGCCGACGAACTTGCCGACGGCGCGATCATCGTCAATCCCTACGATATCGACGCCATGGCCCGCGCCCTGGACCGCGCCCTGGACATGCCGCTGGAGGAGCGGCGCGAGCGCCACGAACACATGATGCAACTGCTCAAGGACAACAGCATCAAGCAGTGGCGCGATCACTTCCTGGCGGACCTGGAGCCCCCCGCGGTCGCCGCCTGAGGCCGCCGTTCAGCGCTGGCGCGCTTCTTCCAACAGCCGCTCCGCGATCTCGATCGCGATGTCCACCATCCGGCGCATGTGCTGGCGGGCGAAATGCTCGGCCGCGACCGGGTCGCCGTGCAGCACCGCGCGGGCGATGTCGACGTGGTCCGACAGGTTCAGCAGCCAGTTCTCGCGGCTCAGGTCCCTGAAGTAGATCGTGTGCAGGATCGGGTAGTTGTACTGGTCCAGCAGTTCGCCCACGTCCGGGATACCCGACATGTTGTTGATGGCCCGATGGAAGCGGCCGTTCTCGGCGCGATGGTTGCGCGGGTCGTCGGCGCGCCTCTGGGTCTCGATGTCGTCCAGCAGCGCCAGGACGATCTCGCGATTGCCCGGTTCGTCCGCGTGCTCGGCCGCGGCACGCGCGCCCAGGCCGGAGATGACCTCGCGGATGCGGAACTGGGCGACGATGTCCTCGCGTCCGGGCGTGGCCACCGTCGCGCCCCGATTGGGCTCGATGCGCACGAAGCGATTGGTCTCCAGGCGCCGGAAGGCCTCCCTGACCGAACTGCGGCTTACGCCCAGGTCCCGGGTGACGTCGGTCTCGACGATGCGCTGTCCCGGCTTGTAGACCCCATCGACGATACGGCGGGCGATCTCGTTCAGCACGAAATCCGACACGCTGCCGGAACGGGCCGGCTCGGCCTGCGGCGGCTGGTAGAAGGGCACGAAGGAGCTCGGATCTTTCGCCATGGTCGGGGGGACGAGCCGTTGCGGACATAGGAACCGTGGCGCTCGGCCTCCAGGACCTGGACCAGGTATTGCGCGCGCTGGCGGGCTGCCGCGCCGATTTCGGCCCCATGCTGACCTCGTTCGAAGTCATGTGGCGGGATTTCGTGGACTTCGTCGCGCGGGGACTGGGCGTGGGCCGCGATCCCTTCGACGGTGCCTGCGGCTATGTCGTGCTGCTCGAACTCTCCTGCTACGACCGCCAGCCGGCGCGCGACGAGGCACGCATCATGGACGCGCTGGAAGCCTTGTCCGACAGCCTGGGCACCCCCCACGTCGTCGTCGCCAAGTCCTTGTCCGAGGCGGCCGAGCTCTGGCGCATGCGCGACGCATCCGGCGAAGCGGCACGCCACCTCGGCGCCTACCTGTCCTTCGACGTCAGCATTCCGACCGGCGAGCTCCAGGCCTGCCTGCCGCGCATCTACGCGGGCCTGGACGCCATCGATCCCGCCCTGCGGCGCCTGACCTACGGCCACCTGGGCGACGGCAACGTGCACCTGCTGGTCGGCTGCGAAGGCCCTGCCGCCGAACACGTCGAGCATCTGGTCTACCACGAGGTGATGCGCTGCGGCGGCTCGATCTCGGCCGAACACGGCATCGGGCTCGAAAAGAACCGGGTCTTCCAGTCGCTCTACCCGGCCGCGGAGCTCGACGCCATGCGCCGCATCAAACTCGCCTTCGATCCCGGCGCCATGCTCGGCCGGGACCGCGTCTTCGGCCTGTCCCGCCCACCCTCCTCCACCCGTCCTGCCCCGGAGCTGCCATGAAGCCTGTCCTGATCCTCCAAGCCGCGCGACTCGCCGCCTGCGTGTCGCTGGCCTGTGCCGCATCGATCGCCCACGCCCAGCAGACCTACAAGGTCGCCATCGCGCAGTTCGGTCCCGACCATACGCTGGACACGCTGGTGTCGAGCTTCAAGAAGGAACTGGCCAGGCAGGGACTGAAGGTGGTCTACGACGAAGGCCACGTGAACTTCGACCGCTCGCTCGCCCCCCAGTTGCTGAACCGCGAAGCCGCGGGCAAGCCCGACCTCATGCTGACCATCACCACGCCGCTCACCCAGACCGCCAAGCAGGTGCTCGTCAGCCGCAGCTTCCCCATCGTGTTCGGCGCCGTCGCCAACCCCGTCGCCGCCAAGCTGGTGCCATCCTGGGACCGGGGCGACACGCTGATGACCGGCGGTTCCAACCTGCCCAACATGGAGGCGTCGGTCGGTTTCATCAAGCAGCTCACGCCCGGGGTCAAGCGGCTGGGCTTCATCTACAACCCCGGCGACGATGCCGATCTCGGCTTCCTGAACGCGCTCGAGAAGGTCGTCGGCAAGTACGACCTCACCCTGGTGAAGGTGGGCGTGGACAACGCCAACGACATACCTACCCGCGTCTCGTCGCTGCAAGGGCGCGCCGACGCGTTGATGGTGCCGGCCTCGAGCATGCTGATTCCGGCCGCCGCCGCCATCGCCTCGGTCACCAACCGCATCAAGCTGCCCACCTACAGCCCCAATGTCGATAACGTGGCCCAGCACCATTTCCTGGCCGCGATGACGGTCGAGTACAGCAGCCTGGGAACCAGCGTGGGCCGCATCGCCGCCGACATCCTGCGCGGCAAGAAGCCTTCGGACATTCCCGTATCGGTCCCTGCCGTGGAAGACCATGCGGTCAAGATCAGCGGGCGCCGGCTCAAGGACCTCGGCATCGCGCTGCCGGAGTCGCTGAAGAACTGCAACTGCGTCGTCGACTGACGCGCCGGAGTTCCTCATGATCGAGCTTGCAGCCGTCGACGTCGTGTTCTATCCGGGCACTCCGGATGAACGCATCGCGCTCGACCGACTGGACCTGGCCCTGGAGAACGGCAGCTTCTGTGTCGTGGTGGGCACCAACGGCGCCGGCAAGAGCACCTTGCTGAACGTGCTGGCCGGCGCGGTGCGGCCGCGCGCCGGCCGTACCGTCATCGACGGTACCGATGTCTCGTCCTGGCCCGTGCATCGGCGCGCGCAATGGGTCTCGCGCGTATTCCAGGACCCCATGGTCGGCACGGCGCCCGCGCTGTCCATCGAGGAGAACCTGGCCTTCGCCGCCATGCGCGGCCGCCGGCGCGGACTGCGCATGGCGCTCAATCCGCGCAACCGGGCCCATTTCCGCGACGAACTCGCGCGCTTCGGCCTGGGCCTGGAAAACCGCATGGGCGCGCCCGCCGGGCTGCTCTCGGGCGGCCAGCGGCAGGTGCTCGCGCTGCTGATGGCGGCGCTGAACCGTCCGCGCATCCTGTTGCTGGACGAGCACACCGCCGCGCTCGATCCGCGCACGGCGCAACTCGTCATGCAGGCGACCCGCCGCATCGTGGCCGAGCAGCGGCTGACGACCCTGATGATCACGCACAACATGGCGCATGCGCTGGACTATGGCGACCGCCTGCTGATGATGGAGTGCGGACGCATCAAGCTGGACATCGGCCGCGACGAGAAGCCGCGCCTGACCATCAACGACCTGGTCCAGCGTTTCGGCCAGGCCGACGACCAGATCCTGCTGCAGGCCAGCGCATGAACGCGTCCTCCCGCATGCCCGCCGCCCTACGGAGCTGAACGTGGAAGTCCTGAACACCTTCTATCACCTCGTCCCCATCACGGCCGTCCAGGGATTGCTGTATGCCTTCGTCGCCATGGGCGTGATGATCCCCTTCCGGCTGCTGAACGTGCCCGACCTGACCGCCGAGGGCGCCTTTCCGCTGGGCGGCTGCCTGGTCGCGGCGTTGATCACGGCGGGACTGCATCCGCTCCTCGGCACCCTGGCGGCGGCCGGCGCGGGCTTCCTGGCCGGCGCCGTCACCGCGCTGATCCACCTGAAATTCCGCGTCCATTCGCTGTTGGCCGGCATCCTGACCATCACCATGCTGTGGAGCGTCGACCTGCGTGTCATGGGCAAGCCCAACACCCCCCTGTTCGGGCTGCCGAACCTGTACGACTGGATAGACCCGGCCATCATGCAAAGCCTGGCGCTGCAGGGCGGACTGCTGCTGGCGGCGCTGGTCGTGCTGGTGCTGCTGCTGTGGTGGGGCCTGCACACCGACGTCGGCCTGGCCCTGCGCGGCGTCGGCGCCAACAGCCAGCTCGCGCCGGCGCTCGCGGTCGACTCCACGCGCTACATCGTGTTCGGCCTGGGGCTGGCCAACGCCATCACCGCCGCGGCGGGCGCGCTGCTGGCCCAGAGCCAGGGCTACGGCGACGTCAACATGGGCTTCGGCATGCTGATCAACGGCCTGGCCGCGCTCATCATCGGCGAGGCCATCATCGGCCGCCGCACGCTGCTGCGCCAGCTGTGCGCGCCGGTGGTCGGCTCGCTGCTGTACTACCAGCTCAGTTCGCTGGTGCTGTCCTTCGGACTGATGCCGTCCGACCTCAAGCTGGTCACCGGCCTCTTCGTCCTCGCCACCATAGGCTGGCCCATCCTCAGGGGCCGCGCCCGCGCCGGCTCCATCGCCGGATGAGCCCTCCGTCCACCCCACACAGGAGCCACCCATGACGGAAATGCTGCAACAGCCCTATACCGGCCCCAGCGCCTGGACCCGCCCCCAGATGGAGGCCGACAAGAGCTGGATCTACACGCTGTCGCCGGCCGAGGTCGACGAGATCCGCGGCGCGGTCGCCGCCGCCCGGGCCACGGGCAAGCCGCTGGAATCCATCTCGCGCGCGGACTTCCCGCTGGCCGGCCTGTCGGACCGGCTGGCGGCGCTGGGCGAGGAACTGGAGAACGGTCGCGGCTTCGAGATGTGGCGCGGCCTGCCGGTGGAAGACTGGAGCCTGGAGGAGCGCAGCATCGCCTACTGGGGGTTGGGACAATACCTGGGCGACGCGGTGGTGCAGAACGCGCGCGGCGAGCTGTTCGGCCACGTGCGCGACACCACGGCCGGCGCCGACCCGCAGACCAATGCCAACACGCGCTTCTACCACACCAACCGCGCGGCCCCGTTCCACGTGGACGGCGCCGACATCGTCGGCCTGATGTGCGTGCGCACCGCCAAGGCCGGCGGCGCCGGCCTGGTGGTCAGTTCCACCAGCATCTACAACGCGCTGCTGCGCGACCACCCCGACATGATTCCGCTGCTGTACGAGCCACTGTGGTTCGACCACCGGGGCGAGCGCAACGCGGTCACCGGCCAGCCCTACTGGGTCACGTCCATCTGCGGCTGGACCAACGGCAAGCTGTCCATGATGTACCTGCGCAACTTCATCGAATCGGCGCAGCGCTACGAGGGCGCGCCGCCGCTGACCGAGCGCCACCGCAAGCTGCTGGAGCTGATCGATCACTACGCGGAATCACCCGAACTGTGCCTGTCCATGGAGTTCCTGCCCGGCGACATACAGTGGCTGAACAATCACATGACGCTGCACTCGCGCACCGAATTCCTGGACTGGGAAGAGGACGAACGCAAGCGCTGGCTGATGCGCCTGTGGCTGAACCGGCGCGAGCGCAACCGCTACACCGACACCTACGGCTACTACGGCATCGCGCCCGACGCGAAATGAGCGCCGGGGTGCCCGAGCCTCAGCGCTCGCGCCCCGCCGGCTCCAGCGCGGCGCCGCAGTGCTTGCAATAGTTCGCATCATGGTCGAGGCCCGGCGTCAGGCATGCCTGGCAGGTACGGGCCGCCGCCCGGCGCCGCGCGCTTTCGGCCAGCGTCATCTCCATGGTCACGATACCGGTCGGCACGGCCAGGATGCCCCAGCCCAGCAGCATCATGACCGAGGCGATGAACCGCCCCAGCGCCGTATGCGGCGTGATGTCGCCGAACCCCACCGTGGCGATGGTGGAGATCGCCCAGTAGACGCCCACGGGAATGCTGGTGAAGCCGTACCGCGGACCTTCCACCACGTACATGATCGTACCCATGACCAGCACGATCAGCAGCACCACCGACAGGAAGACCATGATCTTGCGGGACGAGGCGCGCAGCGCCCGGCCCATCATCAGGTACTCCTCGGTGAAGAGGCGCAGCTTGAACACCCGGAAGATGCGCAATAGGCGCAGCACGCGTATGCCGATCAGGAAAGCCAGGTTGGGGGCCAGCAGCGCCGCGTAGGTGGGCAGGAAGGCCAGCAGGTCCACCACGCCGTAGAAGCTGGTCGCATAGCGCAAGGGGCGCCGCACGCACAGCAGCCGCAGCACGTACTCGATCGTGAACAGGACGGTGAAGGCCCATTCGAGGGGGCCGAACAGCCCGCCCAGGCGCTGCGACAGGAAGGCCACGCTGTCGGCCATGATCACGGCCAGGCTGGCCAGGATGGCCACGAACAGCAACTGGTCGAATCGCTTGCCGGCGGCCGTGCCGGTTTCGAACATCACCGCATACAGCGACCGCCTCCATCCCTTGTCCGGCCTGCCGAAGGCTTCGGCGATGTCGTGCTCGCGCTTCGTCGATGGAGTGTCCTGGACCACGCCCGCTCCCGCGCCAGGCGCGGTCCGGCGGCCCGCACGCTCTGGCATGGGGAATCATAGGATAAGCGCCGGGCACCCGCCAAGGCGCCCGGGGCCGCCGGCTCAGGCCGCCATGCGCTCGCAGGCATCGGCGCAGCTACGGCAGTCGGCCGCGCACTGGTCCATGCCGTCCAGGCCGTCGCAGCTGTCGGCGCACTGCCGGCAGATCGAGGCGCAGTCGGCGCACACGTGGCGATGCTGCGGAACGCCGATCAACATGAAATGAGCGGCGATGCGGCATATCTCGGCGCACGCCATCATCAGGCGGAAATGGGGCGGCGCGACGTGCGCCCCGCCCCGCTCCAGGCAATGGTTCATGGCGGAACCCAGGCAGGACTGGTAGCAGCGCAGGCAGGCGTCCACGCACACCTGCATTTCCTTGGGTACGGCATTCATCGTTCACCTCCGGATAACGTCCATGGGCAGCCCCGCCCGGCAGCACGTTCCGTTCCCGGAGCCGATCTCAGCCCCTGCGCGACTCCAGCAGCTTCACCAGGCTGTGGAGCATGCGGTTGGCCGGCGTGGGCACCCGCAGCTGGCCGCCCTTGCGGACGATGTAGCCGTTCAGGTGATCGATCTCGCTCGGCTTGCCGCGCGCGAGGTCCTGCGCGGTGGACGACAGTTGCGTAGGCATCGTGCGGCTGATGCGCAGCACCGCCTCCCAGGTATCCCCCGGCACCGCCACGCCGGCGGCGGCCGCCACCGCCAGGCACTCGTCCACCACGTCGCGCATGGCGTCCAGCACCCCTTCGCCCTCCACCAGCCGGCCATAGGGCAATTGCGTCGCGGCCGACAAGGCGTTGTAGGCGCAGTTCAGGATGAGCTTGGCCCAGAGCTCGCCCATGGCATTGCCTGACACCGTGGCCGGGATGCCGGCGGCGCTCAGGACACCGGCCGCCTCGTCGCTGCGGGGCGACGGCCCCAGCACGAGCTCGCCGCGCCCGTGATGGCGCACGTGCCCCGCGCCCGCCATCTCCACCGCCACGTAGACCACGGCCGGAACCACCGGCTGCGGCAGCAGGGCCTGCAGGCGCTCGGCGTTGTCGACCCCGTTCTGCAGGCTGAGCACGACGGCGTCGGCATCCAGGTGCGGGGCGACCTGCCGGCCCGCGTCCTCGGTGTCGGTGGACTTCACGCAGAACAGCAAGAGTTTCGCGCCGGCGACGTCCGCGGGATCTTCGCTGGCCCGCGCCGGCACGTGGCCTTGAAAGGACTTCGTCTCCAGCAAGAGGCCTTGCCGCCGGACCGCCTCCACGTGCGCGGCGCGGCCCACCAGCACCACGTCGTGGCCGGCGCGGGCCAGTATCGCGCCGTAGTAGCTGCCGACCGCGCCGGCTCCCATCACTGCTATCTTCATGTCCACCTCTGCAACTGGAGTCATTCGTTCCGGCAGGCCATGCCGCAGCACAAGTGTATGCCGGCGGCCACATTCGCCCGCCTGCGCCATTGCCCCGCCCGGGCACGGGCTGCTAGACTTTATGTTCGGCTTTTTGCCATCACTTTCACAACCCATCCAGGAGACGCAAAATGATCAATACGCGCATCGTCGTCTCCGGACCGGCTCCCCGGCACCTCTAGGTTGCCCCCGCGGGCGGTTTTCCTGCCTGCAATCACTCCCGGACGGTTTCCTGCCCTGCGCACGCCACAAGCGCGCGATGGCCCGTCCGTTTCCTGTTCCGACTTTGGAGACCCCGCTCCACCGCGAGCCGGGGCTGTCGCAAATGGCATCGAAGAAACTCGACTTCCGCGGACAGTCCTACAAGGACGTCCTTGGCTTCACTTTTCGCCACTGGGCCGAACAGCCCTGGCGCATCCTGACCATCATCGTCGCGGTCCTGCTGTCCACGCTGGCCAGTGTCGTGACGCCGCTGTACGCCGGCCGCCTGGTCGATGCCGTGGCCTCCGGCGCAGCCAGCGACACGGCGGCCTGGCAGGCCGCCATCACCGCATTCTGGATACTGGCCGCGCTGGGCGTGGGCGCCACGCTGCTGCGCCAGGTGGTATTCCTGAGCCTGACCTTCCTCACGCTCAAGATGATGAGCAAGATCGCGGGCAACGCCTTCCATCGCGTGCAGCGCTTCTCGACCGACTGGCATGCCAACAGCTTCGCCGGCTCCACCGTGCGCAAGATCACGCGCGGCATGTGGGCGCTCGACCTCCTGAACGACACGCTGCTGGTCGCCCTGCTGCCGTCCCTGGTCATGCTGGCGGGAGCGACCGTCCTGCTGGGCGCCACCTGGCCGCTGATGGGCGCGGTCATCGGCCTGGGATCGCTGCTGTACGTGGCATTGACGGTCATGTTGTCGCTCGGCTTCGTCGCGCCCGCCGCGCGCCTGGCCAACGCCTGGGACACGCGCATGGGCGGCGCGCTGGCCGACTCCATCACCTGCAACGCGGTGGTCAAGGCCTTCGGCGCCGAGGACCGCGAGGAAACCCGCCTGGCGCGGGTGATCCGCAAGTGGCGCATGCGTACCCGGCGCACCTGGGTGCGCGGCACGATCAACGGCGGCGTCCAGGGCGCGATGCTCGTGCTGATGCAGGCCGCCATCCTGGGCACGGCGCTGCTGCTGTGGTCGCGCGGGCAGGCCAGCGTGGGCGACATCACCTTCGCGCTGACGACCTTCTTCATGTTGCAAGGCTACCTGCGCGACGTGGGCATGGACATCCGCAACCTCCAACGCTCCATCAACGACATGGAAGAGCTGGTCGCGCTGGAACGCCAGCCGCTGGGCATCGAGGACCGCCCGGGGGCGCCGGACATCGCCATCGGCCCCGGAGAGATCCGCTTCGAGCACGTGGACTTCCGCTACGGCACCCACGACACGCCGCTCTACCGCGACTTCTCGATACGGATCGCGCCGGGCCAGCGGGTTGGCCTGGTCGGCCACTCCGGTTCGGGCAAGACGACGTTCATCAAGCTGATCCAGCGCCTGTACGACGTCAGCGGCGGCCGCATCACCATCGACGGCCAGGATATCTCCGCCGTGCGCCAGGCCTCGCTGCGCCAGCAGATCGCCATCGTGCAGCAGGAACCCATCCTGTTCCACCGCTCGCTGGCCGAGAACATCGCCTATGCCCGGCCTGACGCCACGCGCGCTCAAATCGAGCGCGCCGCGCGACTGGCCAGCGCCCATGACTTCATCATGGCCCTGCCCCACGGCTACGAGACCCTGGTGGGCGAGCGCGGCGTCAAGCTGTCCGGCGGCGAGCGCCAGCGCGTCGCGCTGGCTCGCGCCTTCCTGGCCGATGCGCCCATCCTGATCCTGGACGAGGCCACCTCCAGCCTGGACAGCGAAAGCGAGGTGCTGATCCAGCAGGCCATGGAACGCCTGATGGAAGGCCGCACCACGCTGGTCGTGGCGCACCGGCTGTCCACCGTCCGCGCGCTCGACCGCCTGCTGGTGATGGACAAGGGCCGCGTCGTCGAGGAAGGCACGCACGAGGCGCTGATCCGCATCGAGGACGGCGTCTATCGCCGGCTGTTCGAGAAGCAGGCCCTGGAACTGACCAAGGGCCTGTTGCTGGACGGCAATGCGTTGCGCCGCGCCGACGACGAGGACTGGCTGGCCGATCCGGACTCGCTGGTCGAGGATCCGGCCGATGCGCCGATGCCTCCGGGCAGGTAGTCCTTCCGCCGGGGCTGCCCGCTAGCGGCGTGCCTCGGTGGCCATGCGCACGGCCAGCCCCGCCAGCACCGTGCCCATCAGCCACCGTTGCACCACCAGCCACAGCGGGCGGCGCGCCAGGAAGGTGGCGATCGAGCCAGCCATGATGGCCACCGTGGCGTTGATGCTGATGCTGATCGCGATCTGCGTGGCGCCGAAGGCGAAGGACTGCGCCAGCACGCTGCCCTGCTCGGGCCGGATGAACTGTGGCAGCAGCGACAGATACATCACCGCGATCTTCGGGTTCAGCAGATTGGTCAGGAAACCCATCGCGAACAGCTTGCCGGGGCCGTCGCGTGGCAGCTCGCGCACCTGGAACGGCGAACGCCCGCCCGGCCTGACCGCCTGCCATGCCAGGTAGAGCAGGTAGATCGCGCCGCCCGCGCGCAACGTATCGTAGGCATAGGGCACCGCCATGACCAGGGCGGTGATGCCCAGTGCCGCGCACAGCATGTAGAACACGAAGCCCAGGGCCACGCCGCCCAGCGAAACCAGCCCGGCGCGCGGCCCCTGCGAGAGCGAACCCCGGCGCGCCGCAAAACTCAACGCCGCCTGAAAAAATCTCGCTGGCCGGCGCCGGGCACCGCGGGCCAGAATGCGCAACGGGGATCCGTCCCGCGATCCCGGCACGAAGAAGCACGATGGAGAACAGCCTTTTGCTCGGCCTGGTCAGCTACGTCTGCGTGATGTCCATCACGCCGGGGCCCAACAACGTGATGCTGATGTCCTCGGGCCTCCTGTTCGGCTTTCGCCGCACCTGTCCGCACATGCTGGGTATCCCGCTGGGCATGATCGCGCAACTGTGGCTGGTGGCAGCCGGGCTGGGCGTGCTGTTCGCAATGGAGCCCGGGTTGCAGCTGGCGCTGAAGGCAGCAGGCAGCCTTTACCTGCTGTGGCTGGCCGCCAGATTGTGGCGCGCCGCCGAAATGGAGGAGGCCCGCGCGAGCCGGCCCATCACGCTGCTCCAGGCCGTGGTCTTCCAGTTCGTCAATCCCAAGGCCTGGCTGGCCGCGGCCACCGCCATAGCGGCATTCACGCCGCCGGGCGGCGGCTACCTGTCCCACCTGCTGGTGATCTGCCTCGTGTTCGTCGCGGTCGGCCTGCCCTGCATCGCGATCTGGGTCGGCTTCGGCGCCGCGCTCAAACCCTGGCTGCGCCGCCCCGGCGTGGCGCTGCGGATCAACCGCGCCATGGCCGCCCTGACCGGGCTCACCATCATCCTGTTCTGGATATAGCAGACATGACCACCTTGTCCCGCAGCCAATTGCAAGCCCACGCGCACGCCTGGATCTCGGCCTGGAACCGGGCCGACGTGGATGGCGTCCTGGCCACCTTCGCCGAGGACGCGGAGTTCACCAGCGCCCTCGCCCTGCCTTACGCCGGCACGAGCCGGGTGCGAGGCAAGGCCGCGCTGCGCCGCTACTGGGAAGCGGCCTTGGCCGACCGCCCCGGGTTGAGGTTCGAACTCGTGGCCGCCATCTGCGACGAGACGGCCCAGGTCCTGGTGGTGCACTACGTGGCGCTCCAGGGCGGCAGGCGGACGCGCGCCTGCGAAATCATGCAGTTCCAGGACGGCGTCCAGGTGCGCGGCGAGGCCCTGTACGGCGCTCCCGATTCCACCTGACTCATCTGCCCGCGCAGGCCAGGCTGTCGTCCGTCTCGCCTTCCCCCGACGGCTCTGCCCGCATGGCCGCCGCCTGGGCGTGCAGCCACCGACTCAGGTTCCCCAATCTGCGGTCTTCCCGCAGTGCCGGCGGATAGACCAGATGGAAGCCCATGCCCACGGGCATGCGGTGCCCGAACACCGATTCCAGCCGCCCCGCGCGCACGCCGGCATCGGCCAGTTCCGCCACCGCGATCGCCACGCCCGCGCCATCGGCCGCCGCCTGCAGGGTCAATCCGCCCGAGTCCACCAGCGTGACGCATGCGGGTTCGAAGCGGCCGGCCGGCAAGCTGTCCGTCCAGTCCCGCCAGCCAGGGCAATGCCGCGACACGAACAGATTGGATGCGCGCAGCGCCCGCAGCCTTTCGCGCGGCGTTCCCCCGACATGGCCGGGCCGGGCGTACAAATCCACCGATGCCTGGAACAACCGCTCGGCCACCAGCCCCGGCCACTGCCCCGCCCCCAGCCAGATACCGGCGTCGGCCTCCCCGGCGGCAAGGTCCACGCCTTCCTGGGTGGTCGATATCTGCAAGGAAAAGCCATGGCGCTCGAAGGGATAGCGCGCCAGGCGGGGCGACAGCCATTGCGTGGCGAACGAGGGCAGCATGTCCACTCGCAACGGTCCTTCCCGCCGCTCGCTGCGTACCGCGGCGACCGCTTGCGCGATGTGATCGAACCCCTGGCTCAGCCCTGGCCCCAGCCTGCGGCCGGCCTCGGTCGGCTCCAGCCGCGCACCGATCCGCTTCAACAGTTGCACCCCCAGCAGTTCCTCCAGCGCCCGAAGCTGGTGGCTGACGGCCGACGGCGTCACGCCCAGCTCCGCCGCGGCCTCCTTGATCGAGCGGTGGCGGACCGCGGCCTCGAAGGCTCGCAAGGCGTTGAGCGGAACGGGGATTCTCATGGGCGATGCTCCTTGGCGCGGCCGGCGCAAGCGGCCCCCATGCCGCGACGGAAGTTGTGCTAAGACAACAACCCCGCCTGATCCTCGGGCGCGAAGTCAGGTCCCGTGGCGCGGCGCGGGCGTTTCCGGCTATCTTAAACCGCGTGTCCGACCCCGACCGGCTGGCCTCCCGCACCGGCCGTCCCGCCCCGCCATGTCATCCGCTCCCCATCGCCATCCTCTCCTGCGCCACCGCGACGGGCACCATGCCCGCGTCACCTTCGAAGAATTGTTCTTCGACCTGATCTACGTCTTCGCCGTCACGCAGATCAGCCATCAACTCCTGCACCACCTGACGCTCACCGGCGTGATCGAGTCGCTGATCCTCTGGCTGGCCGTGTGGCTGGGCTGGCAGTACACCTGCTGGGTGACGAACTGGTTCGACCCGGAAACGCCGCGCATCCGCGGCCTGCTCTTCGCCACGATGCTGCTGGCGCTGTGCATGGCGGCCAGCCTGCCCGAGGCCTTCGGCGACCGGGCGCTGCTGTTCGCCGGGTCCTATGCCGCGATGCAGGTGGGCCGGACCGCGTTCATCGTCTGCCAGTTGCCCGCCGGCCATCCGCTGGCCGCCAACTACCGGCGCATGCTGGGGTGGCTGGTCATCGCCGCAGTCTTCTGGATCGCCGGGGCGATGGCCGAAGGGCATGAGCTGCGCGCGCTGCTGTGGCTGGTCGCGGTGCTGTGCGAATACGGCTCGCCCATGTTCGGCTTCGCCCTGCCGGGCATGGGCCGCTCCCATACCCGCGACTGGACCATCGAGGGCGGCCACCTGGCCGAACGCTGCCAGTTGTTCGTGATCGTGGCGCTGGGCGAGACGCTGCTCGCCACCGGCGTCATGCTGGCGAACACCGAAGCCTGGAACGCGGCCATCGTCTCCGGCGTCCTGGCCACCTTCCTCGGCACCCTGGCGATGTGGTGGCTGTATTTCGGCACCTCCAGCAAGGATGCCACCGAGGCCATCACGAGCTCGGACGACCCCGGCCGCATCGGCGCCTATTTCCACTACATCCACGCCATCCTCGTGGCCGGCATCATCGTCACCGCCGTCGGCAACGATCTCGTCATGGCCCATCCGCATGAAGCCCTCGGGACGGCACAGGTCGTCGTGCTGGTGGCCGGTCCGGCCATCTACCTGCTGGGCAGCGCCATCTACAAGAAAGTCGTCTACGGTTCCATCCCGGGGTCGCACCTGGCCGGCGCGGTGGCGCTGCTCGTGCTGGTGCCCGTGGGCTATGCCGCGACGTTGCTGGCCATGGGCTGGCTGACCACCGCGGTCCTGACGGCCGTGGGCCTGTGGGAGACGCGCAGGCTCAAGCAGAGGCGCGCCCGGCAACCCGCGCCGCAGGCCCACTGAGCAGGCCGAGCCACTCCACCCAAGGAATCACGTGTCCGAAGAGAGCTTGACCGCCAGGCTGGAGCAACCGGTGGACGACAGCCGGGACCACGTCCTCGGCCCTGCCGATGCCGCCATCACCCTGGTCGAATATGGCAGCTACGCCTGCCCGTACTGCCGGGCCGCCAACGAACGCATCGCCGAAATCCGGCACCAGTTGGGCGACCGGCTGCGCTACGTATTCCGCCACTATCCGCTGCCGGGCAGCGACATCGCGCGCCGCGCCGCGGAACTGGCCGAACACGCGCGCGACGCCCGCCAGTTCTGGGACGCCCACGTCACGCTGATGACGCATTCGCGCACGCTCTCCGAGGAAGACCTGTCCCTGGTCGCGGGCCAGCTCGGCATTCCGCCCGCCGGCGCGCGGCAAACGGCCGACGACGAGGCGGCCCGGGCCCGGGTCGATGCCGACGTCGCCGGCGCCCGGGCCAGCCGGGTCATGGTCACGCCCACCTTCTTCATCAACGGCCGCCGCTACGACGGCCCCTGGGACGAAAGCTCGTTCACCGACGCCATGCTGCGCACGCCGGGCCATCGCCTGCGCAGCGTGGCGCAGGACTTCGCCGGCTGGGCGCCCTCGGCCGGCGTGCTGCTCCTGCTGGCGGCCGCGCTGGCGGTCCTGCTGACGAATTCCGGCCTGGGCGAGTCCTTCGCCGCGCTGTGGGAAACTCCCCTGGCGATCTCGTTCGGGCAGGCCGGCTTCGGCATGTCGCTGCTGCACTGGATCAACGACGGCCTGCTGACGATCTTCTTCCTGGTCGTGGGGCTGGAGATCAAGCGCGAGTTCACCGTCGGCCACCTGGCCAACCTGCACTCGGCCGCGCTGCCGGTGGCGGCGGCCCTGGGCGGCATGCTCGTGCCGGCGCTGGTCTACAGCCTGATCGTTCCCGCCGGGCCGTGGTCGCACGGCTGGGGCGTGCCCATGGCCACCGACACGGCCTTCGCCATCGCCCTGATCGCGATGATGGGCAGCCGCGTCCCCACCGCGCTGCGGGTGTTCCTGACCGCAGCGGCCATCGTCGACGACATCGGCTCCATCGTCGTGGTCGCGCTGTTCTATTCCGGTTCGCTGAACCTGGGCTACCTGGCCGCCGCCGCGGCCCTGGTGGGCGTGCTGGCCCTGCTCAACAAGGCCCACATCTACCGCGTCGCGCCCTATGCGCTGACCGGCATCCTGCTGTGGGCCTGCGTCCATGCCAGCGGCCTGCACGCCACCATGGCCGGGGTGCTGCTGGCCATGTTCATCCCGACGCGGCCGCCTCCCAACCTGCCCACGCTGGTGGCGCAGGCCGATGCCATCCTGACGGCCGAGGCACGCCGCAGCGGAGAAGTTCTGCGGCAGGGACCGTCGCTGCCCGCGCTGGCCGCGTTCGATGCCATCCATGACCGCCTGGAATCGCCCGCCGACCGGCTGCTGCGCACGACCGGCGCGCGCTCCAGCTATGTCGTGCTGCCGCTGTTCGCCCTGGCCAATGCCGGCGTGGCGCTGGCGCCCGACGTGCTGTCCAGCCATGGCCAGCTGTCGCTGGCCATCATTGCCGGGCTGGTCCTCGGCAAGCCGCTGGGGCTGGTGTCGGCCTCGGTCATCGCCGTCCGGCTGGGCATCGCGCGCAAGCCCGCCGATTATTCCTGGCGCCAGTTGGTGGGCGCCGGGGCGCTGGCCGGCATAGGCTTCACCATGTCCCTGTTCATTTCCGGGCAGGCCTTCCCGGTGGAAACCGACTTCGCCGCGGCCAAGGTCGCGGTCTTCATCGGCTCCATCCTGTCCTCGCTGATCGGCGTGGCCGTTCTATGGGGCGCCGGCCGATCGTCGTCCGAAGGCTGACGCGCGGCTAACGCAGCGCGGGCAGGTGCCGCGGCCGCATATCGGCCGGCGGCGTGTAGGCGGCGCGCGTCGAACGCCGGGCGCCGTCCGCCGGCGCGGCCCGCAGGATGCCCTGCAGATCGTTGGCATGGTGCAGCGTCGCCGCCGCCACCGCCCGGCTGTTCAACGCCAGCGCGGCCGGGTCCAGGTTCGACAGGTCATCGCAGGCGGCGTGGTAGCAGGGATCGAACGTGATGCCGGCGGTGCCGCCCCACAGCGCCACATCCGCCTCGGTCTTGATCTCGTCCACGCCCGAGGAAACGCCGCCCGCGGGGATGCCCAGCGCGATGAACGGGCCGTAGTCCGAACGGCCGTCGAACGGCGTTCCCTTGAAGGGCGTGTTCTGCATCGCGTAGAAGCGCTCGAAGGTCCGCTCGATCACCTCGGAGCCGGCCGGTCCCGGCCCGTCGCTGCGGCCATCGGAGTTGTCGCCGTCATAGATGAAATACCCCGGGTTGGGCGATCCGATCATGTCGAAATTCAGGTACATGGCGATCTTCGCCAGCGCCTCGGGCGCCAGCTTGCCGACGTAGTCGGCCGAACCCAGCACGCCGTCCTCTTCGGCGCCCCACAGGGCGAAGCGCAACCGGTACCGGGTCGGCGTGCGCGCAGTTGTACCGCGGTCTCGAGCACGGCCGCCGATCCGCTGCCGTTGTCGTTGATGCCCGGGCCTGTCGATACCGAATCCAGGTGCGCGCCCACCATGACCACGTGGTTCTCGTCGCCGCCGCGGCCCTCGGCGATCAGGTTGAAGGTGGTCCCGGGCTCGCGCCGGGTCGAGGCCGCCACCCGCAGCACCAGGCCGGGCGTGGCGATCAGTTGCCGGCCCAGCGCCTGGGTCGTCTCAAGCACCGGGACCTCGATGCCCAGGCTCTGTCCCAACGCGCCGTGGACCATGCCTTCGGCATTGTTGTAGACCACGACGCCCGCGGCCCCCGCCGCCACGGCAAGGCCGATCTTCTGGTCGAAGCTGCAATCGCCCCGTTCGATCAGGGCGATACCGCCCGCCGGGAATCCGGCATAGTCCCGGGCGGCACAGCCACGGCTGCCCACGGCGTGCGCGCCGGCCGAGACGTCGCCCGATCCGGAATAGGTCATGACCCCGTGCTCGATATCCATCGCCGGTAGCGGCCCCACCTGGCGCAGCAGGCTCCCGCCGAGGTCCCCGTACCGGACGAAATCGAAGGGCTCGCGCGTGACCGCATAGCCGGCGCCGCGCAGCACTTGCTCGGCATAGGCCGCCGAGGCATCGTACCCGGGCGATCCCGAGGCGCGGTGTCCCGCGTTCGCCTCTGCGATGCGCGCGAACTCCCGCAGATGGGCCATGACGCCGTCGAGCGTCATGCAGGCCAGCAGCTTGTCTTCCGTGTCGTTGACCTGGCGCGCACAGGCGGTCTCGGGCGCGACGGCGCCGTCGCCGCCGCAGCTGGCAAGCGCCAGCACCGCGGTCGCCAGCGCCGCCAGCCGGGCCAGGCGCGGTTTCATGATCAGCAAAGCCAATGGAGCGTCCTTGAAGAAACGACGGCGATCGTAACAGAAGGTATCCGGACGACATAACGGCCGTGAATTACGATGTCTGCTTCCGGAAGAAGACGAGACGCCCGCTGATGGAACAAGTCGATTGCATCGTCATCGGGGCCGGCGTGGTGGGCCTTGCCATCGCCCGCGCGCTGGCCGCCCGGGGCCTGGAAACCATCGTCCTGGAGAAGGAGCTGGGGATAGGCACCGGCACCAGCTCACGCAACAGCGAGGTCATCCATGCCGGCATCTACTACCCCCCGGGCTCGCTCAAGGCCGGGTGGTGCGTGCGCGGCAAGCACCTGCTCTACGAATACTGTGCCCGGCGAAGCATCCCGCACCGGCGCTGCGGCAAGTTCATCGTGGCCACCTCGGCCGGCCAGGTCGAGGTGTTGGAGCAGTTGCGCGCGACCGGTCGCGCCAACGGCGTCGCCGAACTCGAGATGATGGCCGCCGGCGCGGCGCGCCGGGCCGAGCCCCAGCTGCACTGCGTGGCCGCGCTGGACAGCCGCAGCACGGGCATCGTCGATAGCCATGCCCTCATGCTGTCATTCCAGGCCGACTGCGAAGCGGCCGGCGGCATGCTGGCCTTCGGCTCGCCCGTGGCCGGCGGGCAGTGCGGCGCCGACGGCATCACGCTGCAGGTCGGCGGCCCGCAGCCCATGGAAGTGCGCGCTGGCATCGTGGTGAACGCCGCCGGCCTGCATGCCCAGGAAATCGCCGCGGCCCTGCATGGACCCCACGCTTCGCGCATCCCGTCCGCGCATCTGGCCAAGGGCAACTACTACAGCCTGGCCGGACGCTCCCCTTTTTCGCGCCTGATCTATCCCGTGCCCGAACCGGGCGGGCTGGGCGTGCACCTGACCCTGGACCTGGGTGGGCAGGCCCGTTTCGGCCCCGACGTCGAATGGGTGGACCGGGTGGACTACCGGGTCGATCCGCGCCGCGCCGATGCGTTCTATGCCTCGATCCGCCAATATTGGCCGGCCTTGCCCGACGGCGCGCTGCAACCAGGCTACGCCGGCATACGGCCCAAGCTGTCGGGCCCCGGCTCGCCCGCGGCGGACTTCATGGTCCAGGGACCGGCCGACCATGGCGTGCCCGGCCTGGTCAATCTGTACGGCATCGAATCGCCGGGATTGACCGCGTCGCTGGCCATCGCCGAGGCAGTCCTGGCGCGCCTCTGATCGCGGACCGCGGATTGACGCGATCGGATTTCCTGCCCATACTCCCGGCGTTTCGCAGGCCATCCGGCCTGTCCGCCCGGGCGTCGGGCACCAGCCTTCACTCAAGCATGCATCGGCCATCCCTCCGATTCTCCAGGCAGGACCGCCATCGCGGCATCGCGATGCTGGTGCTGCTCGCGCTGCTCTGGGGAATGCTGGCGCCGGCCATCGCCAAGACGCTGGCTCGTCCCGCCGATACCTGGGTCGAGCTTTGCAGCGTCTACGGCCCGAAACTGGTCAAGCTGTCGGACGACGGCTCCAGTCCGTCGCGGGACGATTCGGCCACGACGTCCGCTGACTGCCCCTATTGCCGGCTCCATGCCGCCGTCGCGCTGCCGACCCCCAGCGGGGGGCCCGTCCTGGCAGGCCTCGTCGTCGCGGCCGAGGCACCGGCGCTTCCCCCCGCTCCGCTCCTGGGCACGGCGCCGATCTCGCGCCCGCCTCCCTCTCGCGCTCCACCCTTCACGTCCGCTTCCTGAACCCGCCCGGCCTGCCCGCGTGGCAGTGCCGTTTCGTCCTGCCGCGTCCCGCGCGGCCGACCAGGAGTCGTTCGTGTTCCCTCCCGTTTCCCCGATGCGCCCGGATGCGCATCGCGCCGCCACGCGTCCATCCCTGCCCGGTTCCTTGTGCGCCGGCCTGCTCGCCACCTGGCAGACGTTTGCCGTCCCCGTCCACGCCCAGGCGGTTCCTGAACATGCCCTGCCCACGATCGAAGTCAGCGACGACGCCGACACGCCCAACGGCAAGCTCAACCTCGACACGCCGGCCGCGGCCGCCAGCAATCTCGGCCTGACCGCCCGCGAGACCCCCGCCTCGATCACCGTGGTCGATCGTGCCACGATCGAGGCGCGCGGCGCGCAGAACACCCAGGAGATCCTGCGCGCCATCCCCGGCGTGACCGCCCACGACGCCCCCGGCAACGTGGGCGTGAGCTACCGCGGCTTCGGCACCGGTTCCATCAGCCAGTTGTTCAACGGCATCAACGTCCAGTACTCGATCGCCGCCCGCCCGGTGGACAGCTGGATCTATGAACGCGTCGAAGCCATCGGCGGACCATCCAGCTTCCTGTTCGGCGCAGGCGCGGTGGGCGGATCGATCAACTATGTGACCAAGCTCGCCAGGCGCGAAGACATCACGCAAGGCCAGTTGCGGCTGGGCGGCAACGGGCTCAAGGAAGCCTCGGCCGGACTGAACCGGCGCATCGCCGGCGACGCCGACGGCCCCGGGCACTACCTGCGCCTGGACCTCAACCATCGCGGCGGCGACAGCTGGGTGGACGGCACGGGCACGCGCGCCACGCAGCTCGCGGCATCGGTGCTGTCCGACTTCGGCAACGGCTTCACCCACACCCTGGCCTACGAGTACCAGCACGAACACGTCGACCGCCCCTACTGGGGCACGCCCCTGCTGAACCCGATCGCCGGCACCGCGCGCATCGACGACGGCACCCGCTTCAAGAACTACAACAGCGCCGACGGGGTATACATCCAGCGCGTGCAGTGGCTGCGCTCCATCGCCGAGTGGCGGGCCAGCGACAAACTGCAATGGCGGAACACCTTCTACGTGTACGACGCCCTGCGCGACTATCGCAACGTCGAGAACTATCGCTTCAACGCCGACAACTCGCAGGTGATACGGTCGAGCGCGCTGCTGCAGCGCCACGACCAGCACCTGGTGGGCAACCGCGCCGACGGCATCTACCGCGGCGGGATCGCCGGCCTGAAAAGCGACTGGGCCTTCGGGATGGATGTCAGCGTGAATCGCCAGACGCGTTTCCCGAACAGCCTGTCCGGCACCATCGGCACGGTCGACCCATACGGCTTCGGCACCGAGCGTTTCTTCGACATACCCGGCATGTCGCCGGGCTTCCGGCCCGACCGCGACAACAAGGTCCGCACTCTGGCCATCTATGCCGAAAACCGAACCGCTCTGCGTCCCGGCCTGCACCTGGTCACGGCGCTGCGCCACGAACGCATCGAGCTCGACCTGACCAACCGGCGAGAGGTCAACGCCGCCAATCCGGCAGGGTTCCGCCGCAGCTATCACCCGACCACGGGTCGCGTCGGTCTGGTCTGGGACGTCACGCAGGACGCGGCGCTCTACGTCCAGTACGCCACGGCGGCGGATCCGCCCTCGGGCGTGCTGTCCACCGCATCGTTCGCGGACGTCCGCAACAACAGCGAACTGACCTCCGGCCGCCAGGCCGAGGTCGGCGGCAAGCTGGACTTCTGGGAAGGCAAGGGAACCGCCACGCTGGCCGCCTATCGCATCTCGCGCCGAAACATCGCCAGCCAGGACCCGAACGACAGCAGCCTGACCGTGCTCGTGGGCGAGCAGTCTTCCCGGGGGCTGGAACTGGCCGTGGGACTGCAGCCCGACCGGCGCTGGTCCATCCAGGGCAACGTCGCCTACGTCGACGCGCGCTACGATGACTACACCCAGGGCGGCGTGTCGCTGGCGGGCAAGCGTCCGACCAACACACCGGCCACGGTCGCCAACCTGTGGGTGTCCTACGCCGTCACGCCCGCGCTGCAGGCCACCGTCGGGCTGCGCCGTGTCGGCCGCGTGTACGCCGATGCGGCCAATACGGTGTCCTGGCCAGCCTATCTGCTGGTGGACCTTGGGATGAGCTACCGCATCGATCGCCGCACCGCGATCGTGGCGCGCATCCGCAACCTGACCGACAAGGTCTATGCCGCCAGCATGACGCCGACCATGGCCTACCTGGGCGCCCCGCGCACCGCGGACGTCAGCCTGCGGATCGCGTTCTAGGAGACGGCCATGCGTTCACGCCTCAAGCGCTGGCTCTATCTGCTGCACCGGTGGCTGGGCATCCTGGTGTGCGCGTTCTTCGTGATGTGGTTCGCCTCGGGCGTGGTCATGATGTATGTCGGCTACCCCAAGCTCACCGCGGCCGAGCGCCTGCGCCACCTACCCGCGCTGGATCCCGCGGCGCCCTTGCTCGGTCCCGCCCAGGCCCTCGCGGCGGCGGGCATCGCCTCGATGCCGAAAGACTTGCGGTTGTCGGCGGCCAGCGCCGGCCGGCCGGTCTACCTGGCCACGCTGTCGGATGGCTCCCGGGCCGGCACGCCCGTGGCCATCGACGCCGCGACCGGGACGATGCTGCGGCCAATCGATGCGGCGCATGCCGTGGCCAGCGCCGCCGCCTACGCCGGCGGTACCGTCCAGGCCCACTATGCCGGCCAGGTGGACGAGGATGCGCATACGCACTCGCGCGCCCTGGACCCGCACCGGCCGCTTCACCGTGTGCAACTGGACGACGACGCGGGCACGCTGTTGTACGTGTCCAGCCGCACCGGCGAAGTGGTGCGCGACGCGACGCGCACCGAGCGCGTCTGGAACTACGCGGGCGCGTGGATCCATTGGCTCTATCCTTTCCGCGGCAATCTTTTCGACCGCCACTGGGCCGCCATCGTCGACGGCCTGTCCATCGCGGGCATCGCCGTCGCGCTCACCGGCACCGCCGTCGGACTGCTGCGCTGGCGCTTCTCGCGCCCCTACCGCAGCGGTTCGCGTTCCCCTTACCGGGCCGGCATGATGCGCTGGCACCACCTGGCGGGACTGGCGTTCGCGCTGACCACGCTTACCTGGATCTTCAGCGGCTTGATGTCCATGAATCCATGGGGCCTGTTCAGCAGCGGCCGCGGCGGCCCCTCCGTGGCCGCGGTATACGGCGACACGGGTACGATGCCCGCCGGCACGGCCTCCGTGCAGGCGCTGCTGGCCGGCGGCGACATCCGCGAGTTGCGCTGGGTCCACCGCCTGGGGCGCGAAGTCGTCCTGGCCTATGGCCCGGCCGGCCGCCCCGCGCTGCTCGACCCCCGGACCGCGCAGGCCGTGCGCCTGGACGCCGCGGAACTGCGCCATGCGGCGGCGGGACTCATGGCAGCTCCCCTGGCCCGCATCCAGGTGCTCGACCGCTACGACCTCCACTACTACGACCGCGCCCCGCACACCATGACGGGCGGCGGTGACAAGCCGCTGCCGGTCTGGCGCATCGAGTTCGACGATCCCGAGGCGACCTGGGTGCACCTGGACCCGTACACGGGCTCCGTCCTGAACAGCACCGACCGCTCGCGCCGCGCCTCGCGCTGGCTGTTCGCCATGCTGCACAGCTGGGACTGGCTACCCCTGCTCGAGCGCCGCCCGCTATGGGACGCGATGATGATCCTGTTCAGCCTGGGCGGTCTCGCGTTGAGCGCCACGGGCCTCGTCATCGGCTGGCGCCGGCTGCGCGTGTCCTGGCATAGCTCGAAAGCTTGACAACAAGGCCCGACCGCCCGATCGTTCTTCTACAACCCGAACATCAGCGAGCGGTGGGCCGCGGCGCCCGCCATCGCGCCATCGCCCACCGCCGCCGCCACCGAGCCGGCGGGCCTGCCCGTGTCGCCGCACGCGAACACGCCGGGCACGCTGGTGGCCTTGGTGCCATCGGTCTTGATCGTGCTGCCCCACGGCCCCTCTTCCATCACGCAGCCCAGTTGCTCGGCCAGCTCCGACGACCGGACCCGGGCCGCGATGAACAGGCCGTTCAGCGCATGGACCACGCCGTCCTCCATGGCCACCGCCACGCCTTCGCCTTCCAGCCGCGCCACCCGTCCCCGCACGATGGCCACGCCGCGCCCGGCCAGCAGCGCCAGCTGCTGCGCATCGGGCTCGAAGGCCTCGTTCAGGAACAGCGTGGTCGCGCCCCAATCCGGCAGCATCATCGCCTGGTGCATCGACATCTCGGACAAGGCCAGCACGCCGACGCGGCCCTGCTGCAGTTCGTAGCCATGGCAGTACGGACAATGGAAAACATGGGTACCCCAACGCTGCGCGAGGCCCGGCAGGTCCGGCAGTTCGTCCTTCACGCCCGTCGCCAGCACGAGGCGCTGCGCCGTGCGTACCCGCTTCCCCACCGACACCTCGAACCCCGCGCCCGCCTGCGCCACCGCGTCCACGCGGGCATCCAGCCACTCCACGGTCTCGTACCTGAGCAACTGGTCCCTGGCGATGGCGGCGATGTCGGCGCCCGCCTCGCCGTCGCGCGTCAGGAAACCATGGGACAGCGGCGCATACCGGTTGCGGCGCTCGCCGGCATCGATCACGAGCACGCGGCGCCGGGCGCGGGCCAGTTGCAGGCCCGCCGAAAGCCCGGCGTAGCTTCCGCCGATGATGATCACGTCGTAATCCATACCGCTCTCCTTGCTTCGTCCAATTCATGTACCTTTAAATGATACATAACGATTCGCCGCAAGGCCCCGATACCCCTTTGGCACTCGAGGCCATTCCCTACCGCTGCATGTTCAAGGCTGGAGGTGGTCCGCCAGGCCCCACGACGCCGTGCGGCAGATCTGCTCGAACTCCCTGGCCAGGTCCGCCAGCGTCACCGCTCCCAGGCGCCGGACGAGCAAGGCTTGCGCCTCGTCCAGTGCGTCGCCCAGCGCGGCGTTGACCACGCGCTCGACCGCGCAGTCGGGATGGGCATGGTCGGCGCCGATCGCAAAAATCCTGGGCCCGCCCACCGCGCGATGGATGTCCAGCAGCGTGACCTCGGCCAGGTCGCAATCCAGCCGCCAACCGCCATGGTGGCCCTTCTCGGACTGCACATAGCCCGCCTTGCGCAGGCCCGCCATGGTCCGGCGGACCACGGCGGCATTGGTGCCCAGCATCCGGGCGATCTGGGCGGACGTCACGGGCTGGTCGTCCCTGGCCATGTGCAGCAGCACGTGCAGCATTCGGGAAAGGCGGCTATCGGTTCTCACGCGGGGGCTTGTCGGGGCATGAATGGATCCACCCCGACGATAACGCATCTTCGCCGCCGCGCCCGCGCGGCTAGGGCTTGGCCTGGCCCTCCGCGGCGATGCGGTCCAGCTCGGCGATCGCGTCGGCGGGCAGCGCCAGCGCGGCCGCCGCCAGGTTCTCGCGCAGATGCGCCAGCGACGACGTTCCCGGAATCAGCAACAGGTTGGGTGCGCGTGCCAGCAGCCAGGCCAGCGCCACCTGCATGGGGGTCGCCGCCAGCCGCGTCGCCACGCGGGTCAGGATCTCCGACTGCAGCGGCGAGAAGCCGCCCAGCGGAAAGAACGGCACGTAGGCGATGCCCTGGGCGCCCAGTTGCTCGATCAGCGCGTCATCGGCACGGTGCGCCAGGTTGTAGTGGTTCTGCACGCACACGATGGGGGCGATGCGCTGGGCCTGGACCACCTGCGCGGGCGTGGCGTTGCTCAGGCCGAGATGGCGGATGAGCCCCTGCCGCTGCAATTGCGCCAGCGCGGTGAACGGCGCCTCGATCGATCCCTCGGACGGCGCATGCACGTCACCCATGATGCGCAGGTTCACCACGTCCAGCACGTCCAGCCCCAGATTGCGCAGATTGTCGTGCACGGCCTGCGTCAGTTGTCCGGGACTCTGCGCCGGATTCCATGAGGCGTCCGGCCCGCGCACGGCTCCGACCTTGGTCACGATGGTCAGGCCCCGATAGGGATGCAGGGCCTCGCGGATCAACTGGTTGGTGACGTGGGGCCCGTAGAAATCGCTGGTATCGAGATGGTCGACGCCCGCCTCGACCGCGGCGCGCAGCACGGCAATCGCCGCGGCGCGATCCTTGGGCGGCCCGAACACGCCCGGCCCCGCCAGTTGCATCGCGCCGTAGCCCATGCGGCGCACGGTACGGTCTCCCAGGGCGAAAGTGCCCGCTGGCTGTAGATCGATCACGGTATTTCTCCGGAAAAACATGGATGGATCACACTATAGACATGGCCACTTCGATCGATAATCTGGTGTAATCGGCACAGGCTGTACGAAATTCTGCACAATGCAAGCACCGCTCCAAGACCTGTTCGCCTTTCTGGCCGTGGTTCGCGCCGGCGGTTTTCGCGAAGGCGCGCGCGCCAGCGGCACGTCGGCTTCCAGCCTGAGCGAGGCGGTACGCAGACTGGAGGGCCGGCTGGGCGTCCGGCTGCTCCATCGCACCACTCGCAGCGTGACACCGACCGAGGCCGGCGCGCGCCTGGTCGAACGGCTGGTGCCCGCGCTGGGCGAAGTGGAAACCGCACTCGACGTCGTCAACGGATTCCGCGATCGGCCCGCCGGCACCCTGCGGCTGAACGTTCCGCTCAGCGCCGCCCGGCTGGTGCTCGCGCCCCTGGTCACGCCCTTCCTGCAAGCCTATCCCGACATCAAGCTCGAAATCGTGGTCGAGGACGGCTTCGTCGATCTCCTGGCCGCCGGCTGCGACGCCGGCATCCGCTACGACGAACGGCTCGAACAGGACATGATCGCGATTCCCATCGGCCCGCGCTGGCAGCGCTTCGCCACCGCCGCCTCGCCTGCCTATCTTGCCGCGCACGGCCGCCCCGCGCATCCGCGTGACCTGCTCGGCCACGTCTGCCTGCGTGGCCAGTTCGCCAGCGGCGCCATGCCCGCCTGGGAATACGAGCGCAAGGGGGAAGTCCTGCGCGTGGACCCCGCCGGGCCGCTGCTGGTCAGCCTGGGCAGCGGCATCGAACTCGCGGTCCAGGCCGCCCGTGACGGACTGGGCATCATCCACCTGTTCGAGGACTGGCTGCAGCCCGACCTGGACAGCGGCGCGCTGGAACCCGTGCTCAAGTCCTGGTGGCGCCCATTCTCCGGCCCGTTCCTTTATTATTCCGGCCGCCGGCACCTGCCCTCGCCCCTGCGGGCCTTCATCGACTTCGTTCGCGCGCACGAAGGCGCCGCCAAGCCCTCCCGGAAACCCTTCTCACGTTGACCACCATGCCCACCGACGCGCCTCCGGCAGGACACGACGATACGCGCGAGGGCGCATGGCGGGTATTCCTGGTCTTCCTGCGGCTGGGACTGACGTCCTTCGGCGGGCCGATCGCGCACCTGGGCTACTTCCGTGCCGAGTTCGTGGAGCGCCGCCGCTGGCTGGACGATCGCAGCTACTCGGACCTCGTGGCCCTGTGCCAATTCCTGCCCGGGCCCGCCAGCAGCCAGGTCGGCATGGCGGTGGGATTGCGGCGCGCCGGCTGGCCCGGCCTGCTGGCCGCGTGGCTGGGCTTCACGTTGCCGTCGGCCCTGGTCCTGATCCTATTCGCCTATGGCATGGCCGGATACCGCGACATGGCCGCCTCCGGCTGGGTACACGGCCTGAAGGTCGTGGCCGTGGCGGTGGTCGCGCAGGCGGTCTGGGGCATGGCCAGGTCGCTGTGTCCCGACCGGACACGCGCGGGACTGGCCATGCTGGCCGCGCTGGCGACACTGGCCGTCCCCTCGGCCTCGGGACAGGTCGCCGCGATCGTGGCCTGCGGACTGCTTGGCCGATGGCTGTTGGACCTGCCCGCCCCCGCTCCGGCACGCCCCCATCCCTACCCCATCTCCCGCCGGGCCGGCATCACGGCCCTGGCGCTGTTCGCCCTGCCGCTGGCGGCGCTGCCGGCCTGGGCCGCGGCCAGCGGCTCCTCGCTCGTTGCGTTCTTCGAGGGTATCTATCGCGCCGGCGCGCTGGTCTTCGGCGGCGGACACGTGGTGCTGCCACTCCTGCAGGCCACGGTCGTGCCCACGGGCCTCGTCGACAACGCGGACTTCCTGGCTGGCTACGGCGCGGCGCAGGCCGTGCCCGGGCCGCTGTTCACTTTCGCCGCCTACCTGGGCGCGGTGGCCCGCGGTCCGCTGCACGGCTGGGCCGGCGGCCTGGCCGCGCTGGCCATGATCTTCCTGCCCGCGCTGCTGGTATTGGCGGGCGCCTTGCCCTTCTGGGAACAATTGCGCCAGCGTCGCGGCATCCAGACCGCGCTGGCCGGCGTCAACGCCGGCGTGGTCGGCATCCTGCTGGCGGCGCTGTACGACCCGGTATGGACCAGCGCCATCCACGGCCGCGCCGACTTCGCGCTGGCGCTGGCCGCCTTCGGGTTGCTGGTCCTGGGCCGCGTGCCGCCCGTCATGGTCGTGGCGCTGGCGGCGCTGGGGGGCTGGCTGCTGGCGGGTTGAAGGCCGGGATCAGCCGGCCACGGCCCGCCCCTCTTCCATGGCCACTCGCACCGGCGGCGCCTCGCCCTGCTTGTCCTGCCCGAAATAGACCACCATGTGCGGGTAAGGCAACTCGATGCCGGCGGCGTTGAAGTGCTGCTTCACCAAGCGGTTGTAGGCGCGCTGCACCGCCCACTGCATGCCCGGCCGGGTCTTGATCAGCACGCGTATGGTCACGCCCTTCTCGTTGACGGCGGTGACGCCCGGGATGCTGATGTCCTCCAGGATCTCCGGCGCCAGCGCCTCGTCGGTCATCAGTTCCGCAAAGGCATTGCGCAGGTGTTGCATGGCATCGTCGACGCTTTCCCGGTGGGCGACCGTGTACTCGCCCAGATGGTAGGAAAAGTCCCGCATGTGGTTGGACACCACGTCCACCGACGAGAACGGCACCAGGTGGTAGCCGCCGTCCAGGGTCCGTATGCCCACCGAGCGGATGGTCATCTTCTCGACCGTGCCGAAAACGCCGGCCACCTGCACGACGTCGTTCTCGTTCATGCCGTTCTCGAGCTGGATAAAGACGCCGGTGATGATGTCCTGCACCAGCTTCTGCGCGCCGAAGCCCACGGCCAGGCCGACCACGCCCGCACCCGCGATCAGGGGCGCCACGTCTATGCCTATCTGCGACAGCACCACCATGACCGTCATGGTCACGATCACGATCAGCGCCGCATTGCGGAACAGCGACAACAGGGTCTTCTCGCGCGCGGTGGGCATGCGTCCGCCCTCGCGCAGGTTCAGCCGGTGTTCGATGACGCTGGCCACCACCGTCCACGCCAACGCCGCCGCCAGCAGTACGATGGCCACGTTCACCGCCACGCCTATGGCCGCCGCGCCGGCGTCCGAGGCGATCCAGCGCGACAGGTTGAAAGCGCGCCACGCATCCAGCACCAGCAGCACCACGACGATGCGGACCGCCCATCCCACGAAACGGATGGTCGCGGGCACATAGGAGTTCAGTCGGCTCTCCAGCATGGGCAGGCGCGCGCGCAATTCGTCGGAGACGCGTATGGGCTTGGCCAGCAACGCGTTCAGCAACACGACGGCCAGGCTGCCCACGCCGGTCGCCAGCAGGGTCTGGAGCGTGGCGCCCACCATGAAAGGCAGCGCATTGGCCGGATCGATCTGGCTGACCACCAGCAGCACGGTGAAGTACCCGATGCCCAGCCAGTGCCAGACGCGCGCCAGCAGACGCGGCGAGGTGCCCAGGAAAGTCGTCCGGCGCGAACCGCTGTGCTCCAGCCGTTCGCGCACACGCAGGCGGTTGCGCCAGATCACGCCCACCGCGTACACGTAGACACCCAGCATGATCACCAGGGTGGCCAGCCGGCCCAGCGCGGGCGACAGCGCGGCCGCCAGAACCGGATCGACCAGCATCGTGCCGTAGCCCGCCGCCATGACCAGCACGATCAGCCACCGGTTCCAGTAGCGGGCCATCTCATTCGACATCGGCAGCAGGCGCAGGTGCGGATAGCGCGTCGAGAACACGGTGCGAACGAGCACCTTGGTGATCTCGACCGCCAGGAAGGCCTTCAGGAACACCGCCACCAGCGGGTCGACCGCCACACCGTCCGGTCCGCCGCGGACCCCGGCCGCGTATGCCGCGGCGGCGGCCAGCACCACCACCAGCGCATCGATGATGACCGCGCCGACGATCGCGCCCGCGCGCCGGTACAGGACCGGCATGCCGATGGGCGCATCGGCCGGCCACGACGCCGTGGCGTCCCAACCCAGCCCCGCCACCCAATCATCGATCCGCCGGTAGATCCACAGCGCCACCAGCCGCAACAGCACGAAGGCGACGATGGCCGTCGCGACCGAGATGGCCAGCGGTTGCAATGCCCGCGCCTCGTCGCTGTCCATGGAAGGACCGTCGCCTTCGGCCATCGCCCGCAGGTCCGCGGCGCCCTGCCCCAGGTCGGCCACCAGGCCGGACAGGAAACGCTGCGTGCCGTCTGCCAGCCGCTCACGCAGCGTGGGGGACGCCTGGTCGGGCGCAGCAGCCGAGGCAGCCGCCCCGGCTTGCTTCGCGCCGGTCCCGGGTTCATGCGCCCGCAACTGGTCGATCAGCGCCTGGCGGCTGTCGGGGTTCTCGAGCAGGTCCGCCAGCGCGGCTGGCGTGGGCGCCACGGCGGCTTGCGCAGCCATCGCGATACGGGCGGACCCCAGTGTCGCCAACAGCAGCAGGATCAGGAACGCGAAGTGGGCCAACCAGGGCTTGGACAGCCTGCGGCGACTCAACGAGACGTCGCGGAGGGATTGCAGGGGAAGTGTGCATGCTGTCGTCGCGAGTCGAACCACTAGGGGGTCTCCTGGAGGAAAAGGAAGGTGAAAGGCGGGGCCTGCGCCCGCTCATGACGCCACAGGGTAAAACACACGCGTGCCGCAGACAAATCGTGGCGTACGGTGCCGGCGACTACAATTGCCTGCACCAGGATCTCTACGGCGAACGGGGTGACGCGGTGGTGTTCGCCGTCAACCAGCGCCCCGCACCGGGCCGGCGCGGCGGCGTGCGCAAGGTGGCGATGCGCCACGGCGTCAGCCGCGTCCACAGCGGCAGGCGGTACACCGTGGGCCTGATCTTCCACGACGCGCGCTAGCGCAGGACCATGCAGACATTCGATCTTTTCTCCGACGCCACCTCGGGCCAGCCCGAACCCATGGGACCGCGCGCCTTCCTGCTGCGCGGCTTCGCGCTGCCCCGCGTGGACGAGCTGCTGCCCGCCATTGCCCGCGTCACGGACGCCGCGCCGTTTCGCCACATGGTGACGCCCGGCGGCTTCACCATGTCGGTCGCGCTGACCAACTGCGGCACGCTGGGCTGGACGACCGACCGCCACGGCTACCGGTACTCGCGCACCGACCCCGCCACCGGCCTGCCCTGGCCCGCCATGCCGGAGGCCTTCGCCGCGCTGGCGCGGGAGGCGGCCGAGGCGGCCGGCTTTCCCCGCTTCGAACCCGATGCCTGCCTGATCAACCGTTACCTGCCCGGCGCGCGGATGTCGCTGCACCAGGACAAGAACGAACGCGACCTCGACGCCCCCATCGTGTCGGTATCCCTGGGCATGCCGGCGATCTTCCTGTTCGGCGGCCACCGTCGTTCGGACAAGCCGGCGCGGATCGGACTCCACCACGGCGACATCGCCGTCTGGGGCGGCCCGGATCGCCTGCGCTACCACGGCGTGATGCCGCTGTCCGACGTCCCGCATCCGGTCCTGGGCAGCCAGCGCATCAACTTCACGTTCAGGAAGGCGGGATGATCCTGGCCTGGCTTCGCAAGAGAAGGATGCGTCCTGGTGGCGGGTTCCACGGCCAAGGGGCGGCGCGCGGCACGGATTCGAGCGCAAGAAACGGAGCGCTTGCGGCCGGACCATTCGCTATCCTGATGCCATGACCACGAACTCCCGGACATCCGCCATGGGTACCCGCCCACCGTCCGACTACGCCACCGATGACGCCCGCTGGCGGGCGGTGCAGGCGCGCGACGCCGATGCCGATGGCCATTTCGTCTACGCCGTGCGCACCACCGGCGTGTATTGCCGCCCCAGTTCGCCGACACGGCTGCCCCGGCGCGCCAACGTCGAATTCTTCGACTCGCCGCGCGAGGCCGAGGCGGCTGGCTATCGCGCCAGCCGGCGGCAGCAGGACGGGCCCGATGCCGCCCGGGAACGCACCGCGCTGATCGCCCGCGCCTGCCGCTTGATCGAAAGCGCCGAGACACCGCCCAGTCTTGCGGACCTGGCCATGCAGGCAGGCATGAGCCCCTTCCACTTCCATAGGGTATTCAAGGCCGAGACCGGCCTGACGCCCAAGGCCTATGCCTCGGCCCGGCGCGCCCGCCGGCTGCGCGAGGAATTGGGAACACCCGACGCCTCGGTCACCGATGCCATCTACGAGGCCGGATTCAACTCCAACAGCCGGTTCTACGAAGCCTCCGACCAGTTGCTGGGCATGCGTGCGCGCGACTACCGCGCGGGGGGCGCCGGCGCGGTCATCCGCTTCGCCGTGGGCCAGTGCTCGCTGGGCGCCATCCTGGTCGCGCAAAGCCAGCGCGGCATCTGCGCCATCCTGCTGGGCGACGATCCGGACGCGCTGGTGCGCGACCTGCAGGACCAGTTTCCCAGGGCCAGGCTGATCGGCGGCGACACCGGCTTCGAACGGCTGGTGGCCCAGGTGGTGGGCTTCGTCGAGGCCCCCTCGGTCGGGCTGAACCTGCCGCTGGACGTGCGCGGCACGGCCTTCCAGGAGCGCGTCTGGCAGGCCCTGCGCGAGATCCCGCCCGGCCGGACCGCCAGCTACGCCGAAATCGCGCAGCGCATAGGCGCGCCCCGGGCCGTGCGCGCCGTGGCCCAGGCCTGCGGCGCCAATCACATCGCCGTGGCCATCCCCTGCCATCGGGTCATCCGGCGCGACGGCGATCTGTCGGGCTATCGCTGGGGCGTCGAGCGCAAGCGCGCGCTGCTCGGGCGCGAGGCAGGCGGCTCTCGCGACCGCAAATGACGGCTCTAGCGCACCGGGAGGAAGGAAAACAGCATCAGGTTCTGCGCGTAGTTGATCCCCAGCCGGCGGGAGTTCTCGCCCAGCAGATTGGCGATCAGGTCCAGGCGCCCGATGATGGCGCCGAACTCGCGCTCGAAACTCAGGTTCACCTGCTTGTCCGTCCATTCGTTGGCCAGCAGCAGCGGCTCGCCGCGGGCATCGCGCCGGCTGCCCAGCAGCCAGGCGGCGGCCTCGACGTTGCGGGCCGCGTTGTAGACCCGGTCGCCGTCCAGCAGATCGAAGGCATAGAAACGCGTCTTGCCGTCGTGCGCCGCGACGATGGTATCGGCCATGCCGTAGATGAAGGCTGCGACGCGGTCGCCCTGGTAGGCGGGATCGAGCGACACGGCCAGGATCTCGACGTCGTGCAGGCCCTGGAGCCCGGCGGGCGGCGTACGGGCGTCGATGGACAGCCTGACCGTCTCGGCGGCGGCCTCCATGGAGGGCTTGCCGGACTTGCGCCACTCGCGCGGATTGCGCTTGTAGAGCTTGGTCATCAGCGACATCAGGCTCGACAGGTTGTCGCGCATGGCGATGGTCAGGGTCCGATTGAAATCGGTCTGCATCATCTGGTCCGAGGACATGTCCTCGGTCCCCCGCGACTCGTAGCCTGGGCGCGGCAGCGCGGTGTACTGGGCGCAGCCGGCCAGGATGGAGCAAACCAGGGCCGCCGCGCCCGCCGTCCTCAACCTGATCATGCGGGATCCGTTCTTCGCGTTGCCGCGAGGATAACCCAATGCACGGCGATTTCCGCGCCGCCGTGAAACAGGTTTTCACAACAATGGTGAACGGATCTTGCAAGGCGGCCGGCTAGCGGGAACAGGCCCTAGGTAGCCGCCACCAGCAGTTCCTCCGCATTGGCCGGCGGCCGCAGGCCGTCCGCGCGGTCCGCGAAATACCGCCGCGCGAGCTCGTCGGCCGAGACATGCCGCGCTTGCTTGAATCCCTGCTCGCGCGCCAGCTGAAGGATCTGCGATGGCAGGAAGAAGCTCACGAACGGCGTCCCGCTGGCGCGGGCGCCCTTCTCGGCCATCTCCATGCCGGGACGCACCTCGGGATCCGCCATCTCCAGCGGCAGCAGGAACGACATCGCGAACGTGGATCCTGGCGCCAGCGTCGCCATCTGGCGCAGCGTGGCGGCGTTCGCCTCCTTGGTCAGGTACATGCTGACGCCGGTGGACACCACGACCGCCGGCTTGCGGCCATCGAACCCCGCTGCCAGCAGGCGGTCCCACCAGGACTCCCCGGCCTCGAAGTCGACCGGCACGAAACGCAGCCAATCGGGCATCCCCAAGCCCAGTTCGAGCAGCCGCCGCCGCTTCCACTCCTGCGGCCCCGGCCGATCGATTTCGAACACCCTCAGCCGCGACGCCACATCGGGCCGACGCTGCGCGAAGCTGTCCAGCCCGGCGCCCAGGATGACGTACTGCTCCAGGCCACGGCCGGCCTGCTCCACGACCAGGTCCTCGATGAAACGGGCCCGGCCCACGATGGACGCGCGAAACGGCCGGGTGAACCCCTGGTCCATGTCCCCGCGGCGCTGCCAGCCCGGCTCCGGCGCCAGCAGGCGCAGGCCGATCTCGTCCTCCAGCACGTGCGGCGGCGCATCGACCTCGACATGCAAGGCGCGCCACAAGGCCACCCGCGCCGCCGTGCTGTCGGGTGCCACATCCTGTTCATCAACCATGACCGTCGCTCACTTTCCAGCCTGGGCCGGCGCCTGCAACCGCCAGATGCGGCCATCGGGATCGCGGACCGTCATGTCCCGCGTGCCCCAGTGCGTGTCCTCGAACGGCGTGACCACCTCGACGATGGGCTCGGGCTGGAACGCGTCCGCATCGGGCAGCTTCAGCACGATCTGCGACTCGGGTTTCTCGCTTTCAGGGACCTCGGCGATGAACAGGTAAGGACCGTCGCCATTGCGCAACTGGCCAGAGTTGTGGTCGGTCTCGAACTCCAGCGTGAAACCCAGTGCCTGGAAGAACCTGGCCGCCTTGCCCCAGTTGTGGGTAGTCAGGAACACGGCTTCGATCCGCTCGGACTTCATGTCACTTCTCCTTCTTGGTAGATCGGCGCCCGGGCCGCTGTGCGTCGAGATAGGCGCGCAGCGCCTCGGCCACCAGGGCCGAGAGCGAGGACTCCGATTCGATGGCGTGATGCTTGACCTGCCGGATCAGGCCGACCGGCAGATAGACGTTGAACTGCTTGACCTCTTCCTCGGCCATGGCGACCCTGATTGCTAGATTGCTAGCATTCTAGGAAAGCCGCCCGGGTGCGTCAACCCCGGCAATGGCTGGCAGACGATCCGGCATCGCGCAGCCTGGCGGTGATCGCCGCCCCCAGGGCCGCCGCCAAGCCGCCGACCAGGAAGACCTGGGCATGGCCGAAATGGTCGGCGATCCAACCAGCCAACGGGCCGGTCACGCCATAGGCAAGATCCTGGAAGGCGGCGAAACCGCCTATCGCGGTCCCGCGCAGGTGCGCCGGCACGCGCCGGACCGCCTCGAGCCCCATCGCCGGGAACACCATCGAGCATCCCATGCCCGTCAGCAGCGCGCCTGCCATGGCCACCTCCGGTCCGGGGGCCAGCCACAGCAGCGCCTGCCCCACGGCCTCCACCAGCAGCGACACCAGCGCCACCGGCACGCCGCCGACGCGATCGGGCAAGGAGCCGAACAGCACCCGCACCGCGACGAAACCCAGGCCGAAGCACGTCAGCCCATAACCTGCGCCGTCCCAGCCCCTGGCCAGGAAATACAGCGGGAAGAACGCGCCCAGCGCGGCGAAGCCTATGCCTTGCAGGCCGACCACGACCCCGGGCCCCCAGATGCGCCCCAGCACCTGCGCGAACGGTGGACGCCGGCCCGCCTGCGCCGGCACGGCGGGCGCGAGCGGCCACAGCATCAGCGCGCCCAGCAGCGGCAGCGCGACGCAGATCGCCATCAGGCCGGCGAACCCCAGGTCCTGCAACAGCCACAGGCCAGTGGACCGCCCGCCGCGAACGCGCCGTACATGCCCATGCCGAACACGGCCATGACCAGGCCGGAGCGCGCCGGACCCATCATTGCCATGCTCCACGCCAGCATGCCGACCAGGGCCAGGCTCTCGCCCAGCCCCAGCATCAGCCGGCCCGCCAGCAGGACCGCATAGGACACGATGCCATGTCCCAGCACCGGCAGCGACGAGGCCAGGCACAGCAGCGAGGCCAGCCCGTACAGGGCCAGGCCACGGAACATGCCGGACTTGCCGCCTCGTTCGTCGGCCAGCCGGCCGGCCCAGCCGCGGCTCAGGATGGTGGAAAGAAACGCGATGCCCACGGCCAGGCCGGAGGCGACATTGCCCATGCCCAGCGTGCGCGAGACATGCACGGCCACGGCCGGCATCGCCATGGCCACCGCGAGATAGCTCAGGAACAGCGCCACGGTCATCCAGACCAGGCGGCGCAAGGGGGAATACTGCAGGACGTTCGACATCGACCGCCGCTCCTTGGGAGTCAGGGCGGCACGGTGCGGAGGGATGGAGGAGAACGATGGACCACGCGGCGCCAACGCACACCGCCAGCCGGCCACGGGTGCCGCTGGTGATGCGTTGGTTGACGTAAACGCTTACGGCCGCGTCCGGGAGAACACTGCGGGGAGAATTCTAGCACCCGAGGAAACGCGCGCTCATTATTGACTTTAATTCAAATGTATTTGGCTTATACCGCGCTTCATCCGCAAAGGTAAAGCCGGCAGAATGCCAGCCATACCCTCGCTATCCAGGAGACCTTCCATGAGCATTCCTTCTTTCGGCGCCGGCACCTTCCGCCTGACCGGCCAGACCGTCATCGACTCGGTCCGCAACGCCCTGGACGTGGGTTACCGCGCCATCGACACCGCGCAGATCTACGGCAACGAAGCCGAGGTCGGCCAGGCCGTGGCCCAGAGCGGCATCCAGCGCGGCGATCTCTTCCTGACCACCAAGATCTGGACGGACAACTACGCCAAGGACAAGCTGGTGCCCAGCCTGCGCGCCAGCCTGGACAAGCTGCGCACGGACTACGTCGACCTGACCCTGATCCACTGGCCGGCGCCGGGCAACGGCATCGCGTTGAGCGAGACGCTGGCGGCGCTGGCCGAGGCCAAGGCACTGGGCCTGACCCGCCAGATCGGCATCTCCAACTTCAACATCGCGCTGACCAGGCAAGCCATCGAGCTGCTCGGCAAGGGCGAGATCGCCACCAACCAGATCGAGCTCAGCCCCTACCTGCAGAACCGCAAGCTGGCCGCGTTCCTGAAGGAGCAAGGCATCACCGTGACCTCGTACATGACGCTGGCCTACGGCAAGGTGCTGAAGGATCCGGTGCTGGCCGCGATCGCCGCCAGGCACCAGGCCACCGTGGCGCAGGTCGCGCTGGCCTGGGCGCTGCAGCTCGGCTATGCGGTGATCCCCTCTTCCACCAAGCGCGAGAACCTGGCCAGCAATCTGCTTGCCCGCGACCTGAAGCTCGATGCCGGCGACATGGCGCAGATCGCCGCGTTGGAGCGCAATGGCCGCGAGGTCGATCCGCAGGGCCTCGCGCCCGAGTGGGACTGACCGCAAGGCCCGCATGCGGGGGGCTTGCCGGCGCGATTGCGCGAACGTTCACATATACAATTGAGGCCATTTTCTTTCCCAGCCTCATGCAGAACGTCGCCACCCCGTCATCTCGACAACCGGGCACCCGGGACGTCCGCGTCCTGGCCCGCGGACTCACGATACTCTCCGCCTTCGAGCCGGAGAACGGCTGGTTGACCAATTCCGAACTGGCCGCGCTTACCGGCCTGCCCAAGCCCACCGTCTCGCGGCTGACCTCCAACCTGCTGGACGCAGGCTACCTGGAGTATTCGGCGCAGCGGGCCGCCTACCGCCTGGGAATGCCGGTGCTCGCGCTGGGCTTCGCCGCGGCCACTCACAGCGATTTCGTCGTGCTGGCAAGGCCGCTGATGCAGCAGTTCGCCGACGAGCACCGCGTCTCGGTGGTCCTGGCCTCGGCCAATGCCAGCAGCATGGTGTGCAACGAGGTCACCCATGGCCGGGAAATGCTGTTCACCTTGAGAGTGCGCGCGGGCTCGCGCCTGCGCATCGACCGTTCGGCGCTGGGCAGGGCGCTGGTAGGCGCCATGGGCGACGCCGAGCGTCTGGCCTTTCTCGAGAAGTTGAGGCTTGCCGATCCCCCGGCCTGGGAATCCCTGAGCCGGGAAGTGCCTCATGCCGTCGCCCAGATGGCCAGCCAGGGATATTGCGTGGCGGCGGGGACGCTGGAGGCGGGAACCAACGGCGTGGCGCTGGTGATCGACACCCCCGAGGGACCGCACACCTATGCGCTGGGCTGCGCCGCGCCCTCGAACGCGCTGGCCCTGCCGCGGCTGAAGCAGGAAGTCGCCCCAGGACTGCTGGCGCTCAAGGCCAGGCTCGAGGCCGAGCTCAGCGCCGGCCAGTCGGAGTAGGCATGGTCAGGACCCGCCAGCCGGCCCTCGAATCGCCGCAGACCGCCGACACCCAGGTCGATTCGCTCCGTCGGGGGCTGGAGATCCTCCGGCTGTTCGACGTCCGCCACCGCCGGCTGTCGCTGGACGATATCTCGAGCAGGCTCGGGCTGACGCGAACGACCACGGACAAGCTCGTCCAGACCCTGCTGAACCATCATTTCCTGCAATCGCTGGGCAACGACGTCTACCAGCCGCATATCGCCTGCCTGTCGCTGGGACGCGCGGTCAAGCGCCGCCTGCCCACCGCCCAGGCGGCGCGACCGCTCATGCTCGAGTTGTCCCAGCGGTACGGGGTCCACGTGACCCTGACCACGCGCGACCGGCTGCACATGCTGGTGGTCGAGCACTGCGTCCCCTCGGGCAAGGTCCGCCTGGGGCTGACGACCGGATCCCGTTTCTCCATGATCTCGTCCGCGTCCGGACGCGCCTACCTCTGGGGCCAGCCCGAGGAGCAACGCCGCATGCTGCTGGCCCAGATCGAGGACGAGGCCGGCCCGGCCGCGCAGCGGCAGATCGCCGACACTCGCACGGCCTTCCAGGAATTGGACAGGAACGGCTGGTGCTACCTGGCCTCGCCGGTCGCCAACCAGACCGCTTCCATCGCCACGCCGGTACACGCCGGTACCGCCGTGGAGTTCGCCCTGGCGGCCATGGCGGTGGGCGCCAGCCTGACGGAAAAAGACCTGCGCCAGCAGGTGGCGCCCGAACTCTTCGCCGTCGCCCAGCGCATCGCGCTCACCAAGGACGCTGGCCGCTAGGGCCCCGTCCGGCGCCCCTCGTCCAGCGAACCCAGCGCGTCGCGTACCGCCTGGAGGTGTTCCTCCGAGACGTGGGCAATGGCCTGGAACGCGGCCACGACGTCCAGGTGGGTCGCCAGCGTATGCCGCTCCGCGTCGCGCAGCAGGCGCTTGTTCATGCGCATGGCCTGCGGCGGATGCCGGGCGATGCGGCGAGCCAGGCCGTCGGCCCGCGCGCGCAATTCGTCGTCGGGCACGACGTCGGACACCAGGCCGATGCGCAAGGCTTCATCGGCATCGATGGGATCGGCCGTGAATGCCAGCTCCATGGCCTTGGACCGGCCGACCAGGCGTGGCAGCATCCACGCCCCGCCATCCCCCGCGACGATGCCCAGCCGCGCGAAGCTGACCGAGAAGCGCGCGCTTCGCGCCGCGATGCGCACGTCGCAGAAGCAGGCCAGATCGCAGCCCGCGCCATAGGCCGGCCCGTTGACCGCGGCGATGACCGGGATCTCGGTCTCGCTCAGGGCCAGCGGCACCTGATGCACCGTGTCCCGGTAGCGCGCCTGTATCTGGGCCACGGAGCCGGCCGAGAACATTTCGCGCCGCGCCATCTGCCTGAGGTCCCCGCCCGCGCAGAATGCCCTGCCCTGCCCCGTGATGACGAGCACGCGCGCGGCCGGATCGGCCTGGGCACGACGAATCTGTCCGGCCAGCTCCAGGAACTGGTCCGTGCTGGAAAAACGGTTCAGCGTCTCGGGATGATTGAGCGTCAGCGTGACGATACCGTCCCGTTCCTCGCGCTGGACGAAGCTCTCGCCCGCGGCCATGGCTAGGCTCCGATCCAGCGCGGCGGGCGTTTCTCGGCGAAGGCGCGCGGGCCTTCGATGGCATCCGCGCTGGCATAGACCCGTTCGTGGAATTTGCAGGCCGCCTCGAAGCCCCGGTCGCACCCCAGGTCCATCGCCGCTCCCACGCTTTTCTTGGCGGCCCAGACGGTCAGCGGCGCGTTGTCGGCGATGGTGCGGGCCACCGCCTGTGCCCGCTCGCGCACCGCGGCGGGCGTCGCCTCTACATAGTTGACGAACCCCAATTGGTGGAAACGTTCGATGGGATGCATGTCGCCCGTCATCATCATCTCCAGCAGGAAGGGCTGAGGCAGCATCCACAGCATGGGCACGCCCCACGGCGAACCCCGCCCCACCTTGGCCTCGGAGATGCCTCCCCGCGTTCCCTGCAAGCCGACCCGGATGTCGCTGTTGGCCGCCAGCACCATGCCGCCCGCGGTGAAGTGGCCGGTCATGGCGGCGATGATGGGCTTGGTCACCCGCCGCATGCGCTGGTGGAAGGGATCGCGCAGCAGCTCCAGCATGTCCTTGCCCGATTCCGCGCGCACCCTCGCCGCTTCTTTCAGGTCCATGCCGGCCGAGAACGTCCCGCAGTCGGCCGAGGTCAGCACGACCGCGCGGACGGACTCGTCGCGGTCGACCTCGTCCCAGAGATCCAGCAGCCGCTCGCACACCTCGATCGACAGCGCATTGCGCTGGTCGGGCCGATTGATGCGGATCGTGGCGATGCCTGAGGCCAGCGTGTACTGCACGGGGGCTTCGGTGGATGTCGTCATGTCAGGCCTCCTGGACACGAAAAGACGGCTCGAAAGAGTGCTGCCATACCCGCCGCTCACTCGGGCTGGATGTCGGCGGCCTTGGTTAGCCTGGCGTAGTGCCGGCTTTCCTCGGCGATGTACTTGCCGAACTCGGCCGGCGCCATCGGCGGCAGCAGTTCATAGCCCACGCCGTCCACCTGCTTGCGCAGTTCGGGTTGTTCGAGCACGGCGCGGATCTCGCGATTGAGCCGGTCGATGACCTCGGGCGAAGTCCCCGTGGGCGCGAACAGGCCGTTCCAGTTCCCGATCTCGAAACCCGGCAGCACCTCCTTCATGGCAGGCACGCCCGGCAGCTTGGCCGAGCGGTCCGGCGTGATGGCCAGCGCCTTGAGCTTGCCCGAGGTCATGTAGGAAAGACCGGTCGAGAAATCGATGAACATCATCTGCGTCTGCCCGCCCAGCAGTTCGGCGATGGCCTGGCCGTAGGCCTTGTACGGGATGGCCTCGATCTGCGTCTTCGTCATCACGCGGAAGGTGCTGCCGGTGATGCGCGTGGTGCTGTTGGCGTAGGGGAAGGACAGCTTGCCGGGATGCGCCTTGGCATATTCGATCAACTCGGCGACCGAGTTGACCGGTACCGACGGATTGACCACCAGCGCATGCGGCACGCCGCCCACGATGGCCACCGGCGCGAAATCCTTCAGGCCGTCATAGGACACCTTCTTGAAGAAATACTGGTTCGCCACCTGGGTCGTGTTGGTGCCGAACAGCAAGGTATAGCCGTCCGGTTGCGCGCGCGCGACGTACTCGCTGCCTATCATGCCCGTGGCGCCCGGCCGGTTCTGGACCACCATGGACTGCCCCAGGCGCTTGCCCAGGGCCTCGGCCACGACACGCGCCACGGCGTCGGTCGGGCTGCCCGCGGCGAACGGCACCACGATGGTGACCGGCTTGTCGGGATAGGCGGCGCGGGCCGCCGGCAGCCCCTGCGCGGCAAGGACCAGGACGCACAGGCCGATCGAAGGCAAGGTTTTCATCATTTGTCTCCCGCAAGGGTGGAATCGTTGGGCCGGGTCTTGACCATGCGCAGCGGCGAGTAGGTCAGCACGGTCTCGCCCCGTTGGTTGACCACGCGGTTGGCGGTGCGCACCAGGCCGCGGTCGGCCTTGCTGGTCGCCCTGGCCTCGATCACTTCGCATTCGACATGGATGGTGTCGCCGGCATTGGTGGGCTTGTGCACCTTGATGTCCGCCTCCATGAAGGCCATGCCCGTGCGCTGCATCGTGCTCTGCATCAGCAGGCCTTCGGCCATGCAGAAGACCAGCGAACCGGGCGCCGGGCGCGACCCGATGATGGACTGCGAGGCGATGTAGTCCAGATTGGTGAACATTTCCTCCACCATGCCCACGGTTCCGATGAACAGGGTGATGTCCGCCTCGGTGATGGTCCTTCCCAGGGTCCGGAAGCGATAACCGACCTCGACGTCGTCCCAATAGAACCCCATGCCCAGGACCTCCAGCCCGTTGGCGTCGGTCGTGATGGCTTTGCGCATGTCCTTCTCCTCCTCGTTCCCTGAATGTTTTCCTGGTCAAAGCACGCCGGCCTGCCGCAATGCCGCTAGCTGCTCGGGCGTCACGCCCACCGACCGCAGTACCTCGTCGGTATGCTGGCCCAGCATGGGCGGCGCGCTTCCCGGCTCCAGCGGCGTGGCCGAGAAGCGCATGGGATTGCGCACCGTCGGCACCCTGCCATAGCGCGGATGCCGCACCTCGGCGCGCATGCCGCGCGCGACGACGTGCTCGTCGGCGAACACCTGGTCCATGCCGTTGATGGGCCCGCCCGGGACCTGCGCGCGTTCGAGCAGCGACGTCCAGTCGGACAGGGTGCGCGAACGCGTGAGCGGCACCAGCCACGCATCCAGCTCCGCACGATTGCGCACCCGGTCCGCGATGGTCGCGAAGCGGGAATCGGTCCCGACCTCGGCCTGCCCCACCGCCTCGCACAGGCGGCGGAACTGCGTGTCGTTGCCGACGGCGAGCACCAGATGGCCGTCCGCCGCCGGATAGACCGCATACGGCGCGATGTTGGGATGGCCGCTGCCCATGCGCTGCGGCACGCGGCCGCTGACCAGGTAGTTCATCGACTGGTTCACCAGCGAGCCGACCATGCAGTCCAGCAGGCTGATGTCGATGTGCTGGCCGCCGTGGCCCCGGTCCCTGTGCTGCACCGCGGCCAGGATGGCGGTGGTGGCGTACATGCCGGCCAGCAGGTCGGCCACCGCCACGCCTGCCCGCTGCGGCCCGCCGCCGGGCAGGTCATCGCGCTCACCCGTCACGCTCATGAGGCCGCCCATGCCCTGGATCAGGTAGTCGTAGCCCGCGCGGTCCTTGTATGGCCCGGTTTGGCCGAATCCGGTCACCGAGCAATAGACCAGCCCCGGATTGATCTCGCGCAGCGAGTCGTAGTCCAGCCCGTATTTCTTCAGCGCGCCGACCTTGTAGTTCTCCACGAACACGTCGGCGCCTCGCGCCAGCTCCCGGACGATCCGCTGGCCGCGCGGGTCGGAGAAATCGATGGCGACGGACTTCTTGCCGCGGTTGCAACTCATGAAATAAGCGGCATCGCCCTCTTCCCCCGTATGCTCGTCGGTCAGGAACGGCGGCCCCATCTGCCGCGTATCGTCGCCGGCGCCGGGTTTTTCTATCTTGATGACTTCCGCCCCCAGGTCCGCCAGGTTCTGCGTGGCCCAGGGGCCTGCCAGGATGCGGGAAAGGTCCACGACTCGAAGATGGCTCAACGGCTTGTTCATGGTGGTCTCGATGCTGCCGGCGCCCGCCGGCTCGGAATGGAAGGTCATGGCGCGGCGTCGTAATCGACCTCGACGATGAGATCGCCCTCGCGGACGCTCTCTCCCGGCGCATGGCGCAGGGCCCGAACGGTGCCGGCCCCGTGGGCGGCGATGGCGTGTTCCATCTTCATCGCCTCGATGATGGCCAGCGTGTCGCCCGGCAAGACCCGATCGCCCGGCCGCAGCGGCAGGGCCGCGATGACGCCGGACATCGGCGCGATGGCCAGGCGGTCCGGCCTGGCGCCGTCCTGTTCGCGGGTACTGCGGGGGCGCACGGTGTAGTGGTCGCCGTCCACCAGCACATGCCAGCCGGATTCGGCCGGGCAGGCCTCCCAGCCGTGCGGGCCTACCCGCCCCCCCAACCCCGACGCGTCGCGCAAGACGCGCGACGCCTTGCCGGCCGCCTCCACGTCCACGCCCGGGCCGTCGGCCGCCACGAAGCCGGCCGCGACCGGCTCCTGGTCCAGCTCGAAATGCATCCTCCCCAGCGGCGTCCCGGCATCCAGGCAATGCCGGTCCATCGTTCCCTGTCCGGCGCCTGGGAGCCAGGGCGAGCCTGGCCTGGCCGCCGCGGGAAAGTGCAGCGCGGCGCCCACCGCCACCGCGGCCTCGCGGCTGCGCGGCGACTGCAGGTCCTTGCGCTCGTCCAGGTAGCGCGTGTGAACGTGTCCGGACCTGACCGCCGGATCGTCCAGGACCCGCGCCAGGTAACCCACGTTGGTGGTGATGCCCAGCAGCACGGTGTCGCCCAGCCCCGCCCTGAGCGCATGCAGCGCGGCCTGGCGGTCGCCGGCGTGGGCGATGATCTTGGCCACCATGGGGTCGTAGAAAGGCGGCACTTCTCCCGAGCCATCCAGTGCCGTGTCCACCCGCAGGCCCGCGGGCCATCGCGCGCGCGCCACCGTGCCCGGCGACGGGCGGAAGTCGTGCGCGGGATCCTCGGCGTAGACACGCGCCTCGATGGCATGGCCCCGGCATGCGATGGCGGATTGCGCCAGCGGCAAGGGCTCGCCCGCCGCCACCCGCAGTTGCCACTCCACCAGGTCCAGGCCGGTGACGGCCTCCGTGACGGGATGCTCGACCTGCAGGCGCGTGTTCACCTCCAGGAAGTAGCACTGGAGATCGCGGCCGACGATGAACTCGAAGGTCCCGGCATTGCGATAGTTCAAGCTGCGCGCGCCCTGCAGCGCCGCCTCCAGCAGGCGCAGGCGCGCCTCGGCGGGCAGGCCCGGCGCGGGCGCCTCTTCCACGACTTTCTGGTGGCGGCGCTGGAGCGAACACTCGCGCTCGAAAAGATGCACCACGTCGCCCCGGCCGTCGCCGAATATCTGCACCTCGATGTGGCGCGGCTCGTCGATGTAGCGCTCGACGATCATGCGGCCATCGCCGAAGCTGCTGCGCGCCACCCGGATCGCGGACTCGATCGCCTGCGCCAAGCCTTCATGGCGCGCGATGACCCGCATGCCCTTGCCGCCGCCCCCCGCCGACGGCTTGAGCAATACCGGCAGGTCGATGGCGCGCACCAGCGCCTCGATCTGCCCGGGGTCGTCGCTGGCCTCGTCGGTCCCCGGCACCACGGGAACGCCGGCCGCGCGCATCAGCGCCTTGGCCCGCGCCTTGTCTCCCAGCATGGCAATGGTCTCGGGCGCGGGGCCGATGAACACCAGTCCCGCGCGCTCGACGGCGGCCGCGAACTCGCTGTTCTCGGACAGGAAACCGTAGCCGGGATGCACGGCCTGGCATTGCGTGCGCACGGCCGCCTCGACCAGCCTGGCGCCGTGCAGATAGCTGTCGCCGGCCGGACCCGGCCCCAGGCAGACCGTTTCCACCGCGCCGTCCAGGTGGGCCGCGGCGGCATCGGCTTCGGAATGGACGGCCACGTACTCGATGCCCAGGCGCCGGCACGTGCGCGCGATGCGCCGGGCGATCTCGCCCCGGTTCGCGATCAGGATTCTTTTCCACATGGCCTACATCCTGAACACGCCGAAGCGTGTCGATTCCCGGGGACTGCCCGCCGCCAGCGCGAGGCCCAGCGTCAACCACGCGCGGGTGTCGGCCGGTTCGATCACGCTGTCCACCCACAGACGGGAAGCCGCGTACAGGGCCGTGCTCTCGGCGTCGTAGGCGGCCCGTACCGGCGCCTTGAACGCCTCGGCCTCCTCGGCGGAAAACGCCTTGCCCTGGCGCGCCAGTTGCTCGGCCCGCACCAGGGCCAGCACGGTGGCGGCCTGCTCGCCCCCCATCACCGACGTCCTCGCGTTCGGCCACATCGCCATCAGGCGCGGGCCGAAGGCACGCCCGCACATCGCATAGGCGCCGGCGCCGTAGCTTCCGCCTATGACCACGCTGAACTTGGGCACGCGGGCGGTCGCGACGGCGTTGACCATCTTGGCGCCGTCCTTGGCGATGCCTCCCTGCTCATACTGCACGCCAACCATGAAGCCGCTGATGTTGTGCAGGAACACCAGCGGGATGTTGTCCTGGCAGCACAGTTCGATGAAGTTGGCGGCCTTCTGCGCGCTCTGGCCGAACAGCACGCCGTCATTGGCCAGGACGCCGACCGGATACCCGCCTATCGCGCCCGTGCCGCACACCAGGCTGGCGCCGTAGCGTTCCCGGTAGGCGACGAATTCGCTGCCGTCCAGCAGCCGCGCCAGCACGTCGCGGACAGGGATGGCCTGCTTGGGGTTGGCGGGAATCAGCCCGGGCAGCTCGGCCGGATCATGGCGCGGTGGGACCGGGACACGCGGCGGCGCCGGCAAGGAGGCGGCCTGGCCGCGCGCCATGATGTCCCGTACCAGCGTCAGCGCGTGCAGTTCGTCATGGGCGAAATGATCGGCGACGCCGGACAGGCGCGTATGGATGTCGGCACCACCCAGCGCCTGCGCATCGACCAGTTCGCCGGTGGCCGCCTGCACCAGTTGCGGCCCGCCCAGGTAGATGGTGCCGGCCTGATCGACGATGACGGTCTCGTCGCACATCGCCGGTATGTAGGCGCCCCCCGCCGTGCACGCGCCCAGCACGGCCGCGACCTGCTTCAGGCCCAGGGCGGACATCTCGGCGATGTTGCGGAAGATCTTTCCGAAGTGGTGCTCGTCGGGAAAGATGTCCCCCTGCAGCGGCAGGTAGGCGCCGCCGGAATCGACCAGATAGACGCACGGCAGGCCGTTCTCGCGGGCGATGGCCTGCGCCCGCAACTGCTTCTTGATGGTGAGCGGATAGTAGGTGCCGCCCTTGACCGTGGCATCGTTGGCCATGATCACGCAGGCGCGGCCGGCCACCATCCCGACCCCGGTGATCATGCCCGCGCCCGGCGACTGACCGTCGTACAGGCCCTCGGCCGCCAGTTGCCCGATTTCCAGGAACGGCGTCCCGGGATCCAGCAGGGTATTGATCCGTTCGCGCGGCAGCAACTTGCCGCGCGCAAGATGCGTCTGGCGCGCGCGTTCGCCGCCGCCCTCGATCGCGCGCCGGCGCGCGGCATCCAGCGGCGCGCGAAGTTCGGCGTAGGCCGCGGCGTTGGCGGCGAACTCCTTGCCGTCTGTGCGTGTACGGGAAGACAGGATGGCCATGGCGAACGATCGTCAGGAAAGGTTCTCGGCGCCGCGCACCGGCAGGCGCATCAAGGCATAGCCCAGCGACTTGCCGGTCTGGTCCAGCCGCAGGGTGCGCGTGGCGCCACCCCCGAGCGCATGGCGCATGACCACCACCACCGCGCCGATGTTGTCCATGGGATGGCACTCCACCTCGCCCTGCACCCAGTCGCCATAGAGCCGCTTCACATCGGCCGGCGTCACGCTGGCGCGCAGCCACGCATATTCCCTCGGGCCGCGCGCGACCAGGCCCACGGAGCAGACATCTCCCTTGTCCCCGGAGCGCACGTAGGCGATATCTTTCACTTGCAGCGTCATCGGCATGCTCCTCAAGCCACCAGGATCTCGGTCTTCTGTTCGACGGCGTCGCGCGGGATGAGCGTCGGCCACAGCGCGATGACGGGACGCGGCTTCATCGGCGTGCCGAACGAAGTGCCCCCCGGCCCCATGATCCACAGATTCGTCCCGGCGCGCCGCACCTTGTCGGCTTCCTCCTGGGTCTGCGTGCGCACCGCGCAGCGCAGGCCCACCTCGGGCAGTTCGTTGGCCCATTCCCGGCCGGGAAACGCCGCCGCGGGCCCGTGCAGGGTGTTCAGGCCGACGAGATCGAAATGCACCTGGTCGGCCGCCAGGCCCATCCGCTCGAAACGCTCGAGCAGGGTCTCGCGGGCCTTCATCGCGCGGTCGTAGGCGTTGGGCCACGGGAAAAAGGCCATCGTCTCTCCTATCCAGCCGTCCTGGTAGCCCACCACCATCTTCCACAACTCGGGCGCGGGCTCTCCCCGCATGCCGCTGACGCGCACGCGGTCCTGGCCTTGGTCATCCAGCCTGAGGGATGTGAAGTCGGCCACCGCGTCGGGCATCAGATAGCGCCGCGGATCGCCAATTTCGTAGACCAGGTGTTCCTTGACCGTCCACTGATCGACCCGGCCCCCGCTGCCCGCCAGCTTGGTCACGGTGGCATCCCCGGTTTCGTCCACTTCCAGTATGGGGAATCCGACCCGCCCCATGTGCGGCATTTCCAGGAACCGGGACGACATGCCGCCCGAGCAGCCCGCCGCGCACTCGACGATGTGCCCCAGCGTCACCGCCGCGGCATACCGATGCACGTGCGCCGCGTCGCGACGCCAGCCGAATTCGTGCGCCAACGGGCCGACATACAGCGCGTTGTCCGACACCCGTCCGGCGATGACGACGTCGGCCTCGCCGGCCAGTCCCTCGCTTATCCCCGAACTGTCGGTATAGACGTTGGCGCAGACCACGCGATCGCGTATGGCCGCGAAATCCTCATCGCCGGTATCCAGATTGCGCAGCGGCACGCCTTGCGCGATCAATGCATCGAGCTTGCCCAGCATGTCGTCGCCCTCGACCAGTGCGACGCGGGCGCCGGCCATGCCCGCCTGGCGCGCGCCCTCGGCAATCCTGCCGGCCGCGGCACGCGGATTGACGCCGCCGCCGTTGGAGACCAGGCGCGTGCCGGCCGCCCGGGCCTTGGGCAACAACGCGATCATGGCCTGCACCGCATCCGGCACGTAGCCGGCGTCGGGCCGCTTCAGCTTCTGACGCTGCAACAGCGCCATGGTCAGTTCGGCCAGATAGTCGAAGCACAGATAGTCCAGGTTCGCCCGTTCCAGCAATTCTTCGGCGGGATCCAGGGCATCGCCCCAGAAACCCGACCCGGCACCCATCCGCACGATGCGGCCCATATCTGCCTCCGCCTTCTAATTTCATTTTGTTTTCTCTAATTTCATTATATTTTTTATCCGGCGAAGGCGTCAAGCACGAGCTGCGGAGCTTTCGGGATCGCATCGCCTGGAGAACGCGCGGCCGATGCCGCCCGATGTCCTACCGCCCGGCCCTGCCCCGGCCGTGGAACGCCCGGACCATTTCCAGGAACACCGTGGACGCGCTGGAGACGTAGCCGTCCCGGCGCCGGATGTACAAGGTCTCCACCCGCGCGAGTTCGCGTGGAATGCGGTGCAGGGAGACGCGCCCGGCCTTCGCCGCCGGCGCGGCCACTCCGCGCGGCAGCAAGGTCACGCCCACCCCGGCCGCAACGCAGCTCACGATGGCGTCGAGCGAACCGAACTCCAGCGGACGGGCGACGACGATGCCCATTGCGGCCAGCAGCGACTCGAGTCGCTGCCGATAGGAACACCCCAGCTGGAAAACGATGGTCTTCAGGTCGGGCACGCTTGCCAAGGACTTGATCGTGCGCAGGGCCGGACCGCCGACCAGCGCCAGTTCCTCGGTGAAGACGGCTTCCTGGTACAGGTCGGGATGCGTGACCGGACCGGCAACGAACGCGCCCTCCAGCCGGTATTCGACGACGTCCTGCACCAGCCGCGCGGTCGTGCCAGTGCGAAGCGACAGCCGGACCGCGGGATGGGCCTGCGCATAGGAACTGAGCACCGGCGCCAGGCGCAGCGCCGTGGTCGTCTCCAGTCCGCCCAGCGACAGGTTGCCGGCGGGCGTGCCGTCGTCCCCGGCGGCCGCCCGTATCTCGGCCGTCAACCGCGACATCCTGCCGACCAGGGGCAGGATGCGGTCTCCGGCGGGCGTGATCACCACGCCGCGGGCATGGCGTTCGAACAAGGGTACGCCCAGTTCTTCCTCCAGCGCCCGGATCCTGGCCGTGACGTTGGACTGGACGGTATGCAGCTCGGCTGCGGCCTTGTTCATGCTGCCATGCCGAGCCACGGCCTCGAAGGTTTTCAGATCAGCCAGGTCCATGCTTGCTTCCATTCCGAAGGGCGGCATGCAGCGTCATGCCAGCGCGCCGGGGCCGTCGAGACATATCTTTATTCCAGATAGCCACGATCTTATAAATTCGCTTCTTCAGATAAATGATAGCGCGTAGCCTTTTCCGGTCTGCATTACGGGAAAGGACATGGACGAGGAAGCCACCACCCTGACGATGAAGGTCGCTGGCGGCAATCGCGCGGCATGGGGCGTGCTTGCCGGCTTCTGCGCCAGCCTGGTCGGCATCGGCCTGGCCCGCTTCGCCTACACCCCTCTCCTGCCTGCCATCATCGGCGCCCGTTGGTTCGCGCCGTCCCTGGCCGCCTACCTGGGCGCGGCCAACCTGGCCGGCTATCTGGCGGGCGCGCTGGCTGGCCGGCCGCTGGCCGCCAAATGGTCGCCCGCCCCGGTCCTGCGCGGCATGATGTTGCTCGCGACGATCGTCTGCCTGGCCTGCGCGGTGCCGGTCTCTTTCGTCTGGTTCTTCGCCTGGCGCTTTCTGTCCGGACTTGCCGGCGGCGCGCTCATGGTGCTTGCCGCGCCCGCGGTGCTGCCCCTGGTGCCGCCTTCGCGCCGGGGACTCGCCGGCGGCGTCATCTTCATGGGGGTCGGCGTCGGCATCGTGCTGTCCGGAACACTGGTCCCCCTCTGGCTGCGACAAGGCATACGCGAGACCTGGCTGGGCCTGGCCGCCCTGTCCCTGTTGCTGTCCGCCCTGGCGTGGAAAGGCTGGCCCGCGCAGACGAGACCGGCCGCGGCCGAGCCCTCGCATCGCCGCCCCGCCGCACCGTCCCGCCCGCTACGTGCGTTGTACGTCGAGTATGCGCTCAACGCCGCGGGATGGGTGCCGCACATGATCTTCCTGGTCGATTTCGTGGCGCGAGGTCTCGGTCTCGGCCTGCAGGCGGGAGCGCACTACTGGGTGCTGTTCGGCATCGGCGCGAGTGCGGGCCCGGTCCTGGCCGGCATGCTGGCCGACCGGATCGGCTTCGGCCCGGCGCTGCGGGCCTCGTTTGCGCTGGAAGCAGTGGCCGTGCTCATCCCGGCACTGGGCCTGGGGGCAGCCTGGCTGGCGGCTTCCAGCGTGATCGTGGGCGCCTTCGTGACCGGCACCGTGCCGCTGGTGCTGGGTCGCGTGCACGAGTTGCTGGCCCACCACCCTACTCTGCAGGGCCCGGCCTGGCAGACCGCCACGGTGGGCTTCGCCCTGTTCCAGGCACTGGCCGCCTACGGGCTGTCCTTCCTGTTCGCCCACGACGGCGGCGACTATGCCCGGCTTTTCGTCATCGGGGCCTGCGCGATGGGGTTGGCATTGATCATCGACTTGTTCGTCATCCGCTCGCCCGCAGGCCCCTGATCGAATGCCAGTACGGCTTCCGACACCCGCCGGCGCAGCCGCTCGACCGCGGCGTCGACCTTGCGAACCGACAGCAGATACTTCCACGAATGTTCCCGCAGCCATCGGCCGGGCATCAGCGGCGGCGCGGTGACAGCCAGGCTCAGCGCCCAGCCGGGCGCCCAGCGCACCGCGATGCGCGGCCGCATCGCGAGCGACACGGCGGGCACGCCCACGTTGGAGGCCAGGTGCGCCAGGCCCGAGTCATTCCCGACGAAAATGCGTGCCGTTGCAAGCCAGCGAGCCAGATCGTCCAGGGATTCGTGCGAGACCAGGCGAAAGCCCTGCGCCTCGACCCATTCCCATTGCGCGTGCTCGCGGGGAGCCACCACGAAACTCGGATCGTAGCCCCGGGCCCGCAGCCGGCGGGCCAGTTTCAGGAAACGTCCGGGCAGCCATTGCTTCTGGATGTCGCTGGCCGTGGGATGGATGATCACTCGATTGCCGACGGCGGTCACGCCCACGTCGACCGGCACGACCAGGCCGTTGTCGCGCGTCAGGCCATCGAGCCCGAAGCAATGGCGGCACAGGTCCAGCTGTATGTCCACCATGGGCTTGACCTGTCGATACGTGGCCCACCTGTCCATGACCCACACTCGCGGATGCCAATCGCGCGCATCGTCCAGCACGTCGGATTCGTAGGCGTGCAGCATGACGTCGAAATGCTCGAGCCGGTTCCGCGCCTGCGCCGCATGCAGCTCGGGCTCGATGCGAAAACCGGGAAACCACTTGCGCATGGCGTGCAGGTGGCGGCTGAAGACCGTGACATCGATCCCATGGCGGACGAGATTGTTGGCGACCACCATCGAGATGAGCGTGTCGCCGATGCGCGGCGACATCACGAAGGCGACAGACCAGCCTTGCTGAATGGGATGACGGGGATGGTTGATGGCAGCCCCCTTGTGCAGTGGTACGGGTCGATGCAATCGACTCTACTCTGCCGCCCCGTACGACTTGTTTTTTATCGTAACCAAATCGTCACGGGATATTCGCAAGAGAGCGATCAATCCGCCATGCCGCCCAGTCCCAGGCGCGACCAGAGCGAGCGTTTGCGGGTGCGGTGGTTGCCGGCATAGTCGCGTTGGGTGGCTTTCATCATGTCGCCGAATGGCGACGGCGACCGATAGTCGTCGAGCGCGTAGCCCGCGGACAGCGCTTCGCGATAGCAGGCATCGAAAAGCTCGGCCAGGTCGGCCCTGGGGTGCGGCAGCACCCGGCCGTCGAACCAGTGCCGGCGGCCTTCCCGCTCCAGCCTGGGGAATGCGTATTTGTGGCTGAACTGCGTCCCCATGTCCGAATAGTGCAGGATGCGAATCGCATGAAGCGGCTTTCCCTCGCCATCGATATTGTTGTAGTCCGAGTGCATCGACTCGATCAACTCGGGATGTCCGGAGAAATAGCGCATCATGCGCTGGTGCGAATCGGGCTCGGCGCGCAGGCGCTCGATGGATGGCAGGTGGGGCCGCGCGGCGGCGCAATCCCACACCGTCACGCAAAAACGCCACGATGTCTTGCGCCCCTTGCCGGTAAGCACCTTGCCGGCGTCCAGCGGCATCCGCCAGAGTTCGGCCAGGTCGCACAGCACCACCATGTCGGTGTCCAGGTAGATGGCCCGGCCCTCGTAGCCGCAGAACGCCGGCACGCCCCAGCGGAAACCCGAGAACGGCGTGGCCCACGCCTGCGTGCGCCAGCCCCGCCCCTGCCCGGGATCGGCATGCCAGAAACTGGCCGGATCCCTCGACAGCCGCATCCACTCGATGTCGATGGGCAGCGAGCAGTGCTTGCGCGCGCTGTATTCCAGCACCATCATCTGCTCGAGATCGCAGTCGTTCGGATCGCATCCGACGAAAAGCCTGATCCTGTCTTCCATATGGTCCTCGGCATCAACTCCCGGCCAGCGCGCGCCAGTCCCGTTGCTGGAACGGGTCACCCGACAGCGCGCCATCCGGAGACAGGTTGACGATACGCACGCCCGATTCGCGCAGCAGCGACGCCGCCCTGTTGAACGACGGCAGGATGTGGCCGGACAGGTACTGGTCGAGCGTGGTGGGAAGGCGGTCGGCGAGCGATTCGTAGAAGCGGCCCGCGGCGGCCGCGTTGCGCAGGTCCACGCCATGCAGCACGATTTCGGCGTACCCCAGCCAGGCCATGATCTGGAGAGCGGTGTAGGCCACGGTGCCGACGTCGAACACGCCCTTGCGGATGTCGCGGCTGAATCCCAGCGCGCGGTCGAGATCGAAAATAGCCAGTTCGTGCTCCGGATGTTCGCGCCGTACCTGCGCCATGGTCCGCGCCGGCAACAGCGCGCGCCGCTGGGGATTCTCGACCAGGAACAGCCGGCAGCGCAACGCCTCGGGAGGCATCCGTTGCAGGACATGCCACAGGCACAAAGGCGTGGTGAACAGCAGCAGCTCCTGCTCCACGACCCGGCGGACCAGTTCGGGACGGGCCCGCACGAAGCCCGTGTCGTTGAAGCAGTAGTAATCGAAGCGTACGGCATGACGGTCGAGCAGCGCGATGGCGCCGTTCACCCCCATCACGCCGGACAAGGACAGGCGGCCGTAGTCGATGTCATTGATCGACGGGCCGCTGGCGATGATGTGCCCCGTTCCGGACGCGCTTGCCCGGGCCACGCTCGCATTGGCCAATGGCAGTGGCCGGCGCCGGTACGAATAGCCGACCACATGGCCGTCGGCGTCGCGTTCCACCGCCACGTGCGGCCACAGGCGCTCGTTGTGGCGCTGGCCGGGACCGTGGGTGTAGCGGTACAGCAGCTTCAGCGCGGTATTGGCGAATCGGCGGGCGACGGGCATGCGGCCAATTGTTTGCCCATCGCGCACGAATGTCGAGCCGGCGTCTGTTTCTTATGAAACGTTGTGATACGCCCGGCCGAGCCGCGGCCCGGTACAACATGGGTTCCGCAGAACTCGACCCGGCCGGCCATGATAGAAACTGCCCGCATCTACATAGGTTTCGACAGCAAGGAAGTCGCCGCCTATCACGTGCTGTGTCAGAGCATCCTGGAAAAGAGCTCCATCCCCGTTTCCGTCACCCCGGTCGCCCTGGATCACCTGGAAGGCGTCTTCGCCCGGGAACGCAATCCGCTCCAGTCGACCGAGTTCTCGTTCTCTCGCTTCCTGGTGCCTTACCTGAGCGGTTTCCAGGGCTGGTCCCTGTTCATCGATTGCGACACGCTGGTGCGCACGGACATCGCGGAACTCTGGGCCTTGCGGGACGAGCGCTTTGCCGCGATGTGCGTCAAGCACGACTACCGTCCCAGAAGCGAAACCAAGTTCCTGGGACAGGTCCAGTCCAGGTACGAGAAGAAGAACTGGTCCAGCGTCCTGCTCTTCAACAATGCGAAATGCCGCAGGCTCGATCCCTACTATGTGAACACGGCGACCGGGCTGGACCTGCACCAGTTCAAGTGGCTCGAATCGGAAGACCTCATCGGCGACCTCCCCGCCGCATGGAACTGGCTGGTCGCCGAATACGACTACCGTTCCGACGCCAAACTGGTGCATTTCACCACCGGCGGCCCTTACTTCGACGAACACAGGAACGACGACTACGCGGACGAGTGGTTCTCCACCCGCGAGCGTCTCCTGCACGTCAGGCAGCGCGGCCGGTGACGCACGCCGCGCGCTCCGCGTTCCACAAGGGAATTCCCGTGGCGCGCGACACCTGCGGATCGGCGGTGAATACCGGCCGCCCCGCATCGAGCAGGCGTTGCAGGATGATCCGGTCCATGCGCACGTGCAGCCGCGCCAGGCCCGCATCGTTGTAGGCGTGTCCGGCCGAACCCGGATCGATGCCGGCGATGATGACGGCAGGAGCGCCGTGATGCAGCGCATACAGCACGGCGTTGATGCCGTTCGAGCACTTCGACTCGGCGTCGATCTCCAGGGAATGCAGGCCCGCGACCCTGTCGAGCAGCGCCATGCGCTCATAGCGGTCGACGATGTAGAGGTGGTCGTAGCGGTAATCGAACGACGCCAGCCCGCGCTCCAGCCGCTCGCGTTCGTTCTTGCGCCATAGCAGCACGTAGAGCGCGCGCGTCCGCCGCCCGCTCAGGACCCGCCGGACCTCCCGCGCATTGTGCGTCGTGCCCTCGATCTGGTTGAACATCATCATCGTGATGTCGGGCACCTCGATGCCCCAGCGCGCGGCCACGGACTGGGATCCGTTCACGGTGATGACGGTATAGCGCCCATCCAGGCCCTCCGGCCGGTTGGCCTGCGGCGCGGAGCCGACCACGACCACCGGACCCGTGATGTCGAAAGGCAAAGGCGGCGGCGCGGGCCGGGTCAGGCGGTACTTCATCCATCGATACAGGCGCTTCTTCGCATCGATCAATTGTTGCCGCATCGTGCTTTCCGCCATCGTCAGGCCTCGGGCAGCGCGATGCCCGTCGCCCGTTCCAGCTCGCGCAGCAATTCGTCCTGGAAAGCCGCGTCGAGCGCGGCGGGATGCGGATCGAGTCGCTGCTGGTGGTGCCAGTATCCGCCGCTCGCGCCGGCGCGCGGGTCCGTGCCGGCAGCCAGCCACTCCTGGGTCAGGTGGCCCAGGCGCAGGTCGCCGGGCGCGTTGGGGCCTCCCATCTTGGTCGGCACCCACCCCGGATCGACCGCGCTGCTGACGATGCCCGGCCACAGCCGGGCCACCGCCATCGCCAGCGCCGTCACGAACAGCTTGCTGTCCGAGTAGGACGCCGACTCGCCATGCCCGCGCCAATCCAGGCCGTCCAGTTGGGGACGGCCGTCGAAATGCATGCCGCTGCTCAGGTACACCAGGCGATCCGGCCGGGCAATGAGCGCCGTCAACACATAGGGCGCGACCACATTGACCGGCAGTATGTGCCGCCCGGTATAGACCCCGGCGTTGTGGATGACCGCATCCATCCGCCCCAGGCGGTTGACCTGGCCGGCGACGTCCTCGGCCTGCCCCGGGTCCGACAGATCGCCGGCCACCACCCGGGCGCCCCGGCTCACCAGGTCCTGCACCGCATCGAGCCGCTGCCGGCCGCGCACGTGAAGCACGACCTCGTGGCCGTCCGCGAGCAGCGTGCCGGCCGCGGCCTTGCCCAGCCCGTCGGCCGAGCCCGTGATGAAGATTCGAGACATTGCCAGCTCCTATGGGAATCAAGACACCATTGCCGCCAGCGCATCGGCGGCCCGTTGCAGCCCGCCCAGGATGGTGTCCGCGACACGCGGCGAAAAATCCCGGGGTAGCGCCGCGTGGGCCTCGGCGATGGCCGCGGGGGTACGCGACAGGATTTCTTCGATGATCGGCCCGGCCGTCGGCGCATAGCCAACCTTCCGTGCCGTACTGTCGAAATGCCGGCGCTGGATGCCGTGCATCTCATAGTGCCGGTTCTTGCCCAGCAACGCCATCGCCAGCTTGATTTCGCGGCTGGACCATTGATTGGCCCCCTCGCCCAGCACCGGGTAGGCCGACATCACGTCGTACAGCCTGGTCAGCCGGAAGCGACCGCGCGGCAGGAGATGAATGCTGAAATTCTTGGCGTGGCCGTCGGGCGCGCGCAACAGCCAGAACAGCACTTGCGCGGCCATCAATGTCTTCATGTCGGCATCGGGGCTCACCGACTGCCGCAGCGTGGCGAACAGGGTCTTGAGCCCCGGCCCGCCCTCGTTTTCGTACTTGCGCAGCGGCGGGCATCCGGCCACCTGGCAGAAATCCTCCTGCGGCAGCCGCATGATCCACCGGCCGTCCGGCGCGACGCGCCGGTCGAAACGCTCGACGACGAGCACGCGCTGCCTGCCGAAGGTCGCGATGTCGGCATGGGCGGCATCCAGCCCATAGGCCTTGAGCAGCCGCAGGCACAGCCATTCGTTGTCGACCGAGGTGGTGAAATCCGCCCGCCGGCCGCCCATCAGTCCCAGCGGCAGCTTGAAGATGTGGGTGGTGGGAGTGGCGCCGCGCGGCGCGTGCCATCGGCCGTCCCACCACAGGAAAGCGGTCTTCTCCTGCGCGCCCGCCAGTGAAATGCGGAAGTCGGCATCCGGATCCCCCTGGGCGCCGAAGGCGCGCGGCGACACCGTCTCGATCAGATGCCGCTCGATGTCCTCGTCGGACAAGGGCACGCCTTCAATGCGGCCGTGGCCGTCCGGCGTCTCGTGCTCGTCCAGTATCTGCACCGCTCCCACGCAGTCGCTGCCGACTGCCTTCAGGAGATCGAAGGGATCCGTCGAACCGGTCCGGAAGCGCTCGGCCACGCGCCTGCGGATCACGTCGCTGTCGGGCAGGAGGTTGTCGAAATAGTTGGCGACCCTCTCGCCCTTCAGAGGCAGGCCGTGCAGGTTGAACGGCAGCGACAGCGAAAGCGGCCGGCCGATGTCGGCCCCCGTCCAATCCGGGTCGTAATGCAGTTCCATTTCTCCCCTCGCGGGGATCGTCCAGCGGCCGACGCGGATGCCGTTGGCCCAGATGAACAGGCTGCGGCCATGCGATCGACGACCCATGTCACCAGTCCGCGTGTACAGTGGACGGTGGCGCCTGGCCGCCGCGCGGCCCCAGGGTCAATTCCAGCCCGAGCGCGGCACACCAGGCCAACAGCTGCTCCAGGCTCAGCTCATGGGCGTGCAGTTCCAGGTGGGACACCCGCGACTGGCTCAGGCCGATGCGGCCGGCCAGGGCAGACTGGGTCATCCCCTGGGATTTGCGCGCGGCCTGCAGCACCGTGCCCAGTTGCGTGGCGGTCGCTAGGACTTGAGATGACATGGACATGGCAAATACCTGAAATCCGAATAAATTCATAATATTTGCGGCACAGGTATATGTCAATTATCCGGATTTCAAATATTTCCCGATTGTTCTTCCCATGACCGAGCACGCCGCCATCATCGCCACGCCCCAGCCACGCACCCGGGAAACCCTGGCCGCCGACCTGTCACGGCTGGGTGTCGCCCCCGGCATGACCCTGCTCGTACATTGCGCCATGAGCCGGCTCGGCTGGGTCTCGGGGGGAGCCGAGACCGTCGTGCGTGCCCTGCTCGATGCCGTGGGCCCCGCCGGCACGCTGGTGATGCCCGCGCAGTCATCGCAGTTGAGCGATCCCGCCAACTGGCGGGCGCCCGCCGTCCCGCCCGCCTGGATAGCCACGATCCGGGCCACGCTGCCGCCGTTCGACCCGCGCACCACCCCGACGCGCGGCATGGGCGCGGTGGCGGAACTGTTCCGGACCTGGCCCGGAGCCCGCCGCAGCCCCCACCCCCTGTGCTCCTTCGCCGCGCTGGGCCCGCTGGCCGGATCGATCACCGCCACCCACGCCCTGGAAGATCCTTTCGGCCACGGCGGGCCGCTGGGGCGCCTGTACCGGGAACGCGCCGGCATCCTGCTGCTGGGCGCCGGCTTCGGCGCATGCACGGCCTTCCACATGGCCGAGACCCTGGCCTCGCCCCCGCCGCCCAGGATCGCCGAAGGCGCCCCGCTATGGGTGGACGGCCAGCGGCGCTGGGTGGCCTTCGACCTGCCCGCCGGCGATGCGGACCGTTTCCCGGCCCTGGGCGAGACGCTCGTCCGGCTGGGCGTGGCCAGGACTGGGCAGGTCGGCTCCGCGTCCTGTCACCTGCTGGACCTGCGGGCGGCGGTAGATGCGGCGGCCAGGCTCATGACGGAAACACCCCGCTGAACCCGGGCCGGGATTTTTTTCCGCCACCGATCCGTTTCCCCTGTCCGATTCGTCTTGGGAGTACCGGACACAGCCATGCCGGTTCCAACCCGAAGGAATCTCCGCCATGACCACCGCCCCGCAGCAGCCCGTCACCCTTCGGGCCTAGTCGAACTGGCCCTGGGTCTCGGGCGAGACCTTGGCGCCCACCAGGTAGACCACCGCCAGCAAGGCCGAGGTGATGGCCAGGACGTGGGGAATGTCCTGCGGCGAGCCGCTCAGCAGCGAGACCACCGTGGGCATCATGCCGCCGACGGCGAAGCCGATGTTCCAGGACAACCCCGTGCCGCTGGCGCGCATCTTGGCCGGGAAGCGTTCGTTCAGGAAGATCATGACCGGCGCGATGATGGCCCCGCCAAGCAGGGCGATGGCCGAGGCGATCATCGTGATCTGTAGCAGGGACGCGGGCTTGGCGATGAGCAGGAACAGGTACGGCAGCAGTACCAGGCAGAAGACGCCCAGCGCATAGAACGTCTTCTTGCGGCCGATGACGTCGCTCAGGGCGCCGAAAGCCAGCGCGCCGACGATCGTTCCCACCGAGCTGATCATCAGGATCAGCGCCGAGCTCTCGTGCGGCACGTTCGCCACCAGCTTCAGCAGCGTCGGCAGATAGCCCGCGGTGATGTAGTAGGTCGCGCCGCCGCCGAAGGTGATCAGCAGGTTGACCAGCAGCACGTTGCGATACTCGCCCGCGAACAGCGTCTTGAGCGGCGAAGCCTGCCTGGCCGCCCCGTCCTTCTGCCTGGCCCGCTCGGCCTGGATCTTCTTGAAGGAAGGCGTCTCGTCCAGCAGCCTGTACATCACCAGGCCGAAGACGGTGCTGATCAGGCCCGAGAAGAACATGACGCGCCAGCCGATCTGGTCGAAACGGTCGCCGGGGAAGACGTAGGACAGCGCGAAGTACACGATGGAGGCCATCAGGGCGCCCATGCCTGCGCCGCCGCTGCCGACCAGTCCCGACATCAGGCCACGGTGGCGCGGCGCGATCGACTCCGTGCCTATCGTATGCGTCGAGGCCACGATACCGCCCACGAACAAACCCTGCACGATGCGCAATACCAGGAAGACGATGGGAGCGATCACCCCGGCCTGGTGGATGGTCGGCAGCAGGCCGAATGCCGCCGTGCTCAGCCCCACGCCCACCATCGAGATCATCAGCGCACGCTTGCGGCCGTGCTTGTCGGCATAGGCGCCGAACACGGCCGACCCCAGGGGCCGCACCAGCAGCGCCACCGCGAACGAGGCATAGACCGCGGCCAGCGACAGGGTGGGCTTGTCCGAAGGAAAGAACAGCCGCCCGATGATGGGCGCCACATACAGCAGGATGAACAGGTCGAACAGGTCCAGCGCCCATCCGAAGGTGGACGCCAGGCCCGCCATGAAGGCCTTGCGCGACTGCGCGGGGTCGGCGGCCGAGTCGCGCGGTCCCGCGCCCGGAACGGTATCCGTGGTCGTATTCATGATGTCTCCGTTATTGGAATCGTGCAGCGTTCCGGCTTAGCGGCCCGTCCACTGCGGTTTACGCTTGGCGTGGAATGCCTCGACGCCTTCGCGGAAATCCTCGGATGTGCGCAGGCGGCTGTAGCAGTGCCCCTCGAGCTCGATGGCGATGGACACCGGCGAGTCCTCCGAATCGTTCAGCAGCTTCTTGACCGTGCGCTGGGCCAGCGGCGAGAAACCACGCAGTTCGTCCACCAGTCTGTCGGTGGCGGCCTCGAGCTGGTCATCGGCCACGCACTCGACCACGAAGCCCCAGTCGTAGGCCTGCTGGCCCGGAATGCGGCGCGAGCGCATCACGACGTCCTTGGTGCGGGCGATGCCGATCATGCTTTGCAGGCGCGCCGATCCCCCCGATCCGGGAATCTGCCCCAGCTTCTGCTCGGGCAGCGCGTATTGCGCCGTGACGCTGGCGATACGGAAATCGCAGGCAAGCGAGATCTCGAATCCCACGCCGAAGCAGTAGCCCCGGTTGGCGGCGATCACCGGCTTGGAGCAGCGGGCCGGCGCGGCGATGTTCCAGGCCAGCTTGGAAACGTGTTCGGGGCTGGCCTCCAGGAAGCCGCGGATGTCGCCGCCGCTGGAGAAGTGCTCGCCTTCGGCGCGCAGCACGATCACGCGCACGCGCGGGTCCTCGTCCAGCGCCTCGAACACCAGGCGCAGTTGTTCGCGCTCGTGCATGGTGATGATGTTGAACGGAGGACGCTTCAGGACAATGTCGGCGCGCTCGCGCTCCGCGTCGACGATGACGTCGAAGCCATCGAGTTGTTCGAGCAGGCCGTGGGCCGGATGATTGAGCTTGGGCATGGAGATATCCTTCATTGGGTCATGCACGGGATTTCGGAATCAGGAACGGTCCGGCTCGAATTCGCCGGCCGTCAGCTTGCGGCGCAGGATCTTCCCCACGGGGGACTTGGGAATCTCGCTGACGAAGACGTATTCCCGCGGACGCTTGAAATTGGCGAGATCGGTGCCGCGGCAATAGGCATCCAGCGTCTCGCCGTCGACGGCCTCCTTGCGCTTGACGAAGGCGACGACGCGTTGGCCCCAGCGCTCGTCGCGCAGACCCGCGACGGCGACCTCGTCCACGCCGGGATGCAGGGACAACACCGACTCGATGTCGACCGGCGAGATGTTCTCGCCGCCGCTGATGATCATGTCGTCCACCCGCCCGGTCACGTGCAGTTCGCCGTCCTCGTCCAGATAGCCCGTGTCGCCGGTGAAATACCAGCCGCCGTGCAGCGACTTGGCGTTGGCGTCGGGCCGGTTCCAATAGCCTTCGAACGCCTCGTCCCCGGCCAGGTCGGCGATGATCTGCCCCTCCGTTCCACGCGGCGCGAGATCGTCGGGATCGGTCGTCTCCAGCCGCACCAGGCGCAGGCGCGTGTTGATGCCCGCGCGTCCGGCGCTGCCGGGCTTGCTGCGCGCATCGGGGTTGACCGCCATGGTGTAGACCTCGGAGCTGCCGTAGTGATTGACGAACAGCTCGGGCCGGAACGCCTCGTCCAGGCGCAGCAGCAGCGCGTCGTGCATGGGCGCGCCGGCGAAGCCGAGCTTGCGGACGCTGGAGATGTCGGTGCTTGCGAAATCGGCGTGCGCCAGCAGGTCGTGGTAGAGCGTCGGCACCAGGTACAGGTTGCTGACCCGCTCACGCTGGATCAGCGCCAGCGCGGTTGCCGGCGAGAAGCGCGGCAGGCACACGAAACACCCGTCCACCAGCGCCATGGCCAGCAACGACCGCACTCCCATGGTGTGATAGAGCGGCATCACGCCCAGCGTGCGCTCGCCTATCCCGTACTGGTTCTGCGCCACGTGGCCCAGCGCGGCCGCGCGCTCCTGGCGATGCCGGCGCGGCACGCCCTTGGGCTTGCCGGTCGTCCCCGACGTGTAGAGCATCAGCGAGATGTCGTCCGCCGTGGCGCGCGGGCCAGCCGTCCAGGGCCGGGCGGCAAGCAGGCCGTCGTATACATGGGTCGCGTGGGCGTCCGCGCCGACCACGATGCGCGGCACGCCGGCGGCCTCGGCGGCCTGCGCCACGGCTTGCGCGCTGGCCTCTTCGTAGACGATGGCCCTGGCCGAGGCGTCGACCAGGCAGTAGTCGATTTCCTCGGGCTTGGCGCGCCAGTTCAGGGGCGTGACGATCACCCCGAGGAACTGGCAGGCCCAGTGCAGCGTCGCCATTTCCAGGCGGTTCTGCAGGACCACGAGCAGATGGTCGCCATGCCCGAGCCCCAGGTCATCCAGCCCTTGCGCCACGCGCAGGATCTGCCCCAGCCACTCGGCGTAGGTCAGGCGGATCTCGCCTTCCACGGCCGCGATCGCCTCCGGGTTGCGCTCCACGCTCTGCAAGAATGTACGTCCCAAATCCAGCATCAGATGCCTCCTTCTATGTGTTCTTGTTGCGCGAGGCGGCCACGTCCAGGACGGCCTGCACGATGGGGGTGTAGCCCGTGCACCGGCACAGGTGCCCCGAAAGCATGTCCCGCACCTGCTGCTCGGTCGGATCGGGCACGCGCTCCAGGAAATCGGCGCACGACATCAGGATTCCCGCCGTACAGAAACCGCATTGCAGCGCGTGGTGCCGCCGGAAGGCCTGTTGCAGATCGCCCAGTTCGCCGTCCCGCGCCAGGCCTTCGACCGTATCCACTCCGCGGCCGTCCACCTGGACCGCCAGCGTCAGGCAGGAGCGGCTGGCCACCCCGTCGATGCGCACGGTGCAGGCGCCGCACACCCCGTGCTCGCATCCCACGTGGGTGCCGGTGGCGCCCAGCTCGTGCCGCAGGAAGTCCGACAGCAGCATGCGGCTCTCGGCCGTGCCCTCGCGCCGCCGGCCGTTCAAGGTGCAGCGGATGCGCTGGGTCTTTTCCGTGCTCATGCGGTGTCTCCTTGCGCCCGGGCAGCGGCCGTGGCGATGGCCCGGGCCGCCAGTTGCCGCACCAGCCGCCGGCGGTACGCGGCACTGGCGTGCGCGTCGTCCTGCGCGCCCAGCGTCCAGGCAAAGTCATTGATGGCGGTTTCCAGTTCCCGCTGCGGCAGGCGCGGCCATTGCACGACGGTCGGCCGGTCCGCCACGCCGCCCACGCCCAGCCGTATCGCATCCTTGCCGACGGCGGCCGCGCAGGCGGCGATGGCGAAATCCCCATGGCGCAGCGAAAACTCCTCGAACGCGTAGCCCGTGCCCGCCGCACGCAGCGGATAGCGCACGCAGGCGATCAATTCGTCGCTGGCGCGGGCCGTCGTCAACATGCCCTGGAAGAAATCCCGCGCCGGCAAGGTGCGGCGGCCGCGCCTGGATGACAGCACCACTTCGCCACCCAGCAGCGCCAGGCACAGCGGCAGCTCCGCACTGGGGTCGGCGTGCGCCACCGAGCCGCACACGGTGCCCCGGTTGCGCACCTGGAAATGCGAGATATAGGGAAACGCACAGGTCAGCAGAGGCACTTCGCCGGCCAGGCCCGGCCGCCACTCCACGCTGGCCTGGGTGGCCGCGGCCCCCACTTCCAGCATTCCGCCCGCCACCTTCACGTAGTCCAGCGCCTCGCAGCGCGAGACATCCAATAGCACCGACGGCTGCGCCAGGCGCATGTTCAGCACCGTGATCAGCGACTGCCCTCCCGCCAGGATGCGGGCCTCCTCGCCATGGCGAGCGAGCAGCTCGCAGGCCTGCGCCTCGTCCTCCAGGCGCACGTAATCGAAAGCCGCGGGCTTCATGCCGCCCCCTTCCATCCAAACAGCGCCAGCAGCTTGCGCCACCAGCGGCGCGGCGCGGCGGGCGTAGGCTGCCCGCTGGCCTGCCGGCCGAGTTGTTCAAACAATTGCGCCAGGACGATCTTGGCCGCCCCTTCCAGCATGCGGCTGCCGACCGCGGCCACCTTGCCGCTGACCTCGGCGCTGTAGTCGTAGACCAGGCGCGTGCCGCCTTCGCTGGGCTCGAGCCGAACCTTGCCGCTGCCACGCGCGGCGCCCAGCGACGAACTGCCCGAACCGGCCAGGCGCAGGGAATGCGGCGGATCCAGCTCCGACAGCTCGATGTGTGCCGCGTAGCGGGCCTTGATCATGCCCACGCCCACCGTCACGTCGGCGCGATAGCGGTTCTCGCCCACCGCTTCCAGCGAATGGCAGCCGGGTACCACCTTGGCCAATGCCTGCGGATCAAGCAGCACGTTGAAGACGACCTCGGGCGCCGCGGCGATCTGCACGCTGCCCGTGGCGGACAAGGCCTTGCCCGATCCGCCGCCCGGCGCCGCGGCGCTCGCGGGCGGCGCCGAAGCCGCTTGCGCGCCGGCGCTGGGCGGCGGATCGTCGAACCCGATCAGTTCCATGATCTTGAGCGGTGTCAGCGGCAGCCTGACGTCGCAGGCGCCCCGGATGGGCGCCAGGGCATCGGCGACGGCATTGGCCACGCATACCGGCGTACTCATGTTGTTGCCCTCGCCCAGGCCCTTGGCCCCCAGCGGCGTGAACGGCGACGGCGTCTCCAGGTGGACGATGACCGGGTCGGGCACCTCGCAGGTCGTCGGCACCAGATAGTCGGCGAAGGTGCCGGACTGGAAGCTGCCGTCGCCCGCATAGCGGAACTCCTCCATCAGCGCAGCGCCCAGCCCCTGGGCGAAGGCTCCGCGGATCTGGCCGTCCGCCAGCGCCGGGTTGAGCAGCTTGCCCGCATCGTGCGTGGTGACGTAGCGGTCGATGCGTACGCGTCCGGTATCGCGGTCGATCTCGACCGCGCAGATGTCGAAGGCGAACCCGTAGGCCGCCGACGTATTGACGCGGTCCTGCTCGTCCGGGGCGGTCAACTCGGGCGGGGTCCAGAATTCGGTCACCCGCAGGCTGGGCGACTCCCCTTCCGGCAACTGTCCCGGCGCCCAATGCGCGGTGCTGGCCGCGCGTGCGAATGGCAGCATCTTGCCCGGCGCGTCCGGCAGCCCCACCTTGCCTCCCGCGAACACCACGTCGGCCGGATCGCATCGGAGCTGATGCGCCACGATGCGCGCCACCTTGTCGCGCAGCCGGCTGGCCGCCAGGTGCACGGTGCCCGCCACCGCGCCGGCAAAGCGGCTGGAGTAATTGCCCGCGGCGACCGACCAGGCATCCTTCTGCGTATCGACATCCACATTCACGGCCACCTGCTGCGGCAAGAGGCCGAACACGTCCGCGACGACCTGGGCGCATACGGTCATGTGCCCTTGCCCGGCAGGCGACGAAGCCACGACTACCGTCACCCCGCCCAGCGGATCGATGCCGACGGTGGCGCTGGCGATGGCGCCGTTCTTGGGTCCGGCCTTGGCGCGCTGCTCCGCCGTCATGACCGTGCTGATGTAGCCCATGTTGGAAATGGACGGCTCCACGATCGCGGCATAGCCGATGCCATACAGCCGCCCCTCGGCCCTGGCCACGTCGCGCCGCCGCAGGAGTTCCTCCAGCCCGCCTTGCCGTTCGGCCATCTCCAGGGCCAGCGGATAGTTGCCGGAATCCAGCAAGGCGCCGGCCGCGGCGCGGTACGGAAACGCCTCGGGCGGCACGAAGTTGCGCCGGTACACCGTCAGCGGATCGATTCCCAGTTGCTGCGCGATGCGCTGCACCAGCCGCTCCAGCGCGAAATACACCTGGGGGCCGCCGAAGCCGCGCACCAGCCCGGCGGGCGTGCGGTTGGTCAGCACCACGCGGTTGCGCACCTTCAGGTTGGGGATGGCATAGGCACCCGTCAGGCAACCGTGCATGCGATAGAACGTGGCTGGCTCGGGGGCGCGCAGATAACCGCCCACGTCGTCGAACTGGTCGTAGGACAGCGCGCTGATCCGCCCCTCGCCATCCACGGCGGCCTCGATCGTGCACAGGCGGGAGGTCGCGGACGTCGCGGCCACCAGGTGCTCCAGGCGGTCCTCCACCCACTTCACCGGCGCGCCCGCCTTGCGCGACGCCAGGCACATCAGCACCACGTAGGGAAACACGCTTTGCTTGACGCCGAAGCTGCCGCCCGAATCACGAGGCAGCTTGTGGCGCAGGCGCGTGCCCGGGATCTTCAGCGCCAGCGCCATGACCGAATGCAGCGAATACGGCCCCATGAAGTTGGAGCTGACCTCGTAGCCATCGTCGCCCGCCAGGTGCTCGGCGATCACCACCGCCCCTTCGATGGGCGTACACGAATTGCGAGGGTAGTGGACGGTCAGCTGGACGCGGTGCTCGGCCGAGGCGAAGGCGGCGTCCGGCTCGCCATAGCTGAAACTGCGGTCGCTGACGATGTTGCTGCCCACCGCCGGATGCAGCACCGGCGCATCCCCGGCGATGGCCGCCTCGATCTCCACGGCCACCGGCAGCACCTCGTAGTCGACGCGGATCAGTTCCAGCGCATCCTCGGCGACATAGCGGTCCTCGGCCACCACGACGGCGACCGGCTCGCCAACATAGCGCACGCGGTCCTGGGCCAGCGACCAATGCTCCATGGGCGATTTCACGCCCACGACGAAGGGCTGCGACCAGCGCTTCACGTCGGCGCCCGTCAGTACCGCCCTGACGCCCGGATGGGCTTCGGCGGCCCCCGTGTCCATGCCAAGCACCCGGGCATGGGCGTGGGGGGATCTCAGAATGGCCGCGTGCAGCGTGCCCGGCTTGACCGGGAGATCGTCGCCATAGGCGCCGCGCCCCGACAGCAGCGCCGCGTCCTCGACCCGTTCCTGCCGGCGCCCGACGAACGGCGCATCGGCCGTGGCCAGAACGCTCGCGTCACTCATGCAAGCACCCCATGTCTCTTCCTCCTGTTCCCTGCATGCCGCCTTCAGGCGGTCTGCGCGAGGAGAAAGATAAGCGGCGCCCTGCCCGCGGCCGTTACCGCCGCATCGGCTCACTTACCATAGAGTCTGATTTTTCTGTTTTCCGGCGGGAAATCGGTCCACGGGCCGGAGGTCAGCGCCCGCCGTGGCCGGCGTCGAACACGTCCACCACGCGGCGGTACTCGGTGGGCGTGGTGCCCAGGTGCTCGCGGAAGAAACGGGTGAAATGGCCCGGGGCGGAAAAACCCATGTCGTAGGCCAGGTCGGCGACCGGCGTCTGGCCCGCGGTCAACGCGGTGATGGCCGCTTCCATGCGCAGCACGTTGGCGTACACGCGCGGCGTCAGCTTGGTGGTCTTGCGGAAAAGCTCGAAGAAATGCGCGCGCGACAGCCCGCATTCGGCCGCCAGCGCATCCATGTCCAGCGACTGCCCGATGTTCTCGCGCATGCGGCCGATGGCCCTGCGGATGCGCACGTCGCCATGGTGCTGCCGCAGACTGCCCAGCAGCGACTGGTAGCTGCGCCACTCGGAATGGTGCTCGATCGTGGCGATCATCAGCTGGAAAAGACGCTCTTCCAATTGGCCGGCGGGCAGTTCCGCCGTCAGCAGCATGTCCCGCGCCAGCGCATCGGCCAGCTTGCGCGCCGCCGGCGACAACGCGACGCAGGGCTGCTGGAAGAAATGGGGGTGCGCGCTGACCGTCAGGGCCTGCTGGATGCCGGCCAGCCAGCCGGGCTCGATGTACAGGGCCAGGATCACCGTGCGCTGCACTTCCGCGCCGTTATGGCTGTAGGAATGGGGCTCCCAGGCATTGACCAGGACCGCGCTGTCGTCCGTCAGCGGCTGCGGCTGGCCGCGCACCGAAAAATACGTATCGGCGCCGAAGGCCTTGATCAGCACGTGGCAATGGTGATGCGCATGCGACACCAGGAGCATGTTCATGTCGAGCAGCGCGACACGCCCGAACTTGCCTTGCAGGATCCTGATTGCAGCTGACATGGTGGGAATGCTCCACGTACCCGTATACGACAAGAGCCCCGGGGCGCTCCTTGTGTTGCCCGGAAGGTGCCGCGCAATGGAATATTCACGGCGCGAAGACGTGCGGCGAGTCTTGGGATTTTAATATATCCCGTTGAAATCCCTGCCCGCGCCGCCGGTCGCCCGGAACGCACATCCATGCCTCACCTGAACTTGCGCCCGCCACGCCGGACGACGCCCCTATCGTCGTCCTGGCCTTGCTGCCCGGCTACGAGGGCCGGGGCATCGGCAAGAAGCTGCTCGGAATCGTGACCTAGGCATGGCGCACCGCGACGCCTGCCACCGGAGCGAACATTTTGTAATGAATTCGTCCGCGTTGTGCAATCGACATCCCGTCCAGGCACCGCGTCCATTCCGGCCAATTGCTTATCATAGAGGCCGTTCCCGGCATCACAACGACAACAACTCATGGGCCAAGCATTCCAGGAGCTTTCGGCATCGCAGGTCACGCTGGCAGGCCTGCTGTTTTTCGGTGGTATCTACCTGCTGTTCGGCGCCGCGACCTAGCTGCTTACCCGCCACGTCCTGCCCGCACTGGGCGTGGGGCGCCCGCTGGACCCCCGTCCGCTCGCGCCGGGCCAGTTGCGCCGCGAACTCCTCCAGTCGGGCATGTCCATCCTGCTGTTCGGCACCGGCATGATCTTTCCGTGGGGCCTGCTGCAGCTCGGATGGGCCAGGCTGGATCCGGCCGCAGGCGGCTGGAAGATCGCGCTGGAAATCCTGGCCCTGGTGGCCTGGAACGACGTGCACTTCTGGATCAATCACCGCCTGCTGCACACGAAGCCGCTGCGCCGCTTCCACCTGCCCCACCACCGCTCCATCGTCACCACGCCGTTCTCGACCTACAGCTTCCACCCGGTCGAGGCCCTGATGCTGGGCAACGTGATCCTGCTGCCCATGGTGGTGCACGACTTCAGCTTCTGGTCGCTGGCCTCGGTGCCGCTGTTCAGCCTGTTCTTCAACTGCATCGGCCACGCCAACTACGACTTCTTTCCGCGCGTGTCCTACGCCCACTGGTTCGCCGCCAGCCGCCGGCATCACCTGCACCATGCCTGTTTCAACGGAAACTACGGGTTCCAGTTCACCTTCATGGACCGGCTGTTCCGCACGCGCCTGCAGGCGGACGCTGCGGCGCTCCTGTTGCAGGCCCACGACCGCAGGACCGCGGCGGGCCATGAATAGCGGGCGCGCTTTCCTGCCCACGCTGCGCAACCGCCGCGACTGACAGAGCCTGCTGTATCTGGCCGCCTTGCCGGCACTTGCCGCGTGGCAGTGGCACCACGGCTTTTCGCTGCCCCTCTACGCGCTGATGCTGTTCCTGACCCTGGGCATAGGCGTCATCCACCACAACCACACCCACGTGCGGATGTGGCGCGACCGCTGGGCCAACCGCGCCACCGATTTCTGGATCACCCTGCTGCAGGGGCACCCCACGTTCGTGTTCTATCCCGCGCACGTCGCCAACCATCATCGCCACCGGCACGGTCTGCGGGACATCGCTCGCACCTACCGCTTCGGGGGCGATACCAACCACCTGTGGGGCTACCTGATCCATCCGGTGCAGGCGGCATGGGTCCTCTACCCCGCCTTCGTCCGCTGGCTGCGCCGCCTGTACCGGCACTGGCCCGGCGCCTGGCGCTACTGCATGGCCCAGTACGCCGCGTGGCTGGGCTTGTGGGCCGGGCTGCTGGCGCTGAACCCGGCCAAGGCATTGTTGTTCGTGATCGTGCCGCAGTTGCACGGCCTGCACTGGCTGCTGGCCACCAACTACCTGCAACATGCCCACGCCGACGGCGGCCCCACGCGCAGCCATACATTGGGCTATGCCCGCAATTTCGAAGGGCTGGTCAACCCGCTGCTGTTCAACATCGGCCTGCACACCGCCCACCACGAGCACTCGCGCGCCCACTGGTCCGAACTGACCCGCCTGCACTACCGGCGCTACCGGCATCGCGTGCCGGCCGCGCTGAACGAACCCGGCCTCGTGTCCTACATGTTCCGCGTCTTCGTCCTGGGAAGCTTCAGCGCGCGCTTTCGCACGCGTTCCCTGACGACCCGGACCACCCCACGCTAGGCCGCCGCGCTCCCTCGAGAGAACCCCATGCCCATCGCCTTCGACCGCGTCTACCTGCAAAGCGCCGGCTACTTCATGCCTGGCCAGCCGGTGTCCAACGACGAACTGGACCGCTACATCGCGCCCTTGAACCGCATCTCCGGACGCATCAAGCAGCGCATCCTGGCCGAGAACGGCATCAAGCAGCGCTACTACGCCATCGACGCCGAAGGCGGCACCGTGTACAGCAATGCCAGGATGGCCGCCCATGCCATCCGGGACTGCCTGCGGCGTGCCGCCGCCCGGCTGGACGATGTATCGCTGCTGGCCAGCGGCAGTTCGGGCGGCGACGCCCTGATGCCCGGCTTCGCCAACATGATCCAGGGCGAACTGGCCGCCCACCCCATGGAGACCCTGTCGGTGCACGGCATCTGCGCCGCCGGCGTCTCGGCCATCCAGGCCGCGGCCCAGGCCGTGGAAATGGGCGGCCACGACCGCGCCCTGGCCGTGGCCAGCGAACTGCCCTCGCGGCTGTTCAAGCGGTCGCGCTTCACCGCGCGCGGCTACGATGCCGACTTCGATTCCCACTTCCTGCGGTGGATGCTGTCCGACGGCGCCGGCGCGTTGCTGCTGGGCAATGCGGGAACGGCGCTGCCCGGCGCCTCGCAAGGCGTGCGCCTGAAACTGAAATGGGTGCACCAGCGCTCGTTCTCGGGCGACTATCCGGTGTGCATGCAACTGGGCCTGTCCGCGGACCGCGAGCGCGTGCACCTGGACTATCCTTCCTGGACCGACGCGGAAGCCGACGGCGCGCTGGCGCTGCGCCAGGACATCCGCCTGCTGCCCCACCTGTTCGACATCGGCATCCACGAATACGCCGGGCTCGCGCGGGACGGCTGGGTCCGGTCCGACCGGATCGACCATTTCCTGTGCCACTACTCGTCCGAGAAATTCATCCCCGTCGTCAAGGACCTGCTGGAGAAGGCCGGCCTGGAGATCCCGCAGGAACGCTGGTACAGCAACCTGGCCTGGCGCGGCAATACCGGCGCCGCGTCCATCCTGATCATGCTGGCCGAATTCCTGGAGACGCGCGCCGTCAAGCCCGGCCAGCAGATCCTTTGCTACATCCCCGAGTCCGGGCGCTTCACCACCGCCTACATGCTGTGGGAAGTCGAAAGCCTGGATGCCGCGCCCGCCGCGGCCGCCGCCCCGCCCGCGGCGCGCGTGGCCGACACGGCCGGCAACGATCTCATCGCCCCGCCCCATGACCCGGCCACCGCGTCGCCCGAACTGGGGCCGCTGCTGACCGAACTGGCCTCCATCTGGCACGACTACCGCTCGCGCGTCTGGCGCACTCCCCTCGTGCACAAGCTGCGCACCCGCCGCTTCCAGACAGGCGACTACCTGAACTGGATGGAAAACTGGATCCCCCAGGTCCGCGAAGGCAGCAAATGGATGCGCGAGGGCGTGGCCTCGCTGGGCCCCGACTACCAGCCCCTGGCAGCCTTGATCGAGACCCATGCGGGCGAAGAGCAGAATGACTTCAGGATCCTGTTCCAGGACTACCGGAACGCCGGCGGGCCCATCGCCGATCTCGATGCCCTGCGCCGCAACCCTGGTGGCGAGGCCCTGAACGCCTACCTGCATGGCCTGGCCGCCACCCGCGACCCGATCGGCCTGCTGGGCGCCATCTACATCATCGAAGGTACCGGCCAGCGCATCATTCCCGCCCTGCTGCCCCTGCTGAAGGCCAGCCTGTCGCTGCCGCCGGACACCTACCGCTTCCTGGAATACCACGGCCACAACGACGAGAACCACCTGGCCCGCTGGCTGGCCGCCGTCGAACTGGCCCTGGACTGCGACCCGACGGGCCGCGCCGCCCGACGCATCATCGACACCGCCCGCCACACCGCGGCCCTGTACCTGATGCAATTCCACCACGTCATGGAGAACGAGGCCCCATGAAAAAATCCCCGCCCGACTTCCTGGCCCAGGAGCACGACCCCGCCGACCCCAACCCCTGGCTGGCCCTGTACCTGGACCGCAGCACGCCCCTGCCCGACGCGGTCAAGAAAAGCTGGCTGACCGACTCCAGCAGCAACTCGCGCCAGTACCTGCTGCCCCTGCTGCGCCCCATCGCGCGCGGCTTCATCATCCTGATCCAGCTGCTGAAGATCTTCCTGCCGCGCAACTGGTCGCACTCCCGGCTGCTGCACCGCGTGCTGGCGTGGGGACTGACGCGCTTCGTCTCGCCCGAGGCCAATTGGCTGATCCTGCGGCACTTCCATCTGGGGGCGCAGATCCTGGCCTTCATCGCGGCCAACTCGCCGGTGCCGATCACGACCACGCCGCTGGAGCCGCGCAACATCGACGACCTGAAGGACGATCTGTTCGTCAAGCACGACCTGAATCTCTTCAACTTCGTCATCCGCCTGAACCAGGCCTTGCGCGACGCGGGCATCGAGATGCACCCGCCGGCCCGCGTGGATTTCTCCATGATCCGCGATCCCGGCCTGCGCCTGGAGGACATGCCCCGCACGCGGCTGAACTTCCTGGACCTGCAAAGCGCCATCGAGCTGTTCACACCGCTGTACCAGCTCATGCTGACCGACAACGACTTCTGGCGCGCCGCCAACTCGCTGCAGCTGGACGAGACCATAGGCATCTACGCGGCCAAGCTGATGGGCGCGCCGGAGCACCTCATCCTGGTCAACAACAAGCATCCGCTGGTGCCGATGTCCACCCTGCGGGCGGGGTACCGGCTGGTGCTGCACGGGTTGTCGACGGAGATGCTGCATAGTCTGCTGATGGACCGGAAGGCGGCGCGGGAAAAAGAAGAGGAAGCTGTGGCGGCGTGAACGTTCGTTTATTGCCGTGAACCCGAACCTGCTCAAGGAGGCCTCGGAACTGGATCGGCTGCGGCGGGACGGCACCGTGCTCCTCCTGCATTGCATCCCGCTTGCCGTGAAGGTGTGATCGACGAGCAACCGGCGATCGATCCGATGTGCGGAGCGGCTTGACTTCGCCAGGCGTCTGAGCCAAGGTAAGGCCGTGACTTCCACGCATGAACGACAGCCATGCCGACAATGACGCCAGCCTGGCGCCACGACCGGATCAAGGTCGGATGCGCCGGCTGGTCCATTCCCAGCCGCCATGCCCATTTGTTCGGCCCGGGCGATAGCGCCCTGGCACGCTATGCGACGCGCTTCCCCGTGGTCGAGATCAACTCTTCGTTCTATCGGCCGCACCAGCCCGAGACCTACGCGCGCTGGGCCGCAACCGTTCCCGAAGGCTTCCGGTTCTGCGTCAAGCTGCCGCGCAACGTGTCGCATGAACGCCGGCTGCAGGACACCGGCGCCGCGCTCGACGCCTTTTTCAGCCAAGTCCGCGAGCTGGGCGAAAAACTGGGAAGACTCCTGCTGCAACTGCCGCCCTCCCTGGCCTACGATGCGCGCACGGCCTCCACCTTCCTGCGCATGCTCCGCCGCCGGACCGACGTCGCCATCGTATGCGAGCCACGGCACGCCAGCTGGTTCACCGACGACGCCACCGGCATGCTCGAGCGCCACGGCATCGGCCGCGCCGCGGTGGATCCCGCCCCCGTTCCCGACGCGGCCCATCCCGGCGCGGACCGCTCGCACAGCTACTGGCGCTGGCATGGTGCGCCCCGGATCTACTACAGCGAGTACGATCGCGACGCGCTGCGGGCCCTGGCCGAGCGCGTCGTCCGGGAACGCGGCCAGGGCGACGCCCCCTGGGTGATATTCGACAACACGGCACAGGGCTTCGCCATCCAGAATGCGGCGCAGATGCAGGATATGGTTGCGGCATAATTCCCTGGCACTGCGCTCCCGCCCTTGCCGAGGAAGGTCCGATATGAAAACGCGTCGCCTTGTTTCCCTCCTGCTGGCCATGTCCGCCGCCGGCCTGTCCGGCCCCGCCCCGGCACAATGCGTGGAATGCGCGCAGCAGATGTTCCAGGCCACCCTGACGACCAACATCTGGTACAACATCAACCAGGATCAGATCGACCAGATCCGCAGCCGCGACGCCAGGAACGGCACCTGCTACGACGCCAACCGCAGCTTTGAAGGATGCCGCGGCAAGGCGACGACGGCCAGGCCGACGGGCATCGCCCCCAACGCCGCCAGCCAGGCGGAAAATGCCGTGCTGGCCGTGCTCAAGACCGAGCACAGGCGCCGGGCGCAGGCTCAGGGAGCCGCGCACGCCAATCAATGGCTGAACAAGGCCGCGGGCGACACCGGCCGCCAGGTCGCCGCGCTGAACGCCGAGTATCGGCGCCGCGTGGACACGGACGGCAGCACCAGCGCCGACAAGTGGTATGTCGACAGCGCAACCCGGATCGCCACGCAATATGTCCACGGCGGCAACGCCCAAGACGCCCTGGTGGGCGGGATTCCGGCCGCGACGCGCCAGCGCGCGGAAGACGCGACCTTTGCCGTATTCGAGCCGGAGCTCGACCGCCGCAGCAAGCGCGACGGTCAAGCGGCAACCATCGCATGGATGCGCGCCATGGGGCAGGCGGTGGGCGCCGGGGTCAGGAATCTCGCGCCCGAGTACCTGCAGCGCGCAAAAGCGGACGGCCAGGCCAGCGCGGACGCATGGTATGTCGAGCAGGCAAGGAATCTGGCCATGCTGCAGATACGCGGCGGACCTTGACGCGCAAGGCCTGTAGCATCGGACTGAACCGGGGTTGATGTCCCGGGCGGCGCACGTATATTTTTGACATTTCCGCCAGACCATCGAGCAGCTAAGCTAAGACCAACGGCCGATGCCTTCGCTTGGAGAATGCCGATCATGCTCAACCGCCATATCGTCCGGGGTGGACTGGCGCTCGTTCTGCTGGGCCTGGCGGGCTTCGGCGCGTGGCTGTCCAGCCTCCCGCCGGCGTCCGCGCCCGCCCAAGCCCAGCCGGTCGCGGCAGGCGACGTGGACGCCATGCTGGCCTCCCTGCAGCCGCCCGGGCATAAACGCCCGCTGGTCGCCGTGGTCGGCCTGAACGATGCCACCGAAACCACCGACTACCTGATGCCCACCGGCATCCTGCGGCGCGCCGACGTGGCCGAAGTCGTGACGCTGGCGGCCGGGCAAGGCCCGGTCAAGCTTTTTCCGGCGCTGACCGTCCAGGCCGATGCCACCATCGCGCAATTCGACGCCCGGCATCCGGCGGGAGCCGACTACGTCATCGTGCCCGCCATGAGCCGCGACGACGATCCGGCGGTGCTGGCGTGGCTGCGGGAGCAGTCCGGCAAGGGCGCGATCGTCCTGGGCGTGTGCGCCGGCGCCAAGGTCGTGGCCGCGGCCGGCCTGCTGGACGGCAAGCGCGCGACCACGCATTGGTACTATCTGCAGGACATGCTGGACAAGCATCCTTCCATCACCTATGTCGCCAACCGGCGCGTGGTGGCGGACCGGGGTGTCGCGACCAGCACGGGCATTTCCGCATCCATGCCGATGATGCTGACCCTGATCGAGGCCATGGCCGGACGGCAGAAAGCCGAAGCCGTGGCCCGCGACCTGGGCCTGCCCTCGTGGGACCTGCGCCATGCCAGCCAGGCCTTCGTGCTGAGCCGGCCCTTCGCGACGACGGTGCTCGGCAACGTGCTCGCGTTCTGGAACCGGGAGCGGATAGGCGTGGAACTCCAGCCGGGCATGGACGAGGTGTCGCTGGCCCTGGTCGCCGACGCGTGGTCCCGGACCTACCGCTCGCGGGCGTTATCGTTCGCCAGGACACCGCAGGCCGTCGAAACCCGCAACAAGGTTCGCGTCATTCCTGACGCATCGCCGGCCGACCGCCCCTCGGCAGCGCCCATGGCCGCCTTCACCGACCGGCGGCCGGCGCAAGCGCTGGACCAGACGCTGCACGCCATAGCCGGACGCTACGGCGCGCCTACCGCGAGCGCCGTCGCCCTGCAGCTCGAGTATCCCTGGAGAACCTCGCCATGATCCCCACCCTTACCGCCGTTGAACGCTCGCCCGATGGCGGCGGGGCCGGCGACGGGAATGCAGGCCGCAACGGCAGCCGCGCGGCATACACTGTCGGTCGACCAAGCTACCAGCGCTTTCCGCGCCCGCCCTACCGTGACCGACACGTCCTTTACCTCCCTGCCTCTTTTGCCCGCCTTGCTGGACAACCTGCAAGGCCTGGGCTTCCAACAGATGACGCCCATCCAGGCGCAGGGCCTGCCGCTCATCCTGGAAGGCCGCGACCTGATCGCGCAGGCCAAGACCGGTAGCGGCAAGACCGCGGCCTTCGGCCTGGGCGTACTGCAGAAGCTGGACGTCGACCGCCTGGTTCCACAAGCGCTGGTCGTCTGCCCCACCCGCGAACTGGCCGACCAGGTCGCCCAGGAACTGCGCCGGCTGGCCCGCCTGATTCCCAACGTCAAGGTCCTGACCCTGTGCGGCGGCGCAGCCGCCCGCCCCCAGGCCGAATCGCTGGCCCGCGGCGCCCACCTGGTCGTGGGCACGCCCGGCCGCATCCAGGACCACCTGGAGCGCGGCAGCCTGGACCTGTCCGCCCTGAACACCCTGGTGCTGGACGAGGCCGACCGCATGGTCGACATGGGCTTCTACGACGACATCGTCGCCATCGCCTCGCACTGCCCGGCCAAGCGCCAGACCCTGCTGTTCTCGGCCACCTACCCCGACAACATCCGCAAGCTCAGCGCCCGCTTCCTGCGCAACCCGGCCGAAGTCAAGGTCGAGGCCCAGCACGACGCCAGCCGCATCGAGCAGGTCTTCTACGAAATCGACGAAGGCGAACGGCTGGACGCCGTCGTCACCCTGCTGGCGCACTTTCGCCCCGTCTCCACCCTGGCCTTCTGCAATACCAAGATCCGCAGCCACGAACTGGTCGAACGCCTGCGGTCCGAGGGCATCAGCGCCCAGGCGCTGAACGGCGACCTGGAACAGCGCGATCGCGATGAAATCCTGATCCAGTTCGCCAACCAGAGCTGCGCCGTGCTGGTCGCCACCGACGTCGCCGCCCGCGGCCTGGACATCCAGAACCTGGGCGCCGTGATCAACGTGGACGTGACCAAGGACACCGAGGTCCACATCCACCGCATCGGCCGCAGCGGCCGCGGCGACCAGAAGGGGCTGGCGCTGAGCCTGTGCTCGCCCGAGGAAATGCGCTGGGCCAATCTGATCGAGCAATACCAGGGCTCGCCGTTGAAATGGGGCGATCTCAAATCGCTGCGCGCCAAGGCCGATCGCCCGCTGCGGGCGCGCATGATCACCTTGTGCATCCAGGGGGGAAAAAAGGACAAACTGCGGCCCGGGGACCTGCTGGGCGCACTGACCGGCGATGGCGGCCTGGCTTTCGAGCAGGTCGGGAAAATCAATATCACCGAATTCAGTTCTTATGTGGCGCTGGACCGGCAAATTGCCAAACAGGCATTTGCGCGGATTTCCAATGGCAATATCAAGGGGCGGCGGTTCCGGATGCGGTTTCTGGAGGAGTTCTGAACTCCCCCAGACCGCGTGGCCGGAAAGCGCAAGATCCAGCTGAACCGGACGAAAGGCCTATGCCCGTCCGGTTTGCCGTCCCCCGAAAGTTTTTTTCCCGCCGACGCCCAAACCAGGGATTTCTTTCTGGCCCATGGGTAAACAAAGGAAAAAGCCGGCTTCGGGCCGTCATTTACCCCCCTTTTTCGTGATTGCTTGAAACCTCAACTCTTCTAGAATCGATACCTTGATGAAATCGGATTGACACGTCGCCCACCCCTTGCCGCGCGAGAAGATCACGAATGCAGAATGAAGCTGTTTTGGATCATCGTCTTTTGGGCGGCCATGGCGCAGGTGGCGCGTTGCCGCAGCAAGGCCGTCGCGGCCCCAGGATGCCCCCCATCGTGCTGCGGGTCACCCTGGGCCTGGCCCTGGCCTGGATGGCGCTGGTGGCCGCCCTGGGCTGGTGGACCTCGCAGCGGATCGTGGCCGCGCGGCTGGACAACATAGCCGCCAGCGCCGAATACGAAGCCAGGACCACCGCGCGCGTCGTCGACCGCCTGTTCACCGAAATGGTCAGCGTGGCCAACATGGTGGCGCGCCAGGGCCAGGTCATCCAGCTCGCCGCCCGCTACCGCACCGACCCGCCCGGCGCCGCCGAACTGACGCGCCAGCAGCGCGCCGCGCAATTCACACAAGACCCGCTGGTGCGCCGGGTCGGCGACTACATGAACGCGCTGGCCAGCGACCTGCGCTATGCCCGCATCTACATGAACAACATGTCGGACGATACCGTCACGGCCAGCAACTGGGCCGAGTCCGACAGCATCGTGGGCATGATCTACTCCGGCCGCACCTACCTGATCGACGCCCTGCGCCACGGCACGGGCCAGCAGTTCGGCATCGCGCGTCTCAACAACAGCCCCTCCTATTTCGTCAGCAGCCGCATCGAAGACGCCAACGACGTGCCGCAAGGTTCGGTCACCGTGAAATTCGACGCGCCCGAGATGGCGGCCTACCTGACCGGACGACACATCGCCCTGATCGTGAACCGCCAGGGCCGCGTGATCACCGCCTCGTCCGAGCCCTTCATGCTACGCAACCTGGCGGCGCTCCTGCCGCCTGGCACCGTACTGCCGCCGGACGGCGGCGAAGCGCCCGGCGACCCCATGGACGCGCGCCCGATCGCGAACGCCGGCCCCGATGCGGGCCAGTGGCTGATCGACGGCAAGCCCTACCTGATGCGGCGCCAACCGCTGACCAATCCGCAATACCAGCTGATCACCCTGGCCACGCTGGACTACGTGGCTCCCATGCGCAAGCGCCACCTTTACACGGCCGGACTCGTGGCGGCATTCGGCCTGGTCCTGATCCTGCTGTCCGGCCAGGCCGCCGGACAAATGGTGATGCGCCGCCAGGAAGAACAATACGCGGCCAACTACGATGCCCTGACCGGCCTGCCCAACCGCCGCTCCGTCCTGGCCGAGCTGGACCGCCTGTTCACCCTGGCGAAGGAAACCCGGATGTGGGTGATGGTCGCCTTCATCGACCTGGATGGCTTCAAGACCATCAACGACACCTACGGCCACGTCGTCGGCGACAAATTCCTGATCGAGGTCGGCCAACGCATGTCCGCCGGCCTGCGCAAAAGCGACATGCTGGGTCGCCTGGGCGGCGACGAATTCGTCGTGATCGGCCTGGTCGACCCGCCCCCGCCCGACGATCCGAACGGCCCGGCCGAGGCCATGCGCGGCCGGCTCGCGCCACTGCTGATCGGCACCTACAGCTTTACCGAGTGCAGCTTCGACTACCCCGGCGCCAGCTTCGGCATCGCCAGCGTCGACCCCTCGGTCAGCTCGCTGCAAGCCGTGCTCAAGGTGGCCGACCAGCTCATGTACGCCGACAAACAGGCACGGCGGACCCAGCGGACGACATGATCCTGCCGACCGTGCTCGCCCTCCTCGCGGCGTTTACCTTCGCCGCGAACAACGCCACGCTGCGCCGCGGCGTGGTCGGCGGAACGCTGTCCCAGGCCATGGTCGTCACGCTGCTGCTTGGTACGGCAATGGTCTGGATCGCCGTGCTGGCCGTCGGCGGGACCGGCCATCTGCAAGCGTTTCCGCTGCGCTCCACACTGCTCTTCTCCGCTGCCGGCCTGCTGCACTTCGGCTTCGGCCGCTATTGCAACTACCGCGCGACGCGCGCCATGGGCACCGTGCTGGTCGGGCCCGTGCAGCAGACCAGCGTGCTGATCACGCTGGTGCTGGCCATAGTCCTGCTGGGCGAGCGCCTGACCACGCTGCATATCGTCGGCATTGCGCTCATCATTGCGGCGCCGATGCTGGCTGCGCGAGCCCATGCGCCGGCATCCTTCCGTCCGTTCAGGCGCGCGTCCGAAGCAGAATCGATCCAGGTGGAGGCCAGATCCGCCGCGGGTTTCCAACCCAAGCTGGGCGAAGGCTATCTGTTCGCCACCTTCTCGGCGCTGGCGTATGGCTCCAGTCCCATCCTGGTCCGGCACGCCATGGTGGAGGGGAACGGGATGGCTGGCGGGCTGGCCGGCGCCGCCGTGGCCTATACCGCCGCGACCGTGGGCGTGGTGGCCATCGTCATCTGCCAGGGCGGCCTGGGCCGGTCGCTGACCATGTCGCGCCCTACGCTCGGTTGGTATTCGGTCGCGGGCGTGACCGCCGCGGCCTCGCAGATCTTTGTCTACATGGCGCTTGCCATCGCGCCCGCGTCGGTCGTCATACCGATACAGCGGACGTCGCTCGTCATGCGAGTGTGGCTTGCGCGAGTGCTCAATCCGGAGCTGGAATCTTTTGACGGGCCGGTGCTGCTGGCCACGGTTGTGTCGTTGATCGGGGCGGTGGCCTTGGCGGCGGATCCCGCCTGGTTCGGGATGAAATAGCGGAACCCCTGCTCATGCCCACACCAGCTTGAGCAAGACCGCCGACACGTAAAGACCGCAGCCGAATACCGCATGCGTTGCCAGGTTGCGCATGCGGTTCTTCATCGGCGTGGGCGTGTGGGATGAAGCAACGCCCGCGCCCATGGCCGGCTGCATGACGAACCAGGGAACCATGACCGTTGCTACCCCCACAGCCAGGGCGGGCAGCCATGCGGGATCGTGCAGCCACGCCGTACCGCAAATGCCCACCAGCAATGCCGCGAACACGATGCCCACGGCGTAATGAATCGCCCATCCCAGCGGCGATTCGCCGGGTATGGACTCGGTCTTGGCTATGCTGGCATGTGCGAACCTGCCCCGGCACAGATGTCCCGCCCACCTGCCAACCAACGCGTAGTCCAGCGTGGGAATACCCAAGCCCTTCAGGATCATGGACCAGACATCCAGCACGACTGTCGCGCCGATCCCGACCAGAACCACCCTTGCTGCTTCGCCCGTCGATACCATGGCCATCCTTTTCGATTGATGAAACCGTCGTTCCAAGGCATGATAGAAGTTGAAGTCAACTTCAAGTCAAGGGGTGCAGCGTGGACATTTCAGAAGTCGCCCGGCGCACCGGCGTACCTTCCTCGACATTGCGGTTCTACGAGAAAAAAGGATTGATCACCGCGACCAGCCCCGCCGGCGAACGCCGGCGCTTCGCGCCCGACGTGCTGGATCAGTTGGCGCTGATCGCGCTGGGGCAGGCCGGCGGCCTGTCGTTGGACGAAATCGGCGCCATGCTCTCCCCCGCCGGGGCGCCAAAGGTCGATAGGAAAGTCTTGTCGGCCAAAGCCGACGAAATCAATGCGACCATCAAACGCCTACGCGCCATGAGCGAAGGCTTGCGCCATGCTGCGGAATGTCCTGCGGCCAACCATGCGCAATGTCCGACCTTCCAGCGCCTGCTCAAGGTTGCGGCGGCGGGAAGATTGAGACAGCGCAAAGCGGCAGGCAATCTTACGGGCTGGGGTGGCTAGGGACCTGTTGCACTGGGGATAGAGCAAGTCTTTCGATGGAAAAGAGCAAGGCTATTCGGACTTCGAGAAGCTGATCCGAGACATTCTCAGAAGACGCTGGCCCAACTAACCGATCAGCCCGCAGGTCGGATCAGGACGCCCCCACGCCAGCGTTCGGCCAACCAAGGTACGGCGATAAGAAGTCCGGCGTTGACCACCTGCATGACAATCGCGGGAGTAGACGTGCTTATCCAGCCTTTCATGAGCGGGACAAGCGAGCCCGCCAAGATGAGGTGCAGAGCGATCCCCCACCCTGTCAGGAACGCCCATGCGCCATAGCGAAAACCGCCCCTTCCGAAGAGGGTTCGAACCACCCATGCCGTCAGCGGCAGGAACAGCAAAATCGCTGTCAACCAGCCAGGGTTGTAGATCGACCCGGCGACGACGCCGCCGATGACATGCGCGACAACGTTCACCGACATCACGCCGTAGAGTGCGAGACCGACCAAGGGATGACGCCGGCTCAGCAAGGCGGCGACCGGCGCGGCAAACCAGAACATCGGCACATTGACCGCGGTGAAGAATGCCGGAGGTACGGGACAATGCGCGGCGTCCTGGAAGCCAAACAGCTGGCACATCGACGTTGGAAACGCGTACGTCCGGCCGAACACGTCGATCCCGTATTCCTCGACGTTATGGATAAGGTAGGCCGTCACTCCTGCCCATGACAGCCAAGTCAGGTCCCGCCATCGCGAGACAGCTTTATCACTGCGAAGAAGGTTGGATCCGAATAGGAGCAGGAGCAGCGAGATTGCGCCTACCAGCCCTAACCAGGGAAAAGACATGTTCAAGGCTGATTTCTCCGTAAAACCGGCGCCGAGAATAAAAAACCCGCAGTTACGCGGGCTTAGGGATGGTTTCGTGCTATCTGGTATCGGTTTTATGCCGGACCCGATCTCACTCCCACTCGATCATCTATAATCATAGAAACATGTTAAACATCAATAACTTACAATCAAAACTTCAACTAATGCCATGAACAATGCCATGCTCAGATCAAGAGGATGAACACTGCCTTCGCTGGTGACGGGCAATGGCCTCCTCCAGGGTCTCCCCGGGCTGCCATCCGTACAGGTCGCGGACGCTCTTCGTTCTGGCATGGCCGGGAGGCTCGAACTCGTAGCCGGCAGCAGCCATCTCGGCTGCCATGTCCTCCGTGATGAAGAAGGGTTCGTTCTCGTCGTGCTGTTTCATACTGACACCATAGTGACTTTCCAAAAAGCCAGAAGCCGCCCGCCTACTACCCAACCGATCAATCAAGATCCTCCGGCCGCCTCCAGCGCACTGGGACGCGCCACGATGGCCTTGAACAGGTTGCCGGCCCGATCATCGATAAGTTCGATCTGCGGCCATGCCCTTAGTGAGCGCAGCAGCCCGCTACCCAATCCGCGATAAGGCAGGAGCTTGGCGGCAAAGGACGCCAGGATGGGGTTGCGCATATTGGAGTTGCCGGCCTTGATGTTCTCGATAGTCAGGTTGTTGGGCAGGTGGCCAGGGCTGATGATCTCGACACGATCAGCGAAGACCAGTACGCGAATCGGCGCGCTGACGAAGTAGTCGCGGTGAATGAGGGCGTTGGCGACCAGTTCTTCCCAGACGATGCGGGGAATCTCAGGCTGCCCCTGGGAGTTGAAGCCCTGCTCGCCCTGCGCGGCGCGGGTGTTAGCGATGATAAAGCCCAGCGTCTGCTGGAACACGTCGGCCAGCTTGCCGGCGATGTCGCGGCTGTCGATGTAGCGTTCGTCCTCAATCTGGGTGCCAACAAAGGCGACGGCCTTGACGATGAAGGCGGGTAGCGCGTAGTGCGGTGATTTGGCAAACAGCAGACCGCCCGCCACGTTGAGCTGTCCCTGATTCATCAGGTTCATGTTGGTCAGCAACTGCGGCAGCGGCTGGTTATGCTGGGCGAGCGGCTCACCGAATTGCTGCTCGAAGAAGGTTTCAAAATAGGGCAGGTCCACATCGCCCGCGCTCAAGCCCGCTACGGGCGTTTCGTCGGCGTGCACCAAGCCCGCCTGCTGGAACAGGCGCTGCAATTCCTCGCGCGAGGTAGCACGGCGCTTGTCCGAGCCGTTCTTCACCCAAATCGCGCCGTTCTTGTCCATGTAGGGCTTGTTGACGCCTTCAGCGATGGAGAGCACCAGCACCGTGCCTGCCGGGTGGGGCACGTTTTCCGTGAGCGGGTTCACGGCGGGACGCACGACCTGTGAGGCCACGTTGGCGATGAGCATATTGAGACGAGCAACGTCGGCGCCGGATAGGCCGCGCACCGAACCGTCGTCGTTCACCCCAATGAAGATGCGACCACCAACGGTGTTGCTGAAGGCAACGATCTCTGCTGCCAAGGCGTCGGCATTGTTCATGTCCGTCTTGAACTGCTGCCGACTGTCCTCGCCCCGGCTGAGCAGGTCGATCAGCTCTGTGGTTTCCATAGGTTGTAGACCTCTTTGCGACGGTTGAAGGCTTCCTGGCCTCCTTCCATGATGTTGATGATGGCGTCCTGCACCGGGCGGGCGTCGATGCTGCCGCTTCGCGTGGCGACCTTCTCGTCCTGGTATTGGCAGGCGTGCACCTGTTCCGCGTCACCCAGCACCGGGAAGTTGGCGTTGTGGGTGGCGAAGATGAATTGGGCGTGAGGCTTCATTTCCCGTAGCAGCTTGATCACATCGTCGTAGATGGTCTGGTTGTCCAGATCGTCTTCCGGTTGGTCGATGATGATCACGTCGTTCTGGCGTTGGCTGAGCACGTACAGCAACAGCGCCGAAGCGCGCTGCCCGAGAGAGTGGTGCTTCAACTCTTTGCCGCGATAGCGGATGACGAAGCGGTTGGGCACCTGCCAAGTGACGAACTCGGTCAGGTTCTGCATGAAGGTCTTTTCGAAGACCTCGGGGGTGCTGCCGGCCTTCGCCAAGGCTGCCGGCAGGGCACGCAGGAGGCCGCCGAAATCGGCATAGTCCTCCATCACTGCGCGCAGCGTGGTTTCGCGGATGTTGCTGCCCTTGAAGAGCTGTTGCATGAAGCTGATGGCGGCTTCCTTGTCGCCCTTGTAGTCCGCTTCGATCTGCAGGGCGGTGTGGCCAGCGTTCACGCGGTCCAGCTCTACCTTGATGGTGTTGAACTCGCTCAGCCATAGTTCATTGAGTTTGTCGATCTCGGCAAACAGCGCGTCGCGGATGCTGGTCTGCTGTGATTCCTGCTTGGCCAGCGCCTGAAGCATTTGCTCCGCCTTGGTTTTGCGCTGCTGCTGGGCCAGGAAGTCGTCCGGCTGGATGGCAGTCATGCCGGTTTGCTTGAGCTCCTGAGCCAGTTGGCGCTCGACTTGTGCGAACTCCTCCTGAAGGCTCCTGCTTGCGCCTTCAAATTCGCCCTGTTTGGTCTTGAGGCGAGCTGCAATGACGTTCGCTTCTCGCTCGATCTGCTTGAGCTGATCGACCTTGGCAACGAGGTTGGAGAACTCGGCGTAGTAGGCCGTGAAGAAATCCGGGTTCTGCTTGGAAACGTAGCTCGTTGCGTTCCGCAGCTCGTCCTCATGCTCGGCAATCAGACTTCCTAGAGCGAGGATGAAGCTGTCTGCCCGCTCCATCATGCGCGCGAGCGCTGTGGCGTCCTGCTGGAAGCCAAGTCGCTTTTGGAGCTTATCGGCGACACCGTGCTCCGCGAACTTGGTCAGACGGAAGTTGGCATCATTTAGTTGGGTCTCGAAGTCGCGCTTGAGTTCGGCCGTGTTGTTGAGCTTGAGCCAGCGCTGAGCAGCGTCACGCACGCGCTGGCGTTGAACCTCTATTTCGTCACGCAGCACACGCAGCTTCTCGCCAACCAGCTTTTCCACCAGATCGGTCTCGAAGCCTTCGCCGGTGCTAGAAAGGTCCTTCTGGCCGAAGTAGATCGGACGGCGCAGTACGGTCTCCCGAATCGACACGCCGGGTTGCAACTTGCCGCCCAAATAGACATTCGGGGCTTCGCGGAAGATGCGGGAGATGGTGAATTCCTGTCCGTACACGTCACATGCTGTCAGCGTCACCTTGCCGCCGCTGCCAAGGGTATGGCGGATCAACTCATCCTTGTACTTGGTGTCCTGCGCCTTCTCGCCGCGTGGAATGTCGAGGGCGTAGCGTACTGCCTCCAGGATGGATGATTTGCCGCTGCCCCGGATGCCGATCAACGTGTTGAGTTCGGAAGAGAAATGCAGCACTTGCCCGTCGAGGATGCCGCCGTCGAAGCGGATGCTGCGGATGTGCGACGCTTGATGTTTGGGCGGCTCCATGGCTACCCGCCCAGCGGGATCGCTCAAGGCAAACTTGACCGCCTCGAAGGACAGTTCGCCCAGCTTCAGGTAGCTCGATTTGCCTCGACCGATTTCATCGACACTCTTGGGGTCGCTGCCTTCCAGTTCGGCGGGGTACCAGCTCTGTAGCCAGCTTTGAATCTTGGTGCGGCAGGGTTTGTCTTTGCCTGCGCCGTCGTGCGTGCGTACCTTCTGAAAAGCCAGCGTTCTGCGTCGGAAGAACTCGTTTTGCCCCAACTCAGTAAGCCGGCCGCCATCCAGCTCCGCCCACAGGCCACTCGGGGCTTCGACATGGGCGAAGACAAGGAAGAAGTCCCGGTGATAGCCTTCCAGCTTCTTGATGGTCTCCAGAAGCGACCATGAAGTGCGCCCGTTCTCCTGCTCGTACTGCGCGGGCGTTTTACCTTCGAATGCGCTGGTCAGAAAGGGGTTGATGTAATTGTGTTCATCGATCCATTCGTCGGAGAACACAACAAGCGTGTGGATGCCATTAGCCCCGTCATTGACCGACAACTCAACGCCTGGCAGCAGCGCAATACCCTTCTTCTGGGCCATCTTGCGCAGTGCTTTGAATTCTTCGAAGTCGAACTTGTTGTGGTTGGTGATGACGCCCAATCGGATGTCCGCTTTCTCCAACGCATCCACATAGTTGCTGTTGTAGAAGTTGTCATCGCCCGTGAACTTGAATTCTCGGTCCGCTCGGGTATGCAGATGAAAGTCAGCACGGACCCACTGCGCCCCTTCTGCAAAGACCATGGATCGAGCCTCTGACTGCTTCGGTCGCAGACTTTCCATCATGGCTCATCCTTATAGTGAATCCGCGCGTAGCCCACCAGTCGAGCGGTCTGCGGGTCATAGATAAACTCGGTGATCGATCCATCTCGAATGCGCTGAACCGCCTCGTCGATCACATGAAGTGGCACTAGGAACCATTCCTCAGGCTGCACAGGATGACCGAAGCGGTCATTGATGGTGATGTTCAACCGCGCGGGGGCGAACAGCCTGTGGAACAGGTTCTCCATCCGGGTGCGGTTGATGCCCGCGAGCTTGTAGGTCGCCACCACTTCGACCTTCGCCAGCAGGTAGGTGGAGTCGTGCTCGGCATTGGCGATGCGCGTCTCCACCCTGCCCCCGGTCACGCCGACCTTGTGGATGATCTCGCGGTGCTGCGCGACATAGGGATGATCGGAGAGGGAGCGCAGGACGTAGATCGTGCCGCTTTCGACATCATCGGCTTCAAGCTCCCCGCCGAAGGAGAGTTGCCCGCTCTCGGGCGAGGCCAGCCGCCGCGCGGCGGGGTCGTTGTAGAACGCACGTTGGAGCGAGCGCAGCAGCAGATTGCTTTCGGTGCCGTTGGAAAAGATGAGGCGTAGGCGGCGATCTACTTCCCCTGCGGTCGTCTTCAGCGGCTCGCCGACCTCAGCGACGTAGAGAGTAAGGCCATCGAGTACGAAAAAGTCCCCGGCTTCAATCGCACGGCGGCCCGCTTCGATGGGCTGGGACTGGCGCATACCGGTTTTGACTTCCGCTTGCACGCGCTCGAACAAGGGCCGGAAAGTCTCGAAGTCCTCGCAGGGCTTGCGATCCGCGACCTCCTCGGCGGCGCGCTTTTCGGCGCTGGTACGGACATGGCGTAGGACCGTGATGTCGTCCGCCTCGGCTACGCCCGCCAGCTCGGCGGCCAGGTCGTCGATGTCGATGGCTTCATCTGCCGAAGCGGCAACGGTAGGCGCCCCGGCAAGCAAGCCCTGATGGTCCAGCGGCTCCAGCAGGGCGCGGCAGTCCGGGAGCGCACGCAAGCGGTCCAGGCGCACGGCGTAGAGGCGCTCGAATATGTCGCGATCCTCACCATGCTGCGGCGCACGCCCGTGCTTCTCGGTGAAGCGTTGGATTTCCTCGAAGCCCGCGATGACGCGCTCCTCACTGGCCGGCCGTCCGGCCTTCGCCTCGGGCGGTGCGAACTCGGCAAGCTCCGCAGCGAGTTCGTCAAGATCGGAGTTACTCATAGCGCCCCTCCGCCTTGAATCGCATAAAGGCGGCCGCGCCTTCGGCCATGCGTCGCTCCCAGGCATCCTGGGAATCAAGTGCAGGAATGCGTCCGCGCTCCTTCTTGAACTGGACGGCGCGCACGGCCATCTCCTTCGCCTCGTCCGGCGTCAGGCTCGTGCGCTTGGCCGAGATGGCCGCCGCGACCTGCTTCAAGCTGTCATCGCTCATGGTCTTGGCAAGGATGGCGTAGGCTTCCCCGAAGGGGTTGATGCGGTCGATCAGGTCGATGTCCAACTCGCGCACGTCCATCGCGAAGCGGCGCACGCCGTCGATCAGGGCGGTGTTCGGCAACCCATCGCTCTCGCCTTCGGTGACAAGCCGCTTGGCCTGCTGCGTGAGGTTGAGGGCGGCGATGGCGTGCTGGCGCACGGCCTCCTGATCTTCGGCGTCAAGCTCGGGATACTTGTCCTTGATGATCTTGCCCATGCGAACCTGCGTCAGCTCCTCGGGCACCAGCTCCTCATCGAACAGGCCGCGCTCGATGGTGGGCTTGTCCTGCACGAAGGCCGCGATAACTTCGTTCAAGTCTTCCTGACAGATTCGCGCCGCCTCCTTGCTCTTCGGCTCGGCGAGGCCCTTGATCTCGATTTGGTACGCCCCTGTCTGCTCATTGACACCGACATTGCAGCGGTCCGGGTCATAGCCACCCTCGCCGTAGTTAAAGCCCGGCGCCGGGCCACTGTCGGGGTTCTTGGGCTTGAACTCGAAGCGCGGAGCAAGAACCTGCTCCATCAGCAGGCTTGCCGCGATGGCCTTCAACGTATCGTTGACGGCCTCGGTGACAGCTTCCTCGGCTGCATCCGGCTCGGCGATCAGGTTGGTGAATCTCGCGCGGGTCTTGCCGGGCGCGTCGCGGGTAGCTCGGCCGATGATCTGCACAATCTCGGTCAGGCTGGCGCGGTAACCCACGGTCAGGGCGTGTTCGCACCAAATCCAGTCGAAGCCTTCCTTCGCCATGCCCAGCGCGATGATGATGTCCACATGGTCCCGGTTGTTCTTCTGCGCCGGGTCTTTGAGTGCGGCGGACACGCGGTCACGCTTGGCAGGATCGTCATCGACGAGATCAGCGATCCGCAGCACGCGGCCATCGGGGCGCTTGACACGCTGGAAGCCGGTCGCAGGGTCGATGCCTTGCCATTCGCCCAGCGCCTCGATGATGTGCTCCACCTCACGCATCTTGTCCTTCGTGCTTTCACGCGAATTGACGTTGGGGATGTGGATGATGGTCTTCTCGGCGGGATCGAGGACATTAAGGATGTCATCAACGTAAGGCCCGCTGTAGAAGAAATAGCCGATATCGAGTTGCTTGAGGTACTCGTAGCCGTTGAGCTGCTCGTAGTAGGTGTAGGTGACGGTATCGAACTTCGACTCATCCTGCGGCGCGAGCACGGCCTCGGCGTCGCCACGGAAGTAGGAGCCGGTCATGGCGACAATGTGCGTCTTGCCCCGCGCGAAGAACTGCCCCAGGTGCAAGCCGAGCTTGTTGTCCGGGTTGGCCGAAACGTGGTGGAACTCATCGACCGCGATCAATCGGTCGTCGAACGCCTCCACGCCGTAGGCATCGACCGCGAAGCGGAAGGTCGCATGGGTGCAGACCAGCACCTTGTCCTCGCCTTCGAGGAATGCGCCCAGCGACTTGACCTTGCCGCCGTTGTCGTTGCCTGGCGCATTGCACAGGTTCCACTTGGGTTCGACCTGCCAGTCCGCCCAGAAGCCGTACTTCGACAGCGGTTCGTCGTTGAAGCTGGCACCGATGGACCTCTCCGGCACAACGATGATGGCCTGCTTCAAGCCTTGGTTCGTGAGCTTGTCGAGTGCCACGAACATCAGCGCACGGCTCTTGCCCGATGCGGGCGGCGACTTGATGAGCAGGTATTGCTCGCCCCGCTTCTCGTAGGCCCGCTCCTGCATGGGTCGCATCCCAAGCGCATTGGCTTTGGTCGACGCACCGTTGCGGGCGTAGGTGACGGAAACGGACGGTACGGACTTGATCTTGTCGCTCATGCGTTGGCTCCCGCTTTGCGCTTCTTGCCCTTGGCCGGTGCAGCCGAAGCGGTCATCTTGGTATAGAGGTCAAACAGCTTTTCCAGCCGCTCAGTGTCGTTCTTGAAGCGCCGACCGATGTAGATGCGCTCCAGCACTTCGTCGTTGCGCTCATGGGCGGCACGCAGGTCAGCGGGCATGTTCTCGGGGTCGTACAGGTCCGCGATGGTCGCGGGGAAGTGATGCTCCCGCGCCAGCAGGATGTCCTCCGCGCAGCGCGTGAGATCGGCCTTGTTTTTCTCGGTCAGTGTCGGCACTGGGAATGTGTGCCAGCCGAGAGTGTTTGAATAAGAAAAGTCCATTCTCATGCGGACGCATACAGTAGCAATCCAGACCAAATGCATACGGCTAGCCACGATACCGAGCAACCACGTTTCAGGCCTGTAGATCACCGCAGCCCGATCAGAAATTACTGTCGCATCATCGACAATCCCTACAGGCAGGTACGGGCGGCGTTCGGAAGAAACGCGAGGAACAATCAGCGCGCTCCCAGATCGATGAGGCGCGAAGACAAACCGATGGGGCGTGTCTGCATTCGCGTTCGCCTGCTGCCCCTTACTTTCGGCTCTGAGCTTTCGTACGTTCTCAAACCGCTCACAAATTTCGGGCACTAAGCGTGCGTCATTAACTTCCTCATCTTCAACCCACAGGCAGAAGCGTGGCACGCCATTGATGAACTCAGTGGAGCCGACATACGCTCTTATAAACCGAGCAGCTTCGGGGCGTGCCGCAACAAGGCCCTCCTTCGTGGCCCTGTCCAATATCAGGTTACCGCCATCTGTAGGCTTGTTTCCGTAGTCCATCCGAGGCAAGCCATTTAAGGGTCTAGGAGCCTTTTCAACGATGATGTTTCCGACTGGAATCAGGTAAGGTCCGATGCTGTCTACGACGCGCTTTTCATCACCCTCAAAAAGAGTTTTCTTGCTCGAACGCGCGGATGCGATGCCAACAATAACTACAGTCACGCCCGCGTTTGCGGCCGCCAGATTGCTCCAGTGAAAGGGTCGGTAAGCGAAGGATATTTCCAGGCCTTGACCAAAGATCAGAGGCCATAGCATGGCGACTTGCTCGCCTTGACAAATCGACTTAGTGGCGACAAACGCACAGCAACAATCGGGTACGGCGTGAAGATAATCTGCAGCCTTCAAGTACCAAGCGGCGACATAGTCCAAGTCCTTGAAACTAGGCGCGCGACCAGAGAATAAGGCCGCCAAGTCGTCTTGCTGCTCCTTGTCTCTCCATCGACTGCCGAGATAGGGGGGATTGCCACAGATATACGTCTCGCCCCCCTCGTTCTCGAAGTCGATCTCGGCTTGATCTAGCGGCGTGCGAAAAAGATCATCGGCCTGCACCTTCACTCCGGTACCAGCTGGCGGGCAAATGCTCAGCCAGTCCAGCCGCAGCGCGTTGCCGCAGGTGATCCAGTTCTCATTGCGCAGTGGCAGAAACTCGGCCAGGGCCAGCTTCTGGCCCCGATACAGCACATCGCACTGATACTCAGCAATGACCAGCGCAAGGCGGGCGATTTCCGCCGGGAAATCGCGTAGCTCGATCCCACGAAAGTTGGTGACCGGGATTTCTGATGCACGATCCGGCTCGCCGCGCCGCCGGTTGATCTCGGCCTCGATGGCGCGCATTTCCTTGTAAGCGATGACCAGGAAGTTGCCCGAACCGCAGGCCGGGTCGAAGACCCTGATCTTGGCAATGCGTTTGCGCAGGTTGAGCAACATGCGGGCGTTATCATCCGCTTCCTCCAGCTTCTCCCGCAGGTCGTCGAGGAACAGCGGATTGAGGACCTTGAGGATGTTGGGGACACTGGTGTAGTGCATCCCCAGCTCGCCGCGCTCCTCGTCTTCGGCGACGGCCTGGATCATCGAACCGAAGATGTCGGGGTTGATCTTGGTCCAGTCCAATCCGCCGACATGCAGCAGATAGGACCGGGCAATCTTGCTGAATCGCGGCACCTCGTCGCCACCAGAGAACAACTGCCCGTTGACGTATGGGAAGTCTTCGGCCCATCGGGGAACCTTGGCTGCGGCCCGGTCCTCGCGCTTGGTGTTCATCGTGCGGAACAGCGTGGCGATGACGTCGTGCGTGTTGGACGAGTCTTTGGCGCTCATCTGAGCGATGGTTTCGGTGAAACGGCCCCTGCCGACGAAGATGTCGGTGTCCTCGGCGAAGAAGCAGAAGATCAGCCGCGCCATGAGCTTGTTCATGTCGTGCCGACGCTCCGCCGAGCCCCATTCTGGGTTGTCCTTCAGCAGTTCGACATACAGACGGTTTAGGCGGCTGGTGGCCCGGATGTCGAAGGCGTTCTCACTGATCTGTCGGACAGTGCTGATGCCCGCCAGCGGCAGGAAGAAGCCGAAATGATCCGGGAAGTCTTTGAAGGCGCAGGCGACGGTCTCGCCGCTGGTCAGGTCTTCGGCCTCGAAGTCCGTGCCGTCCGTGGCGAGGATGAACTTCGCCTTGGCCTTGGCCGTCGCCGGGCTGGCCTTGAGGGCGGCCAGCGTCTGTGTAACCCGTCCTGCGTCGCAGGTCAGAATGTGGATGTTGCTGGTCTGGAGAACACCACCGAGGTCGGACTTGTTCGACGCCCCCGCGCGCAGGCGCTTGATGGTCGTCGCCTTGTTGCCGAACGCCTCAAGGAAGGCATAGGGGAACTCTGCGCTGTCGAACGGCTGCTCCGCCAGGTCTGTGATGGCTTGTTCGATTTCTACGGCGTTCATGGGCGTGTAGCCCTCCCTCTGAGCGAGGCCGCTTGGCTGTTGCTGTTCTGCGGGGTGCTCATGTCTTGTCCTGCGTTTTCTCGGCTATCTGTGCGGCAATCCAGCGATCCAACTCGCTGCGACGAAACCGCCAGGTGCCGCCCAGCTTGAACCCCGGTATCTCCCCCTGCTGGGCCAACCGGTACACGGTCTTCTTCCCTGCCTTGAGATAGACCGCCACTTCGTCCAGCGTGAGAATTTCGCTATCGGGTTGGTTCATGTCAGGTGGCTCGCTTGGTGTCGCACGGCGAAGTTTTCCAAAGTCTGGCCAAGTTTACCATCCAAGCCACCCAAATGAACCTCGAATCTCATGTGCGCAAAGCCATAGATTCGGCAGGCGCCATGCGTTGCGGCAGGCTCGTGGCACCAGCTCGATGGCAAGGTCATGTGCTTTAAGCCAGCAGGTCGTAGATGGTTTACGCGAAGAAGGTGTCGGCGTGTCTTTTCCCGGAGAAAACACGCAACGTAGTACCCTTGGCTCTTCACAGCCGTGCTCTCTGCGGCCTCATCTGGATGAGACGGGCTAGGCAAATCAGCGTGAGGTGTGGGCTTGCCCCGTTACTCCGGACAGATCAGATGGCATGATCATGCCTGGAGAGCGAAGCGATGGCACGAAACAGAAGACATTTCACGGACGAGTTCAAGCGCGAGGCGGTGAGGCTGGCGGAACAG
>NZ_NINX01000030.1 GCF_002188635.1 Pigmentiphaga sp. NML030171 | reverse complement strand
CGTAAGCGCTCCATAACCCCCATGGGTTTACGCGCCGACGGTCTCCATGGCTAAATCCTGTGGATGCAGATTCCATGGCAACAGCGCTTCGTAATCCTCGACGGTCTTGGCCGTGGGCAGTTCCCGGAGCACCCGACGCAGCCAGGTGTAGGGCTCGCGGCCATTGGCCTTGGCCGTTTCCACCAGCGAGTAGATCAAGGCGCTGGCATGGGCGCCAGCCGGCGTGTCGCTGAACAGCCATCCCTTGCGACCCACCACGAAGGGCCGGATCGCGCCCTCGCACCGGTTGTTGTCGATCGGCAGATCGCCCCGCTCGAGGTAGCGCACGAGCTTGTCCCAGTACCTGTCCAAATAGGCCAGCGCCTTGCCCAGCGCCAGGCTCGGCGGCACCTGCGGTCGCGTCTTGTCCAACCACGCCCGCAGTTCGGCCAGCACCGGCACGCTGCGCGCCTGGCGACCGGCCTGCCGCTGGGCATCCGTCACGTCCTTCAAGTCGCGCTCGATGCGGTAGAGCTGGCCGATCAGCGCTATCGCCTCGTCGGCACGGCCACGCTTGCCGGAGGGCTGTACTTTGACGGCCTCAACGAAGCGGCGCCGCGCATGGGCCCAGCACGCCATGTGCTCGACACCTGGTGTGCGCGCCACGGCGCCATAGCCCTCATAGCCGTCGGTCATCAGAAAGCCTTGCCAACCCTCGAGCAGGCGCTGCGGCACCTGCCCCGAGCGGCTCGCGTCGTAGTCGTAGATCACCACCGGTCGGTCAGGCGGCCCGCCGGTCTGGACCCACATGTAGGAGGTCGAGCTTGCCGCCTTGCCGGGCTCCTTGAGTACCTGCACCGTGGTCTCGTCCATATGGAGCACGGGGGCGCTGAGCAAGTGATCACGCAGCAGATTGTGGATCGGCTGCAGCGCCTGCGCCGTGCCGATCACCCAGCGCGCCAGCGTCTGGCGCGGCACCGTGATGCCACTGCGAGCCAGCACATGCTCGAAGCGCGCCAGCGGCAAGCCATCGACATACTTGACCGTCAGCAGCATGGCCAGCAGATCGTTGCTGGCATTGCTCTTGGGCAGCACCTGAGGCGCCACGGGCGCCGTGACCGGCGCCTGCTCGCCGCCTGGACAGGCGTAGCGCTTCCTGATGTGACGCAGCACCCGAACCTGCATCGGAACGATGTCCAGCTGTTCGCTGACCTCCTCGCCGATCTGGACCATCGGCGTGCCGCACGCGCAGGTGCGCTCGCTCTCGGGCACCTCGTGCACGATGTCGATGCGGGGCAGCTCGCTGGGCAAGGGGCCGCGTTTGCCGCGTGCGCTCGGCCGAGGGCCGGCAGGACGCTCAGTCCCGCCCCTGGCAGGGGCCGCGGGCAGCGGCACGACCTCATCGAGTTCGGTCGTGCCGGCCGCCAGCGCATCGGCTTCGTCGAACAGGCGGGCCTGCCCGACATGCGCTTCGCTGCTACGGCCGAACTGGCGGCGGCGCGAGAGCACCAACTGCTCGAACAACTCCTGCACCCGTTGCGCCAGGCGGGCTTGCACCTGCGCCTCGACCTGCGCGTGAACCTGAACTTGAACTTGAGCTTGGATGTGCGCTGCGATTTGCGCCTGGAGCCGCGCCGCCGCCTGTTCCCCGACCTCTCGGGCCAGGTCTCGCATCACAGCTTCCAGCCCTGGCGGGGCCGCTACGCCAGCGCGCGCCGGACCCCTGTGGGGGACGGTGATTGGCGAGGCGGGCGGCATCGAAGGCATGCCGCCATTTTACCAAGAACCCCCTACATGACGGCCTCGTAATGCAAGGTTTTATGCGGTCTGTGCGCCCAGAGATCGAACCCTTCGAGCAGCCACTCCAACTCCTGCACGTTCAGCGTACACGTGCGCTGTCCCGGGTCCAGCGCCGGCCAGGCAAAGCGCTCCCGCTCGAGCCGCTTGTACCAAAGACAGAATCCATTGCGGTGCCAGTACAGCGCCTTGATCTTGTTGCGGTGGCGGTTCACGAACACGAACAGCGCATCGCCCAGCGGGTTCATCTGCAGCTCCTGCTCGACCAGCGCCGAGAGCCCGCCGATCGACTTCCTGAAGTCCACCGGCTCTCGGCACAGGTACACCGCCCCAATGCAGCTGCCCGGATGCATCAGCGCACCTGCTGGGCCACTGCCCCGGCAAGCTGCGCCAGCCACGCCGCCGGGGGCAGTTGGACCAACTCCAGCCGAACTCCTGGCGTCACCAACAAGGTGCAGCGCATCGGCTCGGCCCGCTCGGGCATCTGAACCGCCACCAGGCGTGGCACCGTCTCGAGTGCCGCGCGTTGCTGCATGGACTTGAGCCGCCGACGCCAGCTGTACAGCGAGGCCGCCGACAACCCCTCACGCTGCGCGTAGGCCTGCGTGCTGAGGCCTTCGGCTTCGATCGCTTCCAAGTGCCTGGCCCACTGCGCCTGCGCTTCCGACATCCTTGACTCCGTCTTCAATCATGACGGATTGAACTGTGCTCTTCATTTGCACTGGAAAATAGGATGGGGTTCATGGAGCAGTTAC
>NZ_NINX01000012.1 GCF_002188635.1 Pigmentiphaga sp. NML030171 | reverse complement strand
CTCGAGGAAAAGAAATCAACCGAGATTCCGAAAGTAGTGGCGAGCGAAATCGGAAGAGCCTGTACGAGTTAGCTTCGGTGATAGAAGAACGGTCTGGAAAGTCCGGCCATAGCAGGTGATAGCCCTGTATTCGAAATCTCTGAAGTGGGACTAGGCGTACGATAAGTAGGGCGGGACACGTGTAATCCTGTCTGAAGATGGGGGGACCATCCTCCAAGGCTAAATACTCGTGATCGACCGATAGTGAACCAGTACCGTGAGGGAAAGGCGAAAAGAACCCCGGAAGGGGAGTGAAATAGATCCTGAAACCGCATGCATACAAACAGTCGGAGCCTCCTTGTGGGGTGACGGCGTACCTTTTGTATAATGGGTCAGCGACTTACATTCAGTGGCAAGCTTAACCGAATAGGGGAGGCGTAGCGAAAGCGAGTCCGAACAGGGCGTTCAGTCGCTGGGTGTAGACCCGAAACCAGACGATCTATCCATGGCCAGGTTGAAGGCACGGTAACACGTGCTGGAGGACCGAACCCACTAGTGTTGAAAAACTAGGGGATGAGCTGTGGATAGGGGTGAAAGGCTAAACAAGTCTGGAAATAGCTGGTTCTCCCCGAAAACTATTTAGGTAGTGCCTCGAGTATTACTCCAGGGGGTAGAGCACTGTTATGGCTAGGGGGTCATGGCGACTTACCAAACCATTGCAAACTCCGAATACCTGGAAGTACAGCTCGGGAGACAGAGCACCGGGTGCTAACGTCCGGACTCAAGAGGGAAACAACCCAGACCGCCAGCTAAGGTCCCCAAATATCGCTAAGTGGGAAACGAAGTGGGAAGGCATAGACAGTCAGGAAGTTGGCTTAGAAGCAGCCATCCTTTAAAGAAAGCGTAATAGCTCACTGATCGAGTCGTCCTGCGCGGAAGATGTAACGGGGCTAAGCGATATACCGAAGCTGCGGATGCACAGTTTACTGTGCGTGGTAGGGGAGCGTTCTGTAAGCCTGCGAAGGTGGCTTGTAAAGGCTGCTGGAGGTATCAGAAGTGCGAATGCTGACATGAGTAGCGATAAAGAGGGTGAAAGGCCCTCTCGCCGTAAGTCCAAGGTTTCCTACGCAACGTTCATCGGCGTAGGGTGAGTCGGCCCCTAAGGCGAGGCAGAGATGCGTAGCTGATGGGAAGCTGGTTAATATTCCAGCACCGTCGTTTAATGCGATGGGGGGACGGATCGCGGAATGTCATCGGGGTGTTGGAAGTCCCCGTTGCTGCATCGAAGAAGGCACTTAGGCAAATCCGGGTGCGTAATTCAAGGGTGTGGCACGAGCGAACTTGTTCGCGAAGTGATTGGAAGTGGTCCCAGGAAAAGCCTCTAAGCTTCAGTTAAACGAGACCGTACCGCAAACCGACACAGGTGGACGGGATGAATATTCTAAGGCGCTTGAGAGAACTCAGGAGAAGGAACTCGGCAAATTGATACCGTAACTTCGGGAGAAGGTATGCCCTGGTAGCGTGAAGCGCCTGCGCGCTGAGCGTGAAAGGGTCGCAGAGAATCGGTGGCTGCGACTGTTTAATAAAAACACAGCACTCTGCAAACACGAAAGTGGACGTATAGGGTGTGACGCCTGCCCGGTGCCGGAAGGTTAAGTGATGGGGTGCAAGCTCTTGATCGAAGCCCCGGTAAACGGCGGCCGTAACTATAACGGTCCTAAGGTAGCGAAATTCCTTGTCGGGTAAGTTCCGACCTGCACGAATGGCGTAACGATGGCCACACTGTCTCCTCCTGAGACTCAGCGAAGTTGAAATGTTTGTGATGATGCAATCTACCCGCGGCTAGACGGAAAGACCCCATGAACCTTTACTGTAGCTTTGCATTGGACTGTGAACCGGTCTGTGTAGGATAGGTGGGAGGCGTTGAAACCGAGTCGCTAGATTCGGTGGAGCCGTCCTTGAAATACCACCCTGATTTGTTTGCGGTTCTAACCTTGGCCCGTTATCCGGGCCGGGGACAGTGCATGGTGGGCAGTTTGACTGGGGCGGTCTCCTCCTAAAGGGTAACGGAGGAGTTCGAAGGTACGCTAGGTACGGTCGGAAATCGTGCTGATAGTGCAATGGCATAAGCGTGCTTAACTGTGAGACTGACAAGTCGAACAGGTGCGAAAGCAGGACATAGTGATCCGGTGGTTCTGTATGGAAGGGCCATCGCTCAACGGATAAAAGGTACTCTGGGGATAACAGGCTGATACCGCCCAAGAGTTCATATCGACGGCGGTGTTTGGCACCTCGATGTCGGCTCATCTCATCCTGGGGCTGTAGCCGGTCCCAAGGGTATGGCTGTTCGCCATTTAAAGAGGTACGTGAGCTGGGTTTAAAACGTCGTGAGACAGTTTGGTCCCTATCTGCCGTGGGCGCTGGAGATTTGACGGAGCCTGTTCCTAGTACGAGAGGACCGGAATGGACGTACCGCTGGTGTACCGGTTGTCATGCCAATGGCATTGCCGGGTAGCTATGTACGGAAGAGATAACCGCTGAAGGCATCTAAGCGGGAAACTCGTCTGAAGATAAGATCTCCCGGGGGCTTGACCCCCCTGAAGGGCCGTTCGAGACCAGGACGTTGATAGGTCGGGTGTGGAAGCGCAGTAATGCGTTGAGCTAACCGATACTAATTGCCCGTGCGGCTTGATCCTATAACCCTGGCGGTTGTAGCGTGTGCCGCAGTCACACACCAGGTAGCTTCGCTACCAACACTGTTGTGCTTCTTCCAATTGGGCAGGTTGTTCGAGCCTGCGACGCAGCAACCCTGCGCGCGATCAACACCCCGCCAACAAGTTAAAGCCTGACGACCATAGCAAGGTGGTCCCACTCCTTCCCATCCCGAACAGGACAGTGAAACGCCTTTGCGCCGATGATAGTGGACGGACGTCTGTGAAAGTAGGTCATCGTCAGGCTACCCTCCCTCAAAACCCCCGACCGGAAACCCGGCCGGGGGTTTTGTCTTT
>NZ_NINX01000031.1 GCF_002188635.1 Pigmentiphaga sp. NML030171 | reverse complement strand
CAGCGCAGCTAGCCACGGCCATGTCGTCGCTCGATCCGACCTGACGATCGCCCTGGCTCCGTGCATCAAGAGGGTTCGAAGGTACGCGTCGCCTCGCTTGCTGATCCCGAGCTGGCGCACACGCCCACCCGTGCCGGTTTGCCGCGGCACCAGGCCGATCCAGGCAGCGAACTCCCTACCATCTTTGAAGGCCGTTGGTGAGCCCATGCTGGAGACGACCGCCGTTGCCGTCATCAACCCCACGCCGGGAATCTCGGCCACCGCTTTGCACGCACTGCTTTGGCGAAGCTGCTGTGAGAGGCGACGCTCGATCGCGACGATGTCGGCCTGCAGTTGGGCGAGATGTCACGGGGCTCAAACGTAAGCGCCCGGTGATCCCGTCTTGAGCCAGGGCGTTGTCCTCGATTAGTGTCCACCATTTTTTGGTGGACACCATGGCAAAGACAGAATTAGCGCCGCTGCGTAAGCGCCGGTCTTACCCGAAGACGCTCAAGGCCCAGATCGTGGCGCAGTGCAGTCAGCCTGGGGCATCCATTGCCAGTGTCGCGCTGTCGCACGGCGTGAACGCGAACCTGGTGCATAAGTGGATCCGGCTCGCCAGCGTCGCACCTGGCGCTACGCCCGCGTTTGTGCCCGTGGTCGCATCGGGGCTGCCGGTACTGGGCCGGCATATTGAAATCCGGCTGTCGCGCGGCCCGGTGCAAGCGACGGTGCAATGGCCCGTGAGCGAAGCCGGTGCCTGCGTGGCGTGGCTGCGGGAGTGGCTGCGGTGATCCGCATCGATGCGATCTGGCTGGCGACCGAGCCGCTGGACATGCGTGCCGGCACCGAGACAGCGCTGGCGCGGGTGGTGGCGGTGTTCGGTATTGCACGCCCGCACCACGCCTATTGTTTCGCTAACCGACGCGCCAACCGCATGAAGGTGCTGGTGCACGACGGGATCGGCGTGTAGCTGGCCGCGCGCCGGCTGAACCGCGGCAAGTTCACGTGGGCGCAGGCGACCCACGGTCCGCATATGGCGCTGGACGGCGACCAATGGCAGGCGCTGGTGCTGGGCCTGCCCTGGCAGCATGTCGGCACGGCCGGTGCGATCTCGGTGCTGTAGCGCCCGGCAATCCGGCAAGACGCCAATACCGCCACCGCGAGCGCTGCGGCATACTGGCGGCCATGAGCACCGCATCCCTGGATCACCTGGACGCGCAGCAACTGCGCGCATTGGCCGAACGCCTGATGGGCGAGGTGGCTACGCGTGACGCCCAGATCGCGGCGCACGACGCGGTGATCGCCGAGCGCGACCGCGTACTGCTCTTCAAACAGACGCACATCGACCAGCTCACGCAGGAACTGGCGCTGTACAAGCGCTGGCGCTACGGCAAGCGCAGCGAGCAGCTGAACCCAGCGCAGGCAAGCCTGCTAGAAGAGACGATGGATGCCGACATGGCGGCCATCGAAGAAGAAGTAAATGCGCTGCGCGCCTCGATCGCGCCAAAGCCTGCCGAACCGCAAGCGCCGCGACGCATGCGGCTGCCGCCTGAGCTGCCGCGCACCGACATCCATCACGAACCCGTCTCCACGATTTGCCGCTGCGGCTGTGGCTTAAAGCGCATCGGCGAGGACATCAGCGAGAAGCTGGATTACCTGCCGGGCGTCTTCTCGGTCGAGCGCCACATCCGCGGCAAGTGGGTGTGCGACCAGTGCGAGACGCTCACGCAGGCGCCCGTGCCCGCGCAGGTCATCGACAAGGGCATCCCGACGGCGGGGCTCTTGGCGCAGGTGCTGGTGGCGAAGTTCGCCGATCACCTGCCGCTGTATCGCCAGGAAAGCATCTTTGCACGCGCCGGGCTGGCGCTGCCGCGCTCGACGCTGGGCGAATGGGTCGGCGTGTGCGGGTTGCGGCTGCAGCCCTTGGTCGATGCGCTGAAGGCCGAAGTCCTGGACAGAGCAGTGCTGCATGCCGACGAGACGCCGGTGCAGATGCTCAAGCCCGGGGCGGGCAAGACGCACAAGGCTTACCTGTGGGCCTACACGCCGACCTCCTATGACAGCCTGCGCGCCGTGGTCTATGACTTCACGCCCAGCCGCGCCGGTGAGCACTGCCGTACGTTCCTCGATGAGTGGCGTGGCAAGCTGGTGACCGATGATTATGTCGGCTACAAGGCCGGGTTCGCCGCCGGCATCACGGAACTGGGCTGCATGGCGCACGCCCGGCGCAAGTTCCACGACCTGCATGCGAGCAACCAGAGCCAGATTGCCGGCCAAGCGCTGGAACTGTTCGGCGCGCTGTATGGCGTCGAGCGCGACGTAGCGGAGTTGCCCGTCGATGAACGGCGTCGAATGCGACAAGAACGCGCGCGGCCGATCGCCGAGACGCTGCACAGATGGCTGATCGCGCAGCGCCAGCGCGTGCCTGACGGATCCGGCACGGCGCGCGCCATCGAGTACAGCCTCAAGCGCTGGGAGGCGCTCACGCGCTATCTGGACGACGGCCACGCGCCGATCGACAACAACTGGGTCGAGAACCAGATCCGCCCCTGGGCGGTCGGGCGTGCGAACTGGCTGTTCGCGGGGTCGCTGCGCGGCGGCCAACGTGCGGCCGCCATCATGAGTCTGATCCAGTCGGCGCGACTGAACGGGCATGATCCGTATGCCTACTTGAAGGACGTGCTCACGCGGCTGCCGACGCAGAAGAACAATCGGATCGCCGAACTGCTGCCACATCGGTGGACACCGGCCACCTGATTGCCGTCGTCAAGGCGTGATCACCGGACGCTTACGCTCAAACCGCATCAGTTCGCGCACATCGGCATTGCCAAGTCCTTCCAGATCACCAACCTGTTCCCCAACTTCAGCGCGCTGGAGAACGTCCGCATCGCCCTGCAGGCACATGTGTCGCGTTACGGGCTCTGGCGCCGGCGCGCGGACCTGGCCGATCTGGTAGAAGAGGCCATGGGCGTGTGCGCCAGCTCGGGATCAGCAAGCGAGGCGACGCGTACCTTCGAACCCTCTTGATGCACGGAGCCAGGGCGATCGTCAGGTCGGATCGAGCGACGACATGGCCGTGGCTAGCTGCGCTG
>NZ_NINX01000053.1 GCF_002188635.1 Pigmentiphaga sp. NML030171 | reverse complement strand
GCTCGGATCGATCGGTGATATCCCGCCGGCAGAAGCCGAAGAGCGTTACTATCGACAACTCGCGGCATCCGCTGCGGAATCTGTTTTACTTTAACAAAACAGCCTCCGCGATTCCCGGTGTGATTCAATACAACTTGCGGCGTCTGCTAAAGATAACCGTAAATGCTGACTTAATCAGAACAATAAGAGGGCGGGGCTACAGGCTAATTCAACCTGACGAAGAGTGAAATGACCCGGTCGATATCAACTCGGATTCAGTGGCTGGTTGCCTCCGTGTCGGGCTTCTGCCTGGCCGCCGTCGTGCTAGTGTCAATGATGGCTCATGAAGGTATTGAGCGAGCCATGTTGCGTACGGATATGCGGCAGATTCGAGAGGCGCTCGTTGGTGCGGTGACAACGGGTGCCCCGATGCAATGGTCATCGCCAGGGATGATGGCCCTCTATGTCCCGACGGAGTCACTAAGCCAGATCGAGCTCCCCGAGCTATTTCAAGGTCGGAAGGCACCCTTTTCAGACGACGTCTTTTTTAACGAAAAGACGTTCCTCGTCGCTATTACACCGGTGGAAGGTGGTACGTTCTATTTGGCCAGAGACATCACTCTCTTCGAGAACGAGATTGTCCTCCTTGAGCGAGGAGTGTGGGGCACGAGCTTTCTGGTTCTGATCGTGGCGTTCTTCCTGGCCAGAGTCGGGGGGCTGCGGCTTGTACGACCGATTCGCTCGCTCGCGCTGATGATTGATAGGACCCGGCCCAGCGAAACAATTGACAGAGTGCCCACAGAGTTTCACGATTCAGCGCTGAATTCCATTGCGGAGAATTTCAATATTTTTCTGCGGGAACTTGAAGCGTATATCGCTAGGGAGCGAACGCTTTTGCGATTGGCCAGTCATGAGTTGCGTACGCCGATTGCTGTGGTAACCGGGGCGTTGAATGTCATGAGAGACAGAGGGGGGTTAGGGGAAGCAGACTTGAAGACGCTGACACGCGCGCAACGGGCTGCTCAAGAGATGGCAGGTAACCTCGAAGTGGTTCTAAAGATGGGACGTAAGCAGGAGATCCCTACTAGAGAAGAGCGTTTTCATGTCGTCGAATTGTTGACCGAAGCGCTTGCCGATCTAGCGAATGTAGATGCTAGTACTTCTCGCATTTCCGTAGTCAAGCGACGTGATACCGTCACGTTCGCTGATCGATCTTTGGCGAAGATGCTCTTGGTCAACATTCTTCAGAATGCCTTGCGGCATACCGTGGGGCTCATCGCCGTGGTGGTGGAGAGAGACTATCTTGAAGTGTGCGATCAGGGCGGCGGGCTCGATGATGCCGGCTTTGACCTGTTGACTACATTGAGTAAAGACGACCCATGGAATAGGCGAAAGTCGTCAGGGCTGGGTCTGGTCGTGGTAAGCATTCTAGCGGAACGGTTGGCATGGCCTATTCGTGCGTCCAGGAGCGAGGGGGGCGGCACCGCTGTACGCATAGACTACTCCGAGAGCACTTACCCGTGAGCGGCGCTTCCTTATTCGATCTCTAGAGAAGTTTGGGAGAGTTGGCATGCGTGGGCAGGCGAAGCCCGATGCGCGTCGTTGTCTCGGAGGAGTGAGCGAATGCTTGGCCTCCATGCATCCTGGCGATCGCTGCGACGATCGAGAGACCAAGCCCGTGATTGCGCCGATGGTTGCTGTGATTTTCAGCGATTCGGTAAAAGCGTTGAAAGATGCGATCCAACTGCTCTGGGGGAATTGGGCTCCCCGTGTTCTCTACCTCGATCACGGTGTTCGTTCCTTCGCGCAACAACCGTAGCAGAATGACGCTGCCTTTGGTCGCATGACGTGCGGCGTTCTCGACCAGATTCGAGATGGCCCTTCTTAGCAGGGAGATGTCATATTCGCCCGCGGCATCACCTTCTGTCGTGATTCTGAGGTCCGCTTCTTCTAAAGTTTCCTCGTAATAGACGAGTACGTTGCGGAGTTCGTTCAAAAGACTGCTCGTCTGACTTTTTCTTGCCTCTTCACCTCGGTCAGCCTGAGCGAGGAAGAGCATGTCACTGATGATTGTCGTCATGCGGCCTAGCTCTTCGAGATTGGATTCGAGGGCGTCGCGCAGTGCTTGTTGGTCTGCAGAACTGATCAGCGCAAGCTCGCTATTCGCAGTCATGTTCGCCAATGGCGTACGAAGCTCATGTGCAACATCGGCATTGAACCCCTTTTGTTGCTCATACGCTTGGTCCAGCCGGTGTAAGAGTGCGTTAAACTGTTCTACGAGGGGCTGGAGCTCTACAGGTTGTAAAGAACCGTCCAACTGCGTATGGATCCGGCTGGTCGGGATTGCCTTGACTTGTCGCACCAAGTGCCCGACCGGCGCCAAGCCGCATCGCACCAAAAAGAATCCACATGTCGAGACGATGGACGCTCCGCCCAATGCGACGATGAATAAGGTCAAAGCGAGATGCCGAAGCAACTGGTCATCTCTCTGTGTAGACAGCGTAAGGATAGCCGTCGTTCGAGCTTGGTCGTCGCTACCTGTGGCGAGCATAAACTGATAGGTACGTCTAGATCCTCCTATCGAGGACTTGCTCGCATATGTAGGTACATCCGCTGCGGTTTTTAGAGTCAGCGAAATGTCCGCGCGGCCACCGAACAGGTCGTCGAGCTTGTGGTTGAAGAGATCTGCTTCGTGGGCGCGGGAGTGCTCCGCAGCCAGATGTTCCACAAGTTTTTTATATTGCAGAAGTTGGCTGGTTTGTCGATCGTCCAACTGGACGGCCGTTGCAATATAGACGATAGCACTGACCAAAGCCAAACCGCAGAACGTTAGTAAGGCCAAGCGGAAAGAAAGCTCTTTACCGAGTGAGCGTACCTTACTTGGGGGGGGCATCACGATCTTCGAGAATGTAGCCTACGCCACGTATTGTGTGTAACAAGGGCTTGGGAAAAGGTGTGTCGAGCTTGAGTCTCAGTCTGCGTATCGCTACTTCGACAACGTTCGTCTCGGTATCGAAGTTGATGTTCCACACGTGTTCGGCAATGAAGGTTCTCGTGAGCGCTCTGCCAGGATGTTCTAGGAACAGCTTGAGCAGTGAAAACTCCTTGGGACTCAAGTCCAGCACTTCGTCGCCTCGCCGGGCTCGGTGCTTGACCAAATCCACCTCAAGGTCAGCCATTTTGAACATGGTCTGGGGTGCGTCGGCCGATTCCGATCCGCCGCGGCGCAGCAGTGCTTCTACGCGGGCTATGAGTTCGGAAAACGAAAAGGGCTTGGTGAGGTAATCATCGGCACCAGCACGTAAACCGCGCACGCGATCATCAACATCGCTCTTAGCGGTTAGCATCAAAACAGGAGTTTTGCGCGTCCTACGGAGTACCTGCAATATGGAGAATCCGTCCACGCCTGGCAACATCCAGTCGAGCAAAATCAAATCATAGTCAAACTCGACAGCCAGATGCAATCCGTCCAACCCGGTGTGAGCCACGTCGACTTGATATCCCTCTTCCTGGAGGCCACGGGCAAGGTAGGCCGCCAACTTTCTTTCGTCTTCAACAACTAGCAGCTTCATCGCTGATTTTACAGGAAGTCAATATAACTATGGGGTGGGCGCTTGTTCCAGAATTAGAGCGATTCGTGCGCCAGGAGTAATCGAGGAGAGCTTCGCCTTGCTTGGCTGAGGCAAAACGCCAGCCTGTGCCTATATATATCATGTCTGTCGGGCGCGTGCGTTTGGTGTCGAGGGCTACCATGCGTGTTAGTTGGCTCTGATCGGAGGTAGAGACCCAGCCGACTCGATCTTGAGAGATCGGGCGAGAGCGAGTGGCTGAGGTCAAAAAATTACATTGCGCCTAAACGCTAGAAGCGATGTTGTAGACCAAGTGCAAACTGCCGACCGCTGAAATTACGAGACTCGGTGAAGTTTCGATAGTCGGTGCTAGTGAAGAACGAGTGGGCTTGCCCCGCCTCTCCGGACAGGTTGTTTAACCTAACAAACCGCCGCCTCGAACTGCATGGGGCTGACGTATCCCAGCGTTGAGTGCTGGCGCCTTGTGTTGTAGAACCGCTCGATGTAGTC
>NZ_NINX01000020.1 GCF_002188635.1 Pigmentiphaga sp. NML030171 | reverse complement strand
TAGCCGCACGCGGCTGCTGTCTCTCCTTAACCTGCCGAAGTCCATGACCTGCACATCCAGTAATGGTGCTGCGCAAGCGCAGCTATCACCGACGTTATTCCTCACAGACGAAGACGTAAGCCACCTCACCGAGTGGCAAGCCTCGGTCAATGCATTGCGCGCCGCCTACGCGCAGCCTGATGATCCAGCAAGGCTGCCGCCTCGAACGATGGCGCGAGGCAAAGGCGTGTGGTTGAGAAGCCTGACGGCTGTGGCGCCAAGTGGCGACTTCATGGGCAGCAAGCTTATCGCCGCATCCCCCCGGGCCGGATACGCGAGCTACCTGATCTCGCTCTTCGACACGAACACCATGGCGCTGGCGGCCCTTATTGACGGCAACCAAGTCACGGGTATTCGTACCGCGGCTACCTCGGCCGTTGCCATTGACGTGTTGGCGCCGACTCGCGGTCTGCGCGTGACGTTGATCGGTTCCGGATTCGAAGCCCAAGGCCAACTCGAGGCACTGGCGGCTACGCGCCAAATCGAGTCGGCCACTGTCTACAGTCCGAGCCTGACAAGCCGCGCGCGCTTTGTCGAGAAGTTCGCACTGCTGCTTCCGTCGGTCAAGGTTAGCGCTGCATCCTCGGCTGAAAGAGCTGTGAGAGATGCCGACGTGGTGATATGCGCTGCTCGCTCGCATGACGAATCTCCGGTGTTGCGCGGCGAATGGTTGCGGCCCGGCATGACCGTGGTGTCGATTGGCTCCACGCTGCCTGAACAACGCGAGGTTGACTCGGAAGTGATCCGGCGTGCCGACCTCATCGTTGCGGACATGCCGGAAGAGGTTGCTCACGATACCGGCGACATGCTCGTGGCCACGCGTGAAGGCGTAATTTTCGAGGACAAGCTGGTATCTCTTTCGTCGGTCGTCTGCAAGGAAGGTAGCTTCCGGCGCGACGGCAGTTCGATCCTGCTTTTCAAATCGGTGGGCTCAGCGTTGCAAGACGTTGTCATCGCAGAAATGCTTCTGCTACGCGCGCGCACACAGCTTGTTGGCACAACTTTGCCCGTTGGCATAGTTCCAGTGGCCAAGTGGAAGGCTCCGACACCACAAGAACCCGTCGCGGCAAGCACCGCCTGAATTCTCAACAAGGAAACATCCATGACCCGCTATAAGAAAAACGAAGCCCGCGCCTGGGCACGTCAATACCTGACAGGCTGTTCGGCCGTCACTATTCCTACCTTCACTTCCGATTTGAAGGGTCTAAACGAGGCAGCCATCCGGCACGATATGCAACTGGTGAAGAAGTTGGGTTTCAGCTACACGTTGCTATGTGCCGAAGTCGCGATCACACCGCAGGAGAACGCGCAATTCACCGCCATTGCCCGCGACACGGTCGGCAAGGACTTCGGCCTATTCTTTCACGCCGCGTTCGGCACGCTGGCTGAAAACATCGAAGCCGTAAAGCTTGCCGAAAAAGCTGGTGCGGACATCGTTTTGCTGTCCTATCCCAGCCAGTTCTGGCCAAACTCCGAACAGGAGATCTATGACTACACCAAGGCGTTTTGCGACGCTACAGACCTCGCGGTCATGCTATTTCCCATACCTTTGTGGGGCTTCGAACGCGTGCATCCGGCCGGCATGTCGACTGAACTGGTGCGACGGTTGCTGAAGGACTGCCCCAACATTGCCGCGATCAAATCCGAACAGGGCTACCCGCTGATCGGCGGCATCTGCGAGATGTACCACCACTTCAGGGACGACGTGGTCATCAGCTGCCCGATCGAATCTGATGCAATCCCACTCATGGGGCTGATGAAACTCCAGTTCTCGGGCACAAGCAATACGCAGTGGATGAGCGAGTACTACCCGAAAGCCTTTGCACTCGCGCAGGCCGGAAAGTTTGAAGAAGCCATGGCGTTGTACTGGAAAGTGAATCCTGCACGTAGCGCGAACGGTGTTGGTACCCAAGCCTACATAGCTGGCTCGTCTGTGCTCAACCGCACGATGTGGAAGTACCAGGACTGGCTTGCGGGTTTCAACGGCGGGCCGTTGCGCGCGCCGGCTATGCGGGTACCCGACCGCTTCATGAAAGGATTCCGGGCGGGACTGCAAGCCAGTGGCCTCCCCGTCACGAACGATCCGGACCATCTGTTTATGGTCGGCCGAAATCCGGCTTGACGTGGCGTTATGAACCATCTGCTCAAAGACCCGACGTTGTTGCATGGTGCTGCCTATGTGAACGGTTTGTGGGTCCAAGAAACCCCACATGGTTTCTATGACCTTCGGAACCCTGCGACGGCCGAAGTGCTAGTGCACCTTCCGCGCATGCGCGAGGCCGAGACACGGCAAGCAATTGAATTTGCCCACGAGGCTTTTGGGGCCTGGCGCAGGACGCCGGCAAAGCACCGTTCAAGAATCTTGCGGCGATGGTACGAGCTCATCGTCGAAAACCGGGAGGACCTGGCTAAGCTGATCACTCTGGAAGAAGGCAAGCCGTTGGCAGAGGCCCGCGGAGAGGTCGACTACGCAGCATCCTTCATTGAATGGTTCTCAGAGGAGGCTAAGCGTGTCTATGGCGAATTGGTGCCTCCCCCGGGCACGCGCCAGAAGATTGTTGTTCTCAAAGAGCCGATCGGAGTGTGCGCTGCAATTACTCCCTGGAATTTCCCAGCCGCCATGATCACTCGCAAGGCGGGACCCGCGCTCGCTGCGGGGTGCACTATGGTTGTCAAGCCGGCCAGCCAGACTCCCCTGACCGCGCTGGCACTGGCCGACTTGGGTGCTCGCGCGGGTCTGCCAAGCGGCGTTTTCAATGTTGTCACCGGGAACGATACGCGGGCTATAGGCGGCGAACTGACCGGCAATGTACTGGTGCGCAAGGTCACATTCACTGGCTCAACTGAAGTTGGGCGGGTCCTGCTCGAGCAGTCAGCCCGCACGATCAAGAAGTGCTCAATGGAACTCGGCGGAAATGCGCCTTTCATGATTTTTGACGACGCTGACCTGGACGCGGCAGTAGACGGTGTAGTGGCCTCCAAATTCCGTAACACGGGTCAGGCTTGCATCAGTGCCAACCGGGTTCTAGTGCAGGCGGGTGTGATTGACGAGTTCGCCGCAAAGCTTGTAGCGCGCGTGCTGACCCTCAAAGTCGGCAATGGGCTGGAAGAAGGCGTACAGCAGGGCCCGTTGATCGATAGTAAGGCCGTCGCCAAAGTCGAGGAGCACATTGCTGATGCCGTCAGCCGAGGGGCCTCGGTTGCCTGCGGCGGCAAGCGGCACAGGCTCGGTGGTCAATACTTCGAGCCAACAGTGCTGACAGGCGTGTCGCCGGAAATGGCCATCGCGCGCGAGGAAACTTTCGGGCCGGTGGCGCCGCTCTTCCGGTTCGATTCCGAGCAAGAAGGCCTGGACATGGCGAACGACACGGAATTCGGATTGGCCGCTTACCTCTACAGCCGGGATGCGGCCCGCATCTGGCGTGTGGCGCAGGCACTCGAGAGTGGGATGGTCGGAGTGAACTGCGGGTTGATCTCGAACGAGGTGGCGCCTTTCGGAGGCGTCAAGCAAAGCGGCCTTGGCCGAGAAGGCTCTCGTCATGGCATCGATGAATATCTCGAAATGAAGTATGTATGTTGGGATGGTCTGGAATGATCGCAGGGAGCCCTCTCAAATGCCTGTGACAAGACTGGCCCGTGCTGGGCCTGCTGCGCGGCGACTTCGCCGCCCTCGAAGCGGTGCGCATCGACACGAGCAATGCGGTGCCCCGCGCCGCCGGGAAACAGAGCGTGGTCGGCGCCTACGTCCACGGCGAGGCGCATCTCGATCCCGGCGCGGGCAACGCCCGGGCTGTTGCATTTGGCGGCGTGCTGGTGCTGTCGTTCACTGCTGTCGAGGAACATTTGCGCATCCGCTCCATCCGCTTCCAGCTCAACTGGGTCCAAGGGGATGTCGGGTTGCTCACAGGCTGGCAGTTGCCGGTGATGGATCGGCTATGGCAGCCCGGTGATGCACCTGCCGTGGTGGTCAGCGAACTCGACGCACCGTGGCATCAGATCCCGGCTTCCGATCTGCCGACCAGCGACAACGACGCCATCGCCGAAGCTTGGTTTCGCTACGCATGGGGGCTGGACCAGGCCGATTTTTCACTGTTTGAGCAGGCTTTCAGCGAGGACGTGGAGGCCGAACTGACGCCGATGGGCCGCCCGAAGGGGCGGCGCACACTGATGGCCACGCTCAAGGCCTTTCGCATGCCGTGGCCGTGGATGAAGCACTATGAACCGCCCCGGGTCGGACGTTCCTGCGACCCCTCATGCTGAAGCATCTGAAGGCTCCGCGGTGAGTCGGCTTGGACTATGCCAATCAGGTAATCGCGCGATAAACTACCTGCCTTACCCAGCTTTGTCGTGCGCCAATGCCCCCCTCTTCCAAGCCCACCATGCCAAAGAATCAGGCTGCTCCCGGCACGCGGCGTTTAGCCCCGGAACAACGCGAGCAGCAGATTGTCGCCAAGGCCATCGAGCACTTCACACGCTACGGCTTCGCAGGAAGCACACGTGAGCTTGCACGCGAGATCGGTGTAACCCAACCCCTTCTCTACAAGTACTTCCCAAGCAAAGAAGCGCTGATCGATCGTGTCTATTCGGAAGTCTTCAGCTGGCAATCAAGCTGGGAGACCGATCTGACCGACCGCACCGTGACGCTTGCCGAGCGCCTGTATCGCTTCTACAGCGACTACGCACAGGTGATCCTTCGCGAGGAATGGATCCGCATCTTCATCTTCGCAGGCTTGACTCGGGAAGGCATAAACAACAAGTACCTGAGCCGCTTGCGTACACGCGTCTTTCTTCCGGTCCTGATCGAAGTTCGGCATGAATACAGCATTCCAGAGCCGCGAACGGCCGCTGAACTGGAAAGCGAGATCGAGTTGGTATGGGCGCTGCACGCCAGCATCTTCTATCTCGGTGTTCGCAAATGGATCTATGGACTAAAGACTCCGAAGGACATCGATGCCCTGATCCGCACCAAGGTCAATGTGTTTCTGCACGGAGCACCCCAGGAGATGTCGGAGTTTCGCAGGACGCCCCCTCCCGGTTGACAAGACACTGCGCACGAGAAACTGTGGGCCGCGGCGATGCCCGCCGCACGCCCAACTGTGCGCAGAATCGACAGCAACACTACACAGCGCAGTACCGCTCTTGGATGGCGGCATCGGCCAGCATGGCCTCAGCAGTTCCCGCGTACACCACCTCGCCCTGATCGAGGATGTAGGCCCGGTCGGCGATACGAAGCGCCAACTCGACGTTCTGCTCGATCAGCAAGATGGTGACACCTGACTGCTTGAGCGTTCGGAAGTAGCGGAACATCTCATCCACGAGCAAAGGCATGATGCCCTCCGAGGGTTCGTCCAGGAGGATGAATTTCGGCTTGGATGCCGCGGCTCGGGCGATGGCAAGCATCTGCTGTTCG
>NZ_NINX01000027.1 GCF_002188635.1 Pigmentiphaga sp. NML030171 | reverse complement strand
CTGTTCCGCCAGCCTCACCGCCTCGCGCTTGAACTCGTCCGTGAAATGTCTTCTGTTTCGTGCCATCGCTTCGCTCTCCAGGCATGATCATGCCATCTGATCTGTCCGGAGTAACGGGGCAAGCCCACATAGCCTGTCCAAGCACTTGGCCAAGCCCGCGTGGAGAGGGCATCCCATGCTTATTTCGGCGGCCAAGCCTGACGGCAAGATCCTCGTAAGTGATGGGGCACAACACGCCATCTTGTTACTCCAGCACGTGTGCTATTAACAGCGGAATACATGCATGCGCATATGCTTCGTTACTAAGGTTCCCCGGTGTGTCCTGTTCGTCGCCATCTAAACCGCTGTCATTTTGCGGTTCGCCGACGTTGGGTGCTCCAGGGCTTTGTTGCATAGTAAGCGTGCAGCCCACCCACCTGTAATGTAGCGCCGGCTACGGGCAGACTCGAGGTTTTCTATTTCGAGGATCCCATGACCCGTCAACGCATTCCCGCATCGACCTGGCATGAGCGCGTAGCGCACTGGCGCAATACCGGTCTGTCGGCCGACGCCTATGCCCGCGAGCACGACATCGACCTGGAGAGGCTGAAGTATTGGGCCCGGCGCGTCGAGCGCGCCGCCGGCGGCGCGCAACTGCTGCCGGTACGCATCAGCACCATGGTAGCGTCGGCTCCCCTGGAACTGCGCAGCCCATCTGGCTGGAGCATGCGGATGGACGCTGGCGTCGATGCCGCATGGCTGGCCAGGCTGCTGCAGGAGCTGCGGTGAAGCTGCTGCCCGGATCGGTCTGGCGTAAGCGCCCGGCGAACCCATCTTCCCTCTAGTTTTGTCCCCGGCTAGTGTCCACCTCCTTTAGGTGGACACCATGACCAGGACAGAATTAAGCGTGGTTCGCCCACGGCGAACGTATACGAAGGCGTTCAAGGCGCAGGTGGTAGCCGAGTGCGGCGAACCGCAGAGCTCGATAGCCAGTGTGGCGCTGGCGCATGGGCTGAACGCGAACCTGGTGCATAAATGGCTCAGAATTGCCGAGGCGCGAGCAGATTCCGAGCCGGCCTTTGTGCCGTTGGTGCCGGCAGGCCGCACGCCAGGGACCGGGCAGCCGATCGAACTGGAGATCAGGCGAGCTAGCGTGCAAGTCTCGGTACGTTGGCCGGCCAGCGATGCGATCACTTGCGCGGCCTGGCTGAGCGAGTGGTTGAAGTGATCCGCGTCGATGCGATCTGGCTGGCAACGCAGCCGCTGGATATGCGCGCCGGTGCCGACACGGCCCTGGCCCGTGTGGTGGCGGTGTTCGGCGCAGCCCGCCCGCATCATGCCTATTGCTTTACGAACAAGCGTGCCAATCGCATGAAGGTGCTGGTGCATGACGGCATCGGGGTATGGCTGGCGGCGCGTCGTTTGAACCGCGGCAAGTTCACGTGGGCGAGCGAGATCCACGGCCCGCAGGTCAGCCTCGATGCCGAGCAGTGGCACGCCCTGGTGCTGGGCTTGCGCTGGCAACACGTGGGTCAGGCGGGCACGATCTCGGTGCTGTAGCCCAGCGCAATCGGGCAATGTGCCAATGGTGTTGGCCTTGGAGCTGGGCGATACTTGCACCATGAACCCGGCAGCCCCATCCCTGGACGATCTGGACGCGCAACAACTGCGCGCGCTGGCGGCCGAGTTGATGGGCACGCTGGCACGCAAGGATGAAGCGATCGCGCGCCACGAAGCCGAACAGATACGCAAAGATGACGCCATTGCGCGCCACGAAGCCGAGCAGGCCCGCCAACTGCAAGTTCTGCATCACAAGCAGACCCACATCGACCAACTGACGCAGGAGCTGGCGCTGTACAAGCGCTGGCGCTACGGGCGGCGCAGCGAGCAGCTCGATGCTGCCCAGGGCAGCCTGCTGGAAGAGACGATGGATGCCGACATGGCGGCCATCGAGGAAGAACTCGATGCCATCCGCGAGGAGGTGGCCGGGCGCCCCATCGAGCGCCAGCAGCCGCGCCGCATGCGTCTGCCGTCGTCCCTGCCGCGCACCGAGATCCACCACGAGCCTGAGTCCACGACCTGCCAGTGCGGCTGCGCCTTGCAGCGCATCGGCGAGGATACGAGCGAACGGTTGGACTACACGCCTGGCGTCTTTACCGTCGAGCACCACATCCGAGGCAAGTGGGTGTGCCGGCACTGCGAGACGCTGATCCAGGCACCGATCCCGGCGCAGATCATCGACAAGGGCATCCCCACCGCAGGCCTGCTGGCCCAGGTGCTGGTGGCCAAGTACGCCGACCACCTGCCGCTGTATCGCCAGGAAGGGATCTTTAGCCGCGCGGGCCTGACGCTGCCGCGCTCGACGCTGGGCGAGTGGGTGGGCATCTGCGGGCTGCGCTTGCAGCCGCTGGTAGATGCGCTCAAGGCCGAGGTGCTCACTAAAGGGGTGCTGCATGCTGACGAGACCCCGGTGCAGATGCTCAAGCCCGGCGCCGGCAAGACGCATCGCGCCTACCTGTGGGCGTATGCGCCGACGGCCTACGACAGCCTGCGGGCGGTCATCTACGACTTTACGCCCAGCCGGGCGGGCGAGCACTGCCGCACGTTCCTTGAGGACTGGCGAGGCAAACTGGTGACCGATGACTACTCGGGCTACAAGGCAGGCTTCGCTGCGGGCATCACGGAGCTGGGCTGCATGGCGCATGCCCGGCGTAAGTTCCACGAGCTGCACGCCAACCACCAGAGCCAGATCGCCGGCGAGGCACTGGAGCTGTTCGGAGCACTGTACGGCGTGGAGCGCGAGGCGCAAGACCTCGACCCCGACCGCAGACGGGCGCTACGCCAGGAACGGGCCCGTCCTATCGCTGACACGCTACACCGTTGGTTGATGGCGCAGCGCCTGCGCGTGCCCGATGGCTCGGGCACGGCCCGCGCCATCGACTACAGCCTCAAACGCTGGGAGGCGCTCACGCGCTACCTCGATGACGGCCATGCGCCGATCGACAACAACTGGGTCGAGAACCAGATCCGGCCGTGGGCTATCGGGCGTTCGAACTGGTTGTTCGCCGGCTCGCTGCGCGGCGGCCAGCGCGCGGCCGCCATCATGAGCCTGATCCAGTCGGCACGGCTCAACGGGCACGATCCGTATGGTTACCTCAAGGACGTGCTCACGCGGTTGCCGACGCAGAAGAACCATCTGATCGGTGAGCTGTTGCCTCAGCGCTGGCAGCCTGCTGCGTGAGCTCCGGCGTCAACACGGGTTCGCCGGGCGCTTACGGTCTGGCTGGCGCTCGATCCGGTTGATATGCGCACCGGCGTCGATGGCTTGTCCCTGCACGTGCAGCAGGCGCTGGGCCGCGCGCCCTGCGACGGCACCGCCTACGTGTTCAGCAACCGGCGCCGCACGCGCCTGAAGGTGGTGAGCTGGGACGGTACCGGCGTGTGGATGTGCCTGCGCCGCCTTCACCGCGGCCAGTTCGTCTGGCCGCAGCCGGGAGAGCGCTGCTGGCAATTGAGCGCCGAGCAGTGGCAATGGTTGGTGATGGGCGTGGACTGGCAGCGCCTGTCGGCCCCGGCGCCGGCGCAGTGGCGGCTATAGGGGCGAGGTCAACTGTTTTGCTTGTAAACGTCGGCCCGGCTCGCTACACTCTTGGCCACGAACCTGCTCGACGCACTTGCCCGCACCGACATCGCCCCCGCCGTGCTGGCGCAGGTGCGGGCGCTGTTCGAGCAGCAGCAGTCGATGCTGGTGCAACAGCAGGCGACGCTGGGGCAGCAGCAAGCGCAGCTGGCCGAGAAGGATTTCAAGATCACGGCCCTGACGCACGAACTGGCCTACCTCAAGCGCATCCGCTACGGCAAGGCCAGTGAAGTGCTCAGCGGCGAACAGCGTTCGTTGTTCGAGGAAGCGGTCGAGATGGACCTGGCCGCCATCGAGGGCGAGCTGGAACACCAGGCCAGCGTCAAACCTGCGCGCAAGCGCGCCGGCCGCCAGGCATTGCCGCCCGAGCTGCCACGCATCGAGCACCGGCACGAGCCCGAGTCGTGCGCCTGCGGCCAGTGCGGCGCGAACCTGGTCAAGATCGGCGAGGACGTCAGCGAGCAGCTCGACGTGGAGCCGGCGCGCTTCTTCGTGCACCGCCACATCCGGCCGCAGTATGCCTGCCGCGCCTGCGAGAGCGTGACAGCGGCACCAGTGCCGCCGGCCGTGATCGATGGCGGCCTGGCCGCACCCGGCCTGCTGGCCTGGGTGGCTGCCAGCAAATACCTCGATCACCTGCCGCTGTACCGGATCGAGCAAATCGCCGCGCGCCAGGGCGTGCCGCTGGCGCGCTCGACGCTGGCGCAGTGGATCGGCCGCATCGGCGTGGCCCTGCAGCCGCTGGTCGAGCGCCTGGGTGAACTGCTGCGCCAGCGCACATGCCTGCATGCCGACGAAACGCCAGTGCGCCAGCTCGATCCCGGCAGCGGCAAGACCCGGCAGGCTTACCTGTGGGCCTACCGCTCCGGCACCTGGGAGGATGGGCCGCCCATCGTCGTGTTCGACTACCAGCCCAGCCGGGCCGGCGCCCATGCGCGCGCCTTTTTGCAGGACTGGCGTGGCCATTTGATGGTCGACGATTACGCCGGCTACAAGGCCCTGTTTGCGCAGGGCCCGATCGAACTGGCTTGCCTGGCTCATATCCGGCGCAAGTTCTTCGACCTGCACGCCGCCAGCGGCAGCCCTGTGGCCGAGGAAGCCCTGCGCCGCATCGCGCAGCTGTATGCCATCGAGCAGGATGCCGCCGGCTTGAGCCCTGCTGGACGCCTGGCCGTGCGCTCGGCGCGCGCCGTGCCGGCGCTGGACGAACTGCACGCCTAGCTGCTGGCCACGCAGCGTACCGTCGCCCTCGGCAGCGGTACGGGCAAGGCCATTGGGCACGCCCTCAAGCGCTGGCAGGCCCTGGTGCGCTACGCCGGCTCCGGCATCCTCCCGATCGACAACAACCCGGTCGAGAACGCGATCCGCCCGATTGCCATCGGCAAGAAGAACTGGCTGTTTGCCGGCTCGGAACGCGCCGGCCGCCGCGCCGCAGCCATACAAAGCCTGTTTGCCACCGCCAAACTCAATGGGCTGGATCCGGCCCGCTGGCTTGCCAAAACGCTCGAACAACTTCCAACCTGCCCGAACAGCCAGATCGATTCGCTGCTGCCATTTGCGGACTCTACGCCGGCTTGACGCTGCCGTGAAGGTGGGGCCGCTGGCCGCTTACAGATGATCGGCGCGCACTACGCCAGCTCATGGATAAAATTTCCGGTACCGCGAATCGTGAGTCGATGTTGTTAGGATCCCTTTCGGGTGGCGCGATCCTTTCAACCATCCAGTCGTCTGCAATGGATGAGTTCAAAGATGCCGTGCTGGATACTGCTAAGGACGCAGCAAAACGACAGCTCACCAAGGCCCGCGCAGGCTTCGTACTGATGTCCCTAGACGGCTTGGACTATGATCAGTTGCAATCGATCGGGGAGGATGACAAAACGGGTCCGCCCTCCAAATTGCACGAAGTCGCCCAAGATTTTTTAAGCTCGAGCAGTCGGTCTCATGTTGCTGGAATTGGCTTCGCCAGCCGTAGTAGCGTGCGTTCGTCACATCGTGGAGTCATCGATACAGGCGGTTCAGCGTACTATTTCTATAACCGTGAAAGCCCGTTTTGGCACCCCGACTTTGAGAAGCTCTTTTCGGCATGACGGCCAGCCTGCAGCACGATCAGGCAAGTCGACGTGCTTACGCCTACCATGGTCAAGCATCCTTAGCACTGTCTGGATTGTTCTCCTCCTCGGCCTGCTGCATCATACGGAAGCCCTCGACGACGAGCGCGAGGATAAGCCACCACGCGTAGATCCCATATCCGCTGTTGCACAGGTTCGAGCCGGCGAGGCCGTGCGCTACCTTGTTGCGTAAGTTCGGCCCAAGTGGCTTGCACATTAGTGCGCGAACCGTGAATGTCAGGTGCTCTCCAAATCGCTCTTTCATCTGCGGCAGTTCGACTAGCGCCGACAACCCGAGTTCCATTTCGATATCGTCTTGGCGGGAGGTAGTCTGCGCACCCGCTTCTTTGAGAACCACGCGCACCATGTGCTCGAATTGGGGCATGAGGATGTGAATCGCTTGGACGAAGTCACAACAGTAACCAGCGTACAGCCCTTTAGCGACGAGGTCCGTGCGGTCGCCCGGCACCAGAGTCGACAACTGCGCGATAGCATAGAAGTCCCGCGGGGACAGGTGACACTGTTGCCGGATCACATCCAGGGCGGGGTCGATCAGGGCCCGGGCTGCAATATCGGCCCTGCGTACACTCGCCTTGATCATTTCGGCCACCAGGCGCCGCTCGCGGCTGTCAGCGTCGTCGACGCCGTCTACGACCGCAATCACGCGGCCGTTTTCATCGACGCTTGTATTGGAGAACAGTGCGGCAATGCCGCTCAAGGGGATCTCGGCCTCGCGGCGCAGGGCTTCCAGGCTCGGCCATGGAGCGATCCTGCAAAAGGCGAACAACGCCTTGTCGGGCGCCAGCCCCTGCACCTTTCCCACCGCCTCGGCTACCAGGTCGCTAATGTCGAAGCTGTGGCTGACTGTTTTCATACGCGCCAGCATGTCCTGGCCCGCAGCTGGCAGCTTCGCCCTAAGCTGAGCGATCGCATCGGCCGCGCCGAATTTGCCCCTGTACTGGGCAGATACACGGCGGTAGGCGTCGATCGCCTTTGTGTAGCAGTGGTGGGTCGTAATGCCGGAGCCGTCTTTGTCCGCTTGGGCGACCCAGCTCTCGGCTACCAGAATTTGCGCAGCTGCGCGTCGTTCGTCATCTTGTGCGCGGCTGAACCACACTACGGCACCTTCGGCAAAAAGCAAGGAACTGAATGGATCGCTGCCGTCCAGCTGGCGGCGACCCTCCCGTTCGAGCGCTTCAGCGATCTGGCTCGACTGGTCCCGGAGCAGCCCCTCGCTCTGCAGCGGCCGTAAATAGCGCAGCGCAGCTATCTGGTCACCGGTCTCGAGTGCGTTCCAGAACGCACCCAGCAGCTCGCCGGCGTCCTCGGCGGCCTGTATGCCACCGCCTTTACCAGTGGTGTGCGCCAGCTGAATGGCCCGTTGACGGCATTTTAAGGCCTCGAAGTCCCATTCCGGATCACTGATAGGCGGCTGTCGGTATCCCTCGATAGCCATGTGAGCGAATGCAATGCCGCGGCGTCGTTCTTTGAGCCATACCAGATCTGCCAAGCGGGCACGCAGCAGCGGATGTTGCACTGTCGGCGCGAGGTCCGCCATGAGTCCGACCTCGGCCGCCGTGAAGTCTTCAGGCAGCGTAGTGCGGCCAGTCGGACTCGACATCATAGGTTTGAACGAGGCGGCACGGTCGTCCGGCTCGAGCATCATGGAAGATATCTTAGCCAGGAAGGTGAGTGCCGCGGCTTTTGGAGCATCCTCGGCTGCGGCCTGCGCCGCGGCAAACAGCCTTGACCACAATTCGTGGTACGCAGTGGCAGGGGGATTGTGATTCAGCAGTTCGTCGGCACCGCAGCGCAGCAGGTCGTCGAGGGTCGAAGCCGGCGGCGCGGCTGAGGTATCGGGCATGAAGAAAAGACCGGTTCAGAATGGCTGAAATATCCAATTATCGACCTATTTCGCGGCCAAACCAAGCAAAAATGCAACGATGATAATACGAGTTATCATCGAAGATCGGACACCCGGAACAGCTCGGCTTTTCTTCTTAAGCTGCTAAAACATATATGTGTTAGCCATTTAGGCGCGCTCGTGGCAGCGCGCCCGATTATGCTGGCCGGGTCTATTCAGCCTAGCTAAGGTTCCTGGTTGCAAGTAAAGGCAACGTAAGCGCTCCATAACCCCCATGGGTTTACGCGCCGACGGTCTCCATGGCTAAATCCTGTGGATGCAGATTCCATGGCAACAGCGCTTCGTAATCCTCGACGGTCTTGGCCGTGGGCAGTTCCCGG
>NZ_NINX01000014.1 GCF_002188635.1 Pigmentiphaga sp. NML030171 | reverse complement strand
TTGGCCGATCAGACCCCCGATGAGGCATACTTCGCGATGCTGCCTGCGATTAAAACGGCAGCATGATGTGCCCGGAGCGTTCCACTTAAAATCTCAAAATACTGTCCAAACAACCGGAGCCACCTCTCTCTGCGCAATCGCGTATTGAGCGCGCCCATGCCTGGGGCATCACCATGCGGCCGCTTTCTGATGCTCCCTACGAGGTCGTGACACATCTGCAGCGGCCCAGGGAGCCCCCTCTGTCACAATAGATGTCCGCTCGTTTTTCGTTAACATTTGAGGGAGCGGACGGAGTGAAGAAGTGCCCAGCTATAGCGCAGAATTCAAAGAACAGACAGTCAGGAAATTGATGCCGCCGCACAATCGGACGGTGGCCAGCCTGAGTCGGGAGATTGGGGTCTCAGAGGCGACCCTGTACAACTGGAAGAAGCAGTTTCGTGCCAAAGGATATGTCGTGCCCAACAAGTCCACGATAGCCGATCAGTGGGATGCCAAGGCCAAGCTGGCGGCGGTCATTCAAACGGCGGCCATGAACGAGGCAGAGCGCTCGGAGTATTGCCGCAAGCACGGCTTGTATCCTGAACAAATCGAGGCATGGAAAGCTGCTTTCGAGGCATCCGACCCGGCAGAGTCCGCACCGTCGAGCAAATCGGACTTGGCGGCCGAGCGCAAGAAAAGCCGTGCGTTGGAAAAGGAGCTTCGCAGAAAGGAGAAAGCGCTGGCTGAAGCGGCGGCGCTGCTGAGCTTATCAAAAAAAGCCCAGGCCATCTGGGGCACGAACGAGGACGACTGATTCCTCTGGAGATGAAACAGATGGCCATTACCCTCATTGATGAAGCCGTCAATGCTGGCGCGCGTCAATCCAAAGCCTGCGCAGTGCTGGGGCTAACGTGCCGGACGTTGCGCCGTTGGCGCGCGGCCGACAGTCTGGTTGACCGACGCAAAGGGGCACCGCGCAAGCCTTGCCGCCATGCTCTCACCGCAGACGACAAGAAAGACATCCTGGCCGCTTGCAACAGCCCGGAATACCAGAGCCTGCCGCCCTCACAGATCGTGCCACGTCTGGCCGACAAGGGGCTTTACCTGGCCAGCGAATCGAGTTTTTACCGGGTCTTGCGTGAGCATGGGCAGGCAAACCGGCGCGGTCACGCCCAACCGCCCCGGGCGGTGCCTAAACCTCATGCCTGGGTGGCCTATGCGCCGCTGAAAACCTGGAGCTGGGACATCACGTTCTTGCCCACTGCCGTTCGTGGCCAGTTTTACCGCCTGTACATGGTGATGGATGTGTACAGCCGCCTGATTGTGGGCTGGGAAATCCATGAGGACGAACGCGCCGAACAGGCTGCCACGCTCATCACCAAGGCCTGCCTGCGCCACCGAGTGCGCCAAGATGCGCTGGTGCTACATGCCGATAATGGCTCGCCCATGAAAGGCGCCACCATGTTGGCGACATTGCAGCGTCTGGGCATCGTACCGTCGTTCAGTCGCCCGGCCGTCAGTAACGACAATCCCTATTCCGAGTCGTTGTTCAGGACACTGAAATACACACCGGCCTATCCAAAGAAGCCGTTTGCGTCGATCGAACAGGCCCGCCAGTGGGTGCTGCGCTTCGTGACCTGGTACAACACAGAGCACCGCCACAGCGGCATCAAGTTCGTGACACCCACGCAGCGCCATTATGGGCAGGAGCACGTCATTCTTGAGCGCCGCCGCCGCGTCTACGAAGCGGCAAAACAATCCATGCCTGAACGTTGGAAAGGCCGCCACACGCGGGATTGGAACCCAGTTGGCGAGGTGTGGTTAAACCCGCCGAAAGAACATGTCGCAGCACCTAAAGAATTGAGTCACGCGGCATGAGGAAAACGGACATCATTGTTGACAAACACCGGGAGCGAGCCAGCGCCATTTCTGAGCTGTTCGAGCGCAGGGCGATGCAGGTTGCCAAAGATAGCGCGGCCTACTCGAATACCCGATAGCTCACTCGCGCTGCGTGCTCTCCACTCAGATGCCGACGCCAGGCATCCGTAATCGGCGCGGGAATTCACTGCTTCCTGGTAATTGCAACGGCACGCGCTGTCAATGCGCCAGCATCGCGTTTTCATCTCTGGCAACATGACGAATTAAACCGGCCTTATGGAGATGCCAATGGTTGGAAGTAGTTGGGACCGAGTACCCATCGACTCGCAAAGCATCGATGCGCCACTGTCGCGCGCGGCGGTGTTTCTCACATTGACGGTCGCCGAGGGCCGAGAGTCCCTGCAGGCGGTCGCCGGCGTCCTGGACGGCCTGGACGACCTGATCAAGACGGTGGGCTTTCTTCGCGATCTCAACGGCCGGCTGTCGTGCATCACCCCCCTGGGATCGGCGCTGTGGGACCGTTTCCAGGCCGGAAGGCGCCCGAAAGAACTGCGTCCCTTCGCACCCATCAAGGGCGCGAAGCACACCGCGCCGGCCACGCCCGGCTCATATCCGGGCCGAGGGCGAGGACCTCTGCTTTGAATTCGAGCGCCTGCTGTTGGACCAATTGGGCAGCAGCGTGACGGTGGCCGACGAGGTGGCGTGCTTTCGCTATTTCGACTCCCGCGATCTCCTTGGCTTCGTCGATGGCACAGCCAATCCGACCGGGCACGAAATCGGCGCATCCACGCTGGTCGGCAGTGAGGATCAGGAATTCGCCGGCGGGAGCTACGTGGTGGTGCAGATGTATCTGCATCAAATGCAGCCGTGGGCTCGGCTTCCCGAGGACCAGCAAGAGCAGATCATCGGCCGGGAGATCGTCAGCAATATCGAATTGCCCGATGCGACGAGCGGCCAGAAGTCGCACAAGACCCTCGCCACGATCGTGGGTGCTGACGGTACCGAGCACGACATCCTGCGCGACAACATGCCCTTTGGCCGCCCCGGCCAAGGCGAATACGGCACCTACTTCATCGGCTACTCCAGGCATCTGTGCGTCACGCAGAAGATGCTGAAGCGCATGTTCCTCGGCGATCCGCCGGGCATGAACGACCGCCTGCTCGATTTCTCGACGGCGCACACTGGTGCCGTGTTCTTTGCGTCCGCCCCGCGCACGCTGAGCGAACTCGTGCAGGCTGTACAAGCGTAGCGCGGGGGCCGCAAGGCGCCCGCAAGGGCTGGTAGCCCTATGCGCCGTCCAGAACCACGGCGCTGTCCACCATTCGGCGAACGCTCTGCCGCACCTCCTCTGGGATAGGCCGCGGTGGGACTGTCTCTGGCGCATTCGCATGGAACTGGCCGCTTGCGATGACCTGGACCACCATGCCCAGATTGCTTGGCGTCACCAAATCGATGGCCGCGCGATCGCCCAGGTCCGGGTGTGGCCGGGTCAGCATGCGGTAAAGCTCCCACGAATCCGCTTGCGGACACTGGCGCATGAGCACCTGGGCCAGCTTGTGCTTGAGCGGCACCAGTTGCCAATCGGGAACTCGCTGGCCCCGGTTGCCCAAGCTGACGGATAGCAGTTTGCCGGCCTTCAACTCGCGGTTGATCTGGTCTTTGGACTTCCCGGCCAACTTGCCGAACAGGGGGACCGGCAGGCTGCTCGGCGATTCATAGATGGCCAGCATTTCCTCGCGCTCGCGCTGGATGGCAGATACTTCCGGTTCTGGCGCATGCGTCGGAGGCGGCGGCACCTGCGACAGCCGCTGGAACGTGATGCTCCCGTCGTTCGGCGTCACGACGATGGGAGCGGTCACCATCGACGGAACGGGTGCCGCAGAGGACGCTGCAACGATGGCGTCGGGCTTGTCCTCCTCTGCCATGGCCGGCACGCCCTCGATGTGAATGGTGAGGTGCGCGCTGGCCGCCTCCACCTGGCCCTGTTCGAGCAGGTCGAGGCGATCCGCCCAGTCCTGCATCATCCGGCGGCGCGGCTCAACGTACTTGGCATGGTTGTAAGCCGAACTCACCTTGTTCGGGTCGGAGTGCGAGAGCTGCGCGTCCACCCAAATCTTGGGGTAGCCGATCTCGTTGAGCGCCGTCGAAATCGTTCCCCGGATGCCGTGGCCGGTCAGTTGGTCCTCGTAGCCCATCCGCTTCAAGGCGGCATTGAGGGTGTTCTCGCTGATGCGCTTCTTGAGTTCGCTGCGGTGCGCCAGCAGGTGGCGCTGGGCCGGCCGTATCACCCCCAGAAGGTAGCTCACGATCTCGATGGCTTGAAGGGACAGCGGTACGATGTAGGGCGGCACATCCTGGGGGCGCTTGCCGGCCTTGCGCATCTCATCCTGAAGCTGCTTGACGATCTGGGGCGGAATGATCCAGAGGCCGCGGTCCAGGTCGAACTGATCCGGGGTCGCCAGCCGCAGCTCGCCGGTTCGCACCCCGGTCAGGAACAGCAGCCGGATGCCGAGCTGGGTCTGCCAGCCACGCGGGTTGTAGAGCCGGAGCTTCTGAAGGAATTCCGGCAGCTCGGGCAAATGCAAGTACGGGTTGTGGTTCACCGGAGGCTTGGGCTCCGCCACCACATCCAGGTCAGAAGCCGGATTGGCCTCCAGCCCCTCGACGATCACGAGGGCATAGCGGAACAACTGGCTCAACCAGGTGCGGACCTTTTCTGCCGTGGTGAAAGCCTTGCGTTCCTCGATTCTTGCCAGGACGCCCAGAAGCTGGGGCCGGCGAATGTCGTAGATCGACATCTTCCCGAGGGCGGGCAGCACGTCCTTGCCGAAAATCCGCAGGATCTGCGAGAGGGTGCTTTGACGGCCTTCCTTGAGTTCCTTGCGCCGATGCTCGACCCAGGCATCGAAGACCGCCTTGAACGTGTAGTCGGCCGCCAGCTTCACGGCATGGCGTTTCTGCTTGCGGTCGGTGTGAGGGTTGATGCCCCTAGCCAAGAGTGCGCGGGCTTCGTCGCGCAAGGTACGCGCTTCACGCAGGCCGATCTCGGGGTAGTTGCCCAGGGAGATGCGCTTTTGCTTGCCGAGCCAGTAGTAGCGCAGGTGCCACGATTTGCCGCCGGTAGGGGCGACCACCAGGCCGAGGCCATCGGTATCGGGGAGGCTGTAGGTTTTGTCAGCGGCCTTGGCTTGCCGCACAGTCAGATCAGAGAGTGCCATCATCGAAGCTCCTAAGTCTTGGACTTAGGCCCGATGCTGCTGGTCATCCCGATCCAACCCCAGCAACAAACCGGAACCGGCACCGCCCGCATTCTTTGGCCTTGTTTTTGGCCTCAAAAACGCTGGCTGTCGGTGGATTCCAGTGGCTTTTGCTGGAATGAAAAAAGGAGCCGAAGCTCCTCTTTTCAGCGACTTACAGACCCCAGTGGAAGTCTGTAGATCATAATTTGGAGCGGGAAACGAGTCTCGAACTCGCGACCTCAACCTTGGCAAGGTTGCGCTCTACCAACTGAGCTATTCCCGCATCTACGCTGCAATTTTGTGCAGCGAGAAAAGAACTATAGCAAATAAAAAATTATCGTGTCAAATCACCCCGGTACGACCGCTCGCCGCGAACCCTAAGAAAAACGCCGCACCGGCGATCCGGTGCGGCGCTCGAGGCAAGGCGATTACTGCAGGGTGCGGGTGAAGACGAAGCGTCCTTCGCTCCAGTCCACCGGCACCACGTCCTTCGGGCCGAACTTGCCCTCCAGGATCAGCTTGGCCACGGGGTTCTCGATCTCCTGCTGGATCGCGCGCTTCAACGGCCGCGCGCCGAACACGGGATCGAAGCCGGCACGCGCGATCTGGGCGATGGCCTCGTCCGAGACCTCCAGCCGCATGTCCATCTTCGCCAGCCGCTCGCCCAGGCGCTGCAACTGTACCCGCGCGATGGACTCGATGTGCTTGGCATCCAGCCCGTGGAACACCACGACCTCGTCGATCCGGTTCAGGAACTCCGGACGGAAGTGCTGCTTGATCTCGTCCCAGACCACGGCCTTGATGACGTCGTACTGCTGTCCGGCCATGGCCTGGATCTGTTGCGAGGCCAGGTTGGACGTCATGACGATGACCGTATTGCGGAAGTCGACCGTGCGCCCCTGCCCGTCGGTCAGCCGCCCGTCGTCCAGCACCTGCAGCAGCACGTTGAAGACGTCCGGGTGGGCCTTCTCGATCTCGTCGAGCAGGATCACGCTGTACGGCTTGCGCCGCACGGCCTCGGTCAGGTAGCCGCCCTCTTCATAGCCGACGTATCCCGGCGGCGCGCCGATCAGGCGGGCCACCGAGTGCTTCTCCATGAACTCGCTCATGTCGATGCGCACCATGTGGTCGTCGGCGTCGAACAGGAATCCGGCCAGCGCCTTGGTCAGCTCGGTCTTGCCCACGCCGGTCGGCCCCAGGAACAGGAACGAGCCGTAGGGCCGCTGCGGATCGGACAGGCCGGCGCGCGAACGGCGGATGGCGTCGGACACGAGACGCACGGCCTCGTCCTGGCCGATCACGCGCTCGTGCAGCTTCTCTTCCATGTGCAGCAGCTTGGCGCGTTCGCCCTGCAGCATCTTGGAGACGGGAATGCCCGTCGCGCGCGAGACGACCTCGGCGATTTCCTCGGCGCCGACTTCCGTGCGCAAGAGCTTGGGCTTGTCCGCCTCGATCGCCTTCTCGTTGCCCTCCGCGGACTTCAGGCGGGCCTCCAGCTCGGGCAGCTTGCCGTATTGCAATTCGGCCAGCTTGTCGAACTGGCCCTTGCGCTGCAGCTCGCTCATCTCGGCGCGCACTTTCTCGATCTCTTCCTTGATCGATTGGGCGCCCTGGACGGCGGCCTTCTCGGCCTTCCAGACTTCCTCGTAGTCGTTGTACTCGCGCTCGAGCTTGCCCAGCTCTTCCTCGAGCAGTTGCAGCCGGCGCTGCGAAGCCTCGTCGGTTTCCTTCTTGACCGCCTCGCGCTCGATCTTGAGCTGGATCATGCGGCGGTCGAGCTTGTCCATGACCTCCGGCTTGGAATCGATTTCCATGCGGATGCGCGCCGCCGCCTCGTCGATGAGGTCGATGGCCTTGTCCGGCAGGAAGCGATCGGTGATATAGCGATTGGACAGCTCGGCCGCGGCGACGATGGCCGGGTCGGTGATGTCCACGCCGTGGTGCAGCTCATAGCGCTCCTGCAAGCCCCGCAGGATGGCGATGGTGGCCTCCACCGAGGGCTCGCCCACCAGCACTTTCTGGAAGCGGCGTTCGAGCGCGGCGTCCTTCTCGATGTACTTGCGGTACTCGTCCAGCGTGGTCGCGCCTATGCAGTGCAGTTCGCCGCGCGCCAGCGCCGGCTTGAGCATGTTGCCGGCATCCATGGCGCCCTCGGCCTTGCCCGCGCCGACCATGGTGTGGAGCTCGTCGATGAAGACGATGTTCTTGCCCTCGTCCTGGGCAAGCTCCTTGAGCACGGCCTTCAGCCGTTCCTCGAACTCGCCGCGGAACTTGGCGCCCGCCAGGAGGCCCGCCATGTCGAGCGACAGCACCCGCTTGCCCTTCAGGGACTCGGGCACCTCGTCGTTGACGATGCGCTGGGCCAGGCCCTCGACGATGGCGGTCTTGCCCACGCCGGGCTCGCCGATCAGCACGGGGTTGTTCTTGGTGCGGCGCTGCAGGATCTGGATGGTGCGGCGGATCTCGTCGTCGCGGCCGATGACGGGGTCGAGCTTGCCCTGGCGGGCCCGCTCGGTCAGGTCCAGGGTGTATTTCTTCAGGGACTCGCGATTGCTTTCGCCTTCCTGCGAATCGACCGGCGCGCCGCCGCGCACGGCGTCGATGGCGGTCTCGAGCGCCTTGCGCTGCAGCCCGGCCTCGCGCAGCAGGCGGCCGGCCTCGCCCTTGTCGTCGGCCAGGGCCAGCAGGAAGAGCTCGCTGGCGATATAGGTGTCGCCGCGGTTGGCCGCTTCCTTGTCGACCTTGTTGAACAGGGACTGGAGATCGCGGCTGATCTGGATGTTGGCATCGCTGCCCTGAACCTGCGACAGGCGGCCGATGGCGGCATTGACCTCGGGGGTCAGCTTGCTGACGGCCACGCCCGCGCGCGCCAGCAGGCTGCCCGCGCCGCTTTCGGCATCGGCCAGCAGCGCCGCCAGGACGTGCAGGGGTTCTATGTAGGGGTTGTCGTTGCGCGCAGCCAGGCTCTGCGCGTCTGCCAGGGCCTGCTGGAACTTGGTGGTGAGTCGGTCGATTCGCATTGTTTTCACGCCAATAAGTGGGGGCCGCGGGCCCGGATACTCTGGATGTGAGGTCGATTCGAACGGTTTCAATCCCCCTACATTGCGCAGGGGGATAGAAGGTTATACCACCCCGAAGACTACCCCCGCAGCCGGTCCAGCGCCTCGTCCAGCCTGTCCACTGCCCAGACCTCCATGCCCTCGATGGGCTGGCGCGGGGCGTTGGCCTTGGGAATCAGCGCCACGCTGAAGCCGAGCTTGGCCGCTTCGCGCAGGCGTTCCTGGCCGCGCGGCGCGGGCCGGATCTCGCCGGCCAGGCCCACTTCCCCGAAGGCCACCAGGCCGCGCGGCAGGGGCCGGTTGCGCATGGAGGACACGATGGCCAGCAGCACCGGCAGGTCCGCCGCGGGTTCGGTGATGCGAACGCCGCCCACGGCATTGACGAAGACGTCCTGGTCGAAGGCCGCGGTGCCGGCGTGCCGGTGCAGCACCGCCAGCAGCATGGCCAGCCGGTTGCCTTCCAACCCGACCGACAGGCGGCGCGGATTGGGCGCATTGGCCGAATCCACCAGCGCCTGGATCTCGACCAGCAGCGGACGGCTGCCCTCCTGCGTGACCATGACGCACGAGCCGGACACCTGCTGCTGGTGCTGGGACAGGAACAGCGCCGACGGGTTGGCGACCCCCTTCAGCCCGCGGTCGGTCATGGCGAAGACGCCCAGTTCGTTGACCGCGCCGAAACGGTTCTTGAACGCGCGCACCAGCCGGAAGGACGAATGGGTGTCGCCTTCGAAGTACAGCACGGTGTCGACGATGTGCTCGAGCACCCTGGGCCCCGCCAGCGCGCCTTCCTTGGTGACGTGGCCGATCATGACGATGGTCACGCCGGTCTGCTTGGCCGTGCGGGTGAGCTGGGCCGCGCACTCGCGCACCTGGGCCACCGAGCCCGGCGCCGAGCTGAGCTGCTCGGAATACAGGGTCTGGATGGAGTCGATCACGGCGACTTCCGGCGCGGTTTCGGCCAGCGCCGCCTGGATGGCTTCCAGGCGTATCTCGGCCAGCAGGTCGACGTTGCCCGTATCCAGGCCCAGCCGGCGCGCCCGCAGCGCGACCTGGTCGCCGGACTCCTCGCCCGTCACGTACAGGACCCGGCGGCTGGCCGACAACGCCGCCAGCGCCTGCAGCAGCAGCGTCGACTTGCCTATGCCCGGATCGCCGCCGATCAGCACCACCGCGCCGGCCACCATGCCGCCGCCCAGCACGCGGTCGAATTCGTCGATGCCGGTGGGAAAGCGCGGCATTTCGCGCGCCTCGATATCGGCCAGCTTGCGCACCGGCGTGCTGGCCGCCAGCGGCGCGTAGCGGTGGCCGGCCGCGGCGCCGGCGCTGGCCGCCGCCACGGTTTCCTCCAGCGTGTTCCAGCCGCCGCAATGGGGGCACTTACCCTGCCATTTGGGCGCGGTGCCGCCGCACTCGGTGCAGACATAGACGGTCTTGGCCTTGGCCATGGTCACTCCTCGAAATGCATGGGCACGCGCGGGGCGACCGCGCACAGCAGCTCGTAGCCGATGGTGCCGGCGGCCGTCGCCACGTCGTCCACCGACAGGCCCTCGTCGCCCCACAGCGTGACCGGCGCGCCGGCCTGGGCCCGCGGCACGGGACCGAGGTCGACCGCCAGCATGTCCATGGAGACGCGTCCCAGCAGCCGGGTGCGCACTCCGTCGACGACCACCGGCGTACCGGTGGGCGCATGGCGCGGATAGCCGTCGGCATAGCCGCACGCCACCACGCCCACGCGCATCGGTCCCTCGGCCCGGTACATGCCGCCGTAGCCGACGGCGTCGCCGGCCCGCAGTTCCTGGGTGCCGATGAGCCGCGACTTCAGCGCCATGGCCGGCACGAGCCCCAGCGACTCGGCGCTTTCGTCGGCGAAAGGCGTCGCGCCGTAGAGCGCGATGCCGGGCCGCGCCCAGTCGCCCGCCACCTCCGGGTAGCGCAGGCTGGCGGCGGAATTGCAGAGGCTGACCGGTCCGGGCAGCCCCGCGGTCGCCCGGCGGAACACCTCCAGCTGGGCCCCGATGCCCTCTGCCGTATCGGCGGTGGAGAAATGGGTCATGTGGCCGACCTGGCCCAGCCGGCCCTCGGCCTGCAAGGCCGCGAGTCCGGCATGCGCGCCGGCGTAGGCGTCCGGGCTGAAGCCCAGGCGGTTCATGCCGCTGTTGAGCTTGAGGAAGACGTCCACGGCACGCGGCAGCCGGGCCTGCCGCAGCAGCGCCAGCTGGTCCGCATGATGCACCGCCGTGGTCAGGCCGTACCGGCCGACCGCGTCCAGGTCGGCGGCCTCGAAGATGCCTTCCAGGAGCAGGATGGGCCCGGTCCATCCTGCTTCGCGGCAGCGCACGGCCTCGGACAGGTCCAGCATGGCCAGGCCGTCGGCCCGCGCGAATCCGGCCACCGCGCGTTCGATGCCATGCCCATAGGCATTGGCTTTGATGACGGCCCAGATCCTGGCCCTGCCGCCATCGGGACGGGCGGCATCGAGCCGGCGGCGGACGACATCCAGGTTGTGGGAAAACGCGTGGCGTGAAACGGTGGCGAAGATGGGACGGGGCATGGCGCAAAAGAGGACCGGCGCGGCGCGCCGGGATGGCAAAAGGAAAGTGTAGCCCTTGAGCGCCGGCCGCGCAGGACATCCCTGTCCACACCGTCGTCGCGGCGAACCGGTATCATCGGCGCCGGATTCCCAGGTCTAGCCATGTCCGCCGGTCACTACGAAAACTTCCCCGTCGCTTCGCTGCTGCTGCCCCCGCGCCTGCGGACGGCGGTGCTGGATATCTACCGCTACGCGCGCGCCGCCGACGACATCGCCGACGAGGGAGACGCATCCGACCGGGAACGCCTGGCCGCGCTGGCGCGCTTCGGCGCCGGGCTGGACTGGATCGGGGAAGGCGCACGGGCGCAACCGCCCGCCCCCGAGCTGGCCGCCATCTTCGTCCCGCTGGCCTCCACCGTCGCCCGGCATCGCCTGCCGCTCGTCCCCTTCCGCCGCCTGCTGTCGGCATTCGCCCAGGACGTGACCGTCAAGCGCTACGAGGACTTCGCGGCCCTGCGCGACTATTGCCATCGCTCGGCCGACCCCGTAGGCGAGTTGATGCTGCACCTGTACGAGGCCGCCACGCCGCGCAACCTGGCCTGGTCGGACGCGATCTGCACCGGGCTGCAGCTGACCAACTTCTGGCAGGACGTGGCCGTGGACTGGGGCAAGCACCGGGTCTATATTCCCCGGGAGGACCTGGCACGCCACGGCGTGGCCGAGGCCGACATCGCGGCGGGCCGATGCTCGCCGGCGTGGCGCGCGCTGATGGCGTTCGAGGTCGACCGGGCACGGGCGCTGTTACACTCCGGAGCGCCGCTGGCGCGGGCCCTGCCGGGCCGCATCGGCTGGGAACTGCGCCTGGTCGTCCAAGGCGGGCTGCGCATCCTGGAACGCATCGAAGCCGGCGGGTACGACGTCTTCCGGGCCCGGCCGGTACTGAAGAAAACCGAGTGGCTGAAGCTTGCCTGGCGCGCGCTGCGCATGCCCCAAGCGACGCCCGCACCCCCTCCCCATCATGACGCCTGACCAGTACTGCCAGGAGAAGGCCGCGCAGAGCGGCTCCAGTTTCTACTACAGCTTCCTGTTCCTGCCACCCGAGCGCCGGCGCGCCATCACCGCGCTGTACGCGCTGTGCCGCCAATTGGACGACACGGTGGACGAAGCCAGCGACGCCTCGGTGGCCCGCCTGAAGCTGGCCTGGTGGCGGACCGAGATCGAACGTCTGTTCGACGGCAAGCCCGAGCATCCCGTCACCCGTGCCCTCGCCCCCCACCTGGTCGCCTGCGGCATCACCCGGGACCGCCTGCTGGAGATCGTGGACGGCATGGAGATGGACCTGGACCAGACGCGCTACCTGGACTACCCCGCGCTGCAACGCTACTGCCGCCGGGCGGCCGGCGTCGTCGGCGAACTGTCGGCGGGCATCTTCGGCTACGCCGATGCGCGGACGCTGGACTACGCCGACCGCCTGGGGCTGGCGTTCCAGCTCACCAACATCATCCGCGACGTCGGCGACGACGCCCGCAAGGGCCGCATCTACCTGCCGGTCAACGAATTGCAGCAGTTCGACGTCAAGGCGGCCGACATCCTGAACGGCCGTTATTCGGGCAATTTCTCGGCCCTGATGCGCTTCCAGTGCGAGCGGGCGCGGCGTGCCTATCGCGAGGCGCTGGCGCTGCTGCCGCCCGAGGACCGGCGGCCCCAGCGCCCGGGCCTGATGATGGCCGCCATCTACCACGCGCTGCTGGACGAGATCGAACGGTCCGGCTACCAGGTCCTGCACCAGCGCATTTCGCTGACGCCGCTGCGCAAGTTCTGGCTGGCGTGGAAGACCTACGTGACCGGTGGCCGGGCCCTGTGGCGCCAGATCGGAAGCTGAGCGGCCCGCGCCGCGCGGCGGTGGTCGGCGCCGGATGGGCGGGCCTGGCGGCCGCGCACGTCCTGGCCGGCCGCGGCTACGCGGTCACGGTGTACGAGGCGGCCCGCGAGGTAGGCGGCCGCGCGCGCACCGTCGCCGCCCGTCCCGGCGGCCCCGCCCCGCAAAGAACCCCAGGCAGCGCCCCCGGCGCCGCAGCCTCCCGGCGAAACCCTGTCCGCCTCGGGGCAGCCCGCCGGCAAGAAAGGACCCTGTCTTCTGA
>NZ_NINX01000002.1 GCF_002188635.1 Pigmentiphaga sp. NML030171 | reverse complement strand
AGCGGCGTACCAGCGCGACCCGCCACGCCCCGGACGCCGGGCCGCCCGTCGCCGCGCGGGGCCAGGCCGCGCGCGCCACGAGGGCGACGCCGTAGACGCACAGCAGCGCCGCCCCGAAGGCCAGCGCGCCGCGCTGGAGCGGCAGCCATTCCCGGCTCCAGATGTTGCCCCCCAGTCCGCCCGCCACCGCGCCCAGCAGCGCATACGAGGCGATGCGTCCGGCATGCATGACCAGGGCCTCCAGCCCCAGCCGCCACGGCGCCGCGCGCCGCAGCACCGCCAGGCGTTCGCCGTGCCGGTGTTCGACCGCCATCACCAATCCGCCGCACATGGCGGCACAGTGCACCCCGCCCAGGAGGCCGAGCAGGAACACGCTGGCCAGCGCGGACCAGCCGGACATCCATCCGCTCACGCCACGCTCCCGCGCATCACGGCAGGTCGTCCACGTCGTTGCCGTCCGGCCCCGCGCCGCCGCCCGCCAGGTACAGCGTGATGGCGCTGGAAACCCCGGCAATCGCCCACAGGAGAAAGAAGGCCACGGTGTAGAACGCCTCGCGCGACATCTCGACCGGGCGCCCGACGACGGTCAGGCCGCGTGGATCGAGCAGGGTGAAGACGACCAGCGCGGCGCAGGCGCTGGCCAGGAAGGCCGGCCACAACACCCACATGCTGACGCGCCGCCATGTCATGGCGCACGCTCCACCACCAGCCCCCGCTTGACCACCGTACCGGTCACCGGGGGATCGTCATGCGCGACCGCCAGCACGATGGTCACGATGCAGCCCAGCATCGCCACGGCCGGCCCCGCCATCAACAGCCAGGGCCAGGGTTCCTTCCACCAGGGTCCGGCATCTTTCTGTTCCTGCATCCCGCACCTCGCTTTGTCCATTCAAGGAACGATGAAACTCGACGTCTCGCGCAGCCCGTCCGCATCGCGGCCGTCGCGCACGATGAACTCGATCCGGTGCGTGCCCGATCGCGCCCCGTCCACGGGCAGCGACACCCGCACCGGCCACAGGCGGTTCGAGGCGGGCGCCAGTTCGATGTCCGTACCGCCGTCGGCCCCCTGTACCCGCAGTTGCGGCAGGCCCTGCACCTCCAGCCGCACGCGCATGGCGCGCTCGGTCGCGTTCATGAGCTGCAATTGGTAGACGTTCTCGATCACGCCGCCCTCGACCTCGCGCGCCAGCACCGAGCGGTCGCGTATCACGTCCACGCGCAGCGGTTGCCGCCCCGCCAGCAGGCCGACGAACACCGCCGCCAGCGCCAGCCAGATCGCGCCGTACACCAGCACGCGCGGGCGCAACAGGCGGCGCCGCGCCTGCTGCGCGTCCAGCCGCAGCGCGATGGCGCGTTCGGACGCGTAGCGGATCAGGCCGCGCGGATACTGCATCTTGTCCATGACCTGGTCGCAGGCGTCGATGCAGGCGCCACAGCCTATGCACTCGTATTGCAGGCCGTCGCGGATGTCGATGCCGGTGGGGCACACCTGCACGCAGATGCTGCAGTTGACGCAATCGCCCAGGCCCGCCTCGCGCGGGTCTATCCTGCGCGACCGGCTGCCCCGGGGGTCACCCCGCACCGAGTCGTAGGTGACCACGTAGGTGTCGGGGTCCACCATCACGCTCTGGAAGCGCGCGTAGGGGCACATGTACTTGCAGACCTGCTCGCGCATGAAGCCCGCGTTGCCCCAGGTGGCGAAGCTGTAGAACACCAGCCAGAACCATTGCCAGGGGCCCAGCGCGCCCTGCCACGCCAGGCCCGCCAGCTCGCGGATCGGGCTGAAATAGCCGATGAAGGTGAAACCGGTCCAGGCCGCCACCATCAGCCACATCGCATGCTTGGCGCCCTTGCGCCCTATCTTGCGCCAGGACCAGGGCGCGGCGTCGAGCCGGATGCGCGCGAAGCGGTCGCCTTCGGTCAGTCGCTCGATCCACATGAAGATCTCGGTGTAGACCGTCTGCGGGCACGCATAGCCGCAGAACAGCCGGCCCGCCACCGCGGTGAACAGGAACAGTGCCAGCGCGCTCAGGATCAGCAGCAGCGTCAGGTAGATGATGTCCTGCGGCCACAGCACCATTCCGAACAGGTAGAACTTGCGTGCGCCCAGATCGAACAGCACGGCCTGCCTGCCGTTCCAGGTCAGCCACGGCAGGCCGTAGAACACCGCCTGCGTCAGGAACACCAGCGCCACGCGCCAGTGCGCGAAGACGCCGCTGACCGAACGCGGATAGATCTTGCGCCGGACCTCGTACAGCGCCTGCTCCGAACCTTCCTCGTCGCCGCCGGCGGCCGGGCAGGCGCGCTCGCGCGGGGAACTCATTTCGCCTCTTCGGCGGGCCGGGTCAGACCCCAGACGTAGGCGGTCAGCAAGCGGATCTGCTGCGGCGTGAACACGTCCTCGTGCGCCGGCATCTGGTTGTCGCGGCCCTTGGTGATGGTCTCGGCGATGACGGCGGCCGAGCTGCCGTACAGCCAGACCTTGTCGGTCAGGTTGGGCGCGCCCAGCAGCGGGTTGCCCTTGCCCTCGACGCCGTGGCAGGCCGCGCAGTTCGCGCGGAAATCGGCCCGGCCGCGAGCGGCCTTGATGGGATCGGCGGCCAGGCCCGACAGCGAGCGCACGTACTGGGTCACGTCGCCCACCGCGCGCGAGTCCAGTTGTTCGCCGAACGGGGGCATGATGCCGTGCCGCCCCTTTTCGATGGATACGCGGATGATGTCGGGCGAAGAACCGTACAGCCAGTCGCCGTCGGCCAGGTTGGGAAAGCCCTTGCTGCCGCGCGCATCCGACCCATGGCACTGGGCGCAGTTGTTCAGGAACAGCCGCTGGCCGATCTCCCGCCCCTGCGCGTCGCCGGCGATGGCCGGGATCTCCATGGCCTCGAAGCGCGCGTACAGCGGCTGGACCTGTTCGCGCAGCCGGTCCTGCTGTGCGGCCAGCGCGCCGGTGCTGGACCAGCCCAGCCAACCCTGGACCTTGCCCAGGCCGGGATACAGGACCAGGTAGCCCAGCGCGAACACACAGGACAGCAGGTACATCCACATCCACCAGCGCGGCAGCGGATTGTTCAGTTCGCGCAGATCGCCGTCCCAGACGTGGCCGGTGTCGTCGACCTCGCCGCCTGGGGCGGCCTTGGAGGATTTCAGGAAGGCCCGCTGCGAGAACAGCAGCCAGACGCACCAGGCGATGCCCGCCAGCGCGATCGCGCCGATGTAATAGCCCCAGAAATCGGTAGTGAAATCGCTCATTGCCCGGCATCCTTGCCTTGCGCCGCAACGGCGCTTTCGTCGGGGAGCGCGAACGGCAGCATGGCCGATTCGCGGTTGGCCTCGACGCGGGCGCGCGACCACGCCCACGCCACGATGGCCAGGAAGGTCGACAGCGCCAGCGCCGTCGCGATCGATGTCATCCAGGCGATCATGTCCATCACCGCCCCTGCTTCTTCATCGCCAGCCCCAGGCCCTGGAGGTAGGCCACCAGGGCATCCTCCTCGGTCTTGCCGGCCAGCTCGGCGGCCGCGCCCGCGATCTGTTCGTCGGAGTACGGCACGCCCAGCGTGCGCAGCGCGCGCATGCCCGCCTGGACCGGGTCGCTCGCGACCGGCGTCTGGCGCAGCCACGGATAGGCCGGCATGTTGGACTCGGGCACCACGTCGCGCGGATTGTTCAGGTGGACGCGATGCCAGTCGTCGCTGTAGCGGCCGCCCACGCGCGCCAGGTCGGGCCCGGTGCGCTTGGAGCCCCAGAGGAAGGGCCGGTCGTACACGCCTTCGCCCGCCTCGGAGTAATGGCCGTAGCGCTGCACCTCGGCCGCCAGCGTGCGGACCTGTTGCGAATGGCAGCCCACGCAGCCTTCGCGGATATAGACGTCCCGCCCCGCCAGGCGCAGGGCGGTATAGGGCTCCACGCCCTGGACGGGAGCGGTGGTGGAGTGCTGGAAGAACAGGGGCACGATCTGCACCAGTCCCGCGATGCTGATCACCGCGATGGTGGCCAGGATCAGCCAACCCACGTTCTTTTCCAGCGTCTCGTGGCTGAAGAAGGAAGCGCGCTTCGATTTCATGGCGGTGCGCTCCTCAGGCCAGTTGCGGCCGGGCCGCCACGGATACGGGTGCCGGCGCCGGCACCGGCGCGTCGAACGGCCGCCGGCCGCGCGCCGTCATGACGAAGTTCCACGCCATCAGCAGCATGCCGCCCAGGAAGCACACGCCGCCCAGCAGGCGCACGACGTAGAACGGATACGTGGCCTTGACCGATTCGACGAAGGTGTAGGTCAGGGTGCCGTCGGGTTCCACGGCGCGCCACATCAGGCCCTGCATGACGCCGGCGATCCACATCGCGGCGATATAGAGCACCACGCCCAGCGTGGCGATCCAGAAATGGAGTTCTATCATCCTGGTGCTGTACATCTGCTTCTGCCCGAACAGACGCGGGAACAGGTAATAAAGCGAGCCGATCGTGATCATCGCGACCCAGCCCAGCGCGCCGGAATGCACGTGGCCGATGGTCCAGTCGGTGTAGTGGGACAGCGAGTTGACGGTCTTGATGGACATCATCGAGCCCTCGAACGTGGACATGCCGTAGAAGGACAGCGCCACCACGAGGAACTTCAGGATGGGATCGGTGCGCAGCTTGTGCCAGGCGCCCGACAGGGTCATGATGCCGTTCAGCATGCCGCCCCAGGACGGCGCCAGCAGGATCAGCGAGAACACCATACCCAGCGACTGCGCCCAGTCGGGCAGCGCCGTGTATTGCAGGTGGTGCGGGCCGGCCCACATGTAGGTGAAGCTCAGCGCCCAGAAGTGGACGATGGACAGCCGGTACGAATAGATGGGGCGCTCGGCCTGCTTGGGCACGAAGTAGTACATCATGCCCAGAAAGCTGGTGGTCAGGAAGAAGCCCACCGCATTGTGCCCGTACCACCACTGCACCATCGCGTCCTGCACGCCGGCATAGGCCGAGTACGACTTCCACATCGTGGCCGGCCATTCCAGGTTGTTGACGATGTGCAGCAGCGCGATCGTCAGGATGTAGGCGCCGAAGAACCAGTTCGCCACGTAGATGTGGCGGGTCCTGCGTTTGACGATGGTGCCGAAGAACACGACGGCGTAGGCCACCCATACCAGCGTGATCAGGATGTCGATGGGCCACTCGAGTTCGGCGTATTCCTTGCTGCTGGTGTAGCCCATCGGCAGCGTGATCGCCGCCGCGACGATGACGGCCTGCCAGCCCCAGAAGGTGAAGGCCGCCAGCGGCGCCGAGAACAGCCGCGCCTGACAGGTACGCTGCACCACGTAGTACGAGGTGGCGAACAGCGCGCTGCCGCCGAACGCGAAGATGACCGCGTTGGTGTGCAGCGGCCGCAGCCGCCCGTAGGTCAGCCACGGCACGTCGAAGTTCAGCGCCGGCCAGATCAATTGCGCGGCAAGCAGCACGCCCACCGCCATGCCCACGATCCCCCACACGACCGTCATGACGGCGAATTGGCGGACGATCTTGTAGTTGAATGTTTCGCCTGAAAGCGCGCCGCTAGCGCTGTCGCCCATGGCTGGTTCCCCTGATTCTGAATTCCCGCGCCCATCATGCGCATGTACAGGGGAACCCGCCTTGATGCAGATCAAGCCTCGCGAGAGGAGCGCGCGGACGGCGGCATTTCATCCACACCGGACGGCCTGTCGTCGTCCATCAGGATGGCGTAGTCGGCGCCTTCCATGTCTTCGAACTGGCCGTCCTGCACCGCCCACCACAGCACGACGACCACCGCCAGCACCAGCATCAGGCTGAGCGGAACCAGGAGATAGAGCGTTTCCATCAGCGGCGCAGCCTCCATGCGTTGCCCACTACCAGCAGCGAGGACAGCGACATGCCCAGCGCCGCCATCCACGCGGTGATCCAGCCCGACGCGGCCAGCGGGATGAAAGACAGGTTGTAGGCCAGGGCCCAGCCCAGGTTCTGGCGCATCACGCGACGCGCACGGCGCGCGGTGCGCAAGGCGTGCGCCACGCCCAGAATGCCGTGGCCGTTCAGGATCACGTCGGCGCTGGCGCGGGCCAGCGGGGTGCCGGCCGCGACGGCCATGGACACCTGGGCCAGGCCGAGCTGCGGCGCATCGTTGATGCCGTCGCCCACCGCCAGCACCACCGCGCCACCGGCCTGCAGGCGGGCGACGTAGTCCTTCTTGCCCTCGGGGCTGACGCCGCCCGCGTGGCTGCCGATGCCGAACTCGGTGGCCCAGGCCGCGACCGTGCGCGCATCGTCCCCCGACACCAGATGCACGCGTTTGCCCATGGCTTGCAGCGCCCGCACCATCTCGTGGCTGCCCTCGCGCGGCGCATCCCGCAGCACGAAGCGCGCGAGCGGCCCGGCATTGCCGGCCAGCCAGACCTGCGTGGCGATGGCGCCGGGCGCCGCATCCCGGCCATCGGCCACCGGCGGCAACGGCGCCGTGTCGCGCGCACCCGCCGCGAAACATTGGCTGCCCAGGCGTATCGCAACCCCGCCGAAGCAGGCTTGCACACCCTGCCCCGGCACATGGCGGACGTCCTGGACGTCCGGCGCGGGCAGGCCCGCCTCGCGCGCCGCCGCGATCAACGCCAGGCCCGCCGGATGCGTGCTGCCTTCCTCCATGGCCGCGGCCAGGGCCAGGCACTGCCCCGCGCCCAACGCGCCGAATACCTCCACGCTCGCCACCGAGAACCGGCCCTGGGTCAGCGTCCCGGTCTTGTCCAGCACCACGTCGGTGACCTGCGCCAGCGTTTCCAGCGCATGTCCCTTCACCACCAATACGCCCTTGCGAGCCAGGGCCGCCGTGGCGGCCGCCAGCGCGGCCGGCGTCGCCAGCGACAGTGCGCACGGGCAGCTGACCACCAGCACCGCGATCATGACCGGCAGCGCGCGCGACGGATCGAGCCACCACCACGCCGCGCCGGTGGCCAGTGCCAGCGCGATCAGGGCCAGCACGAATACCACCGCGATGCGGTCGGCCAGCACGGCGATGCGCGGCTTTTCCTCCAGCGCCCGATCCAGGGCCTGGGTGATCCGCGCCAGCCGGGTCTCGCCGCCGGCCTGCTCGACCCGCATCCATACCGGACTGCCGCTGTTGTGGCTGCCGGCGACCAGGCCATCGCCCACCGCCTTGGCGATGGGCCGGCTTTCCCCGGTCAGCATGGCCTCGTCGACCTGCGTGGCGCCTTCCAGCACCCGACCGTCGGCCGGCACGGCCTCGCCCGGGCCGATGCGCAGCACGTCGCCGGGGCGCACCTGTTGCAGGGCGATGATGTCGGCCTCGCGGCTGGCCGGATAGTTCCGCAGCCGCACGCAGGTGGCGGGCAATTGCGCGGCCAGCGCGCGGCCGCCGTCCTGCGCCTCGTGGCGCACCACCAGTTCCAGATAGCGCGCCGCCAGCAGCAGGGCCACGAACATTGTGACCGAATCGAAATAGACCTCGCCCCGGTTGGCCACCGTGGCGGCCACGCTGGCGCCGAAGGCGGCCAGGATGCCGATCACCACCGGCAGGTCCATGCCCGGCCGGCCGTGGCGCAACCCGCGCCAGGCGCCCCGCATCAGCGGCCAGGCGCTGTACGCCACCACCGGCAGGGTCAACGCCAGGCTGGCCCAGCGCAGCAACTGCCACTGGTCGGGGGCGATCGAGGCCTCGTGCCGGTACAGCGGCCACGCATACATCATGACCTGCATCATGCACAGCAGCGCCACCGCCATGCGCAGCAGCAGGCCGCGCTTCTCGCGGCGCAGGCCGTGGTTCGTGGCCCCCGGCTGGAAGGGCACCGCGCGATAGCCGATGGCGGCGAACGCATCCAGCACGCGGCCCAGCCCGGCCTGCGCCGTCTTCCAGCGTACCCGCGCCCGTCCGGTGGCATGGTTGACGTGCGCCGCCACGACGCCGGGCTGGCGCTCCAGGTGCTGCTCGCACAGCCAGACGCAGGCGGCGCAGCGCAGGCCGTCTATTGTCAGCCAGGCCTCGGCCGTGCCGGCGTCCACGGCGCGCACGTACAGCGATTCGATGTCGGCCCGCCCGAACGCCGCGCGCAGGCCGGCCTGCCCCTCGGCATCGTCCAGCGGCCGGCCCAGGCCGCTGCGGAAACGGTAGAAGCTCTCCAGGCCCGCGCCGTGGATGGTCTGCGCGGCCGCCAGGCAGCCGGCGCAGCAGAACCAGCGCGGGGCGCCGGCAAGGGACGCGCGCAAGCCGCCGCCCGCGGGCTGGCCGCAGTGATAGCAGTCCGCGGCGGGGGCGCCGGCGTCCGGCGCGCCCGGGGTGGCGCAAGGCAGCGAAGTCGTGTTCACGCCGCGCATTCTGGCCGCAAGACCGGCCGCGCGCGTTGATCCAGGTCAAGCGGAAGGGTTCAGGCGGGCCGGGTCAGGTCTTCCAGGCGGCCCAGCCAGCGCATGGCATGCTCCCGGCCGTCCCCGCACATGTCGGGCGCGGGCATGAGCGAGGCACAGACGGCGGGGCGCCCGGGCCGGCCGAACAGTCTGCAGCGCTCGTGTTCGTCCAGCTGGACGCAGCGCACGCCGGCCGGCTTGCCGCCGGGCATGCCCGGGATCGGCGTGGTGATGGACGGCGCCGTGCAACAGGCGCCGCAGCCGGGGCGGCACTCCATGCCGTCAATCCGCCCGTACCGACTGCACGAAGGTCTGGGCCGAATCGCGGTCCAGTTCGTCCTCCCGGCCCAGGGCCACGACCTCGATCAACTGGTTGCCCAGCAGGTAGACCCGCCCCAGCAGCCAGGACGGCGTGTTCGCCACCATGCCGTGCACCTCCAGCTCCACCGCCCGGCCGAGCTTGCGCGTGTCGGCCGGCGCCTGCCGCAGCGTGATGTCCTTGCGGTAGGTCAGCGTGCCGCGCAGATTGGCCAGCAACACCTGTTCGAAGGCGTCCGCGACCTTGGCCAGTTCAGCCGGATCGGCCAGGATGGCCTCCGGCAGCGTCACCCGGCCGACGGCGAAGATGGAGGTGTCCACCGGCGCGATGTCGAAGGCCAGCGGCAGCGTATGGCCGGCGATGTCGACGTCGCGCTGGTCCGGCTTGGGACGGGCGGGGAAGGTGACGCGTATCGCGCCGTCGGCCGCCGGCATCTCGCGCCAGTTGTACTTGGGCGAGCAGGCGGCCAGCAGGGCCAGGAGCAGGACGAGGCAGGCGCGGATGGGTGAAGACATGGGCATTCCAGCGGCAGTGTGCGGCATCGTCGCCCGCCAGTCCGCGACAAAACGGTACAAGCTGTTACACGAGCCAGCCGGCCCGCTGGAAGTGGCTGAGCGACAATCCGCCTTTGAATCCATACACGATCGATACGGGACAACGAATTGTCGCTGATTTCCATGACGACCGCTCCGGACGGCACGCAGCTCGCGGCGTACCGCTGGGACGTGCCGCCCCGCCCGGAAGGCTACCGGCCGGCCTACCTGCTGCACGGCCTGGGAGAGCACGCCGGTCGCTACGAAGGGCTGGTGCGCTGGTTCGCCGCCCGCGGCTGGTCGCTGGCGGCGCACGATCACCGGGGCCACGGTCGTTCCAGCGGCAAGCGGGGCGCCCTGCGCACCAGCGACGACCTGGTGGTGGATGCCGAGCACCGGCTGTCCGAATACGCACGCGAGACGGGTGCGCCGCCGCTGCTGATCGGCCATAGCCTGGGCGGCCTGGTGGCCGCGCGCGTGGCGCTGCGCGGCAACGTGCCGCTGGCGGGCCTGGTGCTGTCATCGCCCGCCTTCAGCGTGGAATTGTCCGCCCGCCAGCGCTGGCTGCTGGACATGCTGGGCGGCATCGCCCCCGATCTGCGGGTAGGCAGCGGCCTGAAGATCTCCCGGCTCTCGCACGAACAATCCGTCATCGACGCCTATGCCAACGACCCGCTGGTGCACGACCGGATCAGCGCGCGGCTGATGCGCTTCATCGCCGATGCCGGCGCGCAGTCGATCGCCGAAGCTTCCACCCTGAAGCCGCGCACGCTGTTGATGGTGGCCGGGGACGACGCCATCGTCTCGCCCTCGGGCAGCCGGCGTTTCGCCGACTCGGGCGCGCCCGGCAAGCTGGCGCTGCGCTGGTACCACCAGGCCTATCACGAGATCCTGAACGAGACGCCGGCCCTGGCCGCCCCGGTCTACGCCGACATGGAGACCTGGCTGGCCACCCTGACCGCCCCGGTTTGAACCGGTCGCCCAGAATGGGCTATCCTAGTCCCATGGAAACCATACGGCGTGCCCTCTTGGCACCCGCCTCCTCGCTCCGATCCCGGTCGACGCGCGCCGTTGCGCGTCGCGCGTCGTCGCGCCCGTCCATCCTGTTTCCGCTCATCCCGGCCTTCCACTCCTGAGCCCGGCGATCCCCCTCCCCTCTACCGCTTTCTCGCAATCGATCGCCGGGCTTCCCGAACAAACGTCTTGAACGCCGTTTTCCCGGCACCGTTTCTTCAGGAGACAGGCATGCAAACCAGCAGCCCCCCTTACATTACCGTCAGCGAACTCGACTACGTTCGCCTTACCAGCCTTCTCGGCGACCGCGAGCCCGCGGCCGGCACGGCGCAGGCAGTCCTGGCCGAGGCCCTGGACCAGGCGGATCAGGCCGAGCCGCGCGAGATCCCCGCCGACATCGTCACCATGCATACCCGCGTGGAAGTCGAGGACGAAAGCGGCGTGCGGCTGATCACCCTGTGCTATCCCAAGGAAGCCGATGCCGCCAAGGGCATGGTGTCGGTGTTCTCGCCCATGGGCGCGGCCCTGCTGGGCGCGCGGGTGCCCGGGAAGATCGGCTGGACCCCTCCCGACGGCGAACCGCGCCAGATGCGCGTCGTTCGCATCGACTACCAGCCCGAAGCCAACGGCGACTACACCGCCTGATCCCCTCCTGCCACGCGGCGGCCGGACAACATCCCCGCCCCGTTTCCCGACTTCCGCCACCAGGCCGTGCTAGAGTAGCCGCCGAGTCGGTGCTTCACAGTTAAACGGGAAACAGGAGGGCCCCTTCGGGACCTAACCTGTGCTGCCCCCGCAACGGTAAGCATCCCGTCCCGCGTGGCCACGCCGCGCGCGACACGCCGCATCGAACCCACTGTGCCACGTCCCGCCGCATCCTCCGGCGCCGGCGCGCATGGGAAGGGGATGCGGCCACGGATGCCAGCCCGGATACCGGCCGGCTCGAAGGTCCCCAGGACCGAAAGGGGGAAGCGCAACGCTTCCCGATTCGCAAGCCGACGTGCGGGGATGCGCGTCACCGAAACCGCAGGTATCCATGTCATCCAGTTCCACCTCCTGGCGCCTGGCCGGCGCCACCGGCGCGCTGCTTTGCGCCGCCAACGTGCAGGCCCAGGCTCCTGCCGCCACCACCCTAGATCCGGTCACCGTCACGGCCTCGCGCGTCGAGCAGCCCCTGTCGCGCGCGCTGGGCGATGTCACCGTCATCGACGCCGAGACCATCCAGCGCGCCGGGCAGACCAGCCTGGCCGAGCTGCTGCAGCGCGAACACGCCATCGACATCGGCACCAACGGCGGCCCGCAGACCACGACCAGCGTCTTCATCCGCGGCGCCAACAGCCGCCATACCCTGGTACTGATCGATGGCCTGCGCGTGGGATCGGCCACCTCCGGCACCATGAGCCTGAACGGCATCGACCCGGCCAGCGTCGAACGCATCGAGATCCTGCGCGGCGCGGCCAGCAGCATCTATGGCGCGGACGCCATCGGCGGCGTCATCAACATCATCACCAAGCGCCAGGCCGACCGGCCGCTGGCCATCAGCGGATCGGTGGGCGCGGGCAGCCACGACACCTACAAGGCCCAGGTCAACCTGGACGGCGCGCAGGGCATGTGGACCTACGGCCTGCAGTACGGCAAATCCAAAAGCCGCGGCTTCAACGCCACCCTGCCCGGCAGCTTCGCCTACTACGGCGACCGCGACGGCTACGAGCAGGAAAACGCCGCCGCCCGCCTGGGCCTGGCCTGGGCCGCCGGCCACCGCGTCGAGGCCAGCGTCTACAACTCCCGCGTCAACGGCCAGTACGACAACAACGGCATCGCCTACGACTCGCGCGCCGTCACGCGCGTGCAGGCCTACTCGCTGTCCAGCGTGGACCGCATCACCGACGCCTGGACCAGCACGCTGCGCTTCGGGCGCACCGTGGACGACTACCGCGACTACGCCAGCGCCACGGCCCCGCGGGCGCAGGCGCGCACGCGCCAGGACCTGTTCACCTGGCAGAACGACCTGGCGCTGGCCGCCGGGCAGAACCTGTCGCTGATCGCCGAGCACCTGCGCGAAGACGTGCTGAGCACCTCGCTGACCGGCAGCTTCCCGACCCGGCGCCGGACCAACTCGGTGGCCGCGATCTACCGCGGCGACTTCGATCGGCACCACGTCCAGCTGAACCTGCGCCACGACAATAACTCCCAGTACGGCGGCAACACCTCTGGCGCGGTGTCATACGCCTACGACTTCGCGCCCGGATGGCAGGCCACGGCCGGCGCCGGCACCGGCTTCCGCTCCCCCACCTACAGCGACCTGTACGGCTTCGGCGGCAACCCCGACCTGAAGGCCGAGAAGTCGCGCAACGTGGAAGCGGGCCTGCGCTATCGCCAGGGCGGCACCACGGCCTCGATCACGGCCTTCCGCAACCGCGTCTCGAACCTGATCGTCTGGGTCGACGACGGCACCGGCAACTGGACCGGCAGCAACGCCAACGTCGACAAGGCCATCCTGAAGGGCGTGAACGTCAGCGTCGCCCAGCAGCTGGGCGCGACCACGCTGCGCGCCAGCGCCGACTGGCAGGACCCGCGCGATGCCCGGACCGGCGAACAACTGGCCCGGCGCGCCCGCGGCAGCCTGAAGCTGGCGGCCGACCACCGCCTGGGCCCCTGGCTGCTGGGCGCCGAGTGGCTGGCGACCACCCCGCGCGTGGACTACGCTGGCGCAGTGGGACGCCTGGGCGGCTACAGCCTGATGAACCTGATGGCGTCCTACGACATCAATCGCAACACGCAGGTGCAGGTACGCTGGAACAATGCGTTCAACAAGCACTATGAGCTGGCGGGCGGCTATGCGACCCCGGGTTCGACGGTCTTCGTCAACCTCAGCTATCGCCCCTGAGCGACGCCGCCCATGGGCGGCCGTGGCCGTGGCGCTGGTCCTGGCCCCGGCGGCCGCGTTGGCCCAGGCCATCCACGCGCGCGACGACGCGGGCCGCGACATCACCCTGCCCGCGCTCGCGCGGCGGGTGGTGTCGCTGGCGCCCCATGCCACCGAGCTGCTGTACGCGGCCGGCGCGGGCTCGGCCATCGTGGGCGTGGACCGCTACAGCAACTACCCGCCCGAGGCCGTGAAGCTGCCCCGCGTGGGCGACGGACTGCACCCGAACGCCGAGCGCATCGTGGCGCTGGCGCCCGACCTGGTCGTGCTGTGGGCCTACGGCGACGGGCCGGCGCACGCCGGGCTGCCCGAATCCCTGCTGGCGCGGCTGGGCATCCGGCTTTACTACAGCAATCCCCGCAAGCTGGCAGACATTCCCGACGCGATCGAACGATTGGGCGAACTGACGGGCACCCTGACCACGGCCCGGGCCCATGCGGCGGACCTGCGGCGGCGCCTGGCCGCCCTGGCCGCGCGCCATGCGGGCCAACGGCCCGTGCGCGTGTTCTATCAGGTGGGTTCCCAGCCCATGTACACCGTGAACGATCGCGGCATCATCGGCGATGCCCTGCGAACCTGCGGCGCCGTCAACGTCTTCGGCGGCCTGCCCGCCGCCGCGCCCATGGTGGGCACGGAAGGGGTCCTGAAGGAGAATCCGCAGGCCATCATCGTGGGCCAGGCCGGCCCGGGCGCCGATGCCGCGCTGGCGGCCTGGAAGGCCTTCGGGCCGGCGCTGGCCGCGGCGCCGGACAACCTGTGGGCCATCGACCCCGATGCCATGCACCGGCCCACGCCGCGCATGATCGACGCCACGGAGCGCCTGTGCGGGATGATCGATGCCGCACGGCGGCGGGCGGCCGGACGGTAAGCAGTACGGGGAGGAATGACGTGGCAGCGGCTGGCGGCTGCACGGGGGAAGGCAGGAAATGGCGCGCCCGGCTGGGATCGAACCAGCAACCCCTGCCTTCGGAGAGCAGTACTCTATCCATTGAGCTACGGGCGCGTAGCCGCCAATTGTACCCTGCCTGGAAGATTTCGTCTTTTGCCCCGCGCGCGGCCCCCAAAAACACCGATTGAGCCGAGCGGCGGGCCTGCCGCTATAATCAGGCGTTTATGTGCGGGAAAGCAGCCGGCCGGGAGGAGAAAGGCGGCAGCCCATCCGGCGCAATACAAGTATCAAAGCAAGCAGTCAGCAAAATCCCATAAACCGTCACGTGTCGGGCGTGCCCGGCCCATAGACTTGCAGGACTTGGCAATGAGCAACGCGCAGCATAATCACGAAGAAGCCCATGAATCGCCGATCAGGACGCCCCGCCAGCTGATCACGGTGGTCATACTGGCTTTCCTCGTCCCCATCATCACCATCCTGCTGCTCGTGAACTTCGTCGCCAGCGGCAACAAGTCCAACGCGGGCTCCGACGCGCAGACGCCCGAGGCCATCGAGGCCCGCATCAAGCCGGTGGCCGGCTTCGAACTGCGCGACGCCAACGCCCCGCGCGTGTTCCAGACCGGCGAAGCAGTCTACAAGGCGGTCTGCGCCACCTGTCACGCCGCCGGCGTGGCCGGCGCGCCCAAGTTCGGCGACAGCGGCTCGTGGGCCAAGTACGTCTCGACCGGCTTCGACGCCATGCTGCAGGTCGCCCTGCACGGCAAGGGCGCCATGCCGGCCAAGGGCGGCAACCCCGACCTGGACGACTTCGAAGTCGCGCGCGCTGTGGTCTACATGGCCAACAACAGCGGCGCCAGCTTCAAGGAACCGGCCGAACCCGCGCCCGCCGCCCCGGCGGCCACCGCGGAAGCTCCGGCTACCGCACCCGCCGCGCCTGCTGCCCCTGGCGCGCCGGCGCCG
>NZ_NINX01000023.1 GCF_002188635.1 Pigmentiphaga sp. NML030171 | reverse complement strand
CTGTTCCGCCAGCCTCACCGCCTCGCGCTTGAACTCGTCCGTGAAATGTCTTCTGTTTCGTGCCATCGCTTCGCTCTCCAGGCATGATCATGCCATCTGATCTGTCCGGAGTAACGGGGCAAGCCCACGGTACGAAGACTATTTTCCGCCTCTTGATACCTAGCTATCTGCTGTTGCGCCAGCCCAAGATTACTCCAGAGGATGGCAGACTCCGGAGCCAGCGCGATCGCATTGGAGTAGCTTTGTATCGCGTCTTCGAACCGAGCCAGGGAGCTAAACGCACTGCCGAGGTTTGCGTGGGCCTGCGCAAGCGTGAGGTCTGCGGCGAGTGCGGCTTCATATAGCTTTATAGCTTCGGCGAAATGTCCTTTGCCGTGCAGGCTAACGGCACGATTGAAATGCTCCCGTGCAACGGTACTGCGATGGAAGCCTAAGCTGTTCGGAATACAGCATTGCTTGTATTTCTTCCCGCTACCGCAAGGGCACGGGGCATTTCGACCTGTCGCCTGCATACTCGCCATCATGCTTGATGAAGCAATAGACGATACCGTTCGGGGGATAACGCCTCGCTTGCTGCAGGATGACAAATTTGTAATTTTCCAGGCAGAAGGTCTGCCATCAATGCGCTGCACGGGGCGAGGCTCCGACTGGCGAGGCGCTATCTCGCCGGACCTTTGCGCCCCACGATGCTTGTGCTTTAGTTTGCATAGAGCTCTTGCATGCGGCGCTTCTCGTCCACGCTCATGTTGCGCAGTTCCTCGCGGACTTGGTCCCTGGTCTTGCCTTGCGGCAATGTCTCTTGCCCTCGTTCACTGTTCGGCATCTGAGGCTGGTTGCTCAGCCCTGCACGGCGCGGTTGTGCATCGTGGTTCGCCGCAAAGAAGAATCGCTCTTGATATATATCATCATGATAAGGCGACTCGGCGAGCGTGACACTGGGAACTGCGATGACGAGCGTGGCGAAGAGGGCAGCTAGCGAGCGGTTCATGAGGAAACTCCTGTAGTAGTGATCTGCAGGAGTTACTCTAGACTTGAGGCGCCTACACGCTGCTGGCCGGATGATGACAGTTTTGCAATCTAACGGCCGCGAGCAGTTCCTGAACGGAGGAATCATCGATCTCCCCGTTGACTCGCACGGGGAGATCGATGAGCTAGCCGCTATGGGCGTTCCTACCGGGAATACTTAAGTGTTTCGATAAGCGAGAAGACGTAGGGCGTTGATGACGACCAGGAGTGTAGATCCCTCGTGCACGGCTACTGCAGGCCCAATCCCCAGGCCGAGGATGGTAGATGGTACGAGGATTGCGACGATGCCGAGACTCACAAAGACATTTTGACGAATGATTGATTTTGTGTGCCGACTGAGTCCTACGGCGAACGGCAGCTGTCTTAGGTTGTCGGACATGAGAGCGATATCCGCAGTTTCCAGGGCAACATCAGAGCCTGCCGCACCCATGGCGATCCCGACTGTGGCGTTGGCCATCGCAGGCGCATCGTTGACGCCGTCACCTACCATTGCGACTTTGGTCTGTTGGCGAAGCTTGCGGATGGCCTCGACCTTGTCTTCAGGCATCAGGTCGCCCCATGCTTCGTCCAGGCCAACATCTTTCGCCACGGCTTGAGCGACGTTCGCATGATCACCTGAGATCATGATCATGCGCGTAATGCCAAGCTCCCGTAGTCGCTCCAGTGTTTCCCGAGCCCCTTCGCGTGGCGTATCCAGAAGTCCGATGGCGCCAAGATCGCGATTGCCTCTACGGACCGCCATGCTTGTTCTACCCGCATCTCGCAATTGCCTGATCGCCGCTTGGGTGGAGGTACTCAGGGGTGGAACGTCTTGAGTGCCGAACATTTCGGCTTTGCCTATCAGGACTTTGTCGCCGTCGAGCTCGGCAGCAACGCCGCGGCCAATCAAATTCTCGAGGCTGCTAGCGGTAGGAATGGCGCGGCCGCCAAGACGCTCACGACCGTCGCGAGCAATGGCCGCGGCCAAGGGATGGTCGCTCAGAGATTCGACAGCGACAGCAACGGTCAGTAACTCCTCTTCACTGATGTCCTCTGCGGACAAAACGTCGGTGATTCGCGGCCGTCCTTCGGTCAGCGTTCCGGTCTTGTCGAACGCCATGGCATTGAGTGAACCCAGTTCTTCGAGAGGCGCACCGCCTTTGATCAAGACTCCCCCCCGGGCTGCGCGGGCGATGCCAGAAAGTACCGCGCTGGGGGTAGCAATAGCGAGCGCGCAAGGGCTCGCAGCAACAAGCACCGCCATTGCACGATAGAAGCTGTCGCGGAAAGGCTCGTCGATGACCACCCAAGCAAACAGCAGCGCAAAGGCCAACAACAGGACCGCTGGGACGAAAATCCGCTCGAACTTGTCAGTGAAGCGCTGTGTAGGAGACTTTCTTGTTTCGGCTTCGCTGACCATCTTAACGACACGCGCGAGGGCTGAGTCGGTCGACTTTCGGGTGACCTCGATCTCGATCGCTCCACCTCCGTTAATTGTGCCAGCGAAGACTCGCGATGCTGCATCAACCGTGTCGGGTTTGGACCGCGCAAGTCCTGCGTCGGCGACAGCGCGCTTGTCGACGGGAATGCTCTCGCCGGTGACGGGAGCTTGGTTGACACTGGAGTTGCCCTTCAACACAAAGCCGTCGGCGGGAAGCCTCTCGTTCGGTCGCACCAAGACGGTATCGCCGACAACCAAGTCCTCGACTTTGATTTCTTCGGTTTGGCCGTTGCGTCGGACGATGGCCGTATCGGGGGCCAGTTCAGCCAGAGCTTCGATCGCCCGCTTAGCTCGTCCCATTGCATAGTGTTCGAGGGCATGCCCCAAGCTGAAAAGGAATAGCAGCAGCGCGCCTTCTGCCCATGACCCAAGAGCTGCTGCGCCGGCCGCAGCCACCAGCATTAGTGTGTCGATCTCGAAACGCTTTAGTCGAAGATTGTCGACGGCTTCGCGCAGAGTGAAGAAGCCGCCAAAAAAATAGGCGAGGATATAGCAAGCTAGAGGGAGCCATGATGGAGCATCACCGATGAGCTTCTCAATGGCAACGCCGGCGCCCATCAGTACGCCGCAGGTCAGAGCGAAGATCATCTCTGTATTTGCGCCGAGGAGGCCGCCATGAGCATGAGTGTGTTCAGCCCCTTTCTCGTCGGAGGCGTGCTGATGGCCGGCAGATCCGTGCTCCGTTGTGGCACTAGACGGTCTGCGTGCTGGAGCAACTCCCAATGTGGCCATCACCTCAAGAATATGCTGCTCGGACGTTTTCTCGCGATCAAACTCAACGTGAACTTGCCCGGTCGAGCTGGCGGAGGCTTCGACTACTCCGGCAATCGCGCGCACACGCTCTGACACCGTATTGGCACGCCGCTGATGGCTTATACCCTCGACCTGCCAGAGAGCGTGCCCAAATCGAGCGCTGATCTCGGCTCCCGCTACTTGCGCGAGTTCTCGAATGCGAGCCAGAGGCACGATGGCCGGATCGTAGTGGATGCATAGCTTGGCCGGCGAAGAATTCTCGGCGGCTAGGACGTGCACCCTATCTACACCAAGCTTGGTGCTGAGCGTCGAGACGAGCCGACTAACGCACGCATCGGTCGAATCTGGCACTTCTGGCAGCACGACGGGTATGTCAAGCTCAAGCTTATCGGTCATCGGGGGGAGTCCTTATCATCTTGTTTTCATTTCGGGCGTCTCGCAAGATTTCGATGCCACCCTTGATCGCAATAAAAGCTGTGGCGAGCCCCACCACTAGGTCTGGCCAGTTGCTACCGAGCCACAGCACCATCAACCCTGCGATGAGAATGCCGCCATTGGAAACGAAGTCGTTGAAGCTGAAAGTGGTCGCGGCGCGCAAGTTGACGTCTGGCTCCTTCAGGCGCTGGAGCAGCCGCAGGCAGACATAATTCACGGCGCCAGCGACCGCCGACATGACCATCATCGTGAGACCGATTGGATCACTACCCTCGACGTAGCGCCGGCCTACATCGAGTACGATGCCTCCTGCGAAAATCAGCAGCATCACGCCTGATGCGCCCGCAGCATGTGTCTTCCAATTCTTGCCACGGCCCAGTGCGAGCAGACTTAGCGCATAGACGACCATGTCTGACAGATTGTCGACGCCGTTAGCGATTAGCGCGCTCGAATCTGCGAGCACGCCAGTTGCGAAGAACCCTGTGGCGATGGCCGCATTCAGTAGAAGCACGATCCAGAGCGTGCGTCGTTCGGTGGATAAGGTTTCGTTCATGTAGACCGTCTCTCACCGCTTCAGGCAAGCGATGATTGCCGCTATGACGGACGCCGTTTCAGCCACATCGCGCACCCTCACCGTATCCAATCCGATCTCGGTCGCGGGATAGTCGTTGCCGCCTGGATAAAGCGCGTCGCCGAGGAATAGCATCTCATCGAGCGGCACGCCACTTTCCGCGCTTAACCGTTTCAGACCGTAGCCTTTGTCGACGCCGGGTCGAGTGACATCGATCGACGTGGTGCCGCCCAGGGTGATTGATAGGCCGGGCAGTGCCGCACGCAATGTCTTCTGGAGTTGGGTGCGCCTGGTGCGATCAGGGTCCCACCGTTCTTTTTCCTTTAGAGGCGCATCTTGGCCGAGGCCAGAAAAGGTGATCTGGCTTCCGCGATCCTCGATTCGCTCTCCCCAAATGTGCTTATCGACAAGTTTCGCCTCTGCTAACGCCCGATCGAATGCTATTCGGATTTTCGTCTTCTCTATATCGTCGAATAGTTCGGCGTAGATGGCCTGCCACGCATCGTCGACGAATCGATAGAGCTTGGTGCCGGTGGTTGGCATAAGCCATAGCCGCGAGCGCGCTGTATTGTCGGGCAGACGTGAGGCAACCTGTTTGTCGAATTGCGGCCAGTCTCCGCCCGAGATTACGGCAACCTCGGCAACGCTAAGCAGACGCGAAAGTAGCGCAGCCATTTCGGTTGAGAGTGGCTGCTTGCTCTCGGTGAGTGTTCCATCGAGGTCGAAGGCGATCAATTGCTTCATGCCGTCTTTCCTGTTGGGGCGCTATGCGTCAGCGGCCTGAGCGCATAGACGGCGCAGAGCAACTGATCTTTCTGCCGGCACGAGCACTTCCGAACGCTGGTAGTCAAATTTCGCTCGGACTGCATCTGACGAGGAGTTGTCCTGTGCCACACTGATAAATGAGGAAGGTGCATCCCCGACCTTATCGGCGCCGTGTGCGAAGTAAGTTTTCCTGATGTCAACCAGAGACTGCATCTTATGCGCTGAGAGCTGCACACGCGTATCAGTCCGATCTGCAACTTTTGGCATGTTCACTGGAATCTCAAAGACCGCTGTATGGCGTGGGCTGTACTTCAGCGAGTATTTCATCTCAGTATAGGAGAACGAGCGACGTTTGATGCCGCTTTGATATTTGCATCCAAACATGAATTCGGTTTAAGGACCGGGGACGGCACCTAACGACAGCTATAGACTTCTTTCGCACATTGCCAGAGAGGTTCTTACCTTGCGGACTTGGGCTGAGTGCGGGACTGACGATCAGTGGCAGTGCTAGCTTGTTCAGAAGCCGGCAAGCTGGACTTGTAGGGATCTCACGCTCAGCTCGACCCCAGCGATATGTTCATCCTACGAACGCGCGTCCCGCGAGCGGATCGGTTTAGCAGTCCGTTGATATGGTGCGGACTTCTTGCCGGCGCTATGCCGGTATTCGAGCGCGGGCAGCTGCTACTCTTACAAGCTTTCTTCGTTCCAACGAGGTGCGATGCCCACCTGAAGCACAACAGACATAAAATTATTCTTGACCATGAAGTCACTTCAGGGTTCTAAATGACGGTCGGTTGTGCAATAGCTCGCCGGGCTCGCAAGTGGTGCGGCGCAAGAGATAACAAAATTGTCAGTAACTTGTTGGTCAATGGCATCGTAGACATCCAGTAAACTTCAGCAATGCGTCGACTCTTCGTCATCCTTCTGATCGTGCTTGTGCCGTTCCAGGCTAGCTGGGGGGCATCAGCGCGGTATTGCGAGCACGAGTCGGAGCAGGCAGTGTCGAGCCACTTCGGGCATCACAAACACATTCACATGGGTGAAGATTCGGGCAAGAGCGACGCCGGATGGTCCCATGCTGATTGCATGGCTTGTCATCTGGTCGCTAGCCATGCTGTCTTCTCTGCAGTTGCGTTCGTTGCGGCGAGTTCAGCGGCGTTTGTGCTGAGTGGTCTACCGCACTGGTCGCCCTTACCCAGCCCTGTTTTTCAACCTGAACGGCCTCAGTGGCGCGTCTCGCCTAGTTAGTCGGCGAGACCGTAACATCCTTCCTGTCTCGCCGAATTTCCAGATTTCGTTTCAGGTGAAATTCGATGCGATTCCTTGTATTGTGGTTGGCGCTGCTCGCCAATCTCATGGTGCCCGCATGGGCACAACCTTTCTCCAGCCTACCGTCGACTCAGGGAATTGAGCCTGCCGCTCCATTGACCCTGGATGCCGCACTGGCCTTGAGCGCCAACAACAATGCTGCGTTGCAGGCAGCGGCTAAGGAGGTCGATGCGCTGGATGGCAGCATCACCCAGGCGGGGTTGATACCCAACCCCGAGCTTTCCGTTAGCACGGAAGACACGCGGCGGGAGACGCGGACAACCGCCGCGCAAATCGGTATTCCGATCGAGCTGGGAGGCAAGCGGACGGCCCGCGTTGTTGCTGCCCAGCGAGCCCAGAGCGTCGCAGTGGCGAACTTGACTCTGGCCCGAGCCAACGTGCGCGCGGCGACGGTCGCCGCATTTTTCGAGGTACTCATTGCACAAGAGAGCGTAGAGCTGGCGCAAGCCTCTTTGGGTGTCGCGAAGAAGGCTACGGATATTGCTCGCCGTCGAGTAGCTTCAGGCAAAGTGCCTCCACTAGAAGAAACCCGCGCCCAGGTCGAGCAGGGCAATGCCGAGCTTGCGTTGACCGATGCCAGTACCCGTTTAGAGGGAGCACGTCGGTCCCTGGCGATGCTCTGGGGCAATAGCGATCCAGTTTTTTTGCGCGCGATTGGTGACCTCGAACAACTGCCCGACCGTGGTCCGGTAGATGCGATGCTACGTGATCTTGGTGCCTCACCGGAACTGGTGGTTGGGCGGCTGGAAATCGAGCGCCGTCAGGCTGTTGTCGATGTGGAGCGCTCCAAGCAATATCCGGACATAACGATTTCTGCCGGTAGCCAGCGCAACAACGAGCTGGGTAGGAATCAGACCCTGATCGGCATTTCGATTCCACTACCGCTCTTCAATAGAAACCAAGGCAATCTTTACGAGGCCAAGGTTCGCGCTGACCAAGCACAAGATCAGTACCGTTCGATCGAGATCACGATGCGAAATGAGTTGTCGCAGGCAGCGCTACGCCTGTCTCAGGCCCGGGCTGCAGCTCAGATGCTGCGCACGACCTTGCTTCCTGGAGCCCAGCAGGCGTACGACGTGGCGACAAAGGGGTTTGAAGCGGGCAAATTCGGCTTTATTGATGTGCTTGATGCTCAGCGGACGCTTTTTCAATCACGCATTCGCTATCTGACCACATTGGCTGATTCCTATCAGGCCGCCATTGTCATCGATCGGGTTCTCGGTCGCTAAGGAAGGTATATGTCGATTACTAAGAAGCAGGCTATCGTCGCGGCAGCCCTCGTTGCGGCCGGCGCCTTTGCCATGTTCGGAATTCTCTATCAGCCTGGTTCGCATGACGACGGCGATGGTCATGGTCATGGCCAGGAAAGTGATAACGGTACCCGCACTACCGAAGAAGGGCATGATGATGAAGGCGTAATCAAGCTCACGGCCGAGCAGACGGCTCAAAGCGATATTCGAGTTTCTATTGCAGGTCCCGGCACAATCACTCCGTCTACGCGCTTCCCCGGGGAAATCCGGTTCAATGCAGATCGGTTGGCACACGTGGTGCCGCGGGTAGCAGGCATTGTCGAAGCCGTCTCTGCCGATCTGGGGCAAACAGTCAAAGGCGGGCAGGTACTAGCGATGATCGCCAGTACGAGCTTGTCTGATCTGCGAAGCGAGTTGACGGCTGCACAGCGGCGGGCGGAGCTGGCCGATCAGACATTCAAGCGCGAAGAACGGCTGTGGAACGAGAAGGTGTCTGCTGAGCAAGAGTTTCTTCAGGCCAAAACCGCAAGAGAGGAAGCAAACATTGCTGTGCAGAATGCGCGTCAGAAGCTGGCGGCTGTTGGAGCTGGGCCGGTAGCTTCCGGACTCAACCAGTACGCGTTGCGGGCACCTTTCGAGGGTGTGATCATCGCCAAGCATATGACATTGGGCGAAGCCGTCACCGAGACCGAGCAGGCGTTCACGATCGCAGATCTACGTACGGTCTGGGCGGAGTTCATCGTTGCGCCCAAAGACCTTCCTGTGGTTAGCGTCGGAGAAAAGGTTCGAATCTCGACAAGTGCGTTCTCGCAGACCACCGAGGGAACCGTGGACTATGTGGGACCCCTGATCGGCGATCAGACCCGAACGGCCACCGCGAGAGTCACGTTACAGAACCCGGGGGCGTTGTGGCGCCCTGGGCTGTTCATTACGGCCGAAGTCATGGCAAAGCCTCAACCGGTGGCTATTGCCGTACCCGCGTCTGCGATTCAAACGGTAGATAACTCAAGCACGATTTTCCTGGTTGTTCCTGAGGGCTTCAAGGCTCAGAAGGTTCAGGTGGGACGCTCGGATGGTGTCTCCGTCGAAGTGACTGGCGGTCTCGCACCTGGGCAGCGCTACGCAGCCACCAATACTTTCACGTTGAAGGCGGAGCTCGGCAAGAGTGAGGCGGAACATGCTCACTGAACTTGACCGAGATGGCTCGCATCGCACGCATCTAGGCTCTCGCAGGAAAAATCATGTTTGAGAAACTAATTCGCTTTGCCATCGAGCAACGATGGTTGATCATGCTCGCCGTTATTGGGCTCATCGGCATCGGGGCTTATAACTACACGAGACTGTCCATAGATGCGGTGCCCGATATCACCAACGTGCAGGTGCAGATCAACACGGCTGCGCCTGGATATTCACCGTTGGAGACCGAGCAGCGCATTACCTTTCCCGTAGAAACGGCTATGGCGGGGTTGCCGGATCTAGAACAGACGCGTTCGCTATCACGTTATGGTTTGTCCCAGGTCACGGTGATTTTCAAGGACGGAACCGACATTTACTTCGCGCGTCAGTTGGTCAACCAACGCATCCAGGAGGCTGCGGCATCTCTGCCTGCCGGCATTACGCCGACTATGGGGCCGATATCGACTGGGCTGGGCGAGATCTACATGTGGACCGTAGAGGCGGAGCCTGGTGCAAAGAAGCCTGATGGATCCGAGTACACCCTTACTGATCTACGCGAAATTCAAGACTGGATTATCCGTCCGCAACTGCGCACGGTGCCGGGCGTCACCGAGGTCAACACGATCGGCGGCTATGATAAGGAGTATGTCGTCTCCCCCAACCTGGAGCGGCTTGCCGCTTACGGTTTGACCTTGGCTGACGTCGTGGCTGCGCTGGAGAACAACAACGTCAATGTTGGTGCTGGGTACATCGAGCGGGGTGGCGAACAGTACTTGGTTCGTGCCCCTGGTCAGGTAGGCTCGATTGAAGATATCGCCAACATCATCGTCAGTAGCGCGGGAGGGCAACCGATCCGGGTTAGAGATCTGGCGGAAGTCGGTATCGGCAAAGAGTTGCGGACAGGGGCGGCGACCGAAAATGGGCGTGAAGTCGTTCTGGGAACCGTGTTCATGCTGATCGGCGAAAACAGCCGTTCGGTCGCCCAAGCCGTAGATGTACGTCTGGCTAGTATCAACAAGACATTGCCGCCCGGTGTAAAAGCAATCACGGTCTATGATCGGACCAACCTTGTCGACAAGGCCATCGCAACCGTCAAGAAGAATTTGGTCGAAGGGGCTGCCCTCGTCATCGTCGTACTGTTCTTGTTCTTGGGCAACATTCGAGCGGCGCTGATCACTGCGATGATCATTCCCTTATCGATGTTGTTCACTTTCACCGGCATGGTTACCTATAAAGTCAGTGCCAACCTTATGAGCTTGGGGGCGCTAGATTTCGGGATCATTGTGGATGGAGCGGTAGTGATTGTCGAAAACTGCGTGCGCCGGCTGGCGCACGCTCAAGCCAGCCAGGGACGGCTGTTGACAAGGGAGGAGAGATTCGGCGAGGTCTTCGAGGCCGCACGCGAGGCCCGTCGGCCTCTGATCTACGGGCAGTTGATCATCATGATCGTGTACCTACCGATCTTCGCGCTGAGCGGCGTAGAAGGAAAGATGTTCCATCCCATGGCTATCACCGTGGTGTTGGCCCTATTGGGAGCGATGATCCTGTCGATCACCTTTGTACCTGCTGCGGTCGCACTTGTCTTGAACAAGAAGGTGGAGGAGAAAGAGAATCGCTTGATGTCGTGGGCACGCCGTGGATATGAGCCAATGTTGGCTTGGACCCAGGCCAATCCTTTGATCGTACTCGTGTTTGCTGGCGTCGCAGTCGTCCTTTCGATGGCCTTGACCACGAGACTGGGCGCGGAATTCATTCCCAACCTGAACGAAGGGGACATCGCCGTCCAGGCGTTGCGTGTTCCTGGCACAAGCCTTTCGCAATCCGTCGCCATGCAGCAGCTCCTGGAGAAGAATATCAAGAAGGTACCTGAGGTGGATCGGGTATTCGCGCGCGTGGGTACGGCAGAGGTGGCTGCAGATCCGATGCCGCCCAATATCGCGGATACCTACATCATCATGAAGCCGCTTGCTGATTGGCCGAAGCCGAGGCGGTCTCACGAGGAAGTGCTCGCCGCAATCCAGGAAATTGTTGAACAGGTGCCTGGTAATAACTACGAGTTCACGCAGCCGATCCAGATGCGATTCAATGAACTCATTTCGGGTGTGCGTTCGGACGTCGCAGTCAAGATTTTCGGCGATGACATGGCACAACTTGAGCGTTCGGCTGCGGAAGTGGTCGGCGTTCTATCCAAGATCGCGGGTTCCGAGTCGGTCAAGGCGGAGCAGACCACGGGCCTTCCCATGCTGACCATATCTGTCGACAGACAGAAGGCAGCACGATATGGGGTCAGCATGGCTGAGGTTCAGGAGACGATCGCCACCGCCGTGGGTGGACGCGAAGCAGGTATCTTCTACCAAGGTGATCGTCGATTCGACGTACTGGTGCGCCTGCCGGACGATGTTCGGAGCGACATCGAGAGTCTCAAGCGCCTTCCTGTCGCCCTTCCTAGAAGTGGAGATGCACGGACGGCCTTCGTTCCTCTTTCGGAGGTGGCTTCTTTCGATCTTGCTCCTGGCCCCAACCAGATCAGCCGCGAGAATGGCAAGCGCAGGATTGTAGTTAGCGCGAATGTCCGCGGGAGGGATCTTACATCGTTTGTGACTGAAGCCGAGCAGCGGATCGACGAAGCAGTCACGTTGCCTGCCGGCTACTGGTCTACATGGGGGGGAACGTTCGAACAACTGCAATCCGCGACAGCGAGACTACAGATCGTGGTACCTGTCGCGCTGCTGCTCGTTTTTGTTTTGCTTTTTGCGATGTTTGGTAATGTCAGAGACGGACTGATCGTTTTTACTGGCATTCCCTTCGCGTTGACGGGGGGCATTCTTGCCCTGTGGCTGCGTGGAATTCCGCTGTCGATATCGGCCGCCGTCGGCTTCATCGCGCTTTCGGGTGTGGCCGTGCTCAACGGTCTCGTCATGTTGTCCTTTATCCGATCCCTGCGTTCAGAAGGGGCAACGCTTCAGGAAGCTGTTCGGACGGGGGCGTTGACGCGATTGCGTCCAGTGTTGATGACAGCCCTAGTGGCCTCGCTCGGCTTTATTCCCATGGCGCTGGCCACAGGCACTGGCGCGGAGGTTCAGCGGCCGCTCGCTACGGTAGTAATCGGAGGCATTATCTCGTCGACTGCTCTTACGCTACTCGTTCTTCCGCTCTTGTATCGTTTGGTCCACCGAAAGGAGTCTGATGATGAGAGCAGCGTTCTGCCACAGCAAGACGTAGCTGTTTAGCCTACTTGGACGGACTGACGCCCCGACGATCAAGTCGGGGCGCTCTCATAGAGCAGAGCTGCTTCACACGGAGCAAATCAACTTTGACGAATTCTTGATTATCCGTTGATCAAGGCTTGAGGTAGCTCTCGCTACACTCCACCGCATCCGGACATCTCTGAAGGAGATTCTCTGCTGAGAACTTGGATCTGCGTTTATTCTCGTTTGGCGAGTAGCTATCTGGTTGGAGCAGTTGCGGCCACAGGTATGCACTGGCTGACGATGTTTGTATTGATCGTTTGCTCTGTCAGCCCCGTGGTTGCAACCTCCATTGGTGCGATCACGGGCGCCTTTGTCAACTTTGTATGGCAGCGCACGATAACTTTTCCTAGCTCCAGGACAGCGTTTTTACATGCACTACCTTACGCTTTACTAGTGTGTGCCGGCTGGTCGCTTAATTCAACGATTTTCAAATGGGTATTCGACAATTTGTCTACGAATGTTGCTTCAGCACAACTGCTGACCACCGCGCTCGTAGCCGTCTTCAATTTTTTTATGACAAGGCGGATTTTTCGCTCATGAGTGGCGCACTCTTGCCGCATTTCCCATCGGCACCGCTTGTAGTGACCGTCATCATCCCGGTGTTCAACGAATTAGCCGTGCTACCCGTCTGTTTGGCCCGGCTCAGGAATGTATTGGACTCGCTCTCGCTTTCGTATGAATTGCTATTCATCGATGACGGTAGCACTGATGGCACGTCCCTATACCTCGATCGCGTTGCGAGCGACATGGATGCTGTGCGTGTCATTCATCTGTCGAGAAATTTTGGAAAAGAGGCGGCGATGACAGCGGGACTTGACTATGCCCGAGGGGATGCCGTCATCATCCTCGATGCAGATATGCAAGATCCGCCAGAGCTGATTCCAGACATGATTCATGCTTGGCGAGCGGGCTCGGACGTTGTAGTAATGCGTCGACGGACCCGAGTGGGAGATACATGGATGAAACGTGTCTCGGCACATCTCTACTATCGAATCTTGAATCGGTTGAGCGAGGTCGCAATACCGCCGGACACCGGCGACTTTCGGCTGCTGAGCAGGCGAGCCGTTGCCGCGATGAGAAGCATGACGGAACGCAGTCGATACATGAAAGGACTCTTCGCGTGGATCGGCATGCCCACCACGACGATTCTCTATGATCGAGCACCGCGTGCGGCCGGCAAAAGCAAATGGGGGTTGGCTAATCTGGCGAAGCTTGGCTTTGATGGTATCACCTCGTTCTCGCTCAGCCCACTTCGCATAGCTTCCATTGCCGGAGCCATCATTCTGATTATAGGTTCGGTGCTTGGCCTCTTCGTCATAGCTCGTGCTTTGCTTTATGGTGAGTCGATATCTGTTCCGCTTGCGTTCGTTGCGCTGTTGGCATTCCTGTCCGGCTTGCAGCTCTCGACTATCGGGGTGCTAGGTACATATGTGGGACGAATTCATACGGAAATCAAACAGCGGCCGGTTTATCTGATACAGGGCATAGTCGAGCGGGCGCATATGCCGGCGCAGCAACGTCAGCACTGATTCGAATGGCATCTAACACTCGACTGATAGTCCTCCTGCTTGGTGCAGTGATCGGTGTTCGCGTTGTCGCGATGTACCTAGTGCCTTTCATTGATACATCGGAGCCCCGATACGCAGAAATAGCCCGTCTCATGATCGAAACGGATAACTGGGTGACACCTTGGTTCTCGCCAGGCGTGCCATTTTGGGGAAAGCCGCCATTGTCATTCTGGGCCCAAGCTGCGAGCTTTCGTCTATTTGGCGTAAATGAGATCGCAGGGCGGTTGCCATCCTTGATGGTCGCATCAGCAACTATCGCGCTAGCGTTCGCATATTTGCGTACGGTCCGGGATCTAGCTAGCGCGCAATTGACGGCATGGATTCTTGCCACGTCTTTACTCGCGTTTGTTGGCGCCGGCGCCGTGTTGACCGATCCTTTTCTAGCATTAGGAACCACGCTGAGTATGGTGTCGTTCAGATTGGCTGTGCTTAATCAGAGCCAAGCCTGGGGTTACGGCTTCTTTCTCGGTATTGTTATCGGCCTCTTGGCAAAGGGGCCTCTGGCCGCCGTCCTAATCGTTGGGCCAATATTGATCTGGCTGTGCTTGTCGCGGATGCATTGGAGCTCGTTGCGCAGCTTGCCGTGGTTAAGGGGGGGGCTGCTAACTGCGCTTTTGGTTCTGCCGTGGTACGGTATGGCGGAAATTCGAACCCCTGGCTTTCTCCAATACTTCATCATCGGCGAACATTTACTGCGATTCCTGGAGCCAGGTTGGCAGGGGGACCTGTACGGTTCGGCCCATCTCAAGCCGTTTGGCGCCATATGGTGGAATTGGGGGGTGGCTGCATTCCCATGGAGTTTGGTACTACTGGTGGCTCTGCTCGAGGCGGTGTTCAGACGCTCCACTTTCGCCGATATACCTATGCTTGTGCGCGACGATGAAGTGAAATACATGGCGTCGTGGGCGGTGTTTCCCATGTTCTTTTTTTCATTCGCTCATAACATCCTGTGGACATATGTACTACCTGGGTTACCTGCCTTCGCCATGCTCAGCGCCCTGTATATTCGCAGGAGGGGATGGTCTATCAAGAACAAGGGTGTTGTAGTTGCGGGCGCACTCGTGCCACTGATATGCCTCGTGCTCACCGGCGTGGTAAGTGATTGGCCTGATCGGGTGAAGTCAGAGCGATCGCTGATTCGTTATGCCCAGAGCCGCGGTGCTGGTACCGATGCGCGCCTTATCTACGTGGACGCAATGCCATTCTCAGCAAGATTTTACTCAGCAGGCAAAGCCGAGCAGGTAGCGTTGCGCGATCTCTTCGCAATACTGGCCTCCTCTGATCAACCGGTCAACGTGGCAGTCCCGAAGCTAGTCTTCAAAGAGTTCACTCGAATGATTCCTTCTGGCTGGAAGCTTGCGTATGAGAACAAACGCTATTTCCTCGTCGTGGTTTCGACAGCTGACATTCCAGAGTCATCCTCAAGACTCGTGCACCTCACCGCCCGCGCAGTATGATATGGACCGTTTGATCCGGGTTCTCATCGTCGAAGATCAATTGCAGTTGGCCGAAAATATTATGGAATATTTGGGCGAACAGCGTTATGCGCTCGACTTTGCTTATGATGGCTTGACAGCTCTACATCTGCTCGGCGTCAATCAGTATGACGTCATCATTTTGGATGTGATGTTGCCCGCCTTGTCGGGGATTGAGCTTTGTCGAAAGGTCCGCGGTGAGTTGGGATCCTCCACTCCTATTATTCTGGTAACTGCTCGGTCCGAAGTAGAGGACAAGATGGAAGGGTTTGAGAGTGGAGCCGACGACTACTTGGTGAAGCCGTTTGATCTGCGTGAACTCAAGGCCCGCATTGAGGCGCTGCATCGACGGTCTTCAGTCAGGAAAAAAACGATTCGCGCAGGGGTGCTTGGCTTTGATCAAGGAACGCTGACATTATCGGTAGAAGGTGGGCCGAGTGTCGAACTGGGATCGAGCGGAGCCGTGATTTTCGAGACCCTAATCAAGCGTTATCCAAGCTTCGTGAGCTATGAGGAGCTTATGGCAGAACTTTCGGTCAAAGATCGAGAAGTCGATGCTCATACATTGCGGACCCATATATACTGAATCGAACCGGTTTTTGAGGAGGCTCCAATTCTTGAGAAAATGGAGCCATGAGCAAGAACAACAAGTTTTCCCCTGAAGTACGTGAACGTGCGGTACGGCTGGTTCAGGAGCATCGGGACGAA
>NZ_NINX01000004.1 GCF_002188635.1 Pigmentiphaga sp. NML030171 | reverse complement strand
TACCGCCCGCCGCGCCGGTGGCCGTCCCGGTACCGGTGCCCGCGCCCTCCGGCCCCATGCCGGCCGCCGAGGCCCGGCGCGCTTTCGTCGCCGACATGGCCGGCCGGGGCCTGGACGCCGCCCGGGTCGGCGCCCTGCTCGACCAGGCCAAGTATTCGGAAACCGTCGCGCGGCTCGTGCTGCCGCCCTCCTCGCCCACGGTGCGCAGTTGGCCCCGGTACCGCGCGCGCTTCATCGAAAGCCGCCGCATCAAGGAAGGCATCGCGTTCCAGGAGGAACATGCACAGGACCTGGCGCGCGCCGAGGCCAGGTACGGCGTGCCCGCCTCCATCATCGTCAGCGTCATCGGCGTGGAAACGTTCTACGGCCGGGTCACCGGTAATTTCCGCGTCATCGACGCGCTGGCGACGCTGGCCTTCAACTACCCGGCCCAGGCGCGCAGCGACCGCAGCGCCTTCTTCCGCGAGCAACTGGCGCAGTTCCTGATCTGGTGCAAGGAAACCGGCGCCGACCCGCTGGCGGTAAAGGGTTCGTACGCGGGCGCCATCGGCCTGCCGCAGTTCATGCCCGGCAGCCTGCGCCAGTTCGCGGTCGACGGCGATGGCGATGGCCGCATCGATCTGCTCGCCAGCCCCGCCGACGCCATCGCCTCGGTGGCCAACTTCCTGGTCGAACATGGATGGCAGCGCGACCAGCCGGTGTTCCTGCCGGTGCGGCTACCGGGCGACCCGGCCGCGCTGGTCGACGGCGGGCTCAAGCCCACGCTCGACTGGACCCGGCTGCAGGCGGCGGGCGCGCGGGCGCCCAAGGTGGCGGGAATGTCGGACGCGTGGATGCAATGGCCGCTGGCCGTGATCGATCTGTACGACGGCGCGACGGGCACGACCGAATACCGCGTCGCCGCGCCCAACTTCTTCGCCCTGACCGAATACAACCGCAGCTACTTCTACGCCACCTCGGTCACCGACCTGGCCGTGGAGCTCGAACGGCGCGGCCGCGTGGCGAGCCGGGTCAGTCAGTTGAATACGCCGGTGGACAAATAGCGGTCGCCACGGTCGCAAACGATGAAGACGATGGTGGCGTTGCTGACGGTTTCGGCCACGCGCAGCGCCGCCACCAGCGCGCCGGCGGACGAGATGCCGCCGAAGATGCCTTCTTCCGCTGCCAGCCGGCGGGCCATCTCCTCGGCTTCGGCCTGGGTGACGGACTCCTGGCTGTCGACCGCCGACGGGTCGTAGATCTTGGGCAGATAGGCCTCGGGCCATTTGCGGATGCCGGGAATCTGCGAACCTTCGGCCGGCTGCGCGCCCACCACCCGGACCGCCGGATTGCGGCTCTTCAAATAGCGCGAGACGCCCACGATGGTTCCCGTGGTACCCATGGCGCTGACGAAGTGGGTGACCTGCCCGTCGGTATCGCGCCAGATTTCCGGCCCGGTGGTCTCGACGTGGGCCAGCGGGTTGTCGGGATTGGCGAACTGGTCCAGCACCTTGCCTTTGCCCTCGGCCTGCATCTGCAAGGCCAGGTCGCGGGCGTATTCCATGCCCCCTTGCGAAGCCGGCGTCAGGATCAGTTCGGCCCCATAGGCCGTCATGGCCGCGCGGCGCTCGAGCGACAGGTTGTCGGGCATGATCAGGATCATGCGGTAGCCACGTATGGCCGCCACCAGGGCCAGGGCGATGCCGGTGTTTCCGCTGGTCGCCTCGATCAGGGTGTCGCCCGGCTTGATCTCGCCCCTGGCCTCGGCCCGGGCGATCATGGACAAGGCCGGGCGGTCCTTGACGGAACCGGCCGGATTGGTGCCTTCCAGCTTCGCGAGAATGACGTTGCCGCGCGCGGCGTTGCCTTCTCCCGGGATGCGCTGGAGCCGGACCAGGGGCGTGTTGCCGATGGTCTGTTCGATGGTGGGGTAGCTTCTCATGCGCCCCATCATAATCCAGCCGGCCCGGTTTAGTTCCCTTTCCCCTTACTGCCCGGAGGCATATTGACCATGATGGCCGGCCCCTCGCGGCCGGCCGGGCCGATAGCCAATCCGGCCGCCCGCAACCCCTGGAGCCGCTTCGTGCCCAGCCCGCGCACGCGTCCGGCCAGGTCCTCGAACGACGAGAACGGCCCCCCTCGGCGGCGTTCCTGGACGATGCTGGCGGCGGTCTTGGCGCCGATGCCCCGTACGGCCTCGAGCTGGGACGGCGTCGCGGTATTCACGTCCACGCTGGCGGCATGGGCTCCGCCCAGCATGGCCAGCCCGAGGCTGGCGGTGGCTGCCAGCCTTCCCGCGCGTAGCCGGGCGCCGCGCATGCGATAGGGCCTGGGATCGGGTTCGGCGCGGGTGGGATCGAGGAAAGGATTCATGGCTAGGCTCCTTGAGAGTTGCCGGCGACCGGCCGGCCGCCGCGACACCGTCCGGCGTCATCGCAAGCTTGCTCCAGGAACCGCCCTGCAAGCGGGCGCGAACGGCCCGCTGTCCAAGGGGGGAAATGCGTAGGGAGGCCTCCGGCCGCCCCCTACTTCGAGATGCCGCGCAACTCGCGGATGTACTCGGAAACGCCCGTCTGCACGTCCCGCATCGGCGCGGTGAAGCCTGCCGCGCGCAATTGCGTGGTGTCGGCCTGGGTGTAGCTCTGGTAGCGGCCCTTGAGATCCTCGGGGAACTCGATGTAGCGCAGCAGCCCCTGCGCCGCCAGGTCGGCCAGCGGCAGCGGCGCCTCGCCGCGCTCCTCGCGCAGCGTGTTGACCACCGCGGCCGCCACGTCGTTGAAAGGCTGGGCCCGGCCGGTGCCGCAGTTGTAGACACCGGACACCGGACGGCCCAGGAAATGCAGGTTCACTTCGACCACGTCGTGGACCGAGATGAAATCCCGCTGCTGCTGTCCATCGCCGTAGCCGTCCCAGCCGCCGAACAGACGCACGTGGCCTTCCTTCAGGAACTGGTTCATGTTGTGGAAGGCCACCGAGGCCATCCTGCCCTTGTGCTGCTCGCGCGGGCCATAGACGTTGAAATAGCGCAGCCCCACCACCGGCGCGGTCAGCGAGGCCAGGCGGCGGCGCAGCACCTGGTCGAACAGGAACTTCGAATAGCCGTAGACGTTCAGCGGCTTCTCGTTGCGCAAGTCCTCGGCATAGACCGGGCCCGCGCCATAAACGGCGGCCGACGACGCATACAGGAAGGGAATCCGCTCGCGCTGGGCATACTCGAAGAGCTCCAGCGTGACGCGATAGTTGTTGTCCATCATGTACTGGCCGTTGCGCTCGGTGGTGTCCGAACACGCGCCCTGGTGCAGGATCGCATCCACCTTGGGCAGCGACCCATCCGCCACGCGCCGGCGGAAATCATTCTTGTCCAGGTAGTCCGCGATCTCGCAGTCGACCAGGTTGACGAACTTGTCGCCTTCGAGCAGATCGTCGACCGCGATGATGTCGCGCTCGCCGCGGGCGTTCAGGCCCTTGACCAGATTGCTGCCGATGAAGCCGGCGGCTCCCGTTACGATGATCATGGCAATTTCCTCAATCTAGATCGCCAGGCCGGCGCGCAACTCGTCCGGCGTCACGATCGACGTTCCCAGCTTGCCGACGACGATGCCGCCCGCCAGGTTGGCCCATCTCATGGCCACATGCAGATCCAGTCCCGCGGCGCGCATGACGGCCAGCGTGGCGATCACGGTATCGCCGGCACCCGAGACGTCGAACACCTCGCGCGCCAGCGCCTCGACGTGGTCGCGCCCCTCGGCCGTGAAAAGCGTCATGCCCAGCTCGGAGCGCGTCACCAGCAAGGCCTCCAGGTCCAGCGCCTGGCGCAGATGCTGGGCCCGCTCGGCCAGTTGCGCCTCGTCGCGCCAGCGGCCCACGGCCTCGCGCATTTCAGACTGGTTGGGCGTGACCAGCGAGGCGCCGCGATAGCGTCCATAGTCGTCGCCCTTGGGATCCACCAGCACGACGCAGCCGCGCGCGCGGGCCAGGGCGATCAGGTCCTGCACCTGGTCCAGCACGCCCTTGGCGTAATCGGACAGCACCACCACGTCGTGGTCGGCGATATGCACCGCCACCCGCGCCGCCAGCTCGGCCAGCACGCCCGGCGAGGGCGGCTGCTCGAAATCCACCCGCAGCAACTGCTGCTGGCGTCCCAGCACGCGCATCTTCATCGTGGTCGGCACCGACGGATCCGCAACCAGATCCGCGCGCACCCCCTCGTCCTCGCACAACCGCGCAATGGCACGCCCGGAATCGTCGTCGCCCACCACGCCGACCAGCGTCACATGCGCCCCCAGCGTCGCCGCGTTGCGCGCCACGTTCGCCGCCCCGCCCAGCCGGTCCTCGCTGCGCGACACATGCACCACCGGCACCGGCGCCTCGGGAGAAATGCGATGCACCTCGCCGAACCAATAACGGTCCAGCATCACGTCCCCCACCACCAACACCCGCGCCGCCGCGCGCTGCTCATCCGAGGGAAACACCCCCAACGCCGACGCGCTCATGCGTTGCTCCCCAATGAAAAACCGGCAGCCAGCCAGCCAATGCCACACACCAAGAAAACGTCACACAGATCCAGGGCGCCGCGGATCCGGCTCCGCCGGTCCACCCGCATCGCCCCCGGGATCAGGCGCCGGGCCGCCCCAAGGCGGGTCCCGGCCCCCTTGTGGGGCTGCCGCGTAGCGGCTGGGGGCTCACCATACTGGGCGCGCGTCAGCGCGTAGGGGGGGGCCTCAGCCTGCATCGAGTTCTTCCAATCGTTTGGGTGCATAGGTCTCCCAGGCGTTGCAGCCCGGACATTGCCAATGGAACCGCTTGGCCTTGAAACCGCACGCCTGGCAGGCGTAGCGATCCAGGCGTTGCGTATGCTTGTGTATCAGGCTGCGCATCAGCACGGCATCGTCCGCGGGCGTCCACGGCGAGGCGGTATCAGCCTGCGGGTTGTTCAGCGTCACCACGTTCGCGGCCGCCTGCTGCCCGGGTTCGACCTGCGCGGCCTTGTCGCCCGCCACCTGTGCCTCGAGCAGCCGGTCCAGCCCCAGCAGCGACGGATTGCGCTGCAAGGCGCCGCGGGCGAAGTTCCAGGCCTGCGCCAGGCCGCGCTGCCGGCGCAGCGCCTGGAAGATCGCATCGAACAGATCCAGCGACGGGTGGCGCGCATAGTGCGCCTCGAGCTTCTCCAGCCCCTCGCTGGCCGTACCGCGCGCCTCGTGGTTGGCAAGGAACTGCTCGGCCACCAGGCCCGCGTACTCGGGATGCGCGGACAGCACGGACTCCAGGTGCAGGCGCTGCGCCCGCAGGTCGCCTTCGCGCCGGGCCAGATCGGCCCGCATCATGGCGATGCGCACATGCGGAGCCGTGCCGCTGCCCCGCTGGGCCTGGACCGAGGCATGCGTGGCCGCGTCCAGCGCAGCATGGGCGGCGTCCATGTTGCCGGCGGCCAGCGCCGCCGCGGCTTCCTCGCAATGGAAATGAACGGCCTGGGACACGGGTTCGTCGATCAGTCCCTGCAAGGCCTGCACGGCCTGGATGGCATGCGGCCAATCCCGTTCGGTCTCGTGGATCCGGATCAGCGCACGCAGGGCGTCGGGGGCGAATCGCGTTCCCTTCAACTGGTCGAATGCCGCTTCGGCCCGGTCCAGCATGCCGGCGCGCAGATAGTCCTGCGCCAGTTCGTGCAAGGCCTGCTCACGCTGGTTGTCCGGCAGGTCGGCTCGCTGCAGCAGATTCTGGTGCACGCGTATGGCACGCTCGATCTCACCGCGGCGCCGGAACAGACTGCCCAGGGCGAAGTGCAGCTCGATCGTCTCGGGGTCGAGCTTGGCCACCTCGATAAAAGCGTCGATGGCACGGTCGTGCTGCTCGTTCAACAGGAAGTTGAGCCCGCGGAAATAGGAATCGGGCACGCTGCGATGCTCGGACAACATCTGCCGGATGTCCACGCGCGCGGCCACCCAGCCCAACCCGAACAACAAGGGAATGGCGATCAGCCACCAGGGTTCGAAATCCACATCGGTCCCTTACAAGGGGGTCACGGGCAGGATGGCGTCGGGGGACGGCGGCGCATCCGCGGCCGAGCCACCCTTGGCCACGGCCCGGGCCTGATCCAGCTCGCGCCGCAGCGAGGCGATCTCGCGCCGGCGGCGCATCACGCCCGGCACCGTCAGCAACAGGCCGAATACCGCGCCGACCACGAAGCTGGCCAGCATGACCACGATCAGCGGCACTTCGCTGATCAGGTGATCGGCGAAGAAATAGACGTTCACCCGGTCGGTATTCTTGAGCGCGAACAGCAGGACCACCACGAATATGACCAGTCTCAGCGCCCAGACGAGATATCGCATGGTTTGCTCCAGGTGAGGAAAAAAAGGATTGTATCCCCCCCTACGCGCTTCGCGCGCCCGGTATGGCGAGCCCCGAAGGGGGCCGGGACGGGGCGGTAATAGAAAACCCCGCCAGCTGGAGAGCTGGCGGGGTTTTGTTCGGGCTTGCCTGCGGCCTGCGAGGCCCGGTCAGTTCCCGGAAGGCTCTTGCACGGGGGCGTCGACCCGCTCGCGCAACTCCTTGCCGGCCTTGAAGTGCGGCACCCGCTTTTCGGGGACCAGCACCTTTTCACCGGACTTGGGATTGCGCCCGATACGCGGCGGACGCCTGGACAACGAAAAACTGCCGAAACCACGGATCTCGATGCGCTGCCCCTCCGACAGGGACTGGGCCATCGCATCGAGGATGGTCTTGACGGCGTAGTCGGCGTCCTTGGCGACCAGTTGCGGATACCGGGCGGCCAATCGGGCGATCAACTCGGACTTCGTCATTGAGTTCATGAAACCTCTTGGAACGCCGTATCGGGCAACCTGGCAACCCTCCCCATGGGCACGGCGGATCCGGCTCCGCCCCGCCCCAAGGCGGGCCCCGCCCCCCCTCGGGGGGCTGCCGCGTAGCGGCTGGGGGCTCACCATACCGGGCGCGCGTCAGCGCCCAGGGGGTGGGCCTATCAGCCGTTCTGCTGGTCGAGCTTGGCCTTCAACAGGGCGCCCAGGTTGGTGGTACCCGACGAAGCGCTGGCATCCGACATGCGCTGGATGGCCTCGGCCGTCTCGGCGCTGTCCTTGGCCTTGATCGAGAGCTGGATCGAACGCGTCTTGCGGTCGATGTTCAGGATCATGGCATCGATGTTGTCGCCGGCCTTCAGCACCGTGGTGGCATCTTCCACGCGGCCCGAAGAGATCTCGGAAGCGCGCAGGTAGCCTTCGACGTCGACCGACAGGGTCACGACCGCACCCTTGGCCTCGACCGACTTCACGGTGCCCTGGACGACGGCGCCCTTGTCATGGGTGGCCACGAAGTTGTTGAACGGATCACCTTCCAGCTGCTTGATGCCCAGCGAGATGCGTTCCTTCTCGGTGTCGATGCCCAGCACCACGGCCTCGACCTCGTCGCCCTTCTTGAAGTTGCGCACGGCTTCTTCGCCGGACTCGCTCCAGGACAGGTCGGACAGGTGCACCAGGCCATCGATGCCGCCGGGCAGGCCGACGAACACGCCGAAGTCGGTGATCGACTTGATGGCGCCGCGGACCTTGTCGCCACGCTTGTGGTTGATCGAGAACTCTTCCCACGGGTTGGGACGGCACTGCTTCATGCCCAGCGAGATGCGGCGACGGTCTTCGTCGATCTCGAGGACCATGACTTCCACTTCGTCACCCAGGGTGACGACCTTCTTGGGATCGACGTTCTTGTTGGTCCAGTCCATTTCGGACACGTGGACCAGGCCCTCGATGCCGGCCTCGACCTCGACGAACGCGCCGTAGTCGGTCAGGTTGGTGACCTTGCCGAACAGGCGGGTGCCCTGCGGGTAGCGGCGAGCCAGGCCCACCCACGGATCTTCGCCCAGTTGCTTGACGCCCAGCGAAACGCGGTTCTTTTCCTGGTCGAACTTGAGGACCTTGGCCTGGATTTCCTGGCCGACGGACAGGACTTCCGAGGGATGACGCACACGGCGCCATGCCAGGTCGGTGATGTGCAGCAGGCCGTCGATGCCGCCCAGGTCGACGAACGCACCGTAGTCGGTGATGTTCTTGACGACGCCGTTGACGATCGCGCCTTCGTGCAGGGTCTCGAGCAGCTTCTGGCGCTCTTCGCCCATGTTGGCCTCGAGCACGGCGCGGCGCGACAGCACGACGTTGTTGCGCTTGCGATCGAGCTTGATGACCTTGAATTCGAGGGTCTTGCCTTCGTACGGAGTGGTGTCCTTGACGGGACGCAGGTCGACCAGCGAACCCGGCAGGAAGGCACGGATCGCGTTGGTCATGACGGTCAGGCCGCCCTTGACCTTGCCGGTGATGGTGCCGGTGACGAGATCGCCGGACTCCAGGGCCTTCTCGAGCTGCAGCCAGGCAGCCAGGCGCTTGGCGCGGTCGCGCGACAGCACGGTGTCGCCGTAGCCGTTTTCGAGCGCGTCGATGGCCACCGAGACGAAATCGCCTTCGGAGACTTCGAGCTCGCCCTTGTCGTCGAGGAATTCCTCGAGCGGGATCAAGGCCTCGGACTTCAGGCCGGCATTGACCACGACGAAGTTATGGTCGATGCGCACCACCTCGGCGGTGATGACTTCGCCGGATTTCATTTCCTGGCGCTTGATGCTTTCTTCGAACAGGGCGGCAAAGCTTTCTTCGCCGGCAGGGGCTTGGGAAACCGAAGACATTGTTGATGTATTACCGGGTTACGCACTTCATGGGGGCGGCCGAGACATTCGACCTGACACCGCACCAATCGGTGGAGTTGCAATACCTCATTGCTGAGGGCCTGTACTACGTGCTGACTATGATTGCCGCTGCGCCATCAGCTACGCGATGCGCCCGAGCGCTCGCCCCACCAGCTCATCACCTGCTCGACCGTCTGGTCGATGGTGAGGTGGGAGGAATCGAGCACCAGGGCATCGTGGGCGGCGGCCAAAGGCGCGTTCGCCCGTTGCGTATCGCGCGCATCGCGCGCTTCCAGATCGCGCAAAAGGGTTAAGAGGTTAGCCGAAAAACCCTTTTCGATCAACTGTTTATAGCGTCGCTGGGCCCTCGCCTCGGCGCTGGCCACCAGGAATATCTTGAGGTCGGCATCCGGAAAAACAACCGTCCCCATGTCCCGGCCGTCGGCCACCAGCCCGGGCGGGCACCGGAAAGCGCGCTGGCGGTCGAGCAACGCCGCCCGCACCGGCGCCAGGACCGCCACCTGCGAGGCCATGTTGCCGACTTCCTCGCGCCGGATGTCGGCGCTGACGTCGCGCCCGCCCATGAAGACCCCGTCGGCGACGAAGCGCACGTCCAGGGCGGCCGCGGCGGCGGCCGCGCCTTGCTCGTCACCGGCCGAGATACCCTGCTCCAGGCAGGCCAGCGCGGTCAGGCGGTACAGCGCCCCGCTGTCCAGCAGATGCCAGCCCAACCGGGCCGCCACGCGCGCCGCGATGGTGCCCTTGCCCGAGGCGGTCGGCCCGTCGATGGCGATCATGGGAACGGTGGAACCATTCATTTAAGAAACCTATCATTTTTATCGTATCGATCAATTGGCGTCGCCTCGCGAGTCGGCGCACAATTCGATAACGATTCTCATTACCAATCAAGGAAGACGACGATGGCCAAGACCCTTGCCTTCGGCGGCCTGCATATCGTGACCTCGTTCAGCGTCACCTACATTATTACCGGCAGCGTGGCGCTGAGCGGCGCGGTCACCTTCATCGAGCCGGCCGTCAACACCGTCGTGCACTATTTCTTCGACAAATTCTGGGAACGGGACCGGCGCGCCGGGAACCCGGCCGCCGCGGCTCAGGCCCCCACCAGCCCCGCATAGACATCGAAATACGTGGGAAAGGTCTTGCTCACGCAGCCGGGATCGAGAATGCGCACCCCCACGGGACCGAACGCCGCCAGCGAGAAGCACATGGCCATGCGGTGATCGTCCCAGGTGCCGATCTCGGCAGGCGTCCAGGTGGCGGGAGGGGTCACGGTCAGGCTGTCCGGGGTGGCGGTCACCGTCGCCCCCAGCTTGGCAAGCTCGGTCTGCATCGCGTGGATGCGATCGGTTTCCTTGACCCGCCAGCTCGCGATGTTGCGCAGGCGGCACGGGCCGTCCGCATACAAGGCCAGGACCGCGGCGGTCATCGCGGCATCCGGGATCAGGTTGAAATCGGCGTCGAAGGCCTTCAGGCGAGCGCCTTCGGCCACCTTGACGCCGCGGGTCTCTATCCAGTCCGGCCCCATCTCGACCTCGGCGCCCATCGCCGCCAGGGTGTCGGCGAACGCCACGTCGCCCTGGATGCTGTCGCGGCCGACGCCGGCCACGCGCACCGGACCGCCGCCTATCGCGCCCAGCGCCAGGAAATAGGAGGCCGACGAGGCGTCCCCCTCGACCAGCATCTGGCCCGGCGACCGGTAGGCAGCCTGGGCGGGAACGGTGAAGCGCAGCCAGCCCTCGCGCTCGACCGTCACGCCGAAGCGGCGCATCAGGTTCAGCGTCATCTCGACGTAGGGCTTGGAAATCAGCTCGCCCTCGACCTCGATCACGAAGTCCCGGCCAGCGGCCTGGGTAGCCAGCGGAGCCGCCAGCAGCAGCGCGGTCAGGAACTGGCTGGAAACCGAGCCGTTGACCTTGACCGGCCGGGACAGGTCCGGTTCGCCCCAGCCCAGCGACAGCGGCGGATAGCCCTCGCGCCCCTGGTAGGCCACGCGCGCGCCCAGCATGCGCAGCGCGTCCACCAGGTCGCCGATCGGGCGCTCGTGCATGCGTGGCACGCCGTGCAACAGGTAATGCCCGCCCATCATCGCCAGCGCGGCGGTCAGCGGCCGGATGGCCGTGCCCGCGTTGCCCATGAACAGGTCGGCCTGGCCCACCGGGAAGCGCCGCGCCCCCTCGACCAGCACTTCGTCCGGACGCTGGCCCGAAGAAATCGTTATGCCCAGCTTGCGCAATGCCGCCAGCATGACCTGGGTGTCGTCCGAATCCAGCAAGCCGGTCAGGCGGGTCGTCCCCTCGGCCAGCGCGGACAACAGCAGCACGCGATTGGAGATGCTCTTGGAACCGGGCAGGTCGACGGTACCCCGCGCGTGGCGCGCCGGCGCCAGGTCGAGATACGGCGGATGGCGGGAATCGGTCATGGCGGTCATTCGTTCGTATCGGGAGATGGCTGCCCGGCCCGCCAGGCGCGCCGGGATTTCGACACGGTCTCCAGCATGGCTTGCAGGCCCGCCGCGTCGCCCTGGCGCATGGCCTGCTCGAAGGCGTCCAGGGCCCGCCGCACCGCGGCGGTCTCTTGCATCATGGCTTCGCGGTTTGCCAGGAAGATGTCACGCCACATGTCGGGCGACCCGCCGGCGATGCGGGTGAAATCGCGGAACCCGCTGCCGGCCAGGTCCAGCCGCAGGGGCGCATCGGCGGCCTCCAGCACCTGGGCCATGTAGGCGAATGCCAGCAGGTGCGGCACGTGGCTGACCGACGCGAGCACGGTGTCGTGTTCGCCCGGACGCATCGTCCTGATCCGGGCGCCGCAGGTGGCCCATGCCTGCTCGACCAATCCGACGGCCCCGGGCGGATTCTCGTCCAGCGGGGTCAGGATCACCGTGCGGTCCTGGTACAAGTCGGCAAAGGCGGCGCCCGGGCCGCTCTGTTCGCTGCCGGCGATCGGATGGCCCGGCACGAACTGGCCGATGCGGCCGCCCAGCGCCTCGCGCGCGGCGCGCACGACGTCCATCTTCGTACTGCCGGCGTCGGTGACGACGGTATCGGGCCCCAGGTGCGGCGCCAGGCCATCCAGGGTCGCACGCGTCGCGCCCACCGGCACGGCCATCAGGACCAGGTCGGCCCGCGCCGCTTCCTGCAGCGTGGCAGGACGGTCGATCAGGCCCAGCTTGCGCGCCTGCTCGAGCGTCGCGACCTGGCGGCCGACACCCCAGACCTCGCCGACCTGTCCGGCCCGCCGCAGCGCGGCGGCGAACGAGCCGCCGATCAGCCCCACGCCCACGACCGCGAGCACCGGTACCAATGGCCGCGAGGAACCGGAGGCCCCCCCGGCCGAATCCGGATGCGACATGGGTAGGTCTCCGCTCACGCAGATACCGGGTACGACCCCAGCACCTTGAAGAACGCCACGCGCGCCTGGAGCGCGGCCAGGGCCTTGGCGACCTTGGGATCCTGGCGATGGCCTTCGATGTCCACGTAGAAATAGTATTCCCACTGGCCGGTGCGGGCCGGGCGGGATTCGAAGCGCGTCATGGACACGTCGTTCTCGGCCAGCGGAGCAAGCATCCGGTAGACCGCACCGGCCTCGTTGGGCACGGCCAGGATCAGGCTGGTCTTGTCGCGGCCCGAGGGCGTGGTCTCGAGATGGCCGATGGCCAGGAAGCGGGTGCGATTGTGCGGATCGTCCTGGATGCCCGCGGCCACGACCTTCAGGCCCCAGCGCTGTGCCGCCTGCTCGCTGGCGATGGCCGCGACGGTGGGATCCTCGGAAGCCAGGCGGGCCGCCTCGGCATTGCTGGCCGCCGACGCGCGGGCCAGTTCGGGATGATGATCGGACAGCCAGCCCTGGCACTGCGCCAGCGATTGCGGATGCGAGCGGATGACGCTCACGCCGTCCAGCGTGCCGCTCTGGGTCATCAGGCATTGCACCACGGCCACCGAACGCTCGCCCAGCACCTTCACCGGCGAGGACAGCAGCAGGTCCAGCGTGCGGTTGACGGCGCCTTCGTTGGAATTCTCGAGCGGAACGATGCCGAAGTCCGCGCGGCGGGTCTCCACCGAACGGAAGACCTCGTCGATCGTGCCGCACGAGATCGCGTCGACCGCATGGCCGAAATGCGCCAGCACGGCCTGTTCGGAATAGGTGCCCTGCGGACCGAGATAGGCGACGCGGGCGGGCTGCTCCAGCGCGCGGCACGCCGACATGATCTCCATCCAGATGGCGGACAGCGCCTGGCCGGGCAACGGGCCGGCATTGAGCTCCTGCAGCCGGCGGATGACCTGGGCCTCGCGCTCGGGCCGGAACACGGCTCCGGCGTGGTGCTCCTTCGCCATTCCCACCGCCTGTGCGGTACGCGCGCGCTCGGACAGGAGCTCGAGCACCTGGGCGTCGATGGCATCGATGCGCTCGCGCAGCGGCGCCAGCTTCTTTTGCAGATCGTCATCCATGGCTGCGCTCGAATTCCTTCATGAAGTCGACCAGGGCGCGCACGCCCTCGATGGACATCGCGTTGTAGATGGACGCGCGCATGCCGCCCACGCTCTTGTGCCCCTTGAGCTGCAGCAGGCGCGCGGCTTCGGCCGCCTGCAGGAACGGCGCATTCAGCGCATCGTCGCGCAGCATGAACGGCACGTTCATGCGCGACCGGACGGGCCGGTGCACCGGATTGCGATAGAACGAGGTGCTGTCGAGATAGTCGTACAGCAGCCGGGCCTTCTCCACGTTGGCGGCTTCCATGGCCACCACGCCGCCCCGCTGCTTGAGCCACTTGAACACCAGCCCGGCGACGTAGATCGCATACGTGGGCGGCGTGTTGAAGCGCGAGCGCTCCTTGGCCACGATGCCGTAGTCGAACGCCGACGGGCAGATGGGCAAGGCGTGGCCCAGCAGATCCTTGCGCACGATGACGATGGTCAGCCCCGCCGGCCCGATGTTCTTCTGCGCGCCGGCGTAGATCAGCCCGGCGCGGCGCACGTCCATGGGCCGGGACAGGATGTGCGAGGATGCGTCCACGGTCAGCGCGGCGCCGGGCGCGCCCAGCGCCGCCAGGTCGGGCCAATCCATGAATTCGACGCCGCCTATGGTCTCGTTGCTGCACAGGTGGACATAGCTCGCCTGCGGGCGCACGCGCCAGGAAGCGGGGTCCGGCATGTAGGTCCACGGACCTTGCTGCGCGCCGTCCACGACGGCGGCCTGCTCGGACGTGGCCGCCACGGCCACGTCGCCGTAGCGCCGGGCTTCCGCGAAGGACTTGGCCGACCACGAACCGCTTACCACGTAGTCGGCCGCATGCGCCTCGCGGCGGCCGATCAGGTTCATCGGCGCGATGGCGTTCTCGCCCAGCCCGCCCCCCTGCAGGAACAGCACGGCATAGTCGTCCGGCACCGAGAGCAACTCGCGCAGGTCGGCCTCGGCCTCGTCGCAGATCTGCTCGAAGTGCTTGCCGCGATGGCTCATTTCCATCACGGACATGCCGCTGCCGTGCCAGTCCAGCATTTCGGCCGCCGCCTGCTGCAGCACGGCCTCGGGAAGTACGGCCGGCCCGGCCGAGAAGTTGTAGGGTCGATTCATGGCAGCCGCCTTATTCGGCCTCGCTGGAAGACGGAGCTTCCGGCCCGGCGTCGGTGCCGTTGCCTTCGGGCTCCTCGGTGTCGGACTCGACCACGCGCTGCACGCCCGACAGGTGCGTGCCCTCGTCGACGTTGATCAGCGTGACGCCCTGCGTGGCCCGGCCCATTTCGCGGATCTCGCTGACGCGCGTACGCACCAGCACGCCGCCGGTGGTGATCAGCATGATCTCGTCGGCCGGATCCACCAGCACGGCGCCCACGACCTTGCCGTTGCGCTCGGACGTCTGGATGGCGATCATGCCCTTGGTGCCCCGGCCATGGCGCGTGTATTCACCGATGGGCGTGCGCTTGCCGTAGCCGTTCTCGGTCGCGGTCAGCACGCTCTGGGTCTCGTTCTCGGCCACCAGCAGCGCGATCACGGTGTGCGACTCCTCCAGCATCATGCCGCGCACGCCCCGGGCCGTGCGTCCCATGGGACGCACGTCGTTCTCGTCGAAGCGCACGGCCTTGCCGGCGTCCGAGAACAGCATCACGTCATGCTTGCCGTCGGTCAGCGAGGCGCCGATGAGGTAGTCGCCCTCGTCCAGGTCGACCGCGATGATGCCGGCCTTGCGCGGGTTGGAGAACTCGGACAGCGGCGTCTTCTTGACCGTGCCCTTGGCGGTGGCCATGAAGACGTAGTGGTCCTCGCTGTACGCCTTGACGGTCAGCACCACGGTGACCTTCTCGCCCTCCGACAGCGGGAACATGTTGACGATGGGCCGGCCGCGCGAGTTGCGCGTGCCCTGCGGCACTTCCCAGACCTTCAGCCAGTAGACCCGGCCGCGGTTGCTGAAGCACAGGATGGAATCGTGCGTGTTGGCGATGAAGAGCTGGTCGATCCAGTCGTCTTCCTTCGTGGCCGTGGCCTGCTTGCCGCGACCGCCGCGCTTCTGGGCGCGATACTCGGACAGCGGCTGGCTCTTGATGTAGCCGGAGTGGGACAGCGTCACCACCATGTCGGTCGGCGTGATGAGGTCCTCGGTGTCGAGCTCGGTCGCGTTCAGCTCGATCTGCGAACGGCGGATGTCCTTCACGTCGGTGCCGAACTCGGCCTTGATAGCCGACAGTTCGTCGCCGATGATGACGGTCACGCGCTCGGGCTTGGCCAGGATGTCGAGCAGGTCGGCGATGTTGGCCATCACGTCCTTGTACTCGCCCACGATCTTGTCCTGCTCCAGGCCGGTCAGGCGCTGCAGGCGCATGTTCAGGATTTCCTGGGCCTGCGTATCGCTCAGGCGGTACAGGCCATCGTCCTGCATGCCGAACTCCTCGCCCAGGCCTTCGGGACGGTAGGCCCCGCGGCCGCCGACCGTGTCGGCCTCGGCGCGCGTCAGCATCTCGCGCACCAGCGACGAATCCCAGGTGCGGGCCATGAGTTCCTGGCGCGCGATGGGCGGCGTGGGGGCAGCCTTGATGATGGCGATGAAATCGTCGATGTTGGCCAGCGCCACGGCCAGGCCTTCGAGCACGTGGCCGCGCTCGCGCGCCTTGCGCAGCTGGAACACCGTGCGGCGGGTCACGACCTCGCGCCGGTGCGCCAGGAAATACTCCACCATCTGCTTCAGGTTCAACAGGCGCGGCTGGCCTTCCACCAGCGCCACCAGGTTCATCCCGAAGGTATCCTGCAGCTGGGTGTTCTTGTAGAGGTTGTTGAGCACGACCTCGGGTACTTCGCCGCGCTTGAGCTCGATCACGACACGCATGCCGTCCTTGTCGGACTCGTCGCGGATATCGGAGATGCCTTCGATCTTCTTCTCGTTGACCAGCTCGGCGATGCGCTCGAGCAGCGAACGCTTGTTGACCTGGTACGGGATCTCGTCGACCACGATGGCCTGGCGGCCGCCCTTCTCGACGTCCTCGAAATGGGTCTTGGCCCGCATCACCACCCGGCCGCGGCCGGTGCGATAACCCTCGCGCACGCCGGACATGCCATAGATGATGCCGCCCGTGGGGAAGTCGGGAGCGGGAATGATCTCGATCAGCTCGTCCACCGTGCACTCCGGATTGCGCAGGCAGTACAGGCAGCCGTCGACCACCTCGGCCAGGTTGTGCGGCGGGATGTTGGTGGCCATGCCCACGGCGATGCCGGAACTGCCGTTGACCAGCAGGTTGGGCAGGCGGGCCGGCAGCAGCAGCGGCTCTTTCTCGCTGCCGTCGTAGTTGGGCCCGAAGTCAACCGTTTCCTGGTCGATGTCGGCCAGCAGTTCGTGCGCGATCTTGGCCAGGCGGATTTCGGTGTACCGCATGGCCGCCGCGCCGTCGCCGTCGACCGAGCCGAAGTTGCCCTGGCCGTCCACCAGCATGTAGCGCAGCGAGAACGGCTGCGCCATGCGCACGATCGTGTCGTAGACCGCCTGGTCGCCGTGCGGGTGGTACTTACCGATGACATCGCCGACGATACGGGCCGACTTCTTGTAGGCCCGGTTCCAGTCGTTGTTCAGTTCGTGCATCGCGTACAGCACGCGCCGGTGCACGGGCTTGAGACCGTCCCTCACGTCGGGAAGCGCGCGGCCCACGATCACGCTCATCGCGTAATCCAGGTAGCTGCGGCGCATTTCCTCTTCAAGAGAGATCGGTAGTGTTTCCTTGGCGAAGGAATCCATGGGCAAGCTGCTTCAAGAGGTGTTGTCGCATCCCGCTCGCAAGGCATTTCGCGAGGGCAAAACAGCTTGCGAACGAACGGCGGGCGAAGCTTAAGAGTTTATCACCCCGGCCTGGCGTTATGCTTAGGGCCCCGCCCGCCACCCGACGCGTCCATGGCCCCGACCACCCTGCTGCTTCCCGACTGGCTGATCCCCGTCGAACCCGACCAGGCCGTCCTGGCCGGCCACGGCATCGCCGTGCGCGACGGCCGGATCGCCGACATCGCGCCGCACGCCGTCCTGCGGGACCGCCACCCCGGCGCCGCCGAACGCCCCCTGGCCGGCTGTGCCCTGCTGCCCGGCTTCGTCAACCTGCACACGCACGCAGCCATGAGCCTGTTGCGCGGCGCCGGCGACGACCTGCCGCTCATGGCCTGGCTGCAAGAGCGCATCTGGCCTCTGGAGCGCAAGCTGATGTCGGCCGACTTCGTCTACGACGGCAGCGTCCTCGCCTTCGCCGAGATGCTGGCCGGAGGCACCACCTGCTGCGCCGACATGTATTTCCACCCCGAAGAGGTGGCCCGCGCCGCGCTGTCGATGGGAATCCGCGCGGCGGTGGGCGGCACGGTGTTCGAGATACCCGGCGCGCCGCCGGCCGAGCAGATGCTGGCGCAGGCCCTGGCGGCCCATGAAAAGTACCGCGGCGAACCGGGACTGCGCTTCATGCTGGCTCCCCACGCGCCCTACACGGTGGGCGACGACATGCTGCGCCACCTGGCCGCCGTGGCCGAGGAGGCCGACCTGACCATCGCCATCCACCTGCACGAAACCCGCCAGGAAGTCGAGGAAGCGGTGGCCATGCACGGCATGCGCCCCGCCGAGCGCCTGGCCCATCTCGGCCTGCTGTCGCCCCGGCTGGTGGCCGTGCACGGCGTCCACCTGGACGCCGACGACATCGCGCTGCTGGCGTCCCACGGGGTCAGCCTGGCCCACTGCCCCGCTTCCAACCTCAAGCTCGCCAGCGGCCTCGCGCCGGTTGCCCGCCTGCTCGAGGCCGGCGTCAACCTGGGCATAGGCACCGACGGCGCGGCCAGCAACAACCGCCTGGACATGCTGTCGGAACTGCGGCTGGCGGCCCTGCTGGCCAAGGGCGCCAGCGGCGATGCGCGGGCGCTGCCTGCCCACCGGGCGCTGCACGCGGCCACGCTGGGCGGCGCGAAGGCGCTGGGGTGGGACGACCGGATCGGCTCGGTCGCGGTGGGCAAATATGCCGACCTGGTGGCGATACGGCTCGATTCCGCCCGGCTCGCGCCGGTATTCGACCCGGTGTCCCACGTGGTCTACGCGGCCGGAAGAGAGGACGTGGAAGAGGTATGGATCGACGGCCGGACAGTTGCAAAAAAACTACAACTCACCAATTCACCATCAAAAAGCGATCTCGAAAGGATAATGTCCCGGATATCGCAGTGGCGCTTGCGTGCAGCCGGTGTGATTTCTGGCACAAACACTTACTTATCCCAGGAGTGAGTGGCATGAGAGAACAACCGCAATGCTATACTGGGCATGTATATCCATGTTGCGGCGGGGGTTCGCTGCGAGTTTCATTTCAAGCTAAGAGGAGAAACATGAACAAACGCTCCAAAATTGGAATCTCTCTGGCGCTCGCCTTCGCTGCCGTGACGGCCTCGGGCGTGGCCTCTGCTCAAGCCGGTAAGGTCAACGACAACTGGCAATCGGCGTTCGGCGTGCAAGTCAAGAGCGCTGACGGCCTGTGCTGGCGCAATGGGTTCTGGACCCCCGCCACCGCCGACCCGTCCTGCGATGGCGCGCTGAAGGTCGCTGCGCCCGCCGCTGCCCCGGCTCCTGCCCCCGCTCCCGCCCCGGCTCCGGCTCCCGTGCCCGTTCCGGTCAGCCAGAAGGTCACCTACTCCGCCGACGCCTTCTTCGACTTCGACAAGTCCGTCGTCAAGCCCGAAGCCAAGGCCAAGCTGGACGAGCTGGTCAACCAGATCCGCGGCATCAACCTGGAAGTCGTGATCGCCGTCGGCCACACCGACTCGATCGGTACCGACGCCTACAACCAGCGCCTGTCGGTCCGTCGTGCCGAAGCTGTCAAGGCCTACCTGGTCAGCAAGGGCATCGAAGCCAACCGCGTCTACACCGAAGGCAAGGGCGAGAAGCAGCCCATCGCCGACAACAAGACCGCCGCCGGCCGTGCCAAGAACCGCCGCGTGGAAGTCGAAGTCGTGGGTACGCGCAACAAGTAATCCACTGCCTGACAGTTGGATCCCGGCGGTATCCTTCGGGTACCGCCGGCTGGAACCCCGCTCTGCGGGGTTTATTTTTTTGCCGCCAAACTGGAGTCCGCCATGACCACCACCGCCCAGGAATCCCGGCCCGTCAACGCCGATGCGGCCGAGTTGGCCAAGTTCAGCGCCCTGGCCTCGCGCTGGTGGGACCCGGAAAGCGAATTCAAACCGCTGCATGCCATCAATCCGCTGCGCCTGGAATGGATCAGCCAGATGGCGCACGGGCTGGGAAACAAGACCGTGCTGGACGTCGGTTGCGGCGGCGGCATATTGGCCGAAAGCATGGCGGCTCGCGGCGCCATGGTCACCGGTATCGACCTGGCCGAAAAATCGCTGAAGGTCGCGAAACTCCATAGCCTGGAAAGCGGCGTGAAAGTGGAATACCGCAATATCAGCGTGGAGCAGTTGGCCGATGACCAACCCGGCTCTTTCGATATCGTGACGTGCATGGAGTTACTGGAGCACGTACCGGATCCGGAATCCGTCATCCGGGCCTGCGCCAGGCTGGCCAAACCCGGCGGACACGTTTTTTTCTCGACGCTGAACCGCAATTTAAAATCGTTTACCTTTGCCATACTGGGCGCCGAATACATATTGGGCCTGGTACCGCGAGGCACGCACAGCTACGACCATTTCATCCGCCCCAGCGAACTGTTGGGCGCCGCCCGCGGCGCCGGCCTGGAGGCAGTCGCGATCAAGGGATTGGAATACAACCCCCTGACGAAAATCTACAAACTGAGCAGCGACAGCAGCGTCAATTACATGGTGGCGACGATACGCTCATGAAACCGCTGGTTCTTTTCGATTTCGACGGCACATTGGCCGATACCGCCCCCGACCTTGCCGCCGCCGCCAATCAGCAGCGCCTGCGCCGGGGCCTGCCCGCCCTGCCCTACGAGCAACTGCGTCCCATGGCCTCGCACGGCGCGCGGGGATTGCTGCGCGTGGCGCTCGGGCTGACCCCCGAGTCGCCCGGCTACGAAGCGTGCAAGCAGCAGTTCCTGGACGACTACGCCGCCAACATCGCCGTGCATACCTCCCTCTTCCCCGGGGTGGAAACATTGCTGTCCAGCCTCGTCCAGGAGGGCTGGGCATGGGGCATCGTCACCAACAAGGTCACCCGCTTCACCACGCCGCTGGTGCGCCACCTGGCGCTCGAGCAGCACAGCGCCGTCGTGGTCTGCGGCGACACCACCGCCTACTCGAAACCGCATCCTGAACCGCTGCTGCACGCCGCGCGGGAAGTCGGCGTCGCGCCGCGGCATTGCCTGTACGTGGGCGACGACCAGCGCGACATCGTTGCCGGCAAGGCCGCGGGCATGAAGACCATCGCCACCGCCTACGGCTATTGCGGCGATGGCGTGCCTGTCGAGGCCTGGGGCGCGGACGCGGTCGTCGCCTCGGTCCCGGACTTGCTGCCGGCGATACGGCGCCTGCTGCCGACATGATCCCCCCGGCCGGAGCCGCCTCTTGAAAACCCGCCCCATGGCTCCATATGGGATACAATCCTCCTCAAGGGGCCGTACCGGTTTCGACGGGGGTCGCGAAGCAGCACAGGGCATGTCGAGCACCAGTAAGCTCGTTAAACCACTGGAACGCAAATAAACGCCAACGACGAGCGTTTCGCTCTCGCCGCTTAAGCGGTGAGCCGCTGCACCGATCTGTCCTTGGGTCGGGCGGAGGAAGGGCAACTTTCCTAAGGATCCCTGTCTAGGGCCATAAACCCCCGAAGCAGCCTGATCCTGAACCGCAGCAGTGTCATTCTCAAGGAATCGGTATGAACTGGGGTCACACGGTTCATGCTTAAACTACGTGAATCGCTGTGTGCCGGCCTGTCGGTTGGCTAAGCACACGGTTAAATCCAAATAAATCGACTACACATGTAGAACTGTCTGTAGAGGGCTTCCGGACGCGGGTTCAATTCCCGCCGGCTCCACCAATAACAAAACCCCAACCGTTCTCGGTTGGGGTTTTTTCTTGCCTGATCGCGCCGGCTCCCGCGTGTTGTTGGGGGTTCCAGCGGAAGCCTGCGGACTTCGCCGGTCAGCCTTTCAGCCCGTTCCGGGCCACATTCCACTCTCTCCTGGCCATTCCTCGCTCCGGCCTCGCTCCCTGGAACCGGCCCGAAGTCCGCAAAGGCCACAAGCCAGAGCCATACAGATCAAAGGGTTACGCGCGGACGAATCAAGCGGTTGGATTGCAGCATCGGGTGGCGAAGGACACGCTGCGGGTGCGTTTCGTCGGTAGTTATCGAGAACTACCGACATGTCGCAACGCGAAAGTACGTGCTTGGATGGTGGCTAAGATAAGGAACGTCTTGTCAGGACAATGTCCGGACGGGTACAATAAAAGAATCCAATATCAGTCCGGAGGGGCACCATGAGCACCCTGAATCTTTCCAAGACCGAACGCATTGACGTTCGTGCCAGCACGCCGGTCAAGCAGCTGCTTCAAGAAGCCGCACGCGCCTGCCACAAGAACGTCAGCGAGTTCCTGCTCGACGCGGGCGTGACGGCGGCCGCGCAGACGCTGGCGGATCGTCGCCAGTTCGTGCTGGACGACACACAGTGGCAGGCCTTCCAGGAGGCGCTGGACCGCCCGGTGCAAAGCAAGCCTCGTCTGAAGAAGTTGCTGCGTGAACCTGGGGTGCTGGATTGAGCAATGACTACTCGCCCGTTCGCAAGCTGGCTGCAACAGATCAGGTCGATGCGTTCGACTGCGGCCAGGCCGCGCTGAACCAGTTCCTGCAGCGCTACGCGCTCGTCAACCAGAAGGCCAACAGCGCGCAGACCTATGTCTGCTGCCAGGGTGACGTGGTGGTCGGCTTCTACAGCCTAGCCGTTGGTAGCGTCGATCCGGAAGCCACGCCGTCGAGAGTGATGAAGGGGCTGGCGCGCCACCCGGTGCCGGTCATGATCCTGGCCCGGCTCGCCGTGGACAAGGAGCATCAGCGTAAAGGTCTGGGCCAGGCCTTGCTCAAGGATGCACTGCTGCGCACCGCACAGGCCGCCGACATTGCGGGTATCCGCTGCCTGTTGGTCCATGCCAAGGACGACGCAGCACGGCAGTGGTACGAATCGTGGGAATTCGAGCCCAGCCCGACTGATCCGTACCATCTGTTCCTGATGCTCAAGGATCTCAAAGGCATGTTGAGCTGAGGTGGTGTCTCCACCTCAGAGTCCGACTCTCTCCCGCTGCTCATCCCACAGCGCTGGCGGATCAACCGCCAGATCAAACAGCGTGACGTGGTTCGGCAATTCGTCGTCCAGGATGGCCGCCACGATGTCGGGTGCCAGCGTGGTCAGGTTGACCATCCGGCTGACGTAGCTGTTGTCGATCCCCTCCCGCGTGGCGATTTCCTTCAAGGACTTCGCTTCCCCCGATTCCAGCATCGCCAGCCAGCGGTGACCCCTGGCCAGCGCCAATTGAATGGAGGTCGGTGCAACGTCCCACGGTCTGACCGGCGCGGTTTCTCCGTTCGGCAAGGTGACCAGCTTGCGGCCACTGCGCCGCTTGATCTGAATCGGCACCGACAGGGTCAGCCTGCCGTCGCTGGTCTGCAGGATGTCCGGCTCGCCGGTTTTCTGGATGCGGATGTCGCTCATGCCAGGGCCTCCGCTTGTTGCTCGACCGGCTCGGGACGCAGTTCAAGCGTAAGCGCTCCATAACCCCCATGGGTTTACGCGCCGACGGTCTCCATGGCTAAATCCTGTGGATGCAGATTCCATGGCAACAGCGCTTCGTAATCCTCGACGGTCTTGGCCGTGGGCAGTTCCCGG
>NZ_NINX01000029.1 GCF_002188635.1 Pigmentiphaga sp. NML030171 | reverse complement strand
GAGCGTTCGGAAGTAGCGGAACATCTCATCCACGAGCAAAGGCATGATGCCCTCCGAGGGTTCGTCCAGGAGGATGAATTTCGGCTTGGATGCCGCGGCTCGGGCGATGGCAAGCATCTGCTGTTCGCCACCCGACATCGTGACGGCCTGCTGGCCGTGGGCCAGCTCGCGCGCCTGGTGCCGGGCACGTCCATCCAGGCCCACGGTCTTCAGCAAGGCCACCCGTGCCGGTTTGCCGCGGCACCAGGCCGATCCAGGCAGCGAACTCCCTACCATCTTTGAAGGCCGTTGGTGAGCCCATGCTGGAGACGACCGCCGTTGCCGTCATCAACCCCACGCCGGGAATCTCGGCCACCGCTTTGCACGCACTGCTTTGGCGAAGCTGCTGTGAGAGGCGACGCTCGATCGCGACGATGTCGGCCTGCAGTTGCCCGATGCGCCGCACTTGTTCATGCAGGCTATCGATCAACATCGAAGGCAAGCGCTGTTGCGCTTGCTCCGTAAGCGCGCGGTGATCCCATGTTGACCGCCACCGGCGGACGTGGCTGAGACTTAGATGGCGCCTGGTTGCCAGCGGTGCGGCAAGAGTTCGTCGATGCGACTGGCTTTGTGCGTGGGCAGCCGCGTGAGCACTTCCTTGAGGTAGGCATACGGGTCGTGCCCGTTCATGCGCGCCGACTGGATCAGGCTCATGACGGCGGCGGCCCGCTGGCCCGCGCGCAAACTACCGGCAAACAGCCAGTTGTTGCGACCGACGGCAATGGGCCGGATCTGGTTCTCGATCCAGTTGTTGTCCACGGGCAGTTGTCCGTCACCCACGAATCGGGTCAGCGCATCCCATCTTCGCAGGCTGTAGTCCAGCGCCTTGGCGGTTGCCGATCCGTCGGGCACCTGTCGCCGTTGCAGTGTCATCCACTCGTGCAGGGCATCCAGGATGGGCCTTGTCTGCTGCTGTCGAACGATTTGCCGTTGTTCGGCGCCCAGATCCCTGACCTCGCGCTCGATGTCATAGACCCGGGCGAACTGTTGCAGGGCGAGCTCGGCGATCTGGCTCTGGTTGGCCGCGTGCAGATCGTAGAACTTGCGCCGGGCATGCGCCAGGCAACCCACCTCGGTCACGCCGCTGGCGATCAGGGCCTTGTAGCCACTGAAGTCGTCGCAGGTCAGACTTCCCTTCCAGGCCTTGTCGGTGCCATGGCCCAGGAAGCGCCGGGCATGCTCGCCCGAGCGAGACTCGCAGAAGTCGTAGACCACGGCCTTGATGTCTTCAAACGCCCCCGGCGCATAGGCCCAGAGGTAGGCGCGGTGCGTCTTGCCATCGCCGGGCTTGAGCATGGCCACCGGAGTCTCATCGGCGTGCAGCACCCGGTGGCTGAGGATCTCGTCCTTCAAGGCATCGACCAGCGGCTGCAACCGCACGCCGCAGGTGCCTACCCATTGCGCCAGGGTCGAGCGCGGGATGGCCAGGCCGGCGCGGCCGAAGATCGCCTCCTGCCGGTACAGCGGCAGGTGATCGGCGTACTTGCCCACCAGCACCTGGGCCAGCAGGCCGGCGGTGGGGATGCCTTTGTCGATGACGTGCGCGTCGACCGGCGCCTGTTGAATGCTCTGGCACTGGGCGCATGCCCACTTGCCGCGGATGTGGCGTTCGACGCTGAACACGCCAGGCACGTAGTCCAGCTTCTCAGCCACGTCCTCCCCGATGCGTTTCATCTGGCAGCCACACGAGCAGGTGGTGGACGCGGGCTCGTGGCGGATCTCGCGACGTGGCAGGTGGGCGGGCAGTGGCAAGCGCTTGGCTTGTTTCTTCTCGGGGGTAGTCGGCGTTTGCGCCTGCGACAGCCCGTCGATCTCGCTGGCCACGGCCGCCAGGTCCGCTTCGATCTCGTCGTCGAGCAGGCTCTTCTGCTCAGGGCTGAAGCGCTCTGACTGGGCGGCGAACTTCATGCGCTTCAAGAGCGCGTTCTCGTGCGTGAGCTTGTCGATGAGGGTCTGCTTGAAGGCCAGTTCCTGGTCCTTGGCAGCAGCGGCTTGCAGCATGGACAGCAGCGCCGAGCGCAGTTGCTCGGGACTCAGACTATCCAGGGATTGGGGCTCGACCACCATGGGCATGACTGTGCCAGCGCGGGCAACGCCACGCCATTGGCACATGCACCGATTGGCAGACAGCAGGCAAACAATCAGATTCAGAGCACGGTGATGACGCCACCGTCGCCCAGGCGCTGCCAAGGCAGGCCCAGCACCAGAGCGTCGAACTGCGAGCGGCTGAGATTGGCGGTCAATGCCCCCTCACGCGGCCAGACGAATTTGCCGCTGTTCAGGCGCCGCGCCGCCAGCCACACACCAATACCATCGTGCACCAGAACCTTCATGCGGTTGGCTCTCCGGTTGGCAAACAGGTAGGCGTGATGCGGGCGTGCAGCACCGAAGACCGCCACCACGCGGGCCAGGTGGCCTGCCCCCCACCAGCCGTACCACGGTAAACGAGAGAAGTCCGTCAACCCAGGAGAATGACGGACATGAAGAAGAGCAGGTTCAGCGACGAACAAATCATTGGCTTCTTGCGACAGGCCGAGGCCGGCATGGGCATCCCCGAGTTGTGCCGCAGCGGCGGCTTCAGCCAGGCCACGTTTTACAAATGGCGTGCGAAGTTCGGCGGCATGCAGGTCTCTGAGGCCCAGCGCCTGCGCGAGCTCGAGAGCGAGAACGCCAAGCTCAAGAAACTGCTGGCCGAAGCCCATCTGGACATCCACGCCCTCAAGAGCGTCTTCGGGGTAAAGCGCTAGCCCCACAGGCGCGGCGCGATGCCATCCGACAGATGATTGAGCAGCATCACCTCTCGGAGCGGCACGCCTGCCGCCTTGTGGGGCTATCCCGAGACAGCTACCGCCACCCGCCGCAGCCCAGCGAGCTCAACGCCACCCTGGGTGAACAGATTCGGCAAACGGCCTTGGTGCGCCGCCGATTCGGTTACCGGCGCATCCACGACATGCTGCGCCAGCAGTTTCCGGGGGTGAACCACAAGCGCATCTACCGGCTGTACCGGCAGGCCAACCTGACGGTGAAGAAGCGCCGCAAAGTCAAACGCCCAACGCAGGAGCGCGTGCCGCTGCAACTGGCCAGGAACATCAACGAGGTGCTGAGCATGGATTTCGTATCGGACAGCCTGTCCAGCGGACGGCGAATCAAGTGTCTGACGGTGGTGGATGACTTCAGCAAGGAGTCCGTGGACATCACGGTGGACTACGGCATCTCGGGCCAGTACGTCACGCGCGTGCTCGACCAAGTGGCCAGGTTCCGCGGCTACCCGGCAGCAGTGCGAACGGACAATGGCCCGGAGTTCACCAGTCGGGCGTTCCTGGCTTGGACGCACAAGAACGGGATTCGGCACATCCTGATTGAGCCGGGCAAGCCTATGCAGAACGGCTACATCGAGAGCTTCAACGGCAAGTTCAGAGATGAATGCCTCAACGAGCAGTGGTTTGAATCGTTGTCACAGGCCCGGGAGTGCATTGCACATTGGCGGCGGGATTACAACGAGGTCAGGCCGCACAGCAGTCTGGGACGCATCCCGCCGGCACGATTTGCCCAGCAGCACCGCCAGCGCGCTGGCGGTGCTGCTGGCAGTGAGCAAAAACAAAACTTCGATTAACCTTCAACCCCGGACTTCTCCAATCCGTTGGTACGGTCAATGGGGGCAGGTCAATGACGCCCTCATACGTGCTCGCGCCGCCGGACACCCGGGCCGTGTACGTCATGATCGGCGTGACGAACTGCATCTGCTTCTTCATGCCAAAGTCGCCGGCCTGTTTGATGGATATGCGGTTGTCGGCCCCGAAGTTGTTGAAAACCAGGACATCAGGGTTCATCGCCCGAATCCTCGGAAGGAAGGCAGAGTAGTCGCTGGCGCCAAGTGGGTGCTTGACCTCGCCAACCACCACGGCGCCGAGTTGCTTGGCGACGGCCGTGAACCCACGGGTCATCTCATGGCCATAGGCGTAGTCGGCTGTCAGAAACGCCACCTTGGTGCCGCTCTTGAAGGCATACCTTCCCACGGCCTGGGTCGTCATGTGGGGATTGAGCGCTTCATGGAAGGTGTACGGGCTTGCATCGGTCGCTTCATTGATCGCGTCCGATTGGCTGATGGAGATGTACAGCGTCTTGCGTTGCTTCGTCACGTTGTTGATGGACAGTTGCGTCGCTGCGGACAAGCCGCCGACGATGAAGTTCGCACCGTCCTTCTCGATGAGTTCAAGGGCTCGCGTGGCCGCCTCGCCGGGGTTGAGCCTGTCGTCACGCACCAGCAACTCAGCCTTGCGACCCGCCAGGCCTCCAGCGCCGTTGAACTCCTTGACCGCCAATTCGGCATTGCGAACCTGGTCCTGGGCCTCCGCGCCATAGGGTCCGGTCAACGGAACCGGCAACCCGATCTTGATGGACTGCGCCTGAGAGATCCCCGCCGCACCCAGCAGAGCGACTGCAGGGAGTAGCCGGAAGAGGCGAGGCAAGAAAGTGCGTGACAACATGATGGTCTCCAATGGTCGGGAGCGGGAGTGCTCCGGTTGCTGTTTATCGAATGATAACTTTGACTTCGAGCAACTTAGTTGTCAATCGATCAATAGATTGGGTAAACCCTGATCAAAAATCATTGACACCGATGCTTGCCCGTTGCGTCAGCACGGCTTACTATTTATCTTTCGATAACCTAATGTCTGGGGGCTCAGATGCCCATTAGCAAGCTGGCTCACTTCTCGGTACGTACCACGTCGCTCGATGCATCCCGACGGTTCTACACAGAGATCCTGGGGTTCAAGGAAGGCTATCGCCCCGCCTTCAAATTCCCCGGCATCTGGCTCTATCGCGGCGGAGACGAGGCCGACTTCGGCGTCGTCCACATCATCGGGATCGACAAGAACGATCCGAAGGGGCTGCAGGAGTATCTCGGCGACAAGGACGAGTCCAGCCTGCACGGCAGCGCCGCAGTCGACCACCTCGCGTTTCTGGCCACCGACCTCAAGGACATGCGCCAACGCCTGCACGCCGCGCAACTGGAGTTCCGCGAGCGCACGGTGCCCGACCTGGGCCTGCACCAGGTATTCGTTGAGGATCCTTCCGGGGTCACCATCGAGCTGAACTTCCCTGCGGCCGAGGCGCTGGCACTGGAGAATCGCAATGTCTGAATCCCGCAAGGCTGTTGTCGTCGGAGGCTCGCTGGGGGGACTGTTCGCTGCCAATCTACTGCTTCGTGCAGGATGGGACGTGAATGTCTATGAGCGCGTGGCCGAAGAACTGGAAGGCCGCGGCGCTGGCATCGTCACGCATCCCGAGTTGATGGAAGCCCTGGTCGCCGTCGGCATCCCCCCCGATGAAGCCATCGGCGTGGCGGTCGAGGAACGCGTGACCCTGGCGCAGGACGGATCCGTCCTGGCCCGGCGTCCCATGCCCCAGGTGCTCACGGCTTGGGGAAGTCTCTACGGCATCCTCAAGAAAGCGTTACCCAAAGAGCGCTACCACAACGGGTATGCACTGGAGTCGATCACACAGGACGACAACGAAGTCCAGCTCGCCTTCTCCAATGGCCACCGCGATCAAGCCGAGCTCGTCGTCGCAGCCGATGGGCTGCGCTCCACGACGCGGCAGGCGCTCGTGCCGGAAGCCAAACCCGTGTATGCAGGCTATGTCGCGTGGCGAGGCCTGGTCGAGGAATCCGTCCTCAGCGAGCGCGCCCTGACGGAACTCTTTCCCTACTTCGCCTTTGGCATTCCGCCGCAGGAACAGATGATTGCCTATCCCGTCGCCGGACTGGAGAACGGCATGTCGCCAGGCAAGCGCCGATTCAACTTCGTGTGGTACCGGCCCGCCGACGAAGCCACCACGTTCAAGGACATGGTCACCGATGCCAGCGGCCGCGTCTGGATGGACGGCATCCCCCCGCCGCTGATCCGCCCCGAGATCGTGGCCCAGGCACGCCAGGCCGCCCACGACGTGCTGGCACCGCAGTTTGCGGAGGTGGTCGAGAAGACGGAGAACCTGTTCTTCCAGCCGATCTTCGATCTCGAAAGCCCCCGCGCGGCCATCGGTCGGGTCGCCCTGCTGGGGGACGCCGCGTTCGTGGCCCGTCCTCACTGTGGTATGGGCGTGACCAAGGCCGCGGGAGACGCCATGGCCCTCGTCCAGGCCCTCCAGGCGCATGCCAGCGTCCAGGAGGCGCTTGCCGACTACGGACGGCAGCGTGTGGCCTTCGGCACTTTCATCGTCGGGCATGCCCGAGCCCTCGGCGCGTACATGCAGGCGCAACTGCGCACACCCCAGGAGCGGGAGATGGCGGAACGCTATCGGACGCCGGAAGCGATCATGCGGGAAACCGCGGTTGCCCCGTCCAATCACTAAAGGGCAGTGCAGCCATTGGCCGAGAACATGACGGATCCCACGACCGACGCAACCTATGACCACATCATCGTCGGCGCCGGCTCCGCCGGGTGTGTGCTGGCGAGCAGGCTGAGCGAAGACCCTTCGCGACAGGTCCTGTTGCTGGAGGCTGGGGCCGATGTGCCCAGCTTGCATCCGCCCGCCGACATCCAGACCGTCAGCAGCGACGCCTCCTTCGTGGGGTCCTATCGCTGGCCCCTGAAGGGGCGTTATCTCGACGCCGAGAACGCCCCCGATGCGGGCGCTCCCCAGGCGCGCCTGCTCGGCGGGGGGTCCAACATCATGGGCATGGTAGCGCTGCGCGGGCTGCCAGACGATTACGACCGATGGGAATCAATGGGCGCCACGGGCTGGTCCTGGACGTCGGTTCTTCCTTTCTTCCGCAAACTCGAGAGTGATGCCGACTTCAGCGGCGAACTGCATGGCGCGACCGGCCCGACGAAGATTCGGCGCACCCCCGTCGCCGACTGGCCACCGCTGAGTCGCGCGGCGCTGGCGCACGCGCGGGAACTGGGCCTGCCGCTGCGCGGCGACATGAACGGCGAATTCGCCGACGGGATTTTCCCCCTGCCTGCTTCCGCAAGCACCGAGGGACGGCAATCCAGTTCGATCTGCTACCTGCCATTCAGTGCCTCAGGAGGCGCCTTGCTGTTCCACCTGCTGTCAAAGCTGTACGAGCGCACCAGCGTTGTGATCACCACCAACCTGAGCTTCAGCGAATGGGCCAGTGTGTTCGGGGATGCCAAGATGACCACTGCGCTGCTGGACCGGCTCACGCATCACTGCCATATTCTGGAAACTGGCAACGACAGCTTCCGCTTCAAGAACAGTTCCGCCCAGCAACCACCACAGACCACCAAGAAGGAGAAGACCGCCAAGAACTTATCCACAACGTGAGCAGTAAGTTCACGAACCAGGGTGGGTCAGATCGAGATGGAACTGGTGGGTTACGGTTGCATGGAAATCAACAGGATAGCGTCCTGTAGATCAGCAACGCCGGTCTTGCCCGAGTGAGCCCAGGATTTTCAACACTCGCCTTGTTGAAAAGTCCTCCTGCAACTGGGTGGCCTTCGAGCGGTCAATCTCGCAAGTCGCTCGAGTGGTGCGAACCTAGTATCCCAAGCGCGTCATGGGAGTTCAGCCCTGCCGAAACGAGCGAGTAGACTGAGTTGGCAATAGTCGCGGCCATCGGCCGCAGTAGGTACCTGCAATGACGTCCATCATCGATCCCAAGTGGGAGCTATTCCTCAAGGTCGCACAACTGGGTAGCCTCACGCGCGCCGCGGCGAGTCTAGACTGTTTGCAGTCCGTTCTGAGTCGGCAGATTGCGCTGCTTGAAGCTCAATGTGGCAACCGGTTGTTTCACAGAACGGGACGTGGTGTCGTTTTGACCGATTTTGGCGAACTTGTGCTGGCTCGGATCAGACCTCTCATGGTGCAAGCGGAGCAATTCGAGGAAGACATTCGCTCGGTAGCGGGAGAGCCGATGGGAGAAGTTCGTGTCGGCCTCCTTCCTTCGACTGTACGCAGCGTATCAGGCCCCCTATTCCAGGCCGTAAGAGATGCTCATCCGCGCGTCAAGCTTCACTTTACCGATGGGGCGAGTGCTCATCTCGAAGAGTGGTTGAAGCAAGGGCGGCTAGACCTGTCACTGTTGCTGCGCGAGGATAATGAGGATAGGCCTGACGAGCCATGCCTATCTGAAGTTTCACTGCACCTCATTGGCCCGCCTGGTGACCATATAACTGACCGAAAACACGTGCGGTTCGCCAGCTTGCAGGGCTTATCTCTGATATTGCCAGCAGCACCCCACCTACTGCGCGCCCGGCTCGACTTGCTAGCACGTGAGCACGCGGTACAACTGAGCATTGCGATGGAAGCTGACTCCGTGCTTCTTCAGCAAGAACTCGTGGCCGCCGGCGCCGGCTACGCAATCGTCGCATCCACCACCGCACAAGCTGACGTTGCAGCGGGACGACTCAGTTCCTGCCCCATTGTTCAGCCCCGCTTAATGCGGCGCATCGTGCTCAGCAGCACGCCGTTGCGGCCCAGCACCCTCGCCACGCGTGAAGTGGCACGAATGCTCTTTGGGATGCGCAAACTAATCGCTTCTGCCCAGTGATGTCTTCACCTTAGGGAAGGTCTTATATGGGCGCCTCCCGGATCGCAAGGACGTTGATGCGTGATGAAGCAGGAGGCTGGGCTGCAGTCTTATATCCGGCCTGTTGTGCAGGCGGCAAGCCTGCTGGCCCTGATGGCATTCGCTGACGAGGCTCCCATCTGAACATCGAGCTCGAAGCTCAAGTTCCCTACCGGAGTGTTCCCGTCCCGGTTCGACCTGTTTGGCCCATCACACTGTGGCGTCGCTTGCTCTCCTAAACCGTGCCGATCATCCAGCTGCACTGGGTCGAGCCGGACACCGGCAGCATCGAGCGGCTGAAGCTCAAGCGTTCGGAAATGCTCGAATGGTTCGCCGCCAGGCAGCCGGCGGTGGTGGCGATGGAAGCTTGCGGCGGCGCGCACGAATGGGGACGCGAGTTGGTGAGACTCGGGCACGAGGTGCGACTGCTGCCACCGAAGATGGTGCGGCCGTTCGTGCAGCGGAACAAGACGGATGCCGCCGACGCGCAGGCGATCTGGACGGCCGCTCGCCAACCTGGCGTTCGCTTCGTCGCGGTCAAGACGGAGGCGCAGCAGGTAGTGCTTGCGCTGCACCGAGTGCGCGCGCAGTTGATGAAGACGCGCATCATGCAGACCAACGAGCTGCGCGGGCTCCTCTACGAGTTCGGCATCGTGCTGGCCGAAGGACATCAAGCGTTGATGAAGGAGCTGCCGGCGGCCCTGGAGCAAGCGCAACAGCGCTTGCCTTCGATGTTGATCGATAGCCTGCATGAACAAGTGTGACCTTGCCCCTGAAAACCGGAGTGCATAGCCCGATCATCAAGCGGCAGATCTACGCTGCGCCGCCAACCAGCGTTGTTCGAACTGCATCGGACTGAGGTAGCCCAGAGCCGAATGTAGTCGCGAGTGGTTGTAGAAGGCGATCCAGTCCATGACCGCTTGCCGTGCCTGCTGGCGTGTGGCAAACCGTTGGCCATGGACGCAGGCCGTCTTCAACCGCCCCCACAAGCTCTCCGTAGGGGCGTTGTCCCAGCAATTGCCCTTGCGCGACATCGAACTGCGGATGCCCCAGGCGGTCAGTGTGTCCTGAAAGTCCTGGCTGCAATACTGGCTGCCCCTGTCGCTGTGAAAGATCAAGCCCGGGGCCGGTTTGCGTCGAAAGCAGGCCATCAGCAGCGCGTCCTTGACCAGCGCAGTCTGCATGTGCGCCTGCAGGCTCCAGCCCACCACCTGGCGGCTGTGCAGATCCAGCACGGCGGCCAGATACAGCCAACCCTCGTCAGTGGCAATGTACGTGATGTCGCCGCTCCACAGCGCATTGGGCGCAGCCGGCGTGAAGCGGCGCTGCACCAGATCCGGGGCCACCGGCAGGCGATGCGCGCTGTCGGTGGTTACCACGAACTTGCGCTTGCCCTTGGCCCTGATGCCGTGGCGCTGCATCAACCGGCGCACCCGCTCCTTGCCCACACGCAGGCCGCGGGCTCGCAGTTCGCGGTGCATGCGGGGCCAGCCGTACTCGCCGCGCAACTGCCTGTGGATGGCTCGGATGTGGACCAACAAGGCCTCATCACTGTGCAGCCCACGGCCTCCCCCTGCACCGCTGCGTGTCGATGCATCCCAGTGGAAGTACCCGCTGGCGCTGACCTGCAGAACCTCGCACATCAGCACGATCGGCCAGCATCCCTTCATCGACCGTGAAGTTGGGGTCATAGCCGACCAGCGTCAACAGTGAACCGACATAGTAAAGGCCGAACTGGTTCATCAACCAGCGCTCCATCGCCGGGTCGCTTGGCAGCTTACTGTACGGTGGGATTGGGCCGTCGGTGCGAACCTGGCCGCTGGTTTTGCCGGAGATGGAAAAGCTCTTCCAGGTCAGCACGAAATTATTCGACTGTTTCGGCAGCTCCGGCGCGCAAAGCGACAGATTGCTGAAGCGCTCGGAGCGCTTGGCGTCGTGCCAGAGCACGGCGTCAAAGCGAATGCAATCACTGGCTTTGAGCGTGAGGCTACGGGTCAGCGTCATCTGATCCGCCGGAATTTGCAGATTGCTGATCACCACCTTGGGCCACTCCGGGGCGCGACCGTGGTAGACAGATTCTGGCGCAAGGCGTTATGCAGTGGAGTGCCCAGCAAGCTGTTGCGGTTTGCCGCGCTTGCGGGCGTAGCCGCTTGCGACAGACTGGTTCCAATGGAGTGTCCTATTCCGTTCAGGGAGTCCAGCGCCCCCTGCATGTCGGTTGTAGCACAACCTGTCAATACAAAAGGCAGAAGCAGCAAGCTCCGGTAGTGTTTCATCGCAGTTCCTCGCGAGGTCATCCGTTGAAGAGGGCATTGAGCCGGGCACACCAGGTTTCCGCCGCCCGACGGCTCATGGGAAAACTGAGTACTGGTCGTTGCGGATCGGCGGTTTGCAGCTCGATGGCGAAGTCTTTCGCGCGTACCGTGCGCTCGAAGGTCGGCACGCTCATGCCGCTGGCGTTGACCTGACGGCTACCGCCGTTCATCTCCATGCTCTCGACCTCGCGCCAGGTCATCCGCCAACCAAGCAGCCAGGAGAAGTCGTGGATGCGCCAGGCTTCATCCACGACTGAACAGACAGCCAGTTTGCGATGCTGCCGGTCAAACACCAGAAAGGCCGGCGCGGGGTAGCCCAAGAGATGTCCAGCATCGAATGACAGCCCCTGCTGAGCGTTGAGCTTGGCTACAAGTGCCTGACAGCGGGCCTGCAAGCGCGCCAGAAAGCGGAAGGACAACGTGAAGATCGCCAGCGAAATCAGCAGATAGAGCATCAGCTCACTGGTCAGCAGCCCCCACAGCGATGTCTGTGACAGGCGCGCAGGCCCCACGCCGAACATCGCCAGTACAAGAATCAGAGTAAGACCAGCGGCAGCGAGACCTGAAAGCCCAGCCACTGGAACAGCAAGCCCCGCAGCCGCTCCCATCCCAGCAGTCTTCCAGACGCTTGCCATACGTCATGATCTCCATTTTGTTACTCATAGAGGTCATTCTATGGCGCTTGAGTTAAATTGTCACTTATAGTACGGGCACTTATCGGGCGTAGCCCTATAGAGGGGGGACTCATAGAGTCATTTCTCTTTAAGAAGAGAGAAATATGGCCCTTGATCCCCGACTACGCTTCGGCCTGAAGCTGATAGAAATCAGAAAGACCAGAGGGTGGTCGCAAGAACGCCTGGCACTGGAAAGTGGCTTGGCGCGCAGCTACCTAGGGGGTGTTGAGCGTGGGCAACGCAACATCGCCTTACTCAACATCTTCAAGCTGGCCGAGGCACTGGGGGTGGAGCCTTCAGTACTGCTGGAGGCACCGGCTGCTGGACAGGAGCCAGCTCCGTAACATCGTAACGCTACGTTATCGTAGCGTTACGATGGTCACCGCATGATCGCTCGCGGCAGCTATCGCAGCCATCTGCTTTCAAGAATAAGTAAAGTCCACTAAAATGGCACTTACGCAATCTTTTTCGCGATAAGGGTCATAAAAGTGACTTTTCATCTCTCGACTCCCGCTGAGATCCTGCACGCGCTGGGTGCTCGTCTGCGGGAGCAGCGGCTTGCCCAATCGCTTACGCAGCGTGAACTGGCGCAGATGGCCGGGTTGTCGCTGGGGGCGTTGCGCAAACTCGAAAGCGACGGCCAGTGCTCGCTGGAAACGCTGGTCCGCGTTGCGCAGGCACTTGGCTTGCTGGAGGCGCTGGACGATCTCTTCGTGCTCAAACGGCAATCCATCGCCCAGATGGAGCAGGTGGACCTTGTCAGCCGCCGCCAGCGTGCGCCGCGTAAGAGAACATCATGAAGCTGCTTACCGTGCATTATTGCGGCTGGGGAGAAGACTGGCCGTTGGGACGCTTAGCCGATGACGGTCAATCCCTGCTCTTCGAATATTCTCCCGAAGCTCTGTCTCAGGGCTTGGAACTGTCGCCCTTGCACCTCAAGCTGCGTGCGGATGCCTACGGTAGTTTTCCGACCCATTTGCATCGCCTTCCGGGCCTGATCGCCGACAGTCTGCCGGACGGCTGGGGTTTGCTGCTGATGGATCGCTTGTTCCGTCAACACGGCTTGCGCCATCCCGGGCCGCTGGACCGCCTGGCCTTCATTGGTGAGCGCGCGATGGGCGCGTTGCGCTTCGTTCCGGCAAGCGACGCCGGCGCCCACGAGCCCGACTGGTCCTTGCTGGCGCTGGCCGAGCAAAGCCGTCTCGCGCTCGCGGGCGAGGCGGGGGCAGCCCTGCGCGAGCTAGCGCTCATCGGCGGCTCACCGCAAGGGGCCAGGCCCAAGGCCTTGGTGCAGTACGACGCAACGACCGGGCAAGTCAGCACCCGTCCGGATGCGTCCGGCAGTCCCTGGCTGGTCAAATTCCCGGCGCAGAACGAACACAAGGAGGTTTGCGTCATCGAGCAGCTCTATGCCGAACTGGCTCGGGATTGCGGACTGGATGTGCCCGAAAGTCGCTGGTTCGACCTTGGCCCCGAACTGGCCGCCTTCGGCGTCGCGCGCTTCGACCGGGAGGGAGGGCAACGCGTCCCGGTGCACAGTCTGGCGGGATTGTTGCAAGTGGATTTTCGCCTGCCCGGTGCCACCGACTACACCGCCTTCCTGCGGGCTACCCGTTTCCTGACGCGCGACGAGCGCGAAGTGGAGAAAGCCTACGCACGAGTCGTCTTCAATGTGCTTTTCCACAACCGTGACGACCATCCCAAGAATTTCGCGTGGCGTCTCGGGCCTGACCGGCGCTGGCGTCTGGCACCGGCATTCGACCTGACCTTCAGTGAAGGCCCGATGGGCCAGCATCACCTGGACGTTTGCGGCGAAGGTGCTGCCATCGAACGCCGGCATTTATTGCGTCTGGCGGAGGAAGGTGGCATCCCAAGGAAGCGGGTGGAAGAGGTCATCGACCGGATGCTGCCGCAGGCAAGCTCATTGGGTGAGCGATTTGAGCGTGTTCCGATCAGGCAGATGTTGGCGCAGCAGATAAAATCCACCATTGATACCTGTCGCAGGCGTCTGGAAAGTTGAATCCGAGCCGGCGCAACGGCGCCAGATCAGGGTTGAACGTACTCAATGCTGAGTTTTTTGAGTACAAACATGAGTATATTTTTTAATGGAGCAGCATGGTGAACTGTTCATTCAATGACTTGCAGTCACAATCGCTGTTTAACGTCTGAGCGTACGGCAGGATCCCGGCACGGTCATCCGCAGCTACGACCGCCAGAATTTCCAGGCCGGCGAGGCCGTGGGCGGTTGACCGGATTGCTCGGCGTCTTCCTCGACCGCTTCGGTGGGCGCTTCTTGCGAGGCCGGTTCGAGAGCGGTCTTGAAGCGCGAGAAGAACTCGTCGGCCAGTTTCCTGGCCACGCCGTCGATCAGGCGAGCGCCCACCTGGGCGATTTTTCCGCCGACCTGCGCCTGTGCGGTATAGCTGAGTTGCGTCGCGCCCTCGGGCGGTCCGGAAAGGACTACCGAGGCCTGTCCCTTGCCGAAGCCTGCAACGCCGCCGGAGCCGTCGAAGGTAAAGGTGTAGGACGTCAGCGGGACGACATCCGACAGCGGTTTCAACAGCAAGGTGTACGCGGTCGGCATTCTTCACCGCTTCTGAGGCAGGGGCGCGGGATGCAGCCGGGGCTGGGCAGCAGCCGGTTCCCTCTCCCGCCGCGCCCGGATTCGCGCGCCCGGATTCACGCGCCGTGGGTGGTGCACGCATCGGCTCGGACCCCTTTGCCTGACGTGGCGGGACTGAGCAGCAGCCAGGCAGCCAGCGCCGCGGCGACGGTAAGCGCCGCCAGCGCCAGCAGCAACGCCGCCGCTGCCGCCAGCGCCACCGCTTCGCCGGCCAGCCGCATGGTCGAGAAGATGCCGGTCGCCATGCCGGCGCGTTCCTTGGGCACGACGCTGACCGAAAGGTCATCCATCAAGCCCCATGGCAAGCCCGTGCCGATACCTATCAGCAGCATCGGCCAGATGATGGCCATCGATTGCTGCCCCACCGGCATCGTGGCCAGCCAGGCCAGGCCCGCCGCGGCTATCACCAGGCCTCCGGCCGAGAGGGCGCCGGCGGGATACCTGCGCGCCAGCAGCCCGGCCAGGAAGGGGACGATGGCCATGGGCAGCGAGAGCGGAATCATCATCATGCCGGCCTTCAGTTCGGAGTAGCCCTCCACGCCGATGAAGCCTATCGGGAGCAGTATCAGCAGGACGACATAGCACACGGCGGTCGCCAGGGGCAGCAGTTGCACGCCCACGAAGCGCGGATAGCGGAACAGCGAGAGGTCGAGCATCGGGCGGGCCCGCTTCAGTTCGATGGCGACGAAGGCCGCCAGCATGGCGAGCGCCGCGCCCAGCAGCGCGAGCGTGGCCGTGCCGGTCCAGCCGTACTGCGGACCGGTGACGATACCGAAGATCAGCAGGGACAAGGCGACGGTGAAGGTCAGGGTGCCCCAGCCGTCCATGCCTCGCGCGTCGGGATCGCGCGTCTCGCGCATGCGCGGCACGCCGAACAGCAGCACCAGCGCGCCGATGACGGCTCCCGTCAGGAAGATGGACCGCCAGCCGAAGTGTTCGATGAGCAGGCCCGACCAGATGGGGCCGAAGGCCAGGCCGACGCCGAACGTGGTGCCGAGCAGGCTGAAGGCCCGCGTGCGGGCGGGGCCCTCGAACTCTTGCGCCAGCGTGCCGGCCGCCAGCACGAAGCTGCCGAACGCGAGCACGAAGGCGTTCACCACCCACGCCAGGGCGACCGGGCTGCCGCCCAGGTCGCGCGCGATGGCGGGCGTCGCCACCGCGGGGCCCGTGAAGCTCAGGGGCATCATGAGTCCGGCCAGGCACACCGCGGCCAGCACGATGGTCTTGCCGGTATGCGCGGCCTTCATGTTCGCGTCCATGCCCTTGCCTCAGATGTTGTAGCCGCCGTCGATCGTGAGCGCGGTGCCGGTGACGAATCGGCTTTCCGCGCTCGCCAGGTAGGCCACCAGTCCGGCCACGTCCTCGCCCTCGCCGTAGTGCCCCAGCGCCATCAGCGCGCGCAGGCTGTCCGCGCGTTCGCCGTCGGCCGGATTCATGTCGGTGTCGATCGGGCCGGGCTGTACCAGGTTCACCGTGATGCCGCGCGGACCCAGGTCGCGCGCCATGCCCTTGGTCAGGCCGATCAGCGCGGACTTGCTCATGGCGTAAAGCGTCGAGCCCGGGGCCGGCACGCGATCGGCATTGCAACTGCCGATCGTGATGATGCGACCGCCTTGCCCCATGCGCGCCGCCGCGGCCTGGGCGCCGGTGAAGGCCGCGCGCACGTTCACCGCCATCACGCGGTCGAATTCCTCGATGGTGAAATCCTCCAGCGCCTTCCAGTAGCCGATGCCGGCGTTGCTGACCAGGATGTCGAGCCGGCCGAATTCCTCCACCACGCGCGCCACCGCCTGCGCGGGGGCATGGGGTTCGGCGCTGTCGCTGCGCAGGGCCACGGCGCGGCGGCCGGTCTCGCGCAGCGCGCCGGCCACCGTCTCGGCCTTGTCCGGCGAACTGGCGTAGGTGATCGCCACGTCCGCGCCCTCGCGCGCCAGGCGCAGCGCGATGGCCGCGCCTATGCCACGGCTCGCGCCGGTTACCAGGGCCACTTTTCCTGTCAATCGGGACATGCTGTGCTCCATTTCAGTAATGATCGTTATAAAATGATCCATGACCTCTTCGCGGAGCGTCAAGAATTTTTATATCGATCGTTACAAAAAAGGTGAAATATGGCTGAACGGGGACGCCCGCGCGGTTTCGACCGCGACGCGGCCTTGCAGCGGGCCATGGAGGTTTTTTGGGAGCGTGGTTATGAGGGCACGTCGCTGTCGGATCTGACGACGGCGATGGGCATCAACGCGCCCAGCCTGTACGGGGCCTTCGGCGGCAAGGAAGCGCTGTTCCGCGAGGCCGTGGAACGCTACCGCCACACCGACGGCGGGATGACCGACGTGGCGCTGCGCGAGGGCAGGACCGCGCGCGAGGCGGTCGAAGGCATGTTGATGGCCGCGGCGAAGGCGTTGACGCTGCCGGGCAGGCCCAAGGGGTGTTTCGTGGTGCTGGGGGCGACCAATTGCACGCCCGCCAACCAAGGCATGGCGGCCTTCCTGCGAACCCACAGGCTGGCCTCGATCCAGCGTGTGCGCGAGCGCCTGGAGCAGGGGGTGGCCGACGGGGAACTGTCGCCGGCGGCCGACCTGGATACCCTTGCCCGGTATTTCACGACGGTCGTGCAGGGGATGTCGTTGCAGGCCAGGGACGGCGCCAAGCGTGCGGAACTGGAGCGGGTGGCCAGCGCGGCGATGGCGATCTGGCCCAGCTAGGAGGTGGGCTTCCCCGGAAAGGGAAGCCTGGTCCCCTACGCCAGCTCGTACCCGTGCCGCGACAGCGGCAACGAGCGGAGGCGTTCCCCCGTCGCGGCGAACAGCGCGTTGGCCAGCGCCGGCGCCAGGCGCTCGGCGATCTCGCCGCAGACCTGGGTGAGGCCCCAGAGCTCGGCCTTGCCGCCGCGCACGTCGGCCGTGGCATTCATGGGCTCCATCGTGGCGTGCGCCAGGCCTGCATCAGCGTGTCGCCGTCGGGCGGCGGGACGGCTGGTGCGTCCGCTGGCTGCGTGTTTTCCGGCCAGCGTCAATTGCTACATCGTCTGGCGCGGGGACAATCCCAAGCAGGAACTGATACGCCGCTTCGCCCGGTGGCTGCGCAACGCGGCGCTTCCTCCCGGCGCGCCGCTCCCGTCCGATCGCGGCGTGTTCCCGGACCAGGCCTGACGGCCCGGCGCGATATCCGTCAGGCGCGCTCGCTGATCGCGGCGCGCCACGATTCATACAACTGCGGCGCGGGCGAGATCGGATAGTGGACGATGTGGATGGACTGCTCGGACAGGGGCAGGGCCAACTCGCGGTACACGGGCGCGGACGACAGTCCATAGGGTTCGGCGTCGTCGTTCGAGTAGGCGTAGAAGACCTCGCGCATGCCGGTCATGTGGATCGCCGCCAGACACATCGGGCAAGGCTGCGCGCTGGCATACACCACGCACCCGTCCAGCCGCGGCGAGCCCAGCGCGCGGCAGGCCGCGCGGATGGCCGACAGCTCGGCATGGGCGGTGGGGTCGGCGCACGACAGTATCTGGTTGACGCCGGTGCCGATGACCGAACCGTTCCTGACGATGACCGCGCCGAAGGGACGGCCGCCGCATTCCGCGTTCTTGCGGGCGAGATCGACCGCCATGCGCAGGAAATGCTCGGGCATGTTCATGTTGTTGTCTCCCTATGAGGACGGACCGGTGGCAGGACATCGATCTTACGTGACGCCACCAATAAGGTAAAAGACGGATTTATTATCTTTTCGATAATTTCCTCTTATAAGGTCCGTCCATGCTGCTCCGCCCCATCCATTACTTCCTGGCCGTGGCCGAGCACCGCAGCTTCACGCGTGCCGCCGCGGCGCTGCATGTCTCGCAGCCGGCGCTGTCGCAGCAGATACGGCAGCTGGAAGAGATGCTGGAGGCGCAACTGTTCGACCGCACGGGGCGCGCGACGCGCCTCACGGATGCGGGCCACGTCTATTTCAAGCATGCCCGCAAGGCCCTGCAGGACCTGGAAGAAGGCCGGCGCGCGATCCACGACGTGGGCGACCTGAGCCGGGGATCGCTGCGCCTGGCGGTCACGCCCACCTTCGCCTCGTATCTGGTCGGGCCGCTGGTCGAGCGCTTCCACGCCCGCCACCCCAACGTCTCGCTGATCCTGCGCGAGATGCCGCAGGAGCGCATCGAGGCGTTGTTGGCGGACGACGAGTACGACGTGGGCATAGGATTCGAGGAAGTGCGCTCGCCCGAGATCGCATCGCAGCGGCTGCTGGTGGAGACGCTGGCGCTGGTGGTCGGCAGCCGGCATCCCCTGGCCGGAAGGCGGCGGATGGCGCTGAAGGCGCTGGACGCCGAATCCCTGGTGCTGTTGACCGCCGAGTTCGCGACGCGCGAGCAGATCGACCGCTATTGCCGCCGGCACGGCCTGCGTCCCCGTGTCCTGATGGAGGCCAACTCGCTGGGCGCGGTCATCGAGATCGTGCGGCGCACTTCGCTGTCGACCTTGCTGCCGGCCACCATCGCCAGCGGCCGGGACGGCCTCGCCTCCATAGCGCTCACGCCGTCGCTGCTGGAAAGAACCGCGGTGCTGATGCAAAGGCGCGGCGCCTACCAGACGGCGGCGGCGCGCGAATTCGTCCGGCTCGCGCTGGAACACGGTGATGAAGGCGGGGGCGGGCGCAAGCGTGGCTAGACGGCCTCATGGGGGCTTGCATATCGAAAAGAACGCCTATACGATACACACAAACGATATATCGTTTAACTGTATCGAAGGAGTATTCTCATGTTTCACCCTCATAGAATGTGGGCCGCCTGGCCCGCGTGGATGGCGGGCCGGGGCGGCCATCGCGGCCGCGACCCGTTCGACATGGATGGCCGCGGCCGCGGTGGTTTCGGCGATGGCGGCCGCGGTTTCGGCCGGGCCGGACGCGTCTTCGGGCCGGGCGACCTGAGGCTGGTGCTGCTGGCGCTGATCGCCGAACGTCCCAGCTCGGGCTATGAATTGATCAAGGAACTCGAACAGCGCTTCGGCGGCGTCTACGCGCCCAGCCCCGGCTCGGTCTACCCGACCCTGACGCTGCTGGAAGAGCAGGGACACATCCGCGCCGCCGGCATGGAAGGCGCCAAGCGGTCGTTCGAGATCACCGGAGAAGGCCGCGCCTTCCTGCAGGAAAACCGGCCCATGGTCGACGCGGTGCTGAACCGCATGAACATCACCGCCCAGTCGATGTCCGGCCGCGCCATGCCGGGCTCGGTGCACCAGGCCATGCACACGCTGCGCGCGGCGCTGGCCTTCCATTCGCGCGGCTGGGACGAGGCCGAGACGCGGCGCGTGCTGGACGTCCTGGAGAAGGCCGCCCGGGACATCAGCGGGGGTTAGGATGAAGCCCACCCTGGCGCCACGAAGCCCGGTCGCGTCACGGCCGCCTGCGCTGGCCGGGATGCGGGCCACCAAGGGCCGGCAGGCGGTGCTTGCCGCGCTGGACGAGGCCTCCGACCACCCCACGGCCGAAGACCTGCTGATGCGCGCCCGCAAGACGGATCCGGCCCTGAGCCTGTCTTCCGTCTATCGCATCCTGAAGGAATTCCACGATCGCGGCATGGTCCGCCGCCACGTGTTCACCCAGGGGCGGGCCGTCTGGGAACTGGCGCAGCGCGCCCTGCACGCGCACTTGATCGATGTCCATACGGGCGAGATCGTCGAGCTGCCCGGGGCCGATCTGGTGCGCATGTACGAGGCGGCGGCCGAGACGCTCGGCTACCGCCTGCGGGATGTCAGGCTGGAACTGTACGGCGAGCGCATCGACGACGAGCGGGCTTCACCGCATGTCTAGGGCCCATTCCCGGCCTGTGCGAGCCTTCCTTTTATCGTGAACAGACCCTGGGCTGGCTGGCCTGGCCCGTGGCGGCCTGCCTGAAGTTGCCCTCCAGCGCTTCCAGCGTCCGCAACAGCGCATCGAGCTCTTTCTCCGACAGGCCCTGGAGCACTTCGTCCAGAAAAGCGGCTCGCCGCGGCATGGCCTCGTCCACCACCTCCTGTCCGGCCGCCGTCAGGCTGACGTTGGTCTGGCGGTTGTCCTGGGCATCCACCTGACGGGCGATCCAGCCGAGCTGTTCCAGGGCATGGAGCAATCGAGTCAGCGATGCGGGGTCCAGCCGGCAGCGCTCGGCCAGGAGCTTCTGCGGGCAGGTGCCGTGCTCGGCCAGCGTCAGCAGGATGCGCCAGCGCGGCAGGGCGTGGCCGATGCGGCCGCTGAAGCCGGCCTGCATGGCGCGGTAGGTCTGGCCCAGGCGCTGGATGACCTGCAGGCCGCGTTGCTCGCGATTCATGGCGCCTCCTCGGGGGCGGGCCGCTTGCCTCGCTCGGGGCGCACGATCTGGATGGACGGTACGCGCCTTACCAGCCACAGTCCGACCAGGGCGATCAGCACCGCCAGGATCTGGCCGTTGTGGATGCCCGAGACCAGGGCCTGGCGCACGTGTTCGAGCAGTTCGGTGGCGTGGCCGCCATGCAGGGCGAATTGTTCGGCCAGCGTGCGCTGGGCCTGCGGGTCCACCAGGACCTGGGGATTGTGCAGCTGCGGCAGCCACTGCAGCGCGTTCTCCGATTGCAGTACGTCGGTGACGCGCCACAGGTAGCTGTGCGAGACGATGGTTCCGACGATGGCCGTGCCCAGCATGCCGCCCACCATGCGGGTCGATTGCAGCGTGGCGGTGGCGATGCCCAAGTGGGTCCGGTCCGCGGTGTGCTGGGCGAAGATCGTCAGGTTGGGCATGGTGAAGCCTATGCCTATCCCGGCCAGGAACATGTAGAACGCGAAGAGCGCGTGCGGCGTGTCGTGGTGGGTGGTGACGACCCCCAGGCAGGCCAGCGCCAGCGTGGCGAAGCCCGCATACAGCATGCGGTTGGGCTTGTCGATGTGGCTGATGATGCGGCCGTTCAGGATGCTGCCCACGGTGATGCAGGCCGCCATGGGGGTGATGAGCAGGCCCGCTTCCTGGGGCGACAGCCCGAAGCCGCCCTGCAGCAGCAGCGGCGCGTAGAACATCAGCGCGAAGATGATGAAGCCGACCAGTGTCGCCAGCACGAACAGCACCGCCAGCGCCGGGTTGCGGAACATGTCGATGGGCAGCAGCGGCTGCGGGCAGCGCTGTTCCCAGAAATACAGGCCGGCGAAGGCGGCCAGGCTGCCGGCCCCCAGGAGCAGTACCGTGGTCGAGGCGGCGCCCTTGGGCAGCAGCTCCACGACCATCTGCAGGCAGCCGAGCGCCAGCGCGATCAGCAGCGCGCCGGGCCAGTCCAGTTGTATCTTGCCGGCCGTGTGATGGCGGATGCGCGGCAGGAAGCGCGCGACGAACAGGATGCCCAGCAGCCCGACCGGCAGGTTGACGTAGAACACCGAGCGCCAGCCGTACTGCTCGGTCATCACCCCGCCCAGCGAAGGGCCGATGGCGTTGGCGATGCCGAAGGCAGAGCTGACGATGATCTGCCAGCGCAGGCGCACGCGGGGCTCGGGGAACAGGTCGGGAATGCACGCGAACGCGCAGCCCACCAGCATGCCGCCGCCTATGCCTTGCAGGCCGCGCGCCACGACCAGCCACAGCATGCTGGTGGCCGCCCCGCACAGCACCGAGGCCAGCGTGAAGACGAAGATGGCCGCGATCACGAACGGCTTGCGGCCGTAGTAGTCGCCCAGCCGGCCGAAGATGGGCACGGTGATGACGGACGGCAGCAGGTAGGCGGTGGCCACCCACGCATACAGGTCGAATCCCCTCAGCTCGGCCACGATGGTGGGCAAGGCGGTACCCACCACGGTCTGGTCGATGGCGACCATCATCATGACGAAGCACATGCCGAGGACGGCCATCAGCGATTGCCTGAAGGGCAGGACCTGGCCTTCGGAATGCTGGGGAAGCGTGGACATGGGAGGATGCCAGAATCATTGATCGATCAATGATTGTAGTCCTCCCGGCGCGCAGGGACCGCGCCCGTACCTTTTTGTTTAACATGGGCCAGAACCCGCCGGCCCTCGTACCGGTCCCATGCAACCGGACGTCTTTCGAGGACTTTCCATGCCGCTTTCCGAATCCGATCTGCAGGAACTGGCGCGGGCCAGGCACCTGCTGGAGCACCCGGGCATCGCCGCGCGCATCGCGGGGATCGCCGGCAAGCCCATCGAGCGTACGCTGGCCGCGCTGCCGGACCGGGTGTCGTCGATGATCGACGAACTCGCCCGCCGTTCCATCAGCAAGGCCCTGGACGTGGCGGTCAAGACCATGGATCCGACCCGGCCGGCGGCGGCCGCCGACTGGTGGCACAAGCTGGCGGCCGGGGCCTCGGGAGCCGCAGGCGGCGCCTTCGGCATGGCGGGGCTGGCCGTGGAGCTGCCGATCTCGACCACCATCATGCTGCGCTCCATCGCCGACATCGCCCGCAGCCAGGGCGAGGACCTGAAGACGCCCGAAGCGCGGCTGGAGTGCCTGCACGTGCTGGCGCTGGGCGGTTCCTCGAAGGCCGACGACGCGACCGACGCCGGCTACTTCGCCTCCCGCGCCGCGCTGGCGCAGGCCATCGCCTCGGCCAGCCAGTACCTCGCGCAGCATGGCACGGCCAAGGGCAGCGCGCCGGTGCTGGTCCGGCTGATCTCCGAGATCGCCTCGCGCTTCTCGATCGCGGTGTCCGAGAAGGCGCTGGCGCAGGCGGTGCCGATGATAGGCGCCATCGGCGGCGGGGCGATCAACGCGTTGTTCATCGATCATTTCCAGGACATGGGGCGGGGCCACTTCACCGTGCGGCGATTGGAGCGCGTCCATGGGACCGAGGCCGTGCGCGAGGCGTACCTGGCGCTGCCGCGGCGTTGACCCTTGTGCGGGCGTCGGGCGGAAACAATCGGCCCCGTCAGACGTATCAGTCTGTTAACGCCATGCGCGCTCATGCATGGCGAGCTACGATGGCCCCTGGGCCGGCACTGCGCCGGCGTCTTCAGCGAGAATCGCCATGAACGCCTCTTCTTCCCTGTCAGACGAACTGATGTCCCAGCTGCAAGGCGCCCCCTTGCAGCAGCTCGCGCAGCAACTGGGCACGGACACCGCCCAGACCCAGCAGGCCGTGGGCGCCGCGCTGCCCCTGCTGCTGGGCGCGATGGGCAACAACGCGGCCCAGCCGCAGGGCGCGCAGGCGCTGTTCGGCGCGCTGCAGGACCACGGCGGGGGCGGCGGCCTGGAGGGCATGCTGGGGTCGCTCCTGGGGGGTGGCAGCGCGGGTGCCCAATCGGACGGAGGCGCCATCCTGGGCCACATCTTCGGCGCCGACCGGCAGCGCGCCGAGGCCGGGCTGGGCGAGGCCACCGGCCTGGGCGGCGGCAACGCCGCGAACCTGCTGAAAATGCTCGCTCCCATCGTGATGGCCTTCCTGGCGCAGCGCGTGCAGTCGGGCGGCATGTCGGCCGACAGCCTGGGCACCACGCTGGGCCAGGAGCGCGATGCCGCGCGCCAGCAGGGCGGCCTGGGCGGCGGCCTGCTGGGATCCTTGCTCGACCAGAACGGCGACGGGCAGGTGGGCCTGGACGATCTGGTCAAGATCGGCGGCAGCCTGTTGGGAGGCCGTCGCTAGCATGCACACGCTACCGATACGCCAGCATATCGTCGATCGCGTCATCGCCCGGCGCGGCCGCGTGCACTTGCACGACCGGCTCGACCCGACCAGGACCGCCCTCGTCGTCATCGACATGCAGCCGACCTTCGTCGCCCCCGGCAGCCCCGCCGAAGTCCCCGAATCCCGGTCCATCGTCGACAACATCAACGCCCTGGCCCGCATCGTGCGGCGCCGGGGCGGACTGGTCGCGTGGGTCACCCACGCGAACCTGCCGGTGGGGCAGGGATCGGACTGGTCCGGCTTCTACGACCATTTCGTGGCCGCCGACGTGCGCGCCCGCACCATCGAGGCGAACGCGCCGCGCCCGGCTTCCGAGGCGCTGTGGCAGGGCATGGCGCCCGCGCCCGGCGACGTTCATCTGGCCAAGAACCGCTACAGCGCCCTGGCCCACGGTTCGTCCGGGCTGGAGCGGGTGCTGCGCAGCGCGGGAATCACCCATCTGCTGATCGCCGGCACCAAGACCAACATCTGCTGCGAGTCCACCGGCCGCGATGCCATGATGCTGGACTTCTTCCCCATCATGGTGGCGGATTGCCTGGCGGCGCTGTCCGACGAGGAACACCGGGCGGCGCTGGAGACCTTCGTGCAGAACTTCGGCGACGTGCGCGAGGTCAGCGAGATCGAAGGCCTGATGGCCTGAGTACGCGCGAGCGGTCCGTCCGCTCGCGCACGGCCACGCATGCCATCAGCCAGGCCGCGGTGACGGCGAAGGCGGCGATGACGTCGCTCAGGTAGTGCACCTGCAGCATCACGCGGCTGTAGCCGACGCTGGCGATCAGGCCGGCCGCGAACATGGCCATGGCCTGGCGCCACGCCGGCGGCGCCAGGCCAGCCAGCAAATAGGCCAGCATGCCGTACACCGCCATCGCGCCGGTGGCGTGCCCGCTGGGGAAGCTCCAGCCCAGTTCCTGCGTGAACCCGTGCAGGTGTTCGGGGCGGACCCGCTGGAAGGTGCTCTTGAGCAGCACGTTCAGCCCCGCCGCGCCCAGCGTGCCCGCCAGCCAGAGCACCGCGTCGCGCCAGCGGCGGCGCCACAGCAGCACGGCCAGCACGAGGGTGCCCAGTCCCAGCAGGAAGTCCCGGTCGCCGGCCACGGTCAGCATGGACAGGAACCGCAGCCAGGCGGGCGAGGCGCGTTCGGCCAGGGTCTCGGCCAGCACCTTGTCGAAGGCCACCAGCCGTGACTCGGTCACGACGTTGGCGGCGATGAATCCGAACACGGCGACGCCGCCCGCGATCAACCCCGCCATCACGCGCGACCGGCGCGCCGGCGAGGTCCGGCTCGCGTCCAGCAGCCTCCCTACCCACAGGCCGAGCGCGCACGCGCCGGCCAGCCAGGCGAGAAAGGCAAGGCCGGCGTGGCGGCCGGCGATCAGTTCCAGGGTCGTCATCGTTCGGTCTCGTGTCCGCGCGGCATCATCACCTGCCGGCAATGGCCGCATTGCCTCGCGCCTATGGCGGGAGAGGCGCCCGCCTTCTACAGTGCAGCGATCGGGCGACCACGATACATGACAACAACGGAGACGGCACATGATCCGAGCGTTCTGGCACGGCCTGATGGCGGCCATCCTCCTGGCGCCGTTCGCCCCGGCGGCGGCAGGCTACCCGGAACGGCCGATACGGCTCATCGTTCCCTTCGTGGCGGGCGGTTCGATCGACCGCGTGGCGCGCCTGCTGGCCGAGCGCATCCAGGCCCGGGTGGGGCAGCCGGTCATCGTCGACAACCGGACCGGCGCGACCGGCAATATCGGCACCCAGGCCGTCGTGGCGGCCCCGCCGGACGGCTACACGCTGCTGATGCAGACCTCGGCGCTGGCCATCACCCCATGGCTGTCCAGGCTGCCGTTCGACGTGGAGCGCGACCTCGTGCCCGTGACCCGCATCGCGCGTACCCCCTATGCCCTGGTCGTCAGGACCTCCCTGCCGGTGGAATCGTTCGAGGCCTTCGTGGCCTACGCGGCCGCCCATCCCGGCAAGCTGACCTGTTCCAGCTACGGCGTGGGTTCGCCGCCGCACCTGGCCTTGGAGCTGATCAAGCAGGCGGCGTCGGTCGAGATCGTCCACGCCCCGTACCGGAGCTTCTCGCAGGCCGCCCCCAGCCTGGCCTCGGGGCAACTCGATTGCGGCATCGACACCCCGACGAATGTGCAGCCCCTGGTCGACATGGGCACCGTCCGTGTGCTGGGTGTGACCTCGGCCGAGCCATTCTTCCTGTTTCCGTCCGCCCAGCCCATGGCCCGCCGCTATCCGGGCACGGAGATCGAAGGTTTCCAGTTGCTGTTCGCCGCCAGGGGGACGCCGCCGGACGTCGTGGACCGCATCCACGCCGAGTTCGCCCGCGTGCTGCGGGATCCCGACGTGGAGAAACAGCTCCGGGGCATGGGCTTCGTGCCGGTAGGCGACGACCCGCGGTCGGCGGCGGCCGGCTTCGCCAAGGACTACGCCCGCTTCGGCCAGTTGATCAAGGAGCGCGGCATCCGCGCCGAATGATCCGCCCGGCCCAAGGCCCACTCCCGGCCTGTGCGAGCCTCCTTTTAGCGTGAACAGGCCCTAGTGGACGGTTGCCGTCCAGGCCGAGCCGGATCGGGCCACGGCGACGCGCAGGAGGACGATAGGCGAGGCATCCCCCGCTTCGCCGCGCGGCGGGCCCGCATCCACCTGGACGGTGCGCGTCACGCCGTGGGCCGCGGTGGCGATCTGCAGCATCGCCTTCCTGCCGGCGGGCGCCGCGTAGTTGTTCAAGCCCACGCTGAATATGCCGGCTTGCAGGCGCTGCGGATCGCAGGTCGCGTGATAGTGTTCCGGCCCATGGCCCGCCGTGTTGTCCAGGTCTAGGGAGCCGCTGGCGCCCACGCGCGCGCCGTAGTGCACGTGGGCGCCGCCAGGTTCCAGCACGTGCAGGTCTATGTCGCCGTCGCCGTCCCAGGCCAGCGTGGCGGTGAAGAATCCCGGGCTTGCCCGGGGTTCGGCGGCCTTCAGCGCCAGCAGGCGATCGGCCATCAGCGCGCCGGCGGCGGACCGGCCGTTGCGGTCGGCGTCCAGGTAGGTCTCGATCAACTGATGGCCGGAGGGATCCCGGGTCGACGGCGGGATCCAGAGATTGGGCGGCGGCGGGGTGCCCGGTACCACGCCGCGCAGGGCAGCGATGACCATGTCGTTGCCCGACAGCAGGTGGGGACCGCTGGCGCGGGCCGATGCGGGCGCGATGTGGACCACCGCGAGCGCCGCCGGATCGGGTTGTGCGCGATAGGCGCCGTTCAGGAAGAAGTTGCCCTGCGAATGCCCCACCAGCAGGACGCCGCGTCCCAGGGCGTGCAGCGCGCGCAAGCGCAGCCGATGGGCGGCGTAGTCGATTCCGGTGGGCGGGGCGGCGGCGAACGAGGTGGCATGCGCAAGCAGCCGCGCGTTGCGTGCCTCGGTCAGCGCGACGGCGAGGTCGCGGGCGCGAGGCAGCACGGCTGCTATCCGATGCCAGCCTTCCAGGCGGCCATCGACGATTTCCCAGAACAGCTCCCAGCGCTGGCGCACGGCATCGTCCAGTTCCGCGGCCCGCTGCGCGAAGACTTCGACCAGGTCTTCGATGCCCTCGCGCGTCCCGCGTTGCAAGCCGCTGGCGTTGTAGAACACCTCGGCGCCGATGGCGAGCGTCGCGCGTGCGGGGTGTGCGCGCAGCGCTTCGTCCAGCGCCCCGAGCAGGGCCCGCGCGCCGCTGGCTGCGGTATCGGGCGTATTCCAGACGCCGTTGAAGAAGGCCAGGGTGTGGGTATGGGCCGGACACAGATCCGCCGCGTACGCACCTGGCGCCAGCATGCCAGCCATCGCCAGCAGCGTTCGTGTCCATCGGCGCAGCATCCTATTCATCGCAGCCGTCCCCGGCGGGTAGCGACAGGATGGCGCCGTCCAGCGCCGCGGAATAATCGAGATAGGCAAGGACCCGGGCCTTGGTGTTGGCGGACATCTTGCGCATGTCGGCCACCGCGTCGGCGCCCTCGGTGCCGGAGCCGCTGCGCGCCATCACGCATGACACGGCCAGGGTGGTGCGCCACGCGGCCTCCTGCGCGGCGACGGAGTCGCCGCGGACCAGCAAGGCGTCGCGGAACGCGCGGGCCAGTTGCCTGAGCGCGTCCTGCCGCGCCGGCGCTCCGCCCTGGCGCGCGATCCAGGCGTCGATGTCGTCGCGTACGCCATTGCCGTCGGCGTCGGGCCCGCCCAGGTCCTCGGAGCGATCCAGGACGGGAAGCGCGCCCTGGCGTTCCAGGTCTTCGATGGACCGCGCCTGTAACGGAGCGGGGTCTTCCCCGCCGCAGGCGGCAAGCAGGGACAGGAGGGACACGAGCATCCCCAGGTGGCGCGGTGTCATGGCGTTTCCCAAGCGTGGCGTCCTTCGCCTGCATGGCGAGGGCGTCCCGGCCGGCACGGCGCGGGCGAGGTGCCATTAGGCCGGGATCCGGGCGTGTCCGGGGCGCGCGTGCGCATGGTCGTCCGTGGGGGCTTGTGCGTAGGCCCGGCGGCGGGCGCCTTTGCCAAGCGGCGCCGATCGCGCCACACTTGCGCCGGGTCTTGTTTTTCCAGACATGCCAGAACATGAGAAGATCGCATCGCACCTGGCTGGCCATACTGTCCGCGTCGCTGGTGCCGGCAACCGCGGCACACGCCCAGTCGTCCCTCACCCTGTACGGCGTGGTCGACGCCGGCATCTACCGCCTGGCGCGCGGCGCCACCTCCATCGGCAACATCCAGCGCAGTTATTGGGGCATCAAGGGTTCGGAGGACCTGGGCAGCGGCTATGCCGCCATGTTCCACCTCCAGTCGCGCTTCGAGATCGACACCGGCCGCCTGGAGGCCAGCGGCGGCGCGCCCCTGTTCTACGGCGAATCCACCGTGGGCGTGAAGGGGCCCTTCGGCCAGCTGCGGCTGGGACGGGCGATGACTCCCATGTGGGCGCTCGATTGGCAGTTCGACCCCTGGTACAACTTCGATCGCGTGGCTTCCATCGCCTGGCAGATCTACCATCCGGCGTACCGGACCGACCCTTATCGCAACGGGCCGGCGGGCGACTACAACCGCGCGAACAACGGCGTGTTCTACGACTCGCCGGTCGCGCGCGGCTGGTCGGTGCACCTGGCGGCCAACGGCGAGCGCAGCAAGGTGCCCGATGCCAACGGCACGGTCGAAAGCAAGCGGGGGCTGGCGGCCGGAATCAACTACGACGACGGCTCGGCGACCTTGCTGGTTTCCGCCGAACGCAACAGCGTGAACGACAAGACCTATTTCGTCGGGCTGGCCTACGGCTCGGGCCCGACGCGGGTGATGGCCTCCGCCAGCCTGACCGAGCTGACGACCGCCAGCCAGGTGTTCCTGGGCGAGGCCCGCCGGCGCCGCACCAGCGCCATGCTGGCCGCGACCCACCGCATCGGCGCGGCCACGCTCAAGATCGGCGTGGGCCGGGACTTCCAGGGCTACGGCCGCAGCGGCGCGACCGACTATGTCAGCGCCGGCGTGTCGTATGCGCTGTCCAGGCGCACGCAGGTCTACGCCGGGGTGGGCCACGGGCGGCCATCCAACGACGGCAGCCGGACCAACGTGGGCATGGGCGTGAACCACAGTTTTTGAAGACCGCGCTGTCGCTACGCGTTACAGACGTTGCGCCTCGGCGCCTCTACCATGGCAGCGACGTTCGAGGAGCCATGATGGCAGGAAGCAGCTTTTTCGCCTTGCTCGACGATATCGCGTCGGTCCTGGACGACATCTCGTTGATGACCAAGGTTGCCGCCAAGAAGACGGCGGGCGTGCTGGGCGACGATCTCGCGCTGAACGCCCAGCAGGTGACCGGCGTGTCGGTGAACCGCGAATTGCCGGTCGTGTGGGCCGTGGCCAAGGGCTCGCTGCGCAACAAGGCCATCCTGGTGCCGGCGGCGCTGATCATCAGCGCCTTCGCGCCATGGGCGATCCTGCCGCTGCTGATGGTGGGCGGCGCCTTCCTGTGCTTCGAGGGCGCCGAGAAGCTGGCGGCGAAATTCCTGCCCGCGCATGACAAGGCGGCCCGGCACGACGAACGGCGCAAGGCCCTGGAGGACCCCGGCGTGGACATGGTGGCCTTCGAGCGGGACAAGATCCGCGGCGCCGTGCGGACCGATTTCATCCTGTCCGCCGAAATCGTCGCGATCGCGCTGGGGACCGTGGCCGGGGCGGACTTCGGCACGCAGGTGGCCGTGCTGGTGGGCATCGCGCTGTTGATGACGATCGGGGTCTACGGCATCGTGGCCGGCGTGGTGAAGCTGGACGATGCCGGGGCATATCTGGGGGCGAGGCGGTCCGCGGTGGCGCGCGCGGTGGGAAGGAGCATCGTCGGCGCCGCGCCGTTCCTGATGCGCGGCCTGTCGGTCGTCGGCACGGTGGCCATGTTCGCAGTGGGCGGCTCCATCCTGACGCATGGGCTCGAAGCCGTGCACGGTGGCATCGAACGCCTGGCGCATGGGGCGGCCAGCCTGCCCGTGATCGGCGCGGTGGCGGCGGCGGTGCTGCCCGTGCTGCTCAATATCGCGTTCGGCGTGCTGGCCGGCGCGGCGATCGTGTTCGTGGTCGAACTGGCCCGCAGGCTGCTGCGCAGGCAGGGGTAGGCTAGGGCGCCGCGGCCGGTTCCTGGTCGCCTTCCACGCGAAAGCGCAGCGTGCCTATCATCTGGCCGGTGTCCGTCACCACCTTGACCTGCCAGCGGCCGCCGGAGTCGGCGGGAAAATTCTGCTTGTGGGTCCAGGCCCGGTAGCCTTCCTTGCGGCCGCCGCGGATGTCCAGCGCGATGCGGTCGACCTCGCGTCCGTCGTGCAGCCAGACGTGGTAGATGTGTTCCTCCAGGCCCAGCGGGGCATTGATCGCGGTATAGGCATAGATGCCCTGATCGCGCATCTGGGCGGGCGTCACGGCGCGAAGGCGTTCGCCCGCTTTCATGTTGAGGCTGTCCATGCTGGTCGAGATGGCGACCTCGGTCAGCCACAGCGTGGCGGGCGGTACCCACAGGCGCAGCAGCCATCCCACCGAGCCGAGCGCCAGCATCAGTCCCACGACCGCCCACCTGCGCCAGCGGGCATCCAGCGAAACCAGCTCGGCCAGCGTGGGGAAGGACAGCAGCACCGCCACGCCCAGCGCCAGCTTGTAGCTATTGCCCGTCGGGATGTGCAGGACCAGTGGCAGCGCGGTCAGCAGCACCACGAACAGCGTGAAGGTGTGGTAGGTCAGGAACACCCACCTGCGGGTCGACAGCCACCGGAAGTACAGCGGATCGACCAGCGCTATCAGCGCCGCGGCGCCAACGAGCCCGGTGAACAGCGCCTGGCCGCTGTTCCAGGTGGTGGCGGTGTACAGGAAGGGCAGCACGAAGAACAGGCCTTCCTGGTGGATCATCTGCGTGCCGTAGCGCAGCACCGGTATGGGTATGGTCCACCCGAAGCGCTGTGCGATGCGCCGTCGCAGCGCGCGCTCGAGCATCAGCCAGATCCAGCTCAGCAGCATGACCGCGGCAATGACGCGGGCAAAGGACTCGTGGCGCTCGACGGTGAAAAAGCTGACCACCCCGGAAGCGAAGCCGAAGGCCGCGATGGTGCCGGGGTAGCGCTGGGCCAGCGCGAGGAGGCGAAGAGGGATGGTTTTCCAGATAGGCACGACAGGCCGGCCGGGCATGCAAAAAGTGCCGGGCGCCGCACCTGCGGGAAGCGGGCCTTGAGCAGACCGGTGCGTGAATCTTAGCACCGGGCGGGACGGGGCCGGCATGGCGCGGCTGGGCATGAAACTTGTTGACGCGCCCCCCTCTGTCCAGCCCCGAGGAGGCTCCCATGCCAGCTCCACCGCGTTACGGACTCCTGATCGCCACCGGCGCCGTGCTCGTCCTGCTCGGGATTGCGCTGATGGTGGGAGGAGCGTGGCTGATCTATCTGGACGGATCCTGGTACTACCTCGTGGCGGGGATCGTGATGGCGGTCTGCGGGGTCCGCCTGGCCGCGGGCCATGTGTCGGCGATCTGGCTCTACGCCGCGCTGGTGCTGGGCACGCTGGCCTGGGCGCTGTGGGAGTCGGGGCTGGACTGGTGGCCGTTGGCCGCGCGCGGCGACGTGCTGTTCGTGCTGGGCCTGTTCCTGTTGACGCCCTGGATACGTCGCAGGCTGGAGCCCCCGAGCCTGGAGACCGGGGCGCTGCTGTCGCCGTCGGGACCGCTGTTGCGTGCCCGTGCTGGGCTGGCGGTGGCGCTGGGGGCGTTTCTGGCGGTCGGCGTCGTCTCCTGGTTCGTCGACCTGCATCAATTGCGCGGCAGCTTCACGGAAGAAGCGCCCGCCGCCGCGCCGGGGCCGGTGGCGGGCGAGGAATGGACCGCCTATGGCGGAACCGGCCGCGGGCAGCGCTATTCCGCGCTGGGGCAGATCACGCCCGCCAACGTCGGGCGCCTGGAGCAGGCCTGGGTATTCCGCACCGGCGACGTCCGGGGCAGGGAAGGCGATCCCGAGGAGACGACCTTCCAGGCCACGCCGCTCAAGATCGGCAATCGGCTCTTCCTTTGCACGCCTCACCAGTCGGTTATCGCGCTGGACGCGACCACCGGTCGCGAACTGTGGCGATACGACCCGCACGTGCAGGACAGGCTGGCGCTGCAACACCTGACCTGCCGCGGCCTGTCCTACTATCCCGGCGATGCCGCGCAGCCGGATTCCGCTCCGGCCGCCGCCGCGCCCTCGCCCCCGGCGCCGGCGAACGGACCGGCTCCCACCGCCGGCCAACCGGTGGCCGCGAACGATGGCAGGACCTCCGCCCGCTGTCCGGCCAAATTGTTCATGCCGACGGCGGACGGCCGCGTCATTGCGCTCGATCCCGACAGCGGCGGCGTCTGCACCGACTTCGGCGGCGGCACCGGGCAGATCGACCTGTGGCGCAACATGCCCAACGTCCGCCCGGGCTCCTATTACTCCACCTCGCCCGTGGTGGTCGCCCGAGGACTCATCATCGTGGGCGGCACGGTGCTGGACAACGTCTCGGTGAACGAGGCCTCGGGCGTGATCCGCGCATTCGACATACGCACGGGCCGGCTCGTGTGGAACTGGGATTCGGGCAACCCCGAGGACACCGAGCCCATTGCCGAAGGGCGTACCTATACGGCCAATTCTCCCAACAGCTGGTCCATCTCCAGCGTCGACGAGGAGCTGGGCATGGTCTACGTGCCGCTGGGCAACCAGCCGCCCGACCAATGGGGCGGCAACCGCAGCGAGGGCGCGGAGAAATTCTCGTCGTCGGTGGTGGCGCTGGACCTGGAGACGGGGCGCGTGCGCTGGTCGTTCCAGACCGTGCACCACGACTTGTGGGACTACGACGTGCCGGCGCAGCCCACGCTCATCGACCTGACGATGGGGGGCGCGACCGTCCCGGCCCTGGTCCAGCCGACCAAGCAGGGCGAACTCTACGTGCTGGACCGCCGCACGGGGCGTCCGCTGCTGCCCGTTACCGAGAAGCTGGCGCCCCAGGGCGCCGCGCGGGGAGACCGGGCCGCGCCCACGCAACCGGTATCGGCGCTGTCCTACGACCCGCCGCCCTTGACCGGCGCCAGCATGTGGGGGGCGACGATGTTCGACCAGCTCGCCTGCCGCATCAGGTTCCATCAACTGCGCTACGAGGGCCGGTACACGCCGCCGTCCACGCAGGGCTCGCTGATCTATCCGGGCAACTTCGGCGTCTTCAACTGGGGCGGGATCGCCGTCGATCCGCGGCGCCAGATCGCCTTCACGACACCCACCTATCTTGCGTTCGTCTCGCAACTGGTCCCGCGCAAGAACGACAAGAGCCTGTACGTGCAGGGCTCGGAGCGGCCCAATGACAGCCTGCCTGCCCTGAACGAGAACTTCGGCGCGCCGTTCGCCGTCAAGCTGAGCGCCTTCACGTCGCCGCTGGGCCTGCCGTGCCAGGCGCCGCCCTGGGGTTACGTGGCCGGAGCCGACCTGCGTACCGGTGAAATCGTCTGGCGACACAAGAACGGCACCGTGCGCGACAGCTCGCCCTTGCCGTTGCCTTTCCGGATGGGCGTGCCCAACCTGGGCGGTCCCATCATGACGGCAGGAGGCGTGGCCTTCCTGTCGGGAACGCTGGACAACTACGTGCGCGCCTATGACGTGCGCGACGGCAGGCAACTGTGGGAGGCCCGCCTGCCTGCGGGCGGCCAGGCCACGCCCATGACCTACGCGGGTGCCGACGGCCGCCAGTACCTGCTGGTGGTGGCCGGCGGCCACGGTTCACTGGGCACCAAGGCGGGAGACTACGTGATCGCCTACGCCTTGCCCGGAGACGGGAGGTAGCGGGGCCGGCCTCAGGGCGCGACCTGTACCATCCAGGTCACGCCGAAGCGGTCCGTCACCATGCCGAAGCGCGACGAGAAGAAGGTGGGCGTCATCGGCGCGATCACGGTCCCGCCGTCGCCCAGGGCCGCGAACTTGCGTTCGGCATCGGCGTCGTCGGCCACGCTGAGCGCCAGCGAGACACCCTTGAATTCGGCCGGGCCCTTGCACATGCCGTCCGATCCCATCACGACGGCATCGCCGATCTGCAGCGACATGTGCATGATCTTGTCTTCCGACCCGGGCGGCGGCGCGCAGTTCTCGTTGTCGCCCGAGGCCGGAGGGCCGTCCTTGAAACGCAGCATCATCGTGACCTGGGCGCCGAGCGCCTTGGCGTAGAACTCGGCCGCTTCCTCGGCCCGGCCTTCGAAGAACAGATAGGGCTGGATGTGCATGACGGTCTCCTCGTCTGACTGCTGGATGAAGGGGATGGGTTTGTGGACGCTGTACACATAAGTTATCAGAGATAATGTACAGTGTCCACATGGAGTTCCCATGACCAGCGCCGTCACCCCGCCCGCCTCGCGCAGCACCTACCGCCACGGCGACCTGCGCCGCGCCCTGCTGGAAGCGGGCATCGAGCTCGCCCGCCAGGGCGGCCCGTCGGCGATCGTGCTGCGCGAAGCCACCCGCCGCGCCGGCGTCGTTCCGAACGCCGCCTACCGCCATTTCGCCAGCCGGGGAGACCTGCTGCTGGCGGTGCGGGCCGCGGCGCTGTCCGCGCTGGCGACCGCCATGGAAGCCGAGCTCGACAAGCTGGACGGCGACAGCCCGCCCGCCGACTACGCCCGCGCCAGCCTGCGCGCGGTGGGCACGGGCTACCTGAGCTTCGCCAGCAAGGAGCCCGGCCTGTTCCGCACCGCGTTCGCCCCGGCCGACGGGCCGCTGAACGTACCCCCGGCCGACAAGGCCGGCCGGGGCGGACTGGATCCGTTCCAGCTGCTCAGCGCCGCCTTGGATCGCATGGCGGCGGCGGGCCTGCTCACGCCGGAGCGGCGCCACGCCGCCGAATACCTCGCGTGGTCGTCCGTCCATGGGCTGGCCATGCTGGTGATAGACGGGCCGTTGCGCGGCTTCAGTCCCGCGCAGGTCGAAGTGGTGGGGCAGCGGCTGCTGGAGATGGTGGAGAAGGGGTTGTAGGAGACTCGCTTCAGTAACCGGGCAGGCTCAGGCTGCCCTTGTCCGAAAAGCGCGTCGTGCCGAACATGCCGCCCGACAGCTTGCCGCGGACCACATAGGGAATGTTGTCCAGGCTGGAGCCATCGGCCAGGCCCAGTGCCTGCCGGATGGCGCTGAGCGCGGACACCGATACCGGTACCGTCAGCACGGTCTCGCCGAAGCGGGGCACGCTGCCGCGTTCGTTGCTGACGCCCGTCGCGAAGCGCTTGCCGTTCAACTCCAGTTCCAGCGCGGCGCCGTCGTAGTCCACCGCGGAGTCGTTGGGGTTCTGGACCCGCAGCTTGACCGCCATCCGCATCTCCAGCCCCTGGCCTTCCAGGGGTTCGATGCCGGCGACCTGCACGTTGAGCGGATCGCGGCCGGGCAGGCTGGCGCAGCCGGCCAGCGCCACCGCCAGCAGGCCGGCCAGGGCGGCCCGGCGCGGCGACGAAAATCCGGGGGAAGGAAGATGCATGATCGTGCCCATGAAAGCTGTGCAGCCTTCATCTTAGGAACGTGGCGCGAGGTCCGCAAAACTTGTTACCTCTTGCCGCAAGGCCTGCAAGAGCCGCCTCACAGGCCCTGGAATCGGGCGAGCTTGTCCGGGTTGCGCATCAGGTAAATATTGGACACCGCGCCGTTTTCGCCGTAGGCGAAGGTCAACGCGCCGATGATTACGCCGTTCTCGCGCAGCAGCACGCCCCTGGCGCCGCTGATGTCGGCCACGATCCAGTCCATGCCCCGCCAGAACCGTATCAGGCCGCGTTCGACGAAGCGCATCACCGACATCTTGCCCATCAGTTCCTGCTGCAGCGTGATGGCCTTGCCGCCGCCGTCCGACGAGAAGCGGACATCGTCCGACAGCAGGGCAGCCAGCGGCCCCGTGCCATGGCCATTGATGGCGTCCTGGAAGGCCGACAGCAACTGCTCCTGGCGTTCGGCCGGCGTGGCGTGGCGGACCTTGCTGGACTCGACCGCCTCGCGCGCCCGCGAGACCAGCTTGCGGCAGGCGCTTTCCTGCATGCCCAGCGTGGCCGCGATGTCCGGATAGGGGGTGTCGAAGATCTCGTGCAGCAGGTACGCGGCGCGCTCCTTGGGCGTGAGCCGCTCCAGCACCAGCAGGAAGGCCGTGGTCAGCGACGAGGCCAGTTCCAGCCGCGACTCCGGCGTGTCGTCCTCGCGGGTATGGATGGGCTCGGGCAGCCACGAACCCACGTAGTCCACCCGCGTCCGGTGCGCCGCGCGCAGCATGTCCACGCACAGGTTGGTGCAGATGCTGGTCAGCCACGCCGCGGGATTCGCGATCGCGCCGCGATCCGCGTGCATCCACTTGATGAAGGTCTCCTGCACGGCATCCTCGGCATCCGCCCGCGTGCCCAGCATGCGGTAGGCCAGCCCGAACAGGAACCGCCGCCGTGCTTCGAAGATCTCCGTCCCATCACCCGTCATCATGTCCATGATTCATTCCCGAGCGGACCCATCAGTGCATCGATACCTGGAGCCGGCTCCAGAGGTTGATATCGCCGCGATCGCGCTGGTCGGCGCCGCGATCTCCTTGTGACGAACGAGCCCGCCGGTTTGTGACGTCCCGTGCGACACCGTCCCGAACGCCGGATCGGATGGTTTAATTGTCCTATTGACAGGTCAATAGAATAAATGTGAAATGGCTCGAAAAGCGTCGATAACCGAAACGAGGTAGCGTGTGAGCACCGGGACCCCCGAGCAGGTCATTATTGTAGGCGGCGGCCCCGTGGGCCTGGTCGCGGCGATGCGGCTGGGCCATTACGGCATTCCGGTCGTGGTCGTGGAAGCCGAGGAACAGGTGTCGCGCGCCTTGAAGGCCTCGACCTTCCACCCCCCGACGCTGGAGATGCTGGACGAGTACGGTATCACGCCCGGGTTGATCGAAGCCGGGCTGGTCGCCCCCACCTGGCAGGTGCGCATGCACGAGACGAGCGAATTCGCCGAATTCGACCTGTCGGTGCTCAAGGACGAGACCCCGCATCCCTATCGCCTGCAGACCGAACAATGGAAACTGTCCGAGCTGCTGCTGGCCCACATCCGGGAAAAGCTGCCGGCGGTGCGGGTGCTGATGGGACACCCGTGCGTGGAGGTGTCGCAGGACGCGGACTCGGTGCGCGTCACGGTGGAGCGGCCCGGCGGCGAGCGGCAGGAACTGACGGGGCGCTACCTGATCGCGGCCGACGGCGCCCGCAGCATGGTGCGGGCCGCGCTGGACCTGAGCTTCGAAGGACTGACCTTTCCCGAGACCACGGTGCTGGCCACCACCCGCTTTCCGTTCCACGAGCACATTCCCACGCTGTCCTACATCAACTATTGCTGGGCCTCGACCGGCACCTTCAGCCTGCTGCGGCTTCCCGGCCTCTGGCGGGTCAGCCTGTACCCGTGGGAAGGCGAGTCGATCGACGACGCCCTCCAGCCCGAGTCCATCCAGAAGAAACTGCAACACGTCCTGCCGCGCGAACAGGCCTACGAGGTGATGGAGATCCGGCCCTACCGCATCCACCAGCGGGTCGTGAACACCTATGTCAACGGCCGCATCGTGCTGGCCGGCGACGCCGCCCACATCAACAGCCCCAGCGGCGGCATGGGCATGAACGGCGGCATCCACGACGCCTTCAACCTTACCGACAAGCTGCGCCGCATCTATGCGGGCGAAAGCGATGCGCTGCTGGGGCAATACGAGCGCCAGCGCCGCCCGATCGCGATCAAGCACGTATTGCAGCAGTCCGGCCGTAACCGCGCCCGCATGCAGGAGCGCGGGGAGGCGCAACGCCGCGCGACGCTGGAGGACTTGAAGCGCAAGGCGGACGATCCGCGCCTGGCCCGCGAGTACCTGCTCGAAACCTCGATGATCCTGAGCCTGCGCGAAGCGGCCGCGATCGAATAGCACGGAACGACATGAAGCAACCCGCGCCGGCCGAATTCCCCATCCGCGAGCAAGTAACGAGTTTCATCGACGGCCGCTGCACGCGTTCGGCCGGATACGAGCTGCCGGTGATCTTCCCCGGCGACGCGCGGCGCATCTCGACCCTGGTCGAGGCGCCGGCGGACGAGGTCGATGCGGCGGTGCGGTCCGCCCGGGCCGCTTTCGAGGACGGGCGCTGGCGCAGGCTGCCGGTCGAGGCCCGGCAGGCCGTGATGCGCAGGGTGGCCGACCTGGTCGACCTGCATCGCGACGAACTGGCCTACCTGGAGTGCATGAACTCCGGCATTCCCATGCGCCACCTGCAAAAGGGCCAGATTCCCCGTACCGCCTATAACTTCCGCTTTTTCGCGGAGTTCCTGGGCCAGCATGCCGAGAAGCTGCACGGCCAGACGGACGGGTACCTGACGCTGGTGCTGCGCGAGCCGGTGGGCGTGGCGGCGCTGATCGGCCCGTGGAACGCGCCGCTGGCCCTGACGTCGATGAAGATCGCCGGCGCCATCGCGTTCGGCAACAGCTGCGTCTGCAAGCCGTCCGAGGTCACGCCGCTGGCGGTCGCGCGCTTCATGGAACTGCTGGTGGAAGCAGGCGTGCCGCCGGGCGTCGTCAACCTGGTCAACGGCCGGGGCGGCGTCACGGGCGAAGCCCTGGTGGCGCATCCGCAGGTGGACCTGGTGTCGTTCACGGGCGGCACGCAGACGGCACGGCGGATCTCGGCCAGCGCCGGCGAAGGGCTCAAGCCCCTGTCGCTGGAACTGGGCGGCAAGTCGGCCAACATCGTCTTCGAATCGGCCGACCTGGACCGCGCGTTGGACGGCGCGCTGGTCGGCATTTTCTCGAACAACGGCCAGCAGTGCCTGGCCGGTTCGCGCATCCTGGTACAGCGGGCGGTGCTGGACCGCTTCGTCGACGCCTTCGCGCAGCGCGCCCGCCGGCTGCGCATAGGCAGCCCGCTGGACCCGGCCACCGAGATCGGGCCGCTGGCGTTCCAGGCGCACCGGCAACGAGTGGCCGGCTACGTGGACATCGCCCGCGCCGATGGCGCGCAGCTGCTGTGCGGCGGCGCGACGGTCGAGGAACTGGAACCGGGCTTCTATTTCCAGCCGACGGCGGTATTGGCGCGGGACAACACGGCGCGTGTCTGCCGCGAGGAGATCTTCGGACCCTTCGCGACCATCGTCCCGTTCGATACGCAGGACGAGGCCTACGCCATCGCGAACGACAGCGAGTTCGGCCTGGTGTCGTATGTATGGAGCGACCACCAGCCCACGGTGATGCGCGCGCTGTCGGAGATCCGGGCCGGCATGGTGTGGGTCAACACGCCCATGACGCGTGACCTACGCGCGCCCTTCGGCGGCATCAAGGCATCGGGCTACGGCCGGGAGGGCGGCGAGTCCAGCATGAAGTTCTATACCTTCGAGAAGACGGTCATGCTGCCCACGGTGCCGCCGTCCATCCCACGCCTGGGGACATGAAAAATGTCCGCTGTCAAGTCTTTTGTGAGGTCATGCAGCGGCGCAAAAGGTCTTATGGGGCAATAGGTTAGCCTAGATTCGGGCTGCGGCGCGCGCTTGCTGCATTTCTGGCTAGGTGCCACATGGGCGCTTTGCGGTGGCAAACGCAGGGGCGCCGCAGCGGGCAAGATCGCATAGCCATCTTATGCCCCGGCCTGTCGCAATCCATCCCCAGAAAGCGAAAGCGCAACCCGAGGGCTGCGCTTTCATCGTGAGTGGGTGGTGGATGCGTCCACATCGTCAACCCGACTTCGGCGGTGCGGCCTTGCCCCTGCTTCCCTTTCTGAATCCCCGATCCCCCGCCATGAACGTCTCCAGCATGTGCGGGATCAACGTCGTTGCATCGACGGCCTCGCCATACGTCTGCGCGTGCAGTGCGGCGTAGGCGTCCAGGTCGGCTTTCAGGCTGGCCGGGCAGGTGAACGTCAGCTTCGTGCTACCGCTGGACGGCAACGGGCCGAGGCGGAGTTTTCGGGCGGTACTCATCGCGCACCTCCAAGCTGATAGAACATGGGTTGGTAAGGACGCAACACGAGGTCGCGCGCCACGATCACCCGAACCGGCAAGCCCGGTCGTGCTGTCAGCGTCGGCTGGATGTTCATGTTGCGCCGAGTGATCTCCTGGCCGACCTGATTGATGCTGTCCTGTGCGCTGTCGCGCCCGGCGATGACGATGCGGTTGCCGTCCTGGCGGTTCTCCGGCGCGGCCAGCTCGGCGCCCACGCCCAGCAGCGTCGTCAACACGGCGCCGGCGAAGACGCGGTTCCAGTGCCAGTCCACGTCGTCTTCCAGGCCGGCGTAGCCGGCCGGGTCGGTGCCCACGAGGTTGTCGAGCGTCAGCGATGACGTGTCGGGCAGGATGACCCGGTTCCATACCACCTGTACGCGGCTCTGCCCGTAGCTGACCTGGCTGTTGTAGCGCCCGAGGATGCGCGATCCCTGCGGGATCAGCAGGAACTTGCCCGTGGCCGTGTCATAGACGGGCTCCGTGACGGTGGCGATCACATCGCCCGGAAGATCGGACTTGATGCCTGTGACCAGCGCCCCGGCGATCACCGTACCGGCCATCACCTGATACGGCGACGCCGGCAGCGCCAGGTTGCCGGAATTGCGGGTTTCCGTAGAGCCGCCTTTCAGGAACGCCTCCTTCTGGTCTTGCCGGTTCTGCGTGGCGGTCGGGTCGGCGGGCTGGGCCGCCGTCGAGGCCGGCCCGGCGGCGAGCGGGTCGAAGGCTGCGAGCGCGCTTGCAGCACCCGGCGCACCCGGCGCCGCCTGCGCCACCGTTGCGGCCTGGCCTTGGCCCTGGCCGCCGGAGCGGAAGAACACCGACGAAGCCGCAGCGGCTTCCGCCTCTTTGCGCAAAGCGTCATTCGGATCGTGGCCGGGGGCCGCGTAAGCGGCTACGGCCGGCTGCTGCGAAGCGACGATGGCGGGGCCAAGATCGCCCGGCAGCGGCGGCCCCAACTCGGGCACCTTCCGCAGCTTCGAGTAGTCGGAAGGCAGGCCATCCAGCCCCTCGGACTTCGATACGCGATCCACGTTGTAAAGCTCGGTCTGTTCGCCAGTGCCGCGCCGATGCGGCTGCAATGACCAGATCGTGGCCCCGAGCACGGCGACCGACAGGCCGCCGACGAGGACGGCCAGCGTGCGCCGGTTCAGGCGCGTGACCGGACGCGGCTGGGCGCGTAGCGCCACCGCCTCGGGCGCGACCTTGCCCGCCTGCGGCGTGGTGAGGTCGGGGGTGTCGTCCTGGCTCATGGTCAGTTCCCCCGCGTGCCGTCGGTGCGCTCGATCCGCACCACGTCGCCCTTGTCCCCGCCCAAGCGCAACTCGGCAGCGCCGAACAAGCGATCAACGATGAAATACGGCGAGCGGAAGCGGTAGTTCACCAATTGCCCGTCGCCCTGCGCACCGATCACGAACAGCGGCGGCAACTCGCCCTGGGCGATGCCGGCGGGAAACTGGATATATACCTTCTCGCCGTCATCGAAGGCGCGCAGCGGCTTCCACGGCGGATTGCTGCCACTGATGGCATAGCGGAAACGGATCTTCTCCAGCGACAGCCCGGTCTCGACCGGCGCGGCGGCGCTGGCCGCCTGCGCCTGCCGCTGCAAGGCGAGCATCTTGTCCTTGGGGTACTCCCAGGATATCGACGCCATCCATGTCTTCTCTGTCGAGGTCAGTTCCAGCAGATAGGTGCGTCGGCTGGTGGTTACAACGAGATTCGTCTTGAGGCCCGAGCGGATGGGCTTGACCATCACGTTCACGCGCAGCGCATCCCCGCTGCCGCTCGATGTGTCGCCCACGATCCAGCGCACCGTGTCGCCAGCGGCCACCGTCACCAGTTCCTCACCGGGCTGGAGCGCGATCACGGTCACGCGGCCCACGGCCGCATAGACCTGATACAGCGCGCCGTCCGTGAAAGGCCACACCTGAATCGCGTTGACGTAGCCCTCGCGCGTGGGCGCGACGCGCGCCTCGGTATTGGCCCGTGAGACGCGCACCTTCTCGTCGACCGGCTCCGGCGCCGGCTTGGCTTCTTCGCCCTCGGGCGCTGGCTTCAACTGTGCCGGCATCGGCAGCACCTCGGGCACAGCGACCGCCTCCACAGGTGCAGGCGGCTCCGGCAGCGGCTGCGCCTGCACCGGCTCATCGAGCGAGATGGTCGGCGGCGGCTTGCCCTGGGTGGCGCAGCCCGCCAGGGCCGCGAGCGCCAGCACGGAAACGTAAGTACGGAAAGACGGGTTCATGGCTTGGCTCCTTCGGAAGAATCCAGTTCGCGGCTCCACGACAGGCCGTTGACGTAGATGCCCAACGGGTTCTTGCGCAGGCGCTGTTCGGTGCGCGGGGTCTGCTGCACGATGGAAATCACCGCGTTCCAGCGTTCGGTGCCAGCAGGAGCGCCGTTGACGAAGCGTTGTTCCGTCCAGCGCACGTTGAAAGAGGCGTCGCTGGCGCGGGTCACGCTGGTGATCTGCACCGTCACCGACTCCTTGCCGATGCGCGCGAACGGATCGTTCACGCGGGCGTACTCGTTGAGCACCACGGCGCCCTTGTCGGTGGTGTAGTCGTAGGCGTCCAGCCAGTTCTGCCGCACCACGATCGGGTCGATGGACAGCGAGCGCACCAGGCCGATGAAGCGGCCCAGGTGGTAGGCGATCTGCGCATCGCTGGGCCGGTACGGCGTAGCGGCCTCGCCCACGGCGCGCACTTGGCCCGCGTTGTCCACCTCGATGACATAGGGTGTCACGATGGATTGCGCCGAGCGCCAGACCAGGCCCCCGGCCATCAGCACGGCCAGCGTGAGACAGCCGAAGGCCATGAAACGCCAGTTCTTCGCCTGCACGCGGGCCGAGCCGATGCGCTCGTCCCACACCTGTGCGGCGGATTGGTACGGAGTAGCAGGCTGCGGCGTGTCGGCATAGCGCACCTGCGGTCGTTTGAATCGCATGGGTGTTCTCCTTGAAGATCAGGAATCGGAATCGCGCAGACTCGGCCCCTGGCTGGAACTGCCGCCGTCGCCCCCGCGCAGCGTGTGGGCGGCGGTGGTTGCGGCATGGGTGAGTTGCTGGCGGCGATGCAGGCGTTTGGCCCAGGCGGGTTGCTCCTGCGGCGCGGTGGAGGGCGTATCACCACCAGACGCTGGGCCGCCCGATGCGGCGGCTGTACCGCCTCCCGCCGAAGTCGTGCCTTCCTGGCGGAAAGCTGCGGCGGCACGTTCCTTCATCGAACGCGCGCCATCGGCCACCTTCTGCCCGGCTGCCTGAGCGCCTGTCTTGGCGACATTGCCGAAGCCCGCAGCGGCACCCTTGAGGCCGCCGCCGGCCGAAGCGGAACCGGCCTGGAACGCCGACCGTGCACTGCTGGCAGCCCCAGCGGCAGCCCGCGCGCCGCTGCCGGCCAGCTTGGCGGCAGCGGGCGCCATGCGCGCTCCAGCAGCTACCGCGCCGCCGACGCCCGTGGCTGCGGCGCCGACGGCAACGGCAGCGCCCGCAGCGCCCAGCGCAGCACCGGCCATCGCACCCGCGCCAAGCTGCGGCCCGCCAGACACCAGCCCGGTTGCAATGCCTGGCCCGAAGATGCCCAAGGCCAGCAGGGTCAGCGAGGCCAGCATCACGACCACGGAGTGGTCGATGGATGGCTCGGCGGGATGTACCTGAAACTCGGCGAACAGCCCCGAGCCGATGCCCACAATGACGGCGAGCACCAGCACCTTGATGCCGGACGACACCACGTTGCCCAGCACCTTTTCGGCGAGGAACGCGGTCTTGTTCCACAGCGCGAACGGCACCAGCACGAAGCCGGCGAGCGTGGTCAGCTTGAACTCGATCAGCGTGATGAAAAGCTGGATCGCCAGCACGAAGAAGCACAGGATGACGATCAACCACGCGAGGAACATCACGACGATGGGCGTGATGTTCACGAACACCTCGGGGAAGCCCGCCATGTTGCCGATCTGCTCAAGGATCGGCGCACCGGCGTCGATGCCGACCTTGGCCAGCCGCCCAGGGTGTAGGAAGTTCTCCATGCTCAAGGTCGAGCCGCTGGCCGTTAGGCCCAGCCCGGCGAAGGAGCGGAACAGGATGCCGGCCAGCGTGTTGAAGTTGCCGATGATGTAGGCGAAGGCACCGACGTACAGCACCTTGCGGATCAGCTTGGCGATCACGTCCTCGCCCTGGCCGACGGCATGGCCCATCGCCCAGAACAGCCCGGCGATCGTCATGTCGATGACGATCAGCGTGGCGGTCAGAAACGCCACCTCGCCATGCAGCAGTCCAAAGCCCGAGTCGATGTAGCGCGAGAAGGTATCGAGGAAGCGGTCGATGATCGTTACGTCGTTCATGGTGAGTCCTCCTGCCCAGGCGCATCGGCATCGGCGGGTTCATCGAAGCTGGGCGGAATCGGCGGCAGGTCGGCTAGCGTCTGATACTCGCTCGGCCCGGTCTGGCCGGAGAGAAAGCGCCGCAGGTCGGCCTGGGCCACCTGCGCGCAAAACGCGCCGTCGTGCGCGCCCGTGCGGCACTGCGCGCGCAGCGTGTGCAACCGGGATGGATCGGCGGCCAGTGAAGCCACCGACAGCGGCTGATCGCAGCCGGACAGCAGGAACGCGAGAGCGAACACGACAGGCGCGTACTTCATGGCCGCACCTCGTCAGTGGTTGTAGAAATCGACGGCTTGCGGCGTGTACGGCGTGCCACTGCCCAGGAAGCGGCGCGTCATCTCACGTCCGCGCTCCGTGGCCGCCGCCTGCCGCGCCAGTTCCAGCGCGGCAGCGCGATCCTGCGTGATCTGGAGCCGCTGCGACTGGATCGACTGCTTGGCCTGCAAGGCCAGCAACTGGTTCATGGCCTGCATCGCCTGCAACGCACCTTCGGCTGACTGGCTCTTGCCCACGAGGTCGGCGAGCACGCTTTCGTCTTCGCCCAGGTTCTGCGAAACCTGGGCCTGCATCCGCATCGTGGTCTGCAAGCCGTTGAGCGTGTTCTTCCATCGCTCCTGCGTGTCGCGGTACATCTGGTCGCCGCTCACCGTGGCGGCGTACTGCTCGGGATACAGGCGCTGAAACTCCCGATCCAGATTCGTCACGTCGTAGGCCAGGCCGCGCGCCTGGTCGATCAGCCGCTGCGTGGTCGCCAGATTGGCGCGCAACTGGCCGACCACGCTGGATGGCAGGCTGGCGAGATTGCGCGCCTGGTTCATCAGCATCTGCGCTTCGTTCTGAAGCTGCTGGATCTGGTTGTTGATCTGCTCCAGCGTGCGGATCGCGGTCAGCGTGTTCTGCACGAGGTTGGTGGGATCGACCACGACCCATTGCGCATGGGCGGTGGCGGTGCAAAGCATGGCCGCGATTGCGGCGGCGACAAGACGCTTTTTCATGACAGGTTCTCCAGGGGTTGATCAGCGAGGGAACCCGGCGCAAGGCCGGGGAACGAGGGCAGCAGGTCGGCCGCCCAATCGAGGCCGCGATGGCGCAGCCAGGCGCCCGCGAAGCCGGGTACGCCGGCGTCCAGCAGCACGCGGTCTATGTCGCGCTGGTCTTGCGGCGTGGAAGCGCCCGCAAACGCCAGCGCGGCCGGCCCCAGGTCGAGGTCGAACAGGCGGTTGCCGAGGCGGGATTGGTAGTAGTAGTCGCGCTTGGGCTGCGCGGTGGCGACGATCTCGATCTGCCGGCTGTTGAGGCCGAAGCCTTCGTAGATCGTGCGAATCTGCGGCTCAGTCGCCTGCGGGTTCGGCAGGAAGATGCGGCTGGCGCAGCTTTCGATAATCGCGGGGGCGATGCTCGAATCCTTGATGTCCGCGAGCGACTGCGTGGCGAAGATCACCGACACGTTTTTCTTGCGTAGCGTCTTGAGCCACTGGCGGATACGCGCGGCAAACACCGGGTCATCGAGGAACAACCACGCTTCATCGAGGATCAGCAGCGTGGGCGATCCGTCGAAGCGTTCATCGAAGCGCGCAAAGAGGTAATGCAGCACGGCCATGACGGCGGCCTTGCTGTGCATCAGCTCCTCCATCTCGAAGCACTGCACGTCGGCCATGCCGAGCCGGTCGTGGTCAGCGTCCAGCAGCTTGCCGTGCGCACCACCGAGCACGTAGGGCGCGAGCGCCTGGCGCAGCGCGTTCGATTGCAGCAGCACCGACAGGCCGGTCATCGTGCGCTGCTCCACCGGCGCACCGGCGAGGCTTCCAAGCGCCGACCAGATAGCCGCCTTCTCGTCGGGGCCGACCGCCACGCCTTCGTGCAGCAAGCGGCCTTCGACCCATTCTGCGGCCCAGGTGCGGTAGCCCTCGCGGTCGATGCGTGCCAAGGGCTGGAAGGCGATTTCGCCATCCGTGCCCAGGTCGTAGTGTTCGCCGCCCAAGCCCAGGATCGTGGCCCGCATCGAGCGGCCCATGTCGAAGGCGAAGATGCGCGAACCGCGATAGCGACGGAACTGCATCGCCAGCGTGGCGAGCAAGACCGACTTGCCCATGCCGGTCGGGCCTGCGACCAGCGTGTGGCCCACGTCGCCGATGTGCGTCACCAGCCGGAACGGCGTCGCGCCATCGGTGCGCGTGACGATCAGCGGCGGGCCGTCGAGGTGGTCGTTCTTTTCCGGCCCCGCCCATACTGCGGACACCGGCATCATGTGTGCTAGGTTCAGCGTCGAGACGATGGGCTGGCGCACGTTGGCGTAAGCGTTGCCCGGAATGGATGACAGCCACGCATCCACGGCGTTGAGCGTTTCCGGGATGGTGACGAAGCCGCGCCCCTGGATGACCCGCTCCACCATGCGCAGCTTCTCGTCGGCTACGGCCGGGTCGGCATCGAGCACCGTCACCGTGGCGGTGAGATAGCCGAAGGCGACCTGATCGCTGCCCAGCTCCTGTAAGGCGGCATCGGCGTCGGTCGCCTTGTTGCTGGCGTCAGTATCGACCAACGGGCTTTCCTGCTGGAAGATCGTTTCGCGCAGCAGCGCGATGACGTTCTTCCTTTTTGCAAACCACTGGCGGCGCAGGCGGGTGAGTTCCTTTTCCGCCTCGGATTTGTCGAGACAGAGAAAGCGCGTACTCCAACGATATGCAAAGCCCAAGCGGTTGAGGTCGTCCAGAATCCCCGGCCAGGTCGAGGTCGGAAAACCGCGCACCGACACCACGCGCAGGTGCTGGTCGCCCAGCATGGGCGCCAGGCCACCGACCAGCGGCGAGTCGGTCAGCAGGGCGTCGATGTGGAACGGCACTTCGGGCACACCGACGCGGTAGCGCCGCGTCGAGATGGTCGTGTGCAGGTAGGTCAGCGTCTGGCTGTCATCCAGCCAGACGATTTCCGGCATCACGCCGTCGAGCAGGTCAAAGACGCGATCCGTTTCCGCGACGAAGGCTTGCAGCCGCTCGCGCCAGTCCACGCCATTCGTCGGTGTGTTCTCGTAGAGCATCTTGGCTGCACGGGCGCGGGATTCTTCCGGCGGCAGGTAAAGCAACGTCAGGTGATAGCCGCTCTCGAAGTGATGGCCCGATTCCTCGAAGGCGGCCCGGCGTTCTTCCTCCACCACCCACGAAAGCGGCTCGGGAAACTCCGAGTGCGGATAGTCGGCCGCAGGCCGGCGCTCGGCTTCCATGAACAGCGCCCAGCCCGATCCCATGCGGCGCAGCGCGTTGTTCAACCGCGCCGACGTGGCGATCAGCTCGCCTTGCGTCGCGCTGTCGAGGTCAGGCCCGCGAAACCGGGCCGTGCGCTGGAAACTGCCGTCCTTGTTCAAGACGACGCCCGGTGCGACCAGCCCGGCCCAGGGCAGCCAGTCGGCAAGCAAGGCCGGGCGCTGGCGGTATTCGGCGAGGTTCAGCATCGCGGCGTCCTCCCCTCACACGTCCAGCAGCGGGCGGTGCTTGATGTGCCGGGCGAAGACCTGCATGAACTGCGGATCGACGCGCGCACCCCACACCGCCAGCGAATGGCCGACGATCCAGAGCACGACGCCCGGAATCCACAGTTGCAGGCCCAGGCCGACAGCGGCGGCCAGCGTGCCGTTAGCGATCGCTACGGTGCGCGGCGCACCGCCCAGCAGAATCGGCTCGGTCAGCGAGCGATGCAGCGGCACCTCGAAGCCGTCCGCGAAGGTGTCAGGGGCACTCATACGACCGCCCCGCCGGAGAAGCTGAAGAACGACAGGAAGAAGCTCGAAGCGGCGAACGCGATGGACAGACCGAATACGATCTGGATCAGCTTGCGGAACCCGCCGGACGTGTCGCCGAACGCGAGCGCGAGGCCCGTGGCGATGATGATGATGACCGCGACGATGCGCGCCACCGGCCCCTGGATGGATTCGAGGATGGATTGCAGCGGGCCTTCCCACGGCATCGAGGAACCGGCGGCCTGCGCGGCTCCGGCCAGGAACAACAGCAACGCGGCCAGCAGCAGCCCTTGCCCCGCAGGACGGGCCAGGCAGCGCAGCCGCGCAAGACGCAAAGCCGGATTTGCAGAAAAACGGAAAGCAGGAATGGTCATCTGCGTCATGGCAGTTCTCCAAGTGAGTCAAGGGATGAGGAAGTCGCCGCAGCGGGTACGGCATCGGGGTTTGGCGACAACTCGGGAAACGGCGTGTCCAGCGCGTCCGCCTCCCAATCCGCCAATCGGTAGCCCACGCCGTCAAAGCCGACGACGCGGGCGATGCTCTCGATGCGGCGCTTGCGCCCGCGCCCGGCGATATGGATCACCACGTTGACCGCCTCGGCGATCAGCGCACGCGGCGGGTTCACCGCCACTTCGAGAATCAGTTGCTCCAGGCGCAGCAGCGCGCCGAGCGCGGAGCCGGCGTGGATCGTGGCGATACCGCCCGGATGGCCGGTGCCCCACACCTTGATGAGATCCAGCGCCTCGGCGCCGCGCACCTCGCCGACGACGACGCGATCAGGCCGCAGGCGCATGGACGACCGCACCAGTTCGGTCATGGACACGACGCCGGCGCGCGTGCGCAGCGGCACATGGTCGCGGGCCGCGCATTGCAACTCGATGGTGTCTTCGAGCACCAGTACGCGGTCGCCCGTGGCGGCGATCTCGGCCAGCAGCGCATTGGCGAGCGTGGTCTTGCCGCTGCTCGTGGCTCCTGCGATCAGGACGTTCTGGCGCTCGCGCACGGCGCGAACGAGAAAGCCCGCCTGCTCGGCGGTCATCATTCCGTCCTCGATGTAGCGCGACAGAGGGATGACGCCGATGGCGCGCTTGCGCAGCGCGAAGGCCGGCCCCGGCGCAGCGGGCGGCAAGATGCCCTCGAAGCGTTCGCCGGTTTCGGGCAACTCGGCGGACAGCAGCGGTTGCCCGCGATGGACTTCTGCGCCAACGTGGGCCGCGACCAAGCGGATGATTCGCTCGCCGTCCGTCTCCGGCAACTCCGCGCCCATCGGCGCGCGCCCACTGGAAAGCCGATCCACCCAAAGGGTGCGATCGGGGTTCAGCATCACCTCCACCACGTCCGGGTCTTCGAGCGCGGCGGCGATCAGCGGCCCCATCGCCGTGCGCAGCATCTGGATGCGGCGGTCGAGCGAGGTGGTGAGGGATGAAGGCGCGGCGCTCATGAGGCACGCTCCTGCGCTTGCGCGGCTGCCGCCGCGTCTTCCATCCGCATTGGGTCGGGATGCAGTTCCTCCACCACGTCGCGCACCAGGCTGCGGCCCCGCAGCAGGTGGCGGCCAAGCTGCTCGGTGAACTGCTCGAAGCGCGCCTTGCCTTGCGCGCGTGCCGCGTCTTGGTGCGCCTCGGGAACCGGAGTGCTCACGGTCAGGTAGTAGCGGATGAACAGCGCCAGCGTTTCGATGGCGATGTTCTGGTCGCGCTCCATGCGATCGGCCTGGCGCGAGAGGCGATCCAGCCGCTTGGCAATGGCCGCCTCGCGCTGGTCGGCGGCATCGGGCGACAGCCATGATGCGAGCGCCGCCGCGACGATGGACGACTTGGACACGCCTTTCTTGGCGGCCAGCTCATCGAGCCGCTTGGCGTGCTCCGGCTGGATGAACAGGTTGAGGCGATAGTGGCTCATAGCTCGATTCCGTCGTTGGGGTCGAGGGAAGCCAGCCGGGCGCTGCGCTGCATGGCCGGATCAAGCTGGCGAGGAAGGGGAAGCGGCAGGTCGTCGTCGTCATCGAGCAGCGCGAGGTCGGCCGTGGGAGCGGCCAGCTCGGAGTCGTAGGCGACGGTTTCGGAGAGTTCGGGCTGACGGCGCGGGCCGCCGTCGTCGGCCGAACCCAAGTTCTCCAGGCCATCAGCGGACGCGGCGGCCAGTGCAGCGGGCACGGACGGAATCGCCAACCCGCTCCAGTCGTCGGGCCGCAATGGCGGCGCGTCGGCGTACTGCCCATCCGCCAGCGCGGGCGGTGGCAGCACGCGACGCTTGAAATTGGCGTCCGCGTAGTAGCGCAGCTTCTTCGCCTTGATCGGCGCCACGCTGGACACCATCACCACGGCCTCGTCAGGCGGAAGCTGCATGACTTCGCCCGGCGTCAGCAGCGGGCGCGCGGTTTCCTGGCGCGACACCATCAGGTGGCCCAGCCACGGCGCGAGCCGATGGCCCGCGTAGTTGCGCTGCGCGCGCAGCTCGGTAGCGGTGCCGAGCGTTTCGGAAATGCGCTTGGCCGTGCGCTCGTCGTTCGTGGCGAACGTCACGCGCACATGGCAGTTGTCCAGAATCGAATGGTTCTGGCCATAGGCTTTGTCGATCTGGTTGAGCGACTGCGCGATGAGGAAGCTGCGGATGCCGTAGCCCGCCATGAAGGCCAGGGCCGTCTCGAAGAAGTCGAGCCGCCCCAGCGCCGGGAACTCATCGAGCATCAGCAGCAGCTTGTGGCGGCGCTGAATGCCGTCGGAGCCGTCGAGCGATTCGGTGAGGCGCCGGCCGATCTGGTTGAGGATCAGGCGAATGAGCGGCTTCGTCCGCGAAATGTCCGAAGGCGGCACCACGAGGTACAGCGATACCGGATGCTCGGCAGCGATCAGGTCAGCGATGCGCCAATCGCAACGCGAGGTGACTTCGGCCACCGTGGGATCGCGGTACAGGCCGAGGAACGACATGGCCGTGGACAGCACGCCCGAGCGTTCGTTATCGCTCTTGTTGAGGACTTCGCGCGCAGCGGATGCCACCACGGGATGTGGGCCACCACCTTCCTCGTTCACGAGGTGCGGCGTAGTCATCATCCGATGCAAGGTCAGCTCGAACGGACTGGCCGGGTCGGAGAGGAAGTTGGCGACGCCGCGCAGAGTCTTGTCTTCGCCTGCGTAGAGCACATGCAGGATGGCCCCAACCAGTAGCGCGTGCGAGGTCTTTTCCCAATGGTTGCGCTTCTCCAGCGCACCTTCGGGATCAACCAGAATGTCCGCGATGTTCTGCACGTCGCGCACCTCATGCGCGCCGCGCCGTACCTCCAGCAGCGGGTTGTAGGCCGCTGACTTCGCATCGGTCGGGTTGAACAGCAGGCAATGCGAGAAGCGCGAGCGCCAACCGGCGGTGATCTGCCAGTTCTCGCCCTTGATGTCGTGGATGACGGCCGAGGCTGGCCAGGAAAGCAGCGTCGGCACCACCAGGCCCACACCTTTGCCCGAGCGCGTGGGCGCGAAGGTCAGGACGTGTTCCGGGCCTTCATGCCGCAGGTACTGGCGGTCGTGCTGGCCGAGGAACACGCCGGCCGGCTGCGTGAGGCCAGCCTTGCGAATGTCATCCGCGTTCGCCCAGCGTGCCGAGCCGTAGGTCGTAACCAGCCGCGATTGGCGCGAGCGCCAGATCGACATACCGATGGCGACCACCACCGCCAGCAGGCCACTGCCGCCCGCGATGGCGCCGCCGGTATCGAACACGCGCGGCGCGTAGGCATCGAAGAAGAACCACCACTCGAACAGTTTCCACGGGTGGTAGATCGGTGTGCCGAGAAGATCGAACCAGGGCGAGCCAAGGCGTAGCTGGTAGCCAAGGGCTGCTGCTGTCCATTGCGTGGCGCTCCATACGCCAGCGATCACGATGCCGAATACCACGGCGATCTGACCGAACAGCACGTTCGTCCCTTGCATAACCTCGCCTCCGATCACGGCACACAGAGGTGCCGCAGCACTGAGGATCAAGGCGTTCGCGCAGGTCGGTCAAAGGCCGATGTGGCGGCAATTTAGGCCCAAAAAGTCAGATTTCCTTTAGTGGCGAAAGCAATAAAAACGCCGCAAGCGCGAGCGCATTGCGGCGTAGTGAGGTAACAGCGAGAACTTCGTCGCAGCGAAGCGACCGAGAGATAACCTACTTGGATTTTTGCTCGGGCCGATCACCGAAAAATCGCCGTTTGGCGGCTTCGGCAGCACGCAGACATAGTTCGTCGCCAACCTTCGCGCGGTCTTCCTTGCATTGACGTTGAATCTCTTTGATGCGTTCGGGATTGGCTACGAGCGCATCCACGGTTTCCGAAGGTTGAGAAGGACCGCATGCAGGCAGTGCAGTGACCAATATCAGCAATATCACTTTGTTCATAGCCTTATTCCTACTATCGGTCGCGTGGAAGGTCTTCGGGGATGCCGAGTTCATCAGCCGAATCAATAAAATCTACTCGTTCGATAAATCGAGCCAGCATTTCGGACGGCTCCGTATCGCGGCGCAGCAGATAGGTCATGAGCATAGTCGGCTTGCCCGCCAAGCGCCGGGCCACGACTCCCGGCTCGCGGCTGGAAGCAATGTGCGCCTCGCCCGCCAAGCCCAATGCTAAGCCGGCGGAGACTAAAGTCATCATCACGTCGAAGGTCGCCACGCGCTGCGCGATCAGCGGCTCTTGTCCGCATGTGCGTAGGAACCGATCGACCTGGCGCGCGTGGCCTTCGCACACTGCTGGGTCGCCCAGCGCCAGCGGATGGCGCAACACCTCCTTCAGCGGGATCTGTTTGAAGGCAAGCACCGGATGGCGGGCTGGTACCGCCACCATCAATTCGTCTTCCCATGCAGGAGTGACGATGATGCCATCACCTGCATCCTCTGCCATCGAGAAGCCCGCGTCATACAGGTCGCTATGAAGCCCCTTGATCTGCTGATCCAAAGGCACCTCGAACAATCGGATTTCCACCTCGGGGTCCTCTTCGCGGCTGCGCGCCAGCAATGCCGGCAGGCGCGAAGGCGTGACGCCATCGGACAAGGCAATACGCAACTGGCCGCAAAAGCCGTTGGCGGCGGACTTGACACTATCGCGGGCCTGCTCCAGCACTGTAAAGACTCGCTGAACGTGCTCCAGAAACAGCCGTCCAGCGCGGGTCAGTTGTGTGCTGCGAGTGGTGCGGACAAACAGGCGTGCGCCGAGTTCTTCCTCCAACTCCTTGATGGTGCGAGATAACGGAGATTGGTCGATGTGCAACCGCTCGGCAGCGCGGGCAAAGTGAAGCTCCTCTGCTACAGCGAGGAAACACCGTAGATGACGAAGCTCCACAAATCAATCTCCTATTAAGTGTTATTTGAACCTACACATTGAATCTTCTGTCCGGGGTAGTCACCGAAGGCCATGCGCCTATCCGAATCGGACAGGCGCTGGGACTTCTTTCTGACGCCATTGGGAGGCATCAGCAGATCGCGCGAATTACCCGCCGTGCTCCTGTTCAAGCAGCGAGCTGAGGCGAGCAACTTCATTGCTGGTAATGGCAATGTTCCGCCCGTCCTTCGTCGCCACTGAGGCGCCGATGGATTGATACACGGCGCGTCCGAAGCGACTTTCCTGTGCCATCTTTCCATCCTTGAAGACGTACAGCGTTCCCCCGTCAGCCAGCGGAACCATCTCCTTGGCTGCCTGGGCTGCTGCATGACCGGCGAAGGCAGGCACGGAGAGGGCGCTCAACAGGGCGGCAATGACAATTTGCGATTTCATGATCGACTCCTTTGTGAAAACGACGACAACTTGCGCCGCGCCGTTAAATGTAGAAGCGCGCGATCTACAGATCGCTTACCCGTGCATTACATTCAATTCATGTGCTGTCATTTGGTGCCAGTCAAGGATTAGGTGCCGTTGGGAGAAAGGATGCCAAGCCACGCAACGCTCGCCAAAACCAGAACGGCTAATGTCGCCTCCGTGAACAGACTCTGCCGTAGCTTGACGACCGCGTGTGCGTGGTTGCCTGTTCTCAATGCCGCCTCCAGACTTGGGCTCAGTCGAAACCGATTGGCTGCCGCCAGCGCGAGCATTCCTCCGAACAACAGGAGTTTTCCTACGAGCAGGCGGCCATAGAGCGTTGAGAAGAGCGGATCAAGCGATGGCCCAGCGATCAACAGGTAATTCAGGGCTCCGGTCACGACGAGTGCCGCCACGATCACAGTACCTATCCGAGCGAAACCATTGGATGTTCGGCTCAGGATCTCTACTGAGCCTTGCCCGGTATTTGGTTTGTTCGCCGCAAGCACCAAGAACGCGATCAATGCGCCTACCCAGGCACCGGCCGCCCAGAGGTGCGTGATGTCCGAAGCGAGATGAATGTATCCGCGCACGCCGTCATCCATGGCGCCATGTCCCGCCCATGCAAGGGTCGCCAACGCCACACCACTGGAAGCGGCCATCGCTGCAAAACGCAGTGTTGAATTCATGCGCAACACTGCGATGAGCACACACGTCACTAACGCCAGGATGCGAATGCACCAGGCGATGCCCATGTGCGTGCCCGTAATGAGCATGTCGAAAACGTGCGTTGACAGCTCCGCGTAGCTTTGGGCGCCGGACATGGCCTTGGCCATGACCGTCATGCCCCACATCGACAGGACAATGCCGATGGCGGCGGATGCGCCAATGAGTACGCGATAGCGGCGCGAGATCGTCGAGGATCGCTCGTCGTTGCCCAAAGCATAGAGTCCGAACATGGCGACGCCAAACGCCGCCGCCAGGTCCAGATAAAGCGCCAGGCGCAGGACGATGGTCAACCAATCCCCGGCCATGGGCTTACTTCACCTTGAAGGTGACGTTACCCGTGATCGGATGCGTGTCCGAGGAGACGGCACGCCATTCGACGCGATAGTCGCCCGGCTGGAGCGCCTGTGCCGGCGTGATGACCATGGTCTTGCCGTCGCCGGCACCCGCGACGCTGGCGTTGATCTTCATCGGGCCATGGCTCGCCATTCCCGGCATGCCCGTCATGACAAGGCTTGCGGCGGAGAACTGCGGCACCAGCGTTTCGGAGAACTTCAGCTCGATGGTGGCTGGCGCGGAAACCTGCGACTTGTCGGCCGGCGTTGAAGACACCAGCGAAGGATGCGCGAATGCGGCGGTGGCGAACAGGCCAGCAGCGATCGGCGCGACGAGCTTGGCGATGAAATGTGAACGGGTCATAGAAGTTTCTACCTGGATGTGTGAGGTGTGGTTTAAGAACGAAATGCCGAGATAAGGCTTGCACCTTCGCAACGGCGTGGAACGAAAGAAACGGTTCGCTGGGCGATAGCAGACTCCTGTTGGTTCTGAAAGATGTTTCGGTCACAGTCGGCTCGCTCTCAGCCGCAAGGCGTTGCCCACGACCGATGCCGAACTCAGGCTCATCGCCAATGCTGCGATCAGGGGCGACAGCAACCAGCCCGTGAGGGGATAGAGAACCCCGGCGGCGATGGGGATGCCCAGCGCGTTGTAGAGGAAGGCGAACATGAGGTTCTGCTTCATGTTGCCCACGGTACTCACCGAGAGCGTGCGAGCGACAGCAATGCCACGCAGGTCGCCCTTGACCAGCGTGACCTGAGCGCTGTTCATCGCCACGTCGGTTCCCGTTCCCATGGCGATGCCCACGTCTGCCTTCGCCAAGGCCGGCGCGTCGTTGATGCCGTCTCCGGCCATGGCGACGATGCGGCCTTCTTTCTGCAGCCGCTCGATCAACATGAGCTTGTCCGCCGGCTTGACCTCACCATGCACCTCGTCGATGCCTAGGCGTGCACCGACGGCTTTGGCGGTGGTCTGCCCGTCCCCGGTGGCCATGATGACCCGCAGGCCCGCAGCCTTCAACGCGGCCAGGGCCTCGGGGGTGCTGCCCTTGACCGGGTCGGATACGGCGAGCAAACCCGCGAGTTGCCCGTCCACAGCCAAGTACATGACGCTGGCCCCTTCGCCGCGCAGAGTTTCGGCCTGGGGTACGAGCGGTTCCACCGATACGCCAGACTGTTCCATCAGCACTGTGTTGCCCAACGCCAGTTGCCGGTGCTCAACCTTTCCGCGCACGCCGATGCCGGTTCCCGATTCAAAGCTCTGAGGCTTCACGAGTTGGAGGCCCTGGGCACGCGCGGCCTGCACGATGGCGTCGGCCAGGGGGTGTTCACTGCCCTGGTCCAGGCTGGCCGCAAGACGCAGCACCTCATCGTTCGTAAAGCCGGGTGCTGCGACGACCTGATCGAAAGCAGGTCGGCCTTCGGTCAGGGTTCCTGTCTTGTCGATGACGAGGGTATCGACCTTGCGAAGATTCTCGATCGCCGCGGCATCGCGGAACAACACGCCCTGCGTGGCGCCACGGCCCGTTGCGACCATGATCGACATCGGCGTGGCCAGACCCAGCGCGCACGGGCAGGCGATGATCAGGACGGCCACCGCATTGATCAGTCCATAGACCCAGGTGGGCTGTGGCCCGAAGAATCCCCATACAAAGAGCGTCGTGACCGCAATGGCGACGACGGCCATCACGAAGTAGCCGGCAACGACATCGGCCATGCGTTGCATCGGTGCCTTGGAACGCTGCGCCTGGGCGACCATCTGGACGATCTGCGATAGAACGGTGTCCGAGCCGATCCGCTCCGAACGCATGACCAGCGCGCCGTTGGTGTTGAGTGTGGCCCCGATGACCTTGTCGCCCGCGCGCTTGCTGACGGGCAGCGGTTCGCCGGTCAGCATGGATTCGTCAATCGAGCTGCTGCCCTCGTGCACGATGCCATCCACCGGCACCTTCTCGCCGGGTCGGATGCGCAGCAGGTCGCCGACGTGCACATGGCTGAGCGGCACGTCTTCCTCGCTGCCGTCCGCATTGATGCGCCGCGCGGTCTTGGGCGCCAGCCCCAGCAGCGACTTGATGGCCGCCGAAGTCTGGGAGCGGGCCTTGAGTTCCAGCACCTGGCCGAGCAGTGTCAGCGAGATGATGACGGCGGCGGCCTCGAAATACACGCCGACCCGTCCCATGGACATGAAGGAGGCTGGAAACACTTCCGGCGCAACGGTTGCCACGACGCTGTAGATGAATGCCGCACCCGTTCCCAGGCCGATCAGTGTCCACATGTTCGGGCTGCGGTTGACCACGGACAGCCAGCCGCGGGAGAAGAAGGGCCAGCCGGCCCACAGCACGATCGGCAACGACAGCACCAACTCGACCCAGCTCTGCGTAGCCATGTCCATCAGGTGCAGCCGCTCGCCCAGCATCGCCAGCGCCAGGACCACGAGCGTCAACGGCAAGGTCCACCAGAAGCGACGCGAGAAGTCACGCAACTCCGGGTTGTCGTCGTCGAGGTCGGGCAGCAGGGGCTCCAGCGTCATCCCGCACTTGGGGCAGGTTCCCGGATGATCCTGGCGGATCTCCGGGTGCATCGGGCAGGTGTAGATCGTTCCGGGTGCGGTTGGCGATGCCGCCGGGGCCGGTGAAACTGCGGTGCTGGCATGGTGATGCGGCGCATGGCCGCTGCCTGTGCCTATGCCCGCGCCACCGCTGGCATATCGCGCCGGATCGGTGTCGAATTTGGCCTTGCATCCGGTGCTGCAAAACAAGTACGTGTTCCCCAAGTGCGTGGAGCGGTGCTCCGACGCCGCCGTGACCGCCATGCCACACACCGGATCGCGCGTCGCGGCATCGGGCTGCGAGTGGCTTGAGGACCCGCCCGCGTCGTCACTGCCGGCATGGCTGGCGTGATGGTGGTGCGTATGCGGGCCGGACGTTGTGGCACCCGCCGCCATGCCTGCGTGCTCATGTCCTGAAGACTTGCTGGGTGAATTCATAGTGACAAGTGCCCTCCGCCGTTAACCGTTGGTGTCTGGTGATCGCAGCAGGCCGCAGGCGCGCAAGGAGACAAGCGCGGCGTCGCGTGCTCGCACGGTGCGAGCACGCGACTCATTGCTTCTGCTCCTTGGCGGGTGCGGCACCTTCCTCACCCTGACGCGCGGCATGATCGTGTCCGCCGTGGCCGTGACCACGGTGCATGAACAGGTGCATCAGCGGACAAGCCGCCAGCAGCAGGAAGGGGAGATAGCCGGCAACATGTGCCGTGTGCTCCTTGAGCAGGAAATACGCGGCGACAGCGGCGATGATGAGGAACGCCACGCCGTAGCGCGATCGCCAGAACCGGGGACGATCGCTGGGGGTCTGTGTGTGCTGATGCTGCATGGCATATCTCCACGGAAAAGGGTTGATGGATGGTCAGCGATGCGACTGATAGACCGTGCTACTACCGTTTTTCCCGATCAGCAGCACGTCGTAGGCGTCCTTGCGTCCACCATAGGCCGGACCATCCATGCCGGGCGAACCGACCGGCATGCCCGGCGCCGCGAGGCCGATGGCCTGCGGGGCTTCGCGCAGCAAGCGTTGAATGTCCGAGGCAGGCACATGACCCTCGATGGCATAGCCGCCGATCTGCGCCGTGTGGCACGAACCGTACTTCTGCGGGATGCCCAGCCGCGTGCGCGCTGCCGTGTTCCCGGTGTCAAGAACCTGCACATCGAAGCCTGCGCCTTGCAGGTGTGAGACCCAGTCCTTGCAGCAACCGCAGCTCGGGTCCTTCCACACCTTGGCGATCGGTCGGCTCTGCGCCAGGCTCGGTCCTGCGAGTGCCATCACCAACAAGCCAGCGATCAATGCTTGGCGTCTCGGCACTTTGCCCTGGCTTCTGTCGTAGTGCATGTTCATAGATTGCCTCTCATCAGATGATCAAACCCACAAGGTTCTAGAACCAGAATCGCACGCCAGCCACCCAGCGCGTCTGCTGCGCGCGGCCACCTTCGGCGCGCACATAGTCCGCGGTGCGTCCGAAGCTGCCCGCCCGTTCCACGCCGATGTAGGGGGCGAACTGGCGACTGAATTCATAGCGCAGGCGCAAGCCAGCAGACGCTTCGGCCAAGCCCTTGCCGATACCGCGTTCCGGGTCGTCCTTGCCATAGAACTGCAATTCGGCACGAGGCTCCAGAATCAGTCGCTGGGTCAGCAGCAGCTCGTAGCTTCCTTCGACACGCAGCGCCGTACGTCCGCCACTTCCCACGTAGCCCGTCGCCTCCAGCTCGAACCAGTAGGGGGCGAGGCCCTGGATGCCGAAAGCCAACCATTGACGGCTCGGGCCTTCTCCGTTATCCACCCGAACGCCGAGCTGGGTGTCCCAGTACGGTGCGACGGCGTGCCCCCAGAGAAGCTCGGTACGCGATTCTTCGAGCTTTCCTTTGGCGATATCGCCTTCGGCCTTCACGACGGCCTTGTTGTAGGTCGTCCCATACCAAGCCTGGAGGTCGTAGGCCGTGGAATCGTCCCCTTTGCGCGTGAAGCGGCGTTCCAGGGTTTCGCCGCGCAACGAGAAGAACCTGTGTTCGTCGGCCAGCATCAGCCGCGGCACACCGGGTACGGCGTAGTCGCCCGATCCCAATGTCAGGCCATTGGAGTAGCCATGCGGATCGCGGGCGTCAGGAGGCGCCGACCCGCCCTGCATCTGCATGTTGCCGTGATCCATGGCCGGGGCCGCGGTCGAGCCGCTCGCCGACGTCGCGTGACCCGCGTGCGGGTCGGCGGCAGGAGCCACGGTCTGAGTGGATGGCGCGGCCGTTTGAGCGTCGGCCTGGCCGTGCGCTGCATGGTCGTTCTGTGCTTGTGCCTGGGCGGCGACGCTTACCAGGGCCAGAAGCGTCGTGGCCAGTGCGCGAGTGGGGAGTGCTTTGGACATTCTTGGTCTTCCTTGTGCGCTGGGTTCAAGACACCACGACTTCGCGGAACATGCCGGCATCCATGTGGAACATCAGGTGGCAGTGCCACGCCCAGCGGCCGAGCGCGTCGGCTGTCACCAGGAAGCTGATGCGTTGTGCCGGCTGCACCGGCAGGGTGTGGCGGCGCGCAAGGAAGCGACCGTCGGGGCTTTCCAGCTCGCTCCACATGCCGTGCAGGTGCATGGGATGGGTCATCATGGTGTCGTTGTGCAGAATGACCCGCAGCCGCTCGCCGTGTTTGAAGTGCACCGGCGTGGACTTTCCGAACTCCAGCCCGTCCAGGGACCATGCGTAGCGTTCCATGTTGCCCGTGAGGTGCAGTTCGACCTCCCGGCCAGGGCCTCTCTTGTCCAGCGGCCCCGACGGGGTATGCAGATCCGCGAGGGTCAACACGCGCCGACCGTTGTTGCGCAGTCCGATGCCGGGGTCATCGAGGTTGGTGCGCGCCATGTCAACGCGCATGTCCGTGCTGGCACCATACTCGGTGCGAGCGTGGCGAGCAGTAGTGCTGGGCACGGCCAGTCCCCCCGCAGCCGCGGCGTGTTGGCTGTGATCCATCGCCATGCCACCGTGGTTCATGGCGCCGTGATTCATGCCAGCCATCGCCCCATGATCCATCCCGGTCATCCCGGTCATCCCGGTCATGCCCGTCATCTCCATGGCTTGGCCGGACCCGCCGTGGTCCATGCCCCCCATCATGCTGCCCATCATGTCGTTCATGGTCAGCCATTCGACCGGATCGAGGGCAGGCACGGGAGCTTGAAGACCTTCACGCACGGCCAGCGTGGCCCGCGCGTAGCCTGTCCGGTCCATCGCCTGGGCGAAGATCGTGTAAGCGTCATCCCGTGGCTGGACGATCACATCGACGGTTTCGCCCGGACCGAATCGGAACTCATCGACCGTCACCGGCTCCACGTCAACACCATCGACGTGCACCACCGTGAGTTTCAGTCCGGGAATGCGTACGTCGTAGAAGGTGTTGCCCGCACCGTTGACCATGCGCAGCCGCACGCGCTCACCCGGTCGGAACAGCGCCGTCCAATTGCCGGCGGGGGTGACGCCGTTGGCCAGATAGGTCAGCGTGGCGGCGGACAGATCGGCGAGATCCGTCGGATTCATCCGCATCTCGTTCCACATCTTGCGCTTGTCGATCGCAGCGGCCATGCCGTCGCGCGAGGCGTCCCGGAAGAAGTCGAAGACGGTAGGTTGGTTGTAGTTGTAGTAGTCGCTTTGGGACTTGAGCTTGGTGAACACCCGCATCGGGTCTTCGTCGGTCCAATCCGAGAACAGCAGCACGTGGTCACGGTCGGCGCGGATGGTCTCGGCACCAGCGGGGTCGATGATGATCGCCCCGTACATGCCCGTGAGTTCCTGGAAGCCGGAGTGCGAGTGGTACCAGTAGGAGCCGCTTTGCTGAACCTTGAAGCGGTACGTGAAGGTCTCGCCGGGAGCGATGCCATTGAAGCTGATGCCCGGCACGCCATCCATCTGATACGGCAGGATGATCCCGTGCCAGTGGATGGATGTGGCTTCACGCAGCTTGTTGGTCACACGGATTGTGACGGTGTCACCCTCGCGCCAACGCAATGTCGGTGCCGGCAGCGAGCCGTTGATGGTCGTAGCCACGCCTGGCTTGCCCGTGAAGTTCACGGGCGATTCGGCGATCACCAAGTCGAACTCGGTGCCCTTCAGCACAGGGGCGGCACCGCGCGTCGCGGAGCCTTGTTGGGCAAATGCCCTGAGCGCCGGGGTGGACAGCCCGGCCAGGACGCCGCCAGCGGCCAGCCCCTGAACAAAACGCCGACGAGACAGGCCCAGTGGGGGCGCGATTACAAAGGGCGAACGAGGCGGCATGGCCTGAAATCCTCCATAGATAACTTGAAAGTCGTCTTTAGAGCCGCCTTTGGTCTTGGGCGGCACGGTTCGACGCATGGAGGTCATGCTATGGAGTGACCACTTTCGGATGAATGACCCTTGGATTACATTCATGTAATGGTCGCGTCATCTTCGTGGCAGGAAGCGACTATTACATTGCCCCTAAGAAGCAGATGAATGGGGCATCGTGGGCGGCAAAATTCCTTACGCCGCAGCGATTTCATGGGGCATGCGATGAAGCTGTTGGTCGTTGAAGACGAGAACAAGACGGCGGATTACGTCCGCCAAGGTCTCATGGAGGCAGGGTTCGTCGTGGATCTGGCGCGTAACGGATTGGACGGACACCACTTGGCCATGAGCGAGACCTACGATTTGGTGGTCTTGGATGTCATGCTGCCGGATGTCGATGGCTGGCGCATCGTGCGTTCGCTGCGAGATGCTGGCAAACAAGTCCCTGTGCTATTTCTAACCGCACGTGGCAGCGTAGATGACCGCGTCAAGGGGTTGGAACTGGGGGCAGACGACTATCTCGTCAAGCCGTTCGCGTTCTCGGAATTGCTGGCGCGGGTGCGGACGCTGCTGCGACGCGGAAGCGCTCCGAGCCAGCCTGATCGCATCCAAGTTGCCGATTTGGTGCTGGACTTGCCGCGCCGACGTGCAACGCGCGCTGGTCAGCGCATCAATCTCACCAGCAAGGAGTTCGCGTTGCTCGAACTGCTGGCACGCCGACAGGGTGAAGTTCTGCCGCGTTCGTTGATTGCGTCTCAGGTATGGGACATGAATTTCGACAGCGACAGCAACGTCATTGATGTGGCCATCCGTCGTCTGCGCGCAAAGATCGACGATGCGTTCAATCCAAAGCTCATCCACACTGTACGTGGCATGGGATACACGCTCGATGCGCCTGATGATGACCTCGCGCCATAAGCCACGGCGAAGCCGTCCCGCGTCGCTTGCATTGAGGGTCACGGCCCTGGTTGGCATTGCCACTACCTTGGTATTTCTAGCGTTCAACTGGGTTGTCGTTAGATCCCTGGAGCACCACTTTGCCCAACAGGACGCCCATGAACTGGACGCAGTGGTCACGGCCTTGGCAGAGCCGTTGCGACAGATCGCTAATGACATGGACAAAGATGAGTTGCGGCAGCATTTAGCCAATGCAGTGGCAGGACATCATGGGATGACCTATGGTGTCTATGATCGGCCGGGCAATACCATCTATGCCACGCCGGGTCCTGACCTGTCGAAACTTGCCAGCAGCAAAAAGTTGGTCAACCGCATCACCGCCGACGATTTGACGGTGTGGCAAGAGAATCAGAGGTCTTATCGAGGTGTGGCGCTACAACTGCCTGCCGACGATTCGGCGGCACCTGGCTACCGCATCGTCGCTGCCATGGACATCGGCTTTCATCTCGATTTCTTGGCAGAGTTCAAGCGCATGCTCTGGTGGGCGACCTGCCTTGTTCTCTGCATTGCGCTCGGGGTGGCTTGGCTGGCCGTGCAATGGGGCCACCTTCCAATCCGCAAGGTCAACGAGGAGATTCGCACGATCCGCTCTTCAAAGCTAGATGTGAGACTTGATCCTCTGGACGTACCTATAGAACTGGCTGAACTTGTGGTCGCCTTCAACGACATGCTGGCCAGAATCGAGGAAGGGTTTGTCCGCCTGTCGCACTTTTCCGCCGACATTGCGCACGAGTTGCGTACACCCGTTACCAACCTGATTACGCAGTCCCATGTGGCGCTCGGGCAACCCCGCAGTGCAGAGGAATATCGGGAGATCCTCTACTCCAACTTGGAGGAGTTTGATCGCATGAGTCGCATGATCGGCGACATGTTGTTTCTAGCTCAAACGGAAAATGACCCTCGAAATCTCCGCCTCGGCGAAATCGACTTGGCTGAGTTGATCCGAGGTTTGTTTGACTACTTCGAGGCATTAGCTGAAGACCGCAACATCACACTTTACGCAAAGGGTGCTGCCGAACCAATACGAGCGGATCGTGAGATGTTGCTGCGGGCGCTCAACAATCTTCTTTCCAACGCAATCCGTCATACTCCCTATGGGTCGCGTATTACAGTCGCTTTGGCGCAAGATGAACGATGGACAACGATAAGTGTCGAAAATCCGGGCGAGCGAATTTCGGAGGCTGATCTGCCGAAGTTATTCGATCGCTTTTTCCGAGTAGATCCTGCCCGCCAACGAAAGAACGCAGGTGCAGGGCTAGGGCTGGCCATCGTCAAATCAATTGCCGAAGCTCATGGTGGACATGTGCAGGCAACGTCCAGCGATACAGCGACTAAATTTGATCTAACGCTGCCTCGCATCGCTTAAGTTGGCCTCTCGCCATTGCGGGAGAATGCAGATCGTGGATGGGCGCAGTTTCGACTCGTCGGAAGCAGGTTGCTCGTCAGATGATGGACATGCCTTTCTGCCGTCCAATCTCCCATGACACGCCACCGCCGCGTACAGTGGCAGCAAGTTGCTGACCTAGCCGTTGCTCGATCACTGGTTTCCACGGCACTAGGCTGAATCCCATGCCGTCATCGAGCATCGCGTAGCGCCCGCTGGCGAGCATGACGCTGCGCCGGTAGATGCCGGCCACGCGCTGCCCATCGGCCACCGGGCGATGCTCCAGGCCGGTTTCGCCGGCAATGTCCTTCGCGGCCTGTGCCAGTTCCCGGTTGCGCAGCGTGCCCAGCAGGTTGCGCGCCAGGATCACGCGCTGCCCGCGCCGCTCGGCCAGTCCCTGTTCGGCCAGGAAGTCGGCGCGCTGCTGCATCGCCTGCTTGGCCTCGCCGCCAAAGCCCAGGTCGCCCAGACCCGAGCCGCCGCCGATCAACTGCTGGTCGAGCCAGGTGGCCCCGATCACTCGGGCCTGCCGCTCGATGGGCAGGTGCGATTTCAGCTCCACGGCCACGCCGCCCAGGCGCTGCGCGTCGTAGCGGCGGCCCTGCTCGGGCAGATCGTCCGGCACCTTCCATAGACCTTCGGCCACGCGCTCCACAATGCCGGCGCGGCGCAAGGCTTCCAGCCGACGGACATGGGCTGCGACGACTTCCTGTGGATCGCGGCCGGGCATGGCCTGACCCTGCGCGATGGCGAGGTGGTGGTCGGTGCGGTACAGGCCATCGCTCGCCAGCGCGGCGATGTTCTTGTCGGCCGCGCGCACATCGGCCGATCCCTTCACCTCCACCACCGCGCCGGCCGGATAGTTCGCCAGTTCGTCGCGGGTGTTGAGCGCGACGTAGTGGGCCTTGCCGTCCACGCCGTCGATGACCAGATAGCCCCGGTCGCGCAGCTCGTCGGCCAGCCCCTTCGCGGCCACGCGGCCGAGGATGGTTCGGCCATCGTCGCCCGCCTCGAACACCGCCAGCTCGCGCGGCTCGCCGCGCATGGCCCGCTGCATGGTGCGGATGATGTCGCCACGCTCGCCCAGGGCGCGCAGCGTCTTTTCGGCATCGGCGTGGACGGCCCAGGTGCCCGGCTGCATCTCGTCGGCCAGGCCCAGGCGCTGCAAGCGTTGCAGGCGGCCGATCAGCAGCAGGCGCTGGCGTTGCAGCCGCGGTTCGTTGAACCGTTCGACATGCACCAAGCCATCGTCGCCCAGTTCGCGTTTGAGCGTGCGATCCAGGCTCGTCCATCGCTCCTGATCCACTTCACGCTGCAAGGTCTGCTGGATCTCCAGCTCGGTGCGTGGCCCCAGCCATTCGGTCGCCAGCTCGGACGCGCGATGCCGGAAGCCATCGGCGATGTAGTCGCCCGCGATGATGAGGTCTTTGCCGGTGTCGTCGCGTCCGCGCACGATCAAGTGGGTGTGCGGGTTGTCGGTGTTCCAGTGATCGACCGCCACCCATTCCAGCCGTGTGCCCAGGTCGGCTTCCATGCGGCCCATGAGATGCCGCGTGTAGGTGCGCAGGTCGTCCAGTTCCGCGCCATCCTCCGGCGAGAGGATGAAGCGGAAATGGTGCCGGTCGTCGGCGCAGCGTTCCTTGAAGGCGTCGAGGCCGGCAGCATCGGTCTGCGGCCCATAGGCTTGGCCTGGCTCGCCGTCGCGGCCGGCGCCGTCGCGCTCGATGTAGCGCAGGTGCTTGGCGAGCGACTGCGGACTGGCCCGCTGCTGATTGACCAGCAGCGTCTTGATGGTCACGCGCCGCGACATGGGCGTGAGCTTCGCGCCCGCGAAGCGCGCCGCCGTGTGGCCGCGTCCCAGCCGCGAGCCGGGCCGCTGGCCGATGCCGGCGCCCTTGCCACTGCCGCCAGGACGGCGCACCGCCGACTTGCCGCTGCTGGCCTTTCCTGCCTGTTTGAGCACCTTGGAAACGAAGCCCTGGCCCCGGTTCTTCGGGGCGCTGGGGCGGATGCGGAAATCGTCATCGCGGCGGTTGGTCATGGCTGGGCTCCCTGCAAGCTCTGGCGTGTCCGGGCGTGCGAAGCACGTGGACATGACTGCATCGGCGCGGGCTTCGCGCCCCAAGCGGCACGGCGGCAAAGCCGCTCCGTGCCGCGCCACCCCCACGTGCAGACAGGCTTTCGACGCGGCCCGGTGCCGCGTCCTTTTGTCTTGCCTTCCGCATTTGCCTCCCGCATCCGCTCCCGGCAATCGCGGCCCGGTGGCGCTGCTGCACCAGCAGCCAGCGCGCCGGCGAACGCGGATACGGCCGCAGGCCGGGCGCGTTCGAGGCAAGACGCCTGCACGTTGGACGGCTGCGCCGGAGACAGCGCGAAGTGCGGTGCGAATGCACCCGCACTGCACGCGCGACGACACGGCGACGACCAGCAGGACGACACGCCCGATGGCACGATGAGATGCATGGCAACGTGCAGCGAATCGACGGCCATCATGGGCGGGATTCCAGCCAGATCGGATGCGCGACGCCGATCACGGCGGATGCGCTGACCGGCCCGAAATACCGGCTGTCGAACGACGCCGGGTTGGTCACGCTCAAGAGGAACAGTTCGCCAGGCCGAAGCTGGCGGCACTGCCGCCAGGAAGGCAGCGGACGGCCCAGCCGGTCGGCGGGCAGCACGGCGGCCACCGGCACGCCGTCGATCCAGACCAGCGCATCAAACACGCACACCGTTTGCGGCGCGACGGCGCCCACGCGCTTGAGCAGCGGCACGCGCGCCGGCAGGTAGCGGCGCTGCGCGGCCAGCGCGGCGGTGTCTGCCGGCAACGTGGTCAAGACGATGCTGCCAACGGACAAAGGCTGGTGCAGCGAGTCGGTACGCTGGTGGAGCGGTTCCACGCGATACCAGCCGACCGCCACGCTGTCGGACGGGTTGTAGATGATGCGCGGCAGCGGATGCACGAAGGACGCCCAGGCCAGCGCAGCGAGGCCGCAGGCAGACAGGCACGCGAGCACGATGCGAGCGCGCAGGCGTGAGCGAGGACGCGGCGCGGTGCCGACAGTCGAAACGGCGGTCATGGCAGCGCCCTCCCGATGAGCCATCCGGCGTGCCGCTCGGCGGTGTATTCGGGCAGCGGCAGGCGCGCAGCGAGCCGGTTGGCGAGCGTGCGCCAGTACGCGGGTGAAGCGGCGGATGGCGCGATCCCCAGCGCCTCGATGGCGTCGATGCGCTCCAGCACGGCGCGCACCTGGTTCTCGCCCTCGGTGTGCAGCAGCAGGCGTGCGCCCGGCTGCACACCGGGGATGCGCTGCGCCGCGTCCAGCGGCGTGCAAGCCTGCATCACCATGAGCTGCCAGCGAACAGTGCCGTAGTCGGTGGACTGCCAGCGAATGCGGCAGAACATGGCATTCGGCATGAATACGGCGAGACTGCGCCAGCGGTCGAGCCGCAGCGTGCGCGCCGGTTCGCCGAAGCGCAGGTAGAGCTTGAAACGGTGCTCCAGGAAGGCCAGCGAAACGCGCGTTAGCGGCGTTGATGTTGGCCCCGTCGCGTGTGCTAGGAGTGGCGGCGACGGTGCAGCCGTGGCCGCGAAGGCAACAGGCGCGGGGGCAGACGAAGCGGATGCGGTCATGGTGTGTTCTCCCTGCGTTGTTCTGGAAACTCGCGCTCCAGCAGGCCGCGCAGCAGTTCGGCCACCGTCACGCCTTGCGTGAACGCCGACACCTTGATGCGCGCCCGCATTGCGGGCGTGATGTCGAGCGTCAGGCGTGCGGTGTAGAGGTCGCCCTTGCCCAGCGCATCGGCGTCGCCCTGGCGAATCCACGCCTCGGCGTGCGGATTCGCGGGCGGACGCGCGCCGATGCCGACGCGCTTTGTCGTGCGCTTGCTGGCGGGGCTGCTCATGTCGGCCACCGCAGCAGTTCGTCCACCAGTGCGGTGATTTCGCGCGCGGCGACGCTGTCCGGCGCCGTCTCGCGTGCCAGCCGGCCAGCAGCCACGCTGTCGGCGAACACGATGCGTTGATGCACTTCCGCGCGCAGCGCAGGAAGCGGCTGCTCGGCCAGCGCGCCGCGTGCTTCGCGTCCGATCACCGTGGTGCTCACGCGCCGGTTGATGACGAAGGCCGCGCGCAGCGCAGGCCGAAACACCTGCGCCTCGCGGATCAGCGCCACCATCTCGGCGCTGGCCCACAGGTCGTAGGGGCTGGGCTGCACCGGGATCAGCACGCGCTCGGCCGCCAGCAGCGAGGAGCGCGCCAAGGCGGCGATGCGCGGCGGCCCGTCGATGACGACGTGATCGGCCCGCCTGGCGAGTTCTGGCGCTTCCTGGTGCAGCGTTTCGCGTGCGAGGCCCACGGCGCTGAACAGCCTTGGCAAACCTTGCTGGCTGCGGCGCTGCGTCCAGTCCAGCGCGGAGCCTTGCGGGTCGGCGTCCAGCAACACGACGTGTTGGCCGCGCATCGCCAGCTCGCCAGCGATGTGGGTAGCCAGCGTGGTTTTGCCGACGCCGCCTTTCTGGTTGAGCAGCGCGACGATCATGGCCTGGCCCTCCCTGTTGGAAAGCCCGGTTGTTGCCGCTGTGCTTCGCGCCGCGTGGCGGTTTTCCACCGAGGTGCGGCGCTTCTACTACCAGTTAGATGTTTTAAGTTAGGGAAGTTAGGGGAGGCCGAAACCCGCGCCGTTATTGGCTTTGCGGCCGATCCGTACTCCTGATAGCACGAGAGTCGTACTCCCGATAGCACGATACCTCGTACTCCTGATAGCACGAGCCCGTCCACAAGCTGCGCACCGTTTATCCCCGTGCCGCGAACGGCACGGGCCGGAAGGTCAGCAGCTCGGCGCTGTTGTCCGGCATCCGCTCGATGCCTAGGACGTAGCCGGGCAGCGACTGCCGCGCGACCAGTGCGCGCAGGTCGTAGGCGAAGTCTGAGAAGCGCGTGGCACTGCCCGATTTCCGATACAGGTGTCGGAAATCGAATTGCCAACCACCCGGCTGTCGCCCGCCGTGTTTGCGCACCAGCCGGTACAGCCATCGCTCGATGCCGCCCGTGAGCCGGAAATACGCTGGGTCGATGGTCAGCACCAGCGCGGCATCCATGACGCCCGCGTAAAACCAGTCCGGCAGGATCAGCTCCAGCCCTAAGGGCGTGCCCTTGGTATCGGCCAGTTCCTTCCATTCGTTGATCCACGAGAAGCGGTGCAGCCGTCTTCCCGTGGTCTCCCGAATGGACGTGGCCACCGTCGTGGATTGCAGGCGATCCAAGGCCGCCTTGAGGCGCTGGTAGTCGCGCAGCGACGTACCGCGCCCAATGAATCGCTGGATCTCGTAGGGCGTGGCCTGCATGAGCCGCGATGGACGCAAGCCCGCGTCGCGCGCCTCCACAATCTGCGAAGCCGCCCAAATGAGCACATCTGCATCCCAAATCGTGGCGATGCCATGCTCCTGCGTTCCCTCCACGCGGATCGTGATGCCGCTGGCGCGGAAGTCGATCGGCGCCACGCGCCGCGACTTCGCCAGCGAGAAGAACGGAAAGGCCATCAAATCCTGGCTGTCGCGCGGCGCCATGTCGCCCGGCAGGGCACGGAACAGGTCGAGCTGTTCGCGCTCTGGCACGAGCCGCTGCCGGGACGGCAGCGCAGGGCTGGACATGGCGAAAGCCACCCGCGCGCCAGCGGTCAGCGCGCACGGCTGTCCGCCGAATGCTGCTCGGCGTACTCGGGATCGGATGTGCTCTCGAAGCTGCGCTCGGAAGCCCAGGCATCGAGATCGGCCACGGCGTACATGACGCGGCGGCCGAATTTGCGGAACTTGGGGCCGCCGCCCAGCACGCGCTGCTTTTCCAGCGTGCGCGGTGACAGTCGCAGGTAGTCGGCGGCTTCGTCGTTGGTGAGATAACGCTGCGGTTGCGCGACAGCGGCCGAGGTGGTTGCGGGAGCGGCGGCAGGCCGCAAGGGAGCAGGACGCATGGTGAGAACCTCCATCGGTTGCAGGGCTCCGGCCACACAGCGCAACCGGATGGAGGCAGTCTCAGAAAATGAAGCTCTCTTGCTCAGGGTCGTTTTGCGTGGCCTTCAAAACGACCCTTCTCAAGCGGCGCAAGCTGTGCTAGGCGGCGATAGCCGCCGCGCATCAGCGCATCGCCGCGCCGCGTCAGGCGGCGCACCTTGGAGCGCAGGCCGCCGTCGCTGTACCAACCGGCTGCGGCATCCACGCCGAACAAGCCTTCGGCCACATCGCGCAAGGACGCACCCGCCAGGGTTGCGTCGAGCGCCTGCAAGGTGTGCAGTTCCAGCAAGGCCGAATGCGATGGCCGGGGCCGAGCATTGGCCAGCGCCGCACCGGGCGCATGGCCGCGTGCAGGTGCGGCAGCACCGCCGTGATGGGCATAGGCGACAGCCATGCCGTCCTCCAGGCCGGGTGCCAGCGCGAAGCGCAGGCAATGGCCAGGGCTGCGCGCGATCAGCACCAGCCGCTTGCCATCGTGGATCAATTGCTTGTGACCAGGGATGCGCCAGAACGCGAAGGCGGTGGCATTCTGCGGTGGGTCGGCATCGGGGTAGAGCTGCACCACGCCGGCATGGCCGGGGAGCCAGGCCGGATGCGCGTCGCGCGCATCCAAGGCTGGGTCTTCCAGCAGGCGTAAGCCCCAGCGATGCGCCGCGTGCTGTGCCGCCTGCGGCCGGCGATGACGGTGCAGCCAGTCGAGCCGGTAGTCGGGATGGCGCCGCAGGTACTCCCAGGCCAGTGCGAGTGCATCGAGCCGCAGAACGTAGAGGTAGGCGGCGGTGGGATACCAGTGCGGGAAATGGTGAGGGCTGACCATGACGAAAGCTCCTGTCGAACAGCAGGAACGTCGCCACGGGCCGATCAAAACGAAGCTATCGCATCCAGATCAAAACCATCATCTGCATCAATTCAAGCATGTAACATGCGGTGTCAAGACTGATTGGCTCCGGTGTATTGCGAATCCCGTCCGAATGCGACGACCGCCCGACCCGACAACGTCATGCGGCACAAAACACCGTGCCCGTACCCGCATAAAAGATCGTGACTGATTGGGTCACACCAGCACGGGTTGAATGCAAGAGTGCGGATTCAGACCGGACAGGTCTGGAATAAGACTGAAATAGTCCCAATACGCCCCGCTTGGCCGCAGTGCGAACGGTTCAATCGAGGATGGAACCATTCTCCTGGGCCAGCCGCAGATATTCCGACAGCGGGCGTGCCGCCTGAAAATACCGATCCCGCATCACGGGCTGCTTGCGTGGCCCGACGATGGATTCCAGATCGGACAGCTTCACGGTGCCCAGCTCGGGCATTCCCAGCCCCAGGTCGATCAGGCCAAAGGCCGTATCGCCATCGGCCGGATCGAGCGCGGCCAGCAGCCAAGTGAGATGCGCGTCCGGCGTGAACAACCGCACCACGGGCAACGGGTCGATGGAGCCGCCAGCGGCGCGATTCTGGCCGTGGGCCAGCAACTGCCTGCGCTCGTCCTCGGTGATGAGTCGGTTCATGGGCAGCCCTTTCTTGGAACAAATCCACCGAAGCGTGAAAGCGTAAAGCCGTATCGGCGGATTTGAGGAAATGCACGGATTCGGTTTTGTGCTTCCGTGAAAAACCGCAAATGCGTATTTCTGTAAAGACGTAGAAGCACGAAAAAGGATTGATTCGGAATGAATGAGTTAAAGATAACGTGGTTTTAATTGTGCTGCGAATTGACGCTTCTGTCTATGCAGAAGCGAACCGTCCAGCGCGGCCGACCGGCCGGCTCCACCACCCATGACGCCGAGCTGGCCCACGCCTTCGGCGCGGCGGTGCGTGCTCTGCGGATGGAGCGCGGCATCGCGCAGGAATCGCTGGCACACCAGGCCGGCATCGAGCGTTCCCACATGGGGAAGATCGAGCGCGGCGAGCACATGCCCACGCTGGCGATCATTTTCAAGATCGCTGGCGCGCTCGAATGCAGCACGGCAGTGCTAATGAGCGAGGCTGAAAGCCAGCTCGCAGCGGCGGCCCCGCCGTAGGCGCTGGCCCGGCCGATCCGGCGCAAGCCGGTTCGGCGGTGTTCAAGGGGCGCCAAGTGCAGCGCGGCGGGGATGGGCCTTGCGCCGATCCCCTGGAGCAAGCGACGCGCGCAGCGCCGCAGGCGCGAAGGCGTGAGGGATTGGCGCCGAATGGCCGTGACGACAAAGACGGCACGGGGCGCAGCCAGCTAAGCCCGGCGGTGCAAGGCACCGACACGCCCGGCCGTTCTTGCAGCCGCAGACTCGCCCCATGCCTCAACAGAAGCGGCCCAACATGGGCCACGCTCCTGCAATGACCAGGCTTCCATGCAGCTCTGCGAAAGCGGCACGGCGCCCCGCCGCGTGGGCGGGGCGCTGGCGGCCATCAGGCCGCCTGGGGCTTGCTGCGCGACCAGATCAGCGTGTGCGTGCCGTCCTCTTCCTCGATCAGCCGGGCATAGACCGTTGCTGGGAACGAAGGATCGTCGAGGGTCACGGACACGTAGGGCCGTTCGGCCTTGCTGACTTTCTTCCACGCCGCGCCGATGTCGAAGCCCGCCGCCTGCACGCGGAAGTCGGGGGCGTGTTCGTTGTCCCCCTTGTCGTTGGGAACCAGCTTGGCCTTGACGTTGAGGGTCAGGGTGCGCAGCGTGCCGGTGAAGCCGTCTTTGTCCGCGGTGAAGGTGCCGATGGTTGCCATGATGAATCTCCTTACGATTGAACAAGGTTCGCGCCCATCGCGTCCTTGTTGTGATCCGACCGGCGGGAGACGGGCTGGCTGCACCGCTTGCGGTCGCAACGCAGTGGAGAACCGGGAGGCGAAAAGAATTTGTCCCGCGAGGAATGCGCGCAGCGCAGGGGGAAATTGTTTTCGCCGGACGGTTGCAGCCATAAAGCCCGAGGCGCAGCCGTGCCACCGCCAGGATTCACAACAAGACAAGGACGCCTTGGGCCGAACCGCTTCGAAAGGAGACAGGGCTGACTCGGCATCCCCGCGCGAACGCTGCACTGGCTCGCTCCCAGACGCGGGCCAGGTCAACACCCCAATGACGGGCGAGAACGCCCCGGTCACACCTTGCGGCGCCAGTCTTGAGGCGTGGCATGGAAGCTCCATAGCGATGCCGGGCGGGATGCCCGTGAACCGTCCTTCGTAACGTGATGGGCAGGAACCGTCAGCGTCGGGGACGGCACGCATCCGTACAACCTGCCGCAGCAAGCTCCAGCGTATTCGCCAGTTCCCCGCCCATCGCGGCGGGGGCGCCGGCTTGGCCGATCCGGCGTTGCCGGTTCGGCGGTATTCGACGGGCGTCAAGCACCGCGCGGCAGGGATGAGCCTTGCGCCGATCCTCAGGAGGCAAGCGCAGGCGCGAAGGCGTGAGGGATTGAAGCCGAATGGCCGTAATTCGGCACGAAGCACGGGACGCAGCTCGAAAGCCCGGCGGCGCTTCGCGCCGACACGCCCATGCCATTCAATATGCCCTCAGGAAAAACTAAAGATGCGGCATGAGCCAGAACCACAATGCCACCCCCATCACCAGCCACAGCGCCACGATCATCACTGCCCCGAACCGGCTCCGCGGCTTGGCGCCTTCCGCCAGCATCCATTCATCGGCCTGAATACGGCATTGCGCCAGCACATCGGATGGCAGCAGCTTCACAGTCAACCAGATCAGCACGGGCAACAAGATCACATCGTCCACATAACCCAGCACCGGAATGAAGTCTGGAATCAGGTCAATGGGACTGAGCGCATAGGCCACCACGAACAGCCCCAGCGCCTTGGCATACCAAGGCGTGCCGGGATGCTTGCCGGCAAACCACAGCGTCACGCCATCACGCTTGATCCGCCTGGCCCAAGCCTTCAAGGTGACGCCGATGCTCATGCGGCCCCGCGCTGCACTTCGATCGTGACATGCGACAGTTCGTGAATATGCGCGAGCAGTGCCTTGTAGTGCGCGGGCTCCTGGGGCTCCCGAGCCACCAGTGAGACGATGGCCGCGAAATGCCCTGGCCCCACCTGCCAGACATGCAGATCTGTAACCTCGCTTCCCGTCGGCTCCACGGCCTCCCGAATCTCCTGCCGCACTTCCTCGCCCTCGACTGCCGCATCGAGCAACACGCTGCCGGAGTCCCGGATCAGCCCCCATGACCAGCGGGCAATCACCAGCGCGCCCACCACACCCATGACCGGATCAGCCCACAGCCAGCCGTAGCTGCGGCCGAGCAGCAGCGCGACGATGGCGAATACGGATGTCAGCGCATCGGCCAACACATGGATGTACGCGGCGCGCAGATTGTTGTCGCGGCTCTTGCCTGGCACATGATGGTCGTGATCGTGGTGGTGATGTCCATGATTGTGACCGTGATGCGCATGGTCGTCCTTCAGCAGCCAAGCGCAGACCAGGTTGACGCCCAGGCCCACGACAGCCACGGCGATCGCCTGGTTAAAGTCGATATGGATGGGTTGGGTGAGCCGTACCAGACTTTCCCAAGCGATCAGCAGGGCAATCAAGGCCAGGACGATCGCGCTGGCGAAGCCGGCCAGATCGCCGAGCTTGCCCGTGCCGAAGGTAAAGCGCGGATTGCCCACATGCTGGCGCGCAAAGCGGTAGGCCAGCGCGGTAATCAGCATCGCGCCCGCATGGGTGGACATATGCCATCCATCGGCCACCAGCGCCATGGAGCCGTAGATCGAACCGGCCACGATTTCCACCAGCATCATGCTGGCCGTGAGAGCGATCACCAGCCACACCTTGCGCTCATTGCGCTGGTGGTCGCTGCCGAGAAAGAAATGGTCGTGGCCTGAGGCCGAGGGGGTATAGGTCATTGTCATCGGGGAGTCCCTGTCATCTGGAAAAGGTCGCCGGCGGGCGGCGGGTTTATTTCATGTAGGCTCGGATGACCTCGACCATTTCCTCGCCGCCCTGGCGGCGCTCCTTGTCCGTTTCAACTTCCAGGACGTGCTCGCGCAAATGGTCTTCCATCACCTCGGCGGTCAGGCCATTGACCGCGCCGCGCACTGACGCGATCTGGCGTAGCACTTCCACGCACGCCGCGTCTGATTCCAAAGCGCGCTCGATGCCTTCCAACTGCCCTTTGATGCGGCGAACACGGGCGACCAGCTTGTCTTTCTGGCGAGAGGTATGGGACATGACAGCCGACAATTAATATAGTCTAGGGGGCTATATTATAACAACAGCAAAGACGGCATGAGGCGCAGCCGGAAAACCCGACAGCGCGTTGCCGGGCGTGACGCCCGGCAATTTCAACGCCGCCGCCTGAGTGCCAGCGAAGGCGGCGGCGTTCTGATGGAGCTGTTGGGCCTTCAACACCGGGCGCGGCCACCGCCGCGCCCGGATTGGGCTTTTACCGCGCCCAGGACGGAACGGCCTGGGCGCGGTGCTGATCGCGGTTATTCCTTCGTTTTGATGAGCCACCACACGGCGCGCGGCAAGGCGCGTCCCGTGATGGGGTGAATGTCGGCGAGGTCGGCGCGCGTCGTCCAGCCCGAGGGCGGGAGGTAGCCGCACACGTCGCCATCGCCGCGCCAGCGGCGGGCGCGCACCGTGCCGGGCGCGTAGATCGCCTCCATGCGCGGGCGGCTGGTCGTGGTGCGGGTCATGGGGCGGTTCTCCTTCCAGCGAAGCGCCCCGGTCAAGGCCGGGGCGATTGCCATTGGCGCGGGTCAAGCAGCCAGCGCCTCGGCGGGTTCATCCGCCATTACCTCGGCATCCTCCGGGGCGTCCTGTTCCGGGCCTTCCTCCTGCGCAGCTCCCTGCGAGCCTATGGCCTTGAAGATGGCGGGCATCCAGCCCGTACCATCGGCCAGTCGTTCGGCTTCGCTGGCAATGTCGGCTTTCTTCAGCTTTGCCAACCGGGTGACGTGCTCGGGCGCGTACTCGCCCACGGCTCGCAGAATCACGGCCTTTGGAACATGCCGGAAATACCCCTCGGCAGTCGGCTGCCACCACGCGGCCATGTCCAGCCCCACGGCCTGCGCTAGTTCCGCGCCCGGCTGCTGCACCGTGGCACGCGGCGTCACCACGTCCACCGTCGAAGCCACGCACACGGCCAGCAGCTTGACCAGTTCGCCTTGCTCCATCGCCAGCAGCGCAGCGAACAGTTCGGCGCTGTCCTCGGGCAGCTTCTCGCCCCATGCCTGCTGCGCCTCGTGCAGAGCCACAGCAGCAGGCGATTCCGGCCAGTCCGGGGCCATGCCTTCCAGCCTGTCCTGCACCGTGAGGCGAACCCCCAGCGGCAGATCGTGGCCGTAGTGACTGCCCTGCAAGATGGTTTGCACCATGCCATGCACCAGCGCCGCCAGCGCCACCTGCGGATGCCGGGCGACTTCGGTTTGCAGCGCGGCGGTGCGGTGGGCGCTCAAGCGTTGGGCCAGCCGGTCGGACATGGCTGCGGCCTTGGGTGCTTCGTCGGCATCTTCGCCGTCGTCGTCGCCTTCGATTTCCGCGCCGCTAAAACCTTGGCGCAGCTTCTCCAGCGTGCGCAGCGCCTTGGCCTCGGCTTCGCGCAGCAACCCGCGATGAATGACGGCTTCGCCGTTGCGGTCGATGGTGACGATGGCACCGGCTGCGGCCTTCACGCTCGCGGCATAGTCCAGCAAGCCATCCTCCAATGCCTGCAACTGCTCGCCCAGGCGCTCGCCTTCTTCCTGCAAGGCTTCGGCCTTGTCCTCGTCGTCGGCGTCCATCGCGGCATCAATGGCTTCGGCCACTTCCTGCATCTTGGCCTGCAACTTCTCGATGCGCTGTGCGTCGCGCTTGCCCGGTGCGCGGCGCTCCCTCGGCGCACGCTGAAAGGCGTGCAGGTCGGCATGGGTCACGCCCGGCGTGGCATCCACCCATGCCCAGCCCTCGGTGCGGATTGTGTCGGCAATGCTCGCCAGCTTCTGGCGCACCAGCGTTTCCAGCAGAGCGGCATCGTTGAGGTACACGCCCGCATCGCCTTCCGCGAACAGGTCGCGGCGGATGCCTCCGCCTGCCTGCTCGTAGGTGTCCAACCCGACAAAGCGCACCAGCGGATGCGATGCCCCAATCTCGCGCTCGGTCAGCCGCTCGCGCAAGTTGGACGGGTTGCGCTGCCACTGTGGCGCATCATAGAACGCGGCCTCCTGCGCGGCGTGGTCGTCGGTGATGGACAGCGCCATCAACTGATCCAGCGTCACGGCATCGGCGCGATAGTCGGCCATCAGGCGGGGCGAGACATTCGCCAGCTTCAAGCGGCGCTGCACCACCAGCGGCGTGACGGAGAAATCCGCCGCAATGTCCTCGATGGGCCGGCCCTCGGCCACCAATGCCGCAAACGCTTCAAACTGATCTGCGGGGTGCATGGCTTCGCGCTGCACGTTTTCGGTGAGGCTGGCCGTGCGGGCCGTGCCATCGGCCACCTGCAGGCAAGGCACCTCCCAATCCTTGGCGATGCGGTGTTTCTTCGCCAGCAGCTTGAGGGCTGCAAGGCGTCGGCCACCGGCCACCACCTCGTAATGCTCGCCATCAGCGGCGGGAATCACGATCAGGTTTTGCAGCAGGCCAACGCGCTGGATGCTCGCGGCCAGTTCGGGGATGGACATGCGCGGGGTCTTGCGCACATTGCGGCCCGTGGGGCGCAGCACCAGCCGCGACAGCGGAACCAGAATCATGTGCTTGCTCGGGTCGGCGGCTTGCAGCACGTTCGCTGCGCTGCTGGCTGCGGTGTGGACGGCGCGGGCTTCGGTAGTGGTAACGGCGTTCATGGTGAATCTCCAATAAGTGAAACAAGGAAATGGAGGGGAACCGCCCCTCCGGCGGGGGAACGGTTCAAGCCTTAAGCTGGCGCATACCATCGGCCAGCAGCCACAGGGCACGGTTCAGCCGAATGTCGGAATCAATGCCCTGCACGGGGCGGGTCTGCTGCCTGCGTCCGTTGGTGCTGCGCCCGGACAGGCCGCCTTTGGTGAGGTTTTCTTGAGTGCGGTTGAACACGCTCCACAAGTCCGGGCGGCGGTCGTCGAAGCGGCGCGGCATCAGAATTTGCGATTCGGTGACAGGCGCTGGCTTGTCCGGGTCGTCGTACTTCAACGCCAGCGCAGCACGGGCGAACACCTCCGATTCGCCATCGTCCAAGGTGATGCCGCGCATCAGGTCGCGCGATTCCTTCACCCGCTCGAAGCCGCTCAACACCTCATAAGCGCCTTCGATGACGTGCCCGGCCACGTTGCCTTTGTGGGGTACGCGCACATCGGCCACGGTGTCACCGCACACCAGCCCATTGCTGCACACGAAGCGGAACATTCCGGCCAGCATCTGGTAGCTGCTCGTGCCGTCATGGGAGTTCAGCAGCACGATTTCGTTAGCTTCCGCGCCGTTGATCTGGCTGGCATGGCGCAGGCGCAGCATGTGTTTCGTGTGCTCGCGCTTGCCTTCATCGCGCACGCGGGTCTGCGTCACCATGAAGGGTTGAAACCCCTCTTTGCGCAGTTCGGTCAGCACGGCGGCGGTGGGGATATAGGCGTACCGCTCGGAACGGCTCTCATGCGGTGCATCCGCGAAGATGGACGGGGCCACCCTGCGAATCTGGTCATCGGACAGCGGGTAGCCGCTGCGCAGCGCCGGGGAGTGGGAAGCGAAACGGGTTGCAAGCATGTCGTTCTCCTGAACAAAAAGGCTGTTGAAGAAAACCGCACACCGGATTCCTAGATTCGGAGCCCAGCCTTTCGGCTGTTCGGTGCGGTCGGCACGAGGAACCCGGTTGGCCCTGTTGCCACCGTCCTTCCTGAGTTCATCGCCCGCGACGGTCAGGAGCGCGCGGACGGGGGCCGTCAAGGAGACAAGCGCAGGGTTGGTGCGGCCCGCAGGCGCAGCCGAGGACACGGCCCTGCGCGCCTTGACGGCACACAGCCGCGGGCTACAGTCGCGGTGAAGGTGATGAAGTCAGGGAAGACGGCTGGACATGGCAACGGCCGTCCCTACACACCGACCGCACGGCAAGCGAAGCGCGCAGGCCCGAAGCTGGAAGCCGGGCCGGAGGCGTCAGCCGAGCGGAGCGAGGGAACGATGGAAGCCCGAAGGGGCGAGACGCCGCAGGCGGCTCGATGCGCCACGCGCACGACAGCGCGACCGGCTATCTCCCAGGTGGCCGGGGACGCCCAGCCTTCAAAGTGGAATGAACAACTGGATCAGGATGAGCAAACGCGAGGCATCGTCGATCTGCGGCTGATGTTGTCTGGCCGATCCGGCGCAGCCGGTTCGGCGGTCTTTGAGGGGTGCCAAGCATCGCGCGGCGGGGATAGCCCGCAGGGCTTTCCCCTGGAGGCAAGCGAAGCGCGCAGCGCCCCGTCAGGGGCGCGTAGGCATCATGCCGAGTCGTCAGGACGCAGGCTGGATTCCGCAACCGGCATCCACGGCGATGACGAGTCCAGCAGGTATCGCGCACCGCGCGCGTACAGACCCGACAGCCCGGTGGGCTGGTAGAACCCGGTGACGCGGCGCCGGAACTGTGCGCCGTACTCGTTGGTGTAGATCACCGCGTCGCCGATCTTGAAGCGCAAGGGCTGGCCGTTCTCCGGCGCGAACGGCTTGAGCGCATCGTGCTGCGCCGTGATTTCGATGATGTAGTCGTGATGGCTGCTCATGGCATTGATCTCCTTCGATGGTCGAGAAAGCACAAGGAGCGCCTTGCGGCGCTCCCAAGGCCAGGTCAGACAGCGATCCGCCCGGCCAAGCGCGCATCGCGCGCATAGGCGCTCAACCGCTTCTCGGCGCGGAAAGACAGGTCACGCTCGATCGGCAACCCCAGCCGCCCGCGCACCGCTGCCAGCTCGCCCAGGCTGACCCAGCCGATTTCCGGCATCCCCAGGCCCAGGTCGCAAAGACCAAAGACGTGGTCGTGGTCGTCGGGATCAATCTCGGTCAGCAGCCAGGTCGCGCCCGCATCGGGCGTGAACAGCTTGACTACGGGCGCCGGATCGAAGTCCGGGTTCTCCAAGGATGCGCGGCCGTTGGCCAGCAGCAGCGCACGCTGCTCGTCGGTGATGAATGCGTAGTTCATGCTGAACTCCTGAAAGGATGCCGGGCGGAATTGCCCAGCCCCTGCGGGTCACGGCGCAGCGCAAGCCGTCAAGGGGCACGACGGCCGCAGGCCGCAAGCGCCCATGGCGCGCCGCCCTTTACGGCGCGAACGCCGTGGCACCATGGGGAGACAGCAAGCCGCCACACCCCACCATCCAGCTACACCCGGTCTTGGCAAGCGCAGCGCGCAGGCCCTGGTCAGCAAGTTGGGCCGGAGGTGTCAGCGATGAGAGCCCGCATGGGGCGAAACCCGCAGGGGTTCAATGCGCAGCACGACAGCGTGGCCGGCCATGCTCCAGTGGCCGGGATCGCCCTGCATCTGCGGTGAAACAGAAAAACGCCTTGGGTGACGATGCTGATCACCTTGATCAATTTGCAGGAAGGATGCGACTACGAAACGCGTGCGCGTTCACCGTAGTCGCAGGCTCACATCGTCTGCGGCGCGTTATTTGACCGAGGTCACGACGTAGCCGTCACCCTCTTTCTTGAACCCGACGTGGACTTTCGCGCCCACGGCGAGTTTGTCGTACAGGGCCTTGTCCTTGACGCCAAACGCCATGGTCATCGCGGGCCACCCCAGGCTCTTGACGGGGCCATGCGCAAGGGTGACCTTGCCCTGGACCGCGTCAAATTCCTTCACCACGGCATCGGCCTCATGGGCCGCGGACTTGGCGGTGCCTTTGGCGTCCATGCCTTTCATCATGTCCTGGCACTTCTTGGCATCCATGTCCTTCATGTCCATGCCCTTCATCCCCTTCATGTCCATGCACTCCTGCATGCCCTTACCCTCCATCTTCATGCTGCCCATGTCGCCGGATTGGGCGAAGGTGGCAGCAGAAAACGCCAAGGCGGCGATCAGCGTTGCGGTTGAGACGAGTTTCATGATGGATTTCCTTTTCTGAGCTTTAAAAATGGGGCCGGCCTTCTGGCAGGCCCCGGATGGAACGCGGCCACTGGGAATGGCCAGCGTTGGAGAGTCATGGGCTGGTGCTCACGACCCGGGGTTCGTGCATGCCTTGACCTGGGCCTCGTAACGCGCCTTGCGCATCCGGTTTTCTCCAGGCGTCGTTTGGGCACGCGGGCCGTGATCCAGCGGCAGCACCAGCGGGTCGGTCGGGCAGTTCACCCGCTGACCTGTGGTGCCGTCGACTCGGGTGGTACTGGCCGTTTGCGATGCTGCTGCCGCCTGTTTGGCTGCGCGTGCCTTCTCGATGGCCTGGAAGTCGGGGCCGGCCAGTGCAGGCAGAGAAGCGCCCAGCGCCAGGGCGGCGATGAGGGGGAGCAGTGATTTTTTCATGATGGTTTTCCAAGGTTGGTTGATCCAAAAAGTCCGAGAGGAGCCTCATCGGATCAATCCAGCCACCGGCAGAACGCTAGGCGTACAGGCCATCGCAGTCGACCGCCTCCCGCATCAAAGAACCAGGTCGGCGCCGGCGCCACCGTCGCAAGCGCGAGCCAGGCCACCGGAGCCTGCTCTCGCGCTTCGCCTTCGCCGGTGAATGCGTGAGCCGCTGGTGCCGGTGCGATGGCACAAGCCGGGCATACCTGGCAATCGTCGGCGCTGCTGGGCAACGGGCGCGAGGCCACCATTGCCGTCATCACCGGGCCGGCGTGCTGAATCTCCTGGGCGGAAACGGCAGCGCGTGTCGCTGTGCCCAGCAGCAGCGACAGGCAAAGCACCGCCGCACCCCATGCGCGGCCGCCACCGGAGCGTTCAAGTGGCCGCATGACGACGCCTCCAGAACATCCGCCGCGATGCCTTGCGCTCGCGCGGCCGCCGCATCAACAGGTAGGCCGCGGGAATGACGAACATCGACAGCAACGGGGCCGTGACCATCCCTCCCACCATCGGCGCGGCGATGCGCTGCATCACCTCGGAGCCGGTGCCCGTGCCCCACATGATCGGCAGCAGGCCGGCCAGGATGACGGCCACCGTCATCGCTTTGGGCCGCACGCGCAGCACGGCGCCCTCGCGAATGGCATTCAGCAGATCGGCCTCGCTGGTCGTGCCGCGGCCGACTCGCTCCTGCCAGGCGTTCTTGAGGTACAGCAGCATGATCACGCCGAATTCGGCGGACACGCCAGCCAGTGCGATGAAGCCCACCGCACCCGCGATCGACAGGTTGTAGCCCAGCAGGTACAGCAGCCAGATGCCGCCCACCAGCGCGAATGGGAGCGCAGCCATGATCAGAAGCGCTTCACCGAACGCGCCGAAGGTCAGGTACAGCAACACGAAGATGATGAGCAGCGTGAAGGGCACCACTACCTTGAGCTTGGCGGTGGCCCGCTCCAGGAACTCGAACTGTCCCGACCAGGAGATTGAGTAGCCCGGCGGCAGCTTTACCTGCTTGGCCACGGCCTGCTGCATGTCCTGCACCGCGGAGCGCAGGTCGCGGTCCCGGATGTCGACGTACACCCAGCCCGACAGGCGCGCGTTCTCGCTGCGCAGCATCGGCGGCCCGTCGGCAATGCGGATGTCGGCCACGTCGGACAGCACCAGGCGCTGGCCGCGCTCGGTCACGACGGGCAGGGAGCGCAGTTTTTCCAGCGAATCGCGCATCTCGCGCGGGTAGCGCAGGTTGATCGGGAAGCGCTGCAGGCCTTCCACCGTCTCGCCGATGTTCTCGCCGCCCACGGCGGACGAGACCACCGACTGCACGTCGGCGATGTTCAGGCCGTAGCGGGCCGCATCGTCGCGCCGGATGTTCACATCCACATAGCGCCCACCCGTGAGCCGCTCGGCCAAAGCGCTGCTGACGCCGGGCACGTCCTTGAGCGTGCGTTCGATCTCTGCGGTGATGCGATCGATGGTTGCTAGGTCGGTGCCCGCGACCTTAACCCCCACAGGGCTCTTGATGCCCGTGGCCAGCATGTCAATGCGGTTGCGGATCGGCGGCACCCAGATGTTGGACAGGCCCGGCACCTTGACGATGCGGTCAAGTTCCTCGACCAGCTTGTCGGTCGTCATGCCGGCGCGCCACTGGTCGCGCGGCTTGAACTGGATCGTCGTCTCGAACATCTCCAGCGGAGCGGGGTCGGTGGCGCTCTCCGCGCGGCCGGCCTTGCCGTAGACGCTCGCGACCTCCGGCACCGTCTTGATCAGGCGGTCGGTCTGCTGCAGCAGCTCTCCCGCCTTTCCTGCCGACAGTCCCGGCAGCGCCGAAGGCATGTACAGCAGGTCACCTTCGTCCAGCCGCGGCATGAACTCGCCGCCGATGTGCTGCAGCGGCCACAGGCTGGTGGCCAGCACCACGACCGCCACCACGAGCGTGAGCTTTGGGGCGCGCAGCACCCTGTCGAGCAGCGGCCGGTAGACCGCGATCAACAGGCGATTGAGTGGATTGTTTTTCTCATCGGGGATGCGGCCACGGATCAGGTAGCCCATGAGCACCGGAATCAAGGTCACCGACAGGCCGGCCGCAGCCGCCATGGCGTAGGTCTTGGTGAACGCCAGCGGCGAGAACAGGCGTCCCTCCTGCGCTTCCAGCGTGAACACAGGCACGAAGGACAGCGTGATGATCAGCAGCGAGAAAAACAACGCCGGCCCCACCTCCGCCGCCGAGTCACCGATGACCCGCCACCGGGCCGGCCCTTCGAGCACCTCGCCGGGGTGCTCATGGCTCCAGTGCTCCAGATGCTTGTGGGCGTTCTCGATCATCACCACCGCCGCGTCGACCATCGCACCGATGGCGATCGCGATACCCCCCAGCGACATGATGTTGGCGTTGACGCCCTGGTAGTGCATCACGATGAACGCCGCCAGGATGCCCAGGGGCAGAGAGATGATCGCGACCAGCGCCGAGCGCAGGTGGAACAGGAAGATGAAGCAGACCACCGCGACGACGATGAACTCCTCGATCAGCTTGTGCGTGAGGTTGTCGACCGCGCGTTCGATCAGCCCGGAGCGGTCGTACACCGGCACGATCTCCACGCCCCGCGGCAAGCTGGACGCCAGGCCCTTGAGCTTGTCCTTGACCGCGGCAATGGTCTGCAGCGCGTTCTTGCCTGAGCGCATGACGATCACGCCGCCGACGGCTTCGCCCTCGCCATTGAGTTCGCCGATACCGCGGCGCATCTCCGGACCGATCTGCACCCGGGCCACGTCGCCCAGGCGCACTGATACGCCGGCGGCTGTCGTCATCAGCGGCACCTTCCTAAAATCCTCAAGACTCCCCAGGTAGCCCGAGGCGCGCACCATGTATTCGGCCTCGCCGAGTTCGAGCACCGAGCCGCCGGTCTCCTGGTTCGCGCGCTGGATCGCCTCCACGACCTTGGTGTGCGGGATGCCGTAGGCCGCGAGCTTGTCCGGATCAAGCACGATCTGGTACTGGCGCACCATGCCGCCTACCGAGGCAACCTCGGCCACGTCGGGCACGGTCTTGAGCTCGTACTTGAGGAACCAGTCCTGCAGGGCGCGCAGTTGCGAGATGTCCATCTTGCCGCTGCGGTCGACCAGTGCGTACTCGTAGATCCAGCCCACGCCGGAAGCGTCCGGACCGAGCGAGGCCTTAGCCTGGGCCGGCAACCTCGACTGCACCTGGTTGAGGTATTCGAGGACGCGGGAGCGCGCCCAATATTGGTCGGTCCCGTCCTCGAACAGCACGTAGACGAAGGAGTCGCCAAAGAACGAGTAGCCGCGCACCGCCTTTGCGCCCGGCACCGAGAGCATCGTCGTCGTCAACGGGTACGTGACCTGGTTCTCGACGATGCGCGGCGCCTGGCCCGGATAGGTGGTGCGGATGATGACCTGCACGTCCGACAGGTCGGGCAGCGCGTCCAGCGGCGTTCGCTGTACCGCATAGATGCCCCAGGCGCTGAGTGCCAAGGTGGCCAGCAGCACGAGGAAGCGGTTGGCGATGGACCAGCGGATCAGCTTGGCGATCATGGCTTGCCTCCGGCCGCCATCGGCGTGACGTGCGTGAGCTGCGGCAGGTCGTCCGCGCCCATGAAGAACTCGAAGCGCACGCGATCACCGACCTGCACGTTGCGCGCCGCGCCGTCGGGCGGCAGTTTGAAGTCCATCGTCATCGGGCCCCACTTCATTGTGGGAATGGCGCCGTGCGACAGGGTCAACGCGTCCTTGCCGACGCTGACGACCTTGGCCTCACCGACATGCCGTGGCGCGCTGGCGGCCACCGGGGCCGAAGGCGAAGCTGGGGCAACCACGGCCGGCTCGCTGTTCAAGCGGGCCTCGACACCCTTGAGGCTGGCCTCCGAGTCGATCAGGAACTGCGAGGACACGACGACGCGCTGCCCCGCCGACAGGCCGCGCTTGATCTCGGTCTGGCCACTGTTCTCCAGGCCCGCCTCGACATCGACCGGACGGAAGCGCCCGTTGTCTTCGGCCACGATCACCACCGTGCGTTTGCCGGTCTGGATCACCGCCTCGGTGGGCACGAGCAGCGTCTTGTCGGGCCGCATGTCCACGAAGTTCATCGTGACGAACATCCCCGGTACCAGCCGGCTGCCAGGATTGGCGAGCTCCAGGCGAGCCTTCAGTGTGCGCGTGCTCGGATTCACCTCGGGCAGGATCGCCTGCACCTTGCCATCGAAGCTGCTGCCGGGCGCGGCCGGGCTACGGGCCTGCACCTTGGCGCCCGGGCGCAGCAGCGCGGCCTGGCTCTCGGGCACCTCGGCGTTGGCCCACACGGTGGACAAGCCGTTGATGCGGAACAGCGTCGCGCCCGGCATCACCGTCATGCCTTCACGCGCCAGCAATTCGACCACCACGCCGCCGATGGGCGCGCTCAGCGTGATGCGTGGCTGGGTCTTGCCGCTGCGCTCGACCAGCGCGATCTGGGCATCGTCCATGCCGACCTGGCGCATGCGCTGGCGCGCACCGTCGACCAGCCCACCCAGGTCCGTGCCTTTCATGCGCCGTACTGACAGGAACTCTTCCTGCGCAGCAACCCAGTCCGGGACATAGAGGCTGACCAGCGGTTGCCCCTTGGCGACCGGGTCCAGCGTGGCACGCACGTACAGGTGCTCGACGTACCCGGTGGCACGCGCTTGCACGATCGCCTGGTCACGCTCGTTGAAGGCGATGCTGCCCACCGCCGACACCTGCGGCGACAGCGTGCCTTCGGTCACTTCGGCGGTGCGAACGCCGAGGTTCTGCTGGATGCGCGAGCTGACAGTGACGTTTCCCTTATCTGCATCCCCGTCGGCATAGACCGGCGACATCATCATGTCCATGAAGGGTGACTTGCCCGGCTTGTCGAACTTGTTCGCCGGTACCATGGGATCGTTGTAGTACAGGATCTTCTTGCCATTGGCGGGATCGACGTCGCCGGCCTTGAGGCCGGCCGCGATATGCCGCCGCGTGGCGTCCTCGCCCGACTCATTGGCAGGCGCAGCAACAGCGGGAGTCGCCGCTTGCGGCGATGCCATGCCACTGGGATTCGAAGGCGTGGCCGGCATGTCGGCTCCGTGGCGCATGCCGAGGGTGTAGAGGCCGTAGCCGGCGGCGCCCAGCACGCCGGCGGCGACGAGGGCCATCACGAGGTTTTTGGTTTTCATGGGAGGTCTCTCGGTTGTGCTCAGGGGCGGGGTGCGGCCGTGTCGTGACCAGCCGGCACCAGGTAGTTCAGTTGTGCCCACAGGCGCGCCGCGCCCATTTCCAGGCGCAAGCGTTCGACGCGCGTGTCAATCTCGGCGCGGCGTGCCTCTAGCACCGCGGTCAAGGTGCCCGCGTTGCCGCGGTAGGCGGCGATCGAGGCGCGCGTGCGCTCGGTGGCCAGTGGCAGCAGCGAGCTGTCGTAGCGCGCCAGGCGCTCTCGGTCGCTGCGCCATTCCTGCAGCATCGCCAGTGCCTCGGCCACATGGGCGCGCGTGGCTTCCTCGCGCTCGGCGCGCTTTTGCTCGACACTGGCGAGCTTGGCGGCCAGCTCGCGGTCCTGGCGGTTTTTCTGGTCCCACTGCAGCGGGATCGAAACATTGAGCGAGACCATGTTCGAGTAGGCCGGGCCGCGCTGGCTGTACATCAGCTCGACGCTCACATCGGTCTTCTTGTTGGCTTGCGCGATGTCGGCTTCGGCCTGCGCGACCTCTTCCTGCTTTTGCATCACGGCGATTTCAGGGTGGTGGGCCAACTGGGCTTCCAAATCCTGCGGGCTCAGGCGAACCGTATCCAATGCCGGAACCGAGCCCAGGGGATCGCTTGCGACGGAGCCAATCCAGCGCGCCAGTTGCGTGCGGGCCGTGGCGACCTGGCGCTCGGCCTGCTCGATGCGGTCGTCGATCTGGGCGACCGCCGAACGGGCGGCGAACACATCGGCTTGCGTGCCGCGCCCGCCCCGGTAGGCGGCATCAGCGGCGTCGATCTGCAGGCGCGCTTCGTCGCGCTGGGTCACCAGCATGTCGCGCACACGCTCCTGGAAGAGACGGTCCAGCCAGGCCAAGGCGGTGTCGCGCTGCAGGTTGGCGAGCGCCAGGCTGCGCCCGGCCTCGGCGACTTCGGCCTCGCGCTCGTAGCGCCCGGCACGGGCCTTGAGTTTGTCTTCGCGTGTGAACTCCTGCATCACGCCGATGGAGCGCATGGTCATGAAGTCGCGCGTCGGGCTGAACCGATCCGCGCCGTTGACGGGCAGGTTGTTGATGCCGAGCTTGAGGGTGGGGTCTGGCCGCTGTCCGGCGGCGACCGCCATGTCCCGTGCGGCCGATGCCGTCGCATCCTGGGCCACGAGCGCGCGAGAACGGGTTTGTGCCAGGCGCAGCGCCTGATCCAGCGTCAGGCCGTCGGCGGCATGGGCTGCACCGGCGCCCATGGCGAATGCCGCAACGATGCCGGCAGCAAGCCTGCGCCATGGCACAGCGCCGCCCGGCGTGCGGAAAGAAAAAGAGTCGATGAACATGGGATCTCCAGTTGACGAATGCCATCAGGTCGAATGGAGCTTGGCGGGGGCGAGCGGAAACTCGCGGACACGCGCAAGCGCGACCGATCGGTCTGGTTCAGCCGGCTCAGGCCGGCCGCACCAGCGTCAGGAGATCAAATGCGAAAACAGCAGTGCAGGATGGCGTGCGGCGGAGACGCCGCGACGCGCCGGAATATCACGTCGGCCGAAGGCCAGCCATGCCCGAGAGGCTCGGGTTGCACCGGAAGGGTGTAGAGGGTCGTCAGCAGCGCCGCGGGTACGGTCGGGGCCGACGCATGGTCGGCGCTTTGCTGGCCGAAACGGCAGTGCTCTACGCACAAGTTGGCGGCGTTGTCGTCGATTTGGTCGCAGCTCGCCATGGCGGCCATGTCTGACGTTGCGACCATGTCGGGCGACACGGCCATCGCAGCACCGGCCTCATCACCGGGCATCGCCGCGGCCGACGCATTCAGGGCCATCGTCGGAAGCGACTGCGGCATGCCCGACAGTGCGGGGCAGGCGTAGGCAGCGATGGCCAACTGGCCGAAGACCAGCACACCGAGCATCAGCCGGCAGACGAATCGCCTGAACATGCGCGTCATCGTCATGCGGCCACCCCATCAGTGCGGTGATAGGCTTCAGCGCCCGGCCGCACGGATCTGCGTCGGCCGGCAACGCTTGCCTGCGCAACGAGGCTCGGATCGGCGATGGCCGGATCTAAGTCCTGCTCCCCGGTCAGCGCGGCGATGATCGAACAGGCCGAACCTTCTGGCGCTTTGGCGCAGCAATCGGCCAGATTTTCCAGCGCCGAGGCCATCGACTGCAGGTCGGCCACGCGCTCCCGGATCTCCGCGATGCGTTCGCGGGTGATTTCCCGCACGCGCAGCCGATCACGCTTGGTACTCAAGGACATCAGTTCGGCGATGTCCTCCAGCGAGTACCCCAATGCCTGAGCCCGCTTGATGAAGCGCAGACGACGGACATCGTCCTCCGAATACTGCCGGAAGCCGCCGTCCACGCGATCCGGCGCAGCCAGCAATCCACCGCGCTGGTAATAGCGCACCGCCTCCACGCCAACGCCTGCCGCGTCGGCGAGTTTGCGTATGGTGAATGCATGGGTCGGCATGGGGAAAAGAATGGCTCAGGCGATCGAACGACGAAAAGACTCTATGTCTGTTGTTTGGTACGTAGTTTAGGCGGTCTTGCCGGCGCATGTCAACACAGCCTTCGCCTGCTGCCAGTGCTTGCGCACAGGCGTCTTGCCCTGCGCCATCGATAGATCTGTTTGACTACGCTTCCCGCTGCGCTGCAGAGACCAGCTCGCCAAGGATGCCGCACTCTTTCGCTTGATGTCCTGCGGAGCAGCGGGCGCGCAGCGTCGTCAGTTGCCTTTCCAGTGCTTTCAAGCTGGTCAGGCGGGCACGCACCCTCGCAATCTGCTCGTCGACCAGCCGGTTGATGTCCGCGCAATCCTCATCCGGACGGGATGTGAAGTTCAGGAGCCGCCTGACATCGGCCAGAGGAATGTCCAAGGCCCGGCAGTGGCGGACAAAGGACAGTCCATCGATGTGTTCCGTCCCGTATACCCGGTATCCATTGGTCTGCCGAGCTGGCGGCGGCAACACCCCCGTCCTCTCGTAGAACCGGATCGTGTCGGTGTCCACGCCGGTGGCGTGGCTCAACTCGCCAATTTTCATCGCAGAACACTCACATGTTGTCAGGACATGCATCGTAGCCGCTTGACCTTGGAGCTACTCCAAGGTGTGAAATAGCCCTTGTAAATGAAAGCACAAGGGGAACGGCACCTGTCGCAACGCTGTCGGCGTCTGCGCTTTGGCTCTCCTGCGCGGAGACTGGCAAAGCTGGCCCGTCTCACCACCTGACTCTTGAAGAAGAACGGATCGATCCATGAAAGCAGACACCGAAACCTCCTGCACCACGGCGTGCTGTTCAGCGAGCGCCATGAGCGCAGCGGCGACCGTTGAGCCACTCGTGACCCACTTCGGGATAGCCAACATGGATTGCCCCAGCGAGGAGGCTCAGATTCGCAAGCGCTTGGCGCAGGTCGATGGCGTCCGGGATATGGCTTTCGACTTGACCCGTCGCCGCCTTGAGGTCACACACGAACCAGCTGGACAGAACGCCATCCTGCGCGCGCTGCACGACATCGGCATGCGGGCGGTCGTGGAACCCGCGCCGCAGCAGGTCATCTACTTCATCAAGGAGATGGACTGTCCCAGCGAAGAGCGCCAGTTGCGCTCGATGCTGGAGCCACTGGCGGGCGTGCAGGCGGTGGACTTCGATCTGAAGGCCCACACGCTGACGGTGACCCATTCGCTGACCGATACAGCCCCGATTGCCAGGACCATCGAAGGCCTGGGAATGAAGCCGGTGGAAAAGACGGCGGGCAGCATGCCAATCGCTGTCGAAGCCCTCATCCCCAGCACGGCGGCGTCGCAAACCCCGGCACCGGCGACAGGGAACGGTACACGCTTCCTTATTCCGAACATGGATTGCCCTACCGAAGAGGCAACGATCCGCAAGCGCCTTGGTGCGGTCGATGGCATCGAACGGCTGGATTTCGACCTGATGGGGCGACGGCTCGATGTCCAGCACCGTCTGCCCGACCCCGCGCCGATCCTCAAGGCCCTGAACGATGTAGGCATGAAGGCCAGCATTGAGCACGCTGACGACACCGGGCCGCAGGGCCAGGCCGTGTACCTGATCGAAAAAATGGACTGCCCGACCGAGGAGGGCCTGCTGCGCAAGGCGCTCGAAGGCATGCCTGGGGTGAAGGCCCTGGATTTCAACCTGATGGGCCGCACGCTGACCGTGAGCCACGAGCTTGTCGATCTGGCTCCGGTGACCAGCGCGATCGAGCGGCTCGGCATGGCTCCAGTGCTCCAAAGCGCCTCCGACCCGGCGCCATCCGCTCCCCGTGAGTTCGGCACCGGCATCTCGCGCGGGCAATGGATTCGGATGGCGGTCTCCGGCGTGCTGGCGCTCGGCGCGGAGGCCATGGTCTTCGCGGGTGCTCCCGAGGCCTCCTGGCCCATCATTCTTGCTTGCCTCGCGGCCATCGGCCTGGGTGGGGTCGAGACCCTCAAGAAGGGCTGGATCGCGCTGAAGACGCGTTCGCTGAACATGAACCTGTTGATGACGGTCGCCGTCATCGGCGCGGCGCTGATCGGCCAGTGGCCCGAGGCGGCGGTGGTCATCTGGCTCTTCGGCATCGCCGAGATGATCGAGGCCTTGAGCCTGGATCGGGCCCGCAATGCCATCCGCAAGCTGATGGACCTGGCGCCAGAGAACGCATTGGTGCGCCAGCCCGACGGTCAATGGCGCGAGGTCAAGGCGGATACCGTGCCACTCGGAAGTGTTGTGCGGGTGCGTCCGGGCGAACGCATCGCACTGGATGGCGAAGTCGTCGCGGGACAGTCGTCGGTGAACCAGGCGCCGATCACCGGCGAAAGCATGCCGGTGGAGAAGACCGCCGGTGCCACGGTCTTCGCCGGCACCATCAACGAGCGCGGCACGCTGGAGTTCCGCGTTACCTCGCGCAAGGGCGAAACCACCCTCGACCGCATTGCACGATCGGTCCAGGAAGCGCAGGGACAACGCGCGCCCACGCAACGCTTCGTGGACAAGTTCGCCGGCATCTATACACCCGCGGTGTTTGCGCTTGCCCTTGCCGTGGCGGTCATTCCTCCGCTCGCTTTCGGGCAGCCCTGGTTCGAATGGGTCTACAAGGCGCTGGTGATGCTGGTCATTGCCTGCCCCTGCGCATTGGTGATCTCCACGCCGGTTACCGTGGTCAGCGGCCTGGCAGCTGCCGCACGCCGAGGCATCCTGGTCAAGGGCGGTCTTTACCTCGAACAAGGGCGGCACCTGAAATCGGTGGCCCTGGACAAGACCGGGACCCTGACCCATGGGCGCCCCGCACTGACCGATGTCATATCGCTGCGCGGCCTGCCGAAGGAAGAAGTTCTGCGCATTGCAGCGAGCATCGATGCTCTGTCGGAGCATCCTGTGGCCACCGCCATCGTGGCGGGCTACAACCAACCGCATGCCCAGGTGGACAAGTTCGAGGCGATCCCTGGACGCGGCGTCAAAGGCAACGTCGATGGAGATGTCTATTACGTCGGCAACCACCGGCTGATCAAAGAGCTGGGACTTTCAACACTTGAGGTCGAGACTCAGCTCGATGCGTTGGAGTACCAGGCCAAGACCGTTGTGCTCCTCGCCACGGACCAGCAAGTACTCGCCCTGCTGGCCGTGGCCGACACAGTGCGCGACACCAGCCGGCAAGCGATCGCCGAACTCAAGTCGCTGGGAATCGAACCAGTCATGTTGACTGGCGATAACGCGAAAACCGCGCAAGCCGTGGCTGCCCAGGTCGGCATCACCAGCGCCAAGGGCGAGTTGCTGCCGCAGGACAAGCTGCAGGCAATCGAAGAACTGCTCTCACGCGGGCCAGTCGGCATGGTGGGCGACGGCGTCAACGACGCACCGGCATTGGCCAAGTCGAGCATAGGCTTCGCAATGGGCGCAGCTGGCACCGACACGGCAATCGAAACGGCCGACGTCGCATTGATGCAGGACAACCTGCGCAAGCTTCCAGAGTTCATCCGGCTGTCACAGCGCGTAGCCGGCATCCTGACGGCCAACATCGTCTTTGCGCTTGGAACAAAGGCGGTGTTCATGGCCTTGGCCTTTACTGGACATGCAAGTCTGTGGCTGGCGATTCTGGCCGACATGGGTGCCAGTCTGGCGGTCGTTTTCAATGGGATGCGCTTGCTGCGGTCGTCTGAGGACATCAAGCCACATGGCCATTGATAGGGCTGTCTTGCGGATGTACCTGTTGGCCGTGACGGTGCTTGCCGCCGACGTAGCGACCAAGGCGGCCATCGTCGCGTGGATTCCCTTGTATGGCTCCCATGAAATCACGCCATGGTTCAACATCGGGCATTGGCTGAATCCAGGCGCGGCCTTCAGCTTCTTGGCGCAGGCGGGTGGGTGGCAACGCGGCTTTTTTATTGTTATTGGCGTCGCTGCTTCTGCCTTTCTCACCTGGCTCATTGCCCGCGAGAAGACTGCAACACCTGAGGCCGTGGGCTATGCAGCAATTCTCGGCGGCGCGCTCGGCAATGTTCTTGATCGAGTGCGGCATGGGGCCGTGGTGGACTGGCTCGATTTTCATTGGGGCGATTGGCACTGGCCTGCGTTCAATGCAGCCGACGTTGGCATCACCCTGGGAGCGGGGCTTCTGCTGATCGCCGCGTTTCGCGGCCGCGGCCGAAACGGCGCAGATTCCCATTCGCCAGCACGATGATCCAGATTTTCATTGACACATGCGGAGCCGTGAGCACGGCTTCGGAGAAACCGATGTCCCACTCGGCGCTACCACTGCCGCCTGCAAATGCACGCTGAACTCGTTCTCAAGACGCTAATGATGGGCGTCGTCGAAGGCATCACGGAATTCTTGCCAGTCTCCTCGACGGGGCATTTGATCCTAGCGGGCAATGCGCTCTCATTCCTTGCGAAAGAGAAGCGCGACGTCTTTGAAGTGTTCATCCAGTTCGGCGCGATGCTCGCGGTCATCTGGGAATATAGGGCTCGTCTGGCAAGCGTTGTTGTCTCAGCGCATGCCGACCAAGGCTCCCGCCGGTTTTTAGTGAACCTTGCCATTGCATTTATGCCCGCGGCAGTGCTCGGACTGCTGATTGGATCTCATGTGCAGAGGCTGCTTTTCAGTCCGGGGCCGGTGGCCGTCGCACTCGTTGTCGGTGGCATCGCGATCCTGTGGGCTGAGCGACGCCCCGTGCAAGTGAAGGCTGAGCGTGCCGAACAGATCAGCCGAATCGACGCACTGAAGATTGGTTTCGTGCAGTGCCTTGCGCTCTGGCCGGGTACTTCGCGCTCAGGCGCGACGATTATCGGCGGGCTATGGTTCGGGGCTTCGCGGCAGGCTGCGACGGAGTTTTCGTTTTTCCTCGGCATTCCAATCTTGGGGGCCGCCTCGGTATACAACCTCTTCAAGCACTGGGGCGCATTGTCGAGCGACGACATCGGCGTTTTTGCAATGGGTTTCATTGCTTCTTTCGCATTTGCGCTGCTTGCGATACGCCTTCTGATGCGTTATTTGACCGGACATGGATTTGGAGTTTTTGCGTGGTATCGCATTGCACTGGGAACGCTAATCTTGGTAGCGGTCGCCACGTAACCTTTCACTGGCGATGACGACGACCCATGTGGACGCTGTTGAAGGCCTTCTGCACAACAGGCCGTGGCGCAGGGCCATACGTGCAGCGAAAGGTGCGCGGCGTAGTTAGCCCCATCATTTTTCGCCGGCAACAGGCAAATCTTCGTTTTAGAACCTTCGCTCGCACTGCATCGTGCAACGCCCAGTGGTCCGAGTCATCGATAAAATGAGAATCAATAACATTTATACATCATGAAAATGCTTTCTCTTTGCGCCAGGCGATTCCTGGCAATAGCCGCGTTGTTCGCACTCTGGTCGGCTTCTCCCGCCTGGGCTGCCGCCCCTGCCGCCAGCGACCAGGCCAAGCAGACCTGGCAATTGCTGGACTACCTCGCGGTTGACTACGGCGGCGCGGTGAGCAACGGCCAGATTCAAAGTGCCAGCGAGTACGAGGAGATGAAGGAGTTCGCGGCAACCGCCGCACAGCAGCTTGCCGCACTGCCGAGCACTGCGGCGCTGCCCGAGTTGCAGCGGCAGGCCAAAGCGCTCGGAGACCTCATCGCCGCAAAGGCGGACGCCAAGGCCGTGGCCGACAGCGCCCATTCGCTGGCCGCAGCGCTGGTCAAAGCCTATCCGTTTCCGCTCTCGCCGACCCAGCCGCCGGATCTCGCACGCGCCAAGGTGCTGTTTGAAGCCAACTGCGCGGCATGCCACGGGGCAACCGGTGCAGGCGACGGCCCGCTCGGCGCCAAGCTCGAACCGCCGCCGATCGCCTTCACCGATCGTGATCGTGCCCGTTCGCGCAGCGTGCTCGCGCTGTACCAGGTCATTTCTCAAGGCGTGACCAGCACGTCGATGCCCAGCTTCGCCACGCTCTCCGACGAGGATCGGTGGGCATTGGCATTTTTCGCCGGCACACTGTCGCATGACGATGCCATGCGCGCACGCGGCGAACAGTCCTGGGGGCGAGACGCCAGCGCCAAGGCTGTCTTTCCCGACCTGGCTGCTGCCGCCACCTTGACCGAAGCCGCCTTGTCCGAGCGGATGCCCCCGGACGCAGCCCGCGACCTCACCGCCTATGTTCGCCGCCACCCGGAAGTCACCGCTGCCGCGAGCGGCTCGGGCGGACTGGCCTTGGCCCGCACACGCCTTCAGGAGAGCCTTGCCGCGGCGCGCGCGGGCGACCGGGCCAGCGCAACGCGCCTGGGCCTGTCGGCCTACCTGGATGGATTTGAGCCTCTGGAGCCGGCATTGCGCGCACGCAACCAGACACTTCTCACGGAAGTCGAAAACGCCATGCTGGCCTATCGCGGCGCGCTCGCCGGCGGGAAACTGGAACAAGCCGATGCCACGGCGCAGAAGCTGGACTATCTCTTTGCCCAGGTGGACGCCGAACTCGGCGCGGACAAGGCAGACCCGCTGACCACGTTCATCGCCTCCCTCACCATCCTGCTGCGCGAAGGGGTTGAAGCGCTGTTGATCGTCGTGGGCATGCTGGCCTTCCTGAAGAAGGCAGAACGGCGCGATGTGCTGGGCTATGTGCATGGCGGCTGGATGGCCGCACTGGCTTGCGGTGGCCTGACCTGGGCGGTGGCCACCTACTTCGTGAGCATCAGCGGCGCAAGCCGTGAGGTGACCGAGGGGGTTTCATCCCTGTTTGCGGCCGTTGTGCTGCTGAGCGTCGGGCTCTGGATGCACCAGAAAAGCACGGCGGGCAAGTGGCAGGCCTACCTGAAGGAAAAACTCTCCGCAGCCATGACGCGGCGTTCGGCATGGGCATTGTTCGCCTTGTCGTTCATTGCGGTCTACCGCGAAGTTTTCGAGACGGTGCTTTTCTATTCGGCCCTGGCCGGCGACGGCAACAATGGAGCCCTGCTCGGTGGATTGGTGGGCGGAGTGGCCGTTCTGGCCGTCCTCGCATGGTTCATGCTGCGCACCAGCGCCCGCATGCCGATCGGCAAATTCTTCAGTCTCAGCTCGATCCTGGTAGCGGTGCTCGCGGTCGTGCTCGCCGGCAAGGGGGTTGCCGGCCTCCAGGAGGCCGGCCGGTTGAGCGCCAGCCCGATCCATTGGCCGCGCATCGAAGTGCTTGGCATCTATCCGTCAGCGGAAACCGCCATTGCGCAAGCCGTGGTGCTTGCCGTTGCTCTGGCAGGCTTTGCCATGAACGCCGTGAAGGCGCGAAATCCCCGGCCCGCGTGAAACAAGCCGGCGTCACTGCCGAGCGTGACTCCTGGAAAAAATCGCGCTCAGCAAGAGATGACGCTATCCGGCACAGCAGGACAGCTGCTTCACGTCCTTGCTGAAGGTCTGCGCCGCGAGCTTCAGGCCCTCGACCATCGTCAGGTAGGGGAATAGCTGATCGGCCAGCTCCTGCACGGTCATCCGGTTGCGGATCGCCAGCGCCGCCGTCTGGATCAGTTCGCCCGCTTCCGGCGCGACCGCCTGCACGCCGATCAGCCGTCCGGTGCCGGCCTCGGCAACCAGCTTGATGAAGCCGCGCGTGTCGAAGTTGGCCAGCGCCCTCGGCACGTTGTCGAGCGTGAGCGTGCGGCTGTCGGTCTCGACGCCGTCGTGGCGCGCTTGCGCCTCGCTGTAGCCCACCGTCGCCACCTGCGGATCGGTGAACACCACGGCCGGCATCGCCGTCAGGTCCAGCGTCGCGTCGCCGCCGGTCATGTTGATGGCGGCGCGCGTGCCGGCCGCCGCCGCGACGTAGACGAATTGCGGCTGGTCGGTGCAGTCGCCGGCCGCGTAGATGTGCGGCGCGCTGGTACGCATGGTGTGGCTGACGAGGATGGCCCCCTGGGGATTGACCTCGATGCCCGCCGCTTCGAGGTTCAGCGTGCGGGTGTTCGGCGCGCGCCCCGTGGCAATGAGCAGCTTGTCGGCGCGCAGCTCGCCGCGATCCGTCGTCAAGATGAACTCTTCCTCTGCATGGGCGACTCGACTGGCCTGGACATGCTCCAGCACCTCGATGCCCTCGGCACGGAACGCGGCCGTGACGGCTTCGGCGACGGCGGGGTCTTCGCGAAAGAGCAGTGTGCTGCGCGCGAGGATCGTGACCTGGCTGCCCAGCCGGGCAAAGGCTTGCGCCAATTCGACTGCCACCACCGACGAACCGATCACGGCCAGCCGCGAGGGAATGGCATCGCTCGCCAGCGCCTCGGTGGAGGTCCAGTAGGGAGTGCCCTTCAAGCCAGGAATCGGCGGGAGCGCGGGGCTCGCACCAGTGGCGATGAGACAGCGGTCGAAGGCCACCGTGCGCTCACCGCCTTCCGCCAGTTGCACGGTCAGGCAGTTTTCATTCATGAAACGGGCCTCGCCATGCAGCACGGTGATAGCCGGGGTGCTCTGCAGGATGCCTTCGTACTTGGCATGGCGCAGCGCATCGACGCGGCCTTGTTGCTGGGCCAGCAGCCGCTCGCGCAGAATGGACGGCGGCGTGGGCGGCAGGCCGGCATCGAACGGGCTTTCCCGGCGCAGATGCGCAATGTGCGCGGCGCGGATCATGATTTTGGACGGCACGCAGCCGACATTGACGCAGGTGCCGCCGATGGTGCTCCGCTCGATTAGCGTCACGCGCGCGCCTCGCTCGACCGCCTTGAGTGCCGCCGCCATCGCCGCGCCGCCACTGCCGATCACGGCCACATGCAGCGCCCGCTCGCCACCACCGTGACTCGGTTCGCTGCCCAGCCAGCCCAGCGCCTTGCCCAACAAGCCCGCAGCCTTGTTCGGCGTGTCGGACACCCGTGCGCGGTAACCGAGCGCGGCCATCGCCGCGACCAGCGGACCATGGTTCATGTCCGCATCCGCCTCGACCTCGGCCCGTCGCCGCGGATAGGACACCGAGGCCGAGCGCACCCCGGGCACCTTCTCCAGCGCCTCTCTGACGTGCTCGGCGCACGACGCGCAGGTCATGCCGTCGATGTGCAAGGCGATCGCTTCGGCCATGGCGGGCAACCTCACTGCTTGACGGTGGCGGGGTAGCCCGCGTTTGCGGTGGCCTTGGCCAAGGCCCCGGCGTTGGTCTTGGCATCGTCGAAGGTCACGACGGCTTCCCGCTTTTCATAGCTGACCTCGGTCTTCTGGACCCCGGCCACCTTGAACAGGGCCATCTTGACCGTGATCGGACACGACGCGCAGGTCATATCGGGCACCGACAGTGTGACGGTCTTGGTGGCGGCCCACGCCGGAGCGCCCAGGGTAACGGCCAGGGCAATAGCGGTGGCAAGTTTCTTCACGGTGGATTCCTCTCAATAGAACAACGGCAGGACGTACGGAAAAGCGAGGGCAATCAAGACCAGCGCGACCACGATCCAGAAAATGATCTTGTAGGCCGTCCGCACGCGGGGCACGGCGCAGACCTCATCCGGCTTGCAGGCGTGAACCGGCCGGAAGATGCTGCGCCAGGCGAAAAACAGCGCCATCAGGGCCGCGCCGATGAAAATCGGCCGGTAGGGTTCCAACACGGCCAGGTTGGCGATCCAGGCGCCCGAGAAACCGAGCAAGACCAAGATGAGGGGGCCGAGGCAACAGGCCGACGCAAGAATGGCGGCGAGGCCGCCAGCGGCCAGGGCGCCACGCCCGCTCTTGGGTTCCGACATATGGTTTTCCTTCCGGGACTTCGCTTGATGCTGTAAGGTTACTTCCGTAGTCAACTACGGAGTCAAGCGTCATGGAAAGCGCCTCGGACAATCTGACCATCGGCGCCTTTGCCAAGGCGGCCACAGTCAATGTGGAGACGATCCGGTTCTATCAGCTCAAGGGCTTGTTGCCCCAGCCGGAGCGGGCCTACGGCCGCATCCGCCGCTACGGGCCGGCAGATGTGGCGCGGGTGAAGTTCGTGAAGTCAGCCCAGCGCCTGGGGTTCAGCCTGGATGAAATCGGCCAGCTTCTGAAACTTGAGGACGGCACCCATTGCAATGAGGCGGCGGAGCTGGCCTCGCTGCGGCTGGCCGATGTGCGCGCCCGCCTGGTGGACCTCACACGGATTGAGGCGGCATTGTCGAAATTGGTGGGTGAATGCGACGCGCACCATGGCAATGTGTCCTGCCCGCTGATCGCGGCATTGCACTGCTGTTGAGCGGAGAAGTTCGGCCGTTCACCTCGCGGCGAAGGGGCGGACAGGCAAGCGCGGCGCGCGAACCAGATTTAAGGTATTGAGCCGGAGGCGCGATGGGATCAAGACCGGATGGCCACAATTCGGCGCGATAGTGCCCTTTTGCACATTAATTCAATAAATGTTGTATTATCGAAATATGAAAGAGACCCAAGCCGTTTCCGCCCTCGGCGCCCTGGCCCACACCCAGCGCCTGCGGGTTTTCCGCGCCCTGGTGGTCGCCGGCCCCGAAGGGCTGACACCCAGCGCCCTCGCCGACCAGCTCGACGTGGCCCGCAATTCCCTGTCCTTCCACCTGAAGGAGCTGGCCCATGCCGGCCTGGTCACCATCGAGCAGCAGGGCCGCAACCTGATCTACCGCGCCGACTTCACCCAGATGAACGGACTGCTCGGCTACCTGACCGAGCACTGCTGCCAAGGCAGCACATGCGAGGTCAGTGATTCCTCCTCTGCCTGTACTTCCTGCTGAAAGGATCTCCCCATGAAGCGCTTTCACGTTCACCTGCACGTCGATGACCTGAACCGCAGCATCGGCTTCTATTCCCAACTGTTCGCCGCGCAGCCCGCGCGTGTCGAGGGCGACTACGCCAAGTGGATGCTCGAAGACCCGCCGGTCAACTTCGCTATCTCCACACGGGGCAACAAACCAGGCATCGACCATCTGGGCATCCAGACCGACGATGCGGAGGAATTGGCCGTGCTGAAGGCACGCGCCGAGGCGGCCGACATGGCGCTGCTCGACGAAGGCACCACCACCTGCTGCTACGCGCGCAGCGAGAAGCACTGGATCACCGATCCGCAGGGCGTGGCCTGGGAACACTTTCATACGCTGGGCAGCATCCCGGTCTTCAACGAAGCGGCGCCTGCAACGGGTTCTGCCGCAGCCTGCTGCGCCCCGGCGCGCGGCAAGCCGGTGGGCGTTGCGGTGAAGCCGGCTTCGTCCTGCTGCTGATGTGAGACATCCATGACCACCAACAAGACCTACAACGCCCTGTTCATCTGCACGGGTAACTCGGCCCGCTCCATCCTGGCCGAAGGCATCCTCAATGAATTGGGCCAGGGGCGCTTTCGCGCCTACTCGGCGGGCAGCCACCCCAAGGGCGAAGTCCACCCGCTGGCGCTTGCCACGCTGGAACGGCTGCATATGCCGATCGTCGGCTACCGCAGCAAGAACTGGGACGAGTTCGCGGCGCCCGGTGCACCGGAGCTGGATTTCATCTTCACGGTGTGCGACAACGCCGCCGGCGAGGTCTGCCCCGTATGGCCTGGGCGCCCGATGTCAGCGCATTGGGGTGTGCCTGATCCTGCAGCCGTTGAAGGCACCGACGAGCAGAAGCGCAAGGCGTTCACGGATGCGGCGCTGACCTTGCGCCGGCGCATTGAGCTGTTCCTGTCGCTGCCATTGCAGCGGCTCGATGCCATGTCGCTGCAGCACGAGCTGCGCAGCATTGGTACGAAGTGAGGTCTGCGCGATGAGTGTTGGAACCCAAACGGCCGGCCGCGTGCCGGCCACCTCCACCATGAGCGTCTTCGAGCGCTACCTGAGCGTGTGGGTGCTGCTGTGCATCGTCGCCGGCATCGCGCTGGGCCAGTTCGCACCCAACGTATTTCAGGCCATTGGCCGCATGGAGATCGCCCAGGTTAATCTGCCGGTCGGTCTGCTGATCTGGATCATGATCGTGCCGATGCTGCTGAAGGTGGACTTCGGTGCGCTGGGCCAGGTCAAGCAGCACTGGCGCGGCATCGGCGTGACGCTGTTCGTCAACTGGGCGGTCAAACCGTTCTCGATGGCGCTGCTGGCCTGGATCTTCGTCCGCCAGGTCTTCGCTCAGTGGCTGCCGGCCGACCAGCTCGACAGCTACGTTGCCGGCCTCATCCTGCTGGCCGCCGCGCCCTGCACGGCGATGGTGTTCGTCTGGAGCCGGCTGACCGGGGGCGATCCGGTATTCACGCTGTCGCAGGTGGCGCTGAACGACACCATCATGGTGTTTGCCTTCGCGCCCATTGTCGGCCTGCTGCTGGGCCTGTCGTCCATCACGGTGCCGTGGGCCACGCTGCTGGTATCGGTCGGCCTGTACATCGTGATTCCGGTCATCCTGGCCCAGCTCTGGCGCCGTGCTCTGCTGAACAAGGGCCAAGCCGCCTTCGACCGGGCGCTGGAGCGCATCGGCCCGCTGTCGATCGCGGCGCTGCTGCTCACGCTGGTGCTGCTGTTCGCCTTCCAGGGCGAGGCCATCATCCGCCAGCCGCTGGTCATCGCCATGCTGGCGGTGCCGATCCTGATTCAGGTGTTCTTCAACTCCGGCCTGGCCTATTGGCTCAGCCGCAAGGCCGGCGAGCAGCACAGCATCGCTTGCCCCTCGGCGTTGATCGGCGCCTCCAACTTCTTCGAGCTGGCTGTAGCGGCCGCCATCAGCCTGTTCGGCTTCCAGTCCGGCGCGGCGCTGGCCACCGTGGTCGGCGTGCTGATCGAGGTGCCGGTGATGCTGCTGGTCGTTCGGATCGTCAACCAAAGCAAGGGCTGGTATGAGTGCGGCCCGAACCCTGCCCGCAGATAAGCAAGGCATTTCCCATGAGCAGTATCACGATATATCACAACCCCGTCTGCGGCACGTCGCGCAACGTGCTGGCCCTGATCCGCAACAGCGGCGAGGAACCCACGGTCATCGAATACCTGAAGACACCGCCCGACCGCGAAACCCTGCAACGCCTGATCACGGACATGGGCGTGCCGGTGCGCGCGGTATTGCGCGAGAAGGGCACGCCCTACGCGGAACTCGGCCTCGATGACCCGAAGTGGAGCGATGCGCAGTTGATCGACTGCATGCTCCAGCATCCCATTCTGATCAACCGCCCTATCGTGGTGACGCCGCTGGGCACGCGGCTGTGCCGGCCTTCGGAGGCCGTGCTGGACATCCTGCCGCAATCACAGCGCGGCGCGTTCAACAAGGAAGACGGCGAAGCGGTCGTGGACGCGGAAGGCCGCCGTGTCTGAATCCAGAATCGACCTACCCAATATCGACACCGCGCTATTCCAACTGCCCGATACCCAACGGCTGCTGACACCCGAGCGCGCCACGCACGCGCCGCGCTTCCTATTGCTCTATGGCTCGCTACGCGAGCGCTCGTTCAGTCGCTTGGCCGCTGAGGAAGCGGCTCGCATCCTGCGCGCGCTCGGCGGTGAGACGCGCATGTTCAATCCCTCGGGCCTGCCACTGGTGGACGATGCACCCGCCGACCATCCCAAGGTCAAGGAACTGCACGAGCTGGCCCAGTGGGCCGAAGGCATGGTGTGGAGTTCGCCCGAGCGCCATGGGGCCATGACGGGGTTGATGAAGACGCAGATCGACTGGATTCCGCTGTCGGCCGGCGCAGTGCGCCCGACGCAGGGCAAGACGCTGGCGGTGATGCAGGTCTCGGGCGGCTCGCAGTCCTTCAACGCCGTCAACCAGATGCGCGTGCTGGGCCGCTGGATGCGGATGCTGACCATCCCCAACCAGTCCTCGGTCGCCAAGGCGTACCAGGAGTTCGACGAGGCCGGGCGCATGAAGCCCTCGGCCTACTATGACCGCATCGCGGACGTGATGGAGGAGCTGATGAAGTTCACCCTGCTCACGCGCGATGCGGCGCCGTACCTCGTGGACCGCTACAGCGAGCGCAAGGAAAGTGCGGAAGCACTGAGCCGGCGCGTCCAGCAGACGGCTATCTGAACACTCCCCCTAAAAAACAAGCACTTCACTCACCAATCCGTCGTGACGCTAATCTGATGCGCCATCGCAGCGACAGAAACGGATCGGAGAACAGAATGGGAATTTCCAGCAGCAAGGTCTACAAGCAGGCCGATGAGGCCGCTGCGTTTGCGCATATCAGGGAGCTCGCAGAAAAGGAACCCGTCGATGACGAGACGGCTTCGGAATTGTGGCTTGAGGCAGAAGCCATCGTGGACACCTACATCGAGGCCGCTGAGTCGCGGTCCATAGAGGACTTGCCCTCCAGGCAGGAACTGGGCGAGTCCTGCTTTTGGCTGTTGTTCCAGACGAAAGTTTTGCGGGAGGACGAGCATTACCGGCTGATCGTCGAACTGCTGTCGCCACAGCTCGGGCTGTCCCTGTTCGATTTGCTGCCCCGCGTCCGAAAGCTCCGCGAAGCGGCCCTTGACGCACTGGAGGCCATGGTCAAGAAGCCATCAATGGATCGTCCGACAGCGCCGCAAGCGTGCGAGGACGACCTTTTCTGATGGGAAGCTGGTGGCACCTCCGAGCCGAAATTCTCGTATCAGCGATACGAGAATTCATCGGCTGCGGAAGATCGAGCGTCAGCACCGAACGTCCGCGCCATCTGGCGCAGCACAGTCGGCAGTTCGGCCTGGTCGCCGTCCTCCAGAACACCGTTGATGACTTCGAGCGCGAGCGCCGGGTCGCTGCGGTACAGCTCGGCCATCGCTTCGTCATGGGGTCTGCTTTTCATCAGCCCACCAGCGCTTCCAGTTCCTCGAACGCCAGGCGCGGCAAGCGCCGGCCTTCCTTGGCCACGTTGACCTGCAGGGCGGCCCGCGCCACGTCCAGCACCTCCCGCGCCAGGGCATAACCGCCCTTGGCCTGCATCCAGCCCAGCACATCCGCCAGATGCCAGATCGACGCGCTGCCCTCATGCACCGGCGCCGGGAAGCTACCCGGATGGGCCAGCATCAGCTTGCGCATATTCTGCCGCGACACGCCCACGATGTCGGCCACATCGGTCAGCCCAACCAGATCAGGCGCCACTTCGATCAGCCGGGCCGAGGGTGCGGCACGGCGCACATCGGCCAGCGCGCTGCGCACTGCCTCATCTGCATCCACCGCCTCGCGGGTAAATTCCAGCGCCAGCCGCCCCGGCTGCCCGATGCCGACCAGGGCATCGTCGCAGCCGGCTTCACCCAGGCGCTCGACCAGTGTCTGCGAATCGCGGTCGTCATCGGTGAGCTGGTATTTGAGGGTAAAGGTGTATTCCATCGCGCTATTCCTGGGTGCCATCGTCATCCGCCTCGCGCTGCTGGCGGTCCATGGTGCAGTTGTCCACGGCGCGCCGTAAGGCGCGGGCATGGTTGCCGGGGTTCTTCGGCGTGCTCCATACACTGGTAATGCAGAACTCGCCGCAACGGCATTCCTCATCGTTGTACGGGCAGTACATCCGCCCCCAGGCATGGCTACCGCCGACTTCGACACGCCAGCCTTGCCCTTCGGCGTGTCGCAGCGCATCCTCGACCTCTTTCTTCGGGTGAGAGGAACGGGCCATCAGCGACCTCCAGTATGGGGATGATGCGCAAGGTTGTCAAGTGACAACCTTGCTGCAAGGCTTGGTGACCCACGCTCGAATTGTCGCGACAGCGTCGCGACAATTCGGCGGGCCTGATTTCCGACACGAAAGGCTGGCAACGCCGCGCCTGCCGCAGCCGACGGCATCTTGCCGTTCATGCGGACGCCTGCTCGGTGCGTTGCGCCCCGGTGATCGTCTTGCGCCGGTTCGCCACCAGCTCGGCGGCCTGCCGCACCGGATCGTCCTCCGTGTGGACGTACCGCATGAACATCGCCACGGTCTTGTGCGCCGTCAGCGCCATGCCCACCTTCACCGGAATCCCCGAGTTGGCGATGTCAGTGGCCGAACGGTGGCGGATGCCATGCGTGCCCACGTGCGTAGCGCCCGCCGCCTTCAGGATGCGGCACCAGGCACCGTAATACTCGCCCTCGGTGAGATGCTTGGCCGGGTCGTTCGGCGACGGCAGCACGTAGGGGCAGCCGTCCCGGCGCGGCGCGGTGGACAGCAGCCGGTAGGCTTCCTCGCTCAAGGGCTTGGACATGCCACCTGTCTTGCTATCGGGCCAGACCACGCGGCGGTTGTCCAGATCCACCCATGCCCATTCCAGCGAGATGATCTCGGAGCGCCGCCCGGCAAACTCGAATTGCAGGCGGATCGCCAGCGGGATGACGTAGTTCTCCAGCCCTTCGGCCTCGATACCGTCAAGGTGCCGGAACAGCTTGCCCATGTCCTCGTCGCTGATGAGGTGGGTGGCCTTGCCGTCGGGGTACACCGGGACGTGGCGGCATGGGTTGGTGCCGTCCGGCCGATAACCCCAGACCTCGGCCAGGTTGAACATCTTGCGCATGACGCTGAAAGCGCGGTTCGCCTCGGCGGGCTTGTGCGCCATCTTCTTCATCGCCCCGGCCACGTCCGGGCGCTTCACGTCCTGAACCTTGATGCGGCCCAGGAAGGGGACGATGCAGCGGTCGATGACGCCCTGGTAGCCCCGGCGGGTGCTGGGCTTGTTGCGTTGCTTGGAGTGATCCTCCATGAACTTCACGCACAGTTCCGTGACCGTGGGCGCCTTGCGCGCCGCCGCCTTGTCGGCGGCCGGGTCGCCGCCCCGGCGTACCTGGGCCAGCCATTCCTGGGCCAGCGAGCGGGCCTGCTCGACGGTCAGTTCGCCATACAGGCCCAAAGCGGGTTTGCGGCGCTCGCCGGCGTTCGTGCGGTACTGGAGCATGAACACCTTGCGGCCCGCTGGTGTAATCTTGCACAGGAAGCCGGGCACCAGCGTGTCCCGCAGTTCGACGGCCTGCGCCTGGGGTTGTGCCGCATCCACTGCGGACTTGGTGAGCTTGATTTTTGCCACGATGACTCCTCGGAAAGACCCGGTTTCCAGGGGCCACATGGGAGCCACGAGGCAGGAAGCCGGATCAGGTTTCAGAAAGCACCGGCATATGATGAACGCGCCTAAGTTATTGATAAACCTGCTGTATCTGGCTTCGGCGTAGTCCAGCGAATTACGGTACTGAAGTCAGTGTGAAATGAAAAATGGCCCCCACGCTTGCCGCTTCGCGGCGGCGCTGCCCCCCAAGGGGGTGTTTTTCATCTTGGGGCGGCCCGGCGATGAAAAAACGGCGCTTTCCGGTGGAAGCGCCGTTTCGTGGTGGTTCAGGGCTGTTGCCGCGCGAGGCGCTCGCGCCAGTGGTCGCCACGCAGCCAGGGTTCCAGCGGCGCGGGCTGGCCATCCACGGCCGAGACGCCCATCCAGGCCAGACACAGCATGCACGACAGCACCGGCACGCGCGACCGGGCGTTCGCCGCCAGCAGCGGGGTCAGGGTGGGCATGCCCGTGCCCAGCATCAGGATGGCGTCGGTGTCGTCGCGGGCCAGGTCATCGAGCAGCGCGCCGGCGGTGTCCGCCTTCATCGAATAGATGGGATGGAACTGCGTGTGGTCCATGGCGGCCGACGCCACGCGCACGACCGTGAACCCCTGGGATTCCCAATAGGCCTTGCTGGCGGCGGTCAGCCCGGCGGGGTAGGGCGAGGCCAGCGCGATCCGGCGGGCGCCCAATTGCTTCAATGAAGCGACCACCGCGGTGGCCGCCGTGAAGGCCGGGACGCCGCGCTCGCGCTCGATGCCTGCCAGTACCCGTTCCTCGCGTTCGCGGCCCACCAGGTAGGAGGCGCCGGTGCAGCCCACCGCGACTGCCTTGATGGGCGCGTTGGCGAACTGGTCGCAGGCGGTGTCCAGCCTGTCCACGTAGTCGACCAGCCGCGCCTCGATCGTGGACTTGTCGCTCATCAACCGGGCATTGATGTGGGCGTAGCCGGCCGGCAGCAGGATGAAGTATTCGGGCTCGACCGTGGTGTTGGCCTGCGGGGTCAGCAGGCCGATGAGCCCCCGGGGTGCGTATTCGACGGCCATGCGGGCATCAATCCAGCTTGATGTTGGCGGCCTTGATGATGGGCGCCCACTTGCGGTCTTCGTCGTGCAGGAATTTCACGAACTCGGCCTGCGGCGCGCCGACGGGGGTAAGTCCCAAGTCCGACAGCTTGGCGCGGATGTCGGCGTTGGCCATGACCTTGCCCAGCGCGGCCTGCAGCCGGTCGACGACCGCGGCTGGCGTGCCGGCGGGCGCCGAGACGCCGAACCAGGCCTCGCCCACCGTGCCCGGCACGATTTCGTCCATGGTGGGCACGTCCGGGAAGGCGGCGACGCGCTTGGGGCCGCTGACGGCCAGGATGCGCACGTTGCCCGCCTTGGCCTGGGTCGAGGCGACCGACATGTTGTTGAAGATGGCGTCGAGCTGTCCGCCCAGCAGGTCGTTCATGGCGGGCCCGGTGCCCTTGTAGGGTACGTGGGTCATGTCCAGGCGGGCCTTCTGCTTCAGCATTTCGCCGGTCAGGAAGCCGGCCGAGCCTACGCCCGCCGAACCGTAGTTGTACTTGCCGCCGGCCTGGCGGGCCAGCTCGACGAATTCCTTGAAGTTCTTCGCCGGGTGGCTGGTGCGCACGATGAGGCCATTGGGAAAGGTCCCCAGCAGCATGATGTGCGTGAAGTCGCGGAACGGATCGTAGGGAATCTTCTGGCCGAGCAGCGGCCCGGTGGTGATGGCCGCGCCGTTGGTGATGACCAGCGTGTAGCCGTCGGCCGGCGCCTTGGCGCCGAGGTCGGTCCCGAGGATGGAGCCGGCGCCGCCCTTGTTGTCGACGATGACGGACTGGCCGACCTGTTCGGCCAGTGCGCTGGCGACGAGGCGGCCGATGACGTCGGTCGAGCCGCCCGGGCTGAATGGCACGATCAGCTTGATGGGGCGGTCCGGATAGGTTTGCGCGTGGACCGTGATCGAAGCCGCGGCCAGGCCCAGGGCCAGAAATGCACGGCGGCAGATATTCAGCGCGCGGGGGTGGGCGCGGTGTTCCCCTGTACTATGATGGCGCATGGCAGGACCTGAAAGAATATGGACAACGCATGTGGATATTCCGCCAGGTTTCGCTATCGAGTCAAGCTAAATTGTTCTATTGGACAGACAATAAGACAGAACCCCAGTCTATGCAGCAAACCTTGCCCCTGCCGAAGTACCACAGCGTATACCTGGTGTTGAAAGAAAGGCTGCGCGATGGCCTGTACGACCAGCGCGTGCCCGGCGAGCTGGAACTGATGGAAGAGTTCGGCGTCTCGCGGGCGACCGTTCGCAAGGCCCTGGAGAACCTGACCCAGGAAGGATTGATCGAGCGATCGGCCGGCCGGGGGACGCGGCGTTTGCAGCCTCCGGGCCAGGCGGGGCAGCAAGCCTCGTCCACCCACCGGATGGCGGGGCTGCTGGACAACATCATCGCCGCCAGCCTGGACACCACGGTCAAGGTCATCGAGCACGAATACGTGTCCGCCACCGAGCCGGTGGCGCAGATGCTGCAGATCGAACCGCGCGCGCAGGTGCTGCGGGCGGTGCGCGTGCGCAGCACCAAGGCGGGCCCCGTCTCCTGCATCACCACCTGGGTGCCGCGCGAGTTCGCGGGCAACCTCGGCCGCCGGCAACTGGGCCGCAAGGCCATGCTGGTGCTGATCGAGGAGTCGGGCGTGGAGATCGGCCGGGCCCGGCAAAGCATTTCTGCGCGCCAGGCCGATGCCACCGTCGCGGGCCTGCTCGGCATGCCGCTGGGATCGGCCCTGCTGTCGGTCAGCCGGGTGGTCTACGACGTGAACGATCGGCCCGTGCTCTGGCTGCAGGGCCTGTACTGCCCCGACCGCTACGAGTACGAGATGGAGCTGTCGCGGGTGGGCGACATCGACGCCAAGGTCTGGGTCAGCAAGGATTTCAACGCCTACATGCGCTAAGGCGCCGCGCCGGGTATCCGGCGCGCCACAAATAAGAACACAAGAACCCGAATCAAATGTACTATTGTTAGGACAATAGATTGGAAGGGCCCGGCCGGGACCTTCGAGGATATCGGGTGACAGCTTGATTACATCGCCGGATGAAGGCCGGACGCTGGCGCAGAAGCTCATCGCGCGCGCGTCGGGGCGCGCCAGCGTGCGCGTGGGCGAGATCGTGACCTGCAAGGTCGATCTCGCGATGTTCCATGATTCTTCGGGACCGAGGCGCCTCAAGCCCATGCTGGAAGAGCTGGGCGCGGGCATCTGGGACAAGTCGCGCGTGGTGCTGGTGATGGACCACTACGTGCCCGAGCGCGACGAGGAGTCCCGCAGGATCGTCCGCATCGCGCGCGAATGGGCCCGCGAGCAGGATCTGCCCCACGTCTACGACAGCCAGGGCATCTGCCACGTCGTGGTGCCGCAGGGCGGCCATATCCTGCCCGGCATGTTCTGCGTGGGCGGGGATTCGCATTCGCCGACGGGCGGCGCGTTCGGCGCCTACATGTTCGGCATAGGCTCGACCGAGATGCTGGGCGTGGTCGTGACGGGCGAGATCTGGCTGCGCGTGCCGGACACCCTGCGCATGCACTGGTCCGGCACCCTGTCCGGGGGCGTCACCGCCAAGGACATGATGCTGCACATGCTGGGCCGCTTCGGCATGAACGGCGGCGCCTACCAGGCCGTGGAGTTCTGCGGGCCGGCGGTACGGGCGCTCGGCATGCAGGAACGCATGACGCTGTCGAACATGAGCGCCGAGCTGGGCGCCCAGGCCGGCCTGATCGCACCCGACGAGATCACGGCCGAATGGCTGTCCGCCATCGGCGCCAGGGTGCCCGACCTGGGGGAATGGCATACGGACGAAGGGGCCGCCTGCACCCGCTACGACTTCGATGCCAGCGCGCTGTCGCCCATGGTGGCCGCGCCGCACAGCCCCGCGAATTCGCGGCCGGTGGACGATTATCACGGCGTTCCGGTCCACGTCGCCTATGTCGGCGCCTGCACGGGTGCCAAGCTCGATGACCTGCGCGCCGCCGCATCGGTGCTCAAGGGACACCGCGTCGCGCCGGGCGTGCGGCTGATCGTCGCCCCGGCCAGCCTGCGCGACCAGGATGCCGCGCGCGACGAAGGCGTGCTGCAGGTCCTGATGGATGCCGGCGCGGAACTCTTTCCCACATCCTGCGGCGCCTGCTCGGGCTATGGCAGTCCCATGGGCGACGACGTCACGGTCATCTCGACCACCGCGCGCAACTTCAAGGGGCGCATGGGCTCGCCCACCGCCCAGGTGTACCTGGGGTCGCCCTATACCGTGGCCGCCTCGGCATTGCGCGGCGTCATCAGCGATCCCCGGGAGGTACTGGCATGAGCGGGACCACGCACCGCGTCTGGAAGCTGGGGCCGGACATCGATACCGACCTGCTGGCGCCCGGCTACGTCATGAAGCACGGCATCGATGTCATCGCCACGCACTGCCTGGAGTCGGTCCGGCCCGAGTTCGCCGCCACGGTGCGGCCGGGCGACGTCGTGGCGGCGGGACCGGGTTTCGGCATCGGATCCTCGCGCGAACAGGCGGCGGCGGCGCTGGTACGCCTGGGCGTGGCGGCGGTGATCGCGCCGTCCTATGGCGGGCTGTTCTTCCGCAACGCCTTCAACGTCGGGCTGATGCTGCTGACCTGCCCGCAGGCGGAGACGCTGGACGAGGCCGAGCGGATCGAGATCCGGTTTCGCGCGACGCCGCAAGTGGTGACGCGGGACGGCAGGGTGCTCGAGTGCGAGGCCATTCCGGATTTCCTGGTAGACATGGCCCGCAGCGGCGGACTGCTGAACCAGCTGCGCAAGCGTCTGGCCGGGAATGGTCCCGCCACTTCTTCCACCGGACATCGACCGTCATGACCAACGCATCCTTTCCCGCCGACCCGGCGCGCACCGCGCTGCTGATCGTCGACCTGCAGAACGACTTCCTCGCGCCCGACGGCGCCTACGCGCGGGGCGGGGCCGTCAGCGCCGCCGCGGCCGCGCTGCCGCCGCGCGTGGCGGCAGCGGCGCGGGCCCTGAAAGCGGCCGGCGGCATGGTGGTTGCCAGCCAGTTCACGCTGTGGCCGGACGGCCGGGGCGAACCGATGATCGCCCCGCACCTGGCGGCGCTGCGGCCGTTCCTGCGCAAGGGCGATTTCGCGCCCGGCAGCCGTGGGCAGGCCAATGTGGCCGAGCTGGACGGCCTGGTCGACGTGTCGGTCTGCAAGGTGGCGTACTCCGCCTTCTTCAACACGCAGCTGGACTGGGTGCTGCGCCATGCCGGCATCGATACGGTCGCGGTGTGCGGCATCGTGACCAACGGCGGCGTGGCCAGCACGGTCCGCGACGCCCACATGCGCGAATACCATGTCGCCGTGCTGGCGGACGGCTGCGCCGCCTTCCGCGAGGAAGTGCATGCCACGGCGCTGGCCGACATGGCGGGCATCGCCGACGTAACCGACTGCCGCAGCTTCGAGCGCGGCCTGGCCGCCTGAAGGAGAGCCCGCCATGTCCCATGATTTGCGCGGCCGCCTGGCCCGTCCCGGCATCGTGCTCGCCCCGGGCGTCTATGATGCCTTCAGCGCCCTGATCGCCGAGCAGGCCGGCTTCGAGGCCCTGTACCTGTCGGGCGCATCCATCGCCTATACCCGCCTGGGGCGTTCGGACGTCGGCCTGACCACCTACACCGAAGTCGCCGATACCCTGGCGCGCATCACCGAGCGGGTGTCGCTGCCCGTGATCGTCGACGCCGATACCGGGTTCGGCAACGCGCTGAACGCGATGCGCACGGTGCGCGGACTGGAGCGCGCCGGCGCCGCGATGATACAGCTCGAGGACCAGACCTTTCCCAAGCGCTGTGGCCACCTGGACGGCAAGTCCGTGGTGCCGGTCGCCGAGATGGCCGGCAAGCTCAAGGCCGCGCTGGATGCGCGGGACTCCTCGTCCACCCTGATCCTGGCGCGTACCGATGCGGTCGCCGTCGAAGGACTGGAGGCGGCCCTGGACCGGGCCGAACGATACCTGGAGACCGGCGTGGACGCGCTGTTCATCGAGGCCCTGAGGACTCCGGAGCAGATGGACACGGCCTGCCGCCGCTTCAAAGGCCGGGCGCCGCTGCTGGCCAACATGGTGGAGGGCGGCAAGACCCCTATCCAGAGCGCGGCGGAACTCGAGCGGCACGGCTTCGGCATCGCGATCTTCCCGGGCGGCACCGCGCGCGCGGTCGCCCACGTGCTGCAGGGCTACTACGGCAGCCTGCGCGAGCACGGCACGACGGCTCCCTGGCGCGACCGCATGCTGGATTTCGACGAACTGAACGCGCTGATCGGCACGCCGGAATTGATGCGGCTGGGAAGCTCGTATTCCGCCTGAGCTCGACAAGGTGCCCTGCCATGTGGGTACGTTCCTTGCTGATCCACGGCGCTTCCGCAGTTTCGTCGCCGGGCGTGGGCGTGGAAGCCGCCGACGTCCATGAAGGAGATCAACATGGCACAGATCGACAGCACTTCCGCGCCCCAGCAGGGCGGCGCCGGCATCGTGGGCAAGGGCAGCGCCACGGCTGACGGGCCGGGTCCGCACATCATGGCCGCCTCGACCCTGGACGGCAACAAGGTCTACAGCGCCGATGACGTGCACGTCGGATCGATCAAGGACATCATGCTGGACGTGTCGACCGGCCGTATCGCCTACGCGGTGCTGTCGAGCGGCGGCTTTCTGGGCATGGGCGACAAGCTCCTGGCCATCCCGTGGAACGCGCTGACGCTGGATACCGACCGCAAGGTATTCATCCTGGGCGTGTCGGCCGACGTGGTGAAGCAGGCCGAAGGCTTCGACAAGGACCGCTGGCCAAGCTTCGCCGACGCGGGCTGGGCCACCGAGCTGCACGGCCGCTACGGGACCGAACCCTATTGGCACCAGCGCCAGGGAGAACGCGTCACCCTCGACCAGCCGGTGGTCAACGCCCCGCGCACAGGCTTCTCGGAAGGCCTGTAGGCGGGGCGGACAGCGGCGGCTATGCGCCCAGCGCGCAGAGCTTCTCGCGCAGCGGACCACCGGTGCGCTTGAAGTGGCGCAGGGTGGCGGACGGATTCCAGTCGTCGCCGTCGATGCTGTAGCTCTCGTCGAAGGGCCTGGGATTGGTCGTCTGGCCGTATATCGGTGTCGTGTACGGAGCGATGACCGTCAGGTGCATGGTGCCGTCGGGGCTGAAGGCCAGGCCCTCGGCTTCGGTGCGGTTGGGCTCGTCGTAGTGCATCAGCTCGATGACGGCGCCGCTGACGGGATCGACCTTGTAGATGCGCTTGCGCTTGAGGTCGGTGCCGGCTACGCCGTCCTTGGTGTCGCTGGAGGCGTACAGCATGCCGTGATAGACCTTGGCGCCCTGCACCCGCTTGCCGTTGAATGAAGTCTGCAGGGGCACCGAGCGGACCAGCTTGAAGGTCGCGAGGTCGAAGACGTTCAGCTTGTCGGCCGCCAAGGTGCTCCAGGTCACCGTGTAAAGCTGCTTGCGGGGGCCGTCCACGGCCACCCAGGGCACGCCGTCGGCGTGCTCGGCAAGCGGCAGCGCATGCTTCTCGCCGGTGTATTGCAGGGTCTTGGCGTCGAACACGGCGATGTAGGACGGCTGCGACGAGTCGTCTTCGTCTTCGATGGGGGCATAGAGCTTGCCGTCCAGGATGTCGATGTCGCCGATGTGGCCCATGTGCGGTCCGTCGGCGCTGGCGCCGTATTCGGACTGGATGTCGGCGGGCAGCGCCAGCGGACGGTTCAGGGTGGGCTGATAGGCGGCGCTGGTGCGCTGCAGGCCGTAGCGCCACGAGAAGACCGGCGTGTCGCCGTCGAAGGCCATGCCCTGGCTCTTGAGCGTGGCCGGGATGCGCGCGGCCTGCTCGTCGGTCAGGTACGCGAAGCCCGTCAGCGCCCGGGCATCCATGGCCAGCTCGGCCAGCACGCGGTCCAGGTAGTTCTGCAATACCGTCATGTCGTTCACGAACGAGGTGCGCGTGGCCAGCGATTCGGTCCAGGTCTCCTGGTCCAGCGCTGCGTTGGCCGCACGCAGGGCATCGGTGATCGACACGCTACGGCCCACGAGCCGGGTTTCCAGCGCGAGCAGTTCCTGTTCGCTCAGCGCCGCCAGCTTGACCCCGGAGGCCGGTTGCGCGATCGGGGCGAGGGTGATGCCGTTCGAGGAATCCTGGTCGCTGTCCAGGGCCAGCAGCAGGCTCAGCAGCCTGCCCAGTTCGGGCGAGCTCTGGCAGTCGCGGCTGGACAGCAGATCGAACACGGTGATGGTATGCCGGGGCGATAGCGACGCCAGTTCCACCCCGCCGGCCTCGAGAGTCAGGGTGGCGCCGCCGGCTACCGAGAAGGCGCCGTTGGCGACGGCGATCTCCTTGCCGTCCGCCTTGACGGTCAGGCCGGCAAGACCGGGCCAGCCGGCCAGGGTGACGTCCATGGAGGCGGCGGGCGGGGTGGCGGGAGGCGTGGTCGGGGGTGTCGTTCCCGGGGACCCGTCTCCATCGCCGCCACAGGCGGCCAGCGACAGGACGAGCGAGGCGAGCAGGGATGCGGCGACAGGGCGGGAGGTTGCCTGCCGGTCGAAGCAGCGTGTCTTCATGGGCATGTCAGGTTGGGTGGCGTGCTGCGAAGGCGGGCCGAATGGCGGCGCCGGACAGCCGGCGCCATCCGCGGCGCCATGCGTCGCGGGTAGTGCCGGCGACGCGCATTGTTGGCCGCCTGTGTGACGGCTTCATGGCACCGGGGCGGTATCCCCCGGATGGCGTGAACAGGTCCTAGCGGGCGTCGGGGACGCCGGCGAACGTGGCGTCCAGCTGTTGCCGCCAGCGCTGCTTGTCCGTCTCGGGCGCGAAGCTCGCGTCAAGGCTGTTGCGGGCCAGCCGGTATGCTTCGCGCGCGCCCAGTTCGGGCAAGGCCTCGAAGCAGGCCAGGTAGTTCCGGTTCACGTAGCCGCCGAAGTAGGCGGGGTCGTCCGAGTTCACCGTCACGCACAGCCCGGCGTCCAGCAACTGCGCCAGCGTGTGCCGTTCCATGCTGGGATAGACCTTCAGCATGACGTTGGACAGCGGACAGACGGTCAGCGGAATCCGGTGCTCGGCCAGATGGGCCACCAGTCGCGGATCGTCCAGGCAGCGCACGCCGTGATCGATGCGTTCGGCCTTCAGGTCGTGCAGGGCGCTCCAGATGTAGGATGCCGGGCCTTCCTCGCCTGCGTGGGCGACCGCATGCCATCCCAGTTCGCGGCAACGCCGGAACACTTCGGTGAATTTCCCGGGCGGGTTGCCGACCTCGCCGCTGTCCAGTCCCACGCCCAGGATGCGGTCCCGGTACGGCAGCGCCGCCGCCAGGGTCTCGAAGGCCGACTCCTGGGGCAGGTGGCGCAGGAAGCACATGATCAGCTCGCTGCCTACGCCCAGCGTGTCGCGGGCGTCGCGCCGCGCGCGCTCCAGCCCCGCGATGACGGTGCCGAACTCCACGCCGCGCACCGTATGCGTCTGTGGATCGAAGAAGATCTCGGCATGCACGACGTTGTCCGCGGCGGCGCGCCGGAAGTAGGCCATGCCCATGTCGTAGAAATCTTCCTCGCGTTGCAGCACGGCGGCGCCGGCGTAGTAGAGATCGAGGAAGCTTTGCAGGTCCTGGAACGCATAGGCCCGGCGCAGGCTGTCGATGTCGGGATAGGGCAGCTCGAGGCCGTTGCGCCGCGCCAGCGCGAAGATCAGTTCGGGCTCGAGGGTGCCTTCGATGTGCACGTGCAGCTCGGCCTTGGGCATGGCCTGCAGCAGCGTCGCGAGATGGGGCTGGGCTGCGGTCCGGGACGGAGTCATGGCGGTCGCCTTCAGGTCTCGTCGCTTTCGTTGTACTTGCGGGCGCTGCCATAGAACGCCCGGGGAGGATACTTGATCGCATTCTTCACCATCTTGCGCTCCACCGCCTGGCCGATGTCGATATCCAGCTTGTCCGCCAGCGCGATCAGATAGAGCTGCACGTCGGCGATCTCGTCGGCCGCCTCGGACAGCTTGATGGGATTGAGTTCCTTCGATTCTTCCTCGGTCATCCATTGGAAGATGGAGACGAGCTCGCCCGCTTCGCCGCTCAGCGCCATGGCGAGATTCTTGGGGGAATGGAACTGGTCCCAGTTGCGTTCTTCGGTGAAGCGCCGGACGGTGCGCCTGATCTTGTCGAAGTCGGACACGTTGATACCTCGGGGGGCGGGACGCTTATATTCTAGCCCTCGCCGCCGGCCGGTCCGCCGGGCGCCAAAACCGCAAAATCCGCAATACGTCCCCCCGTACAGTCGGTACCCGGAGGTACTCATGAAATCGCAGACACGCAGCCACTACGAACGGCGCCTGGAACCTGTCCTGGCCTGGCTGGCCGCGCATCCGGACCACGATGCCGACCTGTACCACCTGGCCGGGCTGGCCTGCCTGTCGCCGTATCACTTCCACCGGGTCTATCGCGCCATGCTGGGCGAGACCGTGGCGGCCACGGTGCAGCGGGTCAGGCTGTTGCGGGCATCGGCGGAGCTGCACCGGGGTGGCCGTACGCTGGACCAGGTCGCGCGGCGGGCGGGCTACGGCTCGACCGCCGCGTTCAGCCGGGCGTTCCGCACGGCGTTCGGCATGCCGCCCGGGCGATATCGCGAGGACCGTTCTTCCGACGTCATCTATCGCAGCAAGGAGCTCACCATGTATCCCGTGCAGATCGCAAGCTTTCCCGGCGCCTCCCTGGCGGCCCTTTCGCATACCGGCGACTATCTTCGGATAGGCGCGACCTTCGACCGGCTGTTCATGCTGGCGGGCAGCCGCAACCTGTTGCGTGGCGAACCGCGCAGCTTCGGCATCTACTACGACGACCCCGAGCAGGTGGCCACGCAGGACCTGCGCAGCGAAGCGGGCCTGGAGGCGCCGCCCGGCGTGGCGCTGGACGCGCCCCTGCACCGCGTGGAGCTGCCCGCCGGCCGCTGCGCGGTACTGGAGCACACCGGGCCGTACAGCGAGCTGGAGTCGGCCTATGCCTGGCTGTTCGGCGGCTGGCTGCCGGCCAGCGGCGAGCAGCCGGCCGACTTCCCGGTGTTCGAGGAATACGTGAACGACCCGAAGACCACCCCGCCGTCCGACCTGAAGACCCGCATCTACCTGCTGCTGGCGGACAAGACCTGGATCAGCCCCCGCTGAGATCTATGCGCGAGGCGATGTCGCCGTAGACGGACAGCTCGCGGGACAGCTTGGCGCGGAACTCGGCGGGCGTCAGCGGCTTGGCCGCCAGGTTGCCCTGCGCTTCCAGCGCCTGCTGCACGGCGGGGTCGCGCAGGATGTCGGCCACGTCGGCGTTGATCTTCGCCACCACCTCGGGCGGGGTCCCCGCGGGAGCAAGCAGGCCGTGCCAGGTGCTGATCAGGTAGTCGGGCACGCCGGCCTCGGCGAAGGTGGGAACGTCCTTCAACTGCGCCAGCCGCTCGTTCGACGCCACCGCCAGCGCCCGCAGCTTGCCCTGGCTGATGTAGCCCATGGCCGAGCCCGGCGTGGGGAAGGACATGTCCACGACGCCCCCCATCAGGTCGGTCATGCCCTGTGCCGCGCCCTTGTAGGGTACGTGCAGGATGTCGGTCCCGGTGCGGATCTTGAACAGTTCACCCGCCAGGTGCGGCACGCCGCCTATGCCCTGCGAGCTGTAGCTGAACGGTTTTTTCTTCTCGCGCAGCGCCGCCAGCAACTGGCCCAGGTTCCGGTAGGGCGAGGCCGCGTTCACCACGAGCACGTTGGGCACCTCGACCGTCAGCGCAACCGGCGTGAACGATTTCTCCACGTCGTAGCGCAGGTTCTTGTTCACGAACTTGTTGAGGTTGTGGCTGCTGGCGGCCACCAGCAGCGTATAGCCGTCGGGCCGGGCGTTGGCCACCGCGGTGGCGGCGATCGTGGCATTGGCTCCCGGCTTGTTGTCGACGATGACCGACTGCTTCCAGCGCTTGGCCAGTTCGCTGGCGATCAGGCGGGCGGACTGGTCGATGGCTCCGCCAGGGGTGTAGCCGACCACGAAGGTGACCGGTTGGGAGGGGTAGTCGGCCGCCAGGGCCGGTGGGCACAGCGCAAGCGCAGCGGCCAGGGTGGCCGCGAGCCGTCCGAGTGCAAGGACGCGCATGGGGGGTCTCCGGATGTTCTGGTGAGGATATGGCGCGCCTGCGAGACGCGCCATGCACACTAGACACCGCGCGCAGGCCGACCTCAAGCCGGATTTTTCGAGTTTCCGCCCAGCGAAAACCTACCAGGGCACCGGCGGCGCGACCAGCCGCCGGTTTTCGTAGCCCTTGACCGAGCCGAAGCGCGCGCTGCCGGCCTCCCAGTCACGCTGGGCCTGGGCAATGGCCGCCTTGCTGCCGACGAAGTTCCACCAGATGGTGATGTCGTCGGTGGGCGGTTCGCCGCCGATCAGCAGCAGCCGGCTGCCGGCCTCGGTCGACAGGTTCAGCTCGACCCGCCCTGGCGAGAGGTAGGCGAGCTCGTTCGGGCCGAAGCGTTCGCCCTCGACCTGCGCCGCACCTTCCAGCACCAGCAGGCCGTGTTCGAAACCGGGCTCGAGCGCCAGGCGCAGCGAGGCGCCTTCCGGGCTTTGCAGGTCCATGCCGACCAGCGGCGTATGGACCGGGGTGGGCGCCGTGCGCCCGGCATGGGAGCCCGCCAGCAGGGTGAAGTCCAGGCCGGCTTCCGACCAGCGCGGCAGGTCGGGATAATGGTCGAACGCCGGGGCGATTTCCTGCTTGCCGGGCGGCAGCGCGATCCATAGCTGGGCGGCGTGCAGCACGCGCTGGTCGGGCAGGGATTCCTCGGTATGGCTGATGCCGATGCCGGCGGTCATCAGGTTGACCTGCCCCGGGCGCAGAATTTGCTCGTTGCCCAGGCTGTCGCGATGCAGGGCCTCGCCCTCGATCAGCCAGGTGAAGGTCTGCAGGCCGATGTGGGGATGCGCCTCGACCAGCATCCCCTGGCCGGGCTCGAACCGGGCCGGCCCGGCATGGTCCAGGAAACACCAGGCCCCGATGCGCCGGTGCTGTCGTACCGGCAATACCCTGTCCACGCTGATGCCGCCCCCGATCTGCGCCGTGCGCGACTCGATGCGTTCGATACCGGAATTCTCAGCAGTCATGTCAGGTTCTCCATATGCAGCGCGTAGGGGGGACCCGTTATCATATAGGCCTGGTGGGTACAGTCGCGGAACCGGCAGCGGCACGCCGGCCATCCAGGATTTTCGGAGACGTGTTAAATGCGGTGGTTCAAGCGCATCGCAATCGGTGCGGCTGTCCTGCTCGCCGTGGCGGCCATCGGGTTGACGGCCCTGGTGCTGCTGGTCGATCCCAATCACTACAAGGGTCCGGTCGCCGACGCGGTCAAGAAACGCTACGACCGTACCCTGCGCATGGACGGCAACGTCCGGTTCAGCGTTTTCCCCAATCTGGGCGTGGAGATCGAGAAGCTGTCGCTGTCCGAGCCTCGTTCCACCCAGATCTTCGCGGCGGTGGATACCGCACGGGTATCGGTGGCGGTGCTGCCGCTGCTGTCCGGCCGCATCGTGGTCGACCGCGTCCGGGTCGTGGGACTCAAGGCCAACGTGGTGCGCTACCAGGACGGCAAGTTCAATTTCGAGGACCTGCTGGGCCCGGCGCCCAAGACCCCTGACCAGCAGGCGGGCGGCCAGCTGGATGCCGGCGGCAAACCTTTGCTGTTCGACGTGGCGGGCATCGAATTCAGCGGTGGCGAGCTGGCGCTGCGCGACTACGTGAAAGGCACGTCGATGCGAGTGGAGCGGCTGTCCGCCACGACGGGACGCGTGGCGCCGCGCACGCCGTTCGACCTGGACCTGTCGGCCAGGGTGCTGGGCCAGAATCCGCGCGTGGATGCCACCATCCAGGTCCAGGGACGGCTGACGGTGGATCCCGGGCAGCGTTTTTTCTCGGTCAAGGACTTCGACCTGAAGGCGACGGGCGTGCTGCCCTCCATCCGGGCCACCGCGCTGACGGCGCAGGGCGATTTCGCCTATGACGGGCAGCGCCAGGCCATCGACGCCTCGGGCGTCTCGGTCGCGTTCCAGGGCGACGTGGCGGGCAGCCGGCCGCTCAGCGGCGTGGACCTGCGGCTGGACGCCCCGCGCCTGAATGCCGGGTTGGCCGAGGGCCGGGTACAGGTCGAGAAACTGTCGTTGTCCGCGCAAGGCAAGCTGGGCGCCGACCCCTTCGAACTGTCGCTGTCCGCGCCGGCGCTGCACGTGTCGCCGCAGGCGGCCCAAGGCGAGGCGCTGACCGCCCGGGTGAGCCTGGATGGCAAGCGCGACCTGGACCTGCGCGTGGCCCTGTCGGGCATATCGGGCAGCGCCGACAAGCTCGGCATCGAGCGCCTGTCTCTGGACGGAGAACTCAAGGAAGGCGAGCGCGTGGTCCGGCTCTCCAGCGCCTCGCCGGTCCAGGCCAGCCTGCCGCGCAGGAAAGTATCGCTGCCCCAGCTGGCGGGCCAACTGGAGATCCAGGACCCCGCGCTTCCCGACAAGCTGATGACGATCCCCATCAAAGGCAGCGTGCGCGCCAACTTCGAGCGGGAACACGTGGTGGCCAGGCTCGATGCCATGATCGAAGGCGGCCAGTTCAACGCCTCGGCCGAGGTGTCGCAGTTCGACGAACCGCGCATCGTCTTTACCGTCGCCGCCGATACGCTGGACCTTGACAAGCTGATGCCCCCGGCCGGGCAGGTGGCGGCGGGCGGCGGGGCCGGCGGCAGCGTCCGCGCGCCCGCGGATCCGCCGGTGGACCTGTCCGCGCTCGAGGACATCACGGCCAGCGGAACCGTCAAGGTCGGCAATCTTGTCGCGCGAGGGCTCAAGGCCGGCAACGTCTCCGCCTCGGTGCGGGTGGCCAAGGGGCGCGCCGATGTCAGTGGCCTGAAGGCGTCGCTGTACGGCGGCTCGCTGTCGGGCAGCGTGTTCGCGGACGCGTCCACGAACCGCATCGGCCTCGCGCCCACGCTCACCAACGTTTCACTGCAACCGCTGTTGTCCGATCTCAAGCACAAGGACGGCCTGATCGGCCGCGCGACGATCGCCCTCAACCTGACCGCGACCGGCAAGACCGTGGGGCAGATGAAGCGCGGCCTGAACGGCACGGCCAGCCTGGCGGTGCGCGACGGGGCCATCAAGGGCGTGAACGTCGCCCAGTCCCTGCGCGATTTCCGTGCGCTGCTCTCCGCCCGCAAGGACGATGCCAGGCAGCACCAGGATACGCTCCAGACCGATTTTTCGGAACTGCAGGCCCAGCTGGTGTTCGCCAGCGGCATCGGCACCGTGCGCAGCCTGAGCGCCAAGGCGCCGCTGCTGCGCATCTCGGAAGGGGAGCCGGCCCGCATCGACATCCCGGGCGAACGCTTCGACCTGGTGGCGCTGGTCACGGTCGTGAATACCTCCACGGGACAGGACGGCAAGGACCTCGCGGATCTGCGCAACGTCACCGTGCCGGTCCACGTGGCGGGGCCCTTCGCATCGCCGTCCTATACGATCCAATGGAGCAAGGTCGCCACCGACGTGCTCAAGAACACCGTCAAGAACAAACTCAAGGAAGAGCTGGGCATCGAACCTTCCGAGGCGGGCGACAAGCTGCGCGGCAAGGTCAAGGACCGGCTCAAGGGATTGTTCCGGTAGACGAATTCTTAGCGGAAAGCCGATGTCCATTTCCATCTCCGGCCTGTACATCTACCCCATCAAGTCCTGCGGCGGCATCGCCCTGGACCGCTCTCCCGTCGGCATGGCCGGCCTGCACAACGACCGCCGATGGATGGTGGTCGACGCCAATGGCGTCTTTCTTTCGCAGCGCAGCCATCCGGCCATGGCCCGGGTTCGCACCGACCTGCGCGACGGCTACCTGCTCGTGACCGCACCGGGGCAGCCGCGCCTGGACATACCGGTCGACGTGGTCGAAGACGACGACAGCGTGCGCACGCGGGTCACGGTCTGGCGCGACGAGGTCGATGCCGTGGACGAGGGGGACCTGGCCGCCCAATGGTTCGGCGCATTGCTGGGTACGCCATGCCGGCTGGTCAAGGTGCACCCGCAATCGCATCGGCTGGCCAGCACGACGCGCATCGAGAATTGGCTGGCGCGTCATCCGGTGGCCGAAGGCTTTCCGCGACACCACGTTTTCGCCTTCGCCGATGGCTACCCCATCCTGGTGGCCAACGAGGCTTCGCTGGCCGAACTGAACCAGAAGCTGGCGGCGGCGGGACAGGCTCCGGTCGGCATGGATCGCTTTCGTCCCAACGTGGTGCTGAGCGAGTTCGGCGCCTACGACGAGGACTACACCGTGCTGGTGACGGTGGGCGAGGTCCGGTTGGCGCTGGTCAAGCCCTGCGTGCGCTGCGAGATCCCCAATACCGACCAGCTCACCGGCGCGCGGGCGAATGAGCCCATGGCCACGCTGGGCACTTTCCGCAGCCAGCCCGAAGGCGGCGTGACGTTCGGCATGAACGCCATCGTCAGCGCGCCGCCGGGCGCCGTGCTGAACGTGGGGGACCGGGCCGAGGTGGTGCTGGATTTCTGACGGAAGGCGCGCCCTAGGCGGGCGCCGTCAATTTGCGGTACTTCACCATCAACTGCTCGTGGGTCTCGTGAAACTCGGGATGCAGCTCGATGCACTCGACCGGACAGACCACCTTGCATTGCGGCTCGTCGTGGTGGCCGACGCACTCGGTGCAGCGGGCAGGGTCGATCTCGTAGATCTCCGTGCCCAGGTAGATGGCATCGTTGGGGCACTCGGGCTCACAGACGTCGCAGTTGATGCATTCGTCGGTAATCAGCAGAGCCATGGTGGGGACTTCCTTGCCGCTTGGGGACTCAGGCGCCGTCGCGACCGCCCAGCTGCGTGACCTTGGCGTGCAGCCAGCGTTCGACCGACGGGAAGACGAACTTGCTGACGTCGCCGCCCAGTTGGGCGATCTCGCGCACGATGGTGCCCGAGATGAACTGGTACTGGTCCGAAGGCGTCAGGAACATGGTTTCGACATCCGGCAGCAGGTATCGGTTCATTCCGGCCATCTGGAACTCGTACTCGAAGTCCGAGACGGCACGCAGGCCGCGCACGATGACGCGGGCGTTCTGTTCGCGCACGAAGTCCTTGAGCAGGCCGGAGAAGCTGGCCACCTGGACGTTGGGATAGTGGCCCAGGATCTCCCGGGCGATCTCGACCCGTTCGCTGACCGTGAAGAAGGGGGCCTTGTTGCGGCTGACCGCCACGCCCACCACCACCTTGTCGAACAGCCCGGCCGCGCGGCGGACGAGGTCCTCGTGGCCGCGGGTCATCGGGTCGAAGGTGCCAGGGTATACGGCAATGATCATGCGTAGGCTCCGTATTTCTATTGATGGGCGTCAGCCTTTTCGGTCCCGGCCCGGATGGCGGGGACGAATCGTCCGGCGCCTTCGGCGGCCGGCATCCGGTTTCCGGATGATGTGATTATTTCCTTATTTGCGCGGCGCAGCAAATTGGAAATGACGCGTATCAGACGTTTCCAGGCGCTACGCCGCTTTCGCCTGGGCGCGCAGCAGATGGAAATGTACCGCGCCGGCCTTGTCCTGCCGCAGCAATTCGGTCCCGGGCGGTGCCTGTATCGGCGCTTCGGCTTCAATATAGACCATTCCACCGTCAGTAAGTGCTTGCAATGATGACGCCAGGATACGATCCAGCCAGTCCTGGCCGAAGGGCGGGTCCAGCAGCACCAGGTCGAAACGGGCGGCCGGACGCGCCAGGTAGGCGCGGGCGTCGCCGGTCACGATGCTGACATTGTCCGCCCCCAGGCGCGCGCGCAGTGCCTCCAGCGACGCCGTCGCGCGGCGGTCGCTTTCCACCAGCACGGCCTGTGCCACGCCGCGGGAAGCGGCCTCGAAGCCCAGCGCGCCCGAGCCGGCGAAGGCGTCGAGCACGGTCTTGTCGGCGAATTCGCCGCCCCACAGATGGTTGAGCCAGTTGAACAGGGTCTCGCGCACGCGGTCGGGCGTGGGGCGCAGGCCGGGCAGGTCCAGCACGGGCAGCGGGGTGCGCTTGTAGCGGCCGCCGATGATGCGGACCTTGTGCGGAGCGGAGCGGTGGGAGCGGGCGGCGGGAGGGCGGGATGAGGGCATGGCGATGGACCGGTAGAATCCCAGATTCTATATGCCGGCGGCCGCGTGTCCGCCGGGTGGGCCGCCGCCCGTCGTCCCGATGAAGGCGCAGGCCGTTACAGCAGACAGGTTTCCATGTTCAGTTTCTTCAAGAAGAAGACCCCCCAGCCTTCCCCCGAGCAGGATCGTGCGCAGGAGCCGCCCGCCGCGCCCGTTCCCGCGCCGGCGGCGGACCAGCCCGCTGTCCCGCCGGCTCCCCGGGAGCCAATTGCCCAGGAGCCCGTCGCTCCCGGGATGGCGGCGCCCGACACGCCGGTAGCGCCGCCTCCCGTGCCGGAGGAGCCGGCGGCGCCCGCGCCGGCCCAGCCCGTCCCCGCACCAGCTCCGATTCCAGCTCCAGCTCCGGCTCCGGCGCCCCAGGCGGCCCCACCCGCCAAGTCGTCGTGGCTGGCGCGCCTCAAGAGCGGGCTGTCGCGCACCGGCCAGAGCCTGACCACGCTGTTCGTGGGCGTGAAGGTCGACGAGGACCTGTTCGAGGAACTGGAGACCGCGCTCATCATGGCCGATACCGGCGTGGACGCGGCGCAATCGCTGCTCAAGGGGCTGCGCGAGCGGGTGCGCCAGGAACGCATCGAGGATGGCGACCGCGTGCGCCAGGTCCTGCGCGAACTGCTGGCCGAGCATCTGCGGCCGCTCGAGCGCCGCTTCGACCTGGACCGCCCCGCGCCCATCGTGACCATGATCGCGGGCGTGAACGGGGCCGGCAAGACCACGTCCATCGGCAAGCTGGCGCGCACCTTCCAGCAACAGGGCCGACGCGTGCTGCTGGCCGCGGGCGATACCTTCCGCGCGGCCGCGCGCGAACAACTGGTGGAGTGGGGCCGCCGCAACGACGTCACGGTCATCGCCCAGGAAGGCGGCGATCCGGCCGCCGTCGCCTTCGATGCGGTCAAGTCCGGCCAGGCGCGCGGCATGGGCGTGGTGATGGTCGATACCGCCGGCCGCCTGCCCACGCAGCTGCACCTGATGGAAGAGGTCAAGAAGATCAAGCGCGTGATCGCCAAGGCCGATGCCTCGGCGCCGCACGAGGTGCTGCTGGTGATAGACGGCAACACCGGACAGAACGCGCTGGCGCAGATCAAGGCCTTCGACCAGGCCCTGGGCCTGACGGGCCTGATCGTGACCAAGCTGGACGGCACCGCCAAGGGCGGCATCCTGGCCGCGGTGGCGGCCGGCGCGCAGGGCGTGCGGCCGGTGCCGGTGTACTGGATAGGCGTGGGCGAGGGCATCGACGACCTGCAGCCCTTCGTGGCGGACGAGTTCGCCGGGGCGTTGCTGGGCAATTGATTCCGGGCGGGGCGGCCTGCTAGGACGGCCGCTCCATGAACGCCAGGATCTGCCGGCCCAGGTCGTCCTCGGCGGTGTTGAAGTGCGCCACGATCGACGTATGGTTGTGGCCCGCCATCCAGACGAAGCGCGGCGCGCGGCGCCGGACGCGGGTCAGTGCGGCCAGCAGCTCCACGCAGTGCACGTCGATCAGCGGGTTCTCGTACTCGGCGACGGCGATCATGGTGGGCAGCGCCTGCGCCGTGACGTGGTTGACCGGCGAACCGTCCTCCATCGTGGCGGGCGAGGTGCCGTAGTAGGCCTCCACCCGGCTGGCGTTGGGGTTCTCCGCCGAGTTCTCGGCACGCACGCGGCCGGACACCACCACCAGGCCGGCCAGGCCGTGTCCTTCGGGCGGGTGGAAGCGGGCATCGTAGGCGTAGTGCGCCGCATGCGTGCCCCCGGCCGAATGTCCCATCAGGAAGATGCGGCCGGGGTCGGCGCCCAGCTCGTCGGCGTGGGCGCGCACCCAGGCCACCGCGGCGGCGATGTCCTGCGTGCCGCTGGGATAGGGATGGGCGGGCGCCAGGCGGAATTCGACGTTGACCCCGATGATGCCGTGCCGGGCGAAGTACCACAGCACGTTGCTGTAGATCTCTGCCGTGCGGTCTTTCTCGCCTTCGACGAAGGCGCCCCCGTGCACGAACATCAGCACCGGCCGGCGCGCGGCCGCCGGGCCCAGCGGCTGGAAGACGTCCAGGCACTGGCGCGGATCGCCGCCATAGGGAATGTCGCGCGTGACCGTGGCCAGTTTCGGGGCGTCGCGCAGGACCTCGGAGAATCCCAGCACCATCTGGCGGACGTGGGCCTGCACGCTGGTGCCCCAGCGCGGACCGAGTTCCGCCATGGCCTGGCGCAGGGACGGCGGGATTGCGGGAGGATTCGGCATGTCAGTCCACCTTGCCGATGCGGCGAACGGCAGCCTGCACGCGTTCGGCGTCGGCCTTCCAGTAGGGCGCGAATTCGGGCGCGTCCATATAGTCGAGGGGGCTGCCCAGGTTGACGAAAACCTGCCGCAGCTCCGCTTGCGCGGTGACTTTGCGGACGGCCTCGCGCAGCGCGTCGATGACGGGCCTGGGGGTGGCGGCAGGGGCGACCAGGGCCGACCATTGGGTGAACTCGACATCGTAGCCCAGCGACTTCAGGCTGGGGACATCGGGCATCGAGGCCAGCGGCTTGGTGCCCCAATGGGCGAGCGGCCGCATCTTGCCTGACTTGACGAAGGTGCTGGCGTTGGCGGGCCCGCTGGCCGCCAGCTGGATCTGCCCGGCCAGCAGCGACACCAGGGCCGGGCCGCCGCCCGAGAACGGCACGTGGGTGATGGGAGCACCGGATGCGGCCTTCAGCATTTCCATGGGAATGTGCATGGCGCCGTACACGCCCGACGACCCGTAGTTCAGCGCCTGCGGGTGCTTCTTGGCATCCGCGACCAGTTCGGCCACCGACTTCCACGGCGCGTCGGCCCGGACCACCAGCAGGTTGGGGTCGGCGGTGATGCGCGCAATGGGTACGAACTGGTCCAGCTGAAAGGCCGGCTTGCGGCCCAGCAGGCGGTCGGCCTCGGGGAGCCCCGATATGGACGACAGCGTCAGCAGCAGCGTGTAGCCGTCGGGCTTGGCGCGCGCGACCATGCCCGTGCCCACGACACCGCCGGCGCCACCCTTGTTCTCGACGATGACCGGCTGTTTCAATTCATGGCCCAAGGCATCGGCCAGCGGGCGGGCGATGTTGTCGGCCAGGCCGCCGGCCGCATTCGGCACGACGATCGTGATGGGGCCGGCGGGGAAGGGTGCGGCGGCCATCGCGGGGCCGGCGATGGTGCCCAGCGCGGCCAGGCAGGGGATGAGTTTCTTGAGCATGATGGTCCTTGCAACGATGTCGTGGGTGCCGCGCCGGGTGCCGGCTTGCACAGGGTGTTCAGATCACGATGGCGTTCAGGCGATTGCGCACGGCGCGCACGATGGACATGCCGGCCAGCGCCGAGGTCTTGGGGTTGGACGCGAAGGCGGCGGCCTCGACCATGACCTCGAGCCGGCCGAAGGCGCCGCGCGCCGAAATGGTGTGCGTGTTGCCGCCGGCGGCGGGGTCGGCGATCAGGCGGACCCGGGTCTGGTCCAGCCCCAGGCCGGCCAGCCCGACCATGGCGGCGACGTTGGCGTTCTGCGGGAAGGTCGCGGCGGCCTCGCGCGCGGTGCCTTCGAAGAACACCGTGGCTTCGGCAAGATGTTCCAGGTCGCACAAACTGGCGGCCGCCGTGCCGCGCCAACTGCCGGGCGGCTTGCGCCCGGTGTAGTGCACTGACGCCAGACCGCTTTCGCGCGCGGCGGCCAGCGCGTCGACGCCGGCCAGCGCGCCCGGCACCAGCGTCAGTTGCGCCCCGCCCGCCCGGCAGGCCGCATCCAGCCGGTCGACCATGCCGGGCAGCGCCAGCGCGCCCACCGACGCGACGATGGTGTCGATACCCTGTTCCAGCAGCCGGGGCACCAGGGTGCCCAGCGCTTCATGGCCGGCGCATTCGACGGCGAAGTCGGGGCGGGTTTCCAGGCCGTCGACCGATTGCACCACCTGGCCATGCCTGCCCAGCTTGCGGCGGGCGTCGTCGGCCCGTTCAGCCCGTTCCAGCACCAGCCACCGGCCGATGCGCGGATCGTCCCTCAGTTGATCAAAAATCGACTGCCCCATGGCTCCGAAGCCTGCGAGCAAGATGGTCTTCATGCGGGAATGCCTCCGGTTCGTCAGACTCGAATCGTGCGGGCCTGGGCGCCGTCAGGCAATCGATATATAGTCAATCCGGTTTACTTTTCATCAACACCGTTCCGGATGAAGCTGCCGCCCCTGAACCCCCTGCGGGTGTTCGAGTCCGCGTCGCACACCCTGAGTTTCACGCAGACCGCCCGCGAACTGCATGTAACGACGGGCGCGGTCAGCCGGCAGATCCGCGTGCTGGAAGAATTCCTGGGCATGCGCCTGTTCGAGCGCGCCAGCGGCGAGGTGCGCCTGACGCCGGCGGGCAGGGAGTACCGCGACGACCTGAGCGGGGCCTTCGAGCGGATCTCGCAGGCAACCACCAAGGCCCTGAGCCGCAACCGGGACCAGCCGCTGCACGTGTGGTGCCAGATGACGTTCGCCATGCGCTGGCTGCTGCCGCGCATGGCCGAGTTCCATGCGCGGCACCCGGACCGCGATGCCGTGTTCACCACCTCGCTCAAGCAACTGGACAATCTGAGCGATGCCGACGTCGCCATCTGCATCGGTTATGGCGACTGGCCGGGCGTGATCGCCCACCGGCTGGTGGACATCGAGCTGCTGCCGGTGTGCAGCCCGGCCTTGCTTGCCGGACCGGTGCCCCTGCGCGTACCGGCGGACCTGGCACGCCATACCCTGCTGCAATCGGCGGCCCGGCCCGACTATTGGGGGCGGTGGCTGGCCGCCCATGGCGTGGACGGCGTCGACCCGGCGCACGGGCTGACCTTCGAGAACGTCACGCTGGCCTACCAGGCGGCGCTGCAAGGCATGGGCGTCGCCATGGGCCAGTACGCGCTGGTGGCCGACGACCTGGCCGCCGGCCGGCTGGTTGCGCCGTTCGAAGGGCGGCTCGTGCTGGATTCCGCCTTCTACCTGGTCTATCCCGAACGCCTGCGGAACGATGCCCACGTCTGCGATTTTCGCGACTGGGTGATGGCGCAGGCGGCCTGATCGCGGCCGGGCCTCCCTAGCCTCAGGCGACGCGCCGCGCCAGCCTGACTACGGTCACGCCCGGCACGAGTTGCCGCAGCGAAGGCATGACCAGCGTGCAATGGTCGTATGGTGTCGTCACCGGCTCGCCGTCCTGCCAACCGATGACGGTGCCGGCGCGCTCCAGTTCCTCCAGTCCCTGCCAGGGCTGGGCGAACCGGAAGTCCATGCTGCGAGCGACCACCGGCTGCGTGACCTCGATCGCCTGCTGGGCGTCCGGCGCGGGGGCGATCCACTCGGCGGGAATGTCGCCTTCGTCGACGATGCCCGAGGCGCGCAGGAAGCGCCCCACCTGGTCCAGCGCCACGGTCCGGCTTTCGAGCGCGCCGTGGTAGCCGCATTCGATCAGCAGCGAGCGCGTGCCGTTGTCGGTCATCTGGCCGAAGCGTCCGTAGTCGCGCATGCGCACGCCGTCCTTGTGTCCGGCGTCGACGATGATGTGGCGCGGCGCGCCCAGTTCGCGGGCCAGGTCCAGGTTGCGCGGCTGCATTCCGGTCAGCAGCAGCGGGGCGCAAGGTTCGTGCATGGAATGCAGGTCCAGCAGCCAGTCGGCTTGCCGCACCCAGGGCAGCAGCGCGGCGGCGCGCGCGCGCTCGCGGGTAGTAGGGGCGGCGAGCTTGTCGTCGCTCCAGACCCGGTTCAGGTCCTCGTCCAGATAGCGCGAGGCGTCGTGGCGGGCGGCATCGAAGGTGTCGAACGCGGCCAGGTTGCAGAACGCCAGCGTCAGCTTGCCGCGCCGGGGCCGCAGGCCGGATTCCAGCGCGGTCTTGACCGCCCAGGCGCCACACAGCTCGTTGCCGTGTACCAGCGAGGTGACCAGCACATGGCGGCCGGGCGTGCCCGAGTCGAAGTGCCAGACGCCTTCGACGCCGGTGTTGCCGGCACGGACGGCGGACAGGTCGGGCACGGGCAGCAGGAAATCGTGAGTCGCCATCTTCATTCCTCGATCTTGGCGAACTCGACGATGCGCTTGTACTTCTCGGTCTCCTTGCGCTGGAACTGGGCCAGGTCGACGCCCGGGGCGGCCACGGTGGATCCCGATTCCTGCATCTTGCTGCGGAACTCCGGCATCTTCAGGACGTCGTCCAGCGCGGCGCGCAGCTTCGCGACCACGGGCGCGGGTACGTTGGCGGGGCCGTACAGACCGAACCAGATGTCCATGTTGACGTCCTTCAGGCCGGCTTCGGCGAAGGTGGGGATCTCGGGCGCGAGCGGCGCGCGCGAGGCCTGCATCAGGCCGATGGGCACGAGCTTGCGGGCCCGGATGTTGGCCAGCGCGCTGGACAGCACGAACACGCCGAATTGCAGTTGGCCGCCCATGATGTCGCTGGCCAGCGGCGCGACGCCGCGATAGGGTACGTGCACCAGCTGCAGGCCGCCCGCTTCCTTCAGGCTCTCGGCCGACAGGTGCAGCGCGGTGCCGACGCCCGAGGTGCCGAAGCTGAACTTGCCGGGATTGGCGCGGGCCTGGGCCAGGAACTCGGAGATGTTCTTGATGGGGGAGTTGGCCGAGGCCACCAGCACCATGGGCTGGGTGCTGATCATGCCGATGGGCGTGAAGTCCTTCAGGCCATCGTACTTGACCGCCTTGTTGATGAGGCTGGCGATGGCCATCTCGTTGGATGCGCCCAGCAGTAGCGTGTAGCCGTCGGCGCGGGCCTTGGCCACGCGCTGGGCGCCGATCACGCCGCCGGCGCCACCCACGTTCTCGACGATGACGCGTTCGCCGATGCGCTTGGACAGCGCCTCGCCGAACAGGCGGGCGGTCAGGTCGGTGCTGCCGCCGGCCGGGTAGCCCACTACCAGGGTGATGGGGCGGGCGGGATAGTCGTCTTGCGCATGGGCCGGGACGGCGGCGGCGCCGGCGCAGGCGGCGAGCGCCAGCATGAGGGCGCGGCGCGTAAGGGTAGGCTGGTTCATGGTGAGGCCCCGTACAGAGCAGTTATCGTGCCGCCATCCTTGCGCACGGCATGGATGCAAAGGTGCGAATCAGGCACATGTATGTGCGGATTCGGCCCCGCACCGGGGTTTGCCCCAGGAAGGTGCGGAGGTGGCGGATATACGAAACGCTTGGCGCCCCAGGGTGGTGCGGGAAGCGGGCGGAGCTTCCCGCGGTACGGATCAGCGGGCGAATTCCGTCGCTGCCCAGACCGCCTCGACCACGTCGGCCTGGCGCGCGCGAGGCCGGTACAGCCGGACCTCGAACGGGACTTCGTCGCTGCGGCCGCCCAGGACCACCATGTTGCGGCGCTGGCAGTCCGCCGCCACCATGGACCAGGGCAGCCACGCGACGCCCAGGCCCTTCTTGACGAATTCGTAGACGGCGTCGGCCGAGTCGCAGCGCAGGAACACGTTCATGCCCGCCAGCGGATTGCGCTCGAAATGCTCGCTCAGCAGCCGTTCCATGGACAGGCCGATGCCGTAGGCGATCAGCGGCGTGGCCTGGCTGGCGCCGATCAGGCTGTAGCGGGGCTTGCCTTGCGCATCGGCCACGCTGACGGGGACCAGCTTCTCCGTGGACAGCGTCAGGTGGCGATAGCGGTGGCCGTTCAGCGGCACCGACAGCGCGCGGTGCTCGTAGCAGCACAGCATGTCGACCTTGCTCTGTTCAAGCATGGCGGCAAGGTCGGAAGTCGCGCCGGTGATGATGTCGATCTGCGCCTTGCCCCGCAGCGGGCTGCGCGGCATGTGGGTGATGCGGGCCAGCCAGTCGGCCACCAGGGTGCGGGCCAGCGTGCGGCCCGTGCCTATGCGCAGGCTCATGCCCTGGTTGGTACCGTGGCGCTGGATTTGCGAGCGGGCGTTGGCGACGCTTTCGACCGTGCGTTCCGCGGTCTTGAGCATGACCTCGCCCTCGGGGGTGAGCTGGACCGGCGTGCGATTGCGTTCCACCAGCGGTGCTCCGGCCCAGACCTCCAGCGCGCGGATGCGGCGGCCGAAGGCGGGATGGGTGACGTGCCGCATTTCAGCGGCGCGCACGAAGCTTTGCGTGCGGGCGAGCGCGATGAGGTCTTCGAAGAGTTTGAGGTCCATGAGTTCCGGATTTTAATGCCTCGGGGTGCTCATCCCCGGTTGGCTTGCTCAATCGTAATAATTGGGCGTTTCGGGTTCATGGCGCCGCCGCCGGATCCGCTCAGTGCAGGATCTGGCTCAGGAACAGCCGGGTGCGCTCGTTCTGCGGATTCGAGAAGAAGGCCTCGGGGGTGTTCTGTTCGACGATCTGGCCCTGGTCCATGAAGATCACGCGGTCCGCGACCTGCCTGGCGAAGCCCATTTCGTGCGTCACGCACAGCATGGTAATGCCGGTCTCGGCCAGCGAGGTCATCACGTCCAGCACTTCCTTGACCATCTCCGGATCGAGCGCGGAGGTCGGTTCGTCGAACAGGATGATCTTGGGCGACATGCACAGCGATCGCGCGATGGCGACCCGCTGCTGCTGCCCGCCCGAGAGCTGTCCCGGGTACTTGTGCGCCTGCTCCGGAATGCGCACCCGTTCCAGGTACTGCATGGCGGCGGCCTCGGCCTGCGCCTTGGGCTGCTTGAGCACCCATATCGGGCCCAGTGTCAGGTTCTGCAGAACGGTCAGGTGCGGGAAGAGGTTGAAATGCTGGAACACCATCCCGACTTCCCGCCGGATCGCCTCGATGTCCTTCAGGTCGCTGGTCAGTTCTATGCCGCCCACGGCGATGCGGCCCTGCTGGTGTTCCTCCAGGCGGTTGATGCAGCGGATCAGCGTGGACTTGCCGGATCCGGACGGGCCGCAGATGACGATGCGTTCGCCGCGCTCCACCGCAAGGTCGATGTCGCGCAGCACCTGGTACTTGCCGAACCATTTGCTGACGCCTTCCATTTGTATGATCGGCTGCGTGGATGAGGACATGGCGGTTTTCCTGTCGGGGGCTTGCGTCCGGGCGGGACGGGAGCTCATCGTTCCCGGTCCGTGCGCAGGCGCTTCTCCAGCGATTGGCTGTAGCGCGACATCGCGAAGCAGAATACGAAGTAGATGGCGGCGATGAACAGGTAGGCCTCGACCGAGAAACCCGGCCAGGCGGCATCGGCCAGCGAGGCCTTGGCCGACTGGGTAAGGTCGAAGATGCCGATGATCACCACCAGCGAGGTGTCCTTGAACACCAGGATGAACATGCTGACCAGCGGCGCGATGATGGTCTTGAGCGCCTGCGGCAGCACGATCAGGCGCATCTGCTGCCAGTAGCCCAGGCCGATCGAGTCGGCGCCCTCGTACTGGCCCTTGGGGATGGCCTGCAGGCCGCCCCGCACCAGTTCGGCCAGGTAGGCGGCGGCGAACAGGATGATGGCGATCTGCGCGCGCAGCAGCTTGTCTATGCTCATGCCCTCGGGCAGGAACAGCGGCAGCATGACCGAGGACATGAACAGCAGGCTGATCAGCGGCACGCCGCGTATCAGTTCGATGTAGACCACGCACAGGGCCTTGATCGCGGGCAGGCGCGAGCGGCGCCCCAGCGCCAGCAGCACGCCCAGGGGAAAGGCCAGGCCCATGCCGAAGGTGGCCAGGATCAGCGTCAGCGGCAGGCCGCCCCACAGCGTGTTTTCGACGTATTGCAGGCCCAGCACGCCGCCCCACATCAGGATGCCGGTGGCCGTCAGCGCGACGACCCAGACCAGCGCCAGCCAGCGGTTCCAGAAGCGGCGCAGGCAACTGGCCACGACGGCGCCGATCAGCAGCGCGCTGGCCAGCAGCGGGCGCCATTGTTCGTCGTAGGGATACAGGCCGAACAGGATCAGCCGGTGCTTCTCGGCGATGAAGGCCCAGCATGCGCCGCCGGCCTCGCGGCATTCCTGCGCCGACGAGGCCACGAAGGTCGCGCGTATCAGTCCCCATTCCACCAGCGCCGGCACGATCATCAGCAGCAGCCAGGCCACCAGCAGCGTCAGTACGACGTTCAACGGAGACGAGAAGAGGCCCCCCCCTACGCGCTTCGCGCGCCCCCCAGGGGGCGGCGCTGGCGGACCGGCGGAGCCGGATCCGCGGCGCCCTGGAGCAGAGTCATCGTCGATGAGGGACGCCGCCTCCATTATCGTTCCACCAGCGCCATACGGCGGTTGTACAGATTCATCAGCACCGAGATCGTCAGGCTGACCGCCAGGTACACCGCCATGATGATCAGCACGCCCTCGATCGCCTGGCCGGTCTGGTTCAACGTCGTGTTGGCGATGGAGACGATGTCCGGATAGCCGATGGCGACGGCCAGCGAGCTGTTCTTGGTCAGGTTCAGGTACTGGCTGGTGACCGGCGGGATGATGACCCGCAGCGCCTGGGGCAGCACGACCAGCCGCAGGACCTTGCTGCGCCGCAGGCCCAGGGACTCGGCGGCTTCCCACTGGCCGCGGTTCACGGACTGGATGCCGGCGCGCACCACTTCGGCGATGAACGCCGCCGTGTAAATGACCAGCCCGAACAGCAGCGCCGTGAACTCGGGGGTAAGCGTGGCGCCGCCGATGAAGCCGAATCCCTGCAGGCGGGGCACGTCGAACTGCACGGGCGCGCCGCCCGCCAGCCACCCGGCCAGCGGCAGTCCGACCAGCAGCGCGACGACCCAGTGGGCAATGGGGCGCACGTCTCCGCTGTGCTGCTGGCGCTTGCGCATCCAGTGGGCCAGCGCCAGCGACAGCACGACCGCCAGGCCGAATCCCGCCGCGGCCAGGTCGAAGCCCAGGTGGTCGGCAGGCAGCGGCAGCTTGATGCCGCGGTTGGACAGGAACACGCCGGGCAGCAGCTCCAGCGCCTGGCGGGCCGGGGGCAGGGTCTCGGTGATCAGCGCATACCACAGGAAGAGTTGCAGCAGCAGCGGCGTGTTGCGCATCAGTTCGACGTACACCGATGCCAGCCGCGCCACCAGCCAGTTGCGCGACAGGCGGGCAATGCCCACTACCGTGCCCAGGATCGTCGCCAGCACGATGCCGGCCGCCGCCACGCGCAGCGTGTTCAGCAGGCCGACCAGGATGGCGCGCGCATAGGTGTCCTGCGGATCGTAGCGGATGGGCGTCTCGCCGATGGCGAAGCCCGCTTCGCGTCCCAGGAAGCCGAAGCCCGACGCGATGTTGCGGGCGGCCAGGTTGGCCAGCGTGTTCGAGACCAGGAACCAGGCCAGCCCGGCGACGGCGGCCAGGGCGACGGCCTGGTAGACCGCCGACCGGACGGAAGGGTTGCTCCAGCTGAACCGGGTCATGCGCGCATCAGCGGATGGGCAGCGCGTACATCAGGCCGCCCTTGGTCCACAGCGCGTTGGCGCCGCGCTGCATCTTCAGGGGGCTGCCCTGGCCCAGGTTGCGTTCGAAGCTCTCGCCGTAGTTGCCGACCTGCTTGACGATGTTGTAGGCCCACTTCTCGTCCACGCCCAGGTTCTTGCCAGCGCCGGGCGTCACGCCCAGGATGCGTTGCACGTTGGGGTTGGCGCTCTTGGTCATCTCGTCGACGTTCCTGGACGTGATGCCGTATTCCTCGGCCTCGATCATCGCGTTCAGCGTCCACCGGACGATGGCCGCCCACTGCTCGTCGCCCCGGCGCACCATGGGCCCCAGCGGCTCTTTCGAGATCATCTCGGGCAGCACGACGTAGTCGTCCGGGTTGGACAGCTTGGTGGTGCGGATCACGTTCAGCGCCGAGATGTCGGTGGTGTAGGCGTCGCAGCGGCCGGCGGCGAAGGCACGGACCAGTTCGTCGAACTTGTCGATGACCACGGGCTTGAAGGTCAGCTTGTTGGCGCGGAACCAGTCGGCCAGGTTCAGTTCGGTGGTGGTGCCCGGTTGCAGGCAGATGGCCGCCTGGTTGAGTTCCTTCGCGCTCTTGACGCCCAGCTTCTTCGATACCAGGATGCCCTGGCCGTCGTAGAAGTTCACGCCCACGCCCGTCAGGCCCAGCGCCGCGTCGCGCTGCAGCGTGATGGAGGTGTTGCGGGGCAGGACGTCCACCTCGCCCGATTGCAGCGCGGTGAAGCGTTGCTGGGTATTGAGCGGGGTCAGCTTGAACTTGGTGGCGTCGCCGAACAGCGCGGCCGCGACGGCCTTGCACAGGTCCACGTCGATGCCGGTCCAGTTGCCCTTGCTGTCGGGGTTGCTGAAGCCGGCCACGCCGGTCGAGACACCGCACTGCACGAAGCCTTTCTTCTTGACGGCGTCCAGCGTGGGGCCGGCGTGGGCGGCATGCGCGGCGCCCAGCATCAGGGCGGCGGCGAGGAAGGATTTCAATGCTTTCATGGCGGGTTCCTTGCGCGGGGGGCCCTGGACTATAAAGCATCGCGGGCCATGGCCTCCTTGGGGAAACGTACCGTAGCATGTGTTCGGTATGATGAAAACCTCGGGGCCTGTCGTCTCCGGACGGCCCAGGTTACTATTTCGACCTCATGATCGAATTCCAGCAAGTCTACAAATCCTACGGCCGCGGCATCGACACGCTGGCCGATGTGACCTTCGGCATCGCCCAAGGTGAATTCGTCTTCGTCTCCGGCCCTTCCGGGGCGGGCAAGTCGACCCTGCTGAAGCTCATCGCGGGGCTGGACGTCCCCAACCTGGGCACGGTCCTGGTCAACGGGAAGAACGTCGGCAAGCTGCCCGGCCGGTTCCGGCCCTACCTGCGGCGCGCCATCGGCACCATCCTGCAGGACGTGCACCTGCTGAGCGACCGCAGCGCCTTCGAGAACGTCATGCTGCCCCTGACGGTGACCGGCCATTCGCGCGCGGCCGCCGCCAAGCGCGCCCACGCCGCCATCGAGCGGGTCGGCCTGTCCGGCAAGGACGGGTTGCGGCCGCAGGAACTGTCGGGCGGCGACCAGCAGCGGCTGGCCATCGCGCGCGCCATCGTCAACCGTCCCGGCCTGCTGATCGCCGACGAACCCACCGCCAACCTGGACCGCGAGAGCGCCCGCCGCATCGTCGAGGTCTTCCGCGACTTCAACCGCGTGGGCGTGACCACGATCCTGGCCACGCACGACGAAAGCCTGATCACCGACTACGCGACGCGCGTGCTGCTGGTGAAGGAAGGCAAGGTCACCGACGGCGGCAAGCGCACGCCGCGCCTGGGCGGGGAGGTCGAGGCATGAGTCCCCTGATCCGCCAACATCGCTATGCGCTGGGCGTGACCCTGCGCCGCCTGCTGTCGCAGCCGTTCTCGTCCATCGCCAACATCCTCGTCATCACGCTGGCGCTGGCCATTCCGCTGCTGGGGGCCACGGCCCTGATGTCGCTGCGCCCGGTGGCCAACCACCTGACGGCCGACCCCGAGATGACCGTCTTCATGCAGGTCAGCGCCACGCCGGCCGAGACCGGGGCCGTGGCCGACCGGATCCGGCGCGATCACGCCAGCGAGATCCGGGGCCTGCGGGTGATCAGCCGCGACCGCGCGCTGGCCGAGCTCAAGGCCAACCCGGCCTACGCCCAGGCCCTGGCGGTGCTGCCCGACAATCCCCTGCCCGACGCCATCGTCGTCACGCTGGAGGGCGAGGACCTGGCCCAGCGGTCGGCCAAGCTGGCGGCCCTGTGGAAGACCTGGGCCAAGGTCGACATGGTGCAGGTGGACAGCGCCTGGGTGCAGCGGCTGGAGGCCATCCTGCGCTTCGCCCGCGCGAGCCTGCTGTTCCTGGCCCTGGTGGTGGCGGTGGCCGTGCTGGCGGCGGTATTCAATACCGTGCGCATGCAGGCCCTGTCCCAGCGCGAGGAGATCGGCGTCGCGCGGCTGGTGGGCGCCACCGAATCCTTCGTGCGGCGGCCTTTCCTGTACCTGGGCGCGATCAGTTGCGGCGTGGCGGCGCTGGCCGCGATCGGGCTCGTGGCCGTGGTGCTGGATCCGCTGAACGCCGCGCTGGCGGACCTGGCGCGCAGCTACGGGACCGAATTCGCGTTGCGCCTGCCGCAATGGGAATGGCTGGCGGCCTTCGTGGTGGGGGTGGCCCTGCTGGGGGCGTTGTCCGCGCGCTGGTCGGTCACCCGGAATACCCGTTTTTGATCCGGGGAGGGGGTGGCGCAGGCCGCCGCGGTCGCAGATTGTGACGCCCAGATGACCTGTCATCATTTTCGAGGGCGGCGAGCTCTACCATGTCGAAAATTTTCCGTCATGGCTCGCTTTCCGTCCTCATGCTAGAACAAGAACTCAAGTTTTCCGTCCCCTGGGCCGCGCGCAAGGCCGTCGCCGGCCAGTTCGCTTCCCTGTCATCCGCGCCCCGCACGCGCCTGCGCGCGATGTACTTCGACACTTCCGACAGGCAACTGGCCCGCCAGCGCGCGGCGATCCGGCTGCGCCAGGAGGGCCGGAGGTGGGTGCAGACCTTCAAGATGGCCGGCGCCGATGCCCTGTCGCGCGTCGAATTGAACCATCCCAGTCCCGGCCGCGCGCTGGACCTTTCCGTCTATGCCGGCACGCCGGCGGAAGCGGTGCTGGCCGGCCTGGGTGCCGAGCTGGGGGTGCGCTACGAGACCGACGTCTGGCGCAAGGCGGCCGCCGTGCGCACCCGCGCGGGTACGGTGGAAGTGGCGTACGACGAGGGCGCGATCCGGGCGCAGGGGTTGGAGCTGCCGGTATGCGAGCTGGAGTTCGAGCTGGTGTCCGGGCGGCCCCAGGCGCTGTTCGTCGTGGCCGGCCGCTGGCTGGCCCGGCACGGCCTGGTGCTGGACCTGCGCAGCAAGGCCGAGCGCGGCGACGGGCTGGCCAACGCCGCGGCCCGCATCGCTGCCGCGCCGCTGGATGAACGGCCCCAGGTCAGGGAGGCGGAGATCGCCGCGTTCTGGTCGCCGCGCTTGGCCGCGGGGATAGCCCTGGGCCAGGACGAGACGCCCGACGAGGCGTTGGCCGCGATGACCGCCGAATGCTTCGAACAGATCGCCCGCAACGCGGCGCCGCTGGCCGCCGCCGACGCGCCTCCCGGGGTTCGGCTGGGCGGCGCCGAGCACGTGCACCAGTTGCGCGTCGGCATGCGCCGGCTGCGCTCGGCCTGGAAGCTGCTCGATGGCCATGCGGAGCTGCCTCCGGCTGCCTTGCAGGACGGCGCGCGCAGGCATTTCGCCGAGTTCGGCCGGGTCCGCGACCAGGACGTGATGGGCGGCGAGGTCCTGTCCGCCCTGGTCGACGCCGGCATGCCGCCCCTGCCGTGGCAGCCGGCGGCCGGGACGGATGCGGCCGCCCTGGCGTCGTCCGTGGATTTCCAGTCGTGGCTGCTGGGCCTGCTGGCCTGGAACGTGGGGATACGCGAGCCGGCCACCCGCTTGCCCCTGGCCGGCGGGCTGCCGGAGCCCCCGCCGGCCGTGGCGCCGGAACCCGCGCGCGCCGTCCGCCTGGCTCGCGCCGTCACGCGGCGCCTGCGGAAGTGGCACGGCCGGCTGGTCCGCGAGGGACGGCATTTCGTGCGCCTGGAGGACGAGCGCCGCCATGCGCTGCGCAAGCTGGCCAAGCGCCTGCGCTACGGGCTCGCCCTGTCGGCGCCCCTGTACCGCGCCGGGCGCGTGCGCGCCTATCGCAAGAAGCTCGCGGCGCTGCAGGACATCCTGGGCGAGATCAACGACCTGGTCGTGGCGCGTACGCACTATGCCGGACTGGCCGACGCGCATTCGCAGGCCTGGTTCGCGCTGGGATGGATCGCCGCCCGGCTGCGCGAGCTGGAGGTGCAGGCCGAGGCGGCCTTCGGCGCGCTGGCCGAGGTCAGGCTTCCCTGGAAGCCCCGGCGGTGAAGGCGCGGGGCCTCAGCCCCGCGTGGAACCAGGACACCAGGGTATAGGCGTCGAACACCGGCAGCCCCAGATCGGCCTCCACCGCCGCCGAATGGACCGGGAAGTTCGCGCATTCGCTGACGATGGCGCCGACCTCGGGATGCCGGTCGACCAGCCGGCGGGCCGCCGCGACCACCTCGCGTTCGTGCGCCGCGACGTCGAACGTCGTCCGGTTTTCCAGCAGGTCGCGCTTGAACAGCGAGTCCGGCGGCAATCCTTCGATGGGCGGCATGCCGGCCACGCCCACGCCCCGGAAGTGGGCGGGAGTCAAGGCTTCGGCCACGGGCGTCAGCACGCCAACGGTCCTGCCGCCGCTCGAGCGGGCGCTGGCTGCGGCGGGGCCGTCCCTGCTGGAACTGGTCCTGCCCGCCACCGTGGGGAAGCCGCAATGAGCCGGTCCGTCATCGTCGTGGGCGCCGGCATTGCCGGCCTGACCGCCGCTTTCCGCCTGCAGCAGCAGGGCTTCCAGGTAAAGGTGCTCGAGGCGGGCGACCAGCCTGGCGGGCGTGTGGCGCAAGGCCGGGCGGGACCGATCCCGTACAACACGGGCGCCCGGCTGCTCTATCCCTTCGGCAGTGAACTGCAGGCCCTGATCGACGAGCTGGGCCTGCGCGATACCCTGGTCCCGCTCAGGAATCTCGGTGCGGATTGCCGCACGGAAGACGCGACATACCGGGTAGACCTGATGCCGGGCTTCGCGGCACTGCGCACGCCCGGACTGGGGTGGCGCGACCGGGCGGGGCTGCTGCGCTCGGGGTTGCACCTGGCCTGGCTGCGCGGACGCACCGATCCCGATCATGCGGCGTCGGCGCTGGCCTACGACGACGTAACGCTTGCGGACTACATCCGGAAGGTGGCCGGTCCGCGCGTGCTGGAGCGCCTGGTCGAGCCCGTGTTCCGGGGGACGCGCAGCTGGAATCCGGAAGACATCTCCGCCTCGTTCTACCTGAGCACCACCCCCAGCCTGCTGGGCCGCGATACGGTCCACGTGCCGCGGGGAGGCATGGGACGGCTGACCGCCGCGCTGGCGGAGAAGCTCGCCATCGAGTACGGAGCCCGGGTGACCGGCATCATGCGCGCGGCCTCGGCGGCTTCCGTCGTCAGGTATCGCCAGGGCGCCGGCGAATTCGAGGCCGCGGCGGATATCGTCGTCTGCGCGACCCAAGGGCAATACGCGGGAAAGCTGGTTTCCGGGCAATCGGACGAGGAGCGCGCGCTGCTGGACGCCGTGCGCTACAACAGCCTGGGTATCGTCCACTATGCGCTGCGCGGCGAGCTTGCGCCCGCCCTCGAGTTCTCGCTGCGCAGCCGGTCGACCCGCATCGCGACCTGGCAGCAGATGGCGGCGCCCGCCGATGCCGGCGAGGCCAAGTCCATCCTCTATTGCCAGTTGACGCCGGAAGCCGTGCGGGAGGCCCAGGAGCAGGGTTGCACCGACGATGTCGACCGTCTCTTGCGCGCCGAGATACGCGCCCGCATACCGGGTTTCGATCGGCGCCTGGTCTACCGATACAACCAGTGGATCGCTTGCAAGCTGCCCGTCTTCTATCCGGGATATGGCCGCAAGGTCGCGCGGTTCCTGGCCTGGCAGGGCGCCGATCGTCGCGGCGTCTATTACTGCGGCGACTACCTGGCGCAATCGCTGGTGAATGGCGCCTGCCGCAGCGGCGCCGAGGCGGCCGCCGCCATCGCGCGGCATTGGCGATAAGGCGCGGCTATCCGGCACTGGCGGCGGTGGACAGCTGGGTTGGCCTGCTTGCGCCCGCGGGCATGGATACCCAGGCCAGGGCCAGACTGGATGCGCACCTGAACCACATCCTGCGCGATCCGGCTTTCGTCAGGCAACTGAACGAGCGAGGGTTCGACGTGCCCGCTGTCGATGCCGCGGCGTTGGCAGGGCAGGTCAAGGAAGAGCGTGGCCTGTATCGCCAGGTGATCGACAAGGCGAACATCCGGCTCGATTGAGCCGGATGCCGCTTCGGCCCGGATCAGGCCAGCACTTTGGCCATGGACGCGGCCACGTAGTCCAGGTTGGCCTCGAACAGTCCGGCCACGCACATGCGGCCGGACTGGATCAGGTAGACGCCGAACTCGTCGCGCAGCCGATCGACCTGTGCCGGGTTCAGCCCGGTGTAGCTGAACATGCCGCGCTGGTTGACGAAGTAATCCACGTCCAGGTCCGGACGCAGGGCGTGCAGCCGGTCGCGCAGGCCCTTGCGCATAGCATGGATGCGCGTGCGCATCTGCGCCACTTCGCCCTTCCATTCCTCGCGCAGCGCAGGGTCGTTCAGCAGGGTGCTGACCACCCGGCTGCCGAACAGCGCGGGGCTGGAGTAGTTCTTGCGCACCGTGGCCTGGAGCTGGCCCAGCACGCGGCTTGCCTCGTCGGCGGTGGGGCAGACCACCGAGAGTCCGCCCACGCGTTCGCCGTACAGCGACATGTTTTTCGAGAACGAGTTGCCCACCAGCATGGCGATGCCGCGGTTGGCCACTTCACGCACGACCCAGGCATCCTCTTCCAGTCCATCGCCGAAGCCCTGGTAGGCCATGTCGAAGAACGGGATGGCGTTGCGGGCGACCAGCACGTCGATGATCTTGAGCCACTGCTCGCGCGACGGGTCGATACCCGTCGGGTTATGGCAGCAGGGCTGGAGCAGCACGATGCTGCGCTCGGGCAGCTTTTCGAACGTGGCCAGCATCTCGTCGAAGCGGATGCCGTTGGTGGCCGCGTCGTAGTACGGGAAGGCATGCATGGGGAAACCCGCGCCGCCCAGGATGTTGTAGTGGTTCTCCCAGGTGGGATCGCTGATCCAGATCTCGCTGCCCGGGAAATGTGCCTTCAGGAAATCGGCGCCCACCTTGAGCGCACCCGAGCCGCCCAGGGTATGGATGGTCGCCACCCGGCCCTCGGCCACGGCGCGGTGGCCGGCGCCCAGCACGGTTTCCTGGATCGCCTTGCGGTACTGGGCATCGCCTTCCATCGGCAGGTAGACCGCGGGCACCGAGGTGTCGATGCGGTCGCGGGCCTGGCTCACGCTGCCGAGCACGGGCACCTTGCCGGCGCCGTCGTAGTAGAAGCCGATGCTGAGATTGACCTTGTGCTCGCGCGGGTCTTTCAGGAAGGTCTGCACCAGCGACAGGATGGGATCGCCGGCATAGCGGGGAACGTGCTCGAACATGGAACGATTTTCCTTGGAACTATCGATCGATTATAGAGCGGCGCCTTTCAAGCGCCGCTCTACCCAGGGCACAGCGGATCCGGCTCCGCCGGTCCGCCAGTGCCGCCCCCTGGGGGGCGCGCGTCAGCGCGTAGGGGGGGTTACAAATTCGTTCTCATCTGCCAGAGCTCGGGGAACAGCACGACCTCCAGCATCTTGCGCAGGTAGCTGACCCCGGCCGTGCCGCCGGTCCCGCGCTTGAAGCCGATCACGCGCTCCACCGTCGTCACGTGGCGGAAGCGCCATTGGCCGAAGGCGTCCTCCAGGTCCACGAGTTTCTCCGCCAGCGCATACAGGTCCCAGCAGGCATCCGGATCGGCGTAGACCTTCAGCCAGGCCGCCTCGACCGAGGCGTCGTATTGCGTGGGCAGGGTCCAGTCCCGCGCGAGGCGCTCCGGCGCGATGGCGAAGCCGCGCCGCGCCATCAGCATCAGCGCCTCGTCGTACAGCGAGGGGGCTTCCAGCGCCGCTTCCACCAGTGCCTTGCGCTCGGGGTGATGCGCATGCGGCGCCACCATCGCGGCATTCTTGTTGCCCAGCACGAACTCGATCTGCCGGTACTGGAACGACTGGAAGCCGGACGAGCTGCCCAGGTATTGGCGGAACTTGGTGTATTCCGACGGCGTCATCGTCGACAGCACCGTCCAGGCATGGACCAGCTGCTCCATGATGCGCGAGACGCGCGCCAGCATCTTCAGGGCCGGCTCCACCTCGCTGCGCTGGATGCAGGCGCGGGCCGCGAACAGCTCGTGCAGCATCAGCTTCATCCAAAGTTCGCTGGTCTGGTGCTGGATGATGAACAGCATCTCGTTGTGGTCGGGCGACAGCGGATGCTGGGCGCCCAGCAACTGGTCTAGGCCGAGGTAATCGCCATAGCTCATGGACTTGGAGAAGTCCATCTGCGCGTTGTGCCACGAGGCGGGGGATGCGTCGGTGTCTTGCCGGGAGGCAGTCATGGAGGAACGTCCTGGACGATGGGTCGTTGAAACGGGATGGGAGGATCAGCGCAGCGGCCGCAGCACCGCGCGCACGGGACTCGCGTCCAGCGTGGCGAAGCGCAGCGGCAGGGCGATCAGTTCGTAGTCGCCTTCGGGCGCCTGGTCCAGCACCAGACCCTCGAGGATCGCCATGCCCGCGGCATGCACCGCGCGGTGCGCGTCCATGGTCTTGGATTCCTGCGGGTCGATCGAGGGGGTGTCGATGCCGACCAGCCGCACGCCATGCCGCGCAAGCAGCGCGATGGCGGCAGGCGCGATCGCGCAAAAGCCGCTGTCCCAGCGCTCGACCGGATTGCGGGCGTAGGTGCGCAGCAGGACACGCGGCGGCACATCGGCCAGCGCGTGTTCGATGTGGCGTGGTTCCACCAGCGGACCGGCGCCCAGGCAGTGGATGACACGGGCAGGGCCGAGGTAGGTATCGAGCGGCACGGCGCCGATGGGCACGCCATCGCGCGCGTAGTGCAGCGGCGCGTCGGCATGGGCGCCGGTGTGCGGCGACAGCGTGACGCGTCCCACGTTGACCGGACAGGCGCCTTCCATGCGCCAGACCTCGGCCTGCTGGAACGGCGTGTCGCCCGGCCAGACCGGGGTCGCGGGGGAAAGCGGGGGGCTGATGTCTATCAGGGGCATGGCGTCGCGGCTAGGGGGCGGCGTGCGCGGGCCGCAACGCCGTGTGTTCAAGCGGAATCTTATCGAAGCGGCCGTCGAATGTGCTGGCATTTTCGACGCCCGTGCAGGGCTGAATTCAAATAAAATTCGAAATTCGAAAAGAAAGTTGAAATCTAATGCGAATAAAATTGGACCGCCTCGACATGCGCATCGTCGAGTGCCTGCAACGCGACGGCCGCATCAGCAACCAGGACCTGGCGGCCCAGGTCTCGCTGTCGCCATCGGCCTGCCTGCGGCGCGTGAAACTGCTGGAGGAAGCGGGCATCATCCAGGGCTACAGCTGCGTGCTGGACTACGCCAAGCTGGGCCTGGAAGTTGAGGCCGTGGTGCACGTGTCCATGCGTCACGAGGTGGAGGGATGGCACGAAGCCTTCGTGGCCGCCATCAAGGACTGGCCGGAGGTGCTGTCCGCCCGCATCGTCACGGGCGGGGCCAACTACATGCTGGTGGTCAGGGCGCGGGACGTCAGCCACTACTCCGACTTCATCGTCAACCGCCTGTATCGCGCGCCCGGCGTGCGCGACATCGAGTCCAACATCGTGCTGGGCTACATCAAGCGCTCGGCCTCGCCCTTCGAGGTGCTGGACCGGGAGTGATCCCCGCTACTTGTTGACCACCCCGAACGCCACGATCTCCACCTTCATGCCCGGCACGACCAGGGCGGCGACGGCCGCGCTGGAGCGGCTGGGGTAGGGCGCGGTGAAGAACTCGCGGTAGACCGCGTCGATGGCCTTCATGTCGTTGACGTCGGTCATGTAGATCAGCACCTGCGTGACGTCGTCCAGCGTGCCGCCCGCGGCCTCGACCGCCGATTGCAGGTTGCGGAAGGTCAGGCGGGCCTGGTCCTCGATCGGGCCGGTGTCGATGCTGCCGTCCTTGCGCACCGGACCTTGCGAGGTGAACAGGATCCCGCCGCTGCGCACCGCCCAGGAAAAAGGCTGGCCCACATCGGGCAGGCCGACGTCGATGACTTCTTTCATGCTGTTGCTCGCTTTCTGACGGAAAGCGCAGATGCTCCCATGAAACGGGAGGCTTGCCCAGGGTGGGGTGCTGCGTGATACCCCCCATCAACCAAAGTTAATTGTCCCGATGGCGTCGCCTGCAGATAATTTCTTCGACTCTGGAACGAAGGAATGTCATGAGCGACGTGGTACGCGAGTATGGCAATGGTGCGGTGCTGGGCGTGGCGGTTCCGCAGGCGAATCCCGTGGTCGAGCCCGAACTGGCGGCCCTGCTGCCTGCCGGATTCTCGATGCTTGTCACTCGTCTGCAAGGCAGCCGCACGGATTCGCGCCAGCGGCTGATCGATTACCTGATCAATCTGCCGTCCAGCCTGGAGAGCTACGACAGCGCCAGGCTGGATGTGCTGGGCTATGCCTGCACCGGTAGCTCGTATTTGGTGGGCGCGGATGAGGAGCGGCGGGCGCTGGATGCCGCGTCGGCGCGCTTCGGCTATCCCGTCATTTCCTCGGCGCAGGCGCTGCGGCGGGCCCTGGATCACCTCGGCGCAAGGCGGGTCGCCCTTTTCGCGCCTTATCCGCCGTTCCTGGTCGAGGCCAGCAAACGCTATTGGGAAGCCGTGGGCCTGGACGTCGTCGATTGTGCCTCGGTGTCGCTGGACACCAGCGACACGCGCGATATCTACGGCATCACGACTCCCCTGGTGATGTCTTCGTTCAGCCGGCTGCGCTGGCAGGATGCCGACGCCATCATGTTCACGGGGACCGGCATGCCGACGCTCAGGGCCCTGGTCGAAGTCTCGTCCACGACAGGCAAGCCTGTCGTGTCTTCCAACCTGTGCCTGGCCTGGGCCATGGTGAGGGAGGCCGGCGGCGAGGCCTACCTGGCCCCGGAGCGTGTGGGCGAGCCGCTCTATGGCGGATGGGCAGGCCGGATTCCCGTCTAGTTTTCACGGCGCGGCGGCGACCGCGCAATTTCAGGAGAATCACATGAACGCTTCCAGACAAGCGTGGCGACGTCACGCCCGTATCGTGCTGGCCTGGGCACTGTCCGCGGCGGTGTTGTCCACGGCCTGGGCGGCTGACTATCCCAGCCGTCCCGTCACGCTGATCGTGCCGTTCGCGGCGGGCGGGCCCACCGATGTCACCGCCCGCATTTTCGCGCGGGCCATTGCCCCGGAGCTGGGCCAGACCGTCGTGGTGGACAACCGGCCGGGCGCTGGCGGCACCTTGGGAGGTGGTCAGGCGGCCCGCGCGGCGGCCGACGGCTACACGCTGCTGTGGGGCGGCACCAGCACACTGGCGGTCGCGCCATCGCTGTATGCCTCGCTGCCCTACGACCCGCTTGCTTCTTTCCAGCCGGTCAGCCGGGCCGTGCGCGGGCCATTGGTATTGGCGGTCAACAGCAAGCTGCCCGTGCGGACGGTCGCGGACGTCGTGGCATTGGCCAAGGCCAGGCCGGGCAGGCTGAGCTTCGGCTCCGCGGGCGTGGGATCGATCATCCACCTGACCGGCGAGCTGTTCAAGGCGCGCGCCGGAATCGACATGATCCATATCCCCTACAAGGGCAACGCGCAAGTGCTGACGGACCTGACCGGCGATCACCTGGACATGGCGTTCATCGCGCTGGGACACATGCTGCCTCACATGCAGGACGGGGGCTTGCGCCCCATCGCCATTTCCAGCCTGGAGCGCAATCCGCTGGTTCCCGATCTGCCGACTTTTGCCGAGAGCGGATATCCCGGGTTCGAGTCGCTCGAATGGTTCGGGCTGGTGGCCCCCAAGGGGATTCCCGCGGGTGTGCTGGCCAAGTTGAATACCGCGTTCCGCCACGCCAGTCAGCAGCCGTCGGTGCGGGCGGAAATCGCCAGGCTCGGCTATATGCCCGTGGACGAGACGCCGGACCAGTTTTCGGCGGCGGTGGTAGCCGAAGGCAGGAAGTGGAAGCAGGTGGTGACGGATGCAAAGGTTTCGGTGGAGTGACTGTATGACTGAAGAAGTGTTGTCCACCCCGGTGGCGATCGTCGGTGCCGGTCCGGTGGGCTTGTCCCTGGCGTTGGATCTCGCGTGGCGGGGTATCGACGCGATGGTGCTGGAAAAGGAAGACGGGCACGTGACCCATCCGCGAGCGGGGTTCGTTTCCGTGCGGACCATGGAGCTCTTCCGGCGCTGGGGAATCGCGCAAGCTGTCCGGGAAAGCGGGTTTCCCGGCGATTTCGCGCTTTCCATCGAGTTCTGCACCAGCCTGGCCGGCCATACGCTGGCCAGGGACGAGTATCCCGCGCTGGCAGCCATGCCGCTGCCCGAGTGGTCGCCGGAGAAGAAGCAACGCTGCCCGCAGCACTGGCTCGATCCGGTCTTGAAGAGGGCGCTGCGGGACAGCGGCCGCGGCACGATCCGGGTCGAGACGCGGGTCGACGGCTTCGAGCAGGATGCGGAACACGTCCTGATCCGCGCCACGGACCTGCGCCGGAACGCGCCCCTGGCTATCCGGGCCGACTATCTGGTCGGATGCGATGGCGCGGGCAGCACGATCCGGACCGGTCTCGGCATCGAGATGGAAGGCCGGGGCCACCTGAACTATTCGATGAGCGTGCTGTTCTCCTGCCCGGGGCTGCTGGAGCAGTGCGGCAAGCAGGCCGCCGAGCGGTTCCTGTTGATCGGGCCGGAGGGAACCTGGGGCAACGTCACGGTGATCGATGGGCGCGATGTGTGGCGGCTGACCGTGTATGGCACGGCGGCGAAGTTCGACATGGAAGCCTTCGACGCCAGAGCCTGGGTGCAGCGCGCGCTGGGTACGGACCGGATCGCGTTCGAGGTGGTGTCCATCCTGCCGTGGAAGCGGGCCGAACTGGTGGCCGGGAGCTACGGGCGGGGACGGGTGCTGCTGGCCGGCGATGCCGTGCACACGATGTCGCCCACCGGTGGCATGGGCATGAACACGGGCCTGGGCGACGTGGCGGACCTGGGGTGGAAGCTGCAGGCGATGATCGAGGGGTGGGGCGGGCCGGCCCTGCTGCCGGCCTACACGCAGGAGCGCCAGCCGGTAGCGGTGCGCAATGCCGCCTACTCGACCCACAACTACAAGACCTGGGTGTCGCCGCCCCGCTGCGAGTACCTGCTGGAGGACACGGCGCAGGCGGAGGCGGCGCGCCGCGAGATCGGCGAGCAGATGAAGCGCGCCACGCAGTACGAGTGGCAGTCGTGGGGGTTGCAGATGGGATACCGCTACGACGAATCGCCGCTGTGCGTGGCGGACGGCACGCCGCCGGTTCCCGACGAATACTCGCGCTACGAGCAGACCGCACGCCCGGGGGCGCGCGCGCCGCACGCCTGGCTTGAACCGGGGCGGTCGACACTCGATCTTTTTGGCAGGGGATTCACGCTGCTGGCATTCGGCGACGGGGCCATGGCCGAGGCGGCCCGGTTCGTGCGCGAAGCGGATCGCAGGGGGATGCCGCTGGCGGTGCACCGGATCGAATCCGGGCAAGCGGCCCGGGCGTATGGCGCGCCCTTGGTGCTGGTGCGCCCCGATGGCCACGTGGCGTGGCGAGGTGCCGAGGCCCGCGACGCGGCCCGGATCGTCGATATCGTGCGCGGTGCGCGTTGAGGAGGAAAGCGACATGTCGGAAATATGGGACCAGCTCATCCCCGAACGAGACCGGGCCGCTTCCCGCTTGGCCGGGTTTGGCCGGCCGTCGGGCCTGGGCCGACGGCCGGCGCTGTTGATCATCGACGTGCAATACCGCACGGCCGGGACGAGGCCGATGCCGTTCGAGCAGGCCGTGCAGGAGTTCGCCACTTCCTGCGGTGATACGGCGTGGCGGGCCATCGAGCACATCGCCGAATTGCTGGCGCTGTTTCGCGCGAGGAACTGGCCGGTGCTGTATCCCCACGTCGCGCCCAAGTTCGGCTTCGACCAGGGCCGGCTGACGGAGAAGGTGCCGACCATGATGCAGATCCCGGCCAAGGGCTACGAGTTCGTGGCGTCCATCGCGCCTCGTCCGGGCGACGTGTTGCTGCCCAAGAAACATCCCAGTGCGTTCTTCGGCACTCCGCTGGCCAGCTACCTGGTCAATACCGGTGCCGACACCCTGGTGGTGACGGGTTGCGCGACGTCGGGCTGCGTGCGCAGCAGCGTGGTGGACGCGTTTTCCTACAACTATCGAGTCGCCGTGCCTTCGGACGCGGTTTACGACCGGAACCAGGCCTCGCATGCCGTCAATCTTTACGACATGGCGGAGAAGTACGCGGACGTGATGGATACCAGGACACTGCTGGCGGCGCTCGAAGGCTTGGCGCCGGCGGTGGCAGAGGAGGATGGGAAGTGAAGAAATTCGAACACGGCAACGATCGCTACGATTACAGCGCCATCGTCACCCGGCCGGTCTACGACTGGCCGGAGGGGAAGCGGCTGGCGGTCTATTTCGCCCTCAACATCGAGGGCTTCGAGTTCGGGCGCAATCCCGGCAACGATTTCACCTCCATGCCATCCGCTCCCTACCACCGCGGATACGCTTATCGCGACTACGGCAATCGCGTGGGGGTGTGGCGCATCCTGCGGGAATTCGAGTCGTTCGGATTTCCCTTGGCGGTGCTGGCCAACGGATCGGTCTACGACGTCTGCCCGGAGGTACTGGAGGCATGCCGGCAGCGTGGCGACGAGATGGTCGGACACGGGCGTACGAACTCCGAGCGCCAGGCCGACATGGCGCCGGACGCCGAGCGGACCATGCTGGGCGAGGTCAAGTCGCTGTTCGAGCGGCATGAGGGCAAGGCGCCGGCCGGATGGCTGGGACCGTTCATCTCGCAGAGCCCGAACACGCCGGAACTGCTCAAGGAACTGGGATGGAAATACATGCTCGACTGGTGGTTCGACGACCAGCCCATGTGGTTCCGCACCAAGCACGGCCCCATTCTCGCGGTGCCCTATCCGTCGATGGAACTCAACGATCTGCCCGCCTACGTGAACCGGGGAGCGAGCGACGAGGAGTTCACGCGCATGGCCATCGATGCGTTCGACGAACAGCTCCAGGAATCGGCGCAATACCCGATGGTATATTGCCTGTCGCTGCATACGTTCCTGACCGGACAGCCCCATCGCATCAGGCAATTGCGGCGGATCCTGTCCCATATCGCCTCGCAGCGCCACCGGGTATGGCTGACGACGCCCGGAGCGATCGCCGAGCACGTCGCGAGCCTGCCGCCGGGTGTCGTTCCCAGCCGCTGAACGGGATGCCCGGGCCCCAAGCGCGCATCACTCCCTGTCCGGGTGCCCAGCATGGACATACGCCAGATACGCTGCTTCGTCGCGCTTTATGAAGAGGGCAGCATCACGCGCGCAGCCCGCCGGCTGCACGTCGTCCAGCCCGCGATCAGCCAGCAGATCAAGCGGCTGGAGGCATATCACGATGTGCAACTGTTCAGCCGGGACCCGCATGGCGTGACGCCCTATCCCCTGGCGCACGAGTTCTACCGGCATTGCATCCGCGTGCTGACGGAACTCGAACGCGCGGGAGCGGTATTGGCGAGCGGCGCGGACCGGTTCAGCGGCAAGATCCGGATCGGCGCCCAGGCGTCGTTTCACCAGTTCGTGATGGCGCGGGCGCTGGAGGCGTTCCGCGAGCGCCATCCGGCGGTCGAATTCTTGTCCCGCGACGGGTACCGCAGCGACCTGATCAGTTGGCTGATCTCCGGCGACCTGGAGTGCGCGCTGCTCAGCACGACGCAGGACCTGCTCAACATGCAGACCCGGGATATTTCCACCGAAGCCCTGGTGGTGGTCGGTCATCGGAGTACCCTCGCGGACCGGGACCACGTGCGGGGAAATGAATTGGCCGGGTTCCAGCTGGTGCTGCCGTCGCGCTACAAGTCCATGCGCAACCTGATCGACGCCCAGTTCGGCCTGCAAGGACTGGTCTTGCGGCCGCAATTGGAAATCGACTCCTTGCAGAGCCTGTTGCACGTCACGCTCAGGCCGGGGTGGCTGTCCATCATTCCGCCCATGGCCTTGTCGTCGGAGTTGTTCGGGGGAGCCCTGCGCAGCGTGGCCCTGGTCGAGCCGGTCATCAGGCGCAAGGTGGTCGTGGCCTGGCAGCGCCACAAGACGCTCTCCGCACCGGTTCACGGGTTCATCGATATCCTGTCGGAGATCCTGGCGGGTATCCCGGGGGTGGAGATTCCAGGCAGGGACGCCGAGGCGCGGGATTGATCGTGGCCGGTCAGGACGAAGCCGGACCGGAGCCCAGCGCCGCCTCGACATCCGGTCCGATCGATTCCGGCTTGTCCGTGGGCGCGTAGCGGGCGATGGGCACGCCGGTTCGATCGACCAGGAACTTGGTGAAGTTCCACTTGATGGCGCCGGTGCCCAGCAGGCCGGGCTTGGCGCTTTTCAGCCAGCGGTAGAGCGGATGGGCCCCGTCGCCATTGACGTCGATCTTGGCGAACATCGGGAAGGTCACGTCGTAGTTGAGCTTGCAGAAGTCCCGGATGCTCTCGTTGCTGCCCGGCTCCTGGTGGCCGAACTGGTCGCAGGGGAAGCCCAGGATTTCCAGGCCGCGTTCGCGGTAGGTGCGGTACATGGCTTCCAGGCCCGCGTACTGGGGGGTGAATCCGCATTGCGAGGCCACGTTCACCACCAGCAGCACCTTGCCGCGAAAGCGCTCGAGCGGTACGTCGCGGCCTTCGATGTCCGTGGCGGAAAAATCGTAGATGGTCGTCATGGCGTGTCCCTGGGTGAGTGGCGGGGCGCGCCCGGTTGGGGCGGCGCGCCGTTTCACCGCGCATCATCAGGCGCCTGCCGCCCCGCCGTCAACTCCGCTGGAAGCGCTGCCCTTCGCCAGGTCGCGCGCTCATTCGGGCTCGACGCCGGAGCGTTCGACCAATGCCTTCCACCGTTCCATGTCGGCGCGGATGCGCGTGCCCAGTTCTTCGGGGGAACTCAGGGCGACTTCCAGCCCCTGCTGGTGCAGCGATTCGCGGATTTCTGCCGAGGCAAGGGCCTGCCCGACGGCGCGGTGCAGACGCTCGACGACGGGCCGTGGAGTGCCGGCGGGAGCGAGCAGGCCTATCCAGGGCGCGAACGGGAAGTTGGCGTAGCCGGCTTCCTGCAAGGTGGGTATGGCGGGCGCCAGCGGCGAGCGGTGGTCGGCGATGACGGCGACGAGCCGCAGCTTGCCCGCCGCCACGTGGGGCAGCGCAACGTTCAGGGACAGCAGCGCGGCCTGCACCTGTCCGCCGATCAGGTCGGTGACGAGTCCCGACATGCCCTTGTAGGGGACGTGCAGCATGTCGATCCTGGCGGTCTGCTTGAACAGTTCCATCAGGAAGTAGTGCGGCGTCCCGAGCCCGGGCGAGGCATAGGACAGTCCGCCGGGACGCTTCTTGGCCAGTTCGACGAGTTCGGCCAGTGAGTGCGCGGGTAGCGAAGGCGTGACGGCCAGCGCCCACGTGCCGGTCGCGACCATGGCCACCGGCGCGAAGTCCTTTGAAGGCGAGAAGGTGACGCTTTTGTACAGGTACGGAAGCATGGTGATGGTGTCGGCGGTCGAGAGCAGGGTGTGCCCATCGGGAGGCGCCTTCGCCACGCCGGACGTTCCAATGGTGCCGCTTGCGCCGACGCGGTTCTCGACCACCACGGGCTGGCCCAGGACGCGCGCCATTTCCGGGGCCAGCTTGCGGGCGACGAAATCCCCTCCGGCGCCGGGGGTATAGGGTACGACGACGGTGACGGGCCGCGTGGGAAAGGTCTGTGCGCCCGCGCCACCCGTCAAGGCGGCCAGCGCGGCGGTGAGCATGATCCCGAAGCGTTTCATGTCAGGCCTCCTGGACGCTGGTGGCTGCCGCGGGCGCGGCCTTGTGCGCGAGGCCTATCAGCCCGGCGATGTTGTCATGGCAGATCTTGCGATGGGCGTCGGCGGGCAGCGCCAGGGACCGGATGGCGCGCAGTGTGTCGCGGATGAAGCCCGGGCCTCCTTCGGGATCGAACGGGCAGTCGCTGGCGAACACCACATGGTCGTTGCCGAAGAAGTCCAGTCCGCAGCGTATGGAGGAGGCCGAGCCGCCCACGGCCGTGTCGCCGTAGAACCGGCGGAAACAGTCGACGGGGCGGTCGCCGAGCATGTCCTTGATGTAGCCGAGGTCCTCGTCCGCGGTGCGTACGCCGATCTGGTCCCATAGCGTGCCGACGCGGCCTTCGAAGTAGGGAATCATGCCGCCCAGGTGATGAGTGATGATCTTCAGCGTGGGCAGGCGCGTCATCAGCCCCGAGAACACCAGGCGCGCCATCGCCACGCTGGTTTCATAGGGCCAGCCCAGCACCTGCCAGATCTCGAAGCGGGATTTGCCTTCCGTCGGATAGTCCGCGTAGCCGGCGCCGCGGTGGGGATGCATCCAGATCGGCACGTCGTGGTGGACGGCGCGCTCGAACAGGGGCAGGAAGCTCGGATGGTCCAGCGGCGCGCCGTGTATGTTGGTCTCGATCTGGATACCGGCGGCGCCCAGCTCGAGCACGGCGCGGTCGAATTCTTCCAGCGCCGCCTCGATGTCGTTCAAGGGCAGGCTCGCGACGAAGGCCGGGAAGTAGGCGCGGTGGCGGTCGACGATCTCGGCCAGGCCGTCGTTGCCCAGCCGGGCGAGGGCGGGCGAGGCCTCCGGCCCCAGGACGTTGTCGGCCGAGGGTTGGGACAGCGAGATCACCTGCCGGTAGTCGCCGAAGCCCTTCATCATCTCGATGCGGCGGGGCACGTCATGGAGCATGGGCACGGTGCCCAGGCGCTTGGCGATGTCGCGGTTGGTCGAAAGCCGCTCCACCTCGCGCAGGTAGGCGGGAGGCATGAGATGGGTGAATGCGTCGAGCACGGGCAGGTCGTCGTTCATCGGTGTCTCGCTGGTGATTGTCGTTGGAGGAACTGGCCGGCGCTCAGTCCGTGCGCGTGGCGTCGATGCCCTGGCGCAGCCGGCGTTGGGAAGGGCGGTCGGCCATGCTGTGGCGATCGCCCGCGGCGAAGACGTCGTCGTGCTGGAAGCCGTCGTAATGCTGGATCTCCCACCAGTTATGGTCGAGGTCTTCCAGGTAGAACGAGTACACGCCGTGCTGGCTCTTGACCGACAGGACCTGCCGGATCTCGTACTTTTCCTGGAGCGCCCTGGCGGCTTCCCAGGCAGCGTCGACTTGCGCCGGGGTGGCGACGTCCAGGCCCCAGTGGTTGAAGACGCTGACGGGCTTCAGGCGTTCTCCCACTTCCAGGCAGACGATGTGGAACTTCAGGCCGCAGCGGATGGACAGTCCGCGCGAGGCATGGTGCACGCATTCGAGTCCCAGGAATTCTTCATAGAAGCGCCTGGATTTCTCGATGTCATAGCACTCCAGGGTGCCATGGGACAGCACATAGGGCCTGACGACCGACCCGGCATGGGCCGGCGCCGGGACGATGCTTTCGATGTTCATGTCTGGTCTCCTCTCTTGTCGCGGATGCGTCAGGCGGCCGCGATGTCGTTGCGCAAAGTGCCGATGCCGGCGATCTCGACCTCGACCTGGTCGCCCGGGTGCATGAAGACCTGCGGGTCGCGGCCGAAGCCGACGCCGGCCGGGGTGCCGGTCAGCAGCACGTCGCCGGGCTGGAACCGGTACCACTGCGAGAAGTAGGCGATGGTCTCGGCGATGGGATGGATCAGGTCGCCGACGCTGGTCGATTGCATGACGCGGCCGTTGAGCCGGGTGACGAGCTGCAACGACGACGGATCGCCGACTGCGTCGCTCGTGGCCAGCACCGGCCCCATGGGAGTGAAGCAGGGGAACTGCTTGCCCATGATGTTGAGTTCCCAGCTCTGGCGTCCTTCGACCGGGGTGCGGGCGGCCTGGACGCCCGGCATCCAGTCGCGCGCCGAGACGTCGTTGGCCGCCATGTAACCCGCGACGTGGTCGAGCGCCTGTGCCGGCCGCACGCGGTGGCAGGCGCGGCCGAAGACGACGGCCAGTTCGCCTTCGTAGTCGACCTGTTCGATGCCGGCGGGGATGGGAATGCGGGCGCCGGGGCCGGCCACGCTGTCAGGACTCTTGAGGAAGGCGGTCGGATGGGGCGGCGGGCCGCCCCCCATCTCGCGGACGTGGGCGCCGTAGGCGCGGCCCGCCGCAAGGATCAAACGGGGATCAGGCACCGGAGCCAGCAGCGGGGTCGCCGATGCATCGGTCAGGGCTCCCGTGCTGCGTAGCCGGTCCCGTTCGCTAGCGCCCAGCCCTTCCGCGCGGCGGACCAGGCGGCGCACGGCTTCCAGCCCTTCCGGGCCCGCCTGCAGGATGCCGCGCACGCTTGCGGGCAGCCAGGCCTCTATCGTGCCGGGGGCCGCCGCGCGGCCAAGGTGCAGGATCTCGCCGGATTCCAGCAGGGCGCCGGCAATCCCGCCGGGGGTCGCGTCGATCGTGACGAGCTTCATGGTGGACCTCGGGCAAGCAATGGCATCGGAACCACGGAGCAGTTCTCGACACGAGTCATGCCCACGCAGCGCATGCGAAGCATTGGATCACTAAATGGTAGTTTAAACAACCTTTTTGGCGCGACGAAGATCCTAGGGAATTCCCCGGGGGAAAAGGCGGGTCAGTGCGAGTCGGCCTTGAGCGTCGCGCGCTTGTTGACCCTGCGGGCCACCGTGATCTTGCGGTTGACCGGAGAAGAGGGCGAAGCGCCGGCGACCGCGTTCCGGTACACGGCGCGCAACGTCCGGAAGGTGGCTTCCACGTCGGCGTCGGGTATGTCGGCCAGCCACTGCTTTTGCAGGGTCTGCGTCAACGGAGAGAATTTGCGGACGATGGCCCGTCCCGCGGGGGTAATGGAGACGCTGGTCGCGCGCTTGTCGCCCGGTTGCGCCGAGCGCATGACGAAGCCGCGCTCTTCGGCCTGCGCCACGGTGCGCGACAGGTAGGACAGTTCGGCGCCGGTATGGCTGGCGAGTTCGCTCAGCGACTGGTGGTCGCGGTCGTTCAGCGTGGCCAGCACGCGCCAGACGGACAGCGGGATGTCGTCCGCCTTCAGTTCGTCGCCGAAGGTGGCGGCGATGATGTGGGCCGCGCGGTGCAGCAGGTATCCCAACGAATTCTCGAGGTGGTCGTTGGAATGGCCGGCGGGTTTCTTCATGAGTCGGATGCGGCGAACCCGGCGGCGCTGGCGCCGCCGGTGCAACGTGCGCTAGCGCACGAGCTGGTTGATTTCGATGATGGGCATCAACACCGCCAGTACGATCAGCAGCACGAAGCCGCCCATCAGCAGGATCATCAGCGGTTCGAGCAGTGCCGTCAACGCCATGGCGCGGCGCTCGACCTCGCGCGACAGCGTCTGCGCCGCGCGTTCGAGCAGCTCGGGCAGGGTGCCGGTCTTCTCGCCGCTGGCGGTCAGGTGCACCAGCAGGGGCGGAAAGGTCTTCTGTACCTGCAGCGCCGAGGCCAGCGATACGCCCTCGCGCACGCGAGACGTGGCGTCGTCCACGCTGGCCCGCAGGCGGTCGTTGCCCAGCGTCTGGCGCGACGCGTCCAGCGCCCGCAGCAGCGGTACCCCGCTGCCGGTCAGGATGGCCAGGGTGGAGGCGAAGCGGGCGGCGTCCAGGCCCAGGATGAAGCGGCCGGCCAGCGGCATCTTCAGCAACCGGGTGTGCCAGGCCAGTCGCGTGGCGGGCGCGCGCAACATCATGCGCCAGCCGGTCAGCGCGGCGGCAAGGACCAGGGCGACCAGCCATCCCCAGCTGCGGACGAAGTCGCTCAGGCTCAGCATGACGCGGGTCAGCATGGGCAGTTCCTGGCGTGCCTGCGAAAAGGCGCTGACGACCTGCGGCACGACGTAGCCCAGCAGGAAGATGACGATGCCGACCGATACCAGGGCGACCACCGCGGGATAGATGAAGGCGGTCAGGACCTTGATGCGCAGGGCGTTGCGTTCCTCGATGTAGTCGGCCAGCTTCTCCATGACGTGCGCCAGGTCGCCGGACTCCTCGCCCGCCGCCACCAGGGCGCGGTAGATGTCGGGAAAATCGCGCGGCCGGGTGGCCAGCGCGTCGGCCAGCCGGTGGCCCGCCCGCACGTCGGCGCGCACGGCGGCCAGGACCTCGGATACGTGCTTTTTCTCGGATTGTTCGGCCGTCGCGGTCAGCGCCGCGTCCAGCGGCAGGCGGGCCGCCAGCAGGCTGGCCAGTTGCCGCGTCGCCCAGGCCAGTTCCGAGTCGGACATGCGGGGGCCGAACCAGCCGCGGCTTGCGCCGCTGCTGCGCTGGGCGCCGGCCTCCTCCACGGCCAGGGGCGTCAGCCCCCGCGCCCGCAACTGGGCGCGCGCCGCGCGCGGGCTGTCGGCGTCGATCATCCCACGGTCGAGCTTGCCCAGTGCGTCGGCGGCTTCGAAGCGATACGAAGGCATGTCAGCCCTTCCTCCTACACATCCCGTGTTACCCGCACCACTTCTTCAGGCGAGGTCGTGCCCGAATCGATCCAGCGCTCGCCGTCTTGCCGCATGGTGCGCATGCCGGCCGCCTGGGCGGCACTGCGCAGTTCCTGCTCGCCCGCGCCTTCATGGATCAGTTGCCGCTGCGTGTCGTCCACGGTGTAGAGCTCGTGGATGCCGGTGCGGCCGACGTAGCCGGTATGGCTGCACGTGGCGCAGCCCACCGGCCGGTACACCGTGCGGCCGTCCGGCTCGGTGTGCGGCGCCTTGCAGTCGGGGCACAGGCGCCGCACGAGGCGCTGTGCCAGCACGCCCAGCAGCGAGGACGACAGCAGGAAGGGTTCCACGCCCATGTCGGTCAGGCGGGTCACCGCGGACACGGAGTCGTTGGTGTGCAGCGTCGCCAGCACCAGGTGGCCGGTCAGCGAGGCCTGTACCGCGATCTGCGCGGTTTCCAGGTCGCGGATCTCGCCGATCATGATCACGTCCGGATCTTGGCGCAGGATGGCGCGCAGCGCGAGCGCGAAGCTCATGCTGATCTTGGAGTTGACCTGGGTCTGGCTGATGCCGGGCAGGTCGTACTCGATCGGATCTTCCACCGTCAGGATGTTGGTGGTGGAGGCATCGAGCCGGCCCAGCGCGGCGTACAGCGTGGTGGTCTTGCCGCTGCCGGTGGGGCCGGTGACCAGGACGATGCCGTGGGGCTGGTGGATGAGCCGGTCCAGCTGTTGCAGCAATCCGGCGTCCATGCCCAGGCGCGACAGCTCGAGCCGGCCCGCTTCCTTGTCCAGCAGGCGCAGCACCGCGCGTTCGCCGTGCCCAGTGGGCAGCGTGGATACCCGCACGTCGATGGGACGGCCCCCCACGCGCAGCGCGATGCGGCCATCCTGCGGCAGGCGCTTTTCCGAGATGTCGAGGTTGGCCATGATCTTGATGCGCGAGATCAATGCCGCGTGCAGCGCCTTGCGCGGGCTGACCACGTCGCGCAGCGTCCCGTCCACGCGGTAGCGCACCACCGAGTGGGTCTCGAAGGGCTCGATATGGATATCGCTCGCTCCGTCGCGCGCGGCCTGGGTGAACAGCGCGTTGATCATCCGGATGACGGGCGCGTCGTCCTGGGTTTCGAGCAGGTCTTCCACTTCGGGGATATCCTGCATCAGGCGCGCCAGGTCGATCTCGTTCTCGGCGGCGCCCACCACTGCGGCGGCGTCGCCGGTGTCGGCGTAGGCCGCGGTCAGGCGGGTTTCCAGTTCGGCGTCGGAAATCCGCGCGATGCGCACCGCGCCATGGCGGCGCTGGACCTCGGCGATGGCCCAGGCCGGCGTGCGCGGGCTGACCGTCAGCAGGTTGCCGTCGGGCCGCATGCTGAGCAGTGCCCGCTGGGCGCGGGCCCACGAATAAGGCAGCGGATTCATGGCCGCGTCACGATCTCGGCGGCATAGCCCAGGTCGCGCAGGGCCGCCAGTGTCGTGTCCACCGTGACGCGGTCGCGCGCCACGCGCATGCGCACGTCCCAGCGCTGCGCGTCGTCGTGGACCACGTAGGCGCTCATGCCGGCGTCGGCCACCCGGCGCGCCGCCAGTTGGGCTTCGCTTTCCGAGGGCGCGCCGAACACCTGGAGCACGATGGTCGGGTCGGTCGATTGCAGGGCGGAGACGTCGCGCGGAATGGTCGTGGGGGGCACGTTGCCCGCCCCGGCGCGGCCGCTCTGGACGGGATCGCCCACGCCCGGCACGCGCGGCGGCAGCTGGGGCGCCTGCATGTCGGGCAGCAGCCAGTGCGAGCCGGGCTGCGCCTGGGCCTGCTGCGCGCGCATGTATTCGTAGCGGTCGATCATCAGGCTGCTTTGCGAGCCGCCTTCGCGCACCACGTAGGGCCGCAGGAACACCATGAGGTTGGTCTTGGTGCGCTTGCGGTTGTCGTAGCGGAAGAGGTTGCCCAGCACGGGAATGTCGCCCAGCCCCGGCACCTTTTCCACGCTGCCGGTGACCTGGTCCTGGATCAGGCCGCCGATGACGATGATCTGGCCGTCGTCCACCAGCACGTTGGATTCGATGGCGCGCTTGTTGGTGATGATGCCCGCGCTGTTGGACTTGCTCTCGTCGACGCTGCTGACTTCCTGGTAGATGGTCATCTTCACCGTGCCGCCTTCGGATACCTGCGGCTTGACCTTGAGCGTCAGGCCCACGTCCTTGCGCTCGATGGTCTGGAAGGGGCTGACGGTGGACGTGCTGCCGGTCTGCGCGTACTGGCCGGTGATGAAGGGCACGTTCTGGCCGATGATGATGCTGGCCTGTTCGTTGTCCAGGGTCAGCAGATTGGGCGTGGAGAGGATGTTGCCGCCGGCCTGGGTTTCCAGGGCACGGGCCAGGAAGCCCAGGTTGGTGACCTGGCCGATGCCCGGGATGTTGACCGAGCCCTTGGCGATGCCGATGCTCAGGCCCTTGCCGATGGAGCCTATGTTCTGTGCCGCGCCGATGATGTTCGAGCCCGTGCCGCCGAAGCTGGTGCCGCCCACCACGGCGGTGCCGTTGCCCGCGTTCAGGTTGCCCAGCCCGGTCAGCCACTGGATGCCGAACTCGGCGGCGGTCTCGGCCGAGACTTCGACGATCAGGCTTTCGACGAAGATCTGCGCGCGGCGCACGTCGAGCTGGTCGACGATCTCGCGCAGGCTGCGGTAAAGCGGCTCGGGCGCGGTGATGATGAGCGTGTTGGTGGTGGCGTCGGCCTGCACCGTCGCGCCGCCGCCCGTGAACACGGTCGAGCCGGCCTGGGTCGTGCCGCTGCCCAGGGTGCTGGAGCCGCCCAGCCCGGTCGCGCCGCCCAGGGCGCCGGACGTGCCCGAGGTATTGGAATTATTGCCGAGGGACGAGGTGTTGTTGCCCGAGAGGCCGGTCGAGCCGCCCAGGCCCGTGCCGAGGCCGCCGCTCATCCCGCCGCCCAGGCTGCCGGTACCGCCCATCGTGCCGGTGCCCGACTGCCCGGTCAGCACGCCGCGCAGCACTTCGGCCAGCTTGACCGCTTCGGCGTTGCGCAGGTAGACGACGTGCATGTTCGTGGCACGGGCGGCTGGGTTGTCCAGCTTGGCGATCAGGTCGCGCGCGAGCTTGTTGCGCGCCGGGCTGCTGGCCCGCAGCAGCACACTGTTCGTGCGCGGGTCCGCCACCGCGGTGATCCGCTGCGTGGCGTCGCCGCCGGTACCCGGGTCGAGCAGCTTGGTGACCAGCGCGGCCACGTCGGTGGCGATGCCGTACTTGATCTCGATCAGGTCCGTGGCGATGGCCGAGGGCGTATCGACGCTGGCGATGACGTTGGCGATGCGCTTGAGGTTGTCGGCGTAGTCGGTGATGACCAGCGTGTTGTTGCCCGGGTAGGCGTTGATCGGGTTGTTCGGCGCGATCATGGGCCGCAGCACGGGCACGAGATTGGTCGCGCTTTCGTAGTTGAGCTTGAACACCTGCGTGACGAGCTGGCCGCTGTTGGCGCCGGCGCCGCTGGTGACGGGACTGCCCTGCAGCTTGGCGTCGGCTTCCGGAACCACCTTGCTGACGCCATCCACTTCCACCACCGCGAAGCCCTGCATGCGCAGCGCGCCCAGCAGCATGCGATAGGCCGTGTCGCGGTTGACGGGGTTCTCGGAAACCAGTGTCAGCTGGCCCTTCACCCGCGGATCGACCAGGAAGGTCTTGCCGGTGAACTGCCCCAGCGCGCGTACCACCGCTTCCAGCTCGGTGTTGACGAAGTTGAGCACCACGCCGTCGGCCGCCGAGGCATTGGCGGGGCCTGCGGCGGCGGCCGCTCCGGCCGGCGGTACGGCCAGCGCCAGCATGGCCGAGGAGACCGCCGCGGCCAGCGTCCGGGCGAAGGGTGCCGGGGCCGGTCGGTTGCGGAAAGGGGCTTGGTTGAGCATAGGCATGATGTTAGCGGCCGATTTGCAGGATGGAATCGTCGCCCGAGCGGCGACCCAGCGCCGATAGCGTGCTTTGCAGCGCGGCGCGGGCCTCGGGCGAGGCATTGGGGGCGGGGCGGGCGACCCCGTTGAAGCGGAAGCCGGTACGCGCGGCCCAGCGTCCGGACCCTTCCATGGTCAGGGGGCCGGACAGCGTGGACAGCGCGAGCGCGACGGCGCCGCCGGCTTCTCCGGTCAGGCGCGCGCGATAGTGGCCGATGGGCCGCAGCAGCGACAGCGCGGTACCGGCGTCGCTCCACTCGGCGTCCAGGAGCTCGCCGGGCGGAATGCCGCCGTTGAGCCGCAGGGACGGCCACTTGAGCCGCAGGTCGCCGGTGGGGCGCAGGGTGTTGAAGGGCGCGCCCAGCTGCGCCAGCGTCGAGGCGGGCAGCTTCAGCGTGCGGCCCGACAGCAGGAAGCCGTTGGTCTGCAGGCGCAGCCCCAGCGGGCCGTCCAGCCAGGGATGGCGGATCTCGACCGCCGGGCCGCCGTCCCATGTCGTCTTCCATTCGACGGGCGTGGGCAGGGTGCTGCGGGCCTCGGGGAAACCGAGGGCAAGCAGCGCGCTGCCGCGCCAGATGGTGCCCGAGGCGTCGACCACCGCCACCGGCCATTGGGCGGGCAGGATCGCGATCAGCCAGCGGGCCGGCAGTACCGCCAGGGCGGCGGCCAGGGCCACCAGGACGCACAGGAGGATCTTGAGCCAGGTGCGCATCAGCGGCCCTGTCCGGCCGTGGCCGGGGTGAAGACCAGGACGCCCGACGCCTTGCCCGTCAGCAGGCGTCCGTTATCGTCCGTGGGGCGTTCGAGATCGGCTTGCGCCAGTTGGAGGCGGGTGCGGCCGGGCACCGAGGCCAGCCACTGCATCAGGCCCGCGGCCTGCACCCGGTCGACGGTGACCTGCCAGGCATCGCCGCTGGTGCCCGCCGGTGCGTCGGCGGGAGCGACCTCGGCGGCGATGCCGGCGCGCTCCAGGCTCTGGGCCAGGGCCTGGCGGGTTTCGTCGGCCGTCATCCGGCCGCTGGTCACCCGCTGCAGGCTGCGCGCCTCGGTCGTCAGCGCGTCGACGCGGGCCGCCTGCGTGCGCAGCAGCGGCAATTGCGCTTCCAGTCGGTTGGCGCGGGTCCAGGCGGGTTCGATGAACAGCAGGAACACCAGGGCGATGCCGGCCACCGCGCCGGCGATGCTCAGCAGGCGGCGCTCGCGCGGTGCGAGCCGGGCCCAGCGCCGTCCGGCGTCTTCGCCCAGCCGGGCCAGCGCCGGCGGCATGGAAAGTTTGAAAGCGGGGAGATTCATCGTCGCGGGTTGTCCTGTTGAATGCGCACGCCGCCGCCCTGGGGCGCCGGGCGCGTGCCCCCGTCCTGGCCCGCGCTGGCGGCGGAGCGGATGGTCCAGACGCCGTCGTCGTGCGTGACCTGCAGGCCCAGGCCCTCGGCGCGCTGCAGGATGGCCGGATCGATTTCCATCCGGCTCGCCACGGGCGCTGCCGTGGGCGCGGGCGCGGCGGCCTGTTCCCGGCGCTGCATGAGGCGCCGCAGGCCATGCGTGGCCTGTTGCTGCTGCGTTGGCGCCGGTGGCGGCGCGGCGCCGGCCTTGGCGACCATGCCTATGCCGTCGTCCACCAGCTCCAGCTTCAGTTCGCCCTGGGTGTAGCGCAGCGCGACGACGTTGTTCGTGGCGGCCGGCAGCAGTTGCGTGGTCGCCAGCGCCAGCGGCAGGAAATCGGATGAGCCGAATTCGCCGCCCGCGGCTCGCAACGCATCGCGCCGCTGTTCGGCCTGGCGCAGCGGATCCAGCACCACGGGAATGTCCGGGAACGCCGTCTTGACCTGGGTGGCCATGCGCTGGCGCAGGGCGACTTCCTCGCGGCCCAGTTGCCAGGCGTGGATGTTCAGGCCCACGAGCCACACGGCGGCCGCGCCGGCCGCCCAGGCGGCCGGCTGGCGCCACGGCGAACGGCCGGAGCGATGGGGTTGCAGGTCGGCCAGGGCCAGCGACCACCCCGGAAGCACGCCCTGCCAGCGCGCCCCGGTGGGCAACGCGCGCCGCTCGGTCGCCGAGAGTTCGGGCCAGCCCGCGGGCTGCGGGTCGATCCAGCCGACGACACCGGGCGCATCCTGCTCGAGCGCGGGCAGCAGCGCCGCCACCGCCGGATCGGCATCGGTCGTCGCGAACGGGTCGATGGCCCAGACCTGGCCGGCCTGGGGACCGGTGCGCACCACCACGTGGTCGTCGCGCACCAGCACGGTCCAGCCCGTGTCGGTCAGCGGCAGGGCCAGCGGAGCCGGCACCAGGGCGTCGGCGGGCAGGCCGCTGTCGGCCAGCAGCCGCAGGGCGCGCGCAAGCGGCTCGCGGGCCGCCCAGGCCACGGAGACGGAGCCATCGCCGGCGCGGGCGCCGTGGGCGACCGCCAGGCCTTCGATGTCGCCCAGCAGCATGGGCTCGACCGCTCCGGCGACGGCGGCCTGCAGCCGGTGCGTGGGCAGGGGCGGCACCGTGACGGTGGTCAGCACGCTGTCGGCCGGGTGCAGGATGCCCTCGACGCGGCTGGGCGGCACGGCCGCGGCCAGTTCGGCCAGCGGCAGTTCGCCCGTCCGCTGGACGGCATGCTGCCGGTCCAGCAGCGCGAACGCCACCCGCGAGTCGGCATGCAGCAGGGATAGGGCGGGCAGCTCTAGCCGCAACGTTGTCTTCAATTGGTCTCCCTCTTCCAGACCACGGTGGGTGAATTGGCATTGGCCCGCGAGACGAGCGCCTGCATTGTGACGGCAGCGCGCTCCAGCGTCACGGTGCCGGAAACCATGAACCACTTGCTGGCGGTGACGATCTGCGAGTCGCTGATAGTAATGTCAGGATTGGCCAGGCGGTTGCCGAAATCGGCACGGTCGTTGAACCAGGTGCCGGCGTTGCGCTGCTCGGTCAGCGCGCGGGCCTGCGCCAGCGACAGGCCCGGCACCACCGCCGCCAGCACCTCGGCGGGGGCCGTGTTGGCATTGACCGCGGTGGTTTCGGGCAGCACCGTGACGTAGGGGCGCAGGGCTTCGATGGTCTTTTCGTCCACGTCGGTGATGCCTTCCAGGTCGTCCACCGTCCGTATCATCGGGGCGGAAGGGCCGCGGCCCTGGCTTGCTTCCCCGTTCTGGCCGGTTCCCGTGCCGCTGCCCGTACCCGTTCCTGTTCCCGTACCCGTTTCTCCGGAAGTGCCCGGCACCGCCTGCGCGCTGGCGATCCGCACGGCGATCCGCGGCGCCAGGCTGCCGGGCAGGCCCAGCATCGCGCACAGCCGGTCCAGGGCCGCGATCTCCATGGGCTGCGGCACGCCGGCCTTGGCCAGGTTGCGCAGGTTGTACTTGCCCTGTTCATCCTCGATGCGGCCGGAGAACAGGGCCACCCGGTCGTCCCCGGGGCGGGTGATGCGGGTATCGGCCACGGGCGTGGCCCACAGCTCGCCCAGGCGCGTGGTGTTGTTGCGGCGGGCGTCCTCGCGCAGGACCAGCCGCGCCCAGTCCAGGCCGCCCAGCAACAGCCAGCGGGCCTGGATGCGGGCCTGTTCGTTCTCGACCGCCCGCACCGACGCCGCCTGGCGCTGGAAAAGGCCGGTTACCAGCACGGCCACGGCGGCCACGATCAGCAGCGCGCTGATTACCGCCATGCCGCGCTGCCGGCGCCTGGCGCGAGGGTCGGGCCGCCGCGTCATTCGAGCACCACCACGCGGCGATAGCGTTCCACGCGTTCGCCGGTCCGGCGTTCGGCCGACAGCTCCAGGCCGGTGAACGGGGTGCCGGTGGCGGGAAAGGGGGTATTGATCCAGCCCTGGCCGGGTACCCAGGCGCGTATGACGAAACGCGTCACGCCGCCCAGGATCGCCGCGCCGCCGCCCGCCGCGGGCAGGGGATAGAGGCGGGCCGAGGCGCCGGCCGCGCGGCGCAGCACCGTGCCGTCCAGGAACCAGACGACGCGCTGCCAGCCGGCCGGATCGGCGGCGTCGGCGCGGATGATCTCCAGCGTGGCCGAGGCGTCGGGCGTTTCCTTGATCGTGATGCGCAGGCTTTGCGGCAGACGCGCGCCGGTGGCCGTGGCGGTGCCGGTGTCCAGCAGCGCGTCCGGCGCGCGCATCGCCAGGTCGCGCTCCATCTGGCCCAGCATGCGCGTGACGCTCTCGACCTCGTCGGCATCTCCCGCCAGCCGTCGCTGCAGGGCGCTGACGTTCTCCAGCCCGCGCCACGAGATGATGGCCACCACCGCCATCAGGGAAATGGCGACGAGGACCTCGATCAGCGTGAAGCCGGCCTGCGCGCGTCGGGTCATGGCAGCGCGCTCAGGAAGCCGTTGACCTGCGCCAGCACGCGGTCGGGATCGCCTTCGGGATGGACGCGGATCATCACCTGGCGGATGTTGGTGTTGTCCGAATTGGTGAATACCTGTTCGCACTGCATGGCCTGACCGCCCTGCGGGCAGTTGACCAGCTGGCGTCCGGGGCTGGGCATGAGGCGGGCCAGGCGCAGCTCGGCCAACTGGTTCTCGGCCTCGACCAGCGCCAGCGACTTGGCGCGCAGCGCGGCATTGTTCTGCGCGATCAGGCCGACCGCCCGTACCGACGCGGCCAGCGCCACGCCCACGATGGCCAGGGCGACCAGCACTTCGACCAGGGTGAAGCCGGCTTCACTGGACCGCATAGCGTCCCGCCTCGTCGCGCAGGATGGTCACGATCGCGTCGGCGTTGCGCAGCCTGACGATGAGCGGACCCGGAATCCACTCCGACGTGAATACGGGCGGGCCGGGCGGCTCGACCTGCACGGTGACCGGACCGTCGGCCCAGCGTCGTGGCCGCAGCAGTTCGTCGCGGCCGAAGGTGTCCAGCGTGGTGGAGGAGGTGCCCGCGGCCGTGACCGCGCCCGGCGTCAGCGCGCGGGCGCGGCGGACGAAGCGGTAGCCTTGCTCGTCCGCCTGCCAGGTGATGCGGCGACCGTCGGCGCGGACCTCGCCCTGGGCCACCGAGAACAGCTGGGCCAGCCGTTCGGCGTCGTCCCGGAGCAGCTTGCGGCGGTCGGGAAAGGCCCGGATGGTCACGGCCGCAGCGGCGATGCCGACGATCACGACCACGACCATCAATTCGATCAGCGTGAACCCCCGGGCGCGCCGGGGGCCTGCGCCGACGCCGCGGGCAGCGGGGCGGCGCCGGGGATCAGAGGTCCCAGGAACCGACGTCGGCATTGGCGTTTTCGCCGCCGGGCTGGCCGTCGGCGCCCAGCGAAAACACGTCGACGTCGGCGCCGTGTACGCCCGGGTTCAGGTATTGGTACGGATTGCCCCAGGGATCGGCGGGCAGGCGGTCGAGGTACTGCTTCCAGTTCGGAGGCACCTGTCCGGTCGCGGGCCGTTCGACCAGGGCACGCAGGCCTTGTTCGGTCGTGGGGTAGCGGCCGTTGTCCAGGCGGTACAGCTTCAGCGCCTGCATGATGCCGGAAATGTCCTGCCGGGCGGCAACCGCCCGGGCCTGGTCGGGCCGATCGAGCACCCGCGGCACGACCAGCGCCGCCAGGATGCCCAGGATGACCACGACGACCATGATCTCGATCAGGGTAAAGCCGGCCTGGCGCCGGGCGCGGATAGAGCGTGACCGTGTCACAGCGTAAACTCCGTGTCGTAATTTTTGCGGCACCTATTATCGCTGCTTTAGATGACAATTCATGATGCGGGTATCCCTGTCACATTCCCCCCGCAAAATGGACCGTTTTGACCGGCCGCGCCAAGGCGGCCCCTGCCGGAGTCAGTGATGCGGGTAATCCCCAGTCTCCCCCGATCGAGCACCTTCGTCGCGCTGCTGGCGCTCGCGGCGGGCATAGGCGTATGGGGAGCCATCCTGCTCGCGCCTTCTCCCCCGCCGGCCCCACCCACGGCGGTCGGCGACGGTGCCCTGCAGACCGACACCGGCCCGGTGGCCGGCTGGTTCGGCACGGGCGCCGGGGCGAAGATCCAGGTGGTCGTGGCCGGCCTCATCGCCGCCGGACCCAGCGGCTCCGCGGTCCTGGCCATAGACGGCCGCCCCGCCCGCGCCTACGCGGTCGGCACCCAGCTGGCCGAAGGCGTCACGCTGGCCGAGGTCCTGGGCGGCGGCGTGGTGCTGGACCAGGGCGGCGAGCGCGTCGAAGTCCAGGCCACCAAGCTCCCCCCCGTGGACGGCATCCGGACGGTAGGCTCCGCCCGGCCTTGAGACGGCCGGTCGGCAAAACGCAAGTTTCCGGCCCACCTCTCGGCATGCCGAACAGTTGGCAGCCAGCGAAGCGCAGCCGCCACACCCTAAGATAAAAGGACTAGACCCAGGATGCGGTGGATCCGGCTCCGCCGGTCCACCCGCATCGCCCCTGGGGGCGCGCGTCAGCGCGTAGGGGGGGCTATAACACCCCGCGCCGCATCTGATCCAGCTCGATCGATTCGAACAAGGCCTTGAAGTTGCCTTCGCCGAAGCCTTCGTCGCCCTTGCGCTGGATGATCTCGAAGAAGATCGGGCCGATCACGGTCTGCGTGAAGATCTGCAGCAGCAGGCCGCCGCCGGGCGCGCCGTCCAGCAGGATGCGGTTCTTCGCCAGCCGCGCGACGTCTTCGCCGTGGCCCGGCAGGCGCTTGTCCAGCAGTTCATAGTACGTGTCCGGCGTGTCCAGGAAGACCACGCCCGAGGCCCGCAGCGCCTCGACGGTGGCGTAGATGTCGTCCGTGCCCAGCGCGATATGCTGGATGCCCTCGCCGTGGTAGAGGTCCAGGTATTCCTGGATCTGGCCCTTCTCGTCGTTGCCTTCCTCGTTGATGGGAATGCGGATGCGTCCGCAGGGCGAGGTCATGGCCTTGGACTTGACGCCCGTGACCTTGCCCTCGATGTCGAAGTAGCGGATCTCGCGGAAATTGAACAGCCGTTCGTAGAAATCCGCCCACTCGCTCATGCGGCCCCGGTGCACGTTGTGCGTCAGGTGGTCGATCAGGGTCAGGCCGGCGCCGCGGTGGCCCGCGTCCTCGCTGGCTCGCGCCGGCTCCAGCGGCTCGAAGTCCACGTCGTAGATGTCGATGTCGCCGATCCCGCCGTTGCGGCCGTTCTTGCCGCGCCACCGGTCAACGAAATAGATCAGCGAGTCGCCGATGCCCTTGATGGCCGGGATGTTCAGCTCCATGGGGCCGCTGTGCCCGTCGAAGCCCCAGGCGCCCAGCTCCAGCGCGCGCTTGTAGGCCGCCGCCGCGTCGTTCACCCGGAAGGCGATCGCGCAGATCGAAGGGCCGTGCAGGCGAGCGAAGCGCTGCGCGAACGAGTCGGGTTCGGCGTTGACGATGAAATTGATGCCGCCCTGGCGGTAAAGCAGCACGTTCTTGTGGCGGTGGCGAGCGATCGCCTTGAAGCCCAGGCCTTCGAACACCTTGCCCAGGGCGGCGGGATCCGGAGCGGCGTATTCGACGAATTCGAATCCGGCGGTACCCATGGGGTTGTCCCAGGGCTGGAAGGGGGTGGTCATGGCTGTCTCCGCTGTGGCGCCGCGCGCCTCTGATCGAAAGGAATCCCAGACGGCATTGTAGGAATGATCGCGAGGCGAATGATTCCAAAGATTGCTCGAATAAAGGTGTTCTGAGCAATAAAATAAAAGAAATATAGGGAATCGGGGCGGAAGATGGCGGAAATTGAATTGGATCGGACGGACCGGCGGATCCTGGTGGAATTGCAGCGCGATGGACGCCTGACGAACCAGGAACTGGCCGAACGCGTGGCCTTGTCGCCCAGCCCTTGCCTGCGGCGGGTCCGGCGCCTGGAAGAGCGGGGGGTGATCCGCCAGTACATGGCGGTGGTAGATCCGGAAAAGGTAGGGCTGGGTCTCCTGGCCTACGTCAGCGTGCGCCTGCAGAAGCACGTCAACGGCGGCCACGCGCCCATCGAGCAGTTCGCCCGCGACGTGCAGGCCTGGCCCGAGGTCGTGGCCTGCTACGCGATGACGGGCGACATGGATTATCTGGTGCGCGTCCAGGTGCGGGACCTGGCGCATTTTTCGAAATTCGCGATGGATACGCTGATGAAGCATCCGTCCGTCGTGGACATCCGCTCCAGTTTCGCGTTGTCCACCATCAAGGAAGCGGTCGCCCTGGACCTGTAGGGCGGCGCGAGGGCAGCCGCGCCCGCATCAGGCCCGCACTTCCAGCAGCAGCTTGCCGATGTGGTCGCCCGTTTCCATGTCGCGATGGGCCTGGGCGGCCTGCGACAGCGGGTAGGTGCGCTGGATCACGGGCCGGATCTCCTTGCCCAGCAGCGGCCAGACCCGGGTGCGCAGGGCCTCGGCCACCCGCATCTTCCGGTCCAGCGGCAGCGGGCGCATCATCGAGCCGGTGATGCGTGCCTCTTTCTGCATGATGGCGCGCAGGGAGGCCTGGAGCGGCGCGCCCGAGCCGCCCGATAGGTGCACGATGCGGCCGCCGTAGGCCAGCGCGGCCAGGTTCTGTTCGGTGTGCCGCCCGCCCGACATGTCCAGCACCACGTCCGCGGCCAGGCCCTCGCGGGCCATGATCTCGGCGAAGGCTTCGGTACGGTAGTTGAACACCCGGCTGGCGCCCAGGGACTGCGCGAAAGCCGATTTCTCGTCGCTGCCGCTGGTGGCGTAGACCGGGTGGCCCAGCGCGCGCAGCAACTGGATGGCGAATACGCCGATGCCGCTGGTCCCGCCGTGGATGAGCGCCGTTTCGCCGGGTTGCATGGCGGCCACTGAAAAGAAGTTGTACCAGACGGTGAAGGCCGCCTCGGGCAGGCAGGCGGCCTGCTCGAGCGTGAGCGAGTCCGGCACGGGCAGCACCAGGGCGCGGTGGGCCAAGGCGTATTGCGCGTAGCCGCCGCCGTCCACCAGGGCGCAGACCGGGGTGCCTGGAGCGAGGTCGCGGACGTTGGCGCCCACGGCATGCACCCGGCCGGCCACCTCCAAGCCGGGAACGTCCGACTCATGGTCGTTGGGGCCGCGGGAGCGCTGGCCGCAATCGTGCCGGTTGACGCCGGCCCAGCTTACCTGGATGAGCACGTCGTCCGGGCCGGGGGCGGGAACGGGGCGATTCTCGGAAACGAGGACTTCGGGGCCGCCGGCGCGGCTGATGACGATGGCTTCCTGGTGCATGGGAGTATCTCGAAGGGGTGGGCGCGTCGGGCGCGGTGGCGTTTTCGTCTATATTAGCGAACTGCCCTGGGGACGGATACGGATAGGCCGGGAGCGTGAATTGACATTCGATTCAGACTCCTTCATAATCTTTCGTTCCCCGGCGGAGGGGTGCCCGAGTGGTTAAAGGGGGCAGACTGTAAATCTGTTGGCCTTGCGCCTACATTGGTTCGAATCCAATCCCCTCCACCAACGGCTTTGCTTTTCGGTGAAATTCGTGGCCAGTGGCTTGAAGCGTGCTGTAACTCAAGCGGCTGGTCAAAATTTTGGCCGGAAGGTTTGGCGGCGGTGGGGTCCGCGGCAGTAGCAGTACCAGGTAGGCGGGTGTAGCTCAATGGTAGAGCAGAAGCCTTCCAAGCTTACGACGAGGGTTCGATTCCCTTCACCCGCTCCAACGAGGTCGTCGCAGGCGCCCGGGTTTCCGGTGAGTTGCCGGACGGTCCGGTGATTGCAGTACAGAATTCGCCCATGTGGCTCAGTGGTAGAGCACTCCCTTGGTAAGGGAGAGGTCACGCGTTCGATCCGCGTCATGGGCACCAGTTTTTTTCGGTTCCATCCGTTATAGCAGGCATCCAGAGGCGGGAGTCAGCCATGGCAAAAGGCAAGTTTGAGCGTACCAAGCCGCACGTGAACGTGGGCACGATCGGTCACGTTGACCACGGCAAGACGACGCTGACGGCGGCGATCACGACGGTGCTGTCGAAGCAGTTCGGCGGCGAGGCCAAGGCGTACGACCAGATCGACGCGGCGCCGGAAGAGAAGGCGCGTGGGATCACGATCAACACGGCGCACGTGGAATACGAGACGGAGACCCGTCACTACGCGCACGTTGACTGCCCGGGTCACGCGGACTACGTGAAGAACATGATCACGGGCGCGGCGCAGATGGACGGCGCGATCCTGGTGGTGTCGGCCGCTGACGGCCCGATGCCGCAGACGCGCGAGCACATCCTGCTGTCGCGGCAGGTTGGCGTGCCGTACATCATCGTGTTCCTGAACAAGGCGGACCTGGTTGACGACGCCGAGCTGCTGGAGCTGGTGGAAATGGAAGTCCGGGAGCTGCTGTCGAAGTACGACTTCCCGGGCGACGATACGCCGATCGTGAAGGGCTCGGCCCGCATGGCGCTGGAAGGCGACAAGGGCGAGCTGGGCGAGCAGGCGATCCTGCAACTGGCGGCGGCGCTGGACTCGTACATCCCGACGCCCGAGCGTGCGGTCGACGGAGCGTTCCTGATGCCGGTGGAAGACGTGTTCTCGATCTCGGGTCGTGGCACGGTGGTGACGGGGCGTATCGAGCGTGGCGTGATCAAGGTCGGCGAGGAAATCGAGATCGTCGGTATCAAGGACACGGTCAAGACGACGTGCACGGGCGTGGAAATGTTCCGCAAGCTGCTGGACCAGGGCCAGGCCGGTGACAACGTGGGTATTCTGCTGCGCGGCACCAAGCGTGAAGACGTCGAGCGTGGCCAGGTTCTGGCCAAGCCGGGTTCGATCACGCCGCACACGGAGTTCTCGGCCGAGGTGTACGTGCTGTCGAAGGAAGAGGGCGGCCGTCATACGCCGTTCTTCAACGGCTATCGTCCCCAGTTCTACTTCCGTACGACGGACGTGACGGGTACGATCGAGCTGCCCAAGGACAAGGAGATGGTGCTGCCGGGCGACAACGTGTCGATCACGGTCAAGCTGCTGGCGCCGATCGCCATGGAAGAAGGCCTGCGCTTCGCCATCCGTGAAGGCGGTCGTACCGTCGGCGCCGGCGTCGTCGCCAAGATCATTGCTTAAGACCCTTGTCCCGCGCCTGGCGCGGGACAAGACGTAGTGCGAAAGTACAGTAGTTGGCGGTAAAAGTTTGAAAGCCCTCCCTAAAGAATTCGGGGGGGCTTCATCCATAGGGGAATAGCTCAATTGGCAGAGCGTCGGTCTCCAAAACCGAAGGTTGTGGGTTCGATTCCCTCTTCCCCTGCCACTTCTCCCGGAGCCTGCGGGGTCTAGCCGCGGCTTCCGACAGAAAGCCCGGCGCGGCTTCTGCCCCGGGTGTTTTGCAAGCACCGTCACCGCCAGCAGGTCTGGCGCTGCCCGGACGAAAAGATGTCGAATCCAAACGTAGAAACCGTAACTAGCACTGCCGACCGCATCAAGCTGGGCCTGGCCATCGCGGCGTTCGTCGCTGGGCTGGTGGGGTTCTACGCCTTGGCAGGCAGCCCCACGATCGCCCGGGTGGGCGCCATCGTCGCCGGCGTGGTCGTTGCCCTCGTGATCGGCTGGTTCAGCGAGCCCGGGCGGCGCCTGGTCGCTTTCGGCCAGGATTCGGTCCAGGAAACGCGCAAGGTCGTATGGCCGTCCCGCAAGGAAACCATCCAGACCACCGTTGCGGTGTTCGCGTTCGTGGTGGTCATGGCGTTGTTCCTGTGGGTCACAGACAAGACCATCGAATGGGTGCTGTACGACCTCATTCTTGGTTGGAAATAACACGGCGGAAACGAGACGATGAGCAAACGTTGGTACGTTGTCCATGTCTATTCCGGCATGGAAAAAAGCGTCCAGAAGGCGCTGACGGAACGCATCGAGCGGGCCGCGCTGCAGACCTCCTTCGGTCGCATCCTGGTGCCCACGGAAGAGGTCATCGAGGTCAAGGGTGGCCAGAAGTCCATTACCGAGCGGCGTTTCTTCCCCGGCTACGTGCTGGTCGAGATGGATCTGACCGACGAGACCTGGCACCTGGTGAAGAACACCAACAAGGTGACCGGTTTCGTGGGTGGGTCGGGCAACCGTCCCACGCCCATCCCCCAGCGCGAGGTCGACGAGATCCTGTCGCAGATGGAAGAGGGTGTGGAGAAGCCGCGTCCCAAGATCCTCTTCGAGGTGGGCGAAATGGTCCGCATCAAGGAAGGTCCGTTCACCGACTTCAACGGCAACGTGGAAGACGTGAACTACGAAAAGAGCAAGCTGCGCGTGTCGGTCACGATCTTCGGCCGATCGACCCCGGTGGAGCTCGATTTCAGCCAGGTCGAGAAGTCCTGACCAGATATATGGCCGGATGGGGCGCTACGGTCAGCGCCATCCGGCTCGCGGCGTTCGCGCCGCGGACAACCCCGACCGTCAACCCCGGGGAGCAGGCCTGAACGGCCTGCGCAAGTACCCGCAAGGAGTCAAGCATGGCGAAGAAAATCGTCGGCTTCATCAAGCTGCAAGTGCCAGCTGGTAAAGCCAATCCGTCCCCCCCGATCGGTCCGGCGCTGGGTCAGCGCGGCCTGAACATCATGGAATTCTGCAAGGCGTTCAACGCCAAGACCCAGGGCATGGAGCCCGGTCTGCCGATTCCCGTGGTGATCACCGCCTTTGCCGACAAGAGCTTCACCTTCGTGATGAAGTCGCCCCCGGCGACCATCCTCATCAAGAAGGCTGCCGGCATCCAGAAGGGTTCGCCCAAGCCCCATACCGACAAGGTCGGCACGCTGACGCGCGCCCAGGTCGAGGAAATCGTCAAGACCAAGCAAGCCGATCTGACGGCTGCCGACATGGACGCCGCGGTTCGCACGATCGCTGGCAGCGCCCGTAGCATGGGCATCACGGTGGAGGGTCTGTAATCATGGCACGCTTGTCCAAACGTGTAGCCGCGCTGCGCGCCAAGATCGATCGCAGCAAGCTGTATCCCGTCGCCGAAGCGCTGGCGCTGGTGAAGGAAACCGCGACCGCCAAGTTCGATGAGTCCATCGACCTGGCCGTGCAACTGGGCATCGACGCCAAGAAGTCCGACCAGCTGGTTCGTGGCTCGGTGGTCCTGCCCGCCGGTACCGGCAAGTCGGTGCGCGTGGCCGTGTTCGCCCAGGGCGACAAGGCCGAGGCCGCCAAGGCCGCTGGCGCCGACATCGTCGGCATGGAAGACCTGGCCGAGCGCATCAAGGGCGGCCAGATCGACTTCGACGTGGTCATCGCCTCGCCCGACACGATGCGTGTCGTCGGCGCGCTGGGCCAGATCCTGGGTCCGCGCGGCCTGATGCCGAACCCCAAGGTCGGCACCGTGACGCCCGACGTCGCCACCGCCGTCAAGAACGCCAAGGCCGGTCAGGTCCAGTACCGTACCGACAAGGCCGGGATCATTCACGCCACCATCGGCCGTGCCTCGTTCAACGTCGAACAGCTGCAGAGCAACCTGCTGGCGCTGGTCGATGCACTGAACAAGGCCCGTCCGACGACGGCCAAGGGTATTTACCTGCGCAAGCTGGCGGTGTCGTCCACCATGGGTGGCGGTGTCCGCGTGGACCAGGCCTCTCTGACGGCCAGCCAGCAGTAATCGCAGGGCAACAGACTTTGGGCTGCATCGTGCGCGAGGCGCAAGCCGGACGCGCGGTGCTGCTGTCAAAGACCGCTGGAGTGAAACCGGAATCCCTGGCTTGCCAGGTACCCGGGGGATCTTAAAACCGCGACTCGCGGGCAGGCATGGAATGCTGTCCGCCCAAGCACGGATCCAGCGCAGACGGCGCTCCCAGGAAGAATTCTTTATCCAAAGAAGTCGACCAGGTTCGCCGCATTCGGTTGACGCAAGGGGTGGTATCCCGAGCGTCTTATGATGGAGTGTTCAAACCGTGAGTCTCAATCGTCAAGAGAAAACGGTGGTCGTCGAAGAGATCTCGGCCCAAGTCGCCAAGGCTCAATCGATCGTTATCGCCGAGTATCGTGGTCTGGACGTCGCTTCCGTCACCGTACTGCGCAAGCAAGCACGTGAATCGGGCGTTTACCTGCGTGTTCTGAAGAACACGCTGGCTCGCCGCGCTGTGACCGGCACCCCCTTCGAGGGACTGTCGTCGCAGTTGACCGGTCCGCTGATGTACGCCATCAGCGCCGATCCGGTCGCGGCCGCCAAGGTCCTGTCCGACTTTGCCAAAACCAACGACAAGCTCGTTCTGAAGGGCGGTGCCCTGCCGAACGGCGTCATGTCCGTCGAAGGCGTCAAGGCTCTGGCCTCGCTGCCCTCGCGCGAAGAGTTGCTGGCGAAGCTGCTGGGCACCATCCAGGCGCCCGTTGCACAGTTTGTGCGTACGCTCAACGAAGTTCCGACCAAGTTCGTGCGTGGCCTCGCGGCCGTGCGCGACAAGCAAGCGGCGTAGCCGCTTGCTTGCGGTGAAGGCTAACTTGACGCGCAGCGGCAAGTTAAGGCCCGAAGGGCCGGCCGGAACCACAACGGGATGTATGGCTTGAGATAGCTCTGGTCAACGTCCCCCGGAATCTCGTGACACGAAGCGACACCCAATACCTGGTATCAAATTCATTGGAGTTTTAAACAAAATGGCACTTAGCAAAGCTGAAATCATCGACGCCATCGCCGGCCTGACCGTCCTGGAACTGTCGGAACTGATCAAGGACCTGGAAGAGAAGTTCGGCGTGTCGGCTGCTGCCGCCGCTGTGGCTGTCGCCGCTCCCGCCGCTGCCGGTGGCGCTGCCGCCGCTGCTGAAGAGCAGACCGAGTTCAACGTGATCCTGGCCGAAGTCGGCGCCAACAAGGTCAACGTCATCAAGGCCGTGCGCGAGCTGACCGGCCTGGGCCTGAAGGAAGCCAAGGACCTGGTCGACGGCGCTCCGAAGCCCGTCAAGGAAGGCGTTGCCAAGGCCGATGCCGAAGCCGCCAAGAAGAAGCTCGAAGAAGCCGGTGCCAAGGTCGAAGTCAAGTAATTCGATCCTTGCCGGTACCCGGTGGCCGCTGAAAAACGGCCTCCGGGTTTTTGCGTTTTTGGAAATGGGCTTTTAAAGCCTGTTTTCCGTGGCAGTAACGCCGGTTCGCGTGGCTTTGCGCGCACGGATCGTCGAACGGATTTCCGGTGCGTGGGTGGGGATGATGCCGCCCGCGGACCCGAAACCCGTACCGGGGGAGCCCGGAAGAGGGGTACCGGCCCAGCCGGCGGGTAGCCCCGTTGAGATTTCGAAGTCGTATTTTAGGACCATTACCCGTGGTTCGTGCAACCTGAGTCGGAGTGCTCATGCCCTACTCGTTCACCGAAAAGAAGCGCATCCGCAAGAGCTTCGCCAAGCGCGAGGACGTGCAAACCGTTCCTTTCCTGCTGGCAACTCAGCTCGAGTCCTATCGTACCTTCCTGCAGTCGGATACCGCACCTCTGCAGCGCAAGGAAGAAGGCCTGCAAGCCGCATTCTCCTCGATCTTCCCCATCGTCAGCCATAACCAGATGGCCAGGCTGGAATTCGTCAGCTACGTGCTGGGCGAACCCGCCTTCGACGTGCGCGAATGCCAGCAGCGTGGGCTGACTTTCGCATCGCCCCTGCGCGCCAAGGTGCGCCTGGTCCTGCTCGATCGCGAGGCCAGCAAACCCACCGTCAAGGAAGTGAAGGAACAGGAAGTCTACATGGGCGAGATCCCGCTCATGACTTCCACCGGATCGTTCGTCATCAACGGTACCGAGCGGGTCATCGTCTCGCAGCTGCACCGTTCGCCCGGCGTGTTCTTCGAGCACGACCGCGGCAAGACCCACAGTTCCGGCAAGCTGTTGTTCTCGGCCCGCGTGATTCCCTACCGTGGCTCGTGGCTGGACTTCGAGTTCGACCCCAAGGACATCCTGTTCTTCCGCGTCGACCGCCGCCGCAAGATGCCCGTGACCATCCTGCTCAAGGCCATCGGCATGACACCCGAGAGCATCCTGGCGCACTTCTTCTCGTTCGACAGCTTCGAGCTGGCGAGCGAGGGCGGGCTGATGGAGTTCGTGCCCGAGCGCTGGAAGGGCGAGGTCGCGCGCTTCGACATCAATGACAAGTCCGGCAACGTCATCGTCGCCAAGGACAAGCGCATCAACGCCAAGCACATCCGCGACCTGGTGGCCGCGGACACGAAGCGCATCTCGGTGCCGGAAGACTTCCTGCTGGGCCGCGCGCTGGCCCGCAACGTCGTCGATCCGGAAACCGGCGAGATCGTGGCGCACGCCAACGAAGAGCTGACCGAGTCGCTGCTGAACAAGCTGCGCGAGAACAACGTGCGCGAGATCCAGACGCTCTACACGAACGACCTGGACCAGGGCCCGTACATCTCGCAGACGCTGCGCGTGGACGAGACCACCGACCAGACCGCCGCGCGCGTGGCGATCTATCGCATGATGCGCCCCGGCGAGCCTCCCACCGAGGAAGCCGTCGAAGCCCTGTTCCAGCGCCTGTTCTTCAGCGAGGAAACCTACGATCTGTCGCGCGTGGGCCGCATGAAGGTCAACAGCCGCCTGGGGCGCGGCAACGACATCACGGGCGCGATGACGCTCAGCAACGAGGACATCCTCGACACCATCAAGGTGCTGGTCGAGCTGCGCAACGGCCGCGGCGAGATCGACGACATCGATCACCTGGGCAACCGCCGCGTGCGCTGCGTGGGCGAACTGGCCGAGAACCAGTTCCGCGCCGGCCTGGTGCGCGTCGAGCGCGCCGTCAAGGAGCGCCTGGGCCAGGCCGAGGCCGAGAACCTGATGCCGCACGACCTGATCAACTCCAAGCCGATCTCGGCCGCCATCAAGGAGTTCTTCGGTTCGAGCCAGCTGTCGCAGTTCATGGACCAGACCAACCCGCTGTCCGAGATCACGCACAAGCGCCGCGTCTCGGCCCTGGGCCCCGGCGGCCTGACGCGCGAGCGCGCCGGCTTCGAGGTGCGCGACGTGCACCCGACCCACTACGGCCGCGTCTGCCCGATCGAGACGCCCGAAGGTCCGAACATCGGCCTGATCAACTCGATGGCCCTGTATGCCCGCCTGAACGAGTACGGCTTCCTGGAGACGCCGTACCGCAAGGTCGTGGACGGCAAGGTCAGCGACCAGATCGAGTACCTGTCGGCCATCGAGGAAAGCCGCTACGTGATCGCCCAGGCGAACGCCACGCTGGACGACGAAGGCCACTTCGTGGACGATCTGGTGGCCTGCCGCCAAGCCGGCGAAACGATGCTGACCGCCGCCGAGAACGTCCACTACATGGACGTGGCGCCGTCGCAGATCGTGTCCGTGGCCGCCTCGCTGATCCCGTTCCTCGAGCATGACGACGCGAACCGCGCGCTGATGGGCTCGAACATGCAGCGCCAGGCCGTGCCCTGCCTGCGTCCCGAGAAGCCCGTGGTGGGCACCGGCATCGAGCGCACCGTGGCGGTCGACTCCGGCACCACCGTGCAGGCGCTGCGCGGCGGCCTGGTCGACTACGTCGACGCCGAGCGCATCGTGATCCGCGTCAACGACGAGGAAAACGTCGCCGGCGAAGTGGGCGTCGACATCTACAACCTGATCAAGTACACCCGTTCCAACCAGAACACCAACATCAACCAGCGCCCCATCGTGCGCCGTGGCGACATCATCGCCAAGGGCGACGTGCTGGCCGATGGCGCTTCCAGCGACCTGGGCGAGCTGGCCCTGGGCCAGAACATGCTGGTCGCGTTCATGCCCTGGAACGGCTACAACTTCGAGGACTCGATCCTGATGTCGGAGCGCGTGGTGGCCAACGACCGCTACACCTCCATCCACATCGAGGAACTGACGGTCGTCGCCCGCGACACCAAGCTGGGTTCGGAAGAAATCACGCGCGACATCAGCAACCTCTCGGAAGGCCAACTGAACCGCCTGGACGAATCGGGCATCGTCTACATCGGCGCCGAGGTCGAGGCGGGCGACGTGCTGGTCGGCAAGGTCACGCCCAAGGGCGAAACCCAGCTGACCCCGGAAGAGAAGCTGCTGCGCGCGATCTTCGGCGAGAAGGCCTCGGACGTGAAGGACACCTCGCTGCGCGTGCCCTCGGGCATGGTCGGCACCGTCATCGACGTGCAGGTGTTCACGCGCGAAGGCATCGTGCGCGACAAGCGTGCCCAGTCCATCATCGACGATGAGCTCAAGCGCTATCGCCAGGACCTGAACGACCAGCTGCGTATCGTGGAAAACGATACCTTCGACCGTATCGAGAAGTCGCTGGTCGGCAAGGTCGTCAACGGCGGCCCGCGCAAGCTGGCCAAGGGCGCGGCCATCGCCAAGTCCTACCTGGCCGAGCTGGACCGCTGGCAGTGGTTCGACATCCGCCTGGCCGACGAAGCCGCGGCCACCGCGCTCGAGCAGGCCAAGGAGTCGATCGAACAGAAGCGCCACCAGTTCGATCTCGCCTTCGAAGAGAAGCGCAAGAAGCTGACCCAGGGCGACGAGCTGCCCCCGGGCGTGCTCAAGATGGTCAAGGTGTACCTGGCCGTCAAGCGCCGCCTGCAGCCCGGCGACAAGATGGCCGGCCGCCACGGCAACAAGGGCGTGGTCTCGAAGATCACTCCGGTGGAAGACATGCCGCACATGGCCGACGGCACCCCCGTCGACATCGTGCTGAACCCGTTGGGCGTGCCTTCGCGGATGAACGTGGGCCAGGTTCTGGAAGTGCACCTGGGCTGGGCCGCCAAGGGCCTGGGCCAGCGCTTCAACGAGATGCTGTCCGAAGCGCGCAAGGTCGAAGTGGCCAAGGTGCGCGAGTTCATCGGCAAGGTCTACAACACCACCGGCACGGCCGCCCGCCTGGAAGAGCTGGATGACGACGCGGTGATCGAGCTGGCGCAGAACCTGCGTAACGGCGTGCCGTTCGCCACGCCGGTGTTCGACGGCGCCTCGGAAAGCGACATCCGCGCGATGCTCGACCTGGCCTATCCGGACGAGCTGGCCGAGAGCCTCAAGCTGACCAACTCCAAGACCCAGGCCTACCTGTACGACGGCCGCACCGGCGAGATGTTCGAGCGTCCGGTCACGGTCGGCTACATGCACATGCTGAAGCTGCACCACCTGGTCGACGACAAGATGCACGCCCGTTCGACCGGCCCGTACTCGCTGGTGACCCAGCAGCCGCTGGGCGGCAAGGCCCAGTTCGGCGGCCAGCGTTTCGGGGAAATGGAAGTGTGGGCGCTGGAAGCCTACGGCGCCTCGTATGTGCTGCAAGAAATGCTGACCGTGAAGTCCGACGACGTGAACGGCCGTACCAAGGTGTACGAGAACATCGTCAAGGGCGACCACGTGATCGACGCCGGCATGCCCGAGTCGTTCAACGTGCTGGTCAAGGAAATCCGGTCGCTCGGGATCGACATGGATCTCGAGCGTAACTGATAGGAGTCGCCATGAAAGCGCTATTGGATCTGTTCAAGCAGGTTACGCAGGAAGAACAGTTCGACGCCATTCGCATTGGCATCGCGTCGCCGGAGAAGATCCGGTCGTGGTCGTTCGGCGAAGTCAAGAAGCCGGAGACGATCAACTATCGCACGTTCAAGCCCGAACGCGACGGGCTGTTCTGCGCCAAGATCTTCGGGCCGATCAAGGACTACGAGTGCCTGTGCGGCAAGTACAAGCGCCTCAAGCACCGTGGCGTGATCTGCGAGAAGTGCGGCGTGGAAGTCACGCTGGCCAAGGTTCGCCGCGAGCGCATGGGCCATATCGAGCTGGCCAGCCCGGTCGCTCACATCTGGTTCCTGAAGTCGCTGCCGTCGCGCCTGGGCATGGTGCTGGACATGACGCTGCGCGACATCGAGCGCGTGCTGTACTTCGAAGCCTACTGCGTCATCGATCCGGGCATGACGCCGCTCAAGCGCGCCCAGATCATGTCGGAAGACGACTTCCTGGCCAAGACCGAAGAGTACGGTGACGATTTCCGTGCGGTGATGGGTGCCGAGGCCGTGCGCGAACTGCTGCGCACGATCGACATCAACCGTGAGATCGAGACGCTGCGCGCCGACCTCCAGGCCACCAGCTCGGATGCCAAGATCAAGAAGATCTCCAAGCGCCTGAAGGTGCTGGAAGGCTTCCAGAAGTCCGGCATCAAGCCCGACTGGATGATCCTGGAAGTGCTGCCCGTGCTGCCGCCCGAGCTGCGCCCGCTGGTGCCGCTGGACGGCGGCCGCTTCGCCACGTCCGACCTGAACGACCTGTACCGCCGGGTCATCAACCGCAACAACCGCCTGAAGCGCCTGCTCGAGCTGAAAGCCCCTGAAATCATCGTGCGCAACGAAAAGCGCATGCTGCAGGAAGCCGTCGACTCGCTGCTGGACAACGGCCGCCGCGGCAAGGCCATGACTGGCGCCAACAAGCGTCCGCTCAAGTCGCTGGCCGACATGATCAAGGGCAAGAGCGGCCGCTTCCGCCAGAACCTGCTGGGCAAGCGCGTCGACTACTCGGGCCGTTCGGTGATCGTGGTGGGTCCGCAGCTCAAGCTGCACCAGTGCGGCCTGCCCAAGCTGATGGCGCTGGAGCTGTTCAAGCCCTTCATCTTCAACCGCCTGGAAATGATGGGCCTGGCCACGACCATCAAGGCGGCCAAGAAGCTGGTGGAAACGCAGGAACCGGTGGTGTGGGACATCCTCGAAGAGGTGATCCGCGAGCACCCGGTCATGCTGAACCGCGCCCCGACGCTGCACCGCCTGGGCATCCAGGCGTTCGAGCCGGTGCTGATCGAAGGCAAGGCCATCCAGCTGCACCCGCTGGTCTGCGCGGCGTTCAACGCCGACTTCGACGGCGACCAGATGGCCGTCCACGTTCCGCTGTCGCTGGAAGCCCAGCTGGAAGCCCGCACGCTGATGCTGGCCTCCAACAACGTGCTGTTCCCGGCCAACGGCGAGCCCTCGATCGTTCCTTCGCAGGACATCGTGCTGGGCCTGTACTACGCCACCCGCGAGCGCGTGAACGGCGCCGGCGAAGGCCTGCATTTCATGGACGTGTCCGAAGTGATGCGCGCCTACGAAAACAAGGTGGTCGAGCTCCAGTCGCGCATCACCGTGCGCCTGAACGAGTACGAGCGTGACGAGAACGGCGAATTCCAGCCCGTGCTGCGCCGTTTCGAGACGACCGTCGGCCGCGCCATCCTGTCGGAAATCCTGCCCAAGGGCCTGCCCTTCTCGGTGCTGAACAAGCCCCTGAAGAAGAAGGAGATCTCGCGCCTGATCAACCAGTCGTTCCGCCGCTGCGGCCTGCGCGACACGGTGATCTTCGCCGACCAGCTGATGCAGTCGGGCTTCCGCCTGGCCACCCGCGGCGGCATCTCGATCTGCATGGACGACATGCTGATCCCGTCCGCCAAGGAAGGCATCCTTGCCGAGGCCAGCAAGGAGGTCAAGGAAATCGACAAGCAGTACTCGTCGGGTCTGGTGACCTCCCAGGAACGCTACAACAACGTGGTGGACATCTGGGGCAAGGCCGGCGACCGCGTGGGCAAGGCGATGATGGAACAGCTCTCGACCGAGCCCGTCGTCGACCGCCACGGCAACGCCACCCGCCAGGAGTCGTTCAACTCGATCTACATGATGGCCGACTCCGGCGCCCGCGGTTCCGCGGCCCAGATCCGCCAGCTGGCCGGCATGCGGGGCCTGATGGCCAAGCCCGACGGCTCCATCATCGAGACGCCCATTACCGCGAACTTCCGCGAAGGCCTGAACGTTCTGCAGTACTTCATCTCGACCCACGGCGCGCGTAAAGGCCTGGCCGACACGGCGCTGAAGACGGCGAACTCGGGTTACCTGACCCGCCGCCTGGTGGACGTGACGCAGGACCTGGTCATCACCGAGGACGATTGCGGCACGACCTTCGGCTTCGCCATGAAGGCGCTGGTCGAGGGCGGTGAAGTGATCGAGCCGCTGCGCGACCGTATCCTCGGCCGTACCGCGGCCGCCGACGTGGTCGATCCCGACACGCAGGAAACCGTGTTCGAGGCCGGCACGCTGCTGGACGAAGACGCGGTGGACGCGATCGAGCGCCTGGGCATCGACGAAGTGAAGGTCCGCTCGGCCCTGACCTGCGAAACCCGTCACGGCCTGTGCGCCGCGTGCTACGGCCGCGACCTGGGCCGCGGTTCGCTGGTCAACGTCGGCGAGGCGGTCGGCGTGATCGCCGCCCAGTCCATCGGCGAACCCGGCACGCAGCTGACGATGCGTACGTTCCACATCGGTGGCGCGGCCTCGCGCGCGGCGCTGGCCTCCGGCGTGGAAACCAAGTCCAACGGCACGGTGCGCTTCACCAGCGCCATGCGCTATGTGACCAACGGCAAGGGCGAGCAGGTCGCCATCTCGCGTTCGGGCGAAATCCTGATCGTCGACGACAACGGCCGCGAGCGCGAGCGCCACAAGGTGCCGTACGGCGCCATCCTGCTGCACGGCGACGGCGCGACGGTCAAGGCCGGCGCGCAGCTGGCCACGTGGGATCCGCTGACTCGTCCGATCATCACCGAGTACGGTGGCACGATCAAGTTCGAGAACGTGGAAGAAGGCGTCACGGTGGCCCGTCAGCTCGACGAAGTCACCGGCCTGTCGACCCTGGTCGCGATCACGCCCAAGACGCGCGGCAGCGCCAAGCAGACCGTTCGTCCGCAGGTCAAGCTGCTCGATGCCTCCAACGAGGAAGTCAAGATTGCCGGTACCGACCACTCGGTCAGCATCTCCTTCCCGGTGGGCGCGCTGATCACCGTGCGCGACGGCCAGCAGGTCGGCGTGGGCGAGGTGCTGGCGCGTATTCCGCAGGAATCGCAGAAGACCCGCGACATTACCGGGGGTCTGCCGCGCGTGGCCGAGCTGTTCGAAGCCCGTTCGCCCAAGGACGCCGGCATGCTCGCCGACGTCACCGGCACGGTTTCGTTCGGCAAGGACACCAAGGGCAAGCAGCGCCTGGTCATCACCGACCTGGACGGCGTCAGCCACGAGTTCCTGATTCCGAAGGAAAAGCAGGTGCTGGTGCACGACGGCCAGGTGGTGAACAAGGGCGAAATGATCGTGGACGGCCCGGCCGATCCCCACGACATCCTGCGCCTGCAAGGCATCGAGAAGCTGGCGATCTACATCGTCGACGAAGTGCAGGACGTCTACCGCCTGCAAGGCGTGAAGATCAACGACAAGCACATCGAAGTGATCGTGCGCCAGATGCTGCGCCGCGTGAACATCGTCGATCCGGGCGATACCTCGTTCATCCCGGGCGAGCAGGTCGAGCGCGCCGAGATGCTGAACGAGAACGATCGCGTCAACGCCGACAACCAGCGTCCGGCCACGTACGAGAACGTGCTGCTGGGTATCACGAAGGCCTCGCTGTCGACCGACTCGTTCATCTCGGCCGCTTCGTTCCAGGAAACCACGCGTGTCCTGACCGAAGCCGCCATCATGGGCAAGCGCGACGACCTGCGCGGCTTGAAGGAAAACGTCATCGTGGGTCGCCTGATCCCCGCGGGTACCGGCATGGCCTACCATGCCGCCCGCAAGGAGAAGGAAGCCCAGGAGGCCGCCGAGCGCGAAGTGGTATTCGCCGACGTGGGCAACACCTTCGACGAGAGCGAGATCTTCAATACGCCGGCCGAAAGCGTGACGACCTCGGAGCCTTCGGGCGACGAGCCGGCCGAAGGCGGCAGCCAGGAGTAAGCTTGGCACGGGCGGGGGCCTTCCGGCTCTCGCCCTCGGAAGTATCCAGGGCCTGGATCCGATATCGGATCCAGGCCTTTTTTCATGGGCAAACGCCCGTGCGGCTCAGGTTTTCCAGCCTCCTTCGTGCGAGGCGGCCGCCTCGTCCAGCAGCGCCGGGCCGATGCACGCGATCGGCACCGGCGAGGCGTCGAACACGTCGCGGCAGGACAGCTCCGCGTCCCGCTGGTCCAGGCGCGCGCCCCGGAACGCGCGCAGACGCACGGCGTCGATGCCGAAGACCACCCGGCGAATGTTGGACCAGTAGATCGCTCCGGCGCACATCACGCAGGGTTCGCCCGAGGCATACAGGGTGGCGCCCGCCAGTTCCTCGCGCGTGTGGCGGGGGCTGGCGAGGCGGATGGCCTCGGTTTCCGCATGGGCGGTGCAGTCGCCCGTCTCGCCGTTGCGGTTCCAGGCCTCGGCCAGCACGGTGCCGTCCGCGCCGACGATGACCGCCCCGAAGGGGCGGTTGCCGCGCGAGCGGGCCAGGTTGGCGAGCTCGATGGCCCGGCGCAGGTATCGTCCGTCGCCTTCGTCCACGGGCTGCTCGCCGGGAAGGGGCTGCGCCGTCATGCGGGCACCTTGCGCTGGGCGGCGGGAGGCAGGAGGCTGTCGTCGAAGATCTGGCCGATGGGGGGCCGGGCGGGCAGATCGAAAACGGCGGCGACTTCGTCGATCTGGCGCTGCAGGATGCCGGCCCGGACGCTGCCCAGGCCGTCGGCGCGGGTGTCGTCGGTGGCGAGATAGCGGCGAGTGATGTGCCAGCGTTCGCGTTCGACCTTCAGGTCGATGATGGCCTCGCGCGCCTTGATCGCGGCCAGCGCGGGTTCCGGATCGGCCAGGGTCTCGACCAGGGCCCGGTTGGTGGCCGCCAGGAAGGCCTTGACCGCCGCCGGTTTCTCGGCGATGAGCCGGCGGCTGGCCAGTACCGCGTTGCCGTACAGGGCAAGGCCGGTGCGCGCATACTCGAGCACCGCGAGTTCCTGGGGTGGCATGCGGGCGAACAGCGAGACCGCCGAATCGTGGAAGTAGGTGGCCGCGTCGACATCGCCGCGGACCATGACATTGTCGCGGGTACTGAAGTCGGTCGTGATCCACTGGAACAGGTCCGGGGAGACGCCGAGCTGACGCGCCGCCATCGGCCAGCAGCGGCGCGTCGCCTCCACGGCCGCAGCCGCGACGCGCTTGCCTCGCAGGCTGGCGAAGTCGGTCGTGATGCCGCGGTCCTTGCGGCCGATGATGACGAAGGGCGCCCGGTTGTAATACTGGTACACCGCCTGGACGGGCGCGCCGACGCTTTGCGCGTGAAACTCGACCAGCGAGCTGATGTCCCCCAGGCCGAGGTCGTAGGCCCCGCTGGCGACGCGCGTGATCGAGGCGACCGAGCCGGACCCGACGTCGATGCTCACGTCCAGCCCGGCCTCTTTGTAATAGCCCTTGGCCAGCGCCAGGAAGAAGGGCGAGGTCTGGCTGGTGACGCGGAAGTCGAGGGTGAACTTGATCGGAGTGAGGGAGCGCGGCTGGGCGAGAACCGGGCGGACATGTGCCCCGGCGAGGGCGGAAGCGGACAGCGTGGCGAGGAACTGGCGGCGGTTCATCTGATGGAGGTCCCGTGTCGTGGAATGGAGAATTCCCGGACATGCCTGCGGCAAGCCTGTCCGGCGCGACTCGAGCAATTTCCGGGCGCCGGCGCATGGCTGACGCTGAACGCTTCTACTCTGCGATCGATCAAGCAAGGGGTGTGCCATCGGGGTTTGCCGGCGTTTCGGGCTCCGGAACACCCGTGCGCCTTTCCCCGGGGAAGGCCGGCAAGCGACAATGCTTCCGGCGCGCGACGCTTCGCCGCGCCGTCCCCGTGCCGGTGTCTTCGATTGGTGCAAAAGGCCCGCCGGTGCGGCGCCCGCTGCACAAAGTTGGTGAACGCGGCGGCGGAGCGGCACGGCACGCCAGGAGGGCACGAGCCGATGCGCCTGGAGCGGTTCTTGCATGACTGCGGGTCGAAAGAGTAGAAGCGTTCAGCGCAATCGCCCGGCGCCGTCCGGCCCGATTGGCGGGTCATTGCTCTTGAAGAGGCCGCGCCGCGGGGTACGCTCCCGCGGGGCGGCCATGTCAACCTTCAAGCGCGACACGACCGCCCCGCTCGATGCCCGGTAGTGGTCGATGTCCCTTGTTCTTCGACGAGGATGTCATCATGAAAACCACGAGTGCCACGCCGTCCCTCCAGGTTCCCTCCGGCTATGGGCTGGGAGAGCTCGAAAAGGAATCCCGCATGGGGGGCATGGGGCAGGAAACCCAGCGCGAGATCCGCATCATCGACGTGGCCGATTTCGACCGCCGGCACGCCGAGATCGCCGACGAGATCTGGCGCGCCGCGACCGAGATCGGTTTCTTCCAGGTCAAGAACCATGGCATCCCGCTGTCCGATATCGAGGCCGCGTTCGTGCGCGCCGAGCGCTTCTTCGCCCTGCCGCGCGAGACCAAGGCGCAATGGCCGCTGACCCGTAACGCCGGCTGGGAGCACAAGGCCCAGATCCGGCCGTCCACCCGTACGCCGGACCAGAAGGAGTCCTACCAGGTGACGCGTCCGCGCATGGACGGATTGTGGCCGACCGAGGACGAGCTGCCCGGCTTCAAGGAGGCCACCTTGCGGTTCGAGCGCCAGTGCTGGGAGGTCGGGATGCGGCTGCTGTCCTGCTTTGCGCTGAAGCTGGGTTTTGCGCCCGACTTCTTCACCCGCGCCCACGATCCGGCTCCCGCAACCTACCAGAGCACCTTGCGCATGCTGCACTACTTCGCCATCGACCCCGCGCTCAAGGACGAGCTGGGCCTGTGGCGCGCCGGCGCCCACACCGACTACGACTGCCTGACGCTGTTGTTCCAGCGCGCGGGCCAGGCAGGCTTGCAAGTGCTGCCGGGCAAGGACGCCGAGAGCCGCGCCTGGACACCGGTCGAGCCGGTCGAGGGGGTCATCACCTGCAATATCGGCGACATGCTGATGCGCTGGAGCGACGATGCGCTGCCGTCGAACTTCCACCGCGTGCGCAATCCGCAGCCGCACGAGTACCAGGGGGCCCGCTACAGCCTCGCGTTCTTCTGCCAGGCCAACGAGGACGTGGTGATCGAGGGGCCCGGGCGCAAGTATCCGGCGATCACCGCGGCGGAATACCTGAAGCAGCGGATATCGGCGAATTTCTCGAACCGGTACTGATGGACGCGCTGTGAGTTTTCCTGAAGGTCCCTAAAAATATCTCGATTGGCCGGCGCAAGGCCCGGCATGCACACTGCGCCTACAGAAGAGAAACCGCGGAGCCGGCGCGAACCGGCCCCCCGGAGCATCCAAAGGAGCGACAGTGACCGACCTGTATTCCATCGTCCTGATGCAGACCAACCGCGTAGGCATCGACCATCGGCGCGATATCCGCAAGGCCAACCTCGACCGCATCATCGAGATATTCGGCTATGGGCCGACACGGCTCGCATTCCGCGAGTACGCGCCGCTCAAGCTGGTGGTGCTGCCGGAGGTCTTCATGCAGGGCTGGAACAACAATCCGGAACCCTATTCGAACCTGTTCACCAAGGTCGCCAAGGACATGGCGATACGGATTCCCGGAGACGAGATCGAACTCCTGGCCGAGCAGGCGCGCAAGTACAAGACCTACATCGCCGGCAGCGCGCACGAGGTGATTCCGGAGATCAGCACGGAGTTCGCGTTCAACGCCGCGTTCATCATCGACCCCAGCGGCGAGGTGATCTACAAGCGCCACAAGTACTGTCCCTACCTGCCCTACAGCGGGCGTGACGACGTAAGCCCGCACGACGTATGGGACCGCTATATCGAGGCCATGGACGGCAAGTACGGCCGCAAGAAGGGCGACGTGCTGAGTTGCATGTTCCCCGTCATCGAGACCGACATCGGCAAGCTGGGCTACCTGATCTGCAACGAGGCGTTCTACCCGGAGCATTCGCGCGCCATGGCCTTGCAGGGCTGCGAGGTCATGATCAGGTCGAGCGGCATGGCCGAGCCGGATGGGTCGCCGCCGCAAGACCTGTGGGAAGTCACCAATCGCGCCCACGCCGCGTTCAACACCATGTACGTGGCGGCCTGCGCGCCGGGCAACCTGATCGTGCGCGGCAATCCGGCCAATTCCTATCCCGGCGGCTCGATGGTGATCGATTACCACGGCGCGATCGTGCAGCACGTGAACTATCCTGGCGAGACCGTGACCGCCGCGCAGATCAGCCTCGAGGCGCTGCGCCGCCGGCGCATGGACCCGCGCCACAACTGGCTGACGCAGGTGCGCAGCGAGGCTTTCCGCCACATGTACGACAAGTCGCTGTATCCGGTCAACATGTATGCGGACCGGCTTCCCACCGACCAGGCGGACCGCTCTCGCGCGCAGCCCATCCAGCGTTTCGTCGAAGAGGGCATCTATATCCGCCCGCGCGGCGATATCGCCTGACGGCGAGAGAAAGGGCGCACAGATGAGATTGTCGGAATTGTCATTCCGCGGCAGGACGGCCGTCGTGACGGGCGGGGGCAGCGGCATAGGCCGGGCGATCGCCCTGGGCCTGGCGCGGCTGGGCGGCAGGGTCTGCGTGGCGGACATGGACCCGGACCGGGCGGAGTCGGTCGGCGCCGAGATCCGCGCTCTCGGGGGGGAGGCGGTTGCCGTCCAGGTCGACGTCACGCGCACCGAGGCGGTCGAGCGCATGACGCGAACCGCGCGCGATGCGTTCGGCCGCATCGACGTGCTGGTCAACAACGCCGGCGGCGCAAGCGGGCCGACCTTCAGGATAGGACGCGTCTGCAAGCTGGGCGAGCGGGACTGGGACGACACCTTCGCGGCCAACGTGAAGAGCGTCTTCCTGTGCACGCGATCGGTGGCGCCGCTGATGCTCGAGCAGCGACATGGCTGCATCGTCAACATGGCGTCGCTGACAGGGCAGTTTCCCTTCCCCGGGATGCCGGCGTACTCGGCGGCCAAGGCCGCGGTCATCAGCCTGACGCGGTCGCTGGCCATGGAGCTGGCGCCGCACGTGCGGGTCAACGCGCTGGCCCCAGGCCTGATCGAGACGCCGCGCACCTCGTTGAACCGGCGGCCCGAACAACTGGAGCAATTGCTGTCCAACGTGCCGCTGGCGCGCATGGGTACCACCGACGAGGTGGCCGACATGGCGCTTTACCTGGCCTCGGACGCCGCCGCCTTCGTCAATGGAACGGTGATGGACTGCGCCGGCGGCCAGATGTGGATGACGCGGGATGGCCGGCCCGCCTTTCGAGACCTCGCCGGCGCCGGCTGACGCGCTGCGCGAACCCGTTTCATGATGGAATGGAGCCACTCATGCTGCTGCATTCGAAGGTCGCCCTCATCACCGGTGCCGCCACGGGCATCGGGCGGGCCAGTGCATTGCTTTTCGCGCGCGAGGGGGCCCGGATCGCCATTGCCGACATCAACCGGCCCGATGCCGAACGCACCGTGGCGGACATAGAAAAAGAGGGTGGCCAGGCCTGCTTCGTGGAATGCGACCTGCGCCAGACCGGACGGATCGCCGACGCCGTGGACGAGACGGTCCGCCGCTATGGCCGCCTGGACGTGTTCTTCCACAATGCCGGCGTGGCCGGGCCAGGCCTGCTCGAGCATACGACGGAAGCGCAGTACGACCAGGTCATGGACATACACCTGAAGGCAGGTTTCTTCGGCGCCAAGTACGCGCTGCCGCATTTGCGCCGCGCGGGAGGCGGGTCCATTCTCTTCACGGCATCAGGCCTGGGATTGCGGCCGTCCCGGCAGTCCCCGGCGTACTCGGCGTCGAAGGCCGGCCTGCTGATGCTGGCGCGGGCGCTGGCCGTGGCGCATGCCGAGGACGGCATCCGGGTGAACGCGATTTGTCCCGGCCCGATCGACAGCACCCCTCTCTGGCAAGGCGTGCTGGCGCGCAACCCCGACATCGTCGCCGATTCCTATGCCGAGATGAACCGGCAGGTACGGCCGATCAAGCGACTCGGGAATCCCGAGGAAATGGCGCGGGCGGCACTCTTTCTGGTGGCGCCCGAGAATTCGTACATAACCGGCGTGGCGCTGCCCGTCGATGGCGGAGGCGCGATGAGCTGACCCGGCCACCGCCGGCACGAACCGGGACCACCACCGGGGCCGGACGCATAACTACACCGTTGGAGACGATCATGAATGGCAACCGGCGATGGACAGGCGCTTGCGGCGTGCTGGCGCTTTGCGTGACGACGGCGGCTTGGGCGGCCGGCCAGGACTACCCGAACAAACCCGTGACGCTGGTGATAGGTTTCGCGCCCGGCGGCGGCAACGACGTCATGGGAAGGCTGCTTGCCGAGCACCTGCGGGCCGAACTGGGCCAGCCCGTGGTGGTCGAGAACAAGGCGGGGGCCGACGGTGCCATTGCGGCGCAGTTCGTGGCCAAGGCGGTTCCCGACGGCTACACGCTGTTGAGCGGTTCGAGCGGCATGATGGCCTACAACCCGGGCCTGAAGCCGGCACTGGCCTACGACCCGACGAAGGACTTCGTGCCGATCACGATGATCGGGTACAGCCAGTTGCTGTTCTCGGTGCCCCAGGGCCTGCCCGTCCATTCCCTGGCCGATCTCGTCAAGCTCGCCAAGTCCAAGCCGGGCCGCCTCTTCTATGCGTCGCCTTCGTCGCCGCACCAGGTGGCGTTCGAGGCTTTCAAGCAGAAGACCGGAATCGACATCCAGCAGGTGCCCTACAAGGGGTCCGGCCCGGCCATTCTCGCCGCGGTCTCGGGCGAGGTCCAGGTCCTGGTATCTTCGGTGTCGGATGCGTTGCCGCAGATCCGGGCCGGCAAGCTGCGCCCGCTGGCCGTGACGGGCAAGGAGCGCAGCGGTTTCGTCAAGGACGTTCCCACGGTGATCGAGCAAGGCGTGGATTTCGAAAGCGCATCGTGGATCGGCCTCTACGCCCCCGCCGGGACGCCCGCCGCCGTTGCCGACAGGCTGTATCGCGCCGTCTCCAAGGTGCTGGCGTCGGAGAAGTTCAAGGAGGGCTGCGTGGCGGTCGGCTACGAAATGAGCCCGCTCATGCCGCCGGCCGAGTTCGCCGCCTTTCAGCGCGAGGAGCTGTCCCGCTGGACCAAGGTGATCAATGACCTGAACCTGCGGATAGGCAATTGATCCGCCGGGATCCCCTGGCCGGCCGTATCGCGGGCGCGGGGCCGGGGAAGGCGCCAGGATAGGCGATGACGCCGATTGGCTGCGGCGGCCGCTCATGGCAATATCCGGCGACCATGAGAAAATTGCCTCCGATGAATGCCGTCAGGGTGTTCGAGGTTGCCGCACGGCATGTCAATTTCACCAAGGCGGCCGAAGAATTGCACGTCACGCATGGCGCGGTCAGCCGGCAGGTGGCGCTGCTCGAGGCCTGGCTGGGGGTGCCGCTTTTCTTGCGGTCGGCATCGCAACTGGCATTGACCGAGGCCGGCCGGGACTACCTCGAGCAGGTGACGATGGGGCTGGACCTGATCGCCGTGGCATCGATGCAGGCCCGGCAGCGGTCGGCCAGGGCCGGCCTGCGCATCAATGCGCCGCCTACTTTCATGATGCGCTGGCTGATTCCCAGGCTCTCGCGCTTCCAGCGGCGGCGGCCGGAAATCGACGTGCGCCTGACCACGTCGATCGCGCCGGTCAATTTCCAGGAGCACGGCTACGACCTCGCCATACGCAGCGCCTACGCGCCGCTGCCCAATTGCAATTCGATACCCGTGGTCAGCGAGATGGTCGTGCCCGTCTGCCACGTCGACCTGCTGGAATGGCCGGGGCTGGAGCGGCCGGAAGACCTGGCGCGGCATACCTTGCTGAGCTATGCCACGGAGTCGTACTCCTGGTCGGAATGGCTGCATGGAGTGGGGTGCGACCACGTCCGGCCGGCGAGCATCCTGAGCTTCGAGCAGATGTATTTCTCGCTGCAGGCGACCATGGAAGGCCTGGGCGTCATGCTGGTGCCGCTGTTCCTCGTCATCGACGACATCATCGCGGGCAGGCTGGCGGTGCCGCTCGATACGCCGCCGATCAAGCGGCGCACCTACTATGCCAGTCATCCCCACCTTCCCGCGGAGAGCCGGGCGGTGCGCACCTTCTGCGACTGGCTGGCCGGCGAGGGAGCCGATACCGAGCAGTCGCTGGCGGCGTGGATGCGGTCGCGAGGCTGGAGCACCTGACCGGCGCCGCAGTCAGGCTCTTCCCGGGCGCGAGCGACGCCGGGCCGGCGCGCCGGCGCCGTGGACTTCCAGCTGCGAGCGGTAAGCCTCCTGCAGTTCCTGCTTCTTGACCTTTCCCAGCGGCGTGCGGGGCAGGCCGTCCACGAACATGAACTGGCCCGGAACCTGGCCGGCCGGCAGGCGGCCACGGCAGAACTCCGCGATGGCGGGCAGGGGCGGCGCAAGGCCGTCGGGGACCAGCACGGCCAGTAGCGCCTCTCCGGATACGGGATCGGGCACGCCCACCACCGCGGCCTCGGCAATGCCGGGGCACTGGCACAGGATGTCCTCGACCGTCTTCGTATAGACGTTCATGCCGCGCGCGGCGACCACTTCCACCTTGCGGTCCAGGATGTAGAGAAAGCCGTCGTCGTCGATGCGGCCGATATCGCCGGTATGGAATGCTGCCTGGCGGAAAACCCGGGTCTCCTCCTCGGGAAGGCCGAGATAGCCGTCGGCGACCTGCGGTCCCGACACGACGATCTCGCCGGTCCCACCGGCCGGCACCTCGTTGCCGGCATCGTCGAGCAGCGTGAGCCGCGTGCCGGGCAGGACCCTGCCGGCCGCCTTGAGCAACTCGGGGCGATCCGTCACGGCCCGGCGGTGCGCCGCCTCGTCCAGGATGGCAATGTAGGGCGAGGTCTCCGTCAGGCCATAGCACTGGTGGAAACCGGCGTGCGGGAAGGCGGCCATCGCGGCGCGCAGGGTGGGCTCGTCCAGCGGCGAGGTGCCATAGCTGATCAGGCGCAGGCTGCGCAGGTCGTAGCGGTCGACGGAGGCTTCCCTGAGGATGCGGACGATCATGCCAGGCAGCAGGCTCGCGATGGTGACGCGGTGGCGCTCGATGGCATCGAGCACGTCCTCGGGGGAGGCGTCCTTCAGGTAGACGTGCGCGCCTCCGAACATGCTGACCACGGTCGCCTTGAGATCCGTCGAGTGATACATGGGCGAGACATGGAGATAGATGTCCTCCGGCGCGGGTGCCATCACGCGGGCGAGCTGCAGCGCGTTGGCGACGATGTTGCGGTGGGTGAGCCGGACTCCCTTGCCGCGGCCGGTGGTGCCGCCGGTATAGAGACACAACGCAAGATCGCCTTCCCGTACCGGATGCGGCGCGGCCGGTCGCGCCTCGGCCAGCAGGGCGTCCGTGCCGGGAATGCCGGAGGCGTCGGGAGCGGCGCCCACGCAGACGGCTCGCCCGCGCCATGGGGCAAGCTGCGCCTGGTCCAGCAGGTAGGCGAGTTCCTCGTCCACCATCAGCATCCGGCAGCCCGACTGCTCGAGCATCCAGGCGATGTCGCCGCCGGTGAGCCGGAAATTCATGGGAATCGGCACGATGCCGGACCAGTACCCGCCCAGCAGCAACTGGGCGTGCGAGACGGAGTTCCGGCAAAGCGTGGCGAACCGCTCGCCTGGATGCAGCCCCAGCGACCGAAGCATGCCGGCGCTGCGTGCGACGCGCTCGATGAGCTGCCTCCAGCTGAGGCTGCCGGCCGACGCATGGATCGCCGCCCGGTGCCCATGCGCCCGGGCCGTGCTCTGCAAGAGGTCGGGAAGCGTCAGCAAGCGTGGACTCCCGTCACGTCGAGGTACATCGAATGAAAGCCTGCGCGTAAGCGCGCAGGAGGTCTATGCCTCGCGCCACGAGCCGGGGGCAATGTCCGATCTTACCGCCTCGACGTCGACCGCATCGCTTCCCGGCACGCCGATGCGCAGGAACTGTTCCGGCGGGGCGTCGACCGGCTTGGTGGCGTCCAGTCCCAGCTTGGATCCGATCCCGCCCCGCGACGTGGGGTCCAGCCTGGAGGCCCGGCAGTTGCCCACGACGACCAGGTCCCGGTCCGCCTGGAAGCGCGTGGCGACCGCCCATTCGACCTCCTGCGGATCATAGATGTCTATGTCCTCGTCCACCACGATGACCTGCTTGACGTCGTGATGCATGGCGAAGGCGCTGAAGATGACGTTCTTGGCGCTGCCTTCGTGCAGCTTCTTCATTTGCACGTACAAATGGTAGCGGCCGACCCCGCCGGGGGCCAGGTGCACGTTCGTCACGTTGGGAAAGATGCGCTGCATGGTCGTGAGGAAACTGGCTTCCCGCGCGACCGCGCCAAGCAGGATGTGCTCCGTGCCGCCGCCTATGATGGTGTGGAATAGCGGCGATCGCCGGTGGGTCACGGCATCGATCTCGATGACGAAGCGGTCGCCTCGCGGCCCGTAGTACTGCGTGAATTCCCCGAACGGACCCTCGGGCTCGCGCACGTTGGGCAGGATGCGTCCCTCGAGCACGATCTCGGCCTCGGCCGGAACGCGCAGCTCATTGGTCAGGCACTTGACGACGCGCACCGGCTCGCCCCGCAGCGCGCCGGCGACCTCGAGCTCGTCCTGGTCCATGGCCACGATGGCCTGCGACGCCATGAGCGTGAGCGGATCCACGCCGATGGCGATCGCGATCGGCAAGGGCTTGCCGGCTTTCTCGCAGAGACTCAGGAAGGTGCCGGTGTCGCGCGAAGAGACCGAGACGCCCATCCGGTTTCCGCCCTTCAGGTGGCACCGGTTGATCGACACGTTCTGCCGGCCGGTGTTGGGATTGCTGCTGATCAGCAGGCCCGCGGTGAGATAGGCGCCTCCGTCGTGCTCGTTGTGTATCGGGGCGGGGAGCAGCCTGCCGATGTCGATATCGCCGCGATGGATGACCTCCTGCACCGGCGCCTCGCCCACTTCTTCGCAAGGCATCGGGTTGCCCACCGCCTGCTGGTAGCGCTTGAGCAGGCCGGCGGGGGCCACGCCCATCGCGTCGGCGATCCACTCGCGCCGCGACACGATGCCCGAGAGCACGGGGATGCGATGGCCTTCCGGGGAAGGAAAGAACGTCGCCTGGCGGCCGTCCAGCTTCGAGGCGATGGCGGCAATTTCAAACCGCAGGGACTTGCCTGCCTGGATGAGCGCCAGCCTGTCGTTGGCGGCCAAGCGGTCCAGCCATCCGCGCAGCGTCGTGACGGGCGGGGAGCCGTTGCGTGGTCCGGTGTGTGCGGCATCTGCCATGGAGCACTCCTGAGGGCGAGAGAAAAGGAACTAGAAGTGGGAGGTTTGTACGACGAGGCGGGTGGTCTGGTAGGCTTCGAGACCTTCGGTGGCCCCCTCGCTGCCGTAGCCGCTTTCCTTGACACCGCCCCACGGCGTTTCCGGCCCGTTGATGAAAAACGTGTTCAGGCCCAGCATGCCCGTGTCCATCCTCTCGGAAAGCCGCAACTGCCGGCTGCCGTCGCGAGTGAAGGCGTAGGCCGCCAATCCGTAGGGAAGCGCGTTCGCCTGTTCGATGACGGCTTCTTCGTCGCGAAAGGGCAGCAGCAAGGCGATGGGGCCGAAGGGCTCTTCGCGCGTGGCGCGGGCCTGGGCCGGCACGTCCGAGAACACCGTGGGGGCGAAGAAGTTTCCTGCCCGGTCGAGACGCTCGCCGCCCGCGACCAGCCGGGCGCCGGCGTATTTCAGGTCGGCCACCGCGTTCTCGATCGCCGCCAGCCGTCGCGTGTTCGCCAGCGGTCCCATCTGCGTTCCCTCGTCCAGGCCGGGGCCGATCTTCAGCCCCGCGGCCGCCTGGGCGAAGGCGCCGGCGAAGCGTTCATAGATGCGCTCGTGCACGTAGAAGCGGGTCGGCGATACGCACACCTGGCCGGCGTTGCGGTATTTGCTGGCGACGCACAGGCGCACGACCGCGTCCACGTCGACATCGTCGAAAACCAGGACCGGAGCATGGCCGCCCAGCTCCATGGTGATGGGCTTGATCGCTGCGGCGGCCAGCCCAGCCAGCTGGCGTCCGACCGCGGTCGAGCCGGTGAAGGACACCTTGCGGACGACAGGCGATGCGATGAGGTGGCTGGAAATCTCGGCCGGCACGCCGCATACCAGGTTGATCACGCCGCGGGGCACGCCGGCTTCGGCGAATGCGCGGACCATCTCGATCGCCGTGGCCGGCGCTTCTTCGGGAGCCTTGAGTATGCAGCAGCATCCCGCCGCCAGGGATGCCCCCAGCTTGCGGGCCGGCGTGGTTGCCGGGAAGTTCCAGGGCGAGAAGGCGGCGGCCACGCCTATCGGGCGTTTCAGGACGTTCTGCCGGATGCCGGCGGGTCCGCCGACGATGCGCCCGTAGCCTCGCCGTCCCTCCTCGGCCATCCATTCGATGTGCGCGGCGGCGCCGTCGACCTCGACGAGGGCCTCGGCAAGCGGCTTGCCTTCCTCGCGCGTCAGGAGACGCGCGATGCGGTCCCGGCGGCCGCGCATCAGTTCTGCGGCGCGCCGCAGGATGCGGCCGCGTTCCACTGCCGGGGTCGTGCTCCAGCCCGGCCAGGCCGCGGCCGCCGACTGCAGCGCCCGGTCCAGGTCCGCCGGCGTGGCCGAGGGGAGCTCTCCCATGGGCTGCCCGGTGGCCGGGTCGACGACCGGGATGGTGTCGCGGCCCTCGCCGCCTATCCATTGGCCGTCGATGTAGAGTTTCAGATCCGGATGTTCGATGGACATGCATGCCTCTCTGGGGACGCGGTCCGGAAAGCCGTCAGAGCTTGCGCTCTTTGGCGTTCCAGTTCTTTTCGAGGTTGTTGATGAGGTCTTCGCTCAGGTGGCAGAAGGCCTGCTCCCGCGCGTAGGTGACGAGGTATTGCCGAAGGACCTCCATGGGCTCGGCCTGGGCGCGCAGCGCCTTGCGGTTCGCGCTGATGCTGACCATGCCGGCGCCCAGCGCGTTGGCCGCGCAGCGTTCGACCGCCTGTTCGATTTCCCCGGGCGGCACCACTTCGCTGACGAGCGTGCGGCCCTCGGGAGTCTCCACCTTGAACAGCTTGTCGAACATGATGGCCTGGCGCGCCAGCGCCTCGCCCGTGAAGCGCGGCAGCCGCAGGTTGGCGAGGCCGGGAATGATTCCTTCCTTGCGCGCAGGCAGGCTGAAGAAGGAGCCGGATTCCGCGATCACGTAATCGGCCACGAGCAGCAATTGGCACCCGCCGCCTATCGCGAACGTTTCGATGACCGCCACCCACGGTTTCTCGACGGTGGATTCGGGCTCGTCCAGCGGTGCGTCCAGGCTGTCCGGCCCGGGGGGCAGGATGCCGCGGTGGACCTTGTTGAAGAAGCCCATGTTCTTGGTCAGGAAACCCAGGTACGATTTCTTGCCGCGATAGATGTGGGTCAGGTTGATGCCGGCCGAGAACACGCGCCGGCCGGCATACTTCGGGTGGTCGACCACGCCCCCGCGCATGACGCCCAGCCGCAGGTCGGGATGCATGAGGATGAGGTCGGTCGCCACCTCGAAGGGCACCATGGTGGTGTCGTCCTCGGCATTCAGGTAGCGCAGGTTCTGGAACGTCAGGAATCCGGCCTGGGCCTTGGCCTCGACCAATGCCTTGTCCAACTGGACGCGCCCGGTCTTGCGGAATTCGTCCAGGTATTCGAACGACTGCGGCAAGGGCCTGAGCATGGTTCGTATCAGGTGCGAGCCGATGGCCCGGTCGGTAAAGAGGTGGCTGAAGAAAAGGCCCTGGTTGATTTCCAGCCCGTCCTTGTCCTTTTGCAGCAGTTCGCTTTCCGCCCGCAGTTCCTCTTCGCTGGGCAGGATGCCGGGCAGCCGCGCCGCGGCTTGCCAGGCCAGTTCATCCACTCGCAGCGGCCGCGTCCCGTTGTTCGTCAGGTCCCGGTAAAGGGGGTGGGCATGGTGCCGGAAGAAGCGCCACGCTGCGTCGGCCATCAGGTGGAAGATCACGTGCGCCACGTCCTTCTGCGTGGCGTCGCGGGCCGATTTGAGCGGAAGGCGGCTCAGCAGCTGCCGTCCCTGGCGGCACACGGATCGGACCAGGGCCGAGTCCTCATCCAGCGTCGACGGCGCCGGCCGTTCCTCCCATGCCCGGGCGGCTTGCAGGAACTGCGAGGTCGCGTCCCGCGGCAACCCCGACGCGTCGATCCGTTGCTGGCGTTCGTTCAGGGGAATGTGTTCGATCATGTCATGCTCCGTTCATGCAATGGATGGGACCGCGGGGTGCGCCGGACGAGGGGCCGCATCTCAGCGGTGTCGTTCGCTTCGGGCGCGCAGCTCGCTCAGCGTCGTGCGCGGCGTGATGGCCTCGGGGTCGATGCGCAGTTCGATCAAGGCCCCGTGCGGGGCGGCGAGCGCACGGTCGAAGCTCGCCGCGAAGTCTTCCGTCTTTTCCACCGTGTAGCCGGCGATGCCATAGGCGGCCGCCAGCGCGGCGAAGTCCGGATTTTCCAGCGTCGTGCCGAAGACTCGGCCGGGATAGTGGATCTCCTGGTGCATGCGTATGCTGCCGTACATGCCGTTGTTGACGACGATGAAGATCACGCGCAAGCCGTACTGCTTCGCGGTCGCCAGTTCCTGGCTGTTCATCAGGAAGCAGCCGTCGCCGGCAAAGCAGACCACTCGCCGGTCCGGGTGGATGGCCGCCGCGGCGCAGGCGGCCGGAATCCCGTAGCCCATGACGCCGCTGGCGGGCGCGAGCTGGGTGCGAAAGCCGCGGTATTGGAAGAAGCGGTGGACCCAGCCGGTGTAGTTGCCCGCGCCATTGGTGACGATCGCGTCGGCGGGCAGCCGGTCGCGCACGTGCCGGACGACTTGGGCCAAGTTCAAGCTCCCCGGCATGGAAGGGGGGACGAGCGTCGCGCAATAGTCTGCATTGGCGGAGCGCGTCCAGTCGGCCCACGCCGGGTGCCGTGGTGGCTCGAGGCTCGCCGCGGCGAGCGCGAATTCGGCCATGCCCGCATTGATGGCCAGGTCGGGCCGATAGACCTTGCCGAGTTCGCCGATATCGGGATGGACATGGACGAATCGGGCCTCCATCGAGGGGACGCCGAGCAAGGTGTACCCCGCGGTCGTGGTTTCGCCCAGGCGCGCGCCTACCGCGAGGATCAGGTCGGCCTGGCGAACCCGCTGCGCCAGCGATTCGGCAATCCCGACCCCGATGTCGCCGGCATAGCCGGGATGCGCATTGTCGAACAGGTCTTGCCGGCGAAAGGCCGTGCCGACGGGCAGCTGGAAGGCCTGCGCGAAAACCTGGATGGCCGCGCAGGCTTCGGCGCTCCATCCGCCTCCGCCCAATATCATGAGCGGGCGCCGTGCCTGCTCGACCAGTTCGCGCAGGCGTGCCAGGTCGGCAACGCCGGGCTGCGGTTGTACCGGCACGAAGGGCCGGCTGTCGGGCAGGTCCAGGTGCCGGTAGAGCACGTCCTCGGGCAAGCCGACGACGACGGGGCCCGGGCGGCCCGAGACGGCGGCCTGGAACGCCCGGTTCATCATCTCGGGCAAGCGTTCCAGGTGGTCGACCTGCGTGACCCATTTCGCCAGCGAGCCGAATACGCTGCGCAGGTCGATCTCCTGCCAGGCCTGGCGCTCCAGCAGCCGGGTGCCCACCTGCCCCACGAGCAGGATCATGGGCGTCGAGTCCTGGCTTGCGGTGTGCACGCCGATGCTGGCATTGGTCGCGCCCGGTCCGCGGGTGACCAGGCAGACGCCGGGCTTGCCGGTCAGTTTTCCGTAGGCCTCCGCCATGTGCGCCGCCGCGCCCTCCTGGCGGCAGACGATCGTCCTGATGGCGTCGCTGGACGCGTGCAGCGCGTCCAATGCGGGCAGGAAACTCTCGCCGGGTACGCAGAACGCGTGGTCGACGCCGTGTATCTTGAGCGCATCGACGAGGATCTGGCCGCCGGTTCGCAGGGAAGGGACTTGCAACATCGGATGCTCCGGATGCGGATGGATGGAGATGGCGGGTCAGTCGGCGGTCGCGCCGGATTCCTTGATGATTTTCGACCAGCGCCGGGCCTCGGCGCGCACGTGCGCCGCCATTTCCTCCGGTGTGCTGGGGTTGGCTTCCAGGCTGACTTCCTTGAGCTTCTCCACGAAGGACGGGTCGGTCAGGACGGTGTTGAGCGCCTGGTTCATGCGGGCGACGACGTGCCTGGGCAGGCTGGCCTGCCCGACCATGCCGAACCAGACGCTGGTGGTGAGGTTCGGATAGCCCGCCTCGGTAACCGTGGGAACGTCGGGAAGCTGGAACCAGCGCTGCCTGGAGGTCACGGCAATGGGGCGGACCTTGCCGGCCTGGATCTGCGGCAGCAGCTGCGGAAGGTTGTCGGTGTTGAACTGGACCTCGCCCGCCAGCAGGGCCTGCATGGCCGGGCCGTTGCCGCGGTAGGGAACGTGCAGGATTTCGATCTTGGCCAGCGTCTTGATCAATTCGTTCAGCAGATGGCCCGTGCTGCCTATGCCGGCGCTGGAGTACGCCACCTTGCCGGGATGGGCCCTGGCATGCTCGATGAGCTGGCTGAGCGAAGTCACCTTCAGCGACGGCGAGACCACGATGGCGTTCGGCGTCTGGGTCGCGAGCCCGATCGAAACGAAGTCCTTTTCGGCGTCGTAGCCCAGGTCCGTCTTGTACAGATAGGGATTGATCGACAACTGGGACGGCGTGATCATCATGAAGAAATGATCGTCGGGCGACGATTTGGCGAAATACGCCGCTCCCACCGAACCGGCGGCGCCGCCCCGGTTCTCGACCACCACCGGCTGGCCCAGGGTTTGCGACAGTCTTTGCGCGATGAGGCGGCTCGCGATGTCGGTCGAGCCGCCGGCGGCGTAGGGAACCAGCAGCCGGATCAGCCTTTGCGGCCAGGCCGGTTCTGCGGCCTGGGACGACGCCGGGACGAGCAGTGCCAGCAGGATGCCGGCCCACCAGGTGCGTTGACGGAATCGGTGCATGGAAGTCTCCTCGTTATCGATTTCTTCGGGTGGCATGGCGCCCATGCCGGCGGTCGGCCGGCGTGTCAGCGGGTTTCCCTGGTCTCGAGATACGCTCGCCGCAACTCGTCCTTGCGGACCTTGCCGAGCGACGATCGGGGCAGCGCGTCGACGAACATGAATTGCCGCGGGATCTTGTATCCGCCGAGATGGCGCCGGCAGAACTCGATGATCTCCGCCGGCGCCGGGCGCGCCGCCGAAGGCACGACGACCGCCAGCAGCGCCTCGCCGTACTTGGTGTCCGGTATGCCGACGACGGCGGCATCGGCCACGTCCGGATGCAGGGCCAGCACGGATTCCACTTCCCGCGTGTAGACGTTCTCGCCGCCTGTGATCACCATGTCTTTCTTGCGGTCGAGAACGTGCAGGTAGCCGTCCTCGTCCAGGCGGCCGATGTCGCCCGTGTGCAGCCAGCCGTCCCGGAAGGTCGCCGCGTTTTCCTGCGGCCGGTTGTGATAGCCGGCCGCCACCTGCGGCCCGGACACGGCGATCTCGCCCGGCTGGCCGGGCGCGGCCTCGTTGCCGTCATCGTCGAGAAACCGGATGGAGGTGGCGGGCAGCAGCCGGCCGGCGGACTTCAGGAGTTCGGGCCGTTCGCGCAGCGCGAACCGATGGGTCGCCTCGTCGAGGATCGCCAGGTAGGGAGACGTTTCCGTCAGGCCATAGCACTGGTGGAAGCCGACGTGAGCGAAGCGGTCCATGGCCTTGCGCAGCGATTGTTCGTCCATGGGCGCGGTGCCGTAGCTGATCAGCCGCAGCCGGGACAGGTCGTAGCGGTCCACGTCGGCTTCCTTGAGAATGCCGATGATCATGGTGGGCACCAGGCTGGCGATCGTGACGCCGCGCTGCTCGATGGCCTCGAGCACGCCCCGGGGCGAGAATTCGCTCAGGTAGGTATGGCCGCCTCCGAACATCGTGACGACGGTGGCCTTCAGGTCGGTGGAGTGGAACATCGGCGAGACGTGCAGGTAGACGTCGTCCGGGCAAGGCGACATCACGCGGGCCAGCTGCAGCGCGTTGGCGACGATGTTGCGATGCGTGAGCCTGACGCCCTTGCCGCGCCCGGTGGTGCCGCCGGTATAGAGCAACAGTGCCTCGTCGCCTTCCCGGCAGCCATGGGCGGATGCGCGCGGGCTGGCACGGAGCAGGTCCGCCATGGTCGCAAGCTCCGCCGGCCCGCCCCGCAACCGGACGCGAATGGCCCGCGACCGCCACGAGGCCAGCGGCGGCTGCTCCAGGAGCGGCATGAAGTCGTCGTCCAGCATGACGGCCTTGCACTGCGCATCTTCCAGCATGGCGGCGATCTCGGCGGGAGCCAGGCGGAAATTCAGCGGCGCCGGTACGACGCCCGACCAGAAGCCCGCCAGCAGCAACTGGGCATGGTCCACCGAATTGCGGCACAGCGTGGCGAACCGATCGCCGGGGTTCAGGCCCAGGTCCCGGAGCATGCCGGCGGTGCGGGCCACGCGGTCGAGATAATCGTTCCAGCTCAGGTCGCCCGACGGATCGATGATCGCCTTGCGCCGGCCGTAGGCCTGGACGGTGTTTTTCAGTAGATGGGGAAGGGTCAGCACGCCTGCATCTGCCGGTGGAAAACGATGCAGAAAATGATAGAGAGGGGGGCTTGCCGAGACCCTACCGCCCAGTCCTGCGACCTACCCCGGAGTCGGATTTTTTCTAGAGGGCCAGATTCAGCGTCTTGATGAGCCGGCTGAATTTTCCCTGTTCTTCCTCGAGAAATGCCCCGGGCGAGCCCGTGTCCGGGATATCGATGCCCTCCTTGGCCATCGCGGCCTGGAACCCGGGATCGCGCAGGACTTCGCGGACCTTGCCGCTCAACAATGACAGTATCGGCGCCGGCGTGCCGCGCGGGGCGAACAGGCCGCTCCAGTTGGAAAGAACGAAGTCGTCCAGGCCGGCTTCCTTCAAAGTCGGGACATTGGGCAGCGTGGGCGACCGGGTGGCGCTGGTTACCGCATAGGCCTTGATTTCGCCGGCATCGATCAGGGCCTTGGACGGGAGGATCCCCGAGAAGTACAGGTCCAGGTGCCCGCCCGCCACGTCGTTGGCCGCTTGCGCGCCGCCTTTGTAGGGCACGTGCTTGATGTCGAGCGCCGTGGATCGCTTGAGCCATTCGCCCGCGAGGTGGGCCGGGCTGCCGACCGCGCCGCCGAAATTGTAGTTACCCGGCTGGCGGGCGATCTCTTCGCGCAAGGCCTGGAAGTCGCCGGCCTTGAAGCTCTTCCGGCCGATGAGCACCAGGGGCGTCGAACCGACGATTGCAATCGGCTCGAAGTCACCGGGCTGGTACGACACCTTGCGCACCTGCGGAATGATGACCATCTCCGTATTCAGCCCCAGCAGCAGCGTGTAGCCATCCGGCGCCGCGCGCGCGACCGACATGACGCCTATCGTGCCGCTGGCGCCCGGCCGGTTGACGACCACCACCGTCTGTCCCAGCTTGCGTTCCAGTCCCACTGCGAGATTGCGCGCGGCAAAATCGGTCGATCCGCCGGGCCCGTAGGGCACGATGATCTGGATGGGCTTCGACGGGTAGCTATCGCCGGCTTCCGAGCCGGGCGGGCAGGCGAGCAGCGCCGCCGCCGCGAGCAATGCAACCGTCGTTCGCCGTGTCTGGCTATTCATGATGATCTCCTTGAAGTCAGATCCGTACGACCTTGGCATGCAGGACGGCGGAGCGTCCCGCCTTGACCGCCTGGATGCATCGATCGAGTGCGGCGCCGACCTGCGCCGGGTCGTCGACGCGTTCGCCATGGGCGCCGAACGCCTCCCCCAGCTTGGCGAAGTCCGCGTTGCCCGGCAGTTCGGCCTCGTAGGCGTCCTGCCGTCTTGCACTGCCGTCCGGATAGACGCGCAAGGTCGACTCCTTGACCGCGGACCATCCGGCGTTGTCGACGACGAGCGTCAGGATGGGCAGTCCATAGAAACTCGAGACGGCCAGGACGGAGCTCGGGATGTTGAAGTAGAGACTGCCGTCTCCCACCACCTGCACCGCCATCAGGTCCGGATCGGCCAGCCGTGCGCCCAGGGCCATGGCCCCGGAGGCGCCGAGCCCGCCGCCGCCGACTCGCACCAGGGTGCCGGGCAGAGGACGGGTGAGCTGTTCCATGAGGGCGGGGGAGTTGCGCACGGCTTCGTTGAAGACCATGTCTTCGGGCCGCAGGCGCTTGCCGAGTTCCGCGAACAGGAAGTGAGGATTGATCTGGCCCGGCGTGCCCGGATCGGCGGCCTTGTCCCGCGCCTTGTGCCGGCGCTGCTCGTTCTCGGCGGCGATGCGCGCGTTGCGCGCATCGACCGCACCGGCGAATGCCGGCGTGGACCTTGCCTCGAGCGCCTCGGCCAATTGTTCGAGGATGCGCGCGCTGTCGCCCTGGATCCGGGCGTTCGCGGGAAAGCTCCACATCGGCGAGGCCGCCTTCAGCGCGTCGACGTCGACCTGCGCCCAGAACGTGCGGGCGTGCGGCCGGACGTCGCGCGAGAACCAGGGCACGTCCGTGTCCACGAGCAGTCCGACGTCGGCAGCCTGGATCGAGCCGCCCGGCTGGAACCCGCAGAAATTCGGGCCTTCATGCGATATGTTGTTGACCGGATTCGATTCGAAGACGCGTATGCCGGCCAGGCGCGCCAGGCGCTCGATGGCCGCCGAGGTACGGCGATTGCGGCCGCCGAACGAGGTGATCAGGATAGGGTGCTCGGCCGCCAGGAGGCGTTCGGCCACGGTGTCGAGCTGGCGCGGATCGGCGCCAGTGGGAGCGATGGCGCCGAATTGCGCCTCCGGATAGGACTTGACGCGGTCTATCGGCCAGGGTTCGGCCAGCGTTTCGCGCGGCAGCATCAAGTACACGGGACCGCGGGGCTCGCTCTGCATGAGGGCCTGGGCACGGCGCAGCGCTTCTTTCACCACGATGCCGGAAGGCAAGGTCCATTCCCACTTGACGAAGGGGCGGACGAGGCTGCCTTGGTCGAACGGCTCCTGGATGTAGTGCACGTAGTTGTCGCGCGTGCCCGGCAGCTCTCCCGCCGAGGTGAAGGGTGCCTTGCCGGCCATCAGGAGAACGGGCAGGCGGCTGCGGAAGAGGTTGTGCATGGCCATCGAGGCGTTGGCCGTGCCGACGTCGACGTGGACCAGCACCCCCTGGCCTCGGCCTGTCACCAGGGCGTAGCCCGCGGCCATGTGCGCGGCCGTGTTCTCGTGCGGGCAGCGGATCACCTGCGGCGCCTTTTCGCCCTGTTCGCGCCGGCGCGCCAGTTCTTCGATGATGGGCGCGTGGTCGGTCCCCATGTTGCAAAACAGGTAATCGACGCCGATCTCCGTCAGGCCTTCCAGCAGGAAGCCGGCGGTGGTGCGCGTATCGTCTGTGAGAGCGTGCTGCATGAGTTGGACGCCACCTCCGGGGCATGGGCTGGTCTCGTGGCGGGATGATAGGAAGCGCCCCCGGGGAGGGGCCATACCCTCCAGTCGGATATTGGCGTGCGGCACGGGATCCGCGGCGTGGCAGGCTTCGGGATTGCCCGGGGGAGAGGCACGCGCATGCCCCGTTCGCGACAGGAAAAATCACCGTGGAGGCGTGGCTCGTGAAAAAAACTGACACGGCCTTCCCACGGCGGCGCGCATGGCTGGATCGGCGCTTTTTTTCTGGATATTCTCAAGACCCCGACCAAGGGGCGCAGCGCCGCGCGGCGCTGCCGCGCGGACAAGAACAGGCCGGGAAACGCGACTCGGACAGCGGAGGCAGGAATGACCAAGGCCGTCAGGCTCTATCAAGGCGCTTTCGGGCGTGCGTCCATGCTCGATTCCGACCATGACCTGGTCACCCACGCTCATCCGCAATGCCACGTGCTGGTGAAGGTCGCCGGCGCGGACGCCTTCTACAGAGTGCGAGGCGAAACCGTACGGCTATCCGAGGACTCGCTGGTTCTGGTCAACGCCTGGGAGCCGCATTCCAAGCTGCAGCCGCGGGAGGGCGAGCGCACCACCGTCCTGATCCTCTGCATGGAACCGGCCTGGCTGGCGGAACACGACCCCCTGCTCTCGGGTAGCGGCATGCCGGACTTCTTTCCCTCTGCCCAGGTGCGGGTGCCGCTGTCCATCCGCAAACTCGTGGACCGGCTGGTGCTCGAAGTGCTCGGCTCGTCTCCCACCGGCCTGCCCAACCGGGCGGTCGAAGCGGCGCTGTCGGACTTCATGCTCGCGATCACGCACCTCTTCGCGGTGCGGCGCAACTGGATCGACACCTACAGGCTGAAGATGCGCCATCGTCCGGATGCGCGCATCGCACGGGCAATCCAGTACATCGGGGACCACCTGGACCAGACCATTACCTGCGAAGAGCTGGCCGGCCTGCACAGCCTGTCGCGCCAGCATTTCTTCTCGCTCTTCCGCCAGTACACGAACATGTCTCCCATCCTGTACATGAACACGCTGCGCATGGAGAGCGCGTTCAAGACCCTGACCGAATGCTCGACCTCGGTGAACGTGCTGGCCGACGACCTGGGGTTTTCCGAACCGCATCATTTCACGCGTTTCTTCCGCCGCAATCTCGGCATTCCTCCCAGCCAGTACCGGCGGGGCGTCGCGCTGATTGCCTGATTCCCGCGCATGGACGGGCTCATAAATAAACCGACGCTGGGGTAGGTTTCCGCACTTGCGGGTAGGGTGCCGCAACACGCGCGTGCCTATATTTTCGTCCAGGCCTGCATGCCGTCCGGCATGCGGCGACATCATCGAACGGGACAGCGCCTTCCCGCGAAGGCTTCGAGAGCCCGAGACATGGAGACGACGACAATGCACGCGATGCGCATGCTCATGATGGCGGGCGCCCTGGCGATCCCCGCCGTGCCGGCTGCCGCGGCCGAGTTCCCGGCCAGGCCCATCCGCCTGGTGGTGCCTTTCGAGGCGGGCGGAACCATCGACACGCTGGGCCGCGTGGTCGCCGCCCAGATCGACAAGCAGTCCGAATGGGGCATCGTGGTCGATAACAAGGCGGGCGCGAATGCCTTGATCGGCACCGCCGATGCGGCCAAGGCCGCGCCCGATGGCTATACCATCCTGCACACGTCGCCGTCGATCGTCATCAACACGTTCATACACAAGAAGACGCCCTACGACATGTCCAGGACGTTCGTGCCCGTTACCAACCTGGCCGTCGGAACCGGCTACCTGCTGGTCGTGCGGCAAGGGCTGCCGGTCCATGACGTTGCCGGGCTGATCGAGCTGGCGCGCAAGAAGGAGCTCACGTACGGATCCCCGGGCATCGGCAATGCCCTGCACCTGGCGGCGGCGGGGTTCGCCAAGAAGGCCCGCGTCGACATGCTGCACATCCCGTTCAAGGGCAGCGCGAGCTCGCTCAATGCCATCGCCGCCGGGCAGGTGGACGTCATGATGCTGTCCCCGCCCACGGTGACGCCGTACGTCCAGTCGGGCAAGATCCGCCCCATCGCGTTCACCGGCGAAAGCCGGTCCAAGGAATTTCCCGATATCCCGACTATGAAAGAAGCGGGTATCGACGACTTCGTCGTCATGGGGACCTGGGCGGGGTGGTTCGCGCCGGCCGGCACCCCGCCCGAGGTGGTGAACAGGATCGCCGCCGAGGTCGCCAAGGCGCTCAAGGCGCCCGAAGTCGCGAGCGTGCTGGAGAAGGGAGGCTTCGAGCCGGACGGCCGTCCGCCCCAGGCATTCGCGGAATTCGTGCGCCAGGAAACCCGGCGCTACGGACAGATCGTCAAGGACGCCGGCATCACGCCGCAGTAGGCCGGAAATCCAGCGGCGTTCAAAACGTCCACCCTTGGCTCGCCGCCCAGGCCGTGATCGATTGCTCGGTGTCGCGGCCTTCCTGCTGCAGCCAGTCGCAGAAGTCGCCGGTCAGCGTCTGCGCCTTGAGCGTCGCGGCGCTGTTGGCGTAGTACGTGCGCCGCTTCACGCCCAGGGGACCGAAGGGCACGCACAGTCGGCCGGCGAGGATCTCGTCGATGGCCAGGAACAGCGGGACCATGGCCAGCCCGAGCCCCTCGGAGGCCGCCTGCAGGGCGAAGTACATCTGTTCGAAGCCCAGCGTATTGGCGGGCTTCAGGCCCGGAACGCCGGCGGCTTCCAGCCATTCGCTCCACGCGTAGGGTTCCGTGGCATAGCTGATGAGGGTATGCGCTTCGAGGTCGCGCGGGTGCGCGAGCCTCAGGCTCTCCTGCAGGTCGACGTGACAGATGGGGGCGATGATCTCCGTCATGAAGGGAATGGACCGGCAATCGTCCAGCGGCCCGTGCTGCCCCCGGATGGCAATGTCGTAGGTGTTCTCCTGGAAATTCGGCGGCGCCAGCGAAGTGGTCAGGCGGACCTCGACGTCCGGACGCCTGCGCTGGAATACGGACATGCGCGCGATCAGCCAGCGCATGGTGAAGGTGGGCGGGGCATTGACGCGCAGCACGATGGGCGCCGCCTGCTGCATGACATACATCGATGCCGTGGCCAGGCGGTCGAACACCGCCGAGACCTCGTTGAGATAGCCGCGGCCGGCCTCGGTGAGCGTCAGCTGCGAGGGCGCGCGGTGAAAGAGCGCGACGCCCAGCCACTCCTCGAGCAGGGCCACCTGGCGGCTGACTGCGCCGTGCGTGACGTTCAGTTCCGCCGCGGCCTTGGTAAAGCTCACGTGGCGCGCGGCCACCTCGAACGCCCGCACGGCGTTGAGCGGGGGCAGCTTTCTCATGAAGTCTCCTGTTGCTGCTCTGGCCGGCGTGACTATAACTCACGCCACGTGAAGATTATTACTTTGCCGCGAGAGCGGCCCGCCTTCACACTGCAGCCCATGCAAAACGAATCCAGCACGCCGGCGGAGCCGGCCTGCGCCAACCCCGCCGGGCCCTCAGGTTTTCTCTCGCTCGGCCACCCATACATACTATCGTGAAAGCCGCTCCTTTCGACTATGTGCGTGCCGAGGGCCTGGACCACGCGCTCGAACTCCTGCACCAGCATGGGTACGAGGCCAAGCTGCTGGCCGGAGGCCAGAGCCTGGTGCCGATGATGGCCATGCGCCTGGCGCGCCCCGCGCTGCTGGTGGACATTCACCGGGTGTCCGCCCTGCAGTCGCTGGACGTTTCGGACACTGCCGTGGTGACCGGCGCCGTGGTGCGCCAGCGCACCCTGGAGGACGAGGTCTCGCTGCATGCGCACATCCCCTTGGTCGCCGCCGCGTTGCGCTGGGTGGGGCACGGCCAGACGCGCAACCGTGGCACCGTGGGCGGCAGCCTGGTGCATGCCGACCCGTCCGCCGAGCTGCCGCTGGCCGCCCTCGTGCTGGACGCGAGACTGCGCCTGACAAGCCAGGACGAAGGCGAACGCAGTGTCGCCGCCGGCGAGTTTTTCCTGGGGCCCATGTTTACCGACACGCGCGACACGGAGTGCCTGACCGCCATCGAGTGGCCCGTGTGGGACGCGCGCGGCACCGGTTGTGCATTCGACGAGATCGCGATACGGCACGGAGACTTCGCCATGGCTTCGGCTGCGGCGCAGGTCCGTGTCGATGCGTCGGGCGTCTGCCGGCGCGCCGCGTTCGGCCTCGGCGGCGTGGATGGCGTTCCCCGCAGTTTTCCCGAGCTGGCGCAGCGCCTGGAAGGGCAGCGGCTGGACGATGATCTGCTGCGTGACGTGGCCGAGGATGCGGCCGCGGCATGCGAGCCAGGCAGCGACCTGCACGCGACCGCCGAATACCGGCGCCACCTGGCGGCCGTCCTGGCGGTACGCGTCCTGCGCCGGGCCGCGCAATCGGCCCAGTCTTCGGTACGGAGCGTGTAGCCATGGCATTTTCCCGACTCATGAACATTTCCATCAATGTGAATGGCGTCGTGCGGCAGGCCCAGGTCGAGCCGCGCACCACCCTGGTGGACTTCCTGCGCGACACGCTGAAGCTGACCGGTACCCATATCGGCTGTGAGCACGGTGTCTGCGGCGCGTGTTCGGTCCTGCTGGACGGAGAACCCGTCAGGTCCTGCTGCATGTTCGCGGTCCAGGCCGACGGCCTTTCGGTAACGACCGTGGAGGGGCTGGCGCCGGAACGGGGGCGGCTGTCCGCGATCCAGGACGCCTTCTGCGAAAAGCATGCGCTGCAGTGCGGTTATTGCACGCCAGGCATGCTGGTCGCGTGCCACGCGCTCGTGGCGCGCCACCCCCGTCCGGACGAGGCGCAGATCCGCGAGGCCATCAGCGGCAACCTGTGCCGGTGCACCGGTTATCAACAGATCGTGGACGCCGTCCAGCATGCGACGGCACAGGAGTCGTCGCATGACTGATCCGGGGAAATTCCGCTATATCGGCAAGCACCGCCGCGCCGTCGAGCACCGCCGTTTCGTGACCGGGCAAGGGCGCTACGCCGCCGACATACAACTGCCCGACGTGCTGCACGTGGCCATCGTCGCGAGCCCGCATGCGCATGCCAGGATACGGTCCATCGACGCCTCCGGGGCGCTGGCCATGCCTGGCGTGCATGCCGTCCTGACTGGCGAGGAGCTTTGCGCGCATACCGATGCCATGCTGCCCGGCGTCGACGCGCCGCAGGTGAAGCGGTTTCCGCTCGCCCACGGCGTGGCCCGCTACGCCGGGGAGTGGGTGGCCGCGGTCGTGGCCGATACCCGCGCCTTGGCCGAAGACGCGGCCGAGGCGGTGATTGTCGAGTACGAACCCATCGATCACGTCGTCGATCCGCTGGCCGCGATGGAGCCCGGCGCTCCCCAGGTGCATCCGCTGCATGGGTCCAACGTGATCTTCCGCCGCGTCTTCAATTGGGGCGAGGTGGACGAGCATTTCGCCCAGGCTCCCCACAAGCTGTCGTATCGCGTGCACTGGGCGCGCAGCGCCACCGTGCCTATCGAGACGTTCGCGGTCAGCGCCTGGTGGAACGACGCGACCGGCATCCTCGACGTCTGGGCGTCCATCCAGATGCCGAAGTATCCCGATCTGCTGGCCCGGGCGTTGCGCCTGCCGGGCAACGCTGTGCGCGTGCACTACGACGTGGACGTCGGCGGCAGCTACGGGGTCAAGCGCGGCATCAAGCATTCGGTGCTGGTGGGCTACCTGGCGAGAAAACTGGGCCGCCCCGTCCGGTTCATCGAGGACCGGCTGGAGAACATGCGCGGCGGCGACATGCAGGGGCCGGACCGCGTCTTCGACGTGACGCTGGCGTTCGACGGCGACGGCATCGTCAAGTCCATGCGGATGCGCGCGGTGGACGATATCGGCGCCTATTCGGGCCGGGCGCCGCTGCAGCTGGGCAAGCCGGTGGGCGCGATCGTCGGCCCGTACCGGATCGCCAGCGTGGAATACGACGCCGTATCGGTGATGACCAACAAGACCCCCCAGGAGGCGGTACGCGGGTTCGGCCAATCCCCGACCAACTATGCCATCGAGACCGGCATGGACAAGGTGGCGCGTTTCCTGGGGCTGGACCGCGTCGAGCTGCGCCGCCGCAACCTCATCGGCAAGGACGAATTCCCCTATCTGATACCCAGCGGCACCACCTACGATTCGGGAGACTACGCGACGGTCCTCGGCAAGGCGCTGGATGCGGCCTCGCTCGAGCAGATCCAGCGGCAGCGCGACGAGTTGCGCAAGCGCGGATTGCTGGCCGGCATCGGCGTCTCGACCTGCCTCGAACCCTCGGGAGGCAACTCGGCCTTCGAACCGTTGTTCAATCCCAAGAACACGACGACCACGTGGATGGACTCCTGCCTGGTGCGCATCGACCTGTCCGGTTCGGTGACGGCGCTGATGGGAACGTCGACCTCGGGCCAGGCGCACGAGACCCTGGTCTCCACCGTGGTGGGGGAGATCCTGCAGCGCGAGCCGGACGGCATCCGCGTCCTGCACGCCGACTCGCTCAACGCCTTGCCGTCGAATAGTCCGGTCGGCAGCCGCATGGCCATCATGCTGGGCGGGGCGGCGGCCGGCGCCGCCAAGAAGCTGCGCGCCAAGTTGCTGCGCATTGCCGCGCACAATCTCGGATTGCCGGAAGAGCAATTGTCGTACGACGGCGGCGACGTCGTAGCGAAGTCCGATTCCCAGCGGCGCATGTCCTGGGACAACCTGGTGGAGATTGCGCACCGCATGTTCCACAAGCTTCCCGAGGGCACCGAGCCGGGGCTGCAGGAGAAGTTCGTCTGGGAGGTGCCCACGGGCGGAAAGATGCCCACCGAGGATGGCCGGGTGCAGATGTATCCCTGCCATTCGTTCGAGTCGCACGTCGTGCTGGTCAGCATCGATCCGGATACCGGCAAGGCGACTTTCCACCGCTACGTGTGCGGACACGATTGCGGCGTGATGATCAGCCCGGACGTGGTCCATGGGATGACCTACGGCGGGATCGCGCACGGATTGGGGGCGGCGATGATGGAGAAGTTCGTCTTTTCGGAGGAGGGCCAGCTGCTTGCCGGCACCTTTATGGACTACCTACTGCCGAGCGCGCTGGAGGTTCCCGCCGTCACCATCGTCGACCATTGCACGCCGTCGCCGCTGACGGAGTTCGGCCAGAAGGGATCGGGAGAGGCGGGCTATCTGGGCAGCCCGGCGGCGATCGCCAGCGCGATCAACGACGCGCTGGCCCCGGTGGGGGCCAGCATCGACGCCCTGCCCATGACGCCGCAGGCGATCTGGAATGCGTTGCGGCGTGCCTCGGGCGGACAGCGGGTATCGCCCGCGCACTCCGAAATTCCGGAAATGGAGAAGGCGTGATGGCAAAGTCGGACAACGCCGCGAAGGCGCGGCGCGAAACGCTGCGGGTGGCCGGTCCGGCGGGCGAGATCGCCGTTCTGGTCGAGGGCGACCCGGCGGGAGCACCCGTATTCATGACCCACTCCATCCTGTCGTCCAGCATGATGTGGGACAGCGAGGCAGCCTTGCTGGCGGCGCGGGGATACCGGGTGATCCGGGCCGATACGCGCGGGCACGGGGATACCCAGCCGCCTGCCGGACCTTGCACCATGGACGAGCTGGCGGACGATACGATCGCGGTGCTCGACGCACTGGGCATCGAGCGCGTCCATTATGTGGGGCTCTCGCTGGGTGGCATGAGCGGATTCGGCCTGGGCATCCGGCATGCAGGCCGGCTGTCGAGCCTTTGCCTGTGCGACGCACGGGCCGATACGCCGCCGGACCTGCAACTGGTCTGGGCCGAGCGCATCGCCGTTGCGCGCGAGAGGGGCACCGCCGCGCTCGCGGATTCCACGATCGAGCGCTGGTTCGGCCGGTCCTTCGTGGGCGCGCATCCCGAAATTGCCGGGCGTTTCCGGCGTCAGGCGGCCGCCACCTCGGTCGCCGGGTTCGTCGGGTGCGCACAGGCGATCCAGGGGCTGGACTATCTGGGCGATGTCGGCGGCATCGCGGTGCCGACGACGCTGCTGGTGGGGGCCAACGACGGCCCCCTGCCCGATGCCATGCGGCATTTGCAGACGCTTATCCACGGGGCGGGAATCGAGGTGATTCCCGACGCCGGCCATTTGCCCAATATCGACCAGCCCGCCGCATTCCAGGACGCATTGTTGCGCCATCTCGATCGCGTCCGCATCGGCCATTGAGCCCACCCGGCGGTCGACCAATTTCCTTTCCACCTCAGGAGGCAGTACATGAGCGAACAACTCTCGATAGAGCAGGACGGCCGTATTCTTCGCATTACCTTCAACCGCCCGCAGGACAACGGAGTGACGGACGCGATGGCAGTGGCGTTCGCCGATGCCATTCTCAACGCGCATCACACCTCGGATGCCGTCGTGCTGCGCAGCGCGGGGCCGGACTTCTGCACCGGGCGCGCCCGCGACCCGGGATCCCCCGCGCCGTCTCCCGAGGCCTATGCGCGCCGCCCGGAGTACGACGCGATCTTCAACAGCTACAAGGCCATACGCAACGCGCAGGTGCCGGTCATTGCCGCCATCGAAGGCCGGGCGATGGGGTTCGGCACCGCCATCGCGGCGCTTTGCGACGTTTCGTTCGCCAGCGATACCGCGACCTTCAATATCCCCGAGATCGCGCACAACGTGATGCCGACCATGGTCATGTCGGCGCTGTACGACCGCGTCAATCGCAACGCCATCCTCTGGATGGCCTATTCCGCCGATTTCATCGACGCCCATCGCGCCATGGCCTACGGACTGGTCAGCACCGTCGTTCCCGCCGACAAACTCGACGCCGAACTCGCCCGCTTCTGCGAAGTGCTGACGAGCCGTCCCCGGCCGGCCATCCTGGGGCTGAAGGAGTATCTGCACGTCGCGCCCCGCATGGACGAGCTTGGCGCCATCGAGTACGCGCGGGCCCTTCACTCCATGGTCAATACGGCGGCGGCCATGAAGCGCAAGCACGGCTGACATCGAGGCGTTCATGGAAATCACCGGTACCCAAGTCATCGCCGCTCCCCGCGCCGACGTCTGGAAGGCCTTGAACGATCCCGGCACGCTCAAGCGCTGCCTTCCGGGATGCGAGTCGGTCGAGCAGGCGGGCCCCGATGAGTTTCGCATCGTGATCACCGCCGCCATCGGGCCGCTCCGGCCGCGTTTCAACGGCTCGCTGCGCCTGACCGAAGCCGTGCCTCCCGCTTCCTGCGTCATGGTATTCGAGGGGCAGGGTGGCGCGATGGGGTTCGGCAAGGGATCGGCCTCGGTCGATCTGAAGGAGGCCGGCGCCGGTACGGAGCTGACCTACGCGGCGCAGGCGCAGGTCGGCGGGAAGCTGGCGCAAGTGGGCGCGCGCCTGATCGACAGCGTGGCCAGGAAGATTTCCGACGATTTCTTCAAGGCCTTCCGCAAGCAGTTCGCACCGGAGGAGCCGGCCGCGCCGGCCGGAAGCGGTGCTCCCGGGAAGCGCAGCCCGGCGGGCCGGGCCACCGCCGATGCCGGACCCGCGAGTACGGCGGACCCGGTCCGGGCAGCGCCCGTGCCGCCGCGGGCCGAGCCGGATGGGGCGACGCGCGTTCCCGGCTGGTGGCTGATCGTGGCCTTCGCCCTTGGCGTGGCGGCAACGCTGGCCGGGGCGGTGGTCATCTCATAGTCGAAACAAGAATGAGGGAACATCCATGGAGACTACGCAAGCAGGGCGCCGCAGGTTTCTGCTGGCCAGCGCGGCATCGGTGCTTTTGAGCGACGCCTACGCGCAGGCGCCATCGACCGGCAAGACGGTAAGGATACTGGTGGGCTTCCCGCCGGGCCAGGCCACCGACATCGTGGCGCGCATGCTGGCCGAGAAGCTCGCGGCCGCGACCGGCGACAACTACATCGTGGAGAACAAGCCGGGCCAGGGAGGAAGCCTGGGCCTGGGCTATCTCGCCAAGGCCCCCAGCGACGGCAGCGTGATGATGCTGGCCCACATGTCGGCAGTGGCGACCAATCCGCACATGTACAAGAGCGTCGCCTACGATTCCACCAAGGACTTCGAGGCCATCGGCCTGGTCGGCGATCTGCCGTTCGTCCTGGTGGCCAATCCCGCCGTGCCCGCCAGGAACGTCGCCGAACTCATCGCCTATGCGAAGGCGAACCCCGGCAAGCTGACCAATGCGTCGTCGGGCAACGGCACCGTGTCGCACCTGGCGATGGAGGAGTTCAAGCGCTATGCGGGCGTGGACATCGTTCACGTGCCGTACCAGGGCAGTTCGCGTGGACTGACCGACGTCATGGCGGGAACGGTGTCGATCGCCCTGGAGACCGCGGCGGCCACCAAGCCGTTGGTCGAATCTGGCAAGCTGCGTGTGCTGGGCGCGGGCAGCGCGCAGCGCCTGGATGGCGTGCTGGCCGCCCCCACGCTGATGGAGCAAGGCATTCCCAAGTTCACCGCGGTGACCTGGTTGATGCTCATGTATCCCGCCGGCGTGCCGAAGAAGCTGGTCGACCGCAACTTCGAGGCCCTGAGCCAGATCGTGCAGACCCAGGATTTCAAGGACCGCCTGCGCACCATAGGCGCGTTGCCGCGCAGCAGCCAAAGCCCGCAGGAAGCCAACGAGTACGTGCGCAGCGAATACCGCTATTGGGGGGAGGTGGTCAAACGCAGCGGCGTCAACCTGGGGTGACAGCCGTCCTGGCTCCGGTCGGCGAGGGGGCGGCGGGTGCCAGCGTGCCCGCCGTCGCTGCCTCGATGTGCTGCATCAGCTTCTCGCACAAGAGGGAAGGCTGCGCATCGCGCCGCAGGATGAAGCCGATCTCGCGGCCGGTATGGGGAAGCTCGACGTCCAGCACCTTGACGGCGCCCGAGGCAATCTCGTAGCTCAGGTATTCGGGCGAGACCGCCGATACCACATCGCTATGCTGCAGGAGGCCCCGCAACAAGCCGAGGTCTCCCGCCTGCACCGCCACGTGCGGCGCTTCGATCCCCAGCTGCCAGAACAAGTCGTTCAGCAACTCGCGCGTCGGCGCGCCGCGATCCCGCAGCACCCAGGGGTAGCGCACCAGGTCGGCAATCTCGACGCGTTCCCGCGCGCACAGCGGATGGCCCGCGCGGGCGACCACGACCAGGCGGTCGCGGCCGATCACGCGAATCAGGAAGTCCCGATGCGAGTAGTTGGCATTGAGGCCGGTCAGGATGAAATCGATCTCGCCGGAGTGCACGCCCGCGAACAGGATCTCGAAGGGTGCGTCCACCATGGAGATCTGGACATTCGGATGCTTGCCGACCAATGCCGCGATGGCTTGGGGAAGCACCCGCGTGCGCATGGAAGGCAATGCCGCGAACATGACGCGGCCGGCCATTTCGCCGCGCTGCTGAGCGATGTCGGCCTCCAGGTGCCGCAGTTCGGCCAGCACCCGCCTGACGCGGAACAGCAGCAGCTCGCCCGCTTCGGTGACGGCCATGCCCTTGGCGGCGCGGCGGAACAGGCGCAGCTTGAGCGAGGCTTCTGCCTGCCTGAGCAGGGCGCTGACCGCGGGTTGCGTCAAGCCCATCACCGCCGCCACGCTGGGCATGTGGCCCATCTCGCGCAAACGGACCAGCGCGGTCAATTGACGCTCCCCGACCAGCATGGCGAACAGCGGGGCATTGACGGATACCCGGTAGGGCGCGAGTTCCGCGGCGGCCAGCTGCAATTCGGCCTCGATGCGGCACGCGCGCCGGTAGGCCGCCTGTCCGAACGGCGTAGGCGCCATGCCTGCTGACTGGCGCTCGAACAGCGTGGCATCGAAGCTCGTCTCGAGCTGTCGGATGGAGCTGGCCACCGCCGACGGCGTGCGCAGCAACCGCTGCGCGGCGCGGGCAATGCTGCCTTCCTCCACCACCGCGATCAGCGCCCGCAGGTGCCGCATATGGTTCTTGTCTTGCATGGCCGGGTAGCGCTCGATTCCTGGGCGGGGAAATCCGTCCGATAAGAAAAATTGCTGTCCACGCAAGCATAACTTGCTCCTTTCCGCAGCGGCAAGATCCTACAATCCGGCATGACGGAGCAATGACTATCCTAGGGAGGACCGCGTCATGAACATCTTGGTGAGAACGCTCTGCTGTGCCGCTTTATCCTTGTGTTTCCTGGGCTCGGCAGCCAGCCGCGCGGAAGTCGTGACCATCAGGGTGGGACATGGCTCCTCGGCCGAGGAGCCTCTCTGGACCATGAAGGCTTCGCCGGCCGTCACGCCCGGGCAGGGCCGGGACTACAAGCTCGAATACACGCTTTTCAGAGGCACCGATAAACGTTTTCAAGCATTCGAAGCTGGCGAGCTGGACGTCGCCACCGGATCGGCGCACAGCGTCATGATGGCCGCGGCCCAGGGCATCAAGTTCAAGATCGTCGCGTCGCTGTCCCGCTAGGGCGGCGCGCAAGGCTTCGCCACCCGGTACATGGTGCTCGACGGTTCGCCCATCAAGACGATCGCCGACCTCAAGGGCAAGACCATCGGGATCAATGGCGCCCGCTCGTCGGCGGAGATCTGGGCCCGGCTGGCGCTCAAGAAGCATGGCCTGAATCCGCAGCGCGACGTCAAGTGGGTGGCTCTTCCCTTCCCCAGCCAGGGCGAGGCGGTGCGGGCCGGCAAGCTGGACATCGGCGCCTTTCCGCAGCCTTTCGCCGCCTTCGAGGAAAAGCGTGGCGGCATGCGCACGGTATTCACGTCCACCGACGGCATCGGGCAGCAGGAAGACCTGATGCTGCTGCTGGTCAAGGAGGAGTTCGCCGCCAAGCATCCCGCCGCGCTGCGCGCGTTCCTGGCCGATCTGGTCAAGGCTACCGACTTCTACGTCAACCGTCCGCGCGAAAGCCACCAGCAACTGATCGATGCGAAGTTCGTCAACATTCCGTTGGACGTGTCGCTGGGCATGCGCAAGTACCTGCACCCGCTGGACGGCAAGGTCGACATGGATTCCATGCGCAGGATGGTGAAGGAACTGAAGGACTTCGGCTACATGGACGACCTGGATCCCGCCAAGGTCGTGGATATGAGCTATCTGCCGAAATGAACGCCGACGCGACCCACTACCTGCAGGCCCGGGGGCGTCGGCAAGCGCTTCCTGCGCAACGGCTAGGCCGTGACCGCGCTGGAGGATTTCGACCTGTCCATCGCCGAGGGCGAATTCGTCAGTATCGTCGGGCCGTCGGGCTGCGGCAAGAGCACCTTCCTGCACATGGTGGGCGGCTTCGAGCCGCGCACCAGCGGCACGATCAGCCTGGCCGGGCGCCCGGTCTCGGAGCCGGGGCCCGACCGGGGCATGCTGTTCCAGGACTATGCGCTCTTTCCCTGGCGCACGGTGCTGGGCAACGTGGCCTGGTCGCTGGAAGTGCAGGGCCTGCCCAAGGCGCGGCGCCTGGAGATCGCGCGCAAGTACATCGCCATGGTCGGGCTCGCCAGGTTCGAGAACGCGTATCCGGGCGAACTGTCGGGCGGCATGCGGCAGCGCGTGGCCCTGGCGCGCACGCTGGCCTACGAACCCAAGATGCTGCTGATGGACGAGCCGTTCGGCGCCCTGGACGCGCAGACGCGCGAACTCATGCAGGAAGAGCTGACCGACATCTGGCAGCAGGACCGCCGCACCGTGCTGTTCGTCACGCACGACATCGAAGAGGCCATCTACCTGAGCGACCGGATCATCGTCTTCACGGCGCGCCCGGGACGCATCAAGGCCGACCTGCGCGTCGAGCTGCCGCGCCCGCGCGACGCCTCCATCCGCAAGTCGCCCGAGTTCATGGACTACCACGCCAGGATCTGGGACATGCTGCGCGACGAGGTCCTGCGCGCCCGGGAAGGCTCATGAGCGCGATACGCTCCACCGCGGCGGGCGGTTCGAACCGCGCGCTGCGCTGGCTCGCGGGCTGGTCCCTGCCGGTGGCGCTGCTGGTTGCCATGCAACTGGCGGCAGGCCAGCCGGGCGCGCCCCGCTACGTCGTGGCGCCGACCGACATCGCCGCGACGACCTGGGAACTGCTGGCAAGCGGCGAGCTCATCCGCGACGCGATGGCGTCCGGCGTGCGCTCCTACAGCGGCTTTTTCATGGGGGCCGCGCTGGGGGTTGCGATCGGACTCCTGAGCGCGGTGTGGCAGCAGGCGCGCGCCTTCTTCGATCCGCTCGTCTCCACGCTGTATCCGGTGCCCAAGGTGGCGCTGCTGCCGGTCATCATCACCTGGCTGGGCTTCGGCGATGTCTCGAAAATCGCCCTCATCACGTTGGCGGTCTTCTTTCCGACTTTCATCAACACCTTGTACGGCGCGCGCGCCACCCCCGTATCCCTGATCTGGGCGGCGCGCAACATGGGGGCGGGACCTGCCTACATCTTCAGGCGCGTCATCTTCCCGGCCGCGCTGCCGCAGATCTTCACCGGCCTGCGCTCCGGGCTCGCGCTTTCGTTCATCGTGCTGTTCGCCGCCGAGATGGTGGGGTCGCACGACGGCCTGGGCGACATGGTCGTGCGCGCCGAGGAGGCCATGCGCTATGACTGGATGTACACGGCCATCCTGGCCATCGGCCTGATGGGCTTCGCCAGCGACCGCATCCTGCTGGCCATCCGCCGCCGCCTGCTGGCGGACAAGTATCCCGGGGAGGCCCGCGATGGTTGAGCGTCTGCGCGCTTTCGCCCGGCAAGCCATGGCGCCGCTGTATCCGCTGTCGGTCCTGGCCGTGGCCTGGGAGCTGTTGTCCCGTTCGGGATGGGTGTCGCCGCGGCTGATGCCTTCCATCGTGAAGGTGGGCCGGGCCTTCGTGGAAGGGCTGGCCAACGGCGACCTGGTCTATCACGCCTCCATCTCGTTCTCGCGCGCCCTGAGCGGCTTCGGCCTGGCCATCGTCATCGGCGTACTGCTGGGGGTGCTCATGGCCCGCAGCCGCTGGTTCGAATGGATGGTGGAACCCATCTTCTCGTTCGGCTACCCGGTTCCCAAGATCGCGTTGTACCCGGTCTTCATCCTGCTGCTGGGCTTCGGCTCGCCGTCGAAGATCGCGCTGATCGCGCTGGAGTGCACCTTCCCCATCGCGGTCAACACCTATTTCGGCATCCGCGCCGTGGCGCCGCGCCTGGTCTGGAGCGCCCGCAACATGGGGGCCGGGTCCGTGCGCATCTTCCTGCGCGTGCTACTGCCGGCGGCGCTGCCCGCCATCATGTCGGGCATACGGGTCGCGCTGCCCCTGTCCATGGTGGTCGTGATCATCACCGAAATGATCGGCGACAGCACCGGGCTGGGCTACTACATCGCCTACGCGTCGGCTTCCTTCATGTATGCCGAGTCCTACGCCGGCGTGATCGCCGTGGCGCTGATCGGCTTCACCCTCGACCGTCTGCTCGTCGCCGTGCGCGGCAGGATCATCTTCTGGGAGCCCGACGGCGCGGCCCGGAGTTCCCGTCCTTCCCATTGAGGCTCCCACGATGTCTATCGACGAACAACTGGAACAACTGGCGACGGCCTGCCGCGTCCTGGAAATGGAAGGCCATGGCGACATGACCCTGGGCCACCTGTCGCTGCGCGATCCGCAAGGGCGCGGCTTCTGGCTCAAGCGCAACGCGCGCGGCCTGGGCGAGATCCTGTCCGCCGCCGACTTCGTGCTGGTCGGCCACGATGGCGCCAAGCTGGAAGGGGAAGGGGGGCGCCATTCTGAGTGCCCATCCATTCCGAGATCCTGAAGGCGCGGCCCGACGTCAACGTCGTCGCCCATACCCATCCCTTCCACGCCAGCATCCTGTCGTCGTTCGGCACCGCGCTGGCGCCGTTCACGCTGGATGCCGACTACTTCGACGAACTGCCCTGCCACCGGGACGAGGCCGCGCTGCTCAAGACCGAGGAAGAGGGCGCCGCGCTGGCCCGCACCCTGGGACCGCATTTCGCCGTGCTGATGGCCAATCACGGCGTCACCTTTTGCGGCACGTCCATCGCCCATGCCGTCTGCGTGGGGGTCTTCCTGGAGCGCGCCGCGCGCATCCACGTGCTGGGTTCGCAGATGCGCGCCGAAGCGACCTTCCCCATGCCGCCCGTGCGGCGGCGCCGGCGCGAACAGATCATGACGCCCGTCCACATCGAGCATTCCTGGAACTACTTCGTCCGCAAGCTCGCGTGGCAGGAAAAGGCCCGCGGCGATGCCGCGCTGTTCGCCTGAGGAGGCCCTGGACATGGCCACGCTCGAATCGCTGTATTCGTACCTGACGCCGCGCGACCGTGAGATCATCGAGCTGTCCGGCTACGGCGCCCGCATGGGATTCGGCGCGTGCCCGGCCCTGGTGATCGTCGACGCCACCTATGGTTTTTGCGGCGACCGGCGCGAACCCATCACCGACTCCGTTCGCCGCTGGCCCAACTCTTGCGGCGAGGCAAGCTGGGACGCCATCGACCGCATCCGCGAACTGCTGGCCGCCTTTCGCGCGCAGCAGCGGCCCGTCATCTACACGCGGGGCGCGTACCGGGACGACAAATGGGACATGGGTTCGTGGCTGTGGAAGCATGCACGATCGCGGCCGCAAGAGGCTCCGGTGTCCCAATCCGATCGGCATCATGACGAGATCGTCGAGGAAATCGCTCCGCAGCCCAGCGACCTCGTCATCGGCAAGCAGAAGCCGTCGGCGTTCTTCTCGACGCCGCTGCAGTCCTACCTGACCCTGCTGGGTGCGGATTCGCTGGTGGTGGCGGGCGGCAGCACCTCGGGCTGCGTGCGTGCCACCGTGGTGGATGGCTTCAGCGCCAACTACCGCATCGCCGTGGCTGCCGACGCCTGCTTCGACCGCCTGCAATCCAGCCATGCGATGAGCCTGCTGGACATGCATGCGAAGTATGCCGACGTGCTGGATACGGCGGACATCCTGGGGCACTTCGGCGCGTCGGCCTAACCGGGCGTTTCAATCCAGCGCGATATTCAAGCGCTTGAGCACCTGCCCGAACCGCCGGGTCTCGTCGGCCAGCTCCTTCACGTACTCGGCGCGTTCCAGCACGTAGGGCTCGTAGAACATCGCGTCGTAGCGCTTGAGGACCTCCGGGTCGCGCAATACCTGCGCCACGTCGCGCTGGATCTTGTCGGCGACCGCCGCGGGCGTGCCCTTGGGCGCCAGCAGCGCGACCGATCCCGCCAGGTCGAAGTCCGCCGGTCCGCCGGATTCCGCGATGGTGGGGACGTCCGGGAAGCCCGCCAGCCGCCGGGGCGCCGAGACGGCCAGGTAGCGGACCTTGCCGGCGCGCTGCAGGGGGCCGGCGCTGCCGCCGCTGCCGAAGGCCCAGGCCAGTTCCTTGTTGGCCACCGCGGCGTAGAGTTGTCCCATGTCCTTGTACGGGACGTGCATCATTTCCACGCCCGCTCCCTGTTCCAGCATGGCGCCGCCGATGTGGCCGGGGCTGCCGACGAACCACGAACCGTAGGTGACCGAGCCGGGTTTGGCGCGCGCCGCCTGGAGCAGGTCGCCGGTGCCGCGGAAGGGGCTGTCCACCGGTACCACTACGAAGAAGTAGTTGCGCAGCATGGGCGTGATGGGCTCGAAGTCGCGCATCAGGTCGTAGGGCAGTTTCTTGAACAGGTAGGGATGGGCGCTGGTCTGCGCGTTGTCCATCTGGAGCAGGGTGTAGCCGTCGGCGGGACTGCGCTTGGCGGCGTCGATGGCGATGAAGCCGTTGCCGCCCGGCTTGTTCTCGACCATGACGGGCTGTCCCCATTTCTGCGACAGCCGGTCGGCCACCAGCCGCAGCGCGGCGTCGGGGCCGCTGCCCACGGGGAAGGTGGAGACCACCCGCACGGGTTTGGCGGGGTAGTCCTGGGCGTGCGTCGGCGCGGCGCCGCACAGGGCCAGCGTGATCGCCGCGAGCACGGAATGGATGATTGGCGTTTTCATGGTCCGGATTCCCGAAGGTTGAGCAAGCCACCCCACCAGCGGGTGGCCCCGCCACTGTGCCATTGCCGCAGGCCGGAGGGGATGGGGCATAAGCGCTTTCGGGACCGGCAGAAGCATTTTGATGGCCGGCGGGCGGGCATAAGTTTTTTCGCCCCAGGCAGAAGCATTGCCGGCTGGCGCCAGCCCCGCGGGGAGCCGAGAATGGGGGGATTCACTACCAGGACATAGCGATGAAACTATTTCCCAGCCTGCAATTGCACATGCCGCAAATCGATTTGCAGGAAATCATGGAGCACTTGCGGCACAACGAGGAGCGGCGGACCTATCCGTTGTGGCAGGAGGACGACTGCCTGTGCTTCATTGCGCGCGGCCGTGAATACCGCAGCGAGTTCCACCTGAATCCCAGCCACGAGATGCAGTATTCGCTGAAGGGGGACCTGCACCTGCACTATCGTACGCCCGAGGGGGTGGAGAAAGTCGCGGTGGTTCCCGAAGGACATTGTCTTTACCAGCCGCCCATGGTGCCGCATTCGCCGCGTTTCCCGCCCGATGCGTTCCAGCTCGTGGTCGAGCGCAAGCGCCGGCCTGGCGAAGTGGACCGCTTCCATTGGTTCTGCCCTTCTTGCGACAATCTGCTGCACGAGGAACGCTTCATCGTCAGTGATTACGGTACCGATCCGGTATCGCGGGCCTACGACAATTTCTGGGGTTCGCTCGATTTCCGCACCTGCAAGAAGTGCGGCACCATCATGCCGGACCGTTGAAGGGGGGGGGCCATGAGCAATATCCTACGCACCCTGGCGGAGAAAGCGCAGCCGCGACACACGGCGTTAGTGATCGTCGATATGCAGAACGATTTCTGCGCCCAGGGCGGCTACCTGCAGCGCACCCGGGCTGAAAGCGGCCGCCATCCCATCCGGGTGGACGAGAATGCCGCCATCGCCGACCGGATCGGCGCATTGGCGGACGGGGCCAGGCGATCGGGGGCTGCGGTCGCATGGTTGCGCTCGGTCTACGATTTCAAGTACCTGGCGGAGGCCCACGTCGCCATGCGGGATGCCGAGGGCTGCTGCATGGAGGGAACCTGGGGCGCCGACTTCTTCCGCATTCAACCCCGGGAGGGGGACATCGTCGTGGACAAGCACACGTTCAGCGGTTTCCACGAGACCGGGCTGCACGCGCAGTTGCAGGAGCGGGGTATCAGGACGCTGGTGATGGCGGGCGTGGCCACCAATGTCTGCGTCGATTCGACCCTCAGGCACGGATTCTTCCTCGGCTATCACATCGTCGTGGCGGAGGATTGCGTGGGCAGCGGTAACGCGGCTGGCCACGAGGGCACGTTATCGACGGTCCGGGTGAATTTTGGCGAGGTCACGACCTCGGTCGAGCTCCTGCGTTTGTTCGGCAAGCACGCCCCTGCCGACGCCCTTTCGGCCCTTTGATGCTCCACACCAAGCACCTGCGCCCCTTCCTGGCCGTCGTGCGCCACGGCAACCTGGCCCGTGCGAGCGAGGAACTGCGCCGCGCCCAGTCGGCCGTGTCGCGTTCGGTGCAGGAGCTGGAAGGCTGGTTCGGCGTCGCGCTGTTCGAACGCAGCGCGCGCCAGTGGCTGCTGACCGACTTCGGCCAGGCGCTGCACCGACGGACCGAGTTGGCGTTCGCCGAACTGCAGCAAGCCTGCGACACGTTGTGCGAGCGCTACCCCGAGTCGGCGCCGCGGTTGCGCACCGCGCCGTTCTTTTCGTTGGCCGTGCACGAGCGGCGCCTGGAACTGTTGTTCGCCTTTACCGAGCGCAAGCACATCAGCACGGCGGCGGCGGCGGTGGGCGTTTCCCAGCCGGCCGCCAGCATGGCGCTGTACGACCTCGAGGCCAGTGTCGGCGTGCCCCTGTTCGACCGCGCGCATGCCGGCGTCGCATTGAACGAATGCGGCGAGCTGCTGCTGGCACATGTGAAGCGGGCATTGGCGCAGTTGCGCCTGGCCGGCACCGAGATCTCGGCGCTGAAGGGCGTGATCGAAGGACAGGTGGTGGTCGGGGCGCTGCCGTTCAGCCGTCCGTATGTGTTGCCGGTGGCCATCGGCAGTGTGCTGGCCCGGCATCCGCGCCTCCAGGTGCGCACGCTGGAGGCGCCCATGGACACGCTGGTAGCGGGCCTGCGGCTGGGCGACGTGGATTTCCTGGTGGGCGCGCTGCCGGTGGAGCCGCTGGAAAGCGCGCTGGTGGTCGAGCAGTTGATGCGCGAGCCCATGGTGGTGCTGGCGCGCCGCGATCATCCGCTGGCCGCGGCTGCCGCCCTGGATCTGGCCGACCTGATGGAGACCGCATGGGTGCTGCCCCGGCAGGGCACGCCCACGCGCGAGGCCTTGGGCGCGTGCCTGGCGCAGCATGGGTTGCCGGAACCGCAGGTGGCGGTGGAGTCGTCGGACATCTCCCTGATCCGGGGGCTGCTGCTGGAGACCGACATGCTGTCTGCGGCTTCGCGCCAGTTGTTCCCGCACGAACTGCGGGCGGGCATCCTGGTGGAGTTGCCGGTGGTGCTGGCGGGCACCGAGCGTTCCATGGGCATCCTGCGCCGCACGCAGGAGCATTCGTCGCCGGGGGCGCAATTGCTGATCGAGGCGATCCGCCAGGTGTGCCGCGACGAATCAGGGGAAAAGGATCAGAGGTCGGCGGCCGCGCGGCCGTAGTGGTTGTTGGCCTGCACCAGCTTGGAAAGCAGGCGCATGAAGGTTTCCTGGTCCTTCTTGCTGAGCGGGGCGATCAGCCGCTGCTGGGCGCGTGTCATTCCGTCCTGCAACTGGCCCATGACGCGCAGTCCTTCCTCGGTGATGAAGGATTGCCGCGAGCGGCGGTCGTCGGGATCCACGCGGCGCGTCAGGTAGCCCTTGCGTTCGAGCCGCTTGACGACGTCGGCCGTGGTGGTGCGGTCCAGCCCGAGTTCGTGGCCGATCGTCTTCTGGTCGCTGCCCGGCTGCAGGGACAGGGCGGTCAGGATGCCGTACTGGACCGGGGTGATCTCGTTGCTGCATTCCTCGAAGAACATCGCATAGTGGATCTGGTTCAGGCGGCGGACCAGGTATCCCGCGCGCGACCAGAGCACCTGCTCGGCGGGATCGAAAGGGTGCGAGGGGGGGGATTGGGTCATTGTGGGGTGCTTCACAGGTATACCGGCGCCGGCGCGGGGCCGGCGCATTTTTACTCAGTATACTGCGGACCACCCATCGGGCCCAGGAATCAACGGCTGGCGGCCGCCCCCAGCGCCTGCAGCACCTCGTCGCGCGGCATGACGGCGGCGTATTTCTGCTGCATGTCGAACAGGTTGGCCTCGTGCGGGCCGAGCGCCCGATCGCCCACGCAGTCCGAGGCGACGACGGGGCGCAGGCCATGGCACATGGCGTCCACGACGCTGGCGCGCACGCAGCCGCTGGTGACCGCGCCGGCCACGATCAGCGTGCGCACGCCGCGCTGCGCGAGCCATGCGGCCAGCGTGGTGCCGAAGAAGGCCGAGGGCAGCGTCTTGCGCACCACGAGTTCGCCCGGAGCCGGGGCCAGCTCGGGGACGATGGCGCTGGCGGGGGCGTGTTCCTTCAGTTTCAGCAGGCCGGGGACCTTTTCGGTGAATACGTTGCCATCGGCGTCGTCGTCGGCGAACACGATGCGTGTGTGCGCCACGGGCCACCCGAGCCTGCGGGCCTCGGCCAGCAGCACCGTCGTGCGCTCGATGGCTTCGCGGATGTTGCCGCCGCCGAACATGGCCGGGTCGGCGAAACCGTTGACGAAGTCGACGATGAGCAGCGCGGCCGGTCCGCGCAGTTCGAGATCGGCGCCGAATCCCTGGCGCTGGTAGGTCGAGATTTCCTTGTGCATGATGGCTCCGTGTCTAGGCCTGGTCGAGGACCTTGCCGTCCGCGACCATGTCCCGCCCGTCCAGGCTGACGGTGCAGCGGCGCAGCGGGATGTCGATGTGGCAGGCGGTGGTGCGGCTTCCGCCGGCTTCGTTGTTGGGGCCGAGAGAGAACAGGAAGTTGCCTTCGAAGGCACGGGCATCCATGCCTATGGTGGCTTCGCGGTCGTACAGCCCCAGCGTGGACCAGCGGGCGCGCGGCTGCAAACCCCAGCCTATGTGCGAGATCGCGTAGGCCTCGGGGTCGTCGAAGGACGCCATGTAGTCGTCGAGCAGGCTGGCCGACAGGCCGCCCTCGATGCGCACCGCGTAGCCGTTCTCCACCGTGAGCGTGATGGGGTCGTCCACGTAGCATTTCTGGGGCAGCAGGATGTCGCCCCGGTCGATGACGATGCGGCCGCTGGCGCCGCCTTCGTTGGGCCAGGTCAGCGCGAAGCCGCTGGGCCAGTGGTCCCAGCGGCCGGGTTCGTCGACGAAACCGTATTCGCTGATGGCGGGGAATTCGCCCAGGGGGCAGCGCAGGTCCGTGCCGGCGGCCGAGCGCACGCGCATTTCGCGGGCGGCCTGGATGCGCGCGGCCGCCGCGGTGACGCGGGTCTTGTCCTCCGGGGTGGGGACCATGCGCATCAGGACTTCGGGCGGTTCGACCGCCAGCAGGATCTTGGTGCCGGTCTGCAGGATCTCGTGCTGTTCGGGCGAGAAGAGCAGGGTCATCAGGTCCAGGACGAGGTCGCTGGCCTTCAGGGCGGCGATGGCGGCGTGGTTGCCGGTCAGGGGCGTCGTGCCCAGGTAGGCCAGCGCGTCCCGGCTCAGGGCCTTCTCGCCGTTGACCGGCGGCAGGTCCAGCCGGTTGACGATAGCCCCCAGGGACTGGGCGGCGATGGTGGCGCACGACAGGGTCTGCGGATGGGTGGACGCGCTGGTCAGGATGGTCACGGTCTGCCCCGCCTCCAGGCGGGACAGCGTCAGCACCTGGCGCCAGGCTTCGATGAACGGATAGTCGCTGATGGCCATGGTCTTGCCTGTGGTCTGGAGGTGGAGAGGGATCTCAGATCGAAACGCCGAGGAACGTGCCGAAGGCCTGGTAGAAGCCTTCCTCGTTGTCCCACGGGATCATGTGGCCGGCGCCGGGCACGCGCACGGCCCGCATCGAGGCCAGCAACTGCCCGAATTCCGCGACGTCGGCATCCTCGACCACGCCGCCACGCTCGGCGGTCATCAGCAGCACGGGCTGCCGGATCGCGGGAAGATCGGCGTGGATGTCGTCGGTGTGAAAGCCTTCGAAGCTGGCCAGCACCGCCTCCTCGTCGCAGGTGTGCAGCCATTCGGCGCGCAGCCGCAGCTGTTCCTCGGTCCAGGTGGGGCAGACCTCGCGCATGGCGGTCCAGTCCATGCCGGCGCGCGCCGCCTTCATCGAGTCGACGTACCAGGGAAGCTTGGCGGGGTAGGGGCGGCGTCCGGGGCCGGATACCGGCGGATCGACCGCCACCAGCCTGGCCATGGCGGGCATGCCGATGCGCGCGGCGCGCAGGCCGATGCGGGCGCCCATGGAATGGCCCACCACGCTGGCGCGCGCCAGGCCCAGCGCCTCGGCCAGCGCGATGAGGTCCTCGGCCTGGGCATCGAGGCTATAGTCCAGGCCGGGCGCGGCGGTGGACAGGCCGCGGCCGCGCACATCGAGAACATAGGTGTCGAAGTGCCGGCCCAGGCGCTCGCCCACGAAGCCCCAGGTGATGGCGGGGCTGGTGATGCCGGGGACGACGATGACGGGATCGCGCGAGGCGCGCTCGCCGTCGGCGCCGCCGTAGCGCAGGTAATGCTGGCGGATGCCGTTGGCGCGCACGTTGGCGCCGTAGAGGAATTGGCTGTCGGGCATGAGAGGCTCGCTGGAAGGAAGAGGCCGTGTCAGTAGGCGCCGGACAGCAGCGCGCCGGCCCCCGGCACGACGCGTTCGAGGTCCAGGGCCTTGAGCATGGCATAGGTCGTGGCGATGGCGGCCGTGAGGACCGGCTTGCCGGTCTGCGCCTCGACCTTGGCCACCACGGGCAGGGAGGGCATCTGGACGCAGGCCGACAGCACGATGGCATCGACCTGGCTGGTGTCCATCTGCGCGACGATGGCCGGCAGGTTCTCGGGGTCGTGGCGTCCGACCTCGAGGTTGTCTGGGATTTCCAGGGCACGGTAGTCGGCGACTTCGAAGCCCTCGTGGCGGATGTAGTCGACCACCAGTTCGGTCAGCGGCTTCATGTAGGGAGCCACCACCACGATGCGCCGGGCGCCGATCACCTTGAGCCCCTCGATCAGCGCGCCCGCGCTGGTGATGACGGGCGCGTCGCCGCCGTTGGCGGCGGTATGGTTCTTCAGGCGGGCCTCGGACTGCCGGTGATAGCCGCGCCCCATCGCCATGATGGCGACCAGGCAGGCATAGCCCAGCACGTCGACGCGGGCGTCGCTCAGTTCGACGGCGCAGCGGTCGGACTCGGCGTCCATGGCGGCCAGCTCCTCCTTGACCACGTGCTTCATGCGCATGCGGCTGGAGTGGAAGGTGAAGCGCTCCGGCCGGATCTGCTGGCGCGCGGCCAGCATGGCCGGGATCTCCGTTTCCATGGTGGTATTGGAACTGGGCACGATCTGCCCGATGCGAAACAGCGGCTTGGTCATGGGAGTCTCCGTCGGATGCGGTTCACAGGCCCAGGATCCGCGCCGCGTTGCCATGGCAGATGGCTTCGAGCTGGGCGGGTTCCAGGGGCGCGGTGTCGATGAAGCGGGCGGCGGCTTCGGTCGATTCGTAGGGGTAGTCGACCGAGAACATCACGGCGTCCACGCCCATCTCGCCCACCGCGCCGACCAGCGTCGGATGCGAGCACACGCCCGAGGTGGTGATGAGCAGGTTGGTGCCGATGTATTCCGACGGCCGCCGCTGCAGGCTGACGCCATAGGGGTAGGCGGCGAAGCGGCTGTCGAAGCGCCAGCGCTGGAAGGGCAGGCCCTCGCCCATGTGGCCCAGGATGACCTTGAGCCGGGGGAAGCGGTCGAACACGCCGCCGAACACCATGCGCAGCGCGTGGCTGGCGGTCTCGACGCCCCAGCCCCAGCTGGCGCCGGCCAGCACCGGCGCGCCGTCCAGCGCGTGCAGCGGCTTCCACGGGTCAATGGGGTGCAGGTACATGGGCACGTCCAGCTCCTGCATCCGTTCCCAGAACGGATCGTATTCGCGGCCTTCGTAGTAGCGTCCCAGTGTGTGGCCGTTCACCAGCGAGCCCTTGAATCCCAGCTGCTTCACGCAGCGTTCCAGTTCGCGCGCTGCTTCGAGCGGATCGTGCATGGGCAGCATGGCGAAGCCCGCATAGCGGTCCGGCCGCCGCGCGATCCGCTCGGCCAGGAAGTCGTTGTTCTCGCGCGCCCGGCGCAGTGCGAGCGTGGTGTCGGGTTCGGCCTGCACGCCCGGTCCGGACTGGGACAGCACGACCAGCTCGATGCCCGCCCGATCCATTTCATCGAGTCTGAGCGTGTCGAAGTCGGCCAGACGCTGGCCCAGTTCCTTCATGGTGGCCGGGTCGATGAAGTTCAGGAATGCCTTCGAGTAGGTCTCGAAGCCGGGCATCATGAAGTGTTCTTCCAGCGCGATCTTGCGTAGGGTAGTCAATTCCATTCCTCCTAGACGGGATAGACCAGGTCGTTGGCGATCACCGACGATTCGTGGATCACCTGCCTCTCCCGCAGCAGCAGTTCGTCGCCGTCGCGGACGAACCGGTCGTGGTAGGTGCCGGCCAGGTGCAGCGTGGTGGGCCCCTCCACCAGGGTCTGCAGCAGCACGTAATTGCATTGGGCCCAGATTTCCTGTCCTTCCTCGCCGACGATGCGGGGGGCGGACAGCAGGTGGGTCATGGTGCGGGGCGCGAACATCTGCGTGCGCGAGATCGCTACCGCCCGGTCGTGCAGCATGGGGCGCCCCTCGGCATAGACCAGCCCTACCGGCATGCCCAGCTCGGCGTTCTCGCGCGCGGTGATCCGGTAGATGCAGTCCTCGGCGAAGAAGCGTGGCCATTCCTCGATGTGGCCGCTGTCCAGCACCGCGCAATACTCGATGTTGAAATGCTCGACCAGCGGCCGCAGCTCCGCCGCCCGCCGTGCGTCCACCCGCGAGGGCGCATATCCTGAAAGCTGCAATGTCATCATGCCTTTTCCCATCCCATGACTTCGCGGTAGTAGCGATACATGCCGCGTATGGCGGCTTCCGATATCAGCGACGTGGCCGTGCCGACGTTGCCCGCGTCCAGTTTCACGACGTTCGTGTCCAGGCTGCTGCGGCGCACGCCCTCCTGCACGAACTTCATGGCCTCGTTGTCCTCCAGGCCCAGGAAGCCCGCCGGCCCCATCAGGTTGCCCTGGCGCAGGCGATGCCGGGTCATCTCGGGCGTGTCGTCCTCGTAGCCGAACATGGTCCAGATCATCAGCATGCTGTGGGGGCCGTTGGGCACGATCTGGCGCACGCCCAGCGTGTTCATCTCGCGCTGCACGACCAGGTTGGGCCAGATGGTCTGCATGGTCACCGACCAGGGCGAGTCGAATTCCTTCACGAACTCCAGGAAACGGTCGTCCTGCAGCCGCATGCCGTCGTGGAAGGAGCGCATCTCCTTCTTGTTTTCCTCGCTGACGGCGGCGTACTTGTCTTCCTTCTTGGCCGAGGCCATGGTGCCGTGCCGGTGGTGCACGGGGTCGGCGATCATGGCCGAGTCGTTGCCTGCCACCAGCAGGCCGAACACCACCAGGAACGAGTGCAGCAGCGTGGCGTGGTACGGATCCTTCAGGTTCTCGTGATACATCTTCCAGTTGCAGGGCAGCTCGTTCTTGTAATAGCCCAGGATCCTGAGCGGCTTGCCGGGGAAGACGACGTCGAAGTCCTTCAGGATCTCGGGCGTCAGGTATTCCTCCAGCGGCTCCACGTCGGCCGAGTACGAGGCGAAGACCACGCCGTGCCGGGTCGTGACGCGCAGCTTGAACAGGCCATGGTCCTCGTTGCGGAACTCGCGCGGCATGCCGCCTTGCTTGTTCACGCCGCGCTTGAAGGGAATGCCTTGGAGGTTGCCCTTGAGGTCGTAGGACCACTGGTGGTAGGGGCAGACGAACTCCTTCGCGTGGCCACGGCTGCTGCGGCAGAATTCCGCGCCCCGGTGCGCGCAACGGTTCTCGAAGACGTGGATGCTGCCGTCGTCGGCGCGCGAGACCACGACCGGCACGGGACCGACGTAGGAGCGCTTGTAGTCGCCCGGATTGGGGATCTCGGCCTCCAGGGCGACGAAGTTCCACGAACGGCCCTTGAAGATGCGCTCCATCTCGCGCTCGTACACCGATTGGCTGGTGTAGACCCAGTCGGGGATCAGGTGGTCGTCCGCCGGCCAGGCATAGTCGTCGGCGGGACGGTTCTTCGCGCCGACCGTGTAGTCGAGGATTTCCTGGTTCTTGTACATGGTGCTTCCTTTCGTTGGTCCCTAGGCGGACGCCGGGCCCAGGGCCAGGCGCGCGAGCTGTTTGGCGGGGATGCCGGGATCGGCCAGCGCTTCCGGCGCGCAGGCCAGGGGGCGTCCCAGCACGCTTCGGAAGGCGCGCAGGTCGCCGCCGGCGTTGATGGCGATGACATGGACCAGGCGCCCGCCCTCGATGCCGAAAAGCATGGCCTTGCCCGGGTCCCGGCCTTCCGGGAGCTGGCCGCGCAGGCGATAGGCCAGGCCGGGCGCGCCGTGGCCCAGCATCTGGATGTTGCAGCCGAACTGATCGGTCCAGAACCAGGGAGGCGGGGGCGGCTCGGCGTCCTGGCCCAGCATCGCCGCGGCGGCGATGCGCGCCTGTTCGTTGGCGTTCTGCCAGGATTCCAGGCGGCGGTGCGTGCCGGTGGCGGCATCCCGGCCGCTGGCGCAATCGCCCGCGGCGTAGACCCCTTCGGCGCTGGTGCGGCAGCGCTCGTCGACCCGGATGCCGCCGTTGCCGGCATCGATCAGCAATCCGGCTTCGCGCGCCAGCGCCACGTTGGGTACCTGGCCCACGGCGACCACCGCCAGGTCCGCCCGCAACACGCCCGCGTCCGCCAGCGTGGCGGCGATCCCGCCGGCGACGGGCACGAGGCCCGACGGCTGCGCGCCCAGATGCAGGCGTACGCCGTGGGCCCGGGCGCGCGCGGCCAGCCAGCGGGAGACCTCGGGCGGCATCGCCCGGCCCAGCAGCGCCGGCCCCAGTTCCATCACGGTGACGTCCAGGCCCAGCGCACGGGCGGTGGAGGCGATCTCCAGTCCCAGGAAGCCGCCGCCTGTCACCAGCAGGCTGCGCGCGGTGCGCAGGGCCGCGCGCAGGCGCTGCGCGTCGTCCAGCGTGCGCAGGTAGTGGACGCCCGGCGTACCGGGAGGCAGGGCCGGCAAGACGCGGACGTCGCCGCCGGTGGCAAGCAGGCAGGCGCGATAAGCCTGGACCGCGCCGTCGTCCAGGTGCAGTTCGCGCCGCGCGGCATCGAGGCGGACGACACGCCGGCCCGGTTGCAGCACGATGCCGGACTGGGCCAGGAAGGGCTCGGGCAACAGGTTGACGTCCGGCGGCTGTTCGTCGGCCAGCACGGCCTTGGAAAGGGGCGGGCGCTCGTAGGGCGCATGGGGCTCGTCGCCGATCAGGACCACCTTCCCGGCATGGCCGAGCTCGCGCAGGGCACGCGCCGCCATGGCGCCGGCCTGGCCCGCGCCGACGATGACCAGGGGCGCGGAGGCGTCATTCGACGGCGACATAGACGGCCTCGTCCTCGACCTTGACGGGATAGATGCGGATCGGCTGCGTGGCCGGCGCACAGCGCGGCTCGCCGGTGCGCAGGTCGAACTGCGCCTGGTGCAGCGGGCATTCCACGCAGCCGTCCTCGACATAGCCGTCGGTCAGCAGCGCATATTGATGGGTGCAGACGTTGTCGGCGGCGAAGAATTCGCCGCCGCTGCGGAACAGGGCGAGTTCGCGGCCGTCCAGCTTGAACGGCATGCCGGCGTCGTCTTCGACCTCGTCCACCGCGGCGATTCGTGTCCAGTTCATGATGTTTCCATTGGTCAGTATGCTGATCTTCATCGTGCGGCCCCGCGCACGGGGCCCGCGGCTAGCGGCGGCCGAACAGCCCTCCCACGCCTTGCTTGAACTGGGACCAGAAGGCCTTCATGCCTATGCTGAGCATGTTCAGCTCCTGGGGCGGCGGCGCGGTTCGGCCCGCGCCGCGCCGGTTCTGGTTCAGGGCCTGCTGCGTGGCCGCCAGCACGGCCTGCGCCTGGGCCAGCACGGCCTGCGCCTGCAGCAGCAGGGCCTGGGCTTCGGGCGAAGCGGGCGCGCTGCCCGGAACCGCGGCCAGCCGGGGCGCGGCCGGTTCGCCCGGCGCCGTGGCGGCGGGCTGGGCGGGAGTGCCGGGCATGGGTGCCGCCGGTTCGGCCGCATCGGCGTCGTCCTGCAGCGATGCAGCCAGGTTGTGCTCGAACTGCTTGAGGATGTGGCCCGCCACTTCGGCGATCATGCCGCTGCCGCGTCCGTACTGCGCTACCGCGCCCGACAGTTGCAGCTGGGTGGCGACGGTGACGTCGGTGCCGCCACCCGCGGCCGGCACCAGCGCGAAGCTGAATTCCGACTGGGCCGAGCCGCGGCCCTTGGGGTCGAGGCCGGAACCGCGCAGCCAGGCGATGTGCCGCTCGTCGTCCTTGCGCACCAGCTCGGCCTGGCCGTCGAAGGCCAGCTTGATGGGGCCCAGCTTGACCGATACCGAGCCCAGGTACTTGTCGTCGCCCAGCGCTTCCTTGAGCCGGGCCCCGGGCAGGCACGGCAGGATGCGGGGAACGTCCAGCATCAGTTTCCAGGTTTCTTCCAGCGGCAGGGGGACGTGAAAGTGATTGGTGAATTCCATGGCGTCTGCGATCGGAGTCAGGGGTTGGCGCTGGGTGCCGTCGTGTCCCGGGCCGGCGGATCGAGCAGCTCGGCCAGGCGCACCGGGGTCAGCGGGAATTCGGTGATGCGCACGCCGTGGCCGTCCAGCGCGTGCTCGACGGCGCCTATCACGGCGGCGGCAACCGCCAGCGTCGCGCATTCGCCTATGCCCTTGACTCCCAGCGGGTTCAAGCGCGTGGGCGAGGGCTGGAAGATGACCTCGATGGGAGGCACCTCCGGCGCGGTGGGCAACAGGTATTCCGCGAAAGTCGTGGTCAGGGGCTGGGCGTTGTCGTCGTAGCCCATCCATTCGAACAGCGCGTTGCCGATGCCGTGCACCACGCCGCCATGCACCTGGCCGTGCGCGATCTGCGGATTGATCAGATTGCCGCTGTCCTGCACGGCCACGTAGCGCCGCACGTGGATGGCGCCCGTCAACGGATCGACTTCGACCTCGCAGGCGTGGGAAGAGCCGGCGTAGGCCTGCGCATCGCAGTGGAAATGCACGGTCGCATCCAGGCCCGGGTCGCCGGGGACCGGCAGCGCATAACCGGGCACGCCCTTGAGCAGCATGGCCAGCCGGGCCAGCGGGACGCGCCTGGCGAAGTCCGGCGTATGGACCTCGCCCTGGCTCAGCATCAGTTCATCCGCGCTCACACCGAGCACGGCGGCGGCCGTGGCCAGCGCCTTGTCCCTGACCTTGGCCGCGGCCTCGGAGACGGCCGAGCCGGCCATCATGGCCTGGCGGCTGGCGAAGCCGCCCATGCCGTAGCCGGAGAGGCCCGTATCGCCCGCCGAGACCTCCACCGCCTGCGGCTCCACGCCCAGGTGCGCGGCGCACAATTGCGCCAGCGTGGTCTTGATGCCCTGGCCCATGGCGAGGGCGCCGGTGTGGACGACGATGCGGCCGGACGGATGGACGCGGACGCGCGCGCTCTCGTAGGGGCCGCGCCCGGTGGGCTTGACGCTGTTGGCGATCGCGATGCCGCGCAGCAGGCCGGCGCGGGCCGATTCCTCCTGCCGCCGCGCGAAGCCCTCGTAGTCGATGGCCCGGGCGGCCGTGGCTTGCAGGGCCGGGAAGTCGCCGCTGTCGATGACCAGCGGCACGCCGGCGCGCGACTTGAGCGGCTTGGTGTAGGGAATCTTTTCCGGGGGGATGAGATTGCGCCGGCGGCATTCGAGCCGGTCGATTCCCGCGGCGGATGCCAGGCGGTCCATCATGCGTTCCATGACGAAGGCCGCCTGCGGATAGCCGGCGCCGCGTATGGTGGCGACCGGTACCTTGTTGGTGTAGGCCACCTGTACGTGCAGCGAGAAGGCGGGCACGACGTAGGGCCCGGTCATGGACGAGGCGGCGTTGTACGGGACGTTGGTGCCCTGGGGCGTGTAGGCGCCGTGGTCGTGGACGAAGCCGCCGCGCACGCCCAGCATGCGTCCATCGCGGTCGGCGGCCACCGAGATGCGCCAGAACTGGTCGCGTTCCTGGATGGTGGTCAGGAAGTTCTCGCGGCGGTCCTCCACCCACTTGACCGGTCGGCCCAGCGCGCGGGCGACGGCGGGCACCACGATTTCCTCGGGGTAGATCATGAACTTGGCGCCGAAGCCGCCGCCCACGTCGGGGGTGATCACCCGCAGCTGGTCCTCGGGCTGGTCCAGCATGTGGGCGATGGTGTAGTGCAGTTCGTGCGCCATCTGGGTCGAGGACCAGACGGTCAGCATGCCGGTGGCGGGATCGAGCGCGGCCACCACGCCGCGGCCCTCCATGGGATGGCCGCAGCCCCGATGGACTTGGAATTCGTCGTCCAGCACGATGTCGGCGCGGGCGAAGGCGGCGTCGCAGTCGCCGTAGGCCAGGGTGTAGTCCTGCAGCACGTTGCTGGCCAGCTCGGTACGCACCCGGGGAGCATCGCCGCGCACGGCCTGGCGGCAGTCCGCGACGGCGGGCAGGACCTCGAACTCCGCCTGCACGGCGGCCGCGGCGTCCTCGGCCTCGTGCCGCGTCCGGGCCACCACCACCGCATAGGCCTCGCCCACGAAGGCGACCTCGTCGCCGGCCAGCGCGAAGGGAGTGGTGTCCTCGGGCAGGGCCGCCAGCGGAAAGCCCAGCGGCATGCGCCACGAGGTGATGTGCCCGAACAGGTCCTGGCGGGTATAGACCGCGACGACGCCGGGCAGGGCGCGCGCCTGGCCCGCGTCGATGCCGCGCAGCCGCGCGTGGGCATGCGGACTGCGCACGAAGCAGGCATGCAGCGCATCGGGGACGGGCACGTCGTCCAGGAAGCAGGCCTTGCCCCGCAGCAGCGTCTCGTCCTCGATGCGGCCCGGGCTCGCACCCATGCCGGGGATGGCGGTCAGTTGGCGCTCAGCGTGCATGGCCGTCTCGTTCGCGCAGGAGCCGGGCGGCGCGCAGCGCCGCGGCCACGATGTTCTGGTAGCCCGTGCAACGGCACAGGTGGCCCGACAGCACGTCGCGCACGGTGTCCTCGTCCGGATCGGGGTTCGCAGCCAGCAGCTCGGACAGCGACATCAGGATGCCGGGCGTGCAGAAGCCGCATTGCAGCGCGTGCAGTTCATGGAAGGCCTGCTGCAGCGGATGGAGCTCGTGCTCGTCGGCAGCCAGGCCTTCGACGGTGGTGATGGCGCAGCCCTCGCCCTGGACCGCGAGCATCAGGCAACTGCGCGCCGAGACACCGTCCACCAGCACCGTACAGGCGCCGCAAACGCCGTGCTCGCAGCCGACGTGAGTGCCGGTCAGCTTCAGTTCGCCGCGCAGGAAATCGGCCAGGTGCAGGCGCGGCGCGGCCATGCCCTGGCAGGGCTTGCCGTTGACGGACAGGTGCACGGGGCGGGGATCTTGCGTCGTTGCCATGGGGAATCTCATCTCGTTGCGCGCTCGAGCGCGCGGGTGATCGCGCGGCTGGACAGGACGCGCGCCAGCCGCTGGCGGTACCAGCCGGGCACGTAGGCGTCGGAACTGGCATCCACCGCGCCGCACAGCGCGGCGGCGCGTTCGATGTCGGCCGCCTCGGCCTTGGTGCCCAGCAGCGCCTGTTCGGCCTGCCCCATGCGCACGGGCGCCGTCGATACGCCGCCCAGGGTGATGGAGCAGCGGTCCACCCGCGCGTCCGGGCCGAAGCGCAGCAGCACGGCGGCCGATGCGATGGCGAAGTCGCCGTGCCGCCGGGAGAACTCCAGGAAGCTCCAGCCGTGTCCCGGCTCCCAGGGCTGCATCGACACGCCCACCAGCATCTCGTCGGCCTCCAGCGCCGGCGTCATGTAGCCGGCGGGAAAGTCCGCCATCGCCAGGCTGCGCGTGCCGGCGGCGCTGGCCACGTGCAATTGCGCGTCCAGGGCCATGGCGATGGTGGGGATCTCGGCCGAGGGGTCGAGCTGGCACAAGCTGCCGCCGACGGTGCCGCGATTGCGCGTCTGCCGGTGGCCGACGTTCAGGATCGCCTCGCGCAGGATGGGCAGCCGGTCGCGGACCAGGTCCGAGAACTCGACGTCCCGCTGTCGTGTCATGGCGCCGATCCGGATCGTGTCGCCCTCGTCCCGCAGGTAGGCCAGTTCCGGGATGCGGTTGATATCCACCAGGCAGTCCGGGAACGCGAACCGCATGTTCAGCATGGCCATCAGCGACTGGCCGCCCGCCAGCACCCGCGCGTTGTCAACGCCGGCCAGGCATTGCAGCGCTTCGTCAAGGCTGCGCGGCGCCACGTAGTCGACAGCGGGAGCTTTCATGGCGCCTTCAGATCTTGGACAGGTCGAGGGACGAGGCGGCGAACAGCTCCTCGGGCGCGACCCGCCGGCGCGACAGGCCCTGCTCGTGGTGATAGCGAGCGAAGGTCTCGATGACGTGGTGGTTGGCGGGCAGGCCGTAAGGCCAGTAGTCCTCGCCCATCAGCGCCTTGGCCTCGTTGTGGTGGTGGACCATCCAGGGCAGGGTGACGGCCAGGTGGCAGATCTCGTCCAGCTCCTTGACGGCCAGGGCCTTGGCCTTCAGGAAGGCCTTGTAGACGCTGACGGGCAGCCAGGGGTTCTCTTCCACCAGCGACTTGCGTATGCCGACCATGTGCATGATGGGGAAGATACGGGTGCGGCGGAAGTAGTCCTTCTCGGCCTCGATGTAGTCGCCGAACAGGCGGCCCACGTTGGGCGCGCCGCGCAGGAAGCAGGACGGCGCGCGGGCGCCGATGTAGCCGTCGATCTCGCCGGACTCCAGCATGCCCGACAGCGTCTTGTCGTCGGGAATCTGCTTCAGGTCGATGGACGGATCCAGTTCGATGGGCGCGCGTTCGCCCCGGCCCGGTTCCTCGACGCCGCCGCGCCGCCACTTGATGTCGGCCGGCTTGACGCCGTACTCATCCTCGAGGATGCCGCGGATCCAGACGTTCGCGGTGATCTGGTACTCGGGCACGCCTATGGTCTTGCCCTTGAGGTCCTGCGGACGCTGGATGCCGCGGTCGGTGCGCACGTAGATGCCCGACTGCCGGAAGACCCGCGACAGGAAGGCGGGTACCGCGACGTACTTGTTGTCGCCGCGGGCCGTGGTCATCATGTGGCTGCTCATCGAGATTTCCGTCACGTCGAATTCCTCGTAGCGGAAGGCGCGGTGGAAGGCCTCTTCCGGCTCCAGCGGCACGGCGCGCACGTTGCAGCCCTCGATGGCCACGCGGCCGTCGAACAGGGCCTGGGTGCGGTCGTAGTTGCCTACGGAGAGGCTGATGTTCAGTTTGTTCATCGGTTTTCCTTGTCGTGGATGCGGGAAGCCTCAATCCGCGCTCAGGCCGATCTTCCTGGCCAGCGCGGCGAAACGGTCGATGTCGTCGTTGACGATCTTCTGGAACGCGGCGGGGCCTTCGTCCGCGGTGGTGTAGCCCAGGTCCTCCAGCCGCTTGCGCATGGCGTCGGTCTTCATGATGGCCGACACCGTCTTGTAGATGTCCATCTTGATGTTGTCCGGCGTGCCGCCAGGCACCGCCAGGCCCTGCCACTGGCTGAGGTTGAAGCCGGGCGCGCCGCTCTCGGCCACGGTGGGCACGTCGGGCACCGCTTTCGAGCGTTCGCTGGAGGTGATGGCCAGCGCGCGCAGCTTGCCCGAGGAAATGTAGGTCAGCGCGCCGGAGATGGTGACCACCGCCAGGTCCACCTGGCCGCCCAGGACGTCGACCAGGGCGGGGCCACAGCCTTTGTACGGAACGTGCACGTTGCTCATCTTGAATTCGATGTTCATCATCTCGCCCGCCAGGTGCGGGTCGGTGCCGGCGCCGCAGGAGCCGTACGATAGCTTGGAACCCGGCTGGCGGCCCGCCGCCACCACGTCGGCCAGGGTCTTGAAGCGGGAAGACGCCGGCACGACCACCAGCATGGGAGCGTAGGCGACATTGATCACCGCCGCCAGATCCTTCTTGGGGTCGTAGCCCAGGTTCTTGTAGATGGCGGGCGCCAGGGAATAGGCGTCGTTCATCATCAGCAGGGAGTGGCCGTCCTTGGGCTTGCCCGCGACGATGCGGGTACCCACGGTGCTGCCGGCGCCGGCCTTGTTGTCGACGATGACGGGCTGGCCCAGCTTGCCGAGCTGGTCGCCGATGAGCCGGGCCAGCATGTCGACCCCGCCGCCCACGGCGTAGGGCACGGTGATCTCGACCGTCTTGACGGGGAAGGTGGGAGCTGCCTTGACCTCTGCCTTCGCCACGGGCAGGAGGGCGGCGAGGGCCAGGGAGCACAGCAGGTGGAAGGGCATCTTGGTCAGCATGGGGAACTCGCAGGGGTCGGTTGATCGGATCAGTAGGGCGCACTGGATGTGTGCCGTGATGCACCAAAATACTCAGTAGGCTGAACAATATGCTCACTGTACTGAGTATTTGGCCGGCCGCTCATTGGGGGAATCACCTAATGGCGAGGAATGCGTGCCCCGGATGAGTGCGCCGGCCGGTCATCGGCCTGTCTGCTTGCAAGTTCCGGGCCAGATGGCGGGAAAGGGGGGAGGGGCCGGCGGCGCGCGAAAAGCGCCGCCGGACGGGACCAGGCCGGGAGGCGGGGCCCGGCCCGGGTACCTAGGCCTTGTACTGGGCCTCGATGCGGCGGCCGATGTCGGCGTCGACCTTCTTCCAGTAGTCGAACACCCGCTCGAGCACCGGCGCGCGCACGCCGGACTTCAGCGTGCCCACCACGGTATCGACCAGTCGCTGGCGCTGGGCGTCATCGAATACGTCGCGCACCAGCGTGCCGGCCTGGCCGAAGTCGTCGTCGTCCTTGCGCAGCTTGTAGGCCTCGCGCACCAGGCTGGTGTCGACCTCCCAGCTTTCCTCCGGCGCCGCGCCGCCGTCGGCCCAGGCGCGCCCCTGGCTGTTGGGCGCGTAGGTGGCGGCATTGCCCGCATGTTCATAGGTCATGTTGCCGTCGAACATGTAGGTGTTGACCGGCACCTTCGGACGGTTCACGGGCAACTGGTGGAAGTTCGTGCCGATGCGGGCGCGATGCGCGTCGTTGTAGGCGAAGGCGCGGCCCAGCAGCATCTTGTCGGGCGACAGGCCGATGCCCGGCACGGTGTTGCCGGGCGAGAAGGCGGCCTGTTCGATCTCGGCGAAGAAATTGGCCGGGTTGCGGTTCAGGGTCATCACGCCGACCTTGATCAGCGGGTAGTCCTTGTGCGGCCACACCTTGGTCAGGTCGAAGGGATTGAAGCGGTAGGTCTTGGCCTGGGCGTACGGCATGACCTGCACCGACATCACCCACTTGGGATGGTCCCCGCGCGCGATCGCCTCGAACAGGTCGCGCCGGTGGTAGTCGGCGTCCATGCCGGCGATGCGGGCGGCTTCCTCGTTGGTCAGGTTCTTCTCGCCCTGCTGGTTGTGGAAGTGGTACTTCACCCAGAATTTCTCGCCCGCCGCGTTGACCCACATGTAGGTGTGCGACCCGAAGCCGTTCATGTGGCGCCAGGACTGCGGGATGCCGCGGTCGCCCATCAGGTAGGTGACCTGGTGCGCGCTTTCCGGATTGTTCGTCCAGAAGTCCCACTGCATGTGGGCGTCGCGCAGGCCGGAATCGGGCAGGCGCTTCTGGCTGCGGATGAAGTGGGGGAACTTCATCGGATCGCGCACGAAGAACACGGGCGTGTTGTTGCCGACCAGGTCGTAGTTGCCCTCGGTGGTGTAGAACTTCAGCGAGAAACCGCGCACGTCGCGCCAGGTGTCGGGGCTGCCGGACTCGCCGGCCACCGTCGAGAACCGGGCCAGCATCTCCGTCCTGCAGCCTTTCTGGAACAAGGCCGCCTTGGTGTAGCGGGAGACGTCCTCGGTGGTCTCGAACACGCCGAAGGCGCCCGAGCCCTTGGCGTGGGGCTGGCGCTCGGGGACTTTTTCCCGGTTGAAGTGCGCCATCTGTTCGAGGAAATGCACATCGTGCAGGACCAGGGGGCCGTCGCTGCCGACAGTCAGCGAGTTGCGGTCGCTGGGCGCGGGGGCCCCGGCGCCGGTGGTGCTGTGGCCGGGGAGGGAAGTCTTGTCGCTCATCGTGGGCTCCTGAGGGGCAGGGTTGGTGTGTCGTGTCCAAAGACGCTTGCGGTCTTTGCCCTACGATGGTCCATCCTAGCCAAGAAGTCGTGACGGGGCGCGCAAAGCCAGCTCGACCTTGTGTATCAAGACGTTACATCAGGCGTACGCGTGCCAGCGAACCGTGCGTTCCGCCGCCGTCCGGGGTGCCTTGTCCATGATCATGGCGATCGTCTGGCGCGACAGTTCCTTGCGCCAGGCGGCCTCGGCATCGCGCATGGCCGAGGCGATCGCGCAGGGCCGGCGGCATTCGGCCGCGGGAGCTGCGCCTTCGCCGTTGCGGCGGATCTCGGAGCAACGGAAGGCCGCCTCCTGGCCCTCGATCGCATCGACCACTTCGAGCAGGGTGATCCGGGCCGGCGGGCGCGCCAGGCGAAAGCCCCCCTTGGGTCCCGCCGAGGAGGCCAGGATGCCGGCCCGCGCGAGCGCTTGCAGCGACTTGTTCAGATAGGCGGCGGGCAGGCCGAACTTGGCCGCCAGCCTGGCGGTGGAGACCACTTCGTCCTGTCCTATCCAGCCCAGGGCCACGCAGCAATGCAGGCCCCACTCCACGCCTTCGCTCATCCTCATGGCTATGCCTCGTAATGGATAATCCGGACTATACACATCCAGATTGTGATTGACTAGCTTCTGGAACGGGCCCAGAATCCGCTTCGTAATCTGGTCATTGAATATCTAGATATAAAGCCGGAAACGACGAGATGCGGCCGGTAACGACAGCGTTCGCGACAAGGCGGGCGGAAGGAGACATCATGAAAATGCATCATCGCCTGATGGGCGCCTGCCTGGGGACCTGCGTGACCCTGGCGACCCTGCCGGCCGCGCATGCGGCCGGTCAGGAGAAGCTGAAGATCGGCTTCATGGCCGAACTGTCCGGTCCGCAAGCGGCGCTGGGACAGGACATGTACGACGGCTTCATGCTCTATCTGGACCGCAACGGCGGCAAGCTGGGCGGCCGGGATATCAGCGTGATCAAGGCCGACAGTCAGCTCAAGCCCGAGGTGGGCGTGCAACTGACCGAAAGCCTGACGGGCCGCAACGACGTGCCCATCATCGTCGGCGTGACATTCTCGAATGTCATGCTGGCCGTGCATCCGCGCATCACCCAGAAACAAGTCTTCCTGATTGGCACCAATGCCGGGCCTAGCCAACTGGCAGGCAAGGCGTGCTCGCCCTATTTCTTCAGCACGTCCTGGCAGAACGACCAGCAGGCCGAGGTCGTGGGCCACTATGCCGCGTCCAAGGGCTACAAGCGGATCATCACCATGGTGCCCAACTACCAGTCGGGCTTCGATTTCGTGACCGGCTTCAAGCGCTACTACAAGGAGCCGCTGCTGGACGAGGTCTATACCCCGCTCAGCCAGCAAGATTTCTCGGCCGAGCTGACGCAGATCGCGGCCAGGAAGCCCGATGCCGTGTTCGTCTTTTATCCGGGCGGGCTGGGCGTGAACTTCCTGCGCCAGTACCAGCAGGCGGGTCTGCTGGGTCGGATACCGGTGCTGTCCGCGTCCACCACCGACGCCATCAATCTTCCTGCCCAGCGCGAAAGCGCCCTGGGGGTGATCACCGGCACCGCCTGGGGGCCGGACCTGGACAACGAGGCCAATCGCGTCTTCGTTGCCGGATTCGAGAAGAAGTACGGCCGCATTCCTTCCCACTACGCGGCGCAGAGCTACGACGGCGCGCAATTGCTGGATTCGGCGTTGAGGAAGGTGGGCGGCCGCGTCGAGGACAAGAGCGCCTTCATGGCGGCGCTCAGGCAGGCCGAATTTCCGTCGGTGCGCGGTCCGTTCAAGTTTGGCAACAACAACTTTCCCGTCCAAGACATGCACGTGTTCGAAGTGGTGAAGGATGCGCGCGGCCGCGTCACGCTCAAGACCATCGCGACCCCGCTGAAGAATCATCGCGACGCCTATCACGCCGAATGCCCGATGGAATGAAGCCCGTGCCATGAACGCTCAACTCATCGCCACCCAGGTGCTGAATGGCCTGCAGTTCGGGATCCTGCTGTTTCTGATGTCGGCCGGCCTGACGCTGGTGTTCGGGATCATGAACTTCGTCAACCTCGCGCATGGATCGCTCTACATGATGGGCGCCTATCTGGCGGCGGTCATGCTGGGCGCGTCCGATTCCTTCCTGCTTGCGCTGCTGCTGGCCGTGCCGGCTACCATGCTGATCGGCCTGGCCGTCGACCGCATGGTGCTGGCCGGCTTGTACACGCGCGACCATCTGGACCAGGTGCTGGCCACCTTCGGCCTGATCCTGGTGTTCAACGAGATCGTGCGCTTCTTCTGGGGGCCGGCTCCGGTCTACATCAACGTGCCGCCGGCGCTGTCCGGAACAGTCGAGCTGTTCGGCTTCCCGTATCCCGCATACCGGTTCGCCATCATCGCGGTCGGGCTCGTGGCGGGTCTCGGGCTCTATGTCCTGATCAACCGGACGCGCGTGGGCATGCTGATACGCGCCGGCGCGGCCGATGCGGAAATGGTTGGCGCGATGGGAGTCAACATCCGCCTGCTCAATGCGTTGATCTTTGGATTGGGAGCCGGTCTTGCGGGGCTGGCTGGCGTGATGGCCGGGCCCATCCTGTCGGTGCAGCCCGGCATGGGCGAGCCCGTGCTGGTGCTGACGCTGGTGGTCATCGTGACCGGTGGCATCGGCTCCATACGCGGGGCCTTCTACGGAGCGCTGCTGGTTGGCCTGATCGACACGCTGGGGCGCGCCTTCCTGCCGGCGGTTTTCGATGCCTTGGTGGGCAAGGTCTTCGCCCAGGCTGCGGGACCGGCGGTCGCTTCCATGCTGATCTATCTGCTGATGGCGCTGGTCCTGGCCATGCGTCCGCACGGACTCTTCCCAGTGAGGCATGCATGAACTTGACCCTGTACGCCAAGGACACGCCACCCTACGGTGCGAGCGCCGGGGCCCGCGGGAAGGCCTTCCGCCGTGCCGCTCCGGCCGCGGCGATCTTCCTGGCGCTGTGCGCGGTGCCGGCGGCCGCCCATCTGCTGGGCCAGCCGTTCTGGCTCGGCCTGGTCGCGCGCATCATGATCCTCGGCCTGGCGGCCGTGGGCCTGAACCTGGTACTCGGGTACGGCGGCATGGTTAGCCTGGGCCATGCGATGTATCTGGGCATTGGTGCCTACTCGGTGGGCATCCTGTCGGCCCACGGCGTTGACTCGGGTCTTGCCCACCTGGCGGTGGCGTTGGCCGCCGGCGCGGCCGTGGCGCTGATCGTGGGACTCGTTTGCCTGAAGACGAGCGGCATGGCGTTCATCATGATCACGCTGGCTTTCGCCCAGATGTTCTATTTCCTGGCGATCAGCCTCAAGCAGTACGGCGGCGACGACGGGTTGACCATCGCGTCGCACAGCCGCGTGCCTGGCCTGTCGCTGGACGATCCCTACCAGTTCTACCTGCTGGTGCTGGCCGTGCTGGCGATCATCTGCGCCCTGTGCAAGCGGCTGACTGATTCGCGCTTCGGCTTGGTGCTGCGCGGCAGCCGCCAGAATCCGCGCCGCATGCGAGCCCTGGGATTTCCCTTGCTGCGCTACCGGCTTGCCGCCTACGTGCTGTCAGCGATGATCGTGGTGATGGCGGGGGTGCTGCTGGCCAACCTGGCCCGCTTCGCATCGCCTTCGTACATGAGCTGGACTCTTTCGGGAGATCTGGTACTGATGTGCGTGCTGGGCGGCATGGCAACGCTGCTGGGGCCGATCGTGGGGGCGGCGGCCTTCGTGCTGCTGGAGGAGTTTCTCTCGGGCATGCCGCTCGACCTGCCGGCGGGCGCGGCAGACCTGATCCGTACGCACTGGCTGGGCGTGTTCGGCGTATTCGTGGTGGCCGTGGTGCTGTTCGCGCGGCGCGGGCTGTACGGCGCCCTGGCGGGCCGGGAGGACACCGATGGCTGAGATCCTGGCGGCGCACCGGCTGGTCAAGCGCTACGGGGCGCTGAAGGTGACCGACGAGCTTTGCATGACCCTGGAGCGGGGAGAACTGCATGCCATCATCGGCCCCAACGGCGCGGGCAAGACCACGTTCATCCATCAATTGGCCGGCGAAATCGCGCCGGACGCAGGCATGATCTCGCTGAAGGGGCGCGACATCACGCGGGCACCGGTCCATCAGCGGGCCCTGGGCGGCGTCGGGCGTTCCTATCAGATCACCTCGGTGTTCCGGGAATTCTCCGTGCTGGAAAACGTCATGCTGGCGGTCCAGGCCGGGCAGGGACACAGTTTCCGCTTCTGGCGGCCGGCACGCCGGGATGCGGGCCTGGTCGGGCCGGCCCGGGTGGCGCTGGGCCGGGTCGGGCTGGCGTACGCGGCTGGCCGGTCGGCTGGTGCGCTGGCCCACGGCGAGATGCGCCAGCTGGAGATCGCGATGGCACTCGCGATGCGCCCCGAGGTGCTGCTGCTGGACGAGCCGATGGCGGGCATGAGCCGCCAGGAATCGGCCGGGCTGGTCGACATGTTGCGCGAGCTCAAGGGTGCCTACAGCATCGTCCTGGTCGAGCACGACATGGATGCGGTTTTCGCGCTGGCCGACCGTATCACTGTGTTGTCGTACGGCCGTGTGATCGCCTGCGGCACGCCGCGGGAAATACGCGGCAACGACGAGGTGCGTGCCGCGTACCTGGGAGACGGGAATGACTGAACGCGCCGGGACGAATGAGGGTGTGGCGCCGTTGCTCAGCCTGCGCGGTGTCGAGGCGGCTTATGAGGCCAGCCAGGTTTTGTTCGGCATAGACCTCGAGATCCACGCCGGTGAGTGCGTCGCCTTGCTAGGCCGCAATGGCATGGGCAAGTCCACTACCGTCAAGTCCATCATGGGGTTGTTGCGCCTGCGGGGAGGCGACGTCCGATGGCGGGGCCGCAGCTTGCGGCCGCTGGCCGCGCACCAGAGAGCACGGGTCGGTCTGGGGCTGGTACCGGAGGGCCGGCGCATCTTTCCCAACCTGACGGTACGCGAGAACCTGCTCGCCACGGCCCGGGCGCCGGCGATGCGGGATGCCGGCTGGTCCCTGGACGATATCTACGGCATGTTTCCCCGCCTGCGCGAGCGGGAGCATCATCTGGGATGCCACCTCTCCGGCGGCGAACAGCAGATGCTCGCCATCGGCCGCGCGTTGATGACAGCCCCGGAACTGCTGATCCTGGACGAAGCCACCGAAGGGCTGGCGCCGCTGGTCCGAGGCGACATCTGGCGCTGCATCGAACTGCTCAAGCGGCGCGGGCTGGCGCTGCTGGTGATCGACAAGAACCTGGGGCCGCTGATGCGGGTGGCGGACCGCCATTACATCCTCGAGAAGGGCGCCGTCGTGTGGCGAGGCTCCTCACAAGCCTTGCGGGACCGACCCGAACTGGTGCGCGACTACATCGGCATGTAGCGCGCCGGACTGTCATGTTTGAAGCAAAGGAGCTGTCTAGATGAAACGCATCGTGGTATTGGGCGGCGGCTTCGCCGGCCTGTGGAGTGCGATTGGAGCCGCCAGGAAACTGGAGGAGCACGGCGTCGGCCCGGATGCCGTGCGCGTGACTCTGATCGACCAGCACGATTTTCACAGTATTCGCGTCCGCAATTACGAAGAGGACCTCGATGCCACCATCGTGCCGTTCTCCCTGGTACTGGATCCGATAGGCGTGGAGCACCTCCGGGGCGTGGTCACAGGCGTCGATACCGAGCGCCGTGTGGTCGATGTGCGCACGAGCGCAGGTGTCTTCACGGTTCGCTACGACCGCCTCGTCTACGCGTTGGGCAGCAGCGTGCAGCGGCCATCTATTCCCGGCCTGGTTGAGCATTCCTTCGATATCGATACCTACCATGGCGCCAAGCGGCTCGATGCGCACCTACGCGCGCTGGCGCAGGACGGCCGCGACGCGGACCGGCTGCATGTGCTGGTCGTGGGGGCGGGGCTGACCGGAATCGAACTGGCATCCGAATTGCCGGCCAGGCTGGCGAAACTGTCGGCCCTGGCGCACGACCGGCCGGCACCTCGGGTCGTCTTGGCCGATGCCAGCCCGCTCATCGGCCCGGACATGGGCGACGAGGCGCGGCCTGTCATCGTCGAGGCGCTGGCCTCCCTGGGCGTGGAGATGCACACGAGCGTATCCATCGCCTCGCTGGATGCGCATGGCGCGACGCTGGCCGGTGGGCAGCGGATCGAGGCGTCGACTGTCGTCTGGTGCGCCGGCATGCGCGCCAGCGACCTGGGCGGCGCTTTGCCGGCGGCAAGGGACAGGCTCGGTCGCCTGGAGGTGGACGAGTTCATGCGCGTGCGGGGAATGCCGCACGTCTTCGCCGCAGGCGATGCGGCCCGGGCGGTGCTGGACGGCGAACATGCCTCGGTCATGTCCTGCCAGCATGGCCGGCCGATGGGCCGCTACGCGGGCTACAACGTTGCGGCGGATCTGCTTGGCGAACCCATGTTGCCCTTGCACATCGACTGGTACGTGACCGTGCTGGACCTGGGCGAGTGGGGCGCCGTCTATACCGGAGGCTGGGACCGCCGGGTCATCTCGACGAAGGATGCGGCCAAGGCGACCAAACGGACCATCAATCGCGAGCGCATCTATCCGCCCCGAAGCGGAAACCGCTCGGAGATCCTGGCCGCGGCCACTCCCGAGGTGCAGGAGCCGCCGGAAGTGCGGGGTCGGAACTGAGCCTGCGCATGCCGGGCCGCGGGATGCTAGCGGATGGACACGCGGTGCATGGTCCGCGGCGAGGGGTAGTAGTCGTTGATCGCATAGTGCTGGGTGGCCAGGTTGTCCCACACGGCCACCGAGCCCTTGCGCCAGTTGAACCGCACCTGCCATTCCGGCACGCGGGCCAGGCCGGCCAGGAAGGACAGCATGTGCGCGCCGTCGTCGTGCCCCATCTGGTTGATTCGCGTCGTGTACAGGCTGTTGACGAAAACCACGCGCTTGCCCGTGGCGGGATGGGGCAGGAAGACGGGCTGGTCCACAGGGGGGTAGCGGCGGCGCATGGCGTGGTACTTCTCGTCGCCGTCGGGCTGGCGCTTGAGGTTGTTCACCAGGGCGGGAGCTTCCCAATGGTGGACGGCGGTCATGCCGGCCAGGTAGCGCCGCAGTCCTTCGTCCAGGGAATCGTGCGCGGCCGTCATGCTGGCCCACATGGTGTCTCCGCCCACCTCGAGCACCTCGACCGCATACAGGCAGGCGGCCACCGGCGGGCGAGGCTGCCAGGTCAGATCGGCGTGCCAGATATCGGTGCCGGTCTCCTTGCCGCGGGTGACGAGCATTTCCACGTAGGGATTGGCGGGGTGCGACGGAAAGGTCGATGACACCGGTTCGACGTCGCCGAACACCTGCGAGAAGAACACCTGGGCATCGGGCGAGAGACGCTGCTCGCGGAAGAAGATGACCTGGCGCTCGGCCAGGAGGGCGCGCAGCCGGTCGGCATGGCGGGTGACCTGGGTCGCGTCGGCAAGGTCTATGTCCAGCACTTCCGAACCTATGGCCGGCGTAAGGGGGCGGATCAGCATGATGTCTCCGGACGATGCGGCGCTAGGGCGCCTTGCCGACGAAGCGGTCGGTATAGAAGTCTTCCAGCGGTGCGCGCCTGGCCAGCAAGCCTTCCTTGACATAGAAGTCCTGCAGCCGCTGCAGCAGGGCGGGGTCCATCTTGCCGGGCACGGCCTGCCCGGGATAGACGTCGCGGGCATAGGCGCCGATGATCTGCGCGACATAGTCGCGCTTGTCCTGGTAGGCGGGTACGGCGGCGACGAAGTCGTCCACGGCGGCGGCGGGGTCCTGCATGATCTCGCGCATGGCGCGCAGGGTGGCGCCGACCACTTTCTCGACCAGGTCGGGCCGGGTGCGTATCGTTTCGTCCGAGGCCACGATGGCCTGGGGAAGGCCGGGGAATACCTGGTCGCCGTAGAACACGCGCACCTTGGCGCCCGCGTTGACCGCCGCCAGGGCCCAGTCGGGCGTGGCGACCATGGCGTCGGCCTCGCGGGTGGCGAACAGTTTCCAGACGCCGGTCGGGCCGGCGGCCTGGATGTTCACGGCCTTCTTGTCCACGCCATAGTGCTTGAGCATGCCCAGGAAGCTGTAATAGATCGAGTCGGTATACGAGCCGACCGTGACCGTCTTGCCGCGCAGGTCCGCCGGCGTCTTGATGCGGGCGTCGTCGTCGTGGACCACGACCTGCATCAGGGAGTGGCCGCCCAGCACGGCCACCACCTTGATGGGAATGCCGTTGGGCCGCAGAAACAGCGGCGCGTCGCCCACCGAGCTGCCGGCCAGCGCGATGCCCGCGCCCACCTGCTTGGCCACCTGGACCCCGCCGCCGTTGGCCGCCATCAGGTTGACCTTCAGGCCCCGGTCCCGGTAGTAGCCGCGGGCCTGCGCCAATATCCAGGGAGCGAACCCGGGCAGGGTGGGGGGAGCGGGCGTCAGCACCGTGATCTCTTCGGGCGTGGCCGCTGCCTGGGCGCCGGTCCCGGCCAGCGCCCAGCAACAGGCCAGTGCCCCGGCGGCGCGCAGCATCGATGAGCGAGGACGAAGCATGACGGGTACTCCTTCACATGGTTACCAGGGGTGGCGCGGCGCTACCGGATGCCTGCCGGCTGGGCGCCGCGTTCGGCTTCGATCAGACGCGCGAGAATCCGGCGCGCCTTGACCGGCGCCAGGTCGGGAGCAAGGTAGACGGGATGCAGCGACGCCATGTCGGCGCCCGGCCCGAGGTTGTCCTGCTGCGCTTCGATCATCGGCTCGTCTTCCAGCATGAAGGCGCGCTCGGTGGTCGCCTGTATCCAGCCAGTCAGTTCGTCGTCGTCCGGGGAGTGGCTGCGCGTCGCCGCCCAGAAGTAGTGTGTCCGGGTGCCGCTTTCCGGTGTCGGCAGATGCAGGAACGACAAGGTCACTCCGTCGCCGGGGTCGGCGCCGGTCTCGGTGGCGCCGACGTCCAGGAACAGGGTGCAGGGAGGGTGCCAGCGTATGCACGACCGCGCGTCGCCGATGGCATCGGGCCTGCCCCAGCACCGGCCCAGCAGCGGGCTCACGGTGCAGCCCGGTTTCCAGCGATTCGCGTGCACCACGCCGTCCGCCTCGATGACTTCGTGGCGGGTGTTGCCGATGGCGCCGCCGCTGGCAAAGGCGGGGTGCAGGTACTCGACGTGGCTGAGGTCCAGCAGGTTGTCGATGACGAGCTGGTAATGCGCGTCGATGCGCAGGTAGCCCCATTGGGTCCGATATCCCGGACGCGGGTCGAACGGGGAAAGGTCCGGCAGCAACGCGGCGTCGGCGAGCGCCGGATCGCCCGGCCACAGCCAGATGAAGCCGTAGCGCGATGCGAGAGGATAGGCGCGTATGTCGGCATGGGCGGGGATCCGGGGGCCGTGCGGGTTGTGCACGCAACGGCCGCCGGGGTCATAGCGCAGGCCGTGGTAGCCGCACTGCAGTTCGTCGCCGAGCAGGGTGCCCCGGGACAGCGGCGCGAAGCGGTGCGCGCAGCGATCCTGCAGGGCGACGGGGTTGCCGTCCAGGCTGCGGAACAGCACGACGGGCGTGTCCAGGAGCATCCGGCGCAGGGGCGTCCGGGTGATTTCGGCCTCGGCCGCGGCGGCATACCAGGCATTGCGCAGATATTCCAAGGCTGTCTCCCCGGGCATGCATCGCTTCGGCCCGGCAATAATTACCATAAGTGGTAATTAAAGTCAGGATAAGACGGCCGGGAGGGCGCGTCAACGCCGGACCGGACAGGGGAATCCCTAGGTGGGCGAGGGGAGGCGTCCGCCGCCGTCCGGCCGGATCTGGTCCTCCAGCATGCGGGCGACGAAGTCGACGTAGGCGTCTATCATCGTCTCGGCCTGGGGGCCGGTGCCGAACAACGTCTCGATGAGCGGCTGCGCCGTCGAGACGAAGGCCGGCACGCCTATCAATATTAGATGCACGAAGCGCGGATCGACGGCGGGCGGCACGCCCTCCGGAAAGAGCATGGCGGTGATCTCCAGCCCCCGCGCGGTCACGCGCTGGATGGGGGTGGGCGCGCCGGCCTCGTTCCCGGTCCTGGGCGCATGGTAGATCTCGGCCAGCGCCAGCCGCTCGAAATGGGGATGCTGCCGCATGAACTCGAGACGCAGCGTCAGGCGCGCCTTGAGTTGCTCCCGCAGGGAGCCCGGCTGCCGCAGCGCCCGCTCCATGCGGTCCTGCAGCTGGCGCATCAGGAATTCGGTCACCTCGTGCAGCAAACCCCGCAGATCGCCGAAGTAGTAGCGCACCAGCGCCCGGTTCACGCCCGCTTCGGCGGCGATCTCGAGGATGGTGAGTTCTTCCGGGGTGCGGCGCCCGAGCAGGTCCACGGTGCAGTCGATGATACGATCCCGGCCTACCGACTGGCTGTCGACCGGCCGGCCGGCGCCGCGCGGAGCGGGGGCGTCTTTCTTGGTTCGAGGCATGGAGCGGGCCGGCTGCTGGTGGCGACGCGCCATTCTAGTCGGCCCGCCGGTGTGCCCGCCACGGTACGCCCGAGCGGATCTGTCGTTGACAGTCTCGCGCCGTGCACGCTATTATGGCAAGCTCTCTGGAGTCGGCTCGCCCGGGCCGCGCGTTCTTTGATGTGCAGAATTGCAATATCCGGCTGGTACAAATTGCCCGGATGTCCCGCAAACACTGCCTTTCTCAAGAGCCGCGTCGCGGCGTTCCTCCCCCAGCAGGTTTTCATGCCGCACGATCGTGCGGCCCGTGCATGTTCCTCTTCCGGTTCGCCCCGGTTGCGGCTTCCTGCTCGGGGCCGCGCTGCCGGATGGCTTGTTGTAGATGTCTGGGCCTTGTGACGTAGGCCCCAGACCTAACCAAAAGACCCCAAAAGGTTACGGAAGAGGGCTTATGCCAACTATCAGCCAACTCGTGCGCAAGCCGCGCGAATCCAGCCACGCCAAGAGCAAGTCGCCCGCTCTTGAATGCAGCCCGCAGCGTCGCGGCGTCTGCACCCGTGTCTACACCACGACCCCCAAGAAGCCGAACTCGGCTCTGCGTAAGGTTGCGAAGGTGCGCCTGACCAACGGTTACGAAGTCATTTCGTACATCGGCGGCGAAGGCCACAACCTGCAGGAGCACTCGGTGGTTCTGGTGCGTGGCGGCCGGGTGAAGGATCTCCCGGGTGTGCGCTACCACATCGTCCGCGGCTCGCTGGACCTGCAAGGCGTGAAGGATCGCAAGCAGGCCCGCTCGAAGTACGGCGCCAAGCGCCCCAAGAAGGCCTGATCCCCAGGTCTCGCAGCTTTACCCGTTGCGTCGCCGCATCCTGGATTGCAGGAGCGGCACGAGTAAGGGGCCCGTCGGGGCGCAAGCCCAACGTGACAGGCCACGGCCGCAGGCGAAACCCCGCGGTTCAACTGAAGACATAGGAAGTAGAAATGCCTCGTCGTCGCGAAGTACCCAAGCGTGAAATCCTGCCCGATCCCAAGTTCGGCAGCGTTGAACTCGCCAAATTCATGAACGTCGTCATGCTCTCCGGCAAGAAGGCCGTCGCAGAGCGGATCGTTTACGGCGCCCTCGAACAAATCCAGACCAAGACCGGCAAGGACCCCATCGAGGTGTTCGGTCAGGCGATCGGCAACGTCAAGCCCATCGTCGAGGTCAAGAGCCGCCGGGTTGGCGGCGCCAACTACCAAGTGCCGGTTGAAGTGCGCCCCGTGCGCCGCCTGGCCTTGGCCATGCGTTGGGTTCGCGAGGCCGCCAAGAAGCGTGGCGAGAAGTCCATGGACCTGCGCCTGGCCGGCGAGCTGATGGATGCGTCCGAGGGCCGCGGCGGCGCGGTCAAGAAGCGCGACGACACGCACAAGATGGCCGAGGCCAACAAGGCATTCAGCCACTTCCGCTGGTAAGCAGCACTCTTCGTTTCTCAAATGGCCCGCGGCCGATCGCCGCGGGCCAACCAGTCCAGTCACCAAGGAAATCCGATCATGGCCCGCAAGACCCCGATCGAGCGCTACCGCAACATCGGCATCTCTGCGCACATCGACGCAGGGAAGACCACCACCACCGAACGTATCCTGTTCTATACGGGCGTCAACCACAAGCTCGGCGAAGTGCACGACGGCGCCGCCACGATGGACTGGATGGAGCAGGAGCAGGAACGCGGCATCACGATCACCTCGGCTGCCACCACCTGCTTCTGGAAGGGCATGGCGGGCAACTATCCCGAGCATCGCTTCAACATCATCGACACCCCGGGGCACGTGGACTTCACGATTGAAGTCGAGCGCTCCATGCGCGTGCTGGACGGCGCCTGCATGGTGTATTGCGCCGTGGGCGGCGTGCAGCCCCAGTCGGAAACCGTCTGGCGCCAGGCCAACAAGTACGGCGTGCCCCGTCTCGCGTTCGTCAACAAGATGGACCGTACCGGCGCGAACTTCTTCAAGGTCTACGAGCAGATGCGTCTGCGCCTGAAGGCCAACCCGATCCCGCTGCAAGTGCCGATCGGCGCCGAGGATTCGTTCAAGGGCGTGGTCGACCTGGTCAAGATGAAGGCCATCCTGTGGGATGACGCCAGCCAGGGCACCAAGTTCGAATACGGCGACATCCCCGCCGAGCTGGTCGACACCTGCAACGAATGGCACGAGAAGCTGGTCGAGGCGGCCGCCGAGTCGTCCGAAGAGCTGATGAACAAGTATCTGGAATCCGGCGAACTGTCGGAAGCCGAGATCAAGTCCGCCATCCGCCAGCGCACCATCGCCGGCGAGATCCAGCCCATGCTGTGCGGCACCGCCTTCAAGAACAAGGGCGTGCAGGCCATGCTGGACGCGGTCATCGACTACCTGCCTTCGCCGATCGACATCCCCCCGGTCGACGGCACCGACGAGAACGACCAGCCCGTGGTCCGCAAGGCCGACGACAAGGAAAAGTTCTCGGCGCTGGCGTTCAAGCTGATGACGGACCCGTTCGTCGGCCAACTGACCTTCATCCGCGTGTACTCGGGCGTGCTGGCTTCCGGCGACACCGTCTACAACGCGATCAAGGGCAAGAAAGAGCGCGTCGGCCGTATCCTGCAGATGCACGCCAACCAGCGTGAGGAAATCAAGGAAGTTCTGGCGGGCGACATCGCCGCGGCCGTGGGCCTGAAGGACGTCACGACCGGCGAAACGCTGTGCGATCCGGAATCGATCGTCACGCTGGAAAAGATGGAGTTCCCCGAGCCCGTGATCGCGCAGGCCGTCGAACCCAAGACCAAGGCCGACCAGGAGAAGATGGGCATCGCCCTGAACCGCCTGGCCGCCGAGGATCCGTCGTTCCGCGTGCGTACCGACGAAGAGTCGGGCCAGACCATCATTTCGGGCATGGGCGAGCTCCACCTGGAAATCCTGGTCGACCGCATGAAGCGCGAATTCGGCGTGGAAGCCAACGTGGGCAAGCCCCAGGTGGCCTACCGCGAAACCATCCGCAAGACCTGCGAAGAGTCCGAAGGCAAGTTCGTCAAGCAGTCGGGCGGCCGCGGCCAGTACGGTCACGTGGTGCTGAAGGTCGAGCCCCAGGAAGCCGGCAAGGGCTTCGAGTTCGTCGACGCCATCAAGGGCGGCGTGGTGCCCCGTGAATTCATTCCGGCCGTGGAAAAGGGTTGTATCGACACCCTGCAGGCTGGCGTGATGGCCGGCTACCCGGTGGTGGACGTCAAGGTGACGCTGTTCTTCGGTTCGTACCACGACGTGGACTCGAACGAAAACGCGTTCAAGATGGCCGCCTCGATGGCCTTCAAGGAAGGCATGCGCAAGGCCAACCCTGTGCTGCTCGAGCCCATGATGGCCGTGGAAGTCGAGACGCCGGAAGACTACGCCGGTACCGTGATGGGCGACCTGTCCTCGCGGCGCGGCATGGTCCAGGGCATGGACGACATGGTCGGCGGCGGCAAGATCATCAAGGCCGAGGTTCCCCTGGCCGAGATGTTCGGTTATTCCACCGCGCTGCGTTCCGCGACCCAGGGTCGCGCGACGTACACGATGGAGTTCAAGCACTACGCGGAAGCGCCGAAGAACGTCGCCGACGCAATCATCAGCGCCCGCGCCAAGTAATTGGCGACAGGCAAGTAATCGTTAAATCTCCAGGCAAACTGCAGGAAGAGAGAACATGGCAAAAGGCAAGTTTGAGCGTACCAAGCCGCACGTGAACGTGGGCACGATCGGTCACGTTGACCACGGCAAGACGACGCTGACGGCGGCGATCACGACGGTGCTGTCGAAGCAGTTCGGCGGCGAGGCCAAGGCGTACGACCAGATCGACGCGGCGCCGGAAGAGAAGGCGCGTGGGATCACGATCAACACGGCGCACGTGGAATACGAGACGGAGACCCGTCACTACGCGCACGTTGACTGCCCGGGTCACGCGGACTACGTGAAGAACATGATCACGGGCGCGGCGCAGATGGACGGCGCGATCCTGGTGGTGTCGGCCGCTGACGGCCCGATGCCGCAGACGCGCGAGCACATCCTGCTGTCGCGGCAGGTTGGCGTGCCGTACATCATCGTGTTCCTGAACAAGGCGGACCTGGTTGACGACGCCGAGCTGCTGGAGCTGGTGGAAATGGAAGTCCGGGAGCTGCTGTCGAAGTACGACTTCCCGGGCGACGATACGCCGATCGTGAAGGGCTCGGCCCGCATGGCGCTGGAAGGCGACAAGGGCGAGCTGGGCGAGCAGGCGATCCTGCAACTGGCGGCGGCGCTGGACTCGTACATCCCGACGCCCGAGCGTGCGGTCGACGGAGCGTTCCTGATGCCGGTGGAAGACGTGTTCTCGATCTCGGGTCGTGGCACGGTGGTGACGGGGCGTATCGAGCGTGGCGTGATCAAGGTCGGCGAGGAAATCGAGATCGTCGGTATCAAGGACACGGTCAAGACGACGTGCACGGGCGTGGAAATGTTCCGCAAGCTGCTGGACCAGGGCCAGGCCGGTGACAACGTGGGTATTCTGCTGCGCGGCACCAAGCGTGAAGACGTCGAGCGTGGCCAGGTTCTGGCCAAGCCGGGTTCGATCACGCCGCACACGGAGTTCTCGGCCGAGGTGTACGTGCTGTCGAAGGAAGAGGGCGGCCGTCATACGCCGTTCTTCAACGGCTATCGTCCCCAGTTCTACTTCCGTACGACGGACGTGACGGGCACGATCGAGCTGCCCAAGGACAAGGAGATGGTGCTGCCGGGCGACAACGTGTCGATCACGGTCAAGCTGCTGGCGCCGATCGCCATGGAAGAAGGCCTGCGCTTCGCCATCCGTGAAGGCGGTCGTACCGTCGGCGCCGGCGTCGTCGCCAAAATTATTGCTTGATTTTAAGGGTCTCCCTTAAAAAAACGGCCCCACCCAGGACGCCGCGGATCCGGCTCTGCCGGTCCGCCAGCGTCGCCCCCCCTGGGGGGCGCGCGTAAGCGCGTAGGGGGGGTCCAACCTCGCTCTTTAGGACAGTTTCATGAAAAAGCAGAAGATTCGCATCCGCCTCAAGGCGTTCGATTACAAGCTCATCGACCAGTCGGCCGCTGAGATCGTCGAAACCGCCAAGCGCACGGGTGCCGTGGTTCGTGGTCCGGTTCCCCTGCCGACCCGTATCCGCCGCTACGATCTGCTGCGTTCGCCGCACGTCAACAAGACGTCGCGCGACCAGTTCGAGATCCGCACCCATCAGCGCCTGATGGACATCGTGGATCCCACCGACAAGACCGTGGACGCGCTGATGCGCCTGGACCTGCCGGCTGGCGTGGATGTGGAAATCGCTTTGCAGTGACGTGGTATTTGCGCCCGGGGCTTGAAAAGGCCGCCGGGCGCAGGCTATACTAGCCGGCTAGCCCGTGGGTGAGCCCATGGGCTTTTGGCACGTATTTTTGGCACGTATTGATCCGGCGGGGTTTCCCCGGCATTTTTCCCGGGTCGTGCCGCCAGCAATCACTATCGCATCAATGTAGGCGCAGCGCCCTTGGCGTTGCTGTCCGGTGCCGCACTTCGGTGCGACGCCATTTTTAGCCCCGGCCAATCGTAGTCGGGAATGGAGAAAACGATGTCGACCCAATCGACGGCCTCCACGCCAGCCGCATTCCGGCTCGGCCTGGTGGGTCGCAAGGTTGGCATGACCCGCATTTTCACGGACGATGGCGAGTCCATCCCCGTGACCGTGCTGGACGTGTCGAACAACCGTGTGACCCAGGTCAAATCCCCGCAAACGGACGGTTACGCCGCCGTTCAGGTCACGTTCGGTACGCGCCGTGCTTCGCGCGTCACCAAGCCTCTTACCGGCCATTTCGCGAAAGCGGGTGCCGAAGCGGGCAGCGTGCTCAAAGAATTCCGCCTTGATCCGGCCAAAGCGGCCGAGTTCGCTCCGGGCGCAGTCATCACCGTGGAATCCGTCTTCACGGTCGGCCAGAAGGTCGACGTGACGGGCACGACCATCGGTAAGGGCTTCTCGGGCGCGATCAAGCGTCACAACTTCTCGTCGAACCGCGCTTCGCACGGTAACTCGGTGTCGCACAACTCGGCCGGCTCCATCGGTATGGCGCAGGATCCGGGCCGCGTGTTCCCGGGCAAGAAGATGGCCGGCCACTATGGCGACGTCACCCGCACCGTGCAGAACCTCGACGTGATCCGCGTGGACGCCGAGCGCGGCCTGCTGCTGGTCCGTGGCGCCGTCCCGGGCCATGCCGGCGCGAACATCGTCGTTCGTCCCGCTGTGAAAGGAGCCTGAACATGGCAGATCTCAAGCTCCTGAATGACCAGGGCCAGGTCGCTGCGACCGTCAGCGCCCCCGATACGGTCTTCGGCCGCGAATTCAACGAAGCGCTGGTGCACCAGGTCGTTGTCGCCTACCAGGCCAACGCCCGCAGCGGCAACCGCGCCCAGAAGGACCGCACGGAAGTCAAGCACTCCACCAAGAAGCCCTGGCGCCAGAAGGGTACCGGCCGCGCTCGCGCCGGTATGACCTCGTCGCCGCTGTGGCGTGGGGGTGGTCGCATTTTCCCGAATTCGCCTGAAGAGAACTTCAGCCAGAAAGTGAACAAGAAGATGTACCGCGCCGGTGTGCGGTCGATTCTGTCGCAACTGGCCCGCGAAGACCGGATCGCGATCGTCGAGAACTTCGTGGTCGATTCGCCCAAGACCAAGGTGGCCGCCGACAAGCTCAAGAGCCTGGGCTTGAACTCGGTCCTCATCATTACCGATACGGTTGACGAAAACCTCTATCTGGCCACGCGCAACCTGCCGCACGTGGCGGTGGTCGAGTCCCGTTATGCCGATCCGCTGTCGCTGATCCACTACAACAAAGTGTTGATCACCAAGCCCGCGATCGCTCAGCTCGAGGAGATGCTGGGATGAGCAACGACCGTCTGCTCCAGGTTCTGCTGGCTCCGATCGTCTCTGAAAAGAGCACGTTCATCGCCGACAAGAACCAGCAAGTGGCTTTCCGCGTCCTGCAAGACGCCACCAAGCCGGAAATCAAGGCTGCCGTCGAACTGCTCTTCAAGGTGCAGGTCGAGTCCGTGCAGGTTCTCAATACCAAGGGCAAAGTCAAGCGCTTTGGCCGCTTCATCGGTCGCCGCCGCAACGAGCGCAAGGCGTACGTGTCGCTGAAGCCGGGTCAGGAAATCGACTTTGCGCAGGAGGTGAAGTAAATGCCCCTCGTCAAGCTGAAGCCGACTTCCGCCGGTCGCCGCGCGATGGTGAAGGTGGTTCACCCCCACCTGCACAAAGGTCGCCCGCTCGACAGTCTGCTTGAAAAGCAGATGCAGAATGCCGGCCGCAACAACAACGGCCATATCACCACGCGTCATCGCGGCGGTGGTCACAAGCAACATTATCGTGTGGTCGATTTCAAGCGCACCAAGGACGGCATCCCGGCCAAGGTCGAGCGCATCGAATACGACCCCAACCGTACGGCGCACATCGCTCTGTTGTGCTATGCCGACGGCGAACGTCGCTACATCATCGCCCCGCGCGGTCTTGAAGTCGGCGCCACGCTGGTGTCCGGTAGCGAAGCGCCCATCCGCGCTGGCAATGCCCTGCCGATCCGCAACATCCCGGTCGGTAGCACCATCCACTGCGTGGAAATGATCCCCGGCAAGGGCGCCCAGATGGTGCGTTCGGCAGGCGGATCGGCCGTGCTGCTGGCTCGTGAAGGTACCTATGCCCAGGTTCGCCTGCGTTCGGGCGAAGTCCGCAAGGTGCACATCGAGTGCCGTGCGACCATCGGCGAAGTCAGCAACGAAGAGCATGGCCTGCGCCAGATCGGCAAGGCCGGTGCCACTCGTTGGCGCGGCATTCGCCCCACCGTTCGCGGTGTTGCCATGAACCCGATCGACCACCCGCACGGTGGTGGTGAAGGCCGTACTGGCGAAGCCCGTGAGCCGGTCAGCCCCTGGGGCACTCCGTCCAAGGGTTTCAAGACCCGCCGCAACAAGCGGACGAACAATATGATCGTCCAGCGGCGCAAGAAGAAGTAAGCGAGGCGAGCCATGTCACGTTCGATTAAAAAAGGCCCGTTTGTCGACCTGCACCTTCTGAAGAAGGTTGAGTCGGCCACGGCCGGCAAAGACAAGCGCCCGATCAAGACCTGGTCGCGTCGTTCCACGATCCTGCCCGAGTTCATCGGTCTGACGATCGCGGTTCACAATGGTCGCCAGCATGTTCCCGTGTATGTCAACGAGAACATGGTCGGTCACAAACTCGGCGAGTTCGCGCTGACCCGTACGTTCAAGGGTCACGCTGCGGACAAGAAGGCCAAGAGGTAAGCGCGATGGAAACCACTGCGATTGTTCGTGGCGTACGCGTGTCGGCCCAGAAGGCCCGTCTGGTCGCGGATATGATCCGCGGCAAGTCGGTGGCCCAGGCCATCAACATTCTTACGTTCACGCCCAAGAAGTCCGCCGGCATCATCAAGAAGGCGGTCGAATCCGCCATCGCGAATGCCGAGCACAACGACGGTGCCGACATCGACGAACTGAAGGTGAAAACCATCTACGTCGACAAGGGTGCGTCGCTCAAGCGTTTCGACGCCCGCGCCAAAGGCCGCGGCGTCAAGATCGAGAAGCAGACTTGCCACATCGTGGTCAAGGTCGGCAGCTAAGGAGCCACGATGGGACAGAAAATTCACCCGACCGGGTTCCGTCTCTCGGTCAGCCGTAACTGGTCCTCCCGCTGGTACGCCAGCGGTAGCGCCTACGCCGGCATGCTGGCGGAAGACATCAAGGTCCGCGAGTACCTGAAGAAGAAGCTGAAAGGCGCTTCCGTGGGTCGCGTGGTCATCGAGCGTCCTGCCAAGAACGCGCGCGTCACGGTCTACTCGGCTCGTCCGGGCGTCGTGATCGGCAAGAAGGGCGAGGACATCGAGATCCTGAAGGCCGATCTGCAGCGTCTGATGGGCGTGCCCGTGCACGTCAACATCGAAGAGATCCGCAAGCCGGAAATCGACGCCCAGCTGATCGCCGACTCGATCGCCCAGCAGCTCGAAAAGCGCATCATGTTCCGCCGGGCGATGAAGCGCGCCATGCAGAACGCCATGCGCCTGGGTGCCCAGGGCATCAAGATCATGAGCGCCGGTCGCCTGAACGGCATCGAGATCGCCCGTACCGAATGGTACCGCGAAGGCCGTGTGCCGCTGCACACCCTGCGCGCCAACATCGACTACGGCACGTCCGAAGCCGGTACGACCTATGGTCTGATCGGCATCAAGGTGTGGGTCTACAAGGGCGACACGCTGGGCTCGGCCGAGCTGGCCGCCGCCCCTGAAGCAACCAAGGACGAAGAGCGCAAGCCGCGCCGCGGCCCGCGTAACGACCGTCCGGGCAACCGCCCCGGCGCTGGTCGTGGTCGCGGCGGCCGCCGGCCCGAAGGCGAGGCAGCTGCTGCTGCCGCGCCCGAGGGTGGTGCCCGGCGTGCGCCGCGCAAGCCGGCTGCTGACGCGGCCGCGCCTGCCAAAGACGGAGAATAAGCATGCTGCAGCCATCGCGCAGGAAATACCGCAAGGAACAAAAGGGCCGCAATACCGGCCTGGCCACGCGCGGCGCCAATGTCTCGTTCGGCGAATTCGGTCTGAAGGCCACGGGTCGTGGCCGCCTGACCGCTCGCCAGATCGAGTCGGCCCGTCGTGCCATCACCCGCCACATCAAGCGTGGCGGCCGTATCTGGATCCGCGTCTTCCCGGACAAGCCGATCTCGCAGAAGCCCGCCGAAGTCCGGATGGGTAACGGCAAGGGCAACCCGGAGTACTGGGTCGCCGAGATCCAGCCCGGCAAGGTGCTGTATGAAATGGAAGGCGTCAACGAAGAACTGGCGCGCGAGGCGTTCCGCCTGGCGGCTGCCAAGCTTCCGATCTCGACCGTCTTCGTGACGCGTCATCTCGGAACGTAAGGAGATAGCAATGAAGGCAAGCGAACTCCGTTCGAAGGACGCCGGCGAGCTCGGCAAGGAGCTCGAGGGTCTGCTTAGGGCTCAGTTCAGTCTGCGCATGCAGCTGGCTACCCAGCAGCTTTCCAACACCAGCCAGCTCGGCAAGGTGCGCCGCGACATCGCGCGTGTCCGTACCGTGCTGCGCGAGAAAGCCGGGAAGTAAACATGAGCGAAACCAAGCTGAAGCGTACGCTGACCGGTCGTGTGGTCAGCGACAAGATGGACAAGACGGTAACCGTGATGGTCGAACGCCGGGTCAAGCACCCGCTGTACGGCAAGATCGTCGTCCGGTCCGCCAAGTACCACGCTCACGACGAAACCAACCAGTACAAGACCGGTGATCTGGTCGAGATCTCGGAAACCCGTCCGGTTTCCAAGACCAAGGCCTGGTCGGTGGTCCGTCTGGTCGAAGCCGCGCGGATCATCTGATCCCCGCAGGCTGAACGGGCATCGCGAGATGTCCGGCGCAAGGCCGTGGAGGCAACTCCACGGCCTTTTGTTTTGGGTGCCCGCCGCCACGGGCGCAGAGCCCCGTCTTCAGTTGGCCGGTGGAACCGTGTCGCCGCTCGACAGGCGTTGCTCGAACTCGCCTATCCGCGCCGCTTCCGCCTGCAGGCGGGGAACGAGAGCCAGAGCCTGGGCGCGTTCCGCCTCGGTGTGGGCGGTCAGCAGCAGCAAGCTGCCCATGACTTGCCCGTCGACATGGCGTACCGGAACGGCCAGTGCCAGGATGCGGGGATTGCGCTTGCCCACCGTAGCCACGTAACCCTGCTTGCGGATGGTCGCGAGGGCGCTGCGGAATTCCTGCCAGTCCTGGCCCAGTCCCGACTCGGCGATCTCGGCCTGCTTCGCCAGGTACAGGGCCCGAATCTGATGCGGAGCCAGGTTGGCCAGGATGGCTTGCGAGCCGGCGCCCTGGAACAGGGGGAAGGCGGATCCACGGCCACGATACAGCGGCATGCGCTCCCCTTCGTGGATGATGTGGCTGGAGCCCACCTGATGGGTACACAGGACGCGATCGTTGTACAGGGTGCATAGCAGCAGCGCCCGGTTGTCGCAGATGTCGGCCATACCTGCCATGACCGACTTGCCGGCGTTGAGCAGCGGATCCGATTGCTGCAGCAGCCTTTCGAGTTCGACGATGCGCGAGCCCAGCGAATAGCGGCCCTTGCCCCGCTGCGCCAGCAGCCCGCGATCGCTCAGTTCCTGCAGGTAGCGATAACAGGTGGAGCGGCCCACGCCCAGCCAGGCGGCAACTTCGTCCACCTGGATCTGCAGGTTGTCGGCGGTGAAGAGATCCAGGATGGTCAGCAGCCGGCCGACCGCGCTTTCGCCTGTGGCTGGCGGCGGCGTGGCGTCGGTCGGGATGGGAGGGAGCGCTGCGGGAGAAGGGGAACGGACGGGCATCGGCGGCGGCGGGATCAGGATTTTCCTATGATCGCACAACATCGCACTTCTTCGTAATTGTGGGAATAGTAAAAATTCTCTCTTTGACGGAAAAATTTATTTCTCCTAATATGGGAAAAATTTTATCCAACAAAGGAAGGATCATGCGCCGAGAGGAAGTGCTGAAGGACTACGAGGAATATCGGGAACAGGGCCGGATCTGGGGGCAAGTGCCGGTAGAACGCATCACTCGCATCAAGTTTCCCCGTGTCTCGCGGGCGGTCGTGGAGCGTTACCTGGCGCTGCCCGACCTGACCACCACCGTGTCCGACCTGCTGGACGGCTTCGGCGTGTGCGGGGTGGTCGCCGCTTCGCACATCAAGCCGCTGCAAAGCGGCAGGAAGATCGTGGGCCATGCCGTCACCCTGCGCTCCATGCCCGAGCGCAAGACGCCCACGCAGGGCTACCTGGACAAGGAGCCCATCAAGATGTCCACGCGCGAGATCTACTATCTGTCCGAGCCGGGCGACGTGCTGGTGGCCGACTTCGGCGGCGACCTGAACGTCTCGAACATGGGCGGGCAATCGGCGCTGGTGGCCAAGACCCACGGGTTCGCCGGGGCGATCGTCAACGGCGCGGTGCGCGACCTGCCGGCCATTCGCGAGATCGACTATCCGGTCTGGGCCGCGGGCGTGACCCCCATCACCGGCAAGTTCCGGATGGAGGCCATGGAGATCAACGGACCGGTGCGCGTGCACGACATCGTGGTCTATCCGGGTGACCTCATCGTGGCTGACGATTCAGGCATCTGCGTGGTCCCGGCCGAGTTCATCGAGCCTTTGATCGACGAGGCCGAGAAGGTCGGCGGTGCCGAGGACAAGATGCGGGAACTGATCGTATCCAAGGCGCCCATTTCCGAATTGCGCCCCCTTTTCCGCAAGCGCTACGACTGACACCGGACATGGGGACGGCCGCGCGGGCCGTCCCGCGACAAGATCAGGAGACTTTCATGCATCGCTTCGGCATTTTTGCGTCGTTGCTGCTGGCGGCGCCGTTGCCCATGGCGCTGGCCCAACCTTTTCCCTCGGCCCCGGTCAAGCTGGTGGTGCCGTTCGCGCCCGCGGGCGGGACGGACGCCGTGGCGCGCGCCGTGGCGCAGTCGCTGGGCAAGCAACTGGGGCAGTCGGTCATCGTCGAGAATCGGCCGGGAGCGGCCGGGGCGCTGGGGTCGCTGGCCGTGGTGCGGGCGCCGGCCGACGGCTATACCCTCTTGCTGGGCAGCAATGGCCCGATCGCCATCAGCCCCAGCCTTGATCCCAAGCTCCTTTACGACCCTGCCCGGGACCTGCGGCCGGTCGCTGCCGTGGCCTCGGTGCCGTTCATGCTGGTGGCGAACCGCAACCTGCCGGCCAATGATGTGAAGGGGCTGGTGGAACTGGCCCGGCGCAAGCCTGGCGCCATCAATTTCGCTTCTCCCGGCACGGGCACTACCAACCACCTGGTAGGGGAACTGCTCAAGACGATGGCGAAGGTGGAGATGGTCCACATTCCCTACAAGGGCGCTTCGCCAGCGATGAACGACGTCGCCAGCGGGGTGGTGCAATTCATGTCAGGCGACATCAATACCTTGCTGCCCATGATCCAGGGCGGTCGGCTCAAGCCGCTCGCGGTCACGGGTGCCACGCGCAGCAGCCTGGTGCCCGATGTGCCGACCGTGGCCGAGAGCGGCATCGCGGGTTTCGAGGCCACCGGCTGGTTCGGCCTGTTCGCGCCGGCCGCCACGCCGCGACCGGTGGTGGACCGGCTGGCCGCGGCCGTCGCCGCGGCGCTGAAGGATCCGGAGGTGGACGAGCGGATCAAGGCCCTGGGCGGCGCGCCGCTGGAGCTGTCGGGCGACGCCTTCGGCGCCTATGCCGCGAAGGAGCGCGCCAAGTGGAAGCAGGTTATCGACGCCCACCAGATCAAGCCCGACTAGCAGCGGGCCGCCCCGGCGGGCGGCCCGCCGCGGTCAGCGCAGCGTGAAGCTGGCGCGCTTGACGTCCTGGGAATCCAGCCCGATCTGGACCTCGAAGTCTCCGGGTTCCGCCACGTGCTGGAGGCGGGCATCGAAGAACTTCAGGTCGTTCTCGTCGATCTCGAAGCGCACGGTGCGTGTCTCGCCCGGTTCCAGCGCGATGCGCTGGAAGCCCCGCAGCTCCTTCACCGGCCGCACGACCGAGGCGGCGGCATCGTGGATGTATAGCTGCACCACCGTCTCGCCGCGCCGCGTGCCGGTGTTCTTCAGGTTGACCTGGGCCCCGAGCTTGCCGCCCCGGGCCATCGTGGCGCTGTCCAGCACGACGTCCGACAGGCTGAAGCCGGTATAGCTCAAGCCGTACCCGAACGGATAAAGCGGCCCGTTCTTTTCCTCGAAGTACTGCGAGGTATAGTTGCCCGGCTTGCCTTCGACGAAGGGCCGGCCCACTCGGGGATGGTTGTAGTAGGTCGGAATCTGGCCGATCGAGCGGGGGAAGGAGATGGGCAGCTTGCCGGCGGGATTGTAGTCGCCGAACACGACGTCGGCGATCGCATGGCCGCCCTCGGTGCCGCTGTACCAGGTCTCGAGCAGGGCATCGGCGTTGGCGCTCTCCCATTGCAGGTCCAGCGGCCGGCCGTTCATCAGCACCAGCACCAGCGGCTTGCCCGTGGCCTTGAGCGCATGCAGCAGCGCGCGCTGGCTGGCGGGAATGTCCAGCCGGGTGCGGCTGGAGGATTCATGCGACATGCCGCGCGATTCGCCCACCGCGGCGACGATGACGTCGGCCTGCCTGGCGATGCCGACGGCTTCGGCGATCATGTCGGCGGGCGGCCGCGGGTCCTGGAAGACTTCCTTGTTGTCCCAGTTCAGGAAGTTCAGGTAGTCGACGATGCGCGCATCATCGGTGACGTTGGCCCCTCGCGCGTAGAGCAGGCGGCCCTGGCCGCGCATGGCTTCTTCCATGCCTTGCCGCAGCGTGATCGAGGATTCGCTCTTGCCGGCCGCCGACCAGCTGCCCATCATGTCCAGCGGCGAATCGGCCAGCGGACCGACCAGCGCGACGGTGGCCGTCCTGGCCAGGGGAAGGGTCTGGTTGCGGTTCTCCAGCAGGACCAGCGATTTGCGCGCCAGCTCGCGCGCGTCGGCGCGGTGCATGCGGCTTTCGGCATAAAGGTCGGGCGGATCGTCGGCCGCGGCGCCGATGCGCAGGTAGGGGTCGTGGAACAAGCCCATGTCGTACTTGGCACCCAGTACGTTGCGCACCGAGCGGTCGATCTCCGCGACGGTGACTTCGCCCGACTTGACCAGGCCGGGCAGCTCCTGCAGGTACAGCGTGTCGGCCATGCTCATGTCCACGCCCGCCTTGATGGCAAGCCGCGCGGCCTCGCGGTCGTCGCGCGCCACGCCGTGGCGGACCAGCTCGGTGATGGCGCCATGGTCGCTGATGGCGATGCCCCGGAACCCCCAGTCCTTGCGCAGCAGGTCCTGCAGCAGCCAGGTGTTGGCGCTGGCGGGGATGCCGTTGATGGAGTTCAGCGCCACCATCACGCCGCCAGCTCCGGCGTCGATGGCCGCGCGGTAAGGGGGCAGGTAGTCCTGGTACATGCGCAGGGGGCTCATGTCGACGACGTTGTAGTCGCGGCCGCCTTCGACCGCGCCGTACAGCGCGAAATGCTTGACGCTGGCCATGATGCTGTCGGCCCGCGCCGGCGACGGGCCCTGGTAGCCCTTGACGGTGGCCCGCGCGATGCGTGAGACCAGATAGGGGTCTTCGCCGAACCCTTCCGAGGTGCGGCCCCAACGCGGATCGCGCGAGATGTCCACCATGGGGGCGAAGGTCATGTCCAGGCTGTCGGCGGCGGCCTCGATGGCGGACACGCGCGCGGCACGTTCGATCGCGCCCATGTCCCAGCTCGACGCCAGGCCCAGGCCGATGGGGAAGATGGTCCGGTGGCCGTGCACGACGTCATAGGCGAAGAACAGCGGGATGCGGAGGCGGCTCTTCCTGGCGGCGGCATCCTGCATCATGCGGTTGTCGACGTGGATGACCGAGTTGAACGTGCCGCCTATGCGGCCGGCCGCGATCTCCTTGGCGATCTTCTCGCGCGGCATGTCCGGGCCGATGCTGATCAGGCGCAGCTGGCCGATCTTCTCGTCCAGCGTCATCTGCGACATCAGGTCGGCGATGAAGGCATCCTTGTCGTTCAGCAGCGCGGGGTTGGCCGCGGCGCGGGCGCCGCCGGAAGCGAGCAGGAAGGCGCACAGGCCCAGGGCGAGCCGCTTCGCCACCGACCGGCCAGCGGCGCCGGCCGTCCCGCGCGAAGGGCGGGCCAGGGGAGGATGGGGGAGAAGGCGGAATCGATGGGATGAACTTGGCGCCAAGTGGTCGTCCTCCATGGGGGCGGGCCTGGGGAGCGGCGACGCGGGACGCGGCGCCGCGGAAGGTCGCCCGATTGTACGGGTGCACGGCGCGATTCTGCCCTCGTGCGCCCTGGCGCGGCGTTCGGCTGTGATACTTTCCGTTTCGCCCGGGCCGCGTGGCGGCAGGGCGCGCGGGCGTTGGTGCGCCAGACGGCTTGTTACAACCGCGACGGTCCGGGACCCCCGGATCGAGGAATCATCGTGCCTTGCGGCGGTCGTAACCCGACTCGGGGTTCCACCGTCCACATCGTTCCAGGGAGAAACTAGTGGGTTTTGCAGACGTAGCCAGCTTCGCGCGCAACAGGTTCGCGCCTGTGTCGCTCGGGATCGCCACGGTCTTGTTGTCCTTGCTGGGCGCGGCCACGGCAAGCGCCTTTACGCTCGACGACGTGACGGCGCGGGCCAGGACGCTTGCCGACCGGGCCTACCAGGCCCCGGTCAGCAACCTGCCGCCGGCCTTCAGCAAGATGCAGTTCGCCGATTACCTGCGCATCCAGCCACGCCGCGACCAGTTCGAGTGGCACGACCGCGATACGCCGTTCAGGTTGGCGTTCTACCACCAGGGCATGCATTTCTCCACGCCGGTCGGCATCAACGAGGTGGTCGACGGCCAGGTCCACGAGATCAAGTACGACCCCGCCAAGTTCGACTTCGGCGGCATGTCCTTCGATGCGAACACGACGCGCAACCTGGGCTACGCGGGCTTTCGCGTGCTCTATCCCATCAATCGCGATGGCGTGCACGACGAAATCATGAGCATGCTGGGCGCGAGCTATTTCCGCGTGATCGGCAAGGGCCAGGTTTACGGCCTGTCGGCGCGGGGCCTGGCCCTGGACACCGCGTGGAAGGACGGCATGGCCGAGGAGTTCCCGCGCTTTCGCGAGTTCTGGATCGAACGGCCCAAGCCCCAGGACCGCTTCCTGGTGATCTACGCCTTGATGGATTCGCCGCGCGCCACCGGCGCCTACCGCTTCGTGCTGCGGCCGGGCGAGGACGCCGTGCTGGACGTCGAGTCGCGCGTGTTCCTGCGCGGCCAGATCAACAAGCTGGGCGTTGCGCCGCTGACGAGCATGTTCCTGTACGGGCCGAACCAGGGCGTGCGGGGCAACAACTTCCGTCCGGCGCTGCATGATTCCAACGGCCTGGCCATCCACACCGGCAGCGGGGAATGGCTGTGGCGGCCCCTGAACAACCCGCCCACGCTGTCGGTCAGCTCATTCCAGGTGACCGATCCCAAGGGGTTCGGCCTGCTGCAGCGGGGGCACGAGTTCTCCCGCTACGAGGACCTGGCCGACCGCTACGACCTGCGCCCCAGCGCGTGGATCGAGCCCAAGGGCAACTGGGGGCCGGGCAAGGTGGAGCTGGTCGAGATCCCGACGGCGGACGAGACCAATGACAACATCGTCGCGTTCTGGACGCCGGACGTGGTGCCGCCCAAGGGCCAGCCCATGCGCCACGACTACCGCATCCACTGGACGATGAACGAACCCGCGCTGATCGAGAAGGACGTGGGTTGGGTCAAGCAGACGCTGCGGACCGACGGCGAGATCCGCCAGGCCAACCTGATCCGCCACCTGGACGGCAGCACGGCCCTGATCGTGGATTTCGAAGGACCGGTCCTGGCGCGGCTCTCGCCCGATGCCACGGTGGGCGCCGAGGTCAGCGTGGGCGACAACGCCGAGCTGATCGAGAATGTCCTGCAGCGCAATCCCGCCATCCAGGGCTGGCGCCTGACGCTGCGAGTCAAGGTCAAGGACCCGAAACGGCCGGTCGAGATGCGGGCCGCGCTGGTCGAGGGCAAGCGCGCGTTGACCGAGACCTGGAGCTACCAGCTGCCAGCGCGGTAATCTGGAGGGTCCGCAAGCCGAGTTTCCAGACGGACCCACCATGATCATCAAGAACCAGGAAGACGTTACCCGCGCGGTGCTGGCCGAGGCCGCCCGCGCGCCCGATGCGCGCTTTCGCGAAATCCTGTCGGCGGGCATCCGCCACCTGCATGCCTTCGCGCGCGAGGCGCGGCTGACCGAGGCGGAGTTCCACCAGTTGTGCGGCGCGATCGCGCGGCTAGGCCAGGCGACCACCGCCTCGCACAACGAGGTGGTGCTGGCCGCCGGCTCGCTGGGCCTGTCCGCGCTGGTCTGCCTGCTCAACAACGGCGACAACGGCCAGACCGAGACCACCGCCAACCTGATGGGACCGTTCTGGCGGATGGGCTCGCCCGAGACGCCCAACGGCGGGTCCATCGTGCGTTCTCCCACGCCGGGCGACCCGGTGTTCGTCCAGGCCTGGGTGCGCGACCGCGAGGGGCGGCCGGTCGAGGGCGCGGAAGTCGACGTCTGGCACAGTTCGACCGAGGGCTTCTACGAGAACCAGGATCCGGCGCAGGGCGACATGAACCTGCGTGGCAAGTTCGTTACCGACGGCGATGGCCGCGTCGCGTTCCGCAGCATCAAGCCGGCCGGCTATCCGATCCCGGTGACCGGCCCCGTGGGCGAACTGATCCAGGCCCAGGGCCGGCACAACATGCGCCCGGCCCACATCCATTTCATGATTTACAAGCCGGGCTTCAAGACCCAGTTCTCGCAGGTCTATTCCAGCGACGATCCCAACCTGGAGACCGACGTGCAGTTCGGCGTCACGCAGGCGCTGGTGGGGCAGTACGTGCTGCACGACAGCGCGACCGAGCCCGCGCCCGACCCCGATCTGCGGGGCAAGTGGTACTCGATGGACCACCACTTCGTGATCGAGCCCGGCGAGGCCCGGCTGCCCCGGCCGCCCATCACCGGCAAGGCGGACGGCGAGCGGCCCGTCCTGACGGTGCTGGCGCGGCGCCCCTGACGGGCATCGGTCACGCGCACTGCCGGGGCTGGCCGATGGCGGGCGCCGAGGCCGGCGACATCCTTGCGCTCCACAGCGCCAGCAGCAGGCCCACGCCCGTGAGGGCGGCGCCGGCCCAACCCACCGACACCAGGCCCAGGCCCGACAGGGCCAGGCCGCCCACCCACGCCCCCAGGGCATTACCCAGGTTGAAGGCGGCGATGTTCAGGCTGGAGACCAGCGTGGCGCCGGCGGGGCCGGCCTGTTGCAGCACGCGCATCTGCATGGGAGCGACGGTGGCGAACGCCACCGTGCCGAGAACGATGGTGTACGCCATGGCCACCAACGGCTGGCCGAAGGCCCAGGGGCCCAGTGCCAGGGCCGCCATCAGTGCCGCGGTGGTCAGCAGCAGCGCCTGCATGACGCCGCGGTCGGCCATGCGCCCGCCCAGCAGGTTGCCGGCCGCCAGGCCGGCGCCGAACAGCAGCAGGGTGACCGCGACCAGGTTGTCGCTCATCGCGGTGACCTGTTTGAGCAGCGGCTCGATGTAGGTATAGAGCGCGAACACCCCGGCGAACCCGAATACGGTGATGCCCAGACCGGCCCAGACCTGGATGCGGCCGAGCACGGCCAGCTCCTGGCCCAGCGGCGCGAGTTGCGGGCGGCCCTGGTCGCGCGGCACGAACCAGGCAAGGATGACGTAGGCGGCCACGCCCACCATGGCCACCGCGGCGAAGGCCGAACGCCAGCCGAAATGCTGGCCGATCCAGGCGCCGGCGGGCACGCCCAGCAGCGTGGCCAGCGTCAGCCCCGAGAACATCAGCGCGATCGCCGAGGCGCGCTTGTGGGGCGGGACCAGGCCCGTCGCGACCACGGCGCCCACGCCGAAGAAGGTGCCGTGCGTGAGCGAGGTCAGCATGCGGGCGGCCATCAGCCACCCGTAGCCGGGCGCCGCCGCGGCTGCGACGTTGCCGGCGATGAAGATGAGCATCAGGGACAGCAGCAGGCGCTTGCGCGGCCAGGTCCGGGTCAGCAGCGTCAGCACGGGCGCGCCCACCGCGACGCCGATCGCGTAGCCCGAGATCAGCGTGCCCGCCGTGGGCAGGGAGATGCCCAGGTCCGTGCTGACCTGCGTCAGCAAGCCCATGATGATGAATTCCGTGGTGCCGATGCCGAAGGCACCGGCGGCCAGCGCCAGGAGAGAGAGTGGCATGGTCGGGGTCCTGTGAGTGGATTGCAGTCGATAGCGACACTGTGGAGGCGGGCGCGACCTTTGTGTAGATGGAATAATGGAATGACATCTGTTCCATCAAGGAAAAACCGTGCCGATCTCCGCCAAGACCGCCCCGACCCGTGCCGCACGGGCTCCTGCGCCCGCCGATGCCAACCGGTCGGGCGAGCTGGAGACCTTCGTGCTGGTGGCCGAGCGGGGCAGCCTGTCGGCCGCGGCCCGTCGGCTGGGCGTGTCGCCCTCGGCCGTGAGCAAGGTCATGTCGCGCCTGGAGGCGCGGCTGGGCGTGCAGTTGTTGCAGCGCAGCACCCGCCGGGTGCTGCTGACCGCGGAAGGCGCCCAATACTATGAGCAGGGCAAGCGCGTGCTGGCCGACCTGGACGAACTGGAGACCTCGGTCGCAGGGCAGGCCGAGCCCCGCGGACTGGTTCGCATCACTGCCAGCACGTCGACCGGACAGACCCTGCTGGGGCCGCTCATCCCGCGGCTGCTGGCGGCGCACCCCGGCTTGCGGCTGGACCTCAGCTTCACCGACCAGGTCGTGGACCTGTTGGAAGCGGGGGTCGATATCGCGATCCGCTGGGGGCGGCTGCCCGCCTCGGATGTGGTGGCTCGGCTCCTGGGCCGCACGCGCCAGGTCGTCGTCGGCAGCCCTGAATACCTCGCCGTCCACGGCACGCCCGTCCATCCCGGCGACCTGGGCGCCCACCTGCGCCTGGGCTGGAACTACCGGCGCGAAGTCCCGCGCTGGCCTTTCGAGGTGGCGGGGCGCCGGATCGAGGTCGACATCGGCGAGATCGTCCGGGTGAACGACGGCGAGGTGATGCGCCGCCTTGCCCTGAACGGCGCTGGACTGGCCCGGCTGTCGGTGTATCACGCCTGGGACGACCTGCTGGCAGGCCGCCTGGTGCCGGTGCTGGAGCCCTACAATACCGGCGACCTCGAGCCCATCCACGCGGTCTACGTGGGCAAGCCCGGCCGGCTGCCGCCCCGCACCCGGGCGGTGCTGGATTTCCTCCAGGCCAACGTCGACCTGCGATACGCCGAGCACACGCCCGGGCCGGCCGGCGGATGAGGGCGCCGGCTGTGGGGGATATCCCGACAAAAGGCTTGCTATGTGGCAGTTTGCCGGGTATGATGGCAGGCTTACCTATGGGTTCTTGCCTTTTTGCCAGTGTAGTTCGCGGCTATCGCGCGTGGTGGGAAGGGGGAGTCCGGGGTGGGTAGTAACTGGCCTGGCACCGCGTTCTTGCGGTGTCCGCTTCAGAATTTCAACCCAGGGTGCGCAAGTCGCATTGCCGCCTGACGGGACCAAAACTGATCGGAAGGCTTGGCGTTCACTGAAAAGGTGGTGCCGGGCATTTCGGGTTAAGTTGGAACAGGGTAAACCATGATTCAAATGCAGACCACGTTGGACGTGGCCGACAACACCGGTGCGCGCTCGGTTATGTGCATCAAGGTGCTCGGCGGCTCCAAGCGCCGCTATGCCGGCATCGGCGACGTCATCAAAGTGAGCGTCAAGGATGCGGCCCCCCGCGGTCGCGTGAAAAAGGGCGAAATCTACAACGCCGTGGTGGTTCGTACCGCCAAGGGCGTCCGTCGCAAGGACGGTTCGCTGATCCGTTTCGGTGGCAATGCCGCCGTGTTGCTCAACGCCAAGCTCGAGCCCATCGGCACTCGCATCTTCGGACCCGTTACGCGTGAACTGCGTACCGAGCGTTTCATGAAGATCGTGTCGCTGGCGCCCGAAGTGCTGTAAAGGGACCGCGATGAACAAGATTCGCAAAGGTGACGAAGTCATCGTCCTGACCGGCAAGGACAAGGCCAAGCGCGGCGTCGTGCTGAGCGTTGCCGAAGACCGCGTCGTGGTCGAGGGCATCAACGTCGTCAAGAAGAATGTGAAGCCGAATCCGATGGCCAACCAGCCCGGCGGCATCATCGACAAGACCATGCCCATCCACGTCTCCAACGTGGCGATTTTCAACCCCGCCACCGGCAAGGCCGATCGCGTGGGCGTGAAGAAAGTCGACGGCAAGAATGTGCGCGTCTTCCGTTCCAATGGCGAAGCCATTGCGACGAAAGCGTAAGCGGGAGCAAACACAATGGCCCGTCTTCAAGACTATTACCGCGAGAAGGTCGTTGCCGACCTGACCAAGCAGTTCTCGTACAAATCCGTGATGGAAGTGCCCCGCATCACCAAGATCACCCTGAACATGGGTGTCTCGGAAGCGGTCGCTGACAAGAAAGTCATCGAGCACGCCACCGGCGACCTGACCAAGATCGCCGGCCAGAAGCCCGTCGTGACCAAGTCGCGCAAGGCCATCGCCGGTTTCAAGATCCGCGAGAACTACCCGATCGGCTGCATGGTGACCCTGCGTGGCGCCCGCATGTACGAATTCCTCGATCGCCTGATCAGCGTCGCGCTGCCGCGCGTGCGCGATTTCCGTGGCGTGTCCGGCCGTGCTTTCGACGGTCGCGGCAACTACAACATCGGTGTGAAAGAACAGATCATCTTCCCCGAGATCGAGTACGACAAGATCGACACGCTTCGTGGGCTGAACATCAGCATCACGACCACGGCCAAGACCGATGAAGAAGCCAAGGCGCTGCTGTCGGCCTTCCGCTTCCCGTTCCGTAATTAAGGGGTGAAATAGTGGCTAAGCTTTCACTCATCAACCGCGATATCAAGCGTGCCAAGCTGGCGGCCAAGTATGCCGCCAAGCGCGCCGCGCTCCAGGCTATCGTCGACGATGCGTCCAAGTCGGACGAAGAACGTTACCAGGCTCGCCTGAAGATTCAGCAGCTGCCCCGTAACGCCAACCCCACCCGCCAGCGCAACCGTTGCGCGGTGACCGGTCGCCCCCGTGGCGTGTTTCGCAAGTTCGGTCTGGCCCGTAACAAACTGCGCGAGATGGCTATGCGCGGCGAAGTTCCGGGCATGACCAAGGCCAGCTGGTAGGAGAGTCATTCATGAGCATGAGCGATCCGATCGCCGATATGCTGACGCGCATCCGCAATGCGCAGCGCGTAGATAAGGCGTCCGTGTCCATGCCCTCCTCGAAGCTGAAGGTGGCGATTGCCACCGTGCTGAAGGACGAGGGCTATATCGACGGTTTCGAGGTCAAGGCCAACGATGGCAAACCCGAACTCGAAATTTCCCTGAAGTACTACGCCGGCCGTCCGGTCATCGAGCGCATCGAACGCGTCTCGAAGCCCGGCCTGCGCATCTACAAGGGCCGTCATTCCATTCCCCAGGTCATGAACGGCCTGGGCGTGACCATCGTGTCCACCTCTCGTGGCGTGATGACCGATCGCAAGGCGCGCGCCAACGGCGTGGGCGGCGAGGTCCTCTGCTACGTGGCGTAAGGAGCCGACATGTCGCGTATAGCTAAATATCCCGTCGAGCTGCCCAAGGGCGTCGAAGCCACGATCGCTGCCGACCAGATCACCGTCAAGGGTCCCCTTGGCACGCTGGTCCAGGCCCTGACCGGCCAGGTCACGATCGCGCAAGACGCCGGCAAGCTGACTTTCGCCGCCGCCAACGACAGCCGCGAAGCCAAGGCCATGTCCGGTACCGTCCGGGCCCTGGTCAACAACATGGTGACCGGCGTGAGCAAGGGCTTCGAGCGCAAGCTGACCCTGGTCGGCGTGGGCTACCGTGCCCAGGCGCAAGGCGATTCCGTCAAGCTGCAGCTCGGTTTCTCGCACGATGTCGTGCATCAGATGCCTGCCGGCGTGAAGGTCGAGTGCCCCTCGCAGACCGAAGTGGTCATCAAGGGCGCCAACAAGCAGCAGGTTGGTCAGGTGGCCGCCGAAATCCGCGCCTACCGCTCCCCCGAGCCCTACAAGGGCAAGGGCGTGCGCTATGCGGACGAACGGGTCATCATCAAAGAGACCAAGAAGAAATAAGGCGGGCAAGGACGAATCATGGACAAGAAGCAAGCTCGTTTGCGTCGCGCGGTACCTACCCGCCGGAAGATCGCCGAGTTGCGCGTGCATCGCCTGTCGGTGTTCCGCACCAACCTGCACATCTACGCAAACATCATTTCGCCTGAAGGCGATAAGGTGCTGGTCAGTGCCTCGACCGTCGAACCCGAGGTTCGTCAGCAACTGGCTGGCGATTCGGGCAAGGGCGGCAACGTGGCCGCAGCAACCCTGGTGGGCAAGCGCGTGGCCGAGAAGGCCAAGGCTGCCGGTATCGAATCCGTCGCGTTCGATCGCAGCGGTTTCCGCTACCACGGCCGCGTCAAGGCCCTGGCTGATGCCGCGCGTGAAGCCGGCCTGAAGTTTTAAGCGAGGATTACATGGCCAAGATGCAAGGTAAGAATGCAGCGGCTGAGGAACGCGACGACGGTCTTCGCGAGAAGATGATTGCCGTCAACCGCGTCACGAAAGTCGTGAAGGGCGGTCGTATCCTCGGTTTCGCGGCGCTGACGGTGGTCGGCGATGGCGACGGTCGCGTCGGCATGGGCAAGGGCAAGGCCCGGGAAGTCCCGGTCGCCGTCCAGAAAGCCATGGAAGAAGCCCGCCGCAAGATGGTCAAGGTGCCCCTGAAGAACGGCACCCTGTACCACAACGTGGTCGGCAAGCACGGCGCCTCGACCGTTCTGATCTCGCCCGCCGTCGAAGGTACCGGCGTGATCGCCGGCGGCCCGATGCGCGCGATTTTCGATGTGCTCGGCGTTCGTAACGTGGTGGCCAAGAGCCTCGGCTCGACCAACCCGTACAACCTCGTGCGCGCTACGCTCAACGGTCTGAGCGCAAGCTCGACTCCGGCCGACGTCGCCGCCAAGCGCGGCAAGTCGGTCGAAGAGATCCTGGGATAAGCCATGACGACGAAGAAAAACGTCAAAGTGACGCTCGTGCGTTCCCCCATCGGGACGCCCGAATCGCACCGCGCCACGATTCGTGGCCTGGGACTGCGCCGGCTGAACAGCTCGCGCGTCCTGGTCGACACGCCCGAAGTGCGCGGCATGATCCGCAAGGTGTCGTATCTGGTCACCGTGTCGGAAGCCTGAGAGGTCTAGCATGCAACTCAATACGCTCAAGCCCGCCGAAGGCGCCAAGCACGCCAAGCGCCGTGTCGGTCGTGGTATCGGCTCCGGCCTCGGCAAGACCGCCGGCCGCGGCCACAAGGGTCAGAAGTCCCGTTCGGGTGGCTTCCACAAGGTCGGTTTCGAAGGCGGCCAGATGCCGCTGCAGCGCCGGCTGCCCAAGCGTGGCTTCAAGTCGCTGGGCCAGCACCTGTACGCGCAGGTCCGCCTGTCCGAACTGCAAGCGCTGCCGGTCGACGAAATCGACGTGCAGGCGCTCAAGCAGGCCGGCGTGGTCGGCCAGCAAGTCCGCTACGTCAAGGTCATCAAGACCGGCGAGCTCACCCGCAAGGTGGTGCTCAAGGGCATGACGGCGACGGCCGGTGCCAAGGCGGCGATCGAAGCCGCTGGCGGCTCCCTGGTCTGATAACCGAGGACTGAGCTTTGGCTAATGCGAACGCACTGGGCAAGACCGGCAGCAAGTACGGCGACCTGAAGCGCCGGCTGGTCTTCCTGTTGCTCGCCCTGGTGGTGTACCGGATCGGTACGCACATCCCTGTTCCCGGGATCGATCCGGTCCAGCTGACCTCCCTGTTCCATCAGAACCAGGGCGGGATTCTGGGCCTGTTCAACATGTTCTCGGGCGGTGCGCTTTCGCGTTTCTCGATCTTTGCATTGGGGATCATGCCGTACATCTCGGCGTCGATCATCATGCAGCTGATGACGGTCATCGTGCCGTCGTTGGAAGCGATCAAGAAGGAAGGCGAGGCCGGGCGGCGCAAGATTACGCAGTACACGCGCTACGGTACGCTGGCGCTCGCGCTGGTGCAGTCGGTGGGCATCTCGGTCGCGCTGGAGTCGCAGCCCGGGCTGGTCATCGATCCTGGCCTGATGTTCCGGGCCACCACGATGATCTCGCTCGTCACGGGAACGATGTTCCTGATGTGGCTGGGTGAGCAGATCACCGAGCGGGGCCTGGGCAACGGCATCTCGATCCTGATCTTCTCGGGTATCGCGGCCGGCCTGCCGCACGCATTGGCTGGGCTGTTCGAGCTGGTCAATACCGGAGCGATGGCTGTCCTGACGGCGCTGTTCATCGTCGTGCTGGTGGTGCTGGTGACGGCTTTCGTGGTGTTCGTGGAACGCGGGCAGCGCAAGATCGTCGTCAACTACGCCAAGCGCCAGGTGGGCAACCGGGTGTATGGCGGACAAAGCTCGCACCTGCCGTTGAAGCTGAACATGGCCGGGGTGATTCCGCCGATCTTCGCGTCGTCGATCATCCTGTTCCCGGCCACGGTGGTCAGCTGGTTCTCGAGTGGTGACGGCCTGCGCTGGCTGAAGGACCTGGCCGCCGCGTTGTCGCCCGGGCAGCCGCTGTACATCACGCTGTATGCCATTGCAATCGTGTTCTTCTGCTTCTTCTACACGGCGCTCGTGTTCAACAGCCGCGAGACCGCCGACAACCTGAAGAAGAGCGGCGCGTTCGTTCCGGGTATCCGTCCGGGCGAGCAGACCGCGCGGTACATCGACAAGATCCTGATGCGCCTGACTTTCAGCGGCGCCATCTACATCACGTTGGTGTGCCTGCTGCCGGAGTTCCTGGTCTTGCGGTGGAACGTGCCGTTCTACTTCGGTGGTACGTCTTTGCTGATTATCGTTGTGGTCACGATGGATTTCATGGCCCAGGTGCAGGCATACGTGATGTCGCACCAATATGATTCTCTGCTCAAGAAGGCGAACTTCAAGGGCGGAAATCTACCGGTGCGGTAACGAGAAAATGTCCAAAGACGACGTTATCCAGATGCAGGGCGAGGTCCTGGAGAACCTGCCCAATGCGACGTTTCGTGTCAAGCTCGAGAATGGCCATGTCGTGCTGGGACATATCTCGGGAAAAATGCGGATGAACTACATCCGCATCCTGCCGGGGGATCGTGTGACGGTCGAACTGACGCCATACGATCTATCGCGAGCAAGAATCGTGTTCCGCTCGAAGTAAGCCTGGGGCTTACCGGGTAAGAATTAGGAGTCAATCATGAAAGTAATGGCATCGGTCAAAGCAATTTGCCGGAACTGCAAGGTCATCAAGCGCAAGGGCGTGGTGCGGATTATCTGCACCGACCCGCGCCACAAGCAACGTCAGGGCTGAGCCTAGGCTCGGTTCTACGCTACAGGTATTCAAGGAAACGTTATGGCCCGTATTGCTGGCATCAACATTCCGCCGCATCAGCACACCGAAATCGGTCTGACGGCTATCTTCGGCATCGGTCGTTCGCGCGCTCGCAAGATTTGCGAAGTGGCCGGCGTGCCGAGCAACAAGAAGGTCAAGGATCTGAACGACGCCGAGCTCGAGCGGATTCGCGAACAGATCAACACTTTCACCGTCGAAGGCGATCTGCGTCGTGAAATCCAACTGTCGATCAAGCGTCTGATCGACCTCGGCTCGTATCGTGGCTTCCGCCACAAGCGCGGTCTGCCCGTGCGTGGCCAGCGTACCCGTACGAACGCCCGCACCCGCAAGGGTCCGCGTCGCGCCGCTGCGTCGCTCAAAAAGTAATCGGCTGACAGCCAGTCAAGGATTCAGAAATGGCGAAATCCCCGAACAGCGGCGCCCAGCGCGTTCGCAAGAAAGTCAAGAAGAACGTCTCGGACGGCATCGCGCACGTTCACGCGTCCTTCAACAACACCATCATCACGATCACCGATCGCCAGGGCAATGCCCTGTCGTGGGCGACGTCGGGCGGCGCCGGCTTCAAGGGCTCGCGCAAGTCCACCCCGTTCGCGGCCCAGGTCGCGGCGGAGTCCGCCGGTCGCGTGGCGATGGAATACGGCATCAAGACGCTGGAAGTGCGTATCAAGGGCCCCGGTCCCGGCCGCGAATCGTCGGTTCGCGCCCTGAACGCCCTGGGCATCAAGATCTCCAGCATCGCCGACATCACGCCGGTGCCGCACAACGGCTGCCGTCCGCCGAAGCGCAGAAGGATCTAGGCCCCCCCCTACGCGCTTCGCGCGCCCCCCAGGGGGCGGCACTGGCGGACCGGCGGAGCCGGATCCGCGGTGCCCTGGATCGGTGGGCTCGTTGCCCGTTGGGCAACGTTGCCTGGGGGTTTGGGGCAAAGCGCGGTAGAATAGTGGGCTTTGCTGTTGGCAGTACGTAGTTTTTATTGTTTTCTGGGGGCGCGGCCGGCATGGGTCGGGCGCGCCGAGTAAGACCACCGTTTGCCGCGTTCTGGTTCATCGAACGTAATAGACCAAGGCAAACTCCTCGCCATGTCTGGTGCATGGCCTGACAGAGAAAAGGATACATCGTGGCACGTTATATTGGCCCCAAATGTAAGCTTTCCCGCCGCGAAGGCACGGACCTCTTCCTGAAGAGCGCCCGCCGTTCGCTGGATTCCAAGTGCAAGCTCGAGAGCAAGCCCGGCCAGCATGGCCGCACCTCGGGTGCCCGTACCTCGGACTACGGTCTGCAGCTGCGCGAGAAGCAGAAGCTCAAGCGCATGTACGGCATTCTGGAAAAGCAGTTCCGCAAGTACTTCGAAGAAGCCGAGCGCCGCAAGGGCAACACCGGTGAAAACCTGATCCAGTTGCTCGAATCGCGCCTGGACAACGTGGTCTATCGCATGGGCTTCGGCTCGACCCGCGCCGAAGCGCGCCAGCTGGTCAGCCACAAGGCGCTGATGCTGAATGGCCACACCGCCAACGTGCCGTCCATCATCGTCAAGGCCGGCGACGTGATCACCGTCCGCGAGAAGGCCAAGAAGCAGGCCCGTATCCAGGAAGCGCTGCAACTGGCCTCCAGCCAGGGCATGCCGCAGTGGGTCAGCGTCGACATGACCAAGCTGGAGGGCACGTTCAAGCAGGCCCCGGATCGTGCCGATGTCGCCCGCGACATCAACGAATCCATGGTCGTGGAACTCTATTCGCGGTAATAACTGAAGCCGGCTCTAGGTGCCGGCTTTCCCATCCCTGGGCACAGAGGATCCGGCTTTGCCGGTCCGCCAGTGCCGCCCCTTGAGGGGCGCGCGGAGCGCGTAGGGGTGGGCCTATTTTTCCCCCAGCCTTATCGGTGTAACGAGCCGAGGGTATTGATAAGGAATAAGGAAGATTCATGGCGAATGCCGCATTTCTGAAACCGCGCAATATCGACGTCGAAACCATCGGCTCGAATCATGCCAAGGTGATCATGGAGCCGTTCGAGCGCGGCTACGGTCATACCCTGGGCAACGCGCTGCGCCGCATCCTGCTGTCGTCGATGGCGGGCTACGCGCCGACCGAAGTGCAGATCACCGGTGTCGTGCACGAATATTCGGCCATCGATGGCGTGCGCGAAGACGTGGTCGACATCCTGCTGAACCTCAAGGGTGTGGTGTTCAAGCTGCACAACCGCGACGAAGTCGTGCTGACCCTGCGCAAGCAAGGTCCCGGCGTGGTCACCGCCGGCGACATCGAGATCTCGCACGACGTCGAGATCATCAACCCCAACCACGTCATTGCCAACCTGACGGACAACGGCCGCCTGGAAATGCAATTGAAGGTGGAGAAGGGCCGCGGCTACGTGCCGGGCAACCTGCGCAGCTTCGCCGATGATCATTCCCGCACCGTGGGCCGCATCGTGCTGGACGCTTCGTACAGCCCGATCCGCCGCGTCAGCTACACCGTCGAAAGCGCCCGCGTCGAGCAGCGTACCGACCTGGACAAGCTGGTCCTGGACATCGAGACCAACGGCGTGATCTCGCCGGAGGAAGCCGTGCGCCAGTCGGCCCGCATCCTGATGGACCAGCTGTCGGTGTTCGCCGCGCTGGAAGGCTCGACCGAGACCATCGAAGCGCCCGCCCGAGGCACGCCGCAGATCGATCCGATCCTGCTGCGCCCGGTGGACGACCTCGAACTGACCGTTCGTTCGGCCAACTGCCTGAAGGCCGAGAACATCTACTACATCGGCGACCTGATCCAGCGTACCGAGAACGAATTGCTGAAGACCCCGAACCTGGGCCGCAAGTCGCTCAACGAGATCAAGGAAGTCCTGGCCGCACGCGGCCTGACCCTGGGCATGAAGCTCGAGAACTGGCCGCCTCTCGGCCTCGAGCGGCCGTAGGGGTCCCCCCCCCTACGCCCTACGGGCGCCCCCCAGGGGGCGGCACTGGCGGACCGGCGGAGCCGGATCCGCTGTGCCTTGGGTAGCGGAGCTTCTTCCGTGCAGTAGTAGCAGTACCGAATTTTTTCACCGGCCCGCGGCGCTTTGCCGATAGAAGAGCTGGAAACCTCGCGGCAAAGCCGCTCTTAGATTCATAAAGGAAGTCATCATGCGTCACCGTCACGGTCTCCGTAAACTGAACCGCACCAGCAGCCACCGTCTGGCCATGTTCCGCAACATGGCTGTCTCGCTGCTTACGCACGAAGCCATCAAGACCACCCTGCCCAAGGCCAAGGAACTGCGCCGCATCGTCGAGCCGCTGATCACCCTGGGCAAGGAACCGACCCTGGCCAACAAGCGCCTGGCGTTCGCCCGCCTGCGCGATCGCGACCTGGTCGTCAAGCTGTTCGCCGAGATCGGCCCCCGCTTCAAGGAGCGCAACGGTGGCTACACCCGCATCCTGAAGATGGGTTTCCGCCAGGGCGACAACGCTCCCATGGCCTACATGGAGCTGGTCGACCGCGCGCCGGAAGCCGAAGCCGCCGACGCCGAGTAAGCAAGGCCAAGCCGGGCTTGCCCCTGCCGGATGTCTGGTTTCATGAAAACTGCGAGCTTGTCTCGCAGTTTTTTTTTGCCCGGTGTATGTTGTCCGCACTCGCGGACCTTACCGAAAAGGGCATGCCATGGCTCGTCTGACTGCGCAGGACTTCGACCCTCGACTGCTGGAGCTGTACGACTATTACGTCCACGGCAGGATATCCCGGCGGGAGTTCCTGGACCGGGCGGCCAGGTTCGCGGTGGGCGGGCTGACCGCCGCCGGGCTGCTGGCTTCGCTCAGCCCGGACTATGCGCTGGCCGAGCAGGTGTCCTTCACCGATCCGGACATCGTTGCCGAATACATCGGCTATCCCTCACCCAAGGGCCACGGCACGGTGCGCGGCTACCTGGTGCGGCCGGCGAAGGCCGCGGGCAAGGTGCCGGGCGTGGTCGTGGTGCACGAGAACCGTGGCCTGAACCCCTATATCGAGGACGTCGCGCGCCGCCTGGCCAAGGCGGGCTTCTTGGCGCTGGCGCCCGACGGCCTGAGTTCGGTGGGCGGGTATCCGGGCAATGACGACAAGGGGCGGGACCTGCAGCGGCAGGTCGATCCGGCCAAGCTCATGAACGATTTCTTCGCCGCGGTCGAGTTCCTGATGCAGGGCGACAGGACGACCGGCAAGGTGGGGATCACCGGCTTCTGCTACGGCGGCGGCGTGGCCAATGCCGCCGCGGTGGCGTATCCCGAGTTGGCCGCGGCGGTACCCTTCTACGGCAGGCAGGCCAGCGCGGCGGACGTGCCGCGCATCAAGGCGCCGCTGCTGCTGCACTATGCCGAACTGGACAAGGGCATCAACGACGGTTGGTCCGCCTACGAGGCGGCCCTGAAGGCGGCCGGCAAGACCTACGAGGCTCACGTCTATCCGGGCACGAACCACGGCTTCCACAACGATTCCACGCCCCGCTACGATGAGGCGGCGGCCAGGCTGGCCTGGGACAGGACGATCGCCTGGTTCAAGCGCTACCTGGCCTAGTCGCCGGGGCTGGCCCGGTGGCCGCCAGGCCTCATGCCTCGTCGATCACCGGGTTGCGCAGCACGCCCACGCCTTCGATCTCGATCTCGCACACGTCGCCGGGCTTGAGCCACACCGGCGGCTTGCGCGCCAGGCCCACGCCCGACGGGGTGCCGGTGATGATCATGTCTCCCGGTTGCAGCGCCATGCCTTCCGAGCAGGCAGCCACCAGGGTGGCGACGTCGAAGATCATGTCGCGGGTGTTGGCGTCCTGCATCACCTGGCCGTTCAGGCGGCACTGGATCCGCAGGCCGGCGGCGCCCGCGGGCAACTCGTCGGCGGTGACGAATTCCGGGCCGAAGCCGCCGCTGCGGTCGAAGTTCTTGCCCCACAGCCACTGGTTGGAGCGGAACTGGTAGTCGCGGATCGAGCCTTCGTTGAACAGCGAATAGCCCGCCACGTGCTCGAGCGCGCGTTCCTTGGGAATGTAGCGGCCGCCCTTGCCGATGACCGCGACCAGCTCGGCCTCGTAGTCGAACTGCTCGGATACCCGGGGGCGTTCGATGGCCTCGCCGTGGGCCACCCAGGACGAGGGGAAGCGCTGGAACAGCACCGGATGCGCGGGCGGCGCGAAATTGCTTTCGGCGGCATGGTCCACGTAGTTCAGGCCGATGGCGAAGGCCTTGGCGGGGTGTTGCAGCGGCGGCAGCAGCGCGAGGCCGGCCAGGGCCAGGCGCTCGCCGGGGGCGTTGGCGGCGGCGCGCGCGGCGTCCAGGCCGCCGGGGTCGCGCAGCAGTTCGTCCAGCGTGGCGGGCAGGCCGCGCGCGGTCAGGTCGACCACGTCGTTGCCGATGCGGGCGCCCAGGGCGGGCGCTCCGGCCTGGTTCTTGAAGGCGATCAGTCTCATGGTGTGTCTCGTTGCCCCGTCAGCCGGGGTATTCCTGGTTGGTGATGAAGTCGGCCGGCAGGGGCGGACCCCAGACGTAGAGCGAGTCCTCGGGCGGATGGTCGGCGGCGGGCCAGTCCAGTCCGGCCGGAACGTAGTCGATATCGTACGAGTATTCGGCCCAGCTGCCCCAGGGGTCGCGTACATAGTAGAAGTAATTCGAGCCCAGCACGTGCCGGCCGACCCCCCAGCCCTGTTGGTAGCCGGCGATGCGCATCTGTTCGGAGCCGCGCCCGACCTCGTCCAGGCTGCCGACGTCCCAGCTCGAGTGATGCAGGCCGCGCGCGTGCGACTTGGCGAAGGCCACGAGGTGGTGGTCGCTGCCGTGGATGCCGTGCATGAAGGCGATGAGATCGCCGGAATGATCCGACACGCGCAGGCCCAGGATGGTCCGGCAGAAGTCCACCATGCGCGTGACGTCGGGCGTGAAGAACAGGACGTGCGACAGGTGGCGCGGCCGCACCGGCTGCACGCGGCTGCGGGCCGGCGCGGCGCCCTGGCCGGGCGGGACCGGGGCGACGGGGGTGGGCGGGCTCTTGGCGGCGGGCGAGACCTTGTCCGCCACCACCAGTTGCAGCGGCGTGCCGTCCGGATCGCGCAGCCACAGGCCCTGGCCGTCCGACAAGTCGTGCGGCTCGGTCCGCAGGCCGGCGTCCTCGATGCGCGTGCGCATCTCGTCCAGGTCCCGCGCGTGGATGCCGTAGCGCACGTACTGCAGGCGCTTGGTCGCGCTCCCTTCGTGGAGGCGGCTCCACACGTGGGGATGGCCGTGCGTGCGCAGCTCGAGATGGCCGGCCCGGCGCCGCACGTCCAGGCCGAAGGCCAGGTAGAAGCGCTCGGCCTCGGCCAGGTCGGGCACCGAGTACACGAAGCAGTCCACCGAATGCACGGCGGCGCGGCGTTCGAGATGGATCGTCAAGGCAGAGGCGCGCATCGGCGTGCTCCTATTCCGGCTTGACGCCCGCCATGTCGACGGCCGCGCGCAGGATGGCGGTGTCGTCGCGCAGCGAGGCGGCGAAGGCTTCGGGGCTGCTGCCGATCACGCTCCAGTGCTGTTCCTCGATCTTGGCGCGCACGTCGGGCTGCTGGACCACGGCCCGGAAGGTGTCCGCCAGCTTGGCGACGATGGGCGCGGGCGTGCCCGCGGGCGCGACGAATCCCATCCAGTTGCCGAAGGGGCGGAAGTCGGGAAAGTCTTCGGTGATGGCGGGCACGTCGGGGTGCAGCGGATGGCGCTTGGGCGTCATGAAGGCCAGCACCTTGATCTGTCCTGCCTTCCACTGCCCGAGCAGGCTGCCCACGCTCAGGATGGTGGCGTCGAGGCGGCCGGCCAGCAGTTCCATGGCGATCTGGCCCGCGCCCTGGTAGGGCACGTGCAGCATGTCGACCCCGGCGGCGGCCTTGAACTGTTCGCCCAACAGATGGTTGAACGAGCCGTTGCCGACGCTGGCGAAATTGAGCTTGCCGGGATTGCGCTTCAGGTAGTCGACGAACTCACGCGTGGTGTTGGCCGGCACCTTGGCGCTGACCATCAGCGCGACGGGCAGGTCGGCCACGGCGGTGATGGGCGTGAAGCTCTTGAGCGGCTCGTAGGGCAGGTCCTTGCGCAGGTAGCTGTTGAGCAGCAGGGCCGAGGTGGTGGTCAGGTGGATGTTGTAGCCGTCGGGCGCCATGCGCGCCGCATAGCTGGTGCCGACGATGCCGTTGGCGCCCCCGCGGTTCTCGAACACCAGCGGCTGGCCCAGCAGCTTGCCGGCCCGATCGGCGATGAGGCGGCCGATGGCATCGATGGGCGATCCGGTGGGATAGGGGAACACCACGTGGATGGGCTTGTTGGGGTAGGGCTGCTGCGCGCCCGCCTGCAGCGGGCAGGCCATGCCGAGCAGCGCGGCCAGCGCTCCGGCGATCAGTTGCTTGGCGTGTCTCATCGTGGGTCCTCTTGGGGGGCTACATGGCCGGGGGACATGGCCCCGGCCTGGGAAAGGGATGCCAGGCAGGCGCGGAATGCCCGGCAGATATCGTCGTTGGCGCGGCGTGCCGCGGCCGAGGCTTCGAAGAAGCCCAGGAACGGGTGGAACATGTCGTCGTGGCGCAGCAGCGTGACGGGCACGCCGGCGCCGCGCAACCGGTCGGCGTAGGCCAGGCCTTCGCCTTGCAGCGGGTCGTGCCCGGCCACCGCGATGACGGTGGAAGGCAGCCCGCCCAGGTTGGCGGCGCGCAGCGGCGAAGGCGGAAACGCGGCGGCCTCCCCGGCGCGTTCGCCCATGTACAGGCGGGCGATGTCGCGCAGGTCGGCGGGGGACAACATCGGATAGTCGCGGCCGTCCGCCTCCAGCCGCAGGGTGTCGCGGGCCATGTCCAGCCCGGGCACGACCAGCAACTGCGCCGCCAGAGGCCGGCCGGCGTCGCGGCACAGCAGGGCGGCGCTGGCGGCCAGGTTGGCGCCCGCGCTTTCGCCGGCCACGGCCACGCGGGCCGGATCGCCGCCCAGTTCGCGGACATGCGCCTGTACCCACCGGGTGGCGGCCAGGGCATCGTCGTGCGCGGCCGGGTAGGGATGCTCGGGCGCCAGCCGGTAGTCCACCGAGACGACCACCGCGTCCAGGTCGCGGCACAGCTTGCGCGCGATGTCGTCCATCAGCTCGACGCTGCCCAGCACGAAGCCGCCGCCGTGGAAGAAGACCACGGTGGCGTGCGGGCCCGCCGTGGCAGGCCGATAGACGCGGCCGGGAACCGGGGCGTCGTCCAGGTCGCGCACGGCGCCCACTTCGGGCAGGCCGTGGCGTTCGCGCGCGGCCAGGATGGCGCGCGCCATGCGCTGGCGAGCCTCGGGCGCGCTGCCGGCGAAGGGCGGCGGGGCATTCTGCGCGCGCAGGGCGGCCACGATGCGGGCCAGGTCCGCGTCCAGCGGCACGACCGGCGCAGCCGTCATGCCGGCAGCTCCAGTACGTGGGCCTGCGAGGCCCGTGCCCGCCGCCGCAGCGCCTCGACGTCGATATGCAGCAGTCGCCCCGCGCGCTTGACGGCGCGGCCGGCCACGAACACGGTGTCGACATTGCCGGGGTGGGCGGCCAGCACCACGGCGCCTACCGCGTCCGATACGGGCGTCAAGTTCAGATCGTCGCCGCGTATCAGTACGATGTCGGCCTGCTTGCCGGGCGTCAGCGAACCGGTCTTGTGGTCCAGGCCGGTGGCGCGCGCGCCGGCCAGCGTGGCGAACTCCAGCACGTCGCGCAGCGTGAGCGTGGCGGGGGCATCGGGCACGCGCGAGTGGCCGCCGCCCATCCACGACCGGTAGTAGGCGAAGGCGTGGCGCATCTGGGTGAACATGTCGCCCGCGCATTTGGTCTCGGTATCGCCGCTCAGGCTGGGCCGGATGCCGGCGGCCAGCAGGCGGTCGAAGGGAATGTCGCCGATGCCCTGGGCGTTCATCTCGCAATGCACGCCCAGCGAGGCGGTCACCCCGGCATCGGCCATCATCGCGATCTCGTCGCGGCCGCAGAAGCAGCAGTGCACGAAGGTCAGGTCCGGGCCCAGCGCGCCTTCGGCGTGCATCTGCGCGATCGCGCGTATCGGCGCGTTGCGCGCGTAGGCGCCCATGTGGATGCTGGAGCGCAGGCCCAGTTCGCGCGCCAGGCGCAGGTCGTCCAGCCAGACTTCGCGGCGGGCCATCTCCGGGCCGCGCGCCGCCATGGCCAGCGTCAGCAACTGGTCGTCCGAGGAAAAGAATTCGCGGCGCAGCCGGCGAATGTCCTGCGGATGGCCGCGCTGGCTGTCGAACATCCAGCTCGCGCCTTCGACCAGCGGCCAGCCGTGGCCGAACACGGCCCGCAGGCCGGCGTCGCGCAGCGCCTGGACGGCGGCGTCGCTGTGCTCGGGGCTGTTCTGCACGTGCGACCAGTCCATCATGGTCGTGATGCCGCCGTCCAGCGCCGACACCGCGCCCAGCAGCGTGCCCGCATAGACGTCCTCGGCGCGGAAGGCCGCGCCCTTGGCGCCCAGCATCTCGGCGAAATAGATCTGCGGATCGATGTCGGCGTAGCGGTGGCGCACGCAGGTCTGCCAGGTATGGCGATGCGTGTCGACGAAGCCGGGCAGGACGATCATGCCCCGGGCGTCGAGCTGTTCGGCATCCTCCACCGTCAGTTGCGGGGCGATCGCGGCGATGCGGCCGTCCTCGATCAGCAAGTCGCCCTGGCGCAGGTCGCCCACCTGGGGATCGACGCTGACGATCCAGCCCTGGCGGATGAGCGTGCGGCGGGTCATGCCCGGGCCCCGCGCAGCCAGCGGGCCAGTTCGGCGCGTACATCGCCGGCCTGTTGCACGGACGTGCCGGCCCAGGCGATGTAGCCGTCCGGCCGCACCAGCATTCCCTTGACGTCGGCCAGCGCGGCGGGCGCGCGGCCCAGGCGCGCCTGCACGCAACGCACGGGCAGTGCGTCCAGCGGCAGGCTTGCATACTGGTTGCTGTAGCCTTCCAGGTCCAGCAGCACGAAGCGCCGTTCGCGCAGCAGCTCGGCCAGGCGCACGGATTGGCCGTCCAGCGCGACCAGGTCGATGTCCGGCGCGTGCTGCCCGGCCAGCGGATGGCTGCCCGGCGGCGCGGGATAGGGCCGGGTCAGGCCGCACAGTTCGCGCACCAGCTTGCGCTGCACGTCGGGCAGCGGAATGTACTCGCGCTGCATGCGCCGCTTCAGCGCCACGCCCTCGGGCTCGAAATTGAATTGCAGCGCGCACTGGGTCGCGACGCTGTCGAGCAGGTCGCGCATGACCGGCAGGCGCTCCTCGTCATAGCTGTCCAGGATCGCGGCGTCGCTGTGGCCCTGCACGACGTGGGCCAGCTTCCAGCCCAGGTTGAACGCGTCCTGCAGGCAGAAATTCATGCCCACGCCGCTGGCGGGGTAGTGGATGCGCGCCGATTCGCCCACCAGGAATACGCGGCCGCTGCGCAGCGTGGGCACGGCGCGCATCTGGTCATCGAAGCGCGACGCCCAGCGATGGCCGCGGATGCCATAGTCGGTGCCGTGCACGTCGCGTATGCACTGCAGGGCTTCTTCCAGGGTGACGGGTTCGTCCTTGGCCGCATGCCGCCGGTCGCGGTGCACGATGTTGAAGCGGGTGATGCCGGCGCCGAAGGCGTAGCCGCGCACCCAGCCCATCTCGTTGTCGACGTTGATGCGGCCGCCGGGCCAGGGCGCGTCCAGTTCGGCATCGATCACGATGCCGCGGAACGAGCCGCCGCGGCCGTCGAAGGGAAGCCCGGCCTGGCTGCGCACGACGCTGCGGCCGCCGTCGGCGCCGACCAGGTAGCGGGCGCGCAACGTGGCCGCCGTGCCGTCCCCGCCACCGACGTCCACCTCGACTCCGTCCGCGGTCTGCCGCACGGCCCGGGCTTCGACGCCGCGCCGGATCTCGGCGCCGCTTTCCTCGGCCCAGGTCCACAGGATTTCCTCGGTCAGGTTCTGCGGCAGGCCCAGCGTGAAACCGTAGCGGGTCTCCAGGTAATGCCACTCGATGGGATGGAAACCCGCCCAGATGTGCGAAGGGCGGAACGGGTAGGGGCTGATGTCGCGCGTGCGCCGGATGAAGCGGTCGGCGATGCCGCGCGCATCGAACAGTTCCAGCACGCGCGGCAGCAGGGTGCCGGCGCGCGACTGCACGCCTTCGGTGCGTCGTTCCAGGACCAGGGTCCTCGCTCCCGAGCCGGCCAGTTCGGCGGCCATGGTCAACCCCGACGGGCCGCCACCGACCACGATCACATCCCACTGCATTGCTCGTCTCCAGCTTTCTCGTCATGGCGGCTCCGAGCCGCATGCCTCGCATGGTGGCGACCCTGTCGACAGACGTAAAGTTAATTGTTTAAATTCGAACCATTTGCTCGGTAAATAGATGAGCCATGCGCTTCAACAAGCTGGACCTGAACCTGCTGGTGGTGCTGGACGCCCTGCTGGCCACCCGCAGCGTGAGCCGCGCCGCCGAGCGCCTCTTCCTAAGCCAGCCCGCGACCAGCCTGGCGCTGGGGCGCCTGCGCGAGTATTTCGACGACGAACTGCTGGTGTCGGTGGGCAAGACCCTGGTGCCGACCCCGCTGGCCGAGCAACTGGTCAAGCCCGTGCGCGACGTGCTGCTGCAGATCCAGACCGTGACGCGTGCCCGGCCCACCTTCGATCCGGCCACGGCCACGCGCCGCTTCACGATCGAATCCTCGGACTACGTCATCACGGTGCTGCTGGCCGAAGTGGTGCGGCGCGCGGCCAGGCTGGCGCCGCTGATGCAGTTCGACCTGCGGGCGATCAGCCCGCAGACGCCCGAGCACCTGGACAGCGGCGGAATAGAGCTGCTGATCGCGCCGGAGTTCGCGGTCGTGGCGGGGCATCCCGCGGAACCGCTGTTCGAGGACACGTTCTCCTGCCTGGTGTGCGAGGCGCATGTCGACCCCGCGTTCGAACTGTCGAGCGACGCCTATTTCGACGCGGCGCACGTCGGCGTCGAATGGGGAGGCGGGCGGCGGATCACCTATGACGCGAAGATGCTGTCGCGCAGCCGGCGCCAGCGCCGGCAGGACGTGATCGCGCCCAACTTCACCCTGGTGCCGGAACTGCTGGTGGGCACGCCGCGCATCGCGACCCTGCCGACCCGGCTGGCGCGCCACATGGCGGCGCGGTTTCCGCTGCGGGTGGTGCCGTGTCCGATCGCGCTTCCTCGTTTCGCGGAGAATCTGCAATGGCATAAGTACCAGGAGCGGGATCCGGCCATCTCATGGCTGCGGGAGTTGTTGCGGGCCACGGCGGCGGACTTGCCGGCGCTGGAGGAGGCGTCGCATCCGCCGCGGCGCCGGCGCGGTGCCTAGCGCCTGACCTTCGACAGCGGATCATCCGGCTCGCAGGTGGGCTTCTGCGGCTGGGTCGAACCCAGCATCACGCACATCAGCGCGTCGTCGTCGCCGATGTTGACCTTGCCGCGGAACTTCAAGGCGTTCCAGTCGTACTTGCAGGTGGAGCGCTGGGCGCAGTTCCTTCCATGGAGCTGCCCTGGAAAGGCTTGAGCCCCGGCGGCCGGGCTTCTTCGATATGCCGCTTCAGCGCCAGCTGGAATTCCGAGAATTCCTTGCCTTCGCGGCTGGCCAGGTAGAGCGGGAGCGTGAGCGCGAGGCCGGGCGTGCGCACGCAGCGCAGCTCTCCCCGCGCCAGGTCGCGTTCCACCGCCGTCTTGGAGAAGAAACACACGCCCAGGTCGCGCCGCACGGCCTCCTTCTGGGCTTCCGGATGTCCCAGGTTGAGCACGATGCGCCGAGACGGGATGCCGTTGGCGCGCAGTTGCCCTTCCTCCAGTTGCTGCATGACGGTGCTGTTCGCGGTGCTGATGAAGGGCAGGCGCGAGATCTCCTCGCGCTGCGCCTCGTCGCCCACCCAGCGGCTGGCTGGGGCGCTGATCAGCAGCAAGTCTTCGTCCCACAGCGGGCGCACGGCCAGGCCATCCAGGTTCTGCGTCGGCGCGATGATCAGGACGGCGAAGTCGCAGGCGCCTGCGCGCGTGGCCTCCAGGGCCACCTGCGGGTTGGAGATCGATACGTGGACCTGGCCGTCGGGCCGCCGTACCTGGAAGTCGCAGATTAACTGGCTCAGCAGATAGGTGCCCACGCTCATTGAAGCGGCGACCACCGCCTGGCCCGGCGCGAGGTCGGTCGAGCCGCCCAGTTCCCGTTCCAGCTCGCGCGTGCGGGTGACGACCTCCTGCGCCCATTTGTAGACGCGCTGGCCGGTGGCGGTCAGCACGATGCCCCGGCCTTCGCGGCGGACCAGCGTGGTGCCCAGCTTTTCTTCCAGGCTGCGGATGTGCGAGGTGACGACGGGTTGCGTGACGAACAGGTAGTCCGCGGCACGCGTCACGCTCTGCAGTTCGGCCACCACGCAGAAGACCTCGAGTTTCTGCAAGGTGAGGTAGGGGTCGAAGCGGGCCATGAGGGGGGATCGTCAATTCATAGTCAATCGGCTATTCAATAAGGGAAATATTTGAATTAGACGAATGGTTGGCGTCAACCTAGGATCTCTCCCCACAACGAGAGGAGACATCATGTCCAGTACCCAGCCCGGCGGCGCGCGGCGCATCCTGCGCGGCCTGGAAGGCGCCGCCACCAGTCTCGAACGGGCCCTGGCCAGCGCCCTGCTGGCGGCCGTCGCGATCAACGTGGCCAATGTGGTGGCGCGCTATGTGTTCGGCCGTTCGATCACCGGCGCCGACGAATTGCAGGTCTACCTGATGGCCGCGCTGGCCTTCTTCGGCTCGGCGGTGGCGGCGGTGCGCGGGCAGCATCTGCGCATGGACGTGCTGAACCGCTACTTTCCCATGGAACTGCGGCGCTTCCTGTCGACGCTGGAGGCGCTGGCGGCCGTGGCGCTGTGCGGCTTCGTCTGTTTCATCTCGTCGGAATACGCTTGGCGCATCTACCAGATCGGCAGCGTGAGCGAGAACGGCCACATTCCGATGTGGATCCCGCATTCACTGGTGGCGGTGGCGTTCGCCGCCATGGTGGTCGTCGGCCTGTTCGACGTGGTGTTGCGGGTGGCCGGAAGCGGCCTGCGCCAGCCCGAGGCGGTGGACGGGGCCGAGGAGGTGCTGTCATGAGTTTCGCGCTCGGTTTCCTGCCCCTGGGCCTGCTCCTGCTGGGCTTTCCCATCTTCCTCGTGCTGCTGGCGTCGGTCAGCGTGGCGCTGCTGTTCTTCATGGACGTGCCGCTCACGGCCCTGCACCAGAACCTGTTCGGCGCCATCGACGCCTATGCGCTGCTGGCGATTCCCTTCTTCATCTTCGCCGGCGAACTGATGGGCCGCGGATCGGTGGCGGACCGGCTGGTGAGCTTCGTCAACGCGGGCGTGGGTTCGGTGCGCGGCAGCCTGGCGGTGACCACCGTCGGGTCCTCGGCCCTGTTCGGCGCGATCTCGGGCGTGAGCGCGGCCACCGTCGCCACCATCGGCCGGGTAATGCTGCCCGCGCTGCGGCGCAACGGCTATCCCGAGAAGTTCTCGGCGGGGTTGCTGACGGCGGTGGGGGCCATCGACATCATCATCCCGCCCAGCATCCCGATGATCGTCTATGGCGCGGCCGCGCAGCAGTCGGTTCCCCGGCTGTACGCTGCGGGCGTGCTGCCCGGGCTGCTGCTGGCCGGCATGCTGTGCGCCTACGTCATGTGGTATGCCCGGCGCCATCGCATCGGCGGCGGCGAGCGCTTTTCGTGGGCGGCCTTCGGCCGCGCCGCGGCCCGCGGGCTGGGCGCGCTGGGCGCGCCCGTGATCATCCTGGGCGGCATCTACGGCGGCGTGTTCTCGCCCACCGAGGCCGCCGCCGTGGCCTGCCTGTACGCCATCGTCGTGGCGCGCTACTTCTACCGCGAGCTGTCCTGGCGCGACATCCTGGCCAGCGCCGGCACGACGGCGGTGTTCACCGGGCAGATCCTGATCATCGTGGCCTGCGCCAACGTGTTCGGCTGGCTGCTGACGGTGCACCAGGTACCCGCCGCGCTGGTGCAGTGGCTGACCGACCTGCACTTGCCGGGCTGGTCGCTGCTGCTGGCGATCAACGTGCTGCTGCTGGCGGTGGGCTGCTTCATCGATCCGCTGTCGGCCATCCTGCTGCTGTCGCCGCTGCTGATGCCGCTGGTCACGGCCATCGGCGTGGATCCGGTGCACTTCGGGATCATCATCACGGTGAACCTGTCCATCGGCCTGTTCCACCCGCCCTTCGGCATCAATATCTTCGTCGCGCAGAGCGTGCTCAAGCTGCCGCTCGAAAGCATCTACCGCGGCATCGTGCCATTCGTCGTCATCTACGTGATCGCGCTGGGGCTGATCACCTACATCCCGGACATATCCCTCTGGGGCATGCGCTTGCTGTTGAACTGAAGGCCGTCCGCCGGCCACCCACCACTGGAGACATCATCATGAATCGCCGTCTATGCCTGGCGCATCTGGCCGGCCTGGGAGCGCTCGCGCTCCTGCCCGTCGCCCGCGCGCAGAACCTGGTCATGAAGCTCACCACCACCACGTCCGACGACCTGGGCGTCGACTGGCTGAACGCCTACAAGGTCAACCTGGAGGCGGCCACGCAGAACAAGGTCAAGGGCCAGGTGTACCCGGCCAGCCAGCTCGGCACCGCGCAGCGCACGATCGAGGGCGTGAGCATGGGCACCGTCGAGATGGCGCTGAATGCCTCGGGCATGTACGAGGGCCTGGACGCGCGCTTTGGCGCATTGGCCGTGCCCGGCTTGTTCGACGGCATCGACCATGGCATGAAGGTGCTGGCCGACCCCGAGGTCAAGACCAGGCTCGCGTCCATCGCCTCGAAGAAGGGCGTCGAGGTGCTGACCACGCTGGTGCATTCCCAGTGCAGCATCGTCTCGCGCAAGCCCATCCGCAAGCTGTCGGACCTGGCCGGGCAGAAGATCCGCGTTCCCGGCTCTTCGATCCTGATCGCGCAGCTGCGGCAGCTGGGCGCCAACCCGGTGTCGATGTCGCTGGGCGAGGTGCTGCCCGCCTTCCAGAACGGGACGCTGGACGGCGTCTATTCCGGCACGCCCATTCCCTCGGCGCTGAAGTACTTCGACGTCGCCAAGTCGCAGACGCTGCTGCCGTCCACGTATATCGCCATCGTCGGGCTGGTCAGCCCCACCTTCCTGAAGTCGGCAGGTGCGCTGGAGCAGCCGCTGCGCCAGGCCGCCCGCAAGACCGACGCCGAGATCGGTCCGCGCGTGCATGCGCGCGTGGCCGAGGCCCGCGCGATCTGGGAGAAGGGCGGCGGCGAGATGATCGAGCTGCCGCCGGCCGATGCCAAGGCCTACCTGGACGCGGTGATCCCCGCCGCGATGAAGGAACTGTCGACCGATGCCCGCAAGGACTACGAGGCGCTGCGAGCGGCCGCTGTCCGTCTCAGGAGTTGACCCCTCTACGCCCTGCGGGCGTCCCCCAAGGGGACGGCCCCGGGGATACAGGGCCATGAACACCGACTGTACTGACTTATCGGAGACGCCATGCGCGCACACGAGATTCCCGCCGGCATCCTGCCGACCCACCGCCAGCTTTTCTATGGGGGAGCCTGGCACGAACCCCTGGCCGGCGTCTACGCGCCTACCATCAATCCCGCGTATGACGAGCGCCTGGCCGATACGCCGGTCGCCGATGCGCGCGACGTCGACGCCGCGGTGCGGGCGGCCCAGGTCGCCTTTCCCGCGTGGGCGGCCACGCTGCCCAGGGAGCGCGGCCGCATGCTGCGCCAGGCCGCGGACATCCTGCGCGCCCATGCCCAGGAACTGGCGCTGCTGGATGCGCTGAACAACGGCAATCCGGTGTCCATCCTGGCCAAGGACGCGGACTTCGCGGCCGACAGCCTGGAGTATTTCGCCGGCCTGGCGACCGAGGTCAAGGGCGAGACCCTGCCGATGGGGCCCGGCTATCTGGACTACACCGTGCGCGAGCCGCTGGGGGTCGTGGCGCGCATCGTCGCCTACAACCATCCGCTGATGTTCGCCGCCATGCGCCTCGCGGCGCCGCTGGCGGCGGGCAACACGGTGGTGGTCAAGTCGCCGGACCAGGCGCCGCTGTCCATCATCCGGCTGGCCGAGCTGATCGGCCACGTGTTTCCCAAGGGGGTGGTCAACTTCCTGTGCGGCAGCCGCGAGTGCGGGCAGGCCCTGGCCGAGCATCCGCTGGTGCGCAAGATCACGTTGATCGGCGGCGTGCCTACCGGCAAGTCGGTCATGAAGACCGCGGCCGACGGGCTCAAGCCCGTGCTGCTGGAGCTGGGAGGCAAGAACGCGCTGGTGGCCTATCCGGACGCGGACCTCGACAAGCTGGTGGACGGCATCGTGGGCGGCATGAATTTCACGTGGTCGGGCCAGAGCTGCGGCTCCACCAGCCGCGTGTTCCTGCACGAAAGCATCCACGACGAGGTCCTGGCGCGCGTGGCGGAATTGCTGCCCAGGCGCCACCGGCCGGGCATCCCGACCGATCCCGCCACGACCATGGGATCGCTGGTCAGCCGGGCGCAGCTCGAGAAGGTGCAAGGCTTCGTGCGATCCGCGCTGGACGAGGGGGCACGGCTGGTGACCGGCGGCCGGCAGCCCGAGGATCCCGCGCTGCGCGACGGCTTCTTCTTCGAGCCCACCATCTTCGCCGACATGCGGCCCGACATGCGGCTGGCGCGCGAGGAAGTGTTCGGTCCCATCATGTCGGTGTTCCGCTGGTCCGACGAGGACGCATTGTGGACCGACGTCAATGCCGTGGACTTCGGCCTGACCGGCTCGATCTGGACCCGCGACCTGGACACCGCGCACCGGGCGGCTCGCCGCATCCATACCGGCTACGTCTGGATCAACAACACCAGCCAGCACTTCATCGGCGCGCCGTTCGGGGGCGTGAAGCAATCGGGCATAGGCCGAGAGGAATGCTTCGAGGAGCTCCTGGAGTTCACCTACACCAAGAACGTCAACCTGAAACTGAATTAGTCCCCCCTACACCCTTCGGGCGCCCCCGGGGGGCGGCGCTGGCGGACCGGCGGAGCCGGATCCGCGGCGCCCTGGATCGACATGCGCTAGCGGCTTGGAAATGACATGAATCATTACGACTACATCATCGTGGGTGCGGGCTCCGCGGGGTGCACGCTGGCCTACCGGCTGGGTGCCGACCCGGCGCTAAAGATACTGGTGCTGGAGGCCGGCGGACCGGACCGATCGCCCGTGATCCGCATTCCGCTGACCTGGGGCCTGATCCTCAAGCACCGGATGTACGACTGGGGTTACTTCACCGAGCCCGAGCCCGGCATGGACGGCCGGCGCATCGAATGCGCGCGCGGCAAGGTCCTGGGCGGCTCGACCTCGATCAATGGCATGGCCTATGCGCGCGGCGCCCGCGAGGACTACGACCACTGGGCGCGTGGCCTGGGACTGGAGGGATGGTCCTACGACGACGTGCTGCCGTATTTCCGCCGCAGCGAATCGTGGGAAGAGGGCGCGAGCGACCTGCGGGGCGGCGACGGCCCGCTTACCGTGACCCGGTTGCATTACGAGGACCCGCTGGTGGACGCCTTCCTGCGCGCCACCGACCTGGCCGGCTATGCTCGAAACGACGACTACAACGGCGCCAGCATCGAAGGCTTCGGCCCCATGCAGGCCACCATCCGCCGCGGCCGCCGCTGGAGCGCGGCGTCGGCCTACCTGCGGCCCGCGGTGGCGCGCGGCAACGTGACGGTGTGGACCGGCGCGCTGACCACGAAAGTGCTGATGGAGCAGGGCCGCGCCGTGGGCGTCGAAGTCCTGCGCGGCGGACGCCGCGAGCAGGTGCGGTGCGAGCGTGAAGTCCTGCTGGCGGGCGGCGTGATCAACTCGCCGCAGTTGCTGATGCTCTCGGGCATCGGCGATGCCTCGGAGCTTGGCCGGCACGGCATCGCGACCCGCGTCGACCTGCCCGGCGTGGGACGCAACCTGCAGGATCACGTGGTTTGCGACGTGCGCTGGCGCCGCAAGGAAACGGGGCCGCTGCACCGGGCGCTGCGCCTGGACCGCATCGGCTTCGATCTGCTGCGCACCTGGATGTTCGGCTCGGGCCTGTCCAGCAAAGTGCCCGCCGCCGCCGTGGGCCTGGTTCGCAGCCATTCCGACTTGCCGCTGCCCGATCTGCAATTGCTGCTGGCCGCGGCGCCCATGGACGCCGGCCCGCACCTCGGTCCGTTGCTCAAGCCCTACGTCGACGCGTTTGCCATCAAGGGCGTCTTCATCACGCCCGAGAGCCGGGGCAGCGTCTCGCTGGCCAGTGGCGATCCGACGGCTCCCGCCGTGATCCGCCAGAACTTCCTGTCGACCGACTACGACAGGCGCGCCGTGCGCCAGATGGTGCGCATCATGCGGGCCATCGGCGAACAGCCGCCGCTCGCGCCGTTCCGCGCCGAGGAGCTGGCGCCCGGTCCACAGGCCACGAGCGACGCGGACATCGATGCCTTCATCCGGCGTACCGCCATCACCTTGCACCACCCGGTGGGCACCTGCAGGATGGGCGGCGATGCCGATCCCGATGCCGTGCTCGATGCGCAGATGCGGGTGCGCGGCGTGCAAGGCCTGCGGGTGGTGGACGGGTCGGCGATGCCGCGCGTGGTGCGGGGGCCGACGAACGCGCCCATCATCATGATGGCCGAGAAGGCGGCGGACCATATCCTGGGCCGGCCGCCGCTGGCGCGCGACAGGCGGGGTGCGCCGGCGGCGCGCCGGTGGGCGGAGAACGAGCCCGTCCCGGCCTGACAGGCATCCGGCCGCTGCCCGGAGCTTGCCGGGAAGCGGTCAGTGCCGTGCCATCCTCAGCAGCAGGCTGACGAGCTCGCCCTGCCGGTGCGTGCCCGTTTTCGTGAAGAGCGCGCGCAACTGCGTGCGAGCGGTGCTGAGCGCGATGCCCTGGCGCTCGGCATACTCGGCCAGGCTGAGGCCTTCCTGCAGTTTGCTGGCCAGGCGCGCCTCGGCCCGGCTGAACTGGAACAGGTCGTTTATCCGCAGGTTCTGCTGTTCCGGATCGACCACGCTGACCGCGACGAGCGGGCGTTGCAGCGGGTTGTCGGGGTGGTCCTCGGACAGCGGCGTAACCAGGATGTCGGGGCCGCCGGCGGTGGGCGGCGCGATACGCGCGGCACGACGCGATCCCGCGTGCCCCGTGGCCTGCAGGATGGCCGTTTCGAGCCGGCTGGCGGTGGCGTGACGGGGGCGGATCTGGCCGTTGTATTCGCACAGGGCGCCATCGGGCAGCGCCGCATGCCGTTCGGCCGCTGCATTGCGGTAGGCCACGTGCCGGCCTTCATCGAGCAGCCACAGCGGGGTGGGCAGGCTGTCCAGCACCTGGTCGCGCAACGCCAGGCCGTCGCGCAATCCGGCGAGCGTGTCGTAAAGCGTGCCGGCTCGCTGCAGGTGCGGCGCGATGCGCGCCAGCAGATCGTCGTGGCAGGCGTCGGGCCGCACGCCGATGGCGGTCAGGAGGGCGACGTAGACACAGGTGCCCTGGCCGTTCAGCCGAATCGACGCGCGATTGTCCATCCCTTGGGCCTGCTGGAAGTCCTGGTAGTACGGATGGTGCTCGAAGGTTTCGGCCGACAGTTCGCGCCGGTCGTGATTCCACCGGCCGTCATCGGTCGCGGCGATCAGTTCGCGCATGGGGTCGATGGCGCCGTAGTGGGCGTTGTAGGCCTGGATGGCGGCGGGATCGCACCGGGCGGCCAGCGTGACGGTGGCGGCGCTTTCGCCGGGCAGGCTGATCGCGACGGCGCCGAACTGCCTGCCGCTGGCGGCGGCCAGCGCGTCCAGCAGCGCCGGCCAGCGCGCGTTGTCCAGCACGCTTTCATAGCAGAGTCCGACGAGGGCGTCGTAGGTTTCCTGGGACGGGGGCATACCCATGATGGTCATGTACTCGGTTAATCGTTACATCATGTTACGTAAACTGCGAAGTTGGCAATCACTTCCAACCATCCGACCACATAAGGAAAACCCTGCGCGGGGGTGTCGCAGCGGGTGCGCGCCGGCCCCGGGGTACTATTCATCGCATGACCACCAATTCGCTGCACGCGGGGGCCAGGCCCCTGGCTACCTCCGGACCCGCGCTGCGGGTCGAGCGGCTGGACAAGCGCTATGGCGGCCGCGTCATCGTGGACGCGCTGTCCTTCCAGATCGCGCGCGGCGAATGCTATGGACTGCTGGGCCCCAACGGCGCGGGCAAGACCACCACGCTGCGATCCATCCTGGGCCTGACGCCGGTGGATGGCGGCACCATCCGGCTGCTGGACTACCCGGTGCCGGCGCAGGCGCGCCAGGCCCGGGCGCGCATAGGCGTGGTGCCGCAGATCGACAATCTCGATCCTGATTTCACCGTCGAGGAAAACCTGCTCGTATTCGGCCGCTATTTCGGCCTGGCCGACGCCGAGATCCGCCGCCGCATTCCCGGCCTGCTGGAGTTCGCGTCGCTGGCGGCCAAGCGCAGGGCGCGCATCAACGAACTGTCGGGCGGCATGAAGCGGCGCCTGACGCTGGCGCGGGCGCTGGTGAACGATCCCGACCTGATCGTGATGGACGAGCCCACCACCGGGCTGGACCCGCAGGCGCGCCATCTGATCTGGGAGCGCCTGAAGACGCTGCTGGCGCAGGGCAAGACCATCCTGCTGACCACGCATTTCATGGACGAGGCCGAGCGCCTGTGCGACCGGCTGGGCCTGCTCGAGCGGGGGCGGATGATAGCCGAGGGCGCGCCCCAGGACCTGATCGCGCGCCACGTCGAACCGGAGGTGGTGGAAGTGTTCGGAGAGGGCGCCCTGGACTGGCTGGAGCGCCACCGCGCCGCCTTGCCGGGCCGGGTCGAGGTCAGCGGCGAAACGGTCTATTGCTATACGGCCGAGCCGGAACCGGTGCTGGGCCTGCTGCGCGAGGGAGGCCGGATACGCTATCTGCACCGGTCGGCCAACCTGGAAGACCTGTTCCTGCGGATGGCCGGCCGTGATTTGAGAGAATGACCCCCCTACGCGCTTCGCGCGCCCGGCATGGTGAGCCCCCAGCCGCTACGCGGCAGTCCTCCGAGGGGGCGGGGACCCGCCTCGGGGCGGCCCGGCGGCCGGATCCGCTGTGCCCTGGATCGAGGGTCGGGATGATTGGGGGCTGAGATGAGTGAATGGGCGGTGGATACTTCGCGATCGGGAGTTTGGGGCTTGCCTCGGCCGGGGCGGGGATGCGTGCCGGTGCTGCGGCGCAATTTCCTGGTCTGGCGCAAGACGGCGTTGACGACCGTGCTGGGCGATGTCATGGATCCGATGGTGGCGTTGCTGGCGCTGGGCTACGGCCTGGGCAGCCTGCTGCCGGGCATAGACGGCGTGCCCTACGTGACTTTCCTGGCTGCCGGCTCGATCTGCATGGGGGCGCTGTACGCGGCCACCTTCGAGGCCACCTACAGCGCCTTTTCGCGGCTGCACATCCAGCGTACGTGGGATGCGATGTTGAACACGCCGCTGTCGCTGGACGACGTGGTGTTCGCCGAGATCCTGTGGGCCGCGGCCAAGAGCATGAAGAGCGGGCTGGCGATCCTGCTGGTGGTGGTGGCGCTGGACATCTCGCGCGCCGCCACGCTGCTGTGGATCCCGCCGGCGCTGGTCCTGCTGGGCGTGACCTTCGCCGCGCTGGCGCTGGTCATGTCGGCCCTGGCCAAGGGCTTCGATTTCTTCATGTACTACTTCACGCTGGGCGTGACGCCGATGGTGTTCCTGTCCGGCGTGTTCTTTCCCGTGTCGCAGTTGCCCGAGGCGCTGGTGCAGGCGGCACGGCTGTTGCCCCTGGCCCCGGCCATCGAACTGGTGAGGCCGCTGGTGCTGGGGCGGATGCCGGACCAGCCGTGGTTGCCCGTGCTGCAGCTGGCGCTGACGGCGGCGGTCGCCATCTGGCTGGCCACCGCGCTGATGCGCCGCCGCCTGTTGCGCTGATATCCTGGAGATCGCCATGTCGTCGCCAACCGAGGCCGCCCGCCAAGTGGTGCTGGTATTCTGCAATGCTCCCGATGCCGATACCGCCGGGGCCATCGCCCGTCGCCTCGTCGAAGACGGGGTGGCCGCCTGCGTGAACGTCGGTGCGCCGGTGTTGTCCATCTATCGATGGAAGGGGGAGGTGGAGTCCGCCGACGAGATTCCACTGTTCATCAAGACCACGGCGGCCCGCCAGAGGGCCGTGCAGGAGACGATCGCCCGGCTGCATCCCTACGAGGTGCCCGAGATCATCGCCGTGCCCGTGACCGACGGTTTGCCGGCCTATCTGGATTGGGTCCGGCAGGAAACGAAAAACTGATGTCCATGTTCCGTTTGCGGGCCGCCGGCCCGCGCGTCCATTGGTTCCTGGCGTGCCTCGTGTGGGCCTGCGCCGCGTTCATGCCGCGATCCGCGGCGGCGGAGGACTTCCTGCCGCCGGAGCAGGCCTTCCGCTTTTCCGCGCGCGCCGTGGCGCCCGACGCCATCGAACTGTCCTGGGCGATCGCGCCGGGCTACTACATGTACCGCGAGCAGTTCCGCTTCGTCGCCGATCCGCCGGATGTGGCGCTGGGCGATCCCCAGTTGCCGCCGGGACAGGTCAAGTTCGACCAGACCTTCGACAAGGAGGTCGAGACCTACCGCGACAAGGTGTCGGCCCGCCTGACGATTCCCACCGGCACGGCGTTCGCGCTGGCCGTGACCAGCCAGGGCTGCGCCGACGCCGGCCTGTGCTATCCGCCGGCCGAACACAAGCTGCGCATCGCCGCCGCTTCGGCGCCGGGCGGCCTGCCGCAAGTCGAGGGCGGGGCGGGGGCCGGCCTGCGGTGGTCGGCCTTCGCCGGCACGGACGACGTGGGCCTGGCCGACATGCTGGCCGGCAGCGGCCTGGTCCGCACGGCGCTGATCTTCCTGGGCCTGGGCATCCTGTTGTCGTTCACGCCCTGCGTGCTGCCCATGGTGCCCATCCTGTCGGCCATCGTGGTCGGCGACGCCGCCGGCCAGTCCCGGCCCCGCCTGCGCGGGCTGGGACTGGCTGCGGCCTACGTGCTGGGCATGTCGGTGGTCTACACCGGGGTCGGGCTGCTGGCGGCACTGAGCGGCGTCAGCCTGGCGGCCACCTTGCAGACGCCCTGGGTGCTGGGGGTGTTCGCCGCGCTGCTGGCCGTGCTGGCCCTGGCCATGTTCGACGTGTTCACGCTGCAATTGCCGTCCAGCTGGCAGTCTTCCCTGTCGGACCGGGTCTCGCGCCTGCCCGGCGGCCGCGCCACCGGGGCGCTGGCCATGGGCGCCGTGTCCGCGCTGATCGTCGGGCCGTGCGTGGCCGCGCCGCTGGCGGGCGCGCTGCTGTACGTCTCGCAGACGGGCGACGTGCTGCTGGGCGGGGTCGCGTTGTTCGCCCTGGCCTGGGGCATGGGCGTGCCGCTGCTGGCCGCCGGCGCGTCGGCGGGCGCGCTCCTGCCCAAGGCGGGAAGATGGATGGAGGGCGTGAAACGTTTCTTCGGCATGCTGCTGCTGGCCGTGGCGTGGTGGATGCTCTGGCCCGTGCTGCCGGGTTGGATCCAGATGGCGGGCTGGGCGGTACTGGCCATCCTGGCGGCTGCGCTGCTGCATGCGTTCGACGCCCTGCCCGCCGATGCCGGAACGGGCCGCCGCGTGCTCAAGGGCCTGGGCATCCTGTTCGCGCTGGTCGGCGTCCTGCAGGCGGTGGGCGTGGCCAGCGGCGGCCGGGATCCCTTGCAGCCGCTGGGGCATCTCGCCGCCTCGGGCGGCGAGGGTCCGGTCCTGGCGCCGCCCGTGCAGGGGCCCGCTCCGGCCCGGGGCGGGGAGGGACTCTGGAGCCCGCCAGGAGGAGCCTCGTCGCGGCCCGGGGCTGCGGCGTCATTCGAGCGCGTACGCTCGGTGGCCGAGCTGGACGCGCTGCTGGCCGCGTCCGACCGTCCCGTGATGCTGGATTTCTATGCCGACTGGTGCGTCTCGTGCAAGGAAATGGAGGCGCTGACCTTTCCCCGCCCCGACGTCGCGCAGCGGCTGGCCGGCATGCGCCTCGTGCAGGCGGACGTGACCGCCAACAATGCCGACGATCGCGAACTGCTCAAGCGCTTCCGGCTGTTCGGGCCCCCGGGCATCGTGTTCTTCGCGCCGGGCGGCGCGCCGCTGCCCCAGCGGGTGATCGGTTTCCAGGGGGCCGAGCGTTTCTCGCGCGTGCTGGACGACGTGCTGGCGACGGCCGCGCGCTGACGCTCAGGCCAGCGTCCGGATCAACTGCACCAGCTCGACCTGCCGCCGACAGCCGGTCTTCCTGAAAAGATTTTTCAGGTGGCTGCGCACGGTTTCCGGCGAGACGGCGTGCGCGGCGGCGAATTCCTTGAGAGTCTGGCCGGTGGCCAGGGCGTGGGCCAGGCGTGCCTCCGCGGGCGTGATGTCCAGGGCCTGGATGATGAGCCGGGCGTCCAGCGGCAGGCTGTCGGCAGGCACGGAGAAAATCAGCATGGCCAGCGGCGTATCGCGCAGCCCGGCCAGCAGGTGCGTGGCATCCAGCGGCAGGACCGTGATCCAGGCCGGTGCCGGGGACCCGCCGGCCGGAAAGAGGTCGGCTTTCCTGCCGGCCGAGCAGGCCTGCTTCAGCGCCGCCTGCAGTCGCCGCTGAGTGGGGGCGTCCCGCATGGCCAGCATGCCGCCTTTCGCGCTCGCCCAGGGCGAAACGCGCAGGTACCTTTCGGCGCGCGCATTGGCGTATTCGACCTGGCCACGGATGTCGACGATTGCCACGCCACGCGGCAATCCGTCCAGCGCGGCCCGGCCCAGCAGGGCTTCGCGCTGCAATTGCCTCATGCGCGCCCGCAGTTCCGCCGCGCGAACCATGTCGGGCATGACCAGTTCCAGCAGGGCGCGCTCGCGTTCGCCATAGGGGCGGTGGTCCACCGGACGCATGATGCCCAGGTAGTCGCGCGTCTGGCCGTCGTCGCGTTGCAGGACGCACAGGGTATGGCGCAGGTCCACGCTGCGCAGGAAATCGGCGTAGACCGCGGAACGCGACATCTGCCGGCGATCCAGGTGTTCGTGGTCGAGAATGAAGCTGCCTTCCCGCAGGTGCGCGAAGAGTGTCAGCCGTTCGTCGTCCCGCACGTAGTGCTCGGCGTATTCGGCGAACTTGTGCAGCGGCGCGGCATCGCAGATCACGCTGTCCGGCACGCTGCCGTCACGCAGGTTCACGGTCACCTGGTGGAAGGCCTGGCCGCCCACTTCAGCGGCCAGCAGGCCCAGTCCCGCCTGCCATTGCTCCGGCGCCGCGATGCCTTCGTAAAGGCGCGCGGCGATCAAGCGCGAACGGTCCGGGAGCGAGGCGCGTGTCGCCATGGGTCAAAGCCTGTCCGCCGTGTCCGCGTCTTCCCTGCCGGCCCTCAGCCCGGCCTTGCGCGCCAGGGCCTCCGCCACCCGGTAGGGCCGCATTTCCAGGAAGCGGCGGGCCGAGAACCAGCTCCACAGCAGCAGCGCCAGCAGCACCATGCCGGCCATGATCCACCAGAACGAGCCCCGCTCGTGCACGAAGGGCACGTGGTCCACGTTCATCCCGAAGATGCCGGTGATGAGTGTGAGCGGCATGAAGATGACCGTGACGACGGTCAGGATGCGCATGATCTCGTTGGTGCGGTGGGCCGTGGCGGAGAAGTGCAGTTGCACCGCGGTTTCCACCGACGACTCCATGCGCCGCGCGTGGCCGAGCACGCGGTTCACGTGTTCCATGACGTCATTGATGCGTACCAGCAGTGCATCGCGCCGCTGGTCGAAGGCGCCGGAGCCCCAGGCATCCTCGCTGCGGTCCATGGCCGCGTCGCGCAGCTCGGACAGCGCGTCGTACTGTTCCTCGCAGATGTTCTCCAGCCGCCGCAGCACGATGCGGGCATCGAGCAGCGCCAGCCAGTTGCGGAAACGGCCGTTGGGGTTGAGCAGTTCGCGCTGCCAGCGATCGAGCTGCAGGGTCAGGGGCTGGCGCAGCGCGAGATACTTGTCGACCATGCCGTTCAGCAGCCGCAGCATCAGTTCGGCGGGGCCGGACGGAACGCGGCCCAGCGGGCCGATGCTGCTGGGCGTGCGGTCGCGCCGCCCTTCGGGCGGGGCCTCGCCGCGCTGCTCGGCCAGGCGGCGCTTCATTTCCTGGCAGGTGGCGCTGTAGCCGTGGCGCACGGTGATCAGCGCCTGCCCGAGCACGAAGAACGACACCGGCTGCGTGCGCAGGCTCGCCAGCAGCGGGATCCCCATCTTGCCGTTGGCCGCGGGGCGCGGCTCGGCCTCCGGCGCGTCGGTCACGATGCGGCGGAACACCACCATCTCGTAGGTGGTGGTGTTGTCGAAGTACGAAGGGTGGACCGGGTTGGCGGCGTCCTGCAGGTGCAGGTCGTGCAATTGCACGCCGGTCAGTCGCGCGATCTCGTCGCGCCAGGCGTCGGGGTCGGCCGCCAGGTCTTCGGCGCCCGCGTCTATCCACAGGTAGCCCTTGCTGGCGGCCAATTGCGCCGCGTTGTGTGGACGGGGCCCTCCGTGTTCCGAGATCCAGAGGACGTCCATGGCTTCAGCCTTTCAGCTTGCGGGCCGCGTCGAGGGCGAAATAGGTCAGGATGCCGTCGGCCCCGGCGCGCTTGAACGCCAGCAGCGCTTCCATGACGACCTTGTCCTCGTCCAGCCAGCCATTGGCGCTGGCCGCCTTGAGCATCGCGTACTCGCCGCTGACCTGATAGGCGAAAGTGGGGACGCGGAAGGTGTCCTTGACCCGCCTCAGCACGTCCAGGTAGGGCATGCCGGGCTTGACCATGACCATGTCCGCGCCCTCGCGCAGGTCCAGCGCGACTTCGCGCAGGGCCTCGTCGATGTTGCCCGGATCCATCTGGTAGGCCGCCTTGTTCGACTTGCCCAGGTTCGAGGCCGAGCCGACGGCATCGCGGAAGGGGCCGTAGAACGCGCTGGCGTACTTGGCCGAGTAGGCCATGATGCGGGTATGGATGTGGCCGTTGCCTTCCAGGGCCTGGCGGATGGCGCCGATGCGCCCGTCCATCATGTCGCTGGGCGCGACGATGTCCACGCCGGCCTCGGCCTGCGCCAGGGCCTGCCTGACCAGTATCTCGACCGTGGGTTCGTTCAGCACGTAGCCGGATTCGTCGATCAGGCCGTCCTGCCCGTGGCTGGTGTAGGGGTCGAGCGCGACGTCGGTCAGGATGCCCAGCTCGGGCAGGCGTTTCTTGAGCTCCGCCACCACGCGCGGGATCAGGCCGTCGGGGCGCGTCGCGGCGATGCCGTCAGGCGTCTTCAGCTCCGGCGCGATCACGGGGAACAGCGCAAGGACCGGGATGCCGAGCTCGACGCATTCCTCGGCCACCGGCAGCAGGGTGTCCAGGCTGTAGCGCTCGACGCCGGGCAGCGACGGCACCGGCTGGCGCAGCCCCTTGCCCTCGGCCACGAATACGGGATAGATCAGGTCGTCGGCCGACAGCCGGCTCTCGCGCACCAGGCGGCGGGTGAAGTCGTCGCGCCTCAGGCGGCGGGGGCGACCGGCGGGAAAGTCGGCGAATACTTCGTGTTGGCTCATTGCGGTTGTCGTCCTGTCAATGCTGCGCGGCGGGGGACGGGCCCCATGCCATCGCAAGATACCATCGCTCCGTCGCGGGCGTCATGCCGCGACCTGCGGCATCAGCCAGCCCTCGATATGGGCCGTCGCTTCGTCCAGGCCGATGCGATGGGTCGAGGAAAACGGCACGGTGTGCAGCGCGCCGATGGCGGCCAGTTCCTTCTTCACCGCGAACTGGGCCTTGATGCGCTGGCCGTAGGGAAACTTGTCGGCCTTGGTCAGCAAGGCCAGTACCGGCTTGCCGGACGGGGCGATCCAGTCGATCAGGTTGCGGTCCAGGTCGGTCACGCCGCGGCGGATGTCCACCAGCAGCACGACGCCGGCCAGCGAGGTCCGGTTGCGCAGGTAGCCGCCCAGCACCTGGGCCCACTGCGAGCGGTCTTCCCGGGCCACCGAGGCATAGCCGTAGCCGGGCAGGTCGACCAGGAACCCCAGGTCGCGCTCGGGTTCGAGCGGATCGGGCAGGCCGAACATGTTGATCAGCCGGGTGCGGCCCGGCGTCTTGCTGGAGAAGGCCAGGCGCCTTTGCTGGGTCAGCACGTTGATCGCCGACGACTTGCCGGCGTTGGAGCGGCCGACGAAGCAGACTTCCGGCGCCCCGGGCGGGGGCAACTGGTCGAGCCGGGCGGCGGACGTCGTGAAATGGGCGCGATGGAGAATGGACACTGGGCGTCGCCGGCCGGCGAAGTTAAGCAATAACCCGCTATTGTACGACCGGCCCCGCGGCGCGGCCGCCCGTCAGCCGACCCGCTTCAATTCCTTCTTGAACAACTGCTGCCGCTTCACGTAGCTTTCCACGCCGGCCCGGATGCGGGCGATGTCCTCGTCGGTCAGCTGGCGCACGACCTTGGCGGGTGCCCCCAGGATCAGCGATCGGTCGGGGAACTCCTTGCCCTCGGTCACGATGGCGCCCGCGCCCACCAGGCAGTTCTTGCCGATGACCGCGCGGTTCAGCACCACGGCCTGGATGCCGATCAGCGAACCGTCGCCGATGGTACAGCCGTGCAGCATGGCCTGGTGCCCGACGGTCACGTAGTCGCCGATGGTGAGCTTGAGCCCGGGGTCGGTGTGCAGCACCGCGCCTTCCTGGACGTTGCTGGAGTCGCCCAGGATGATGTCGTCGTTGTCCGCCCGGATCACCGCGCCCGGCCAGACGCTGGCGTTCTCGCCCAGCCTGGCCTTGCCGATGACGGTGGCCTGCTCGGCCACGTACGCCGAGTCCGGAATGTGGGGCGCGTCGGCGCCGAGCTGGTAGACAGCCATGGTGGTCCTTCCCGAATAGTTTTCTATGGGCTACGTTGTAGTTGCTATAATAAGCGGTTACTTAACATAGGAAAGCGCGGTCGGGCTTGCCTATGCGCTCCCCGCGCAAGCGGGGGCGGACCGGGTTTGCAGTAGAACAAAACTCGCAGTAGAAGAACGATCACCTCCGGCGCGAGCCGGGTCGAATCGATAACGGGGTAGGTGGGCCCCGCGGAGACACCTGCAGGAGAATCCTTGCCGCAAGCCGGCGGGAGCAGCAGGAGCAGGGCATCCGTGAGTCGCGTATCCGTAGCCTGATTGTGGAATTTAGGTCGAGGTTTTCATGAAGCGTGTGCTGTCCCTGATGCTTGTCGCGAGCGGTGCAATCCTGGGTGCGGCGGTGGCCCTGCCTTCCGTGGCCGCCGATGCCCAGCCCCGTCCCAAGGTCGATGCGGCCAAGGGCGAGCAGTTGTTCACCAACGGCGACGCGGCCCGCAACATCATTTCCTGTGCCAGCTGCCATGGTCCCGGCGGCAACAGCGCCGGCGCCGCCAACCCCAAGCTGGCCGGCCAGCATCCCGACTACATCTACAAGCAGCTCGTCAACTTCAAGGTCAAGGAAGGCGCCAAGACGCCCGAGCGCGTCAATGCCGTCATGAACGCCAACGTCGCCGGCCTGACCGACGAGGACATGCGCAACATCTCGGCCTACCTGGGTGCCCAGACCCTCAAGCCCGCCGTGGCCAAGAGCAAGGACACCGTCGAGCTGGGCCAGCGCATCTTCCGCGCCGGCATCGCCAGCAAGGGCGTCCCGGCCTGCGCCTCCTGCCACAGCCCCAACGGCGCCGGCATCCCCTCGCAATATCCGCGCGTGGGTGGCCAGTTCGGCGAATATACCGAGGCCCAGCTGGTGGCCTTCCGCAGCGGCGCGCGGCACAATAACGTGCCCATGGCGCAGATCGCCAACAAGATGACCGACGCCGAAATCAAGGCCGTGGCCGACTACATCGCCGGCCTGCGCTGATCCGCGCCAGGAACCACTGCTGTCGATCGCGGTCATTGAAGGGGCGGATCTTCCGCCCCTTTTGCATTCTTGGCAGGATGCATACCTGGCAGGATTCCAGCGGCAACCGACCTGTCCGAACCGAGGTCCGCAGCACCCATCATGACCATCGCTACTTCCTCCGCTTCCCGCCCAGCCTCGCGCGGCCTTGGCGCCGACCTGCTCGAACTGCTGGCCTCGATGCGGTTCGCCGTCAGCCTGCTGGTCTTCATCTGCCTGGCCAGCATCGTCGGGACGGTGCTGGTGCAGAACCAGCCGTCGAACAACTATGTCAACCAGTTCGGCCAGTTCTGGTTCGAGGTGTTCGACACCTTCTCGCTCTATCACGTCTACAACGCGTGGTGGTTCCTGCTCATCATGGGATTCCTGGTGGTCTCCACCAGCCTGTGCATCATCCGCACCGCGCCCAAGATGGTCCGCGACATGCGCTCGTTCCGCGAGCATGTGCGCGAGAACAGCCTGCGGTCCTTCCACCATCGCGCCGAGTTCGCGTCGCCCGAGGCGCCGTCGCGGGTGGCCGGCTCGCTGGCCGAATTGCTCAAGCGCCAAGGTTATGCCGTGCGCACCCGGGCCGAAGGCCCGGCCACGCTGCTGGCGGCCAAGCGGGGCAGCGGCAATCGGCTGGGTTACATCTTCGCGCACACGGCCATCGTCATCGTCTGCATAGGCGGCCTGCTCGACAGCGAACTGCCGATACGGCTGCAGATCTGGCTGGCCGGCAAGAAGCCCCTGTTCGAGAACATGGCCATCGCCGACGTGCCCGCTTCCGGGCGCCTGGGCCTGGGCAATCCCAGCTTCCGCAGCAGCGTGCTGGTGCCCGAGGGCGGCAAGGCGCGCAACGGCATCGTCATGGTGGACGACGGTGCGCTGGTGCAGCCCCTGCCGTTCACGCTGGAGCTGAAGAAGTTCATCGTCGAATACTATTCCACCGGCATGCCGCGCCTGTTCGCGAGCGAGGTCGAAGTCACCGACAACGAGACCGGCGAACACTTCCCCGCCACCATCAAGGTCAATGAACCGCTGCGCTACAAGGGCGTGACGGTCTACCAGTCCAGCTTCGACGACGGCGGCAGTTCCCTGGAACTGACGGGCTACGCCTTGCGCGGCGACCAGCCCTATACCTTCCCGGTGTCGGGCAAGGTCGGCGGCACGGCGCAACTGGTGGCCGACGGCGCTCCGGCCAGCGACGCGCTGAAGGACCTGACCGTCGAGTTCAGCGGCTTCCGTCCCATCAACGTCGAGAACTTCGCCAATGGCCGCGTGGGCGCGGCCGAACCCAAGGCGCTGCGCGAGCACGTGGCCGCGGTGTCCGGCAGCGCCGCCCGCGTGGGCCAGAACGAGGACTTCCGCAACGTCGGTCCCAGCGTGCAGTACAAGCTGCGCGACGCCAGCGGCCAGGCGCACGAGTTCCACAACTACATGCTGCCGGTCGACGTCGACGGCGTGAAGGTCTTCCTGTCCGGGGTGCGCACCAATCCCGACGAGGATTTCCGCTACGTGCGCATGCCGGCCGACGCCGACAATTCCCTGAAGGAATTCATGGGGCTGCGCGCCATCCTGCAGGATCCGCAGGCCCGTGCGCTGGCCGCGCGCAGGTTCGCCCACGCCAACCGGCTCGCCTCGGGCGGCGCCGCCGACGGCGAACTGACCGCGCAGTTGCAGGCATCGGCCGAGCGGGCCCTGGATACTTTCGCCGACGGTGGCCTGCAATCCATCGCCCGTTTCCTGGAAACCAATGTGTCGTCGGGCGAGCAGCAGCGCGCGGCCGACGTCGTGGTCAAGCTGCTGGGCGGGGCGATGGCCGAGCTGCGCGCGGTCGAGCGTGAGCGCGCCGGGCTGCCCGCGCTGCCCACCAGCGGCCCCGAGGCGGCCGCGGCGGTGGCGTGGACGCAGGCGGCGGTGGGCGCGATGTCGGACCTGTTCCTGTATCCGGCGCCGGTCATCCTCGGCCTGAAGGATTTCCATCACGTCCAGGCCAGCGTGTTCCAATTGAGCCGGACCCCCGGTAAAAATGCGGTATACCTGGGTTGCGTGCTATTGATCCTGGGCGTGTTCTCGATGTTCTACATCCGCGAGCGCCGCGTCTGGCTGTGGGTCAAGCCCGGACAGGACGGGCAGGGCGCGCAGACCTTGATGGCCATGACTTCCCAGCGGCGCACGCTGGATTTCAACCAGGAATTCGAACGGCTCAAGGCGGATATCGCCGCCTTGTCGCCGCAGCAGAAAGGGTAGCTAAATGGAACTGACCTCATCCGCCCGCCCGGGCGCCGGCCGGGCTCCCCGGCGGGGCATGGATGGCCCGCGCCGGGTAGACTGGACCGACATCGCCTTCGCCGTGCTGCTGGCGGCTGGCGCCGCCTTCGCGTTCCAGCGGGTCGGCGGGATCATGAACTACTACGACAAGGCCATCCTGGGTGGCGCGGTCGTGGTGCTGGCCTGGCTGGCGTGGCTGTGGCGGCCGTTGCGTGCGCTGATGATCGCGGTGGCCATCAGCGGCGGCCTGGCCGTCACGCTCTACCAAGGCGACCTCGCGCGGGCCGACCAGGCCTTCCTCCTCAAGTACCTGCTGTCCTCGCAGTCCGCCATCCTGTGGATGTGCGCGCTGTTCATCATCGCCACCGCGTGTTACTGGATAGGCCTGGTCGCCCGCAGCGGCACCGCGGCCTGGCTGGGGACGGCGCTGACCTGGAGCGCGGTGTTCGCCGGCCTGACCGGCCTCCTGGTGCGCTGGCATGAAAGCTACCTGCTCAGCCCGGACATCGGCTACATCCCCGTCAGCAACCTGTACGAGGTCTTCATCCTCTTTTCGCTCATCACCGCGCTGTTCTACCTGTACTACGAGCGCAAGTACGACACGCGCAGCCTGGGTGGCTTCGTGCTGCTGGTCATCGCCTCTGCGGTCGCCTTCCTGATCTGGTACACCTTCGACCGCGGCGCGCAGCAGATCCAGCCGCTGGTGCCGGCCCTGCAAAGCTGGTGGATGAAATTGCACGTGCCCGCCAACTTCATCGGCTACGGCACGTTCTCGCTGGCGGCCATGGTCGCCTTCGCCTACCTCGTCAAGGCGCACGGCAAGACCTCCTCGTGGGTGAAGCTGGCGCCGCTGTTCGTCCTGGGCGTGCTGCTGGCGGTCGAACCCATGATCTTCCGCCAGAGCGGCATGCCGGCCTACTGGATGACCTACGCCGGCGTGGCCGCGCTGATCGTCGGCGGCATCCTGCTGGGCCGTCGCCAGCTTGCCGAGCGCCTGCCCGCGCTCGAGGTGCTGGACGACATCATGTACAAGGCCATCGCCGTGGGCTTCGCGTTCTTCACCGTGGCCACGGTGCTGGGCGCGCTGTGGGCGGCCGACGCCTGGGGCGCCTACTGGCAGTGGGACCCGAAGGAAACCTGGGCGCTGATCGTCTGGCTCAACTACGCGGCCTGGCTGCACATGCGGCTGATCAAGGGCCTGCGCGGCAACGCCGCCGCCTACTGGGCCCTGGTGGGCCTGCTGGTGACGGGTTTCGCGTTCCTGGGCGTGAACATGTTCCTGTCCGGCCTGCACTCCTATGGAGAGCTCTGACATTGGCTCACGGTTGCTACCGCTGGCAGCCAGCGATAGCAACGGAACCACACCCCAAGATAGCGGTCCTAGACCCAGGATGCGGTGGATCCGGCTTTGCCGGTCCACCCGCGTCGCTCCCTTGAGGGGGCCCGCGTAAGCGGGTACGGGGTGGGCTTTATACGGACTGGAGACCGTCATGCTGATACGCAGGCCTTCCGATATTTTGCCTTCCGAGATCACGCCCGAGGCGGTCTATCGGGACCGGCGGCGGTTGATGCTGCAGGCGGGGCTGGCCGCGTCGGCGATGGGGCTGGCGGGGTGGAGCGGCCGCCAGGCGTTCGCGCAGACGACGGGCGTGAAGCTGGCGGCGCAGCGTAATGGCGCCTTCGTGGTGATGGACAAGCCGACCTCGCAGAAGGACGTCACCACCTACAACAATTTCTACGAGTTCGGCACCGACAAGGGAGATCCCTCGGACCACGCGGGGCGTTTCCGCACGTCGCCCTGGACGGTCGCGATCGAGGGCGAGGTCAAGAAACCGCAGGTATTGTCCCTGGACGACCTGCGCAAGCTGGCGCCGCTGGAAGAGCGGATCTACCGGCTGCGCTGCGTCGAGGGCTGGTCCATGGTGATCCCCTGGACCGGGTATTCCCTTGCCGCGCTCATCCGCCGGGTCGAGCCCACCGGCAACGCCCGTTTCGTCGAATTCGTCACCGCCGTGCAGCCCGATACCATGCCCGGCCTGCGGACGCGCGTGCTCGACTGGCCCTATGTCGAAGGGCTGCGCATGGACGAGGCCATGCAGCCGCTGACCCTGCTCACCTTCGGCGTCTACGGTGAAACCCTGCCCAACCAGAACGGCGCGCCCGTGCGCGTGGTGGTGCCGTGGAAATACGGTTTCAAGTCGGGCAAGTCGCTGGTGAAGATACGTTTCGTGGAAAAGCAGCCCGCCACCAGCTGGGTCAAGGCCGCGCCGCAGGAATACGGCTTCTACGCGAACGTCAACCCCAACGTGCCCCATCCGCGCTGGAGCCAGGCGTCCGAGCGGCGCATCGGCGAGGACGGCCTGTTTTCGCCCAAGCGCAAGACGCTGATGTTCAACGGCTACGGCGACCAGGTCGCCAGCCTTTACGCCGGCATGGACCTGGCGCGCGATTACTGAGATGGCGGATGCGCCCGTCGCATCGCATCGGACCGCCGCCCGGGCCGCGCCGCCCGAGCCGCGCGTGTTCGGACTGGCGGTGGGGCGCTTCAAGGTCCTGCTGTTCATCGTCGCGCTGCTGCCGCTGGCGCGTTGGATCTGGCTGGGGGCGACGGATGCGCTGACGGCCAATCCCGTGGAGTTCCTGACCCGTTCCTCGGGCACCTGGACCCTGGTGGCGCTGCTGGTCACGCTGGCGGTCAGTCCCCTGCGCGTCCTGCTCCGCCAGCCGGCCTTGCTGCGGGTGCGCCGCATGTGCGGGCTGTTCGCTTTCTTCTACGCCTGCCTGCATTTCACCACCTACATCTGGTGGGACCAGTGGTTCGATCTCATGTCCATCGCACGCGACGTGGCCAGGCGTCCGTTCATCACGATGGGCTTCGCCGGTTTCGCGGGGCTATGCCTGCTCGCGGCCACGTCCACGCGCGGCTGGATGCGGCGCCTGGGCTCGCGCTGGCAGTCGCTGCACCGGCTGGTCTACCTGATCGGCGTGCTCGTGCTGTTGCACTATTGGTGGCAGAAGGCCGGCAAGAATGATTTTTCGGCGGTGTTTCTCTACACTGTGGTCTTCGCGGGGTTGATGGGATGGCGCCTGGTGCGCCGGCGTGCCGCCAGGCCGTGACCGCAGCAGGCGGCGCGGCCGCCCGACCATGCGCTTCCCGATGCCCGCTACCGACAACAACAAGAGGTGCATCATGAACGACGTCACGGTCGACTCCGCCAAGCTTCAATCCGCCAAGAACCTCACCACCGTCGTCTATGCGCTGTATGCGCTGGCCATCCTGATCGGGCTGAGCAGCATCGTCGCGATCATCATCAACTACGTCAAGAAAGGCGACATGGCCGGCACCTGGCTGGACAGCCACTTCCGCTGGCAGATCCGCACGTTCTGGTTCTCCGTGCTGTGGGCCATCGTGGGGGCGCTGACGGTGTGGGCCTTCATCGGCTGGGTCGTGTGGTTCGTGGCCTTCATCTGGTACATCTACCGCATCGTGAAGGGCTGGCTGAACCTGAACGACAACAAGCCGATGTACCCCGCCTGATCCTCAGGCCGGATGCGGCGGCGCCCGCGTCGGCGACGGCGGGAAGGCGAAGGCCATCGCGACCGCGCCCATGCCGACCGCGGCCGAGCCCAGGTACAGCCAGGCATAGCCGTTGAAGTGGTCGAAGATCCAGCCTCCGGCCAGCGGTCCGAAGGCCATGCCCAGGCTGGAGGCCATGACCGCGGCGCCCAGCACGCTGCCCATGATGCGCGGCCCGAAGTAGTCCCGCGCCAGCGCCGCGTACAGCGGCATCACGCCGCCATAGGCGGCTCCCAGCAGTATGGACAGGCCATAGAATTCGCCGATCGCGCGGGCCTGCGAATAGACGGCTATCACCAGCGCCTGCAGCAGCAGGCCCGCGATCAGCACCCGCTTGGTGCCGAGCCGGTCGGCCAGGGTTCCCAGCAGCAACCGTCCTCCCAGCCCGGCCAGTCCTTCGACGCTGTAGATGGTGACGGCGGCCATGGGCGCGATGCCGCAGAACGTGGCGAAGCTGACCACGTGGAAGATCGGGCCGGAATGGGCCGCGCAGCACAGGAAGAAGGTCAGCGCCAGCGCGGCGAAGGGCGCCGATCTCAGGGCCTGGCGGACCGACAGGCCGGGATCCTCCGCCTCGGGCCGGGCTTGGCCGGCCATTCCGGCAGGTGGCTGCCGGACGAACAGGGCCGCCGGGATCAGGAGCAGCAGGGCGGCGATGCCTGTCGTCGTCATCGCCGTGCGCCAGCCATGCTCCAGGATGAGCCAGCTGGCCAGCGGCGACACGGTCATGGGCGCAACGCCCATGCCCGCGGAGACCAGGGAGACGGCCAGGGCGCGATGGCGCTCGAACCAGAGGGTCGTCACCGCCATCAGCGGGGCGAAGAACGCGCCGCCCGCCACACCCACCAGCACGCCATAGCCGAGCTGGAAGGCCAGCAGCGAAGTGGCGCGGCTGGCCAGCAGCAGCCCCAGGCCCAGCAACAGCGAGGCGGCCAGGATCACGGGGCGCGTGCCGTAACGGTCGCTCAGCGCGCCCCAGCCGAACGCCGCGGCGCCCATCACCAGGAAGTCCAGCGTCATGGCCGCCGAGATGCCTGCGCGCGACCAGCCGGTATCGGTGGAGATGGGCTGCAGGTAGACCGCCAGCGAGAACATGGCACCCGCGGCCACGCAGGTGATCAGCGCGCCCGCGGCGACGACGACCCAGCCGTAGCCGCCGTCGGGCCTGCCGGGGGCTGCCGTCGGGGCATCCGTTTCGTGTGTGTTCATGGACGAGGGAAAGCCGGGTAGCGGCGGGGAGCCGGGACGGCGCCCCTTTTCGCGAACATAGCAATTGGCCGGGGTGCTGTCGAGCCGACCCGCGGCGCGGCGCCTCCGGCTCCCGCCCGCGCGGTCAGGGGGCCCGGCCGAACAGTTCGTGGATCACCGTCCGCATCCAGACCCGCCCGGGTTCGCGCGCGTAGCGCTCGTGCCAGAACTGGGATACGTCGTAGGCGGGCAGGCGCAGCGGCGGGTCATACATCCTGACGCCCCATGCGGCCTCGAACGTCGCGGCCAGGGTGCGGGGAATGGTGGCGATGTAGTCGGTCTGGGCGACGATGCGGCCGATCGAGAGAAAGTGGCCCACGCGCAGCGCGACGGAAGCGCCCACGCCGGGCGAGGCGAGAATGCCCTCCAGCACGTGCGCATGACCCGTCATTGAACCTTCCGATATCACGTGGCCGAGCTGACGGAAGTTCTCCATGGTCATCCGGCCGAATATGGCGGGGTGGTCGTTGCGGGCGATGCAGGCGTAGCGCGCCGAGAAGAGCCGGCCGATCTGCAGTCCCTCCGGATCCAGGCGCAAGTGGCCGACGGCCAGGTCCACGTTGCCGTCCGCCATGGCCTCGCGCAGTGCCTTGCCCTGCAACTGGCTCGTGCGCAGGTGCACGCCGGGCGCCAGCTCCGCCACCCGCCGGGCCAGTCCGGGCAGAAAGACCTGCTCGCTGACGTCCGACATCGCCAGCGTGAATACGCGCCGTTCGGTGGCGGGCACGAAGGCCGGCGTCTGCAGCGTCCCCCTCACGATGTCCAGGGCCTGGTGCAGGGATGTGTTCAGGTCGTCGGCCAGGGGCGTGGGCAGCAGGCCGTGCGGCTGCCGCACGAACAGCGGATCGCCATAGGCATCGCGCAGGCGGGCGAGGGCGCGGCTCATCGCGGGCTGGCTCAGCCCGAGTTCCCTGCCGGCGGTGGTCAGGTTGCGGCTGCCGTATACCGCCAGGAAGAGCTCGAGCAGGTTCAGGTCCACCTGGTGGGAAAGACGCTTGGCCATGGCTTGGATATACCTATGGTGCATGTCAGACATCAGTTCATTTCATTTTACGGATTTCACTCCGATTCCTAACATGGGCCAACCGCACAGGAGACCCCATGTACAGCAGCGCCCACTATTTGCTCCAGGGACTCACCGATCTCGGCATCGAGTACGTGTTTTCCAACCTGGGCACCGACCACGCTTCCGTCATCGAGGAACTCGCGCGCTGGCGCGAGCAGGGACGCAAGCACCCCCGCTTCATGCTCTGTCCGCACGAGAATGTCGCGATCCACATGGCCGCCGGCTACGCGGCCATGACCGGGAAGGGGCAGGCGGTGATGGTCCACGTGGACGCCGGCACGGCGAACGCGGCCATGGGCATGCACAACATGTTCCGCTCGCGCCTGCCCGTCATGCTGATGGCGGGGCGGGCGCCGGGCACCGTGCGCGGCGAGCTGCCCGGCTCGCGCGACAACTACGTGCATTTCGTGCAGGACCCTTTCGACATGGCGAGCCTGGTGCGTCCCTACGTCAAATGGGAATACTCGCTCTCGACCGGCATCAATGCGCGTGAAGTGGTGCGGCGCGGCCACTCGGTCATGCAGAGCGATCCACCGGGTCCGGTCTACCTGACCCTGCCGCGCGAGGCCCTGACCCAGGAATGGGCCGAAGACCAGGTGAAGGCCTTTGGCCAGGACCGCTACGGTCCCGTCGCCGCCGGCGGCATCGACGAGGCGCGGGCCGCGCAGATCGCCGAGGCCCTGATGCGGGCCGAGCGCCCCATGGCCGTTACCGCCTATCTCGGCCGCAAGGCCGAGGCCGTCCAGGCGCTGGAGGAACTGGCGCTGCTGTGCGGCATCCGCGTCTTCGAGTTCGCGCCCAGCTACCTGGGCATCTCGCGCGATTCGCCCTGCTTCGGCGGCTTCGACCCCGGCGCGGCGCAGGCCGACGCCGACCTGGGCCTGCTGCTGGACGTGGACGTGCCCTGGCTGCCCAAGTACGTGGCCGAGCGGCCCGACATGCGCTGGCTGCATGTCGATGTCGATCCGATCAAGAAGGACTTCCCCATGTGGGGATTCGCGACCGACATGCGCGTGCAGGCCGATTGCGCCACGGTGCTGCGCCAGGTCATCGACATCGTCCGGGCCCGTGCCGGCAAGGACTTCCACGAGCGGGTGCGCGTGCGCCTGGACGGCTATCGGGCGCAGGCCAAGGCCCGCGCCGACGCGCTGTCTCAGACCGCGGGCAAGCGCGGCGCCCGCGGCGCGATCTCGCCGGCCTTCCTGTGCGCGCAGTTGAGCGCGGCCCTGTCCCAGGACGACGTGGTCATCAACGAGGCCATCCGCAACGCGCCCGCGGTGCTGGGCCACATTCGCCGGACCCGGCCGCTGACGCTGCTGGGCACGGCCGGAGGCGGCCTGGGCTACAGCGGCGGCATGGCGCTGGGCGTCAAGCTGGCGCGGCCGGATGCGCGCGTGGTGCAAGTGGTCGGCGACGGCGGCTTCCATTTCGGCACGCCCACCTCGGTCTATGACGTGGCGCAGCGCTACCGGCTGCCCATCCTGACCGTCGTGCTAGACAACGGCGGATGGCAGGCGGTGAAAGAGGCCGTGCTGCGCGTGCACCCGGATGGCTCGGCGGCCGACACGGACGAGTTCCACGCGCGGCTGCATGGCGAGACGCGCCGCTTCGAACTGGTCGCCCAGGCTTTCGGCGGCCATGGCGAGACGGTGGAGGACCCCGACGACGTGCCGGACGCGATCGCCCGCTGCCTGCGCGCCGTCGACGAAGGACGGGCCACGGTGCTGCACGTGCGCATCGGCGGAATCTAGGGGCGCGGGCGGCCGGCGCCGCCCGTGGCCGGAATCAAGGGAACGCACGAGTCCCGTGGAAGGAGACACCATGCAAGTACGTCGCATCCTGAACCTGGCCGCGCTGGCGCTGGCCATCTCGCCGCTCGGCCTGCCGGCCGCGCATGCGCAGCCGAACTATCCGGCGCGCCCGATCACCATCATCGTCGGCTACGCGGCGGGCGGGGGCAACGACGTCCTGGCCCGTATCGTGGCCGAGGAAATGACCAAGGGACTCAAGCAGCCCGTGATCGTCGAGAACCGCCCCGGCGTGGCCTCCATCGTGGGCGCGGCCTACGTGGCCAAGGCCAGGCCGGACGGCTACACGCTGTTCTGGGGAGCCAGCGGTCCCATCTCGTTCAATCCCGCCCTGTACGCCAAGCTGCCCTACAAGGTCGAGGACTTCACCCCCGTGTCGCTGACGGCGAAGTTCCCGCTGGTGCTGGTCTCGGATGCCTCGCTGCCGATCAAGTCCGTGAGCGACCTCGTGGCCTATTCGAAGCAGCACCCGGACAAGGCGAACTACGGCTCCAGCGCCGCCTCGTTCCAGCTCGTGACCGAGCTGTTCAACGGCAAGACCGGCGCGCGCTTCGCGCACATTCCCTACAAAGGCAGCAACGAATCGATTCAGGCCGTCATGGCGGGCAACGTCACCATGGCCATCACCGATCCGGCGCCGGCCATGACCGGCCTGCAGGGCAAGCGCGTGCGGGCCCTGGCCGTGACCTCTCCGCAACGGGCAGGCTTCCTGCCCGAGGTCCCGACCATGCGGGAGGCGGGGGTGGACCTGGATGTCGAGTTGTGGGCGGGCCTGCTGGCGCCGGCCGGCACGCCGGCGGACGTGGTCCAGGTATTGCAGCGGGAGATCGCGCGCGTGGTCGCCCTGCCCGAGGTAAGCAAGAAGATGGCCTCCCTCGGCTGCTTGGCCCACGCCAGCACCTCCGACGAGTTCCGTCGCCTGATCGAGAAGGAAGTGCCGCTCTGGACCAAGGTGGCGCGCGAGAACGACATCAAGGTCGAGTAGGGCGCACGGGAGCGGACATGAAGATCACGCGAGTCGCGGCGGTGCCGATCAAATGGCCCGTGCAGGTCGGCATAGGCGGGACCACGCCCGTCGAGCAGGAAATCCGGGCGTGCCTGGTGCGCGTGGAAACCTCCACCGGGTTGTGCGGCCATGGACTGACATCGATCACCAATGAACGGGTCGTGGCCGCGGCCGTGAACGACGTGGCCGCGCCGGCGCTGGTCGGCGAGGACCCCATGAACCACGAGGCGTTGTGGGACCGTCTCTACTGGCTGCTGTCGCCCCGGGGACAGACCGGCCACGCCGCGCATGCCATGGCGGCGCTCGACATCGCCCTGTGGGACATCAAGGGCAAGGCGCTGGCACAGCCAGTGTGGCGGTTGCTGGGGGGCGCCCGTTCCCGCGTGCCCGTCTACGCGACCTTCGGCTTCGATTTCCTGGACCGCGATGCGCTCGGCCAGGCGGCCGCGACGCTCAGGGCCCAGGGCTACCAGCATCTGAAAATGGTCGTCGGCCATCAGGCGCTTCAAAGGCGCGACCGTGGCGGCCCTTCGCTGGACGAGGTCATCGCCGAGGACGAGCGCCGGGTGCGAACCGTGCGCGAGGCCGCGGGCAGCGACGCGCAGGTCTACATCGATGCCAATTGCAGCCTCGACGCCTTCCATGCGCAGCGCCTGGCAATGAATCTGTCCGATTGCCGCATTGCCTTCTTCGAGGAACCGGTCACGCAGAACGACATTCCCGCCATGGCGGACCTGCGCCGCCGTTGCGGCGTTGCCGTGGCGGCCGGGCAGAACGAAGGGCTGGCCTTCCGCTTTCGCGACATGCTGGTCCACGGCGCGGTGGACTTCATCCAGCCCAATGTGGTGATCGGCGGCGGATACACGCAATGCGTCCGTATCGCGGGCCTTGCCAGCGCGTTCAATGTCTCTGTCACCAATGGCGGCGCCTTTCCGCTGCACAACATGCATCTGCATGCGGGGCTGGCCAACGGCGGCAAGGTCGAGTGGCACCTGCCCACGGTGGCGTTGATGCGTCGCCTTTTCGTCGGCTTTCCCGAGCCTGCTGCCGGATGGCTCGACTTGCCGGATACGCCCGGGCTGGGCTTCGAGCCGAGCGCCGAGATGCTCGATCTGTTTCGCGCGTGAACGACGGCGTCCCGGCGGCGCGGCATCGTTCATCATTTCGACCAGGGAGACGACATGGTGTGGAGAAGAGCGGGGGGAAGCATCGTCCTGGGACTGGCGGCCGCAACGGCCGCGCCGGCGGCAGGGGCCTGGACGACGCAGCCGGTGCGGCTGGTCGTGCCGGCCTCGCCGGGCGGGTCGATGGACCAGATGGTGCGGCCGCTGGCGGCCGTGATGAGCCGCCTGTCGGGACAGACCTTCATCGTCGACAACCGCAGCGGCGGTGCCGGCGTGCTGGCGCGGGAATTCGTGGCCCACGCGCCCGCGGACGGCACCGCCTTCCTGCTCGGGAGCGTCCATGAACTGACCCGGATGGCGCTGACGCCCTCGCTGTCCTATCCGCTGACGGGACCGGACTTCCTGCCCATCGGGCGGTTCGCCACCATGCCCAACCTGGTGGTGGTCAAGGCCGGGACCGGCGTGGACATCCTGGACGCGCTCGTGGCCAAGGCGCGGGGCACCGACAAAGGAATCAGCTATGGCGTGGGCAGCGTCGGCAACCTCCAGCACCTGGCCGGCATCACGTTCGCGCAGAGCGCCGGCATCCACATGGTTGCCATACCCTACAAGGGAAGCGCGCCGGCGCTCAAGGACCTGGTGGGCGGACAGATAGACGTGCTGTTCGACACCATGCCGGCCGCCTCCACGTTCGTGCGCGAGGGCCGGTTGAAGGCCCTCGCGGTCACATCAGCTCGCCGCTCCCCGCTGTTTCCCGACGTTCCCTCCGTCAAGGAACTGAGGCTGGACCGGATGGTGCTCGGGACCTGGTACGGCGTATTCGCGCCGTCCGCGACGCCGCCGCGCATCGCCGATGCGATGTCCGACCTGCTCAACCGGGCGCTGGCCGACCCGGACATCCAGCGCATGTGGGAAGGTTGGGGAAGCGAGAAGCCCGCGCCGCAGTCGCGCTCCGAGTTCGCCCGCTTCGTGAGCGGCGAGGCCGGACGCTGGACGGAAGCGGTGCGGCAGGCCGGCATCAAGGTGGAGTAGGGCGGCCCGATGCTTGCGCTTGCCGACTTCGAACGCGAGGCCAGGAAAAGGCTGCCACGCAGCATCTACGGCTTCGCCGCACACGGCGCCGAGGACGAGCGTTCGCTGCGCGCCAATGCCGAGGCCTTGTCCCGGCTGGAACTGGTGCCCCGCGTCTTGGTCGATGTCGGAACCCGGTCCACGCGCTGCCAGCTGTGGGGCCGCGAGTACAGTGCGCCCTTCGGCATCGCGCCCATGGGCGGCGCGGCCCTGTTCGCGTTCCAGGCGGACCTGGCCCTGGCCGAGGCGGCCGCCGCGCAACAGGTCCCGTTCGTGCTGAGCGCGGCCTCGTCCGTGCCGCTGGAAACCATCGCAGCGCGGTCGCCCGGGGCGTGGTACCAGGCTTATCTGCCAGCGGACCCGGGGCGGATAGACAGTCTGCTCCAGCGCGTGGAACGTGCCGGTATCGAAGTGCTGGTCGTGACCGCAGACGTGCCCGTCGCGGCGAACCGCGAGAACGACCTGCGGCGAGGATTCGGCATCCCGGTCACGCCTGGCCCGCGGTTGCTGGGCGACGTGCTGGCGCATCCCCGCTGGATGGCGAGCGTGGTGCTGCGTACGCTCCTGAACGGCGGCATCCCGCGCTTCGAGAACTTCGGCGCTGACCGTGGAGGACCGATCGTGGCACCGCCCAGCCCAGGGTTCCGCGTCGGCCGCGACCGCCTGACCTGGGACCACTTGCGTTACATCCGGCGCCGGTGGCGGGGCAGGCTGCTGGTCAAGGGCATTCTTCAAGAGGACGACGCCCGCATCGCGCTGGACGCCGGCGTGGACGGCATGATCCTGTCCAACCACGGCGGCAGGCAACTGGACGGCGCGGTGTCCCCCTTGCGCATGCTGCCCCGGATCGCCGCGCTGCGCGGCGGCGCCAAGCTGATCGTGGACGGCGGTTTCCGGCGCGGCACCGACATCATCAAGGCGCTGGCCCTGGGCGCGGACTTCGTGCTGATCGGCCGGCCATTCCTGTACGCGGCATCCGTGGGCGCCACCGCAGCGGTGCGGCGGGCGATCGGCCTGCTGCATGCCGAACTGGACCGCGACCTGGCGCTGATCGGCCGCGCCGACATCCGCGATCTCGACGCCTCGTGTCTCGCGCACGGATCGCGGCCGATTTCCTCTTTCGAGCCGCCGACCGCGGCCGTGTCCCCTATGGAGCAATCATGACGACCCGACACCATTCCGGCCTGATCATCGCCGGCGCCCTGCAGGAGTCCGGCGCGGCGCCGATCCTGGACAACATCAACCCGGCCAACGGCGAGACCGTCGGCACCGTCGCCACGGCCGACGCCGCGGCCGCGCGCGCCGCCATCGGCGCGGCCCGCCAGGCCTTCGAGGAATCGGCCTGGGCCAACTCCCCCCGCCTGCGGCAGGACGTGCTGCTGCAATGGGCGCGCAACCTCGCTCCGCGCGCCCAGGAACTGGCGATGCTGCTGACGATGGAGAACGGCAAGGTCATCGCCCAATCCACCGGCGAAATGCATGGCGCCATTTCCGAGATCAACTACTACGCCGGCCTGGCTCGCTATATCGCCGGCAACGCGCAGGAAGTCAGCCCCGGCGTGTTCTCGACCATGCTGCGCGAACCCGCCGGCGTGGCCGGCATCATCGTGCCCTGGAACGCCCCGGCGCTGCTGCTGGTGCGCAGCCTGGCCCCCGCGCTGGCGGCGGGATGCACGACGGTGATCAAGCCCGCCTGGCAGACCGCGCTCGTCACTTGCGAGATGCTCAAGGAACTGATCAGGATCCCGGGCCTGCCGCCGGGCGTCGTCAACATGGTGGTCGAGGACGGCACCGAACTCTCGCAACTGATCTGCCAGTCCGACGACGTCGACGTCATCAGCTTCACCGGCTCGAACGAAACCGGCCAGCGCATCTACGCCTCGGCCGCGCCCACGATGAAGAAGCTGTCGCTGGAGCTGGGCGACAAGGCCAGCTGCATTGTCTTCGACGACGCCCCCATCCCCGACGTCATGCGCAAGATCGCCGACGCCGCCACCATCATCTCCGGCCAGCAATGCACCGCCGCGCGCCGCGTGCTGGTCCATGCCAACGCCTACGACGCCGCCCGCACCCACCTGCGCGACGCCCTGGCCGCCCTGAAAACCGGCCCCGGTTGGCTGCCCGGCCACCACCTCGGCCCCCTGATCGACCGCGCCTCGCGCGACCGCGTCCTGTCCCAGGTCCACCGCGCCATGAGCGAAGCCGACGAAGTGCTGCTGGAAGGCTCCACGCTGGACAGCCAGCATCCCCACGGCGCCTTCCTGACCCCGTCGCTGGTGGCCCACGGCGACACCAGCGCCTTCTTCGTCCAACAGGAAATCTTCGGCCCCTTCGTCGTCCTGGAAAAATTCCACGACGAGGCCGAAGCCATCGCCCGCGCCAACCACACCGTCTACGGCCTGTCCTCCAGCGTCTGGACCCGCGACGGCGCCCGCGCCCAACGCGTCGCCCGCAAGCTGCGCCGGGGCACGGTCTGGATCAACGATCACAACAAGCTGATGGCCGAAGCGGAAACCGGCGGCTATCGCCACAGCGGGCTGGGGCGCCTGCATGGACATGAGGCGTTGAACGACTTCACGGAGTCGAAGATCATCTACCAGGACAGCAACCCGCTGTGACGGCTCAAGCGCCCAACCCCAGTATCTGCCCACCCCCATAACTGCTCTGCACCGGCTCCGTCCCTCCCGCCCGGATCCGTACCGCGCAATACTTGAACTCCGGAATCTTCCCGAACGGATCCAGCGCGGCGTTCGTCAGCTTGTTGATCGCCGCCTCGTAATAACAGAACGGCACGAACACCGCTCCCCGCGGCGTGCCTTCCTCCGCCCGCGCATACAGCGACACCTCTCCGCGCCGCGACTCCAGCGTGATCACGTCTCCCGGCCGCACCCCGATCTCTTCCAGATCCAGCGGATGCACCAACGCCACCGGATCCGGCTCGATCGCATCCAGCACCGATGCCCGCCGCGTCATGCTGCCCGTGTGCCAGTGCTCCAGCTGCCGCCCCGTGATCAATACCCGCGGATACTCTCCGTCCGGCCGCTCGTTCGCCGGAATGATGTCGGCAGGCACGAAACGCGCGCGGCCCGTCTCGGTCGGGAACGTGGTCGTGAACACGACAGGGTCTCCGGCATCGCCCTCCGCCAGGCAGGGATACGTCACCGCATGCTCCGCCTGCAGGCGCTCCCAGGTGATGCCGCCTATGCTCGGCATCGAATGGCGCATCTCGTCGAACACCTCGGACACGTCGCGGTAGTGCCAGTCCAGCCCCATGCGCGCCGCGATCTGCTGGATGATCCACAGGTCCTGGCGCGCGTCGCCCGGCGGATCCAGGGCCTGCCGGCCCATCTGCACCAGCCGGTCGGTATTGGTGAACGTGCCGGTCTTTTCCGGAAAAGCCGAGGCGGGCAGGATGACGTCGGCCAGGTAGGCCGTCTCGGTCAGGAAGATATCCTGCACGACAAGATGGTCCAGTGCCGCCAGCGCCTCGCGCGCGTGGTTGGCGTCGGGGTCCGACATCGCCGGGTTTTCTCCCATGATGTACATGCCCCGCACCGTGCCGGCCCTGATCGCGTGCATCACCTCCACCACCGTCAGCCCCGGCTGCGGATCCAGCGGCATGCCCCACAACTGTTCGAACTTCTGGCGCGCGGCGGCGTTGTCCACGCGCTGGTAGTCCGGATACATCATCGGAATCAGTCCCGCGTCCGACGCGCCCTGCACGTTGTTCTGGCCGCGCAGCGGATGCAGGCCGGTGCCGGGGCGGCCGATCTGCCCGGTCATCAGCGCCAGCGCGATCAGGCAGCGCGCGTTGTCCGTGCCGTGCACGTGCTGCGATACGCCCATGCCCCACAGGATCATCGAGCCCTTGGAGGTGGCGTACAGCCGCGCGACCTCGCGCAGCGTGTCCGCGTCGATGCCGCAGATGGGCGCCATGCTCTCGGGGCTGTAGCCTTCCACGTTCCTGCGCAGTTCGTCGTAGCCGATGGTGCGGCCGGCGATGAAGTCTTCGTCGACCAGGCCTTCATGGACGATCACGTGCATCATCGCGTTCAGCATCGCCACGTCGGTGTCCGGCTTGAACTGCAGGAAGCGGTGCGCCAGCCGGGCCAGGTCCGAGCGGCGCGGGTCGGCCACGATGAGCTTGGTGCCGTTCTTCACCGCGTTCTTGATCCAGCTCGCCGCCACCGGATGGTTGACCGTGGGGTTGGCGCCGATCACGATCACCACCTCGGCCTTGCCCACGTCCATCACCGGATTGGACACCGCGCCCGAGCCTATGCCTTCCAGCAGTGCCGCCACCGACGAGGCATGGCACAACCGCGTGCAGTGATCGACGTTGTTGCTGCCGAAGCCCGTGCGCACCAGCTTCTGGAACAGATAGGCTTCCTCGTTGCTGCCCTTGGCCGAGCCGAAGCCGGCCAGCGCGCGCTTGCCGTGCGTGTCGCGGATCGTGCGCAGCCGCTCGCCCACCAGGTCCAGCGCCTCGTCCCACGTCGCTTCGCGGAACACCTCCATGACGCGGTCCGGATCCATCACGGCGTCGCCGCGCTTGGGCGCGTCCGCGCGGCGGATCAGCGGGCGGGTCAGGCGGTGGGGGTGGTGGGCGTAGTCGAAGCCGTAGCGGCCTTTCACGCACAGGCGCTCGTGGTTGGCCGGACCGTCGCGGCCCTCGACGTACAGGATGCGGTTGTCCTTGACGTGGTAGGTCAGCTGGCAGCCCACGCCGCAATAGGGGCAGACCGATTCGACCGCCTTGTCCGGCACTTGCAGCGCCACCTCGCGCGCGGGCATCAGCGCGCCGGTGGGACAGGCCTGCACGCATTCGCCGCAGGCCACGCATGTGGAAGCGCCCATGGCGTCGTCCATGTCGAACACGATCCTGGCATGGTCGCCGCGATGGGCCAGCCCGATCACGTCGTTGACCTGCTCGTCGCGGCAGGCCCGCAGGCAGCGCGTGCACTGGATGCAGGCGTCCAGGTTGACGGCGATGGCCGGGTGCGAGGTGTCGGCGGCCACCGGCGCGCGCGGCGCGAAGCGCGGCTTGCCCACGCCCAGCTTGCGCGCCCAGAGATCGACTTCGTTGTTCCGCGTGTACGAGGTCTCGGGCATGTCGGCCTGCAACAGCTCGAGCACCATCTTCTGCGCGCGCACGGCGCGTTCGCTGTCGGTCGTGACCTCCATGCCCTCGCGCGGCGTGCGGCAGCACGACGGCGCCAGCACGCGCTCGCCGGCGATCTCGACCACGCACGAGCGGCAGTTGCCGGCCGGCTCCAGTCCGTCGGCATGGCACAGGCGGGGAATCTCGATGCCCAGGCGGTCGGCCACCTGGATCAGGGTTTCGTTGTCGGCGGCGCTGACTTCCTGCCCGTTCAGGCGGAAGTTCACGGTGACGGCAGAGAGGCCGAGCTCGCGGCGATTGATGGCATTCATGTCAGTTACCCGTGGCACGGCCGGACGACCCGGAGCCGAGTTCTCCAGGAAAATACTTGATGACGCAATCGACCGGATTGGGGGCGGCCTGGCCCAGTCCGCATATCGAGGCATCGCGCATGACGGCGGACAACTCCTCCAGCAGCGGGATGTCCCACTCGGGCTGGCGGATCAGCTCCAGCGCCTTGGCCGTGCCCACGCGGCAGGGCGTGCACTGGCCACAGGATTCGTCCTTGAAGAACGCCATCATGTTGCGCGCCGCGCCCACGGCGGTGTCTCGATGGGACAGGACCATGACCGCCGCCGAGCCGATGAAGCAGCCGTAGGGTTGCAGCGTGTCGAAATCCAGCGGGATGTCGTTCATCGATGCCGGCAGGATGCCGCCCGACGCGCCGCCCGGCAGGTAGGCGTAGAACTCGTGGCCGTCCTGCATGCCGCCGCAGTATTCGTCGATCAGTTCCTGGATGGTGATGCCGGCCGGTGCCAGATGGACGCCGGGTTGGCGCACGCGTCCCGATACCGAGAACGAGCGCAGGCCCTTGCGCCCGCGCCGGCCCTGCGAGGCGAACCAGGCGCCGCCGCGTTCCAGGATGTCCCGGACCCAGTGCAGCGTCTCGAAGTTGTGCTCGAGCGTGGGACGGCCGAACAGTCCGACCTGCGCGACATAGGGCGGGCGCAGCCTGGGCATGCCGCGCTTGCCTTCGATCGATTCGATCATGGCCGATTCCTCGCCGCAGATGTAGGCACCGGCGCCTCGCCGCAATTCGATGCGGGGCAGGCCGGAAACGGGCGGATCGGCGCGCAGGCGGTCCAGCTCCGCCTGCAGGATGGCGCGGCAGCCGTGGTATTCGTCGCGCAGGTAGATGTAGACGGCCTGCGCCTCGACGGCCCAGGCCGCGATCAACAGGCCCTCCAGGTGGCGATGCGGATCGCGCTCGAGATAGTAGCGATCCTTGAAGGTACCGGGCTCGCCTTCGTCCACGTTGACCGCCATCAGGCGCGGCGCGGGTTCCGCGCGCACCGCGCGCCATTTGCGGCCGGCCGGGAAGCCCGCGCCGCCCAGGCCGCGCAGGCCCGAATCTTCCATGGCCTTGAGCACGGACTCCACGTCGCGCTGTCCGGACGCGCATTCGCGCAGCACGCGGTAGCCGCCCTGTGCGACGTAGCCGGCGTAGTCGATGTAGGCGCCCGGCACGTCGCGGGTGTCGCCGCTCGCGACGGCTGCCTGCACCGTATCCGCCGTTGCACAGGAAATGGGGCGCTGGCCCACCATCGCCACGGGTGCTTGTTCGCAGCGCCCCAGACAGGGGGCGGGCACGACCCGCACGCCGGCGCCCAGCACTTGCCGCAGACGCTCGATCAGCGGTCCGGCGCCCGACAGTTCGCAGGACAGGCTGCCGCACACCCGCACGGCCAGCGGCGCGGTGCCGGATTCGGCCTGGCCGTCGTCGCGCACCACGTCGAAGTGGTGGTAGAAGGAGGCCACTTCATAGACCTCGGCCTGCGCCATGCGCAGTTCCTGCGCCAGCGCCGCCAGGTGGCGGGTGCCGAGCTGGCCGTAGCGGTCGTTGATGCGATGCAGGTGTTCGATCAGCAGGTCGCGCCGGCGCGGCGCGTCCCCCAACAGCGCACGCACCTCGGCCAGCGCGGCGGGATCGACGCGCCGGCCCTTGGGTTGCTGGCGCCTGCGTTCGCGCGTGGGCGCCGCCGCGACGATGGGAATGACTTTCTGGTCCATGGGGTTCCGTGCCGTGCGTCGCGAAGGAGGAAACGGCTAATATATGAAATTCAGAACATATGTCTTGCTACGCGACCCACTCTAACAAAGAAATTTCCGTCGAAAAATATGTTCAGGATTGCATAAATGTTCAAGATCGCGATCCAGCCCGGCTGGCACGTCCAGGGGACGGGGGCCGAGGCCTCTTCCGCGGTGGATACGTCCCTGCTGCTGCGCCTGCTGGCCAGCATCCGCGAGTCGGGCTCGATCGCGGCGGCGGGCCGCCTGGAAGGGTTGTCCTATCGCCACGTATGGGGGCTCCTGCGCAGCGCCGAGCAATTGTTCGGCACGCCGCTGCTGGAGAAGCGGCCGGGCAAGGGTACGCGGCTCAGCCACCTGGGCACGGTCCTGTTGCTGGCCGAGGACCGCATCCGCGCCCGGCTGTCGCCCACGCTGGACAGCCTGGCCTCGGAACTCGAGGCGGAGATCCGCAAGGCGGTGGCGCCCGAACGCTCACCCCTGCGGCTGTACGCCAGCCACGGTTTCGCCGTGGCGGCCCTGGTGGACTGGATCAACACCGCGCAGATGCCGGTGGAACTGCGCTACCGCAACAGCACCGAGGCCGTGGCCGCGCTGGCGCGCGGCGAATGCGACCTGGCCGGTTTCCACGTGCCCATCGGCCCCTTCGAGCGGGACGCCGTGCGCCAGTACCTGCAATGGCTGGATCCGCGCAAGCACGTGCTGGTCCAGCTTGCGCTGCGCGTGCAAGGGCTGTGCGTGGCGCCGGGCAATCCCAAGCGCATCCGGACGCTGGCCGACCTCGCGCGGCCGGGCGTGCGCTTCGTCAACCGGCAGGCCGGCTCGGGCACGCGCATGCTGCTGGAGCTGATGCTGGCGCGCGACCAGGTGCCGCAGCAGGCCATCAACGGCTTCGACAGCACCGAGTTCACCCATGCGGCGGTGGCCGCCTACATCGCCAGCGGCATGGCCGACGTCGGCTTCGGCATCGAGACCGCGGCCCGGCGCTTCGGACTGGACTTCGTGCCGCTGGTGACCGAGCGCTACTTCTTCGCGGTGGAGCAGTCGGCCCTGGAGGCGCGGCGGCTGGACGACGTGCTGGCCATCTTGAAGGCGCCCGGCTTCATACGGCGCCTGGAGGCGCTGCCGGGCTATGAACCGGTGGCGACCGGCGAAGTGCTGACGCTGGCGCGCGCCTTCGGCGGCCGGCCGGGCGCTCAGTCTTCCTGAGCCTTCGCCGCGGTCTTGCGCGCGCGGGGGCGCGCGGGCGTCTTGCGGGCGGTCTTGCGCGCCGCTTTCTTGGCGGGGGCGCCGGCCGTGGCGGCAGCGTCGGCGCTGGCGGTTTCAACGGCGGGCGGCTGGCCGGCTCGGGCGGCG
>NZ_NINX01000017.1 GCF_002188635.1 Pigmentiphaga sp. NML030171 | reverse complement strand
CTGTTCCGCCAGCCTCACCGCCTCGCGCTTGAACTCGTCCGTGAAATGTCTTCTGTTTCGTGCCATCGCTTCGCTCTCCAGGCATGATCATGCCATCTGATCTGTCCGGAGTAACGGGGCAAGCCCAAACTTTATCGTAGTTAGCGGCGCCACTCTGAATCAGCTCACATGGAGTTGACCCGTTTCCGTGAACACATCATTCTTTGTGTTCAAGGAGTCGCAAATGTCCAAAGTACGACCGCCGTACCCGGCGGAATTCCGCCAGCAGATGGTCGAGCTGGTTCGAGCCGGCCGCACGCCCGCGCAGCTCTCGCGTGAGTTCGGTGTCACCGCCCAATCCATCACCAACTGGGTTGGCCAAGCCGCCATCGACGACGGCAAGCCTTTACCAGGCAAGGAAGGCCTGAGCACTGCCGAGCGGGAAGAACTGGTGCGCCTGCGCCGGCAGTTGCGCCAGGTCCAGATGGAGCGCGACATCCTGGCAAAGGCTACGGCCTGGTTTGCCGGTCGCAGCGATGCGACTTCCACGAAGTCTTCGGACTCGTGATGGCGAACCAGGCCGACCTCCCTGTGCGCACCATGTGCCGTGTCCTCGGTGTCTCAGCCAGCGGCTTCTATGCCTGGCGCGACCGTGCTCCTTCACAGCGCAGCATCGCCAACGCGGTGATGACCGAGCGCATCCGCCAGATTCACCAGGACTCCTACGAGTCCTACGGAATGCCCCGGGTGCGGGCCGAGCTCATCGAGCAAGGTGTGAGCATCAGCCGCCAGCGCGTGGCCCGGCTCATGCGGCAAGCCGGCATCCACGGCATCAGCAAGCGCCGAGGCTTCACCGTCACCACCCGTCGCGACAAACGTCAGGCCCCAGCTCGTGACCTGGTCAACCGGCGTTTCCGCGCCACTGGCCCGAACCAGCTGTGGGTGGCGGACATGACCTACGTACCGACCTGGATGGGGTTTCTCTATCTGGCCGTGGTCATCGACGTCTGGAGCCGGCGCGTGGGGGGCTGGGCCATGGGCGAACGCATGACCGCAGACCTCGTTCTCGAGGCCTTGAACATGGCGCTGGAGCAGCGCAAACCCAAGGGTGTCATCCACCACAGCGACCAGGGCAGCCAGTACACGAGCGTGGCCTTCGGGGAGCGCTGCCGCCAGATGCAGGTCAGGCCTTCGATGGGAACGGTGGGCGATGCCTACGACAACGCAATGGCCGAGAGCTTCTTCGCCAGCCTGGAGGGCGAACTCATCGAGCGCAGCACCTTCCAGAGCAAAGCACAGGCCCGCATGGCGGTCTTCACATGGATTGAAGGCTGGTACAACCCCCGGCGCCGCCACAGCGGCCTGGGCTACCTCTCACCCCTGAACTTTGAAAGGAGCAACGAAGCCTTGTTTGATGTTGTCGACGAGGCCGTCGTGCATGTCGAGGCAACACCCGAAACGGTTTGAGAATCAAACCAGTACCCGTCCACGAAAGTGGGTCAACTCCACACACGCTATTTTTGTTTGATTCGAGATCAGCGCTGAAGGTGTTTGAGGGCTCGAGCTGAATTTGGAGATCCTCAAGAGCTGTAATGTCTGAGCCATCCACCATGAGCGTATGAAGGTATTCCAATAACTCGTCTTGTCTCGGCTGTCCGAATGCAAGTCGATATATAGCTAGACTACGTTTAAGCCACGCGAGTCGCGTGATTTCCCGACTGAACGGCAGCATCGGCACGCGCCGCTCGACGCGCACGGAACCTTCGTAGATCCAATAGGGGATGAGATCGGTGTCCACTGCCGCCTCAGACCGCGCGTGCTCGAACATCAGCTTCCACGGATCGTCAGGAGCCTGCCCGCGGCCCCTGACGACCGCGGCCTGACGCTCGGCTAGGTTGAGGCGCACGGCATGGCCCTTGAAGCGGTGGACGCGGCCTTCGCGCTGCTCGAGGTCCACCGGGTTGCTCGGCAAGTTCCAGTGATAGACGCGATAGCAATAGGGATGAAAGTCCAGCCCTTCCTGGCCGACTGACGTGGTGGCGAGAACGAACGGCCGGAACGGTGAGTTGAAGGCGTCGCGCACGCCTCCGAGCCGCGCGACGGCGCCGTCTTCGTCCTTGTAGTCGGCGAGCCGCATGGCGAAGCGTCCGCGCATCTGGAACTTGCTGATGGCGAGGGACTCTCCATCGACCTGTACGTCATCGACGTCGATCTGCGACGGGCGGATGGCCAGGGCCTGAGCCATGGTGTGGGCAACACCGATTGCGCGATCCTCGGCTGGGCGGGCCCCGAGACCTTCGGCATCGACGAGGTAATGTGCGTATTCGTCCAGGACGGCCTGTAGGTTGTGCTGGGCGCAATAGGCCAGCACGCGGCGCCAGTAGTGATCGTCGGTATCCCGTCGCAGCAAGGCGACCGCGTCATGCTGATTGAACAGCGCCCGGAACGACCAGGCGACTTCAGCCGCTGCGCTTAGCAAGTGCGGGTCATCCCACGCCAGCTCGGGCGCGATCCGCTTGAGGGCACGAAGAGCGCAGACGGCCGGACTGCCGAGCGCGACGTCAACCAGTAGATCCGAAAGATCGTCGGACGAAGCGCCGATGTCGCGAGTCTTCACCGCTGTCGCTAGTTCGGCGACATGATCGTGGAAGGCGTCTTCGCTCGCCAAGGCGCGCATGCCGTGCGGCGTTTCTAGCCAGGCGCGGGATCGCGCGCCCAGCAGGTCATCGATCACGGCTGGGGCGGCCCACTCGGCGCTGTGCGCGTCCTGATGCGATACCGCGCTTTCCTTCAAAGCACCGAGGGCGGGCTTGAGGCGGTCGCCCACAGCGGAGCGCATTCCCTCCAGCGACAGGGCGGCCCTCGTTCCGCTGAACACCGCCAGCGGATCGGCCAGCTCGGCGAGCGCCGGCGAGGGATAGATCAGCAGCAGCGCGCGCAGACCCGCGAGCCGGCCGTGATCCTGCCGAAACTGCAAGGGACGCAAGCGATGCTGCTCGAAATAGCGCCGGCCGGATTCGCCGACGCCCATGCGCCGTTCGGCTTCGTAGGACAGCAGGGCTGCGATCGCATCGGGCACCATGGACCAGGACGAAAATATCAGCGCCTTGGTCAGCGGGGCCTTGGCTCGCGCCTCGCCGTAATAGGGCATGGCGGCGGGTATCCAAAGGTTCTGTTCCAGATGCTGGCCGAAGATGTCGTCCATGATCGCGCGCATGCGACCGTTGGCCGGGTCCAGCGGCGCATAGGCGTCGATGGCGTCGTGATCGAGCATGGCCGGTCGAGCCGCCTGGATTGCGGTGCGGAGCACGGCCGAAGGCGCGTCGATCTGGTCTTCCAGTAGCCGCTTCAGGCTGTAGTGGCGCATGAAGTTGAGCAGATAGGGCGAAGACTTCCAGTATTCGATGATCTCCGGCGCATCGAGCGTGCGCGCCACCTGAGAAACGGCGGATGCCTGCGCGAGGTCGGTGGGCGCGATCGAGACCGCAATGGGAGGCTCGCTCATCATAGCGTCGCGCTCGACCGTGGATGCGACCCGCTCGGTTCGGGCGATCACACGACGCAGGCGCCGTTCGATGGTCTGGCGGGTCTCGACCGCTGAGGCATGTGACTGTGGGAGGGCATGTAAGAGGCCGCGGAAGGCGCGCATTTCACGCGCCAGCGTGGCTGCCACCTCCGGCCCCTTTTCCCGGCCGTAGAGGAAACTCAGGGTCTCAAGGAAGTCCTGATAGTGGTCGCCTTCGTCGGGCTCGTCGCCGGCGAGCGTGAGCATCCGGTAGGGTGTGGCGGAGAGCAGCAAGGTGCGGGCGCCATGCCCGTCGCCTCCCGAGTAGTCGAACAGTTCGCGCGCGAGGATCGCCGCGTCGCTGTCGCCATGCAGCAAATCCCGAAACCGCTGGAACTCGTCCATGATGATGAGGTCGGGTTTCAGCGCATCCACGCAGGCGTGGGACAGCTTGGCGCGGAGCCGGGCGACCAGGCTGTTGCGGGGCTGTGTCATTTCTGCGGGATAGGTGTCCCGGCGGCGCGGGAAGAGTTCGCAAATCCGTTCGAGTTCCTCGAACAGGTCGCGATCCGCCTGCACGTCGCGGCGGAAACGCTCGATGATGCGCTTGTCGACGCCTTCGAGTGTGAGGTTGTCCGCAGCGCGGTTCCAACCCTCGACGCCGGCCGTGACCTGCAACAGGTTGTGCAGGCCGCGCGGGCGCGTAACGAGGTCGCGCAGGAGATGGAACAGCAAGGCGCGTTCCTGCGTCACACCCGTCGCGGAGCGCAGATCGAAGGTTGTGCCCGGCGTCAGGCTGATGAAGTTCACCCTGTTGGCGTCGAGGCCCGCCTGGTCGCGCAGTTGCAGGGGAACGAGCGTCATGCGGGTCGGCAGGGCCAGCTCGCGCCGCCCGAGGACGTTCAGCCGGTTGAGGTTCTGGGCGGCGATCGCCTGGTTCGAGCAGATGTAGAGGATGTCGATCCGCTTGGTGTTGTCCCACAGGTGTTCGATCATGCGGGCGATGACCCCCCGCGCCACCATCGTCTTGCCGAGGCCGACTTCGTCGGCGACCAGGAACTGGCGGACAGGATCGTCCTGGCCGTAGAGCCGATCAAAGACGTAGTCGACGGTGCGCCGCTGAAAGACTTTGAGGGGAGCGAGCGCCACGTCGGCGCGAAACCGTTCATTCGGCATGCGCGGCATCCTGCGTGGCGAGCGCAATGCGGAATGTGTTCCAGAGTGCGCGGAACTCGGCCGGAATCGGATCGGTATCGTCTTCGTCGCCGGTTTCCAGGCGTGCGATCAGCCGTTCAATGGCGCGAAGCTGGTCCCCGCCCCGGCAGAAGGCCCGAACCATCTCCTCGAGGATGGGCGCGTCGTCGCTTGCCGCGCGCCAGGCGCCCTGACCTGACCTGTCCTGCGCCGCGAGGGCGGCGGCGAATGGATCGCCCAATTCGGAGAGGAGCAGCCGGAGATAGCGGAAGAAGGCGTCCTTGCTGTCGATCACCCAGCGCAGGATCGCGGCGTGGCGCTCTGCGGGCAGCCCCTCCATCTTGAGCCCGGTGCTGAATAGGATCGAGACGTCTTCCGTCTCGTCCGTCAGGTGACAGGCGAGGAACCGGGTAAGGTCGACCAAGGGCATTGTGCCAAGGTCGGCGGGCTGTCCCTGTCGGAGCGGCTCCAGCACATCGCACGCATGTCCTTCGCCCCGCGTGATCGGCCAAACTCGCAGCGCACCGAGCCCGGTAAGGGGCAGCGGTTCGGACGGGATCAGCCAGACCCGCCAGACCGGCGCGCCATCGGCGGCGTGCTCGCCGCGCTCGCAACGGAGCGTGAGGCCGCTGCGGCAAATCTCGCGCCGGGCCTGATCCAAACGGGCCTCGGCGGCTCGTTGCGTGGCATCGGCGGCTCCCGTCTCGTCGCGGACGAACGGCCGCGTCAGCCGGCCAAACCCCTTGTCGCCGAGGATCTCCTCGACGCTGCCGACCCGCGATCGCTTCCCGGTCAGGGTGGTGAAGATCTCGACATTGCTGCCGGTCAGCAGTGCCGGCCGCGTGGCGTTTCCCGAGCCGACCGTGATCGCGGTGTCCCAGCCGCGTTCGGCGATGAACGCCTTGGCATGGAGCCCTTGCAGGGCCGCTGCGTCCTCCTCCTCGCCATCTTCCGTGGCCGCCATTTCGTCGAGCACGGCCACGCGGGCAAAGCCATCGAGAGTGGCGCCGGGCACCTGGGCGAGTTCGTCGGATCGCCCGATGAAGATGGGCTTTTCGGCGCTGGCCAGACCGGCGAGCATCGACAAGGTTTGATCGTCGCAGAAGGGCGAGACTACGCCCAGCCGAACGCAGGGTTCCGGGCGCCATGGCTTTCCGCCGAGGCCATTGACGGCGAAGGAGACGCTCTGGAACGGTTCGGGCAGGCTCCATTCGGCGCGGCGCATGTCTTCGGCCAGGTCATCGACAAGCGTCTTCATTCCGTCGGGAACGCCGACGGTCGCGAGGTCGGGGAGCTGGCGAAGGAAGTCGGCGACCGGGCGGTTGACGGCTTTGGGCTGCCTGGTGATCACGCCATCGAGGGTGGCGGCGATGTCCCATGAGCGATCGCGCGTCAGGTTTCTGGAGAGAATGAGCAGACGCAGGCGGGCGGGGTCTTCGGGCTGCAACGGCGTGAAGCGCAGCGCCCACATCTTGGGGTGGAAGGCCCCGCCTTGAGGGGCGGCGACCTCGACGATGATGCGTTCGAGCAGCGAGCAAAGGCGGGAATGTGGCCGGGCGCTCGCCTGGATATGGCCGGCGTCGGTGAAGACGACGAGGCGGCCGGCGATGCGCTCGGCGCCTTCCAGCAGCGCCAGAGGATGAGAGAGAATGTCGTCGCGGTTCTCGGAGGCGAAGAGCGCCAGACTGACCGGCACGGCGAGCGCGGTCTCGAAGTCGAGCGAGAAGGTCGCGGCGACCGCCGAGTCGAAGACATAGCCCGCCGGCGGCTGAAGATTGGCGCCGTAGAGCATTCGCTGTTCGGGATCTAGGCTGCGGCTATTCAGCATGGGCGAGATCCCGCAGGTGGGATTTGGCCTGCGCCCAGCGGAAGCTGAGGCGATCTGCGCCCGATGCGCCGGTCCAGCGGTCACGGACAGCGTGATTAGCGTAGCGGGACTGGCTGGTCTTGAGCCGGCGTTCGCGCTCCTCGACGAGCCGCCGCGCCGCGGGCGCCGAGATTACCTGCTCCGTCCCGGCCAGAACCAGATCGCGCCACTCATTCACGAACCGCTTGGCGGCTGGTCGGACGGCGTGCGCTGGGTGCTCCACGACATTCCAGAAATCATCGAGCGACCACGCGCGGACTGCGCCGGTATCGAGTTCGTCGCTCCAGGCTTCAAACCGAGCGCGATAGTCCTCTATCCAGTCGTCGCGCTGGCGCAGCTCGCTGAGCGCGAGGTTATAGAGCAGCGCGGCGCCGTGCATCACATGGGAGAAGATTTCCCCATGCTGGACGAGGCGGCGCGCTGCGGATGGAAACGCCGACAGATGGGGGTGCGTCCAGATGTAGTCGCAGCCCGCGTCGATGCCTTCGCGCGCCAGCATCGTGAGCAGTGCGGTGGGCTGGCTGGCGATCAGGCGGTCGATGAGGAATTGCGCCTCGTCGGTGGTCAGGCGGAAGACGGCGTGCTCAAGCAGGTCGCCGGGCATCTGAGGCAAGGCTGGATTCCAGAAGGCGGGCGTCTGGGCGCCGGCCAGAGCGTCTTCGCCGCTGGATGCGCCGCGCGACCGGCCACGGCCCCGCAAGGCGACGAACAGACTGTCGAGCGAGCCCGGAAAGACCCGGATGCCCCACGCGCCCAGGCCAGCCCAATAGACGGAACTCGGCAACCGCTGGAGCCGTGGTCCTGCATCCCGGCCGATGATGCCGTTGAACTCACCGCCGGCTTTCAGGGCGTCAGCAAGCCGGATTTCGGTGTCGCGCGCCTCGGTGCGGAGCTGCGCTTCAGGGACTTCGCGCTTTTCCAGCGCCCGATAGAGCCAGGGAATGAACAACATGTATCGCAGGCGCGTCTGGATCGTGCTCGTGCCCGGAAAGAGGTGATCGGCGATGGAATCCCGGATCGCCCCCAGCCCCAGCTCGTCGCGGGTCTCGCGCTCCTGAAAGAGCGCCATGATGCGCTGCGCGCGCTCCCGCTCGGCTTCATCGAAATCGATCCAGGCAAGAGACGACATGGGCTCAGGCCGCCTCGCTCTCGGTCGGCTTCGTCGGCAGGACGGGAATGACGGTGCCGGAGGTCATCAGCACGATCAGGCCGCGGTCGGCGCCGGTCATGTCGAGATAGGCCCGCACCTGCGCGCGATAATGATCGAGCGTTCCCGGCGTCGGCGTCACATCGCTTTTCCAGTCCACGACGACGGCGGGGCGGCCCTCGGCCGTCAGGGTCAGGGCATCGGCGATCCCGGCCGTTGCGGTTTCCACGCCGTCGGCCGCCTGTGCGGAATAGACGGGAAATTCGGCGAGAAGACCCGGCCGCAGGGCCGCGATGTCAGGCAGAGCCAGGGCGCGGGCCACGCAGGCCGCCAATTCCTGCGCCGACAGCCCCGTCGCCGGGTTGGCGACAGGACACTGGCCGAGGGCGCGGATGAGGTGGTCAGCTCGTTCGGTCAGGGCGGCTTCCTCCTCCTGGGTTTCGCCGGTCAGCACCTCTTCCATGAGCTTGTGGAGGATCAGCCCGCGCTCGCGGCCGCCCTGCACCGGGGCGACGGCATCCAGCTCGGGAGGCTGGTCGTCGCCTGACCCTGTCCAGAGGGCCGCCTCTTCTTCCCGCATCACGGTCCCGGCGGCGTTTTCGTCACGGCTGGGCGCGAGCCAGGTCAACCGCGTCTGCGCGGCCGCGATGGCTTCGGCTTCGGCGGCGAAGCTCGCGCGCGTCTGGGTGTTGCCCGCGCCCGCGCCTGCGGCCGCGAGACCGATAGGTAGGTGAGAGACGTCCAGGCCGGGCAGGTCGGCGAGCGACAGATCGACGAGACCGATCCAGGCCGATTTCGACGGCGTGGCGTTGAGCCGGGGCAAGACGAGGAGTTCGCGGGCGCGGGTGGCCGCGACATACCAGAGCCGGATGCGTTCGCGGTCCAGCTCCTCCTTCTCCGCCTGGCGCGCGGTTTCGTAGCCCTCGGGCACGACTCCCAGGACCGGGCAGTAGAAGGTCTCGGTCTGGCGGTCGATCACGGCGCTCTCGGGCGCCATGACGCCGGTCATGGTGTTGACCGGAATGACGATCGGCCATTCCAGCCCCTTGGCCGCGTGCATGGTGAAGAGCGCGACCGCTTCCTCCTGGGCGTCGGGCCTTCCCTCGACGGCGCGTGCCTCGTCGGACCACGCCGCTGTCATCGCCTCGGCGAAGGCGCGCAAACCGCGCACGGCGTAGCCGGTCGACAGGCTGAGATAGAGATCGACATTGGCGAGCGCACGCTCGGCCTGGCCGCGATGGCGCTCGAGGAGGAGCGGACGGACGCGCAACACATCCACGGCCTGCGAGAGCAACTCGTGCGGGGTCGTGCTGTTGCCGCGCCGGGAGAGCGATTGCAGCCGCTCGATGACGTCGCGCGCGAGCGGGTGCGCGATGATGGCGGGATCGATGCTGAGATCCAGACGCGGAATCCGATCCGGCTGTTCCTCCGAGCGCGGAAGCCCCCAGATGATGTCCAGCAGGTCTTCTTCGGTGAGTCCGACAAGAGGCCCGCGCAGCAGCGCGCCGAGCGCCAGCGTGTCGCGGCGGTCGGCCAGAACGCGGGTCAGCGCGATCAGATCCTGCACCTCCTGGCGGCGGAACAGCCCCTTGCCGGCTTGTGTCGCCACGGGGACGCCGCGGCGTTCCAGGGCCTCCTCATAGCGCCACAGCTCCGCGCCGGTTGGCGCCAGCAAGGCGATGTCGCCCGGCTGGCAGGGGCGCTCGGCGCCGCTACGACGGTCGATGATGGGGTGGCTTTCGATCAGCCGGGCGCACAGCTCGGCGATGGCGTCGGCTTCAGCATCGCGCTGCTGTTCGGCGCTGGCCTTGCCGTTTTCGTCGGCCACGGCGATGTCGAGAGCCGCCAGGCACAGGCCGCCCCGATCGTCATGGAATGGGTCGAGCGCGGTGAAGCCCGGCTGGCCATCGGCCGAGAGAACGGCCTCGAAGCGCTCGTTGACGAAGGTGAGGATCGAAGCGCAGGAGCGGAAGTTGGTGGAGATCGACAGAAGGCTGTCGGGGTCCTGGGCGCGGAAGGCGTCGCGCGCCTGCACATAGGCGCCGACGTCGGCGCCCCGGAAGCGATAGATCGCCTGCTTCGGGTCGCCGACCAGGAAGAGCGCGCCCGGCCGGATTTGGAAGCGGGTCCAATCGTCATCGCCATCGACCGGCTCGCCACACAGCCGCCAGAAGATTTCGGTTTGCAGGGGATCGGTGTCCTGAAACTCGTCGACGAGGACATGGGCGAAACGCTGTCCCAGCGCCTCGCGCACGGCGTCGTGGTCGCGCAGCAAGTCGCGCGCGGCGAAAATCAGATCGTCGAAATCGAGCTGGGCGCTGGCGCGCTTGTGGTCGCGATAGCGTTGCAGGATCGGACGCGCTTCGCCGATCAGCGCGGCCAGGGCATGGCCGGCGACGGCCTGCGCCAACGCGACCCAAGCGTCGCAACAGGCGGTGTAGTGGGTCTCGGCGGCGTCGTTCAGCCGGTCGCCATCGGCCTTGGAGAGACCGGCCTGTTTGGCCGTGGCGGCCCATTTGCCCTTCTTGCGGTAGGAGGCGAAAGCGCCGGTCTTGGTGCAAAGATCCGGGTGGGGCCGCGCGGTCAGGAGCCGAACGAGGCCCGCGGGCGTCGCGGGATCGGGACCGTTCGCCACGGCGGTCGCCATTTCAGCCAGCCGCTCGACGATCGTTACCGTTTCCGGCTCGGCCGCCGCCGTGCCATCCATGAAGTTCGCGAAATCCGCCGTGGCCTGCCGGAACGCCGTGAGGTGGCCGCCAAGTGGAGAGACGGGCGGGGCCGTGAGTGTGGGGCGACGGCGTATACTCTCGGCGATCTTATGGATGAGCGCCACGGTCTCGCCGGGGCTGTGCAGCACCAGCTCGGCCAGGATACCGCCCTGACCGCCGGACAGGCGTTCGCGCAGCCAGCCATCGACAATCTCAAGGAAGGTGAGGTCGGCCTGGTTGCGATCCGTAACGCCGGCGCCGGGATCGATGTCGGCCTCCGCCGGATAGGGCTTGATCAGGCGCTGGCAGAAGCCGTGGATGGTCGAGCAGGTGATTTCGTCGATCGCGGCGCTGGCGGCGGCGAGATTGTCGCGATGGGTCTGGGATAGCCCATCGGGCAGCGCCACACGCAGCTCGGTCGCGATCGTGCCGGCCGAGAGATCGGCAACGAACTCGCGGACACGTGATAGCAGCTCGCTCGCGGCGAGTTCGGTGAAGGTGACGGCGGCGATGGAGCGCGGCGCGACGCCTTCGGCCAGCATGGCGGCGATGCGGCCGGCCATGACGGCGGTCTTGCCTGAGCCCGCGCCGGCCTCGACCAGGATCGAGCGATCATGGAGGCTGATCGCATCGCGGCGCGCGCCGTCGTCCTTCAACACTTTGGACACGCTGCTCATCATTCCGCCTCCCAGACCTGAGCGACTTCGCCAAGCCGCTCCGTGGCGGCCGGCATTTTGCGTTTGCAATAGGTGGCGCTAGCGTTGGCCGGCAGGGCGAAAGCGAGGTTGTCATAGTCGCCGCCGGTATCCGGGCCAGGCAGGGCCGCGCCTCCGGCAAGACTCGACCGTGCCGCGCGCAGATAGCCCGTGATCTCCTCGAGCACGGCCTCGGGATCGTCGAGCTGGAGATTGACGGGCTCGCGCGGATAGAGCAGCGAGGCGCTGATGGCGACATCGTCGCCGAGGAGCGCCTTCACCGCGAAGGCATAGAGACAGCGCTGAAGCTCTCGTCCGCCATTGAGGCGGATGTCGCCGCGCGGCGGCCGTCCGGTCTTATAGTCCCGCACGAGGGCGCGCTTGCCGTCGCCCGAGATGTCGAGCCGGTCGATATAGCCGGCGATGTTGAAGCCCGTGTCGGGAATCGCGACCGGCTCGCTCGCATCCCAGGGCGTTTCCGCGTCGGATTTCGGCTCCAAGCCGCCGAAGGGCACCTCTCCGTAGGAGCGTGCGCCCGGCAGGACATCATCACCATAGGACAAGGCGCGGCCCGCCATCACGCGGGCGTCGTCGAGCGTGCGGCTCCAGATGACGGCCGGCGGAACCGGGCGCTCGCTTTCCCAATCGGCGGCGACGGCTTGTGCGGCCCGCGCCACCGCTGCTTCGATGGCCTCGGCGTCGGCGGAGGCAAGACCGTCTCCGGTTTCGAGGTCGCGCAAGGCGCGGTCGAGAACCAAGTGAACGAGATCGCCGATCCCGAGCGCGTCGAGCACGAGCGGTTCGGTGCTGCTCTGCGGTTCATGCCATCCGAACGCGTAGACCCACACGAAACTCAGCGGATTGCGCAGCAGGCGGCGCAGCGAGCTGGCCGACTGGGTGCGGCCGAGGATGGCGAGAACGAGCGGATGATCTGCCCGCACGAGCCCGTCATGGGGAGTAATCTCGGCCTGCCGCCAGTCGCGCCAGCAGCCCTGCGCACCGACCGCTTGCGGATCGGCTGCGAACTCTTGGGGCCGGGCCATGAGGCGGTCTGTTTCGCTGAAGGCGTGCGCCGGTGTCGCGTTGCGGCGCAGATAGGTTTCGTCGCCACGCCCGGCGAGCAGAGGGCTGCGACCCAGGAGACGCCCGTCGTTGTCGCGCCGGGCGCGCGACAGAACGACGGTGTCGGCCGTCGTGGCAAGGATCGTCTCGAAGTCGCGGCGGTCGGCGAGGTTGACCGGCAGCGGGTCGAGCACCTGGGTCGGGATGATATGGCCCGGGATCAGCCGGTCCTCGGCGATCCCGCGCGGCCAGCGCGAGGAATTAAGCCCGATGAGCCGCACGAAGCGGCGGGGCGATGCCGCGAGCGCGCTGGCCGGCATCCAGGCGACGCAGACGCACGCTTCCAGTCCGTCGTCCTGCTTCAGGGTCTCCAGCGTGGCGTCGATCGAGGCGGCGGGGCCGGCGAGCAGAGCCTTGCGCCAGATCGCTAGCGCGCGGCCCTTGAGGAAGGCTTCTCCGATCTCGCTGGCGGCCGCCGATCCTTTCACAAGGGTCTCGACCGCCGTGCGCAGCGCAGCAACGTGGTCGGCGCCGTCGGGCCAGTCTTCTGGCGTCAGCCGGGCCAGCAGGCGGTTCCAGGCGCCTAGCGTCGAGAGCGGCGCATCGGTCGGCAGCACCCGCAGCCAGCCTTCGGGCAGGGTCTCGAAAGGCCCGCTGTCCCGGCAGAGCGCCGCGAGGCGGCGCAGCCGCGACTGCGACAGGCCGCGAACTACGATGTCGGCCAGCGCCGCAGCCGCCTGGCCCTCGCGGGTGGCGACGGTGCGGATGCCATGGATGAAGTGAAGGTCGATGTTGGCGTCGGCACGCAGGGCCAGGAAATGATCGTCATAGTCGGCGGGCGAAGCGGTCGCGATGGCGATGTCCGAAGCCGGGATGCCCGAGGCAAGCAGGCTGCGCGCCCAGCGCATCGCCTCAATGGCCTCGTGATAGGCCGTCGCCGCGCTGGCGGCACTGATTCCCGGCGCATGCGCCGGTGCGCGCGCGACCGTGACGCCGGTGCCGTCCAGCCATGCGGGAACGCTCCTCGGGCCGGCCGTCCATCGCACGGGGATATGGGCGGTGAGCGCCTGGAGCAGCGGCCGCCAACAGGGCGAGAGTTCGGTAAGGCCGACGATCTCCAATGGGCCGAGGACCGCCGTGGCATGACAGATACGGGCGGTTGCGGCGGTGACGATGTCGCGAGGCCGCATCATGCCGGACGGAAGCTGGTCGAGGACGGCCGCTTCCAGACGCGCGATGGCGGCGAGACGCGGATGATCGGCCGCGCGTGCGGCAAGATCGATGCCCGCGCGCCAGGCTTTGTGGAGCGTGTCGGCCGCGGCGTCGATCATGCCGGGAAGAGCCTTGATGCTCTCCAACTCCCCCATCGGCGTGGCAGGCAAGGCCGCCTGGATGGCCGCGCGCAGGCTCTCGTCGTCGATAGGGCGGGCGAAGCCGCCCGCCAGCCGGACGGCGGCCTGCTCGAAGGACATGATCTGGAGACCGTGCCGACCACCAAGGCTCGCCGCCAGGCGACTCACCCGCATGGCGAGGCGACCGTGAATGATCAGGGTAGATCGGTGAGTAATGCTCATAGCAGCACGCCCACTTGTTCGCTGCTGAGTTTGGTGGCCGGCCAGAGCCCCCCTTCCACCGGGTCGCATTTTGTAAAGTCTGCCAATTTGGCGAAGAGAACTACGTCGATCTTCAGCTCGGCAGCGACGGCCGGACCTTGCGGTTGTGTCTCGTCCATGGAATCCCCTGTGGCGCCCCTCCGTAACAGGCATTACGCCCTGTTACGCCCTGCCAAGATATTAGCGCTAGTTGCCAGACATTTCGGCAGGCAAGAGCCAGCGCAGCGCGGGAGGTAGATCGGGGCCGGCGGATCCGGTTCTTGCAGGTCACGGCAGGCAGGGGTAATATGTCAAAAATATAAGACATTTTAATCGCTTGCTATTTGCCATGAATCTCATCGATATCGGCCATTCCGTGCGGGTCCGGCGCTCTGAACTGGGCTTGTCCCAAGCGCAGTTGGCTCACCTCAGCGGCCTGTCTCGTCAGACGCTGGTCGGCCTGGAGAACGGCACCCTGAGCGATCTGGGCGTCAACCGGGTGGGAGAGGTCATGGCGGTGCTGGGTCTGGACAGTCCGAAGCCGGATACGCAGGCGCGGCGCAAGAAGCGCGGGCTCTGGATGGCCGCCAAGACGGCCAGTGTCAGCTATGCGCAGGAACTGGCGCCCGAGACGCTGGAGCAAGCCTTGGCGAGTGGGGAAGTACCTGCTTCATTTGCTCCGCACCTGACGCATTTGCTGGATGAGGCGCCCGTGCCTGTCGTCGTGATGGCTGTTGAGGAGGCTGCCTCGCATACACACCAGCCGCCAAAGCAGGTCTGGCGCAACGTGGCGAAGCTGGCCGGATCGTTGTCCGTGCATCGTCGCGAACTGTGGGCATGAAGTCCGGAGCATTGCCCAGCGGTCCCTGGGAAAAGCTGTTCCCGCGGGCGCTGGCGCTGATTGACGAGATCAGTCGATATGGCGGCATCACGGACCCATTCTGGACGTTGGGTGGTGGAACGGTGCTGATGTTTCGGTACAGCCATCGGCTGAGCAAAGACATCGACATCTTCGTGCCTGACCCCCAGTACCTCGGCTTTGTGTCGCCGCGATTGAGCGACACCGCTGCGGATTTGACGCAGGACTACACCGAGCAATTAGGTACCTTCGTCAAACTGCAGTTTGAGGAGGGCGAGGTCGATTTCGTCGCTGCTCCCAATTTGCTGGACGATGCCTGGGACACATGGGATATCGGCGGTCGCGTAGTCAAAGTAGAGACTGCCGCTGAAATCATTGCCAAGAAGATGTACCACCGCGGTGATCGGGTCACGGCGCGGGATCTTTTCGACTTTGCGCTCGTGATCGAGCGCGAGCCTCGGCAGCTTCTGGCAGCGACGCCATTCCTTCTACGCCATCGGGAGGCATTCCTGTCCCAGATCCGAGCGCCGCATGCCAGCTTGCGCGCTGCGTTCGAGGCCATCGCTACGCTGGAGTACACGCCCAGCTTCGATCATTGCGTAGCCGTGGTCGGGGATTTTCTGGGTGAACTGTAGCCTCTTCGCATGTGGTCATTCCCCGTCGTATTGGAGTGCGCTAAGATGCATCCTGATCGACAATAAGTTCGAAAATGTCGACGCCGCGCAAATCGCTCCATAATCCGCGCCAACCTTAAACGCACGATTTTGACGGTAGACGGCGACGGTATGGAATTTGTCGATCACAGAAAATCCCTTAAATCATAGGGGCTTACGAGGCCCGTTGATGACAGAGGTGGCGGCGGAAATTCAGACAGTCCGATAAGTGGAGAGCTCTGGGCCTGATCCGGCGATAATGCCGGTAAAGGAACCAGAGAGATGACCAAGAGAACGAGACGAACACACTCAGCGGCGTTCAAGGCCAAGGTGGCCTTGGCGGCGGTCAAGGGGGATCGCACCCTGGCCGAACTGGCTCAGCAATTTGATGTGCATCCGAACCAGATCACGGAATGGAAGCGGCAGTTGCAGGAGAAGGCGGCGGACGTATTCGGGTCGGCAGGACAGAGCAACAACGAGCCGCCGGCCGATCTGAAGGTGCTACATGCCAAGATCGGCCAGCTCACGCTGGAGAATGATTTTTTAGAAAGCGCGCTCACCAAGGCGGGATTGCTGAGCGCAAAGCGATGATAGACCGTACGCATGCACTGCCGGTGTCACGCCAGGCCAAATTGGTGGGGATTGCTCGATCGAGCGTGTATTATCAGGCCCGGCCTGTCAACGATAGAGATCTGATGTTGATGCGCCGGATCGACGAGCTGCATCTGGAGTTTCCGTTTGCCGGGGCCCGCATGCTGGCGCGGCTACTGCGCCGTGACGGCCATGAGGTCGGCCGACGACACGTGGGCACCCTGATGAAACGCATGGGCGTTAAGGCGCTGTATTGACCCTGCCTAGATTTCACGTACAGCAAGAAGTTGGAAACTTCAAAGGTACGGAGAATCGAGATGAAAGAAGGCAGGCTGCCGAAGAGGCAGTACACAGAGGAATTCAAGGCTGAGGCCGTCAGGCTCGCGGCCTCGGTGGGTGGGTACGAAGCGGCACGGCGCCTGGGTGTGCCGGTGGCGACGGTAGGAAACTGGTCCAGGAGGGGTGTTGGCTCGGCCACTGACGCCAGCGGTGCGGCAGCGCCGGGTGAAGCGCCCGCACGCCGGCCCGTCAGTGAACTGGAAGCAGAGAACAGCCGCCTGCGCAGGGAACTGGCCGAAGCGAAGCTGGACGTGGAAATCCTTCGAAAAGCGACGGCGTACTTCGCCAGGGGGTCGCGATGAAGTACGCCTGGATCGACGAGTATCGCGACCAGTACACCGTCAGCCAGTTGTGCCGCGTGCTGGGTGTCTCGCGCAGCGGCTACTGCCAGTGGCGTGTGCGACCGCTCAGCAAGAGGGAGTTGGCCAACCAGGCCCTGGATGCCAAGGTGGCGGCCATCCACCAGGCCAGCCGCCGCAGCTATGGACGTCCCCGGATAGTCAGTAGCCTGCGCCAGCACGGCGAGATCGTCAGCGCCGAGCGGGTTCGCAAGAGCCTGCGGCGTCAGGGGCTGCGGCCGGTGTACAGAAGGCCGTTCGTGGTGACCACCGACTCGGCCCACCGCCTGCCGGTGGCGGCGAACCTGCTGGATCGGCGCTTCGATGGCTGGCAGCCCGATCAGGCGTGGGTGGCGGACATAACCTATGTGGCCACCGGCGAGGGCTGGTTGTACCTGGCGGCGGTGATGGACCTGGCCGGCCGGCGAATCGTGGGCTGGTCGATGTCCGAGGTCATCGATGCCACCTTGGTGTGCACGGCCCTGAAATCGGCCTGGTGGCAGCGCAAGCCGGCCAGGGGGCTGCTGGTACATAGCGATCGCGGGGCGCAGTATGCGAGTGGGCGCTACCGGGCGCTGGCGGCCGATCTGGGCATCACGATGTCCATGAGCAGGAAGGCCAACGCCTGGGACAACGCGCCGATGGAGAGCTTCTTCAAGACGCTGAAGGTCGAGCGCATTTACCAGGTACGCTACGACACGCGGGCGCAAGCCAGGCTGGACATCGTCGACTGGATCGAGGGCTGGTACAACCGACAGCGCCTGCACTCGGCCAACGGCTTCCTCGCCCCTGTGACGTGGGAGAACTCCCAATTGGCTGCATGACTTGATGTACGTGGAAACGAGGCAGGGTCAGCCCTCTATTTTCTGTCGGCGAACTCTCCAGATTCATGGCTCTGCACGCAAAGAGCGCACAACATTTTCAAGACGTGCCCGGCTGGCTGCTCGTAGCTGTTGAAGCCCTAGTTTCCGTGCCATTGCTTGATATATACCTTCGCCTTGGATCCCTTGCGCGATGACGGCATGAGCCAGCGAAGCCAGTTCCGCGAGGCAGATCTCGTCAGTCGCGCGTACGCTATCCTCGTCGGCAGGCTCCCGGAAGGGAGGTTCTGCCGCAGCATCGAGATGCTCAGGCCAGTAGAACGTGCCGATCTCTTCATCCGTCGTCCGATAGCGCGCTCGAGCGAGTTGAAACACGCGCTCACGGATGCGTGTGCCTGTGCGCAGCCAGCCATGGGCTCGCGCAATGCGGCGGGCCAGCAGAGCGTCGAGCACGGGGCCCTCATGGGCGATGACGTGGGCAATCATGGCCGAAAGGATGTCGTTGTAATCACTGTCAAAAAAGCGATCGGGAAAGGCGCCAGCGACAGCTTCGGCCGGGTCGGTGACCCGATAGAGCAAAGCACCCGGTTGCGCCTTGTCGGCAGTATCGGTATGGCCAGGCGCTACAGAGACTTGGCGAGCAAAGACTTCTTCGGCTTGCTGTAGTGGGGCTGTTGCCGCGGTTTCAGGTGCAATCAGGTCCGCATCCTGGATGGGAGCCGCCGGTTCTTCGTCCGGCTTCGTCGCTGACGCCATGGCTTGCGCGATGGCTACTTGCGCCAGACGTTCGGCCTCGGCTTCGCGCTCAGCCTGCGCGGCGCGCCGCTCGCGTTGAGTTGTGAGCACGGCTTGCAGTCGGGCATCCAACCTGTCGAGCGTGCCAGTGGGGTCGATCCACCAATCGGTGGACCACACCCGCACGATTTCCCATCCCAAGCCGCGCAGGACTTGTTCGCGCAGCTTGTCGCGGTCGCGTGCAGTAGCGCTGCGATGGTAAGTGGCACCGTCACATTCCACGCCGGCCAGGTAGCGTCCAGGTGCGTCGGGATCGACGATGCCAAGGTCGATGCGGAACGAAGAGGCTCCAATCTGCGGCTGGACTCGCCAGCCGCGCTGGGCAAGGGCGGTGGCTACGGCCTGCTCAAAGGGGCTGTCGAAGCCGCCGAGGCTACCTCGGTTGGCTTCCGCCAGCGCGCGAGCGCCGCGTTCAGCAAACTCCAGGAAGTGCTTGAGATCGCGCACACCGATGGCCTGAGTGCGCGCCAAGTCCATCTGCTCCGCCCGGAAACTTGCGAACACGCGCAGTTCGTGGCGTGCACGGGTGATGGCTACATTGAGTCGGCGCTCGCCACCCTGACGATTGAGCGGACCAAAGTTCATGGACAGTTGACCCGCAGCGTCGGGCCCATAGGTGGTGGAAAAATAGATAAGGTCGCGTTCGTCGCCTTGCACGCTCTCTAGGTTCTTAACGAATAGAGGCTCCAGCTCGCTTTCAGCGAAGTGAGGTTCCAATCGAGGATCCTTCCTGCGGGCTTCGTCGAGCAAGTCCTCGATCAATTTTTGCTGTTCAGTATTGAAGGTGACAATGCCAATCGTGAGTCCGCTTTCGCGGAAACCGGGTGCTGTCAGACGTTTCACGACATCGGCGACCAGGGCCTTGGCTTCGGCGGGATTGGTTCGGGCGCCTCCCTTTTGATAGGTGCCCGAAACTAACTGCAGGCTGACCGCCCGATCATTGGTGACGGGTGAGGGAAAGGTGACCAGTTTGCCGTCGTAGTACGCGTGATTGGAAAAGGCAATCAGGCTTTCATGGCGGCTACGGTAGTGCCAGTTCAGATTTCGTGTCGGCAGGTTGGCACCGATGCATTCGTCAAGAATGCTCTCCAGGTCCGCCTCGACGTCCTCGTCGTCAAGATCAGACTCAGCGCGGTCGAAGAACGATGTGGGGGGCAACTGCTTGGGGTCCCCGACCATGACGACTTGGCGTCCGCGGGCGATGGCGCCAATCGCATCCCAGACCGGGATCTGCGAGGCTTCGTCAAAGATCACTAGGTCGAAGGCATTGGCTCCAGCCTGGAGATACTGAGCGATGGATAGCGGACTCATCAGCAGGCAGGGCGTGAGCTTGGTCAGCGCCTCAGGAATTTGCGCCATGAGCTCCCGCAAGGGCAGGTGCGCGCGCTTTTTGCCAATCTCGTGTCGCAACACTCCCCATTCGGAGTTGCGGCTGACGTTGTCTTGAGAGGGCAGGTCGGCGCACAGGCGCGCGCGCAGCCAGTCGCGGGTCAGTGCGGTGAAGCGTTCGTCAAGCTCTCGAAAGTCGCGGATGCGCTGTTCGTGCTCGACGCTGACGAAACCGCGGATGACTGGCTCATGATCTACCACGGCGTTGAGCCACCAGCGTGCGTAGTTAGCTTCGAAAGTCCGGCGGGCCTGGCCTGGTCCGACATGGCTTTGTTCGATGCCTTGCACCAGTGTGGCCAAACCGAGCGCGAGCGCCTCGCCGCGTGCCTGGCGCCAGGCGCACCAGCTGCGCAGGCTGTGCTCGGCGCGTACGATGGATTGGCTTTGATCGATCAACCCATCGAGTGACACGGACTGCCACTGCGTATGGGCATCCTCCGCGAAGTATCCCATTGTCGCGAGCGCCTCCCGCCGAGGAAGCAATTGCTCCCATGTCTCCGCATATCGAGCGCCCGCCAGTGCGATACGACTGCCTGGCTCCAACAATGCATTGGCATCGCCCAACAGAGCATGCAGCGGAGCCTTGCAGGCTGAAATCTGTTCAGGCGTGGTGGCCAAACGTGCCAGCACGGCAGCCAGATCCTCGCGAAGTTTGCAAGCCTGTGCAAGATTATCCAGAGAGGTAGCCAGTCCTTTCCACAGACCGGCAGTAGATTCACGCAAATCGTCCAGGGCAGCCAACGCTTGTTCAGTTTCGGCTCGCTGGCGAAGTGTCTGGTGATCGCGCGCCAGGGTGGGGCCGCAAGCACCTTCCTCGACCAAAGCGTGGGGCATATCCAGCGGTCCCTGTTGAGGATGCCTTCGCCAGTCGCTCAAAAAATCAAGCGCGGCATGCAGATGGTCCACTTGGGTGGTGTGACCGCTCCACAGCCCATCGGTCGAAGTGGTCAGCGAGGCGTGCGCCGCGATGGCTTGGTCCAATTGGCGCAGCCTGCGTACCCTCTGCAAATCAGCCTGCAGAGCAATCCCGCATTGGCCATCTGCAATGGCATCGAAGCCATCGTCTTCCCACGCCTGGCCTTCGCGTACAGCTGCCAGGGCAGTCTGCCAGCGCAGGGACGTACGCACCTTTTCCGCATTGGTATCCAGGCCTGCCCAGACGGATGCACATTCCCGGGCGAAGGTGATCGCTTGAAGCTGCTGGCGCAAGGCTCGGATGGCAATCCAATGCAGCAGATCGTTGCTGACGTCAGGTTGCGATCCTCCTTTGATGGCGCTGGACAGCTGTGCCGTGACATTGCGTTTGCTAAGCCAGGACTTGGGCCAAAACGCCTGCTCGGCCTGCTCCCACACCCGATGCAATTCGGCGACGTCGAGCTGTTCAATCGATTCGCTATAGGGGGCTGACAGCGCTGCGTGGTGTTCCGCGATCTGATTCAGCAGGTCAAGCCCCTGATTCAGTTGCGCGATCGTGTGAGGGGCCCAGGGCTCGCCCAGTTGCCCATGGATCTGCCGGTATTCGGTGAGCGCTGCCAGAGCGTCTGTACAGGCGGTCACGACAGAAGTGGCCCATGGTGTAGACAGCTGCGAATTCAATTCGGCATGGCGCCGCACCAGTGCTTCGCCTTCCTGAAGGCGCTGGCTCAAAGTGCGTGCGTCCGGACGCAAAATAAAGCGCCAATCGTGCCCTGCTGCCGATGGCAGGCGTCGAGCAAGGATCAGCAGCGCTTCGCAGATATCGCGTGTCAGTGCGGGTGTGGGCAGGCCAATGGCCTGAACCAGCGCATTGGCTGATTCGATCGTTGCTTGGGCAGCGGGGAGCAGATCACGTGCAGCAGTGATCAGTTGTTGCTGCCAGGTAGGTGACCAGTCTCCCTGGCCGATCAGGACCAAGGGGTGATTTGCCAGTGAGGCATGGCCGATGGCTTGTGCGTTGACTTCCAGCCGATCCACTGCATGGCGCAATTGCTCCATGCTTGCATGATCGTGCTGATCGGCCGAGGGCCAGGTCAAGGCAAGGGGCGGGATATCGGTTGCTGCGCTGACGGTACCGATTGCATCGAACAGGCTCAAACCGTTGCGGCGTCGCTGATGCAGGCGTTCGACATAGACGTTCAGTGCGTCCCGCAGGCTCTTGAGCTTGTCGGCTTCTGCCTGCCACTGCTCCGCGTCCGCCTGGCCGCTACTGGACCAGGCGGACTGCAACTGAGCCAGTACGTCGAGTTTGCGGGCCTTACTCGAGTGCAGTTCTAGGCAGAATTCGCCCAAGCCGATTTCGCGCAGGCGTCGGTAGACGACGTCCAGCGCCGCGATCTTCTCGGATACGAAGAGCACGCGTCGACCCTGTGCGAGGGATTGGGCGATGAGGTTGGCGATCGTCTGGCTCTTACCAGTCCCCGGTGGGCCGATCAGCACGAAGTCCTTGCCTTGCGAGGCGGCCAGAACGGCCGACAGCTGCGAGGAGTCCGCTGGCAAGGGGCAAAACACCTGCTTGGGGTCAAAGTGCTTGTCTAATTCACGCACCTGCGGAAATGGTGTGCCAGTTGGGTAAGCGTCGCGCGGGGTGTCCAGCAGGTGGCGCACGACCGAATTCTCCCGCAGTTGCTCGCTGCGCTCAGCCAGGTCTTTCCACATCAGATACTTCGCGAAGGAGAACATGGACAGCACCACGTCCTCGGTAACTTCCCAGCCTTTGATGTCCTTGATGGCGTGACCGACGGCCTTCCAGACTGCCGCGACGTCCAGGCCGTTATCGTCCCGCGGCAGTTCGCCTTCAAGGCTGCCCAGGTTCAGCTCAAAGTCCTGGCGCAGCATCTCGATCAAGGTGGGATTGAAGCGGGGTTCATCGTCATGCAAGCTGAGCGTGAAACCCGAGCGAGCGCTCTTGCGGTGCAGACTGACCGGCACCAGGATCAAGGGAGCTCGGTAGCGCTGACCATCACGGTCTTCGCGGGTCCAGGATAGAAAACCTAGCGCGAGATACAGCGTGTTGGCCCCGCCTTCCTGCAATGTCGTGCGGGCGCCGCGAAATAGCTCCGTCAGACGCGAATCAAGCTCGGCCTCGGGAACGCCGACGAAAACTTCGCGTTTCTGCAGGGCTTCTAGCGCGTGCACGCGGCGTACGTTCTCGCGTTCACGGGCCTCGTAGATGGCCTGATCGCGCGGGTCGGCGCCGTCCATCAGATCTGGGCGTGGTCGCAGCTTCAGGGGCTGGCCGCTGGCGAGCAGATCTTCCAGCGCGCCGGGGTCCGGCGCTTCCAGCTTGAGCGCCTTCTTGCCACCCTTGAAGTTGAGCAGATTGTTGCGGAGCGAAAGGTCTAGCAGTTTGCGCTGCCAGCGAAGCAGCCGGTCCTTGGGGTCGAGCTGGCTGGCATCTTCCACATGGGTCGGCACGCTGTCGGGAAGATCAGGCACATCTTCGATCGTTAGCACTGCCGATGTGGATGGTGACGCTTCGGTATCCGATACCGCAGCAACCGCCGCTTCCGCACTGGCCAATGGCTTGATGCGTTGCAGCCGGGCCCGGCGGATGTCTACGGCTAAGCGAAAACCTGCATCTTGAGATTCGTCCACCTGCTGAGCACCACGTTCGGCGGCATAGCTAAAGGGGACTGTGGGGCGCTGAGTGATCAAAGTGGTCTCAAACAGCACCAGCTCCTTGAGCCTGAGGCGCTTGCGCAAGGCGGTTACGTCGTCGACAACCGTAGTGGAGAATTCCTCGCGTTGCAGCCAGACACCCGCAAAGGCATGACCCTCGGTGAAGACCAGCAGTGGGTTCAACCCGGATTGCTCGAGTGCGGCGCAAAACAGCAGCGTGAGGTCAAAACATGTCCCCAGACCTGAGCTTTCGATCTGACTAGGGCTGCGCACCTTTTGGCCTGAGCGTTCGAAACTGGCTGGGGGCAAGGCATAGTCCAGCTGCATGCCAGCCACCGCCCCCCAAATTGCTGAAGCTAGCTCCCAGGCGCGCTTGGCACCGCCGGCATAGCCGTCCAGCGCGGGGTTGCGATCGTTCTGTCGCAGCACGTCGGCGGTTCGCTTGAGCAGCCGATCCACGGCGGGGTCGTTGGGTTGGACGAAGGCGGCGACCAAGTCGGGCAGGTGCGAGATGCCACCCCATTGATTGCGTGGGAGCAGCTCCAGATGGGTATCGCGTTGTGCCAGGGCAGGGGCGGCGGCATCCGAGCCCGCAGTGCGCAGAGCCAGCGAGACCGTGGCTGTCTCTGCTTCGGTGAGTCGTGCCAGCAATCCGCCGTCCAGGCTCAGATCCAGATCGCGGATGGGATATCGCGAGCCCGCTGCCAGTGCATCAATCCGCCAGCGGCGCGGCTTCAGAAAGGGCGGGTCGGAAGTTAGGATTAACTCGATCTGTTCATGCGCCTGGTCTGTCTCATTGATCAGCCAGAGGTCCCGGACGAGCGGGACCGCATTCTGAAAGTCCGCTAAGTTCAATTTGGCAATCAACGTAACGTCGATCTTCAGTTCGGCAGCGGTGGTCGACCCCTCCAGTTGTGTCTCGTCCATGGAATCCCCCTATAATATTCTGCGTTGTAACATGCATTACGCTAAGTTACTTCTGTGTAAATATTAGCTCCAGTTGCCCTCAATTTTGGCGAATTAGCAGGTCTCCTGGCGGAAAAAACCGTTACGAACAGGAGGAAACCTCGATGCTTACCGGCACCGCGCTGCGCGCCGCCAAGCTGGATATCTCTTCAGTTGCGGAGGCCTCTAGCGGCCAGTTCAAGATCAGCATGCCTAACATCACGTCGTTCTTCCTTCCGGTGATAGGACGCCGCTGGTTGCACGGGGGAAATTGCCCTTGAACATGTCCTTTCCCTGGTTAGGGCTGGTTGGGCTTGCCCCGCCTCTCCGGACAGGTTGTTTAACCTAACAAACCGCCGCCTCGAACTGCATGGGGCTGACGTATCCCAGCGTTGAGTGCTGGCGCCTTGTGTTGTAGAACCGCTCGATGTAGTCG
>NZ_NINX01000006.1 GCF_002188635.1 Pigmentiphaga sp. NML030171 | reverse complement strand
ATGCTCACATTGCCCCGCTGGCGAGGAAGGCAATGCTCTATCTGCTTGAATTGGGCTTCGCTGATTTCCATCACCGAAGTATCTCTTAATTTTCATGATTAACACCATTAGTGTTAACACGACCTAGCCCCAGCGGCAACATCGGCTGGGTGCGTTGCAAGGCTTGACACTGGCTCTTCTCATCGACGCACAGCACCAGGGCATTGTCCGGCGGGTTCAGGTAAAGCCCGACGACGTCGCGTAGCTTCTCGATAAACAGCGGATCGGTCGACAGCTTGAAGGACTCAACCCGGTGCGGCTTGATGTTCAACGCTTGGAGATAGCGTTGTACGGTGCTTTTGCTGATGCCCGTGGCCGAGGCCAGAACACGGGTGCTCCAGTGCGTGCCGCCATCTGCTGGCTTGCTGTGCAGCGTCTTGTTGATCAACGCTGCAACCCGCTCATCATCGATCGTACGCGGCCGCCCCGGGCGCAGTTCATCGTATAGGCCGGCAAGACCATGCTCCATGTAGCGCGTGCGCCATTTGCGCACGGTGCCGCGATCCACCCCAAGGCTTGCACCCAGTTGTGTCAGCGTCTGCTCAGACCCCTCGCATGCCAGTACGATTCGTGCCCGAAGCGCCAATGCCGCAGGCAGCGAACGAGAACGAGCCAACGATGTCAGTTGCTTTCGTTCCGCCTCATCTATCTCTACGCTCGGCGCATTGGTTGATCTGCCCATATCTCTGATCTCGGTTCCGCAGGAACAGATATTCTCTCATCAATTCGGGATAAATTAATGGGGCAGAACACTAGCTAGTCGAACCTCAGCCTATCACTCAGTGAGTGAGCGTTCGTTCGAGCAAGGACGCAACAATCGCCCCTGTGGAGAGGTCGCTTCCGGGAGAGAGGAGCCGGCAAGGCTGCGACGTTCAGTGGCCGGTCATGTAGGAAGCCGTCGCTCAGTCTCGAACCGCGAACCTCAGATCGGTCTGAGGCGGACGTGCGCAAAAATTAGCTGACTGGCTGCTTCTGGCCGAAAGCAGGCGTCCTGAGGCTCTGAAACCTGATCAGACAATGTGTGTCAGATCAAGTCTGAGTTATTGCGCTACTTCAATTTGTCCTGATGTATCGGCTATTCCAGAAGACCTATAGCAGTACCAAACTGGGGTGTAAATGACGGCGATCCTGCCGCGCCCCACCTGGGCGTAGGCGTCGCCAACATGATAGCCCAACACATGGGCGGGCTTCCCAGTGCATATCCGCCGATCGCCACGACGTCAGCCAGCGGCCCGTCTGCCAATGCACCTGGAGCCACGTAAGCGTCCAAACGCGGACGTTATTGACGCACGTAGTGCAGATCTGATCGCAAGGGGTCGACCGCGAAGCGTTTTGCCCACTCACGCGGGGTGAGTTGTTCGATCTGGCTAGCCGGATGCTGGCCGACGCGCTGCAGGACATCGACCAGGTAGGTGTAGGCATCGACGCCGTGAGCGCGACAGGTTGCCAGCAGCGTCTGGATCGCCGCTACGTAGCGGGCACCGATCTCAGTGGAACAGAAGAGCCAATTTTTCCGACCCATCGGTATCACCCGCAGCGCCCGCTCCAGGTCATTGGTGTCCAGGTCCAGCCAGGCATCGGTCAGGAACACCCGCAGTCCCGTTTCCCGTTGCTTGGCATAGGCCAGCGCCCGCGCCAGCGGACTGCGCGGGGTCAGACCAGGCTGGGCGATCTGCGCATCGATCCACTGGAAGATGCCATCGACCAGACCAGCGCTCTGCGCTTGCCGCGTTGCCAGGATCGTGGCCGGGTCGGCGGCGGTATCGCGCAGCCGCCGCTCGATGACATACAGCGCCCGGATCTGCTCGAGCACCTCGGCCACCGCCTGCGGATCGCTTTGCTCAGCCTTCAGGAAGGCCCTGCGTGTATGGGCCCAGCACAGCGCGTGCGTGCACCCGGGCAGCTTCTGCGCGTACTGCGCATAGACCTGGTAGCCATCGGTCTGGATCGTGCCGTTGAAGGCCTCCCCCAGCCAGGCCTTGACCGCCGCGGCACCGCGCTGCTCCGAGTAGCCGAAGGCGATGTCGCCGAACTCGCCTAGCACCGGCCACAGCCAGCCCGGCTTCATCTTGCCCTGGCCCGCCTTGGCGCCGCCGACCACCTTCGTGCGGCCCGCCTTGATCGGCGTCTCGTCGATCTTCAGGTAGCGTCCCTGCAGGATCTGCTGGAACACCGCCTTGGCGACCGGTTCGAGCAACTGGATCGCTCGGCGCAGCCACACATCGAGCGTGGTGCGCGACACCACGATGCCTTCGTCCTTCAGGCGCTGGTGCTGGCGGTACACCGGCAGGTGGTACACGAACTTGTCGATGGCCATGCCCGCCAGCATGCTCACGTCGACCTGGGCGTGATCGAGCACGCCGGGCACGGCAGCCGCCGTCACCAGGCGGCCTTGATCCTTGTGGCGCACCACCGGCCGGCGGTACTTCAGGATCACATGACTGCCGGGCTGGCGCGCCAGCTTCAGGCTTTCCTTGTAGTCGACGATCTCGTAGTGCGCGGCATCCGGGCCTTGCAGCTCGGGACACGACAGCACGATCTCCTTGACCGGCACGTTCGCATCGAAGCGGATGCCGCTGTCGTTGACTTCATCGCCCGTGCGGTGCTTGTTGCGCGTGTGCGCCGGCACATCGACCGTGGGCGCCGTGCCGATAGCGGCCGCCGCCGGCGCCTCGAACAGGCCATCCTGTTGACCATCGGCCACGATACGCCGTTCGCTCTTCTGGCCAAACACCTGTTGCTTGAACCAGTCCAGTTGCCGCTTGAGTTCGACGATCTCATCGCCCTGGATGCGCAGCAGCGACTGCAGCGCATCCAACTGCTCGCGCGGCATGGCGATCGCCTCATTCGTGACAGGGGCTCGGGTCATGTGTGCATTATCCCAGAGACCTGCGCCGCCACGGGCAGCTCGAAGCGTTTTCTTTGTACTGTGCGAGACAGATCGATCCCGTCGAGCCACATCATCAACTGCGTATCGGTGAGCACGATCGATACACCATCCGATCCCAGCCGGGCAAACTGCCCCCGCTCCAAACGCTTGGCCCAAAGACAATATCCGCCGCGCGACCAGTACAGGACCTTTGCATAATTGCCCTGCCGGTTCACGAACACGAACAAGTGACCCGACAACGGGTTCTCGCCCAGTACCGAACGGGTGGCGGCAATCAACCCGTCGAAGCTCTTGCGCATATCGGTGGCTCGCGTGCACAACAACACGCGTACGCCGGTGGGCAGCATGCCCTACGACCGCGACAGTTCCAGCACCAGGCCATCGCCCAATTCCAGGCGCAGCTTGATCCCAGAAGCCAGGACGGCGGAGCCCGTCTGCCCAAGCTCGATGAAGGACGCACGTTCACCGACCGACGTGCCCATCGCATGACCCGTCGCCTCATCGTGCAAACGCCGCTTCCAGTTCCACAGCGAGGCTGCGCTCAAACCTTGTTCAGCACACCAGGTTGCCACGCTCAGACCGCTGGCCACCTGCTGGCTCACCAACTCACTCCATTGCTGCGCCGTACGCCGATGTTGCCGTGCGTCGGGTTCCAACGCTTGGGATTTCGACATCTTCCTGCTCCTTCTCGATGAACCGAAGGCCGCACATTACCTGCTCGGACACCATACAAATAGAACGCCTCGGTTTGGACGCTTACGCTTGGCCGCTGGAGGGAGCTGCAAGCTGCGCAGCGTGGCTGCGCGAGTGGTTCAAGTGATTCGCGTCGATGCGATCTGGCTCGCCACCGAACCGGTAGACATGCGCGCCGGCTTCGATACGCTGTTGGCTCGGGTGATCAAGGTCTTCGGTGCAGCGCAGCCGCACCATGCCTATCTGTTCGCCAACCGCCGGGCCAACCGCATCAAGGTGCTGACGCACGACGGTATCGGCACGTGGCTGGCGGCCCGCCGACTGCACCAAGGCAGCTTCGTATGGGCGCACCCAGCATTGCATGGACATCTGTCACTGAGCGATGAACAGCTTGCGGCCTTGGTGCTGGGGTTGCCGTGGCAGCGCGTCGGTCCCGACGGCGTGATCACTGTCCTATAACGACGCCACCTGGATCGTAGCACCCAGCAATTGGGTCTTGTGCCGATGGCGGTGAGCAGCCCGCCGATGGCAAACTCTCGGCATGATCCAAGCCAACGACCTCGACGCCCTGAGCGCGCAGCAATTGCGCGAGCTGGCGGCCGGGCTGATGGCGCAGGTCAGCGACAAGGACCGCGAACTCAAGTACCGCGAGGTCCGCATCGATCAACTGACCCATGAGATCGCCGTGCTCAAGCGATATCGGTTCGGTCAACGCAGCGAGCAACTCCCTGCGGCCCAAGCCTCGCTGCTGGACGAGACGCTGGACGCGGACCTGGCCGCGATCGAGGACGAACTGCAACAGCTCACCGTAGGTTCGCAGCCCAGCAAACCGACACCCCAGCAACCCAAGCGCACCCCCTTGCCGGCGCAGTTCCCGCGCACCGAGATCCGTCACGAACCGGCATCGACCACCTGTGGCTGCGGCTGCGCCTTGAAGCGTATCGGCGAAGACATCAGCGAGAAGCTCGACTATCTTCCCGGCGTGTTCACGGTCGAGCGCCATGTACGCGGCAAATGGGCCTGCACGCAATGCGAGACACTGATCCAAGCGCCGGTGCCGGCGCATGTGATCGACAAGGGCATCCCGACCACCGGCCTGCTGGCCCAGGTACTGGTGGCGAAATATTCGGATCACCTTCCGTTGTATCGGCAGGAAGGCATCTTTGCCCGTGCCGGCCTGGCGCTGCCGCGCTCCACGCTGGGTCAATGGGTGGGCGTATGCGGCGTTCGTCTGCAACCGCTGGTCGATGCACTGCGCGCTGAAATCCTGGCCCGCGGCGTGCTGCACGCCGACGAGACGCCGGTGCAAATGCTGTCGCCGGGCAAGAAGAAGACGCACCGCGCCTACCTGTGGGCGTATGCGCCGACACGCTTCGACGACTTGCGTGCCGTGGTCTATGACTTCGCCGAGAGCCGGGCGGGTGAACACGCGCGAGCCTTCTTGCAGGACTGGCGCGGCAAGCTCGTGTGCGACGACTACGCGGGCTACAAGGCGAGCTTCGGCCAAGGTGTGATCGAGATCGGTTGCATGGCCCATGCACGTAGAAAGTTCTTCGATCTGCACGCCAGCAACAAGAGCCAGATCGCCGAGCAGGCGCTGAAATTCTTCAGCGGTCTTTACGATATCGAGCGAGACATCGGTGACGTCGGTGCCGACCAGCGCCAACGCGTACGCCACGACAAAGCTACGGCGGTCGCCGATGCGCTGCATACGTGGATGATCGGTCAACGGCAATTGGTGCCGGAAGGTTCAGCCATCGCCAAAGCCTTGGACTACAGCCTGAAGCGTTGGGAAGCGCTGACGCGCTATCTGCACGATGGCGATGTCCCCATCGACAATAACTGGATCGAAAACCAGATCCGGCCCTGGGCCATCGGGCGCTCGAACTGGCTGTTCACCGGGTCGTTACGCGGCGGCCAGCGTGCGGCGGCCATCATGAGCCTGGTCCAATCGGCCAAGCTCAACGGGCATGATCCGTACGCCTACTTGAAAGACGTACTCACGCGTTTGCCGACACACAAGTTCTGCGACATCGACCAACTCTTACCCCATCGGTGGCACCCGCTTACGACGGCGTACTCAACGCAGGCAGCGTAGCCCTGCAAGGTCAAGATGGGATGCCCAGCCGCTTACGCTGGAACAGCTCCTGGCCGATGAGGATTGAACGCGCTGTCATCGACACCAACGTCCTGATAAGTGCTGCGCTATCGCCTCGGTCTGCCCCTGCGCAGATCGTGGATTGTCTTCTGCAACACGCTACGTTGGTGTTCTCACGGGAAACCTTCGAGGAACTTGAAACCAGGCTTTGGCGGCCAAAATTTGACCGCTATCTGGACATGGATCGCCGACGCCTGCTGTTGCATGACTTCGCTGCGGCGGCTCGGTGGGTTGATCTGCCTCCGACTCCCAGACCAGCGTACAGTCGCGATCCCGATGACGATGTGTTTCTCCACACGGCCTTGCATGGCAAGGCCGTGTGGCTAGTCAGTGGCGCCAAGAATTTGCTGGAGCTTCGACCGGCTGACTGCGGATTCGAAATCCTATCGCCAGCGCAGGCTCTAGAGAAATGGCATCAAAAATGGCTTCTATGGTGAAAATGTAGCCCACGAGACATTCATACAAGCGTCCACGATAGGATGCGTCGCTCTCCTAAGAACTGGAGTTATGGCAATTTTGTAGCCTGAAGGCTTCAAATTGGCCGTGATCGACTTGAAGTGCAGCCCAAGTGATACACCAACGAATGCGGTTGGTGTCGGTTCGGGTTATTGCTGGAATCGGATCGGAACCGGGTGTGCACCAGATCAATCGCGAGCTGAAGGCCGGCAGAGCGTTTGCCGGCTGGCAGACAGCGCGGTAGCCCTGGACGGCGCATAGGGCACACCGCCCTCGCGGGGGGCATGCGGCCACCGCACTATGCCTGCACCGCCTGCGCGAGTTCGCTCGGCGTGCGGGGTGCGGAAGCGAAGAACACGGCGCTTAAAGGCCGAAAGGCTGATTTTTCGACCTTGAGTTCGCCGTTTGCGGGACAAGATGAAATCCGCTGCCGAGAATCACTGCATCTCGACCAATCGTGCCGGGTTCATAATTTCACGGCTGAGAAAAAGATGAAGCGAGGCTTGGTCGTCAGGCTCTGGTATGCATCCGGGAAGAGCGCGCGGGCGCGCGGGTCGGGCTGTGGTTCGCTCAGTATGTCGATCAGGAAACCGGCCGACTTGAGGGCATCAAACATGGCGTGGAGTGGCCGATGCCAGAAGCGCATTTCGATATCCCTTCCGTCGCGCTGCCACGTTTCATCGAAACTATAAGTTTCGAAGTAATTGTCGCGACCGGCTAACTGGTGATCCATGAAGGGGTGGTGCGTTGAAAAGACCAGGCGACCGGCTTGGGACAGCAGACGGTTGAACTCCGAGAGAGGCATAGACCAGTCGGGCAAATAATGCATGACAAGCGAAGCGAGGATCAGATCGAAAGCGCCATCTTCAAAGGGCAATGGCTCGTTGAGATTAGCCAATAATAATCGCGCGCGCCCTTCAAGGCGACGTTGCGCGATCTCCAGTAAGCCAGCGCTCGAATCTATCCCCGTCAGTATTGCCCCTCGATCAAGGAGTGCTGCGGCATGAACTCCGCCACCGCATCCCGCGTCGAGCACCCGATGTCCATTGACATCACCAACCATCGAGAGAATTGCCGGCCGCTCGTAATAGGAATTCCAGGCGTTGGTTTCATTGTCTGTTTGATAGGCATCCGCAAATGCATCGTAATTATTTTCAATCATTCATACGTTCCTTATGTGGATGGCTGCTCTCCTGCCAACGCAGTTTGGCCACGCAGGGGGACTCGCTCGCGCCCACCGTTCCTCTCGCTGCGATCATTGGCCGCATTGCGAGCCGCCGTGGCAGAGGCGCAAGTGAGCAAATGCTGGACGTTGCGGGGAAGACTCAATGCCGACCGACTTGCGTTCGTCAGCCGTCGCTATGGTCGCCATGCCGTGCGAGCTTGTGCCACGGCGCTGCTGGAATCCCGCGATGCCTGGATCATGCAGTGTTGTTGGCGCTGTCGCCCCCCGTCACGTCGTAGGTAGCGCCCGAACCCATGTAGGCGTCGTCGCTCGCAAGAAAGACGACAGCCGGCGCAATGGATTCTGGCGGGAGCCAGGGAACACCCAATGGCGACTTGGCCGTGAGCTTTTGCTTCGCTTCGGCTTCGAGCTGGTCCAGAGGTTCGGTGTTGTTCAAGTCATCGACAGCTTGCGCGTACCGTTGCCGGTGGCGTGTGAGCGGAGTGTCGATCAGGCCGGGGATGACCGCGTTGACCGTGATGCCGTATTGTCCAAGCTCCAGGGCTGCGGATTTCATCAGGCCGATGATCCCCCACTTTGAGGCCGAATAGGCCGCACCGTACTTGGTGCCGTGCTGCCCCTGCGTCGATGACGTAACGATGATGCGGCCACCACCATTCTTCACAAGATAGGGGGCGATAGCGCGGATGGCGTTGCAGGTGCCAGTGAGATTGACGTCGATCTGATCGTGCCAATCCGCATCCTCCATGTCGAGGAGCGGCTTGAACGCCTGGATGCCGGCGTTGGCAAAGAGGATGTCGATCTTGCCAAAGGTCTCAGCCGTCCACGCAGCGGCTTCACGAAGGGCTGGCAAGTCACGCTGGTCGAGCCGGCGCGCCTCCCAGCGCCCACCGGCCGCCGCCACAAGCCTTCCTGTTTCCGCCAGTTCGTCCGCGGTGGCCGGCGTCACCTCCAGGATCTTGCTGACGGGGCCTGCGATATCAATCCCCACGATGGCTGCACCTTCGCGCGCAAAAGCAACTGCGGTGGCGCGCCCGATGCCGCGCGCGGCACCCGTGACAATGGCAACCTTTCCTTCAAGGCGCTTCGATGACATGGATTTGCTCCTTTCGAAAAATGGCCGTTACCCGATGGGGCAACGCTCAGCGCAGCGCACCGACTCCGACAGCGGCGGCATGATCAGTAGGTGTAGGTCGCTCCGATGCCCGCGCTCCAGCCGCGACCCGGCGCTGGCTCGAAATACCGCCCATTTCCCTCGTTCACGATAACCCGAGCCAGCGTATTGCTGGTCAAAGAGACTGTCGATCCGGCCATAGGCCCGAACCTGCCAGACACCCGCTCGCCAAACATACCCCGTACCGAGCGCTCCATCCCAACTCGCAAACGCAAACGGCGACCAAGACCAACTGACCGGCCACGGTATTCGCGGCACGGTCTCCATGGCCCTGAACCAGATTAATGTTTAAATCCCCGTGCGCGAGAAGCCATCGGATGGAGCGACTACAACCGTCGCGTGCCCGGAAGGACAAAGCGCCGCTCCAACGCGCGCGCCGCGAACACGATGACCGAAACCAGCGCCAGGTACACCAGCCCGGCCATTACATAGGCCTTGAAGAACTGGAAATTGCGTATGGCGAAGTCCTGCACATAGGCGAAGAATTCGGTGTACTGGATCAGGAAAGCCACCGAGCTGTCCTTCAGGTTGAGGATCACCTGATTCGACAGGGCGGGAACCGAGAGGCGCAGCACCTGCGGCAAAGTGATCAGGCGGAACACCTGCCCCGCCGTGAAGCCCTGCGCCCGCGCCGCCTCCAGTTCATCCTGATCGAGCCCGCGGTAGGCCGTCATCAGGTAGCGCGCGTTGTAGGCCGCTACATTCATGGTGAAGCCGATGACCGCGACTGTCAGCGGCGACAGGCGCAGTCCCCATTGCGGCAGCCCGTAATACATCAAAAACAGCAGCACGATAAGCGGCGTGCCGATGAAGAAAGAGATATAGCCTTCGGTAAGCCTGCGACAGATGCGATTCTGGCTGAGGGTCAGATAGAAAACCCCGATGCCGCCCAGCAATCCGGTAACCGTGATGATGCAAGCCAGCAACAGCGTATTGCCAAGGCCCGCCAGGATCTGCGGACCGAAATCCGCCACTTGCCGCAGAAAGACAGCCAGGCCGCTCATGGGCTGCCGGCCTCCCGGTCATCGCGGGACTCCTGGCTGAAGAAGGCGCGGATGCGCGGATCCGCATGGTCGCCGAACAATTGTTCGGCATCGCCTTCCGCGTGAATCACCCCCTGGTCGAGGAACAGCACCCGGCCTCCGACGGAGCGCGCCAGGAACAGGTCGTGGGTCACGCACAGCATCGAAACATTATCCCGGCGCAATTGGTTGATCACGTTGATGATCTCCCGGGCCATCAACGGGTCGAGGGCCGAGGTCGGCTCATCGAAGAACAGCACCGCCGGGTCCATCGCCAGCACCCGCGCGATGGCCACCCGCTGTTTCTGCCCGCCCGAGAGCTGGGCCGGATATTTGTGATGGTGCTCGACCATGTCCATGCGGCGCAATTCGTGTTTGGCGCGCTCGGCGGCCTCGGCGGCCGGAATGCGGCGCAGCTTGCGCAGCCCGAGGGTCACGTTTTCGAGGGCGGTCAGATGACGGTACAGGGCAAAGTTCTGAAATACGAACCCGATGCGCTGGCGCAGGGCGCGCACATCGGTTCCGGGCAGCGTGACATCCTCGCCACGGAAAATCACCTGCCCCGAAGTCGGCGTAATCAACCGGTTCAGGCAGCGCAGCAGGGTGGACTTACCGCATCCGGAGGGGCCCATCACCACCTTGAGCTCGCCCTCGTCGAGATCGAGATCGATCCCCTTGAGGACGGCCTTGCCCTCGTATTCCATCACCAGGTTGCGGACTGTCAGCAGTGCCATGTTTTCTCTCAATGCCCCGTCAGGCCAGGCACGCGGTAGTGTTTTTCCAGCGCCCACACCACTGTCACCAGCACCTTGTAGATCGCGAAATAGATGAGGCCCACGGCAACGTAGATTTCCACCCCACGCAGTGTGGCGGCGGACAAGGCCATGGCCTGCTTCATCACTTCGGGAATGCCCACGGTATAGGCAAAGGGCGAATACTTCAGCACCGTGGTGAACTCGTTGATCATGCCGGGCACGGAGAACCGCAGCATTTGCGGAATCTCTATGTAAAGGAGCGCCTGCATCCGGCTCATGCCCATTGCCTCCGCCGCCACGATCTCATTCGCGTCGACCGAGTCGAAGGCGCCCCGAAACACTTCGCCCAGATAGGCGCCCGCGATCAATCCGAGACTTAACATCATCGAAACGAGTGGCGGCACGCTGATGCCAATGCCAGGCCACCCGAAGAAGACGATGAACAGCAGCACCAGCACCGGAATGCCCCGGAACACATAGGTAAAGGCATCCAGAAAAAGATTGAGCGCCCGCCAGCCCAGGCGGTAGAGGATGGCGACGGCGAGGCCCACCAGAATCCCCGTTGCGCTGCACAACAGAGTGACCAGGATGGTGTAGCCGGCTCCTGTCGCCAGCAGGCCGAGAATATCCAGGAAACTCATCGGATGCCGATCGGTTCCGTCAATCGAGCCACTTGTGGATAATGGCCTTCAACCCTTCCGGCCCCAGTTCGTCGCTCAGGTAGTGATCGAAGTCCTTGCGCAACGCGGAATCCTTGGGAAAGGCGAATCCGAAGCGGTCGAAACCCGTGAACACGTAGCTGTCGCGGATCGGCAATGTCTTGCGATACACCGAGGCGACGGTGCCGTCGAGAAAGGCGAGGTCCAGATTGCCGTTCTGCAGATCCGACAGCACTTCGTTATAGGAAGGATACATTTTCACCTGGCTGAGCCGGTAAATGCCCTTCGGCTCCAGCTCCTTCGTGATGAAATCGCTGTAGGCCATGCCACGCGGGTAGCCGATGGTGTATTGCTTCATTTCGGCCAGGTCGTCGAAATGAATGTCCTGTTTTTTCAGGCTTACCAGGTTCCAGGTGTTTTCCATATAGGGCTTGGAAAAATCCATGACCTCCTCGCGCTGCGCAGTGATGGAAATACCCGAAAAGGCCACGTCCGCCTGGCGGCTGACAACGGCACCGAGCATGCCCTGCCAGTCGTACGAGGTAATGCGCAAGGTGCAACCCCTGGCCTTGCAATAGCCCTCGAAAATCTCCAGATCGAGGCCCTTGGTTTGGCCGTTCTCCTCGTACAGGTTGGGCGGCGACGCTGGCGATACGGCCACCCGGATCACATCGCCCGAGTCCTTTGCGGAGCATCCTGCCAGGACCAGCAGAAGAACGCTCAACAGACCTGTGAGCATACGCATGTGATTCTCCATGAAATACGGGTTATTGGCGGGCCCGCTACCGAGGTAAAAAGCCGAAGCAATAGTATCAGAACGTTGCTGCAAGGCCGATGTAAAACCGGCCTTCGCAGGCAAGCGCTTTCCTTGGCCTCGCAACTCGGGTTGAGTTCGGCGCCGAACCGGCGACAAACCCCTCATGGCTGGACGAATCCCACTTCAAGTGGCCGGGACGCCACCCGCAACAATCGCCTATCAGCTGCCTTTGAAAATCGGCTTGCGTTTCTCCACGAAAGCATTTGCCGCGTCTTCGGTCCGGGACAGTTCGCCTGTCATGGTCTGTTCGAGGCGATAGCCATCGCGAATCGACATGAACTCGACCGCGTTCATTGCGCGCTTGGCCATCTTGATCGCGGTCGGGCTCTTTTCGGCGATCACCCGTGCCATCGCCAGGGCCTCTTGCATCAGCGCGCCGGCGGGCACGACCTTCTCCACCACATTGCGTTCAAGCAGCTCGGCGGCGTGGATGCGATCGCCGGAATACATGAGCCGCCTGGCGCCAAATGTCCCCAGCAGTCTTTGCGCGTGGCGGCCGCCTCCAAGAAGCCCGACGTTGATTTCATTCAACGCGATGAACGCCGTCTCGGAAGCGATGAGGTAATCGCAGGATGCGGCGAAAGCCAATCCGGCGCCGACCGCCGCGCCGTTCAGCGCGCCAATGACCGGTACCTCGCAATCCATGATGGAATAGAACCCTTCACGGCCAATCCGTGCATGAAGGGCGTGCGATCCCGGTTGGCCGGCCTGGCCCGACTCGAGGCTGGACGCGCGCATCTTCACATCCGCCCCCGCGCAGAAGATTTTTCCCGCGCCGACCAGAATCGCGACGCGTACATTCGGGTTGTTGTTGAAGCTGTCGAATGCGGCCTGAATTTCGAGCACCATGGCTCGTGACGTCGCGTTGACCGGCGGCCGGTCGAGCGTGACGACAGCGATGAAATCCTCGATCGCCACACGGACGTTGGGTTCATCCATGTCTGTCCTCCTTCGGCAGTCCCAAAACCCGCGTTGCGATGATGTTGCGCTGGATCTCATTGGAGCCGCCGAAGATGGTGAACGGACGCGCCGTAAAGTAATGCGCCAGCACGTCGATCCGCTCTGCGCCGAATGTTTGCTCGCCGTAGAGTCCGCCGGCGTCATCCACCGCGCTCACGAGCAAATCCGTCAGGCGCTGAAGCGTTTCGGTTGCTAGGATCTTCATGCCGGAAACTTCCGATCCAGGCAAACCTCCGCCACGGAGCTTGGCACCGAGGCGCTCGTACAAGGCGGACAAATCGAGGACATCCAGTTCGAGCTGGGCCAGGAGGTCCGCGAACACGGCGTCGTGGATTTTTCCAGTGTGTCGCGCGACGGTATGCAGATGGTTCAGCATCAGAAAGCAGCGGCGTGGAGAACCCGCCACGGTTCTTTCGAAGCCGAGCAAGGATTTGGCCACGCTCCAGCCATCGTTCATTTCGCCGACGAGATTCGAGCAATGGGTACGGACGTCATCCAGGAATACTTCGCAGAATTCATCGTCCCCGGTCAGGTTCTTGATTGGCCTGATCGTCACGCCTGGCTGGTCGAGGTCGATCAGCAGGAAGCTGATTCCTTTTTGCTTTTTTGCGGAGCGGTCCGTACGCACCAGCGCGTACATGTGCGTCGCGTCATGCGCCATCGACGTCCATGTCTTCTGTCCGTTGACGATGAAGTATTCACCCTCGAGCCGTGCCTGGGTACGCAGCGCCGCCAGATCCGAACCGGCATCGGGCTCGGAGTACCCCTGGCACCAGACGTGGTCGCCCGAAATGATTTTTGGTATGAATGCCTTGCGCTGTGCTTGCGTACCGCGGGCAATCAGGATCGGCGCGACCTGGTTGATTCCTTGATCGTGCAGGCGTGGAAGGCCGATCATCGCGGCCGCCTCGAAGTAGATCAGGAGCTTGCCCGGCGCAAGGCCCATGCCGCCGTATTCCCTGGGCAGTCCCGGCGCGAGCCAGCCTTTCCGGGAGAGCGTTGAGTACCATTCTCTCACCTCGTCCCAACGCGGCCGGTTCGGCATGAAACGCAAGGACCGCGGGCAGTGCTCATCGAAGAAGCGAAGAGCGCTTTCCCTGAATTCGGCATCGTCCATGTCGTTCCAGTCTTGCGAACCAGGCTCTGCGCTGGACGGCGATCCGAGGGAAAGAGGCGGAGCGGCCGCGAAAGTATCGTCTTTCAGGTGCAAGCCCAGCGCGCGCAGCCGGGTTCGGTGCGTTCCGGCGTTCCCGAGAACCGCGGACAGGACGAGTAGGCGTTTGAGATGATGCCCGATGATGTATTCGTCGGTGTACCCGATCGCGCCATGCAGCTGGATCGATTCTTTCCCGACCTTCAGCCCGGCCATGCTGCTGCGGCATTTGGCCCTGCTCGCGGCAATGCTCCGCTCACGGGAATCCGACGTGGCGTCCATGGCCTCGACAGCCTCGCCCACGGCGGCGGAAGTGAGCTGTTGAAGCAGATATAGATCGACGGCGCGATGCTGAAGCGCCTGGAACGTTCCGATCGGGCGGTCGAATTGCACGCGAGCCCGCATGAACGCCAACGTGACGTCAAGGGCCGCGCTCAACACGCCGTAAGCCTCGACCGACGTCATCACGACGGCCTCGTCCAAGGCCTGCTCCAACACGCGATGGCCTACCATTGCCGAAGCAACCATGTTCCCGGCGGGAACGACGACGCCGGTCAACTTCAGGATTCCGAGCTTCGATCCATCCACTCTCGATTCGAACGAGAGTTCCACTCCCGCTGCGTGGCGATCGATCCAGAAGAGCGCGATTCCGCTGTCAGTACGTGCGCTGACCACGAACCCGGTGGCCATCCCGGCGCCGAGGATGAAATTCTTTCCGCCGTCGATACGCCAATCGCCGCTCTCCAGGGATGCCCTGGTACTCACGACACCGGGATCGTATTCGCCGCGCAGTTCCTGCCACGCCAAGGCTGGCAGTTCGTCACCGGAGACGCATCGGGGAAGGAGCCGCTCCTTCAAGACTTCCTTGTCGCCCAGGACCAGGCTTCGGGTTCCCAGCACGGCGATGGCGACCAGCGGTTCAGCCACCAGGCCCCTGCCGAGCTCCTCGACCAGGGCCGCCATGGTCTTGAAGTCAAGATCGAGTCCGCCGTATTGCTCCGGAACGAACATCGCCAGCCATCCCAGTCGCCGGATTTCTTCGATATAGTCATCCGCGACGTCCCGCAGCCAAGCGCCCTTCTTTCGTGCGTGGCGTGCCGCGAAGTCGCGCGCGCTTTGCCGGATCATCGACAGCTCGAAGCTATCCTCCGGTACTTGTCGGGCAACGTTGCTCATGGGATCTTGCCTGCTCTCGTTGGCTCCTGCGCACCGACCCTATCCGCCAGCACGGAAGCCGTATCGGCGCCCAGCGGGACACTCGGAAGATAGGGCGGCATCGGCAAACCTTCGAACCGGATCGGAGTGCCCTGGACCACCATGCGGCCATATTCGGCGTGATCGATCCAGTGCAGCATGCCTCGTTCATGGAGATGCCGGTCATTGACGACTTCCAAGAGCGATCGAACCGGCGCGCTCGGAATACGGGCCTCGATCAGCTTCGCGAAGAGCTGCTCCTTGGTTTGCGTGCGGGTGATTTGCCCGAGCGCATGATCCAGGTCGTCCAGGTTTGCGCATCGGTCGCGCATCGTGCGAAAGCGCGCGTCGCGCGTTAGCTCGGGATGGCCAAGTGCGTCGGCCAGGGCGATCCATCGCGCTTCGTTGCTGGCGATGATCACGATGTAGCCGTCGGACGCTGGATAAACGTTATATGGCGCGACGGCCAGCCCGCTGTGCCTGTTTCCGGTGCGCGGCGCTTCCTTGCCCCCGGAGCCGTAATACATCCCGAGACTCGAGGCGAGGGTCGGGAAGATCGCATCGAGCATCGCGACCTCGACTTGCCGTCCGCGCCCGGTCCGTTCCCTGTCATAGAGCGCCAGACAAACCGCGCCGAAAAGGTGGGAGCCCGCCGCGAAGTCGCATACCGTGGCGCCCGCCTTGACTGGCGGGTTCTCGGGATATCCCGTGGTTTCCATGAGCCCGGACATCGCCTGCACAGCCAGGTCCATGGCGGGGTAGTCACGGTAAGGGCCGCTGCTGCCGTAACCGCTGCTCGACGCGTAGATCAGTCTCGGATTGGCCGCCTGCAATCGCGAGGCGTCCAGTCCGAGCCGCGCCATGACGCCCGGGGCGAAATTTTCGACCAGGACGTCCGCATGCTGTGCCATGGCCATCAGCGCCGATTTCCCCTCTTCGGCTTTCAGGTCGAGTACGACGGATTTCTTGTTCGCATTGAGCATGGCGAACGGCATCGCCGCGCCTTTCGCGGATCCCTGCCGCTTCCTGAGATGCTCCCCCCCGGGCGGCTCGATCTTGATCACTTCCGCTCCGGCCATGGCCAGCAAGAAGGTGGCATACGGCCCATTGAATATCTGCGTGAGATCGAGAATCGTCACGCCGTCCAGCGGTTGCTTCATCGCTTCCATGTCGTCGCGGCCTATTGTCCGGCTCTTGCGCCAGACGCCTCAACGGACGCCTTCCACTTGACCTGTTCTTTGCGAATCCAGTCGGCAAGCTGCTTCGGGCCGCCTCCTTCATAGCTTGAGCCGTAGGCCGCGAGCTTGCTTTGCAATTCCGGCGACTTGAAGGCGTCCTCCACCGCGCTGGCGATGCGGTTGGCCAGTTCCGGCGGGAGGCCCGGGGGCCCGATCAGCGCGAGCCAGGTGGCATAGTCGTAGCCTGGAACGCCAGCAGCGGCGACGGACGGCACATCGGGAAGCACCGGCGTGCCTTTCGCCGCGCTAATGCCCAGCGGCCGCAGGCGGCCGCCACGAATCTGGGGCACGGCAGCGACCGGATCGATGGCGATCATGTCGATCTGGTCGCCCATCAACGCCGTCGCCGCCTCGGAACCTCCCTTATAGGGAATGTGGAGGACTTGCACGCCCGCCTTGGCGAACAGAACGGCGCTCATCATGTGACTCGTTGCGCCCACGCCTGATGAACCATAGGAAAGTTTTCCCGGGTTCGCCCTGGCGGCCGCGAGGAAGTCTTGCAGCGATTGATATTTGCTTTTGCTGTTCACGACAAAAACCAGGGGGTCGCTCGACAGCAGGGTGATCGGCGCAAACGCTTGTGGATCGTATTCAAGCTTCGGATAAAGGTACTGATTGATGGCGAGAGGACCCGGAGCCGTCACCATCAGGGTGTATCCGTCCGGGGCCGATTTGGCCAGGGCAAGCGCGCCGACATTCTGTCCGGCGCCGGGCCGGTTCTCGACGATGAAGGTCTTGCCATATCGCTGCGTCAATGCATCGGCGAGCAATCGACCGACAGCGTCAGTGACCCCGCCCGCGGTAAACGGAACGATGATGCGGACAGTCTGTCGATTCGGCCAATCTTGCGAGAACGCCATATTGCTGAATAGAACCGCAAAGATGGCTACGGCGAGCGTGAGCTTTCGCATGGTGTCTCCTCCACGAAACCGGGGCTCGCGAGGCGAGTGCCGCGCGATTTTTTTGAACGCAGCTCAGTTTATGGTCGCAGACTGTCCCGCTGCCGCACGGTTGCCATCGTTGTTCCATAATGTAAAACATCAGCTCAACCACTCATGAAGCGCCTCTTCATCCCGATGATATGAATGCACCCGCCGGCACCCAGAGCATCATCCGCACAATCAATATCTTGAAGGCCGTGGCAGACCGCCGGGAGATCGGATGGCGGCTCACCGATCTGGCGGCGCATTGCGGTCTCGGAAAATCGACGACATATCGGATCGTCGCCTGCCTCTGTTCGGAGCGCATGCTTCAGCAACGGCCGGACGATCGTCGATATATTCCGGGCCAGTTGCTCTATGAACTGGCGCTCGCTTTGCCTTCCTACGCCGCGTTCAAAGACGCCGCGCATCCTGGTCTGGAACAGCTGTCCAAGCGGCTTGGCGGAATTGCGTTCCTGTATCTCAGGTCGGGCGAAGAGGCGGTATGCATCGATCGGGTCGGCGACGCCGCCGTGCCTGCCATCACCGGAGTGGGCACGCGGCGGCTGCTGTCCGAATCGACGTTCGGAATCTCGATGCTTTTTGCCATGCCCAGGCAAGAACGCGAACTGTTGCTGGCCGCCAACCGGCGTGATCCCCACGCCGCCAAAGGCGAACGCGCAGCGGCCTATCGGAGAATCCTCCAGCGTTCGCGTCGCTGCGGTTTCGGTTTGAACGAGGGGGACATCACCCAGGGAACAACGGGCATCGCGGTGCCCGTGGTCGACCGGTTCAAGCGGCCCATCGCGTCGATTGGCGTCATGGTCCCGAGCGAGAAGTGCGGAGCGGATCGACGGCCCCGCGTGCTCGCCTTGCTCCGGGAAACGGCCCTTGCGCTTGCCGCGGATTCTGCGTTCTCGGTTGCCGCGACTTAGTTGCGCCTCGGCCTCCAGGATATACAATAGAAAATGTATATCCAAAAGGACGATTCCATGCAAGTCGCGAAGTGGGGCAACAGCCTGGCCGTGCGGCTCCCGTCAAGCCTGGTTGAAGCGCTTGGATTGCGGGAGGGGGACGATATCGAAATCGTGGTCGACAGCCCGCGGACCTTCGCCGTGCGCAAAAAGCCGGGGACAGATGAATTGCTGGAGCGTCTACGCCGCTTCCGTGGCAAGCTGCCGTCCGACTTCAAATTCAGTCGGGACGAGGCGAATGAGCGGGGCTAAGACCAAGGTGTTTATCGACAGCAATATCGTTCTCTATTTGCTGTCGGAAGACACTGCCAAGGCGGATCGTTCGGAAGCGTTGCTCAGGCTCAGGCCGACCATCAGTGTCCAGGTGCTCAACGAAGTCACGAATGTCTGCATTCGCAAGCTCGGAATGACCTGGAGCGAGGTGGGACAGCTTCTTGATGTAGTGAAAAGCTTGTGCAATCTCGTACCGCTGACCATCGAAACCCATGACCTGGCCCGACGGGTCGCCGAGCGCCATGGGCTGGCCTTCTATGATGCCTGCATCGTAGCTACGGCTTCGATGGAAGGCTGCCGGACACTGTATACCGAAGACATGCATCACGGCCTGATCATTGAAGACAGTCTGACATTGAGAAACCCCTTTGCGTGACTTTGGTGGAAGCCAGCTATCGACAAGCGAAAACGCTGGCCCGCGCTTAGCCTGACAGTTACTCACGCGAAACGGTGCCCGTGCTCTGGTTTCCATTCATTCTTGCTGACGGAGCCTGCACAAGATACGGCGGCCGCATCGAGACCCTCGTCAGTCCATCCTGATATTCGCTTGGTCCACAATTTCCTTCCAGCGCTCCGACTCCTTGGCCATGTAGTCGCTGAATTCCTTGCCCGCGGAATAGCCCGGCACACCACCACCGCTTTCCACCATTTCCTTGAATTCTTGCGTCTGCGTCGTTTTCCGCAATGCTTCCTGCAATTTGGCGACGATGGGGTCGGGCGTGTGAATGCCAACAAAAAAACCGAACCACGAACCAAAAACATAGTCCTTCAAACCGCTTTCCACCAAAGTTGGCACGTCCGGCAGAAGCGGATTGCGGGTGGCCGAGCTGATCGAAATGCCTCGCAATTTTCCGGCATTGATCACTTTGTACAGATTGGCACCACCGGAAAGAATCTCGACCTGATTGCCCATGACCGCAACCTGCGCCGGCCCGCCACCGTTGTAGGGAACATGCTGGATATTCGTATGGGTGCGCAGCTTAAAACCTTCGAAAGTCATGTGCGATACGGACCCGATGCCAGGCGAGGCAAAGCGCAGTTTGCCGGGCTCGGACTTCGCCAACGTGACCAGTTCCTGCACTGATTTGGCCGGCACCGCCGGATTCGTTGCGAAGACGATGTACAAATCGGCCACCTTGGCCAGCGGTCGAAGATCCTTGGCCGTATCGAATGGCAGCTTTCTGAGTAGCGGAAGAATGGTTAGCGTGTCTGAACTGGAGAACAAGATCGTATAGCCGTCGCTGGGAGCGCGCACGGCCGCTTCCACGCCTATGGCGCCCGAAGCACCACCCCGGTTGTCCACTACGACAGAGACATTCAATTGTTTCGACAGCTCGGCTGCCACCACGCGGCCGATCGTATCCAGCCCGCCTCCCGGAGGAAAGGGAATGATCATGCGAATGGGTCTGTCGGGATAGCCTTGTGCACGGGCGATACCGCCCATGCCTGCGCCGCAGGCGGCCGCCAGGAGAGTCAGAACCATGCGGCGATTGAAGCTCTTCAACATCGTGTCTCCTCGATTGAACTTTCTTCCGCAAGGCTGGCCGCCTCGTCGTTTGATCTTCGATCTATCTACCAGTAGCCTGCGCTTGGGGTGCTCGAACCTGCTGGTTCCGCAGATTGCCGCGCACCGTATCGACAAGGCCCGTGACATCGTCCGGCAATCGATCGCCGCGCCACGCGACGTGGCCGTCCGGACGGACCAGCACCAACTTCCTTTCATAGAGCGCGGAAATATCGGGCTGGTCGATGGCGACGACCTGCAAAGGCATGCCGACCGCGGCGGCGGCGGCCGATAGGGATTCCGCCCGAGCCTTGTCCAAGCCGAAGTACAGCAGGACGAACCCCCGTCCGAACAAATCGAGGGTCGAGCGGCCGTCGGCCAGCCACGCGTGAGGCGCGCGCGAGCCCGGCCGAGCCGACTGCTCGTATATCGTGGAATCGTCGAGGGGCGCTGGCGTACCGTCGGAAATACAAATGGGCGATGTATCGTATCGGTATCCCATCGTGGTGCCCCAGGTTTCCCATTCGGGCTTGAATGCCTGCTTGAGTGCGGCACCAACCGTGTGGCGGTCCTCCTCCGCCGCGGACGTATTTTCCAATATGTGTGAATAATCCAAGGCAAGCCGCCACGGCTTGAAGTTGTTCGCCGCCGCCGCGGTATTGCGCACTGCCACGGGCAGGCGCTCGATTTCGTAAGTGTCGAGCAGGTCGCTGCCGCCCCAGCCGCGCAATACGGCCTCAAGCTTCCATCCCAAATCGACTGAGTCGGCTGCGCCGGTGCTCATGCCAAAGCCGCCGGTCGGCGACATAGCATGCACGGAGTCCCCGGCCAAAAAGACCCGGCCCTTGCGAAGATGGCGGGCCACAATCTGTCGCCGCCGCCATGGAGTTACCGTCGTTATTTCGAAGGGTATGTCATCGCGGCCGAGGCAACGGCGCACGGCGGCTGTCATATCGAACCGCTTCAGATCCAGCTTTTCTTCCGTTCCGGCGATGGTCAAGCGCCATTCGCCCCGTCCATCCACCACCGTCAGATTGCCCCACACCCCCTCCGGTCCGACAAATATATAGCGCTCGGCGGTTCCCTTTTCGTGATATCGCTCAAGATGGGGAATTGTTATCAGGGCACTGATCGAATAGCTGAGGGCGGGGTTGCCCTCCACGTCTATGCCCAATGCTGCGCGCACTCCGCTATTGACACCGTCGCAGCCCACCATATATTTCGCGCGAATGGCGTACTGCTTGCCAGCGGCGGCCCTTGCCCCCCCCGCCGCGGTCCGGGCGTCCGCATCGAAATCGTAGGCCAGAGATTCTTCAAGCCGGGTAACTGTGGCGAGCACCCTTTCGTTATCTTGTTCGAAATCCTCCAAGCGGCAGCACCTTTCAATGCGAACGCTGGGGAACTCCTTGGCAGACTGCTCCAGAACCGGATCGAACATATGTTGTGGGCAGCGATATTTGTTCTCGGGGCTGAAGTCCAGAGGGGAAAGGTCTTTCAATGCGGGATACGGGTCGCGTTCCAGCGTATGGCCGGCAAGGCTGGTACAAAATATGATGTCGAGCTTGAAATCATTGGGAAATCCTGCCGCACGTACACGATCGACGATTCCCCAGCGGCGACAGAATTCCATCGTTCTAGCCGATATTCCCGAAGCGCGCGGCAAGAGAAACTTGCCATCGTGCTGATCGACGACCATGCAGTCGATGCCGCGCCAACCAAGTTCCATGGCCAACGCCAGCCCGACTGGGCCCGCTCCCACGATCAGAACCGAGGTATCAACGGTCTTCACGCGGGGGCTCCCATCGCATCCAGGTAATAATTCATCAGATGGTGCACCGCACCTTCCAAATGCGACATCTGGCCAGGCTTGTAGAACCGCGAGTTAACCGCCTTTTGCAGTTCCACGACCATCGGACCGTCTTCGTCGGTAATGGCATGCACAATGAAGTCCTTGTATTCTTCATAGCGGGTCTGGAAGTCGGGGCGCTCGAACACGGCGTACGGAAACAGACTGTACAAGTGGATTTCAGTCTTATCAACGGCGACCGGCCAGACCTGCCACATGCGCAAGCTGTCAGCCCGCAACGAAAGATTCAGATTGGGAAATATCCCCGCCTTGATCGACGTACTGGAACTCATGCCTTCGAGCCAGGGCAAGATCGGGAACAATGGCTCGCCATCCTTCGAATGCGGCCGCGCTTCCTGCTCGTATATCCACCCGCCGCGCGGCAGTAATTCGAACTCGATCGCATTGCGGTCAGTCTTCAGGAAGCTGCCGAAAGACGTCTTGTGTATCACTGGTACGTGGTAGATATCGATCAAGTTTTCGACCAGCAGCTTCCAGTTGCAGTTCACCTCTAGCACGACTTTCTCCGCCGACCTGCATTGTTCGGTTCGGAACCACCACAGTTCTCGCTCATACGGCTCGATGAACTCGGTAAAGCCGAGCGGATTGTCGTTGAAACTGATGAATATCCAGCCGCGCCACAGCTGCAGTTGGATGGGCTTGAGCCGATAACCTTCGGTGCTGGTCATGGTGCTCTTTCCCATATAGGGCGCGGCGCGCAGATTTCCCTTTATGTCGTAGTTCCAAGCGTGATAGGGACAGCGGAAGCCGCGGGCGTTACCGTGGCCCGACGCGACGGGCACGCCACGGTGCAGGCACATGTTCAAGAATGCGCTGACATTGCCGTTGTCATCGCGGCTGACAATGAATGGCTCGCCCGCGATGCTTTGCGTGAAATAATCGCCGGGGTTGGGAATCTGCTCCTCTCGGCCTATACACAGCCATGTATGCAGAAAGATACGGTCTTTTTCAAGCTGCGCCACCTGCTTGGAACAATAGAGTTCCCCAGGCAGCTGCGAGGCTTGCGCTGGGGGCAGGCGCGTTTTTTCGATGGCGTCGCACAGGTGGGCAAAAGGCTCCGGCGCGGCGAGCGTAAGTTCGACGGGTGCGTTCATGAGATCTCCGTTCCATAGGGTCAAGGCTTGCCGGTGAACAAGGATTCGATTCCCTGCCAGCATTGCGCGTAGTCTTGCTGCAACTGCTGCGAATTCAAGGCGTATTCAGTCAACCGCAGGGGATAAGACGTTTCGAACATGAATGCGTAGGAATGATCGAATTTCTGCGGCACGAGGTCAGCGGCCATTGCCAGCTTCGTCGTGGCGGCGTCAGGGCCATGCGCGACGCCGGAATTGTGCAGACTCGCGCCGCCCGCCAGGAATCCGTCCGCCTTGGCTTCGTGGCGGCCCTCGATCAGGCCCATGAATTCGCTCATCACGTTGCGATGGAAATATGGTGGCCGGAAGGTGTGCTCCGAGACCATCCAGCGGGGGGTAAATGCGACGAAATCCACGTTGGCCGTTCCCGGCGTATCCGACGGAGCGGTCAGGACGGTGTAGATCGAAGGGTCCGTGTGGTCGAAGCTGACGGACGATACGGTCATGAACCGGCTCAGGTCGTACTTGCACGGCACCGAATTGCCTTGCCATGCCACGACATCGAATGGCGAATGATTCGTTTGGGCCGCCCAGAGGCTTCCGCCCGCCTTGCCGATAATTTCATAAGGCCGGTCGGGTTCTTCAAACGCCGCCACCGGAGCCAGAAAATCGCGGATATTGGCCAACCCGTGCGAACCGATGGGCCCTAGTTCAGGCAAACGGAACGGCGCCCCGTAGTTTTCGCATACATACCCGCGCGAGGGGCCATCGGGCAATTCCACCTTGAAGCGTAGTCCCTTGGGGATGACCAGGATTTCCGTGGGGCGGACCGCCAATATGCCCAGCTCGGTGGTAACCAGCAGCGAACCCTGCTGCGGCACGATCAGCATTTCGCCGTCAAGATTCGCGAACGCGCGATCGGTCATCGATCGGTTCGCCAGATAAATATGCACGGCCATGCCGAGTCGAGTGGCCGGATCTCCGTTGGCCGCGAGCGTAATCAATCCCTGGACGAAATCGGCGGGAGTATCCGGGATGGGAAAAGGTGCCCAGCGCTGCGGATTGGGCGACCACCCTAAGGCCAACGGCGCGGTCCGGATCAAGCCGCTGTCCGTTTTCACGAACGGGCCGCTTACGGTCGAAGGCTGGATCCGGTAAACCCACGTACGCCGGCTTTCCTGGCGCGGCGAGGTGAACGACGTACCGGTCAGGCCCTCGGTATATAGCCCATATGTCGGGCGCTGGGGGCTCGTCTGCCCTTCCGGCAATGCGCCGGGCAGGGCCTCGCTGGCCAGTTCATTGGCGAAGCCCGTCTGATATCGCAGCTCTGCGGTTTCGGCCAGCCGGGCTCCCGAGCGATAGGGTGCGAGCCGTGTAATGCGGTCGATTCTTGTGGCTTCCAACATTTCTTCTCCTCGGGGACACGTGCCTGGGCCCGGAAAACAGCGATGGCACCGACATCTCGCGGCAACCGGCACGGGATGAATGGCAGTGTGGAGCGAGCGTTGTTGAAGATCTACGATTGGTCGATACTCGATCGAGTATTGGAAGGGAAATCTGTTGCCAGGCGGTCGGCGTCACGGCCGATCGCGTGTACATGGTTTTCGATTCGCCCGAAGACTGTCTTGCCGTTTTCGTCCAGTACCTCCAGGCTAACCGTGTCGCCATGCCTCATGAAAGGCGTGATGGGCCGGCCCTGTTCAATGATTTCGTACATTCGCAGTTCGGCGATGCAGCAGTAGCCCACCCCGCCCTGGTCGATGCTGGAACCCCACCGCAGATCTTGCTTATTGGAAACTGTGCCGCTGCCAACAATTGATCCGGCTTCCAGATCACGGGTAAGGGCAGCGTGCGAAACAAGCTGCGAAAAATCGAAATTCATATCGAGGCCTGCATTCGGCTTGCCGAAGAGCTTGCCGTTCAGGTGCACACAGACGGGCAGGTACAGTTTGGAATCGCGCCACGCACCGCCCAACTCATCGGGAGTAACGGCCACCGGTGCGAACGAAGACGCCGGCTTGGACTGCACGAAGCCAAGCTCTTTGGCGATTTCCGTGCGCAGCAGCTCGCGCAGCGATACGTCATTCATAAGCGTCACCAGGCGTATCGCACCCGTGCAATCGGCGGGTGCGGCGCCCAGCGGCACGTCGCCGGTAATCACCGCGATCTCGCCTTCGAAATCGATGCCCCAGGATTCATCGGCACGCATGGCCGCATAGGGTGGAATGAAACTATCGGATCCACCCTGGTACATGAGGGGATCGTTGTAGAACGACTCGGGCACTTTGGCGCCGCGCGCCTTGCGAACCAACTCGACATGATTCAGATAGGCCGAACCGTCCAGAAACTGATAGGCGCGCGGCAGCGGCGAATGGCATGCCTGAGGGTCGAAGCGCCGGGTGTCGGGCAGTGCGCCGTCACTGAGCCGACGATAGACGTCGCGCAAAGCGGGTTCGGCGTGATTCCAGTCATCCAGGGCTTGCTGCACGGTGGCCGCGATGTCTGGCACCGCGACACAATGTTCCAGGTCCTGCGATACGACAACGAGCTGACCGTCGCGGCAGGATGTACTGAGGGTTGCGAGTTTCATTCAAGGCTCTCCGCGGCGGATCGTGAAGGTCAACGGATCTCGGCCCTGGAGGCCCAGATCCTAATGGCGATATATTCGCCATGAAGCTAGAAAGCGTGGGAAACGCCAAGCGCAACCTGCCGCCGCGATATATCGGTGTTCCTGTTGAAATCCCGGGAGTGTCCGGCGTTGACGAAAGCGTACAGGCCGGTGCGTTTGCTCAGGCTGTAGTAATAAGCAAGCCCATAGACATTGGTTTTTGACGAAGTTGTCGCCTGGTAGCCAGCGGCGTTGTCTGGGCATCGGCAGGCGCGCCCTCGTTCGTTTGGCTTCTTAATTCCAGGCCATTCCATCTGCTGCCCATAGGGTTTCTCCAATGTAGCCAGCTCGACGCTGTAGGGAGGCCATACTAGCTCGCTGAGGGCATGCCAAGAGATAGCATCGATCGCGGATCGACGTATGGCTGCCGTTCGAGGCCGCTGTCGGAGGCGGGCCCTTGTTGGACCTTGACTTGTGGCGTAGACGTGTCAGAACATAGTGCAGTCAGCCCAAATTCCGATCGATGTCCAAGGCCGAATCCGTTCCCCGCCATGTCAAAATCGACCGCGCTCCCGGAGTCTTCCGCCGAGCCTGAAGTTCCTCTGGAAGACGAAGACAACATTTCGCGCGATGCCGCGTTGCAACTGTTGGGCGTAAAAAAAGAAACCCTGTATACCTACGTCAGCCGCGGCTGGATCCGCAGCTTTCCGTCGAACGAAGGCCGCGCGCATGTGTTCGCGCGTGCCGACGTCGAGCGCTTGCGGGCCAAGAGCCTGGCGCGCTCGGGCATCGGCGCCGTCGCTGAAACGGTCATGCGCTATGGCGAGCCGGTCATAACGAGCCGCATCTCCGAAATCACGTTGCAGGGTCCCCGCTATCGCGGACGGCTTGCCGTGGACCTGGCGGATCAGGGCTGTACCTTCGAGGCCGTCGCTTCATGGCTGTGGACGGGGGTGTGGCTGGAGGACCGGGTCTGTTGGAACGACGTGCCCGAGTTCCAGCCGCCGCCGGTGACCGGGCTGTCCGATGGGGGCACCTGCGACATCGTAAAGACCCTGGCGGGCGTCGTTCTGGCGCTGGGCGTGGCGCCGCCAGGCCCCGAACAGTTCAAGCTTGGCACCACGCTGGATGCTGCCCGGCAGATCATCCAGATCCTGACGGGCATGCTGGGTCTGCTGTCGAGCAAGCGCAAGTACATCGCGGTGCTTGCGGGCAAGCCGCTGGCCGCCAGCATTCACCGGATCCTGGGCCGCGCGGCCGATCCCGAGGCCATCGCGGCTCTCAACGCGATGATGGTTTTGTGCGCCGACTACGAACTCTCGCCAGCAAGTTTCACGGCGCGAGTGGTCGCCTCGTCGGGGGCCGACCTCTACGCCAGCGTGGCCGCGGGCTTGTGCGCGCACTCGGGCCTTCTGACCGGCCACATCTGTGACCGGCTGACCGAGCTGCTTTCCGGAGGGGCGAGAAATCAGAACCAGGACCGGCGGCTGAACGAAATAAGAAAGTTTGGCGCCACGCTGTATGGATTCAACCCCGCGCTGGCGCCTGATGGCGATCCCCGCGCATATTGGATGATCAAACAGGCCAGAGCACTCTTGCCCCGGGCCGAGACGCCCGTGCTCCAGAACATGCTGCGTTTTCTCGATCGCATCGAGGCTGATCTTGATTTGCATCCGGGTTTGCCTGCAGGCCTGGTGACGCTCACCGCCGCCCTGGGGCTGCCCTCGAAGAGCGCTGTCGCCGTTTGGGGAATCGCCCGCACCGCTGGCCAAATCGCCCACGTCATCGAACAGCGGGAAGCCGGCTTCGTACTGAGGCCGCGGGCCATGTTCGTCTTGAAATGAGCTGGCCGCCTCATACGCCAGCCTTAGAGACGATCCATACACGCGTGCCCTTTGGATTCGCCCTATGTCGTTCCAGGAATGCGTCGGCCACGCACCCTGGGTTTCCTCGAAGAGGCGTCACGCCGTCGGTGTCGAAACGGCTGCAATAGGCCGCCGCCGTCATCGATCGGGAATCGACCTTAACGTGGGAATGTCCGCGCCGCGACTTAGACTCGGCTATCGATTCGAGTCGAATCGCCAACGGAATCCCACTGATGCCGCCCCTTCAACCAATTGTCGCCGATTGGGTTCACCTGCAATATCCTGAATCATCCGCCTTTCGGGATACCTACGGGTTTAACAGCAGCCAGGGCCTCGTTCATCTGGAAGGCATCCGATACATGCCTTCGGGTGCATCGTCCGATCATTCGTCGGACACGCTTCTTATTTATATGCACCCGGCGTCTACCCTGCAACTGCTGCCTCTGCCCAAGGCCATGGTGCAACAAGGCTTGCATGTGCTGTGCGCGGCGAGCCGCTATGCCCGCAACGATACGGCCTTGATCTTCGAGAAAGTCCTTCTGGACCTTGGCGCCTTCATGCGCCATGCAAGAGAGACCTGGCGCTATAAGAACGTCCTTATCGTCGGCTGGTCGGGCGGCGGCTCGCTGTCGCTGCTATATCAATCGCAAGCCGAGCATCCAACCATTACCGAGACGCCGGCGGGCGATCCCATCGACATCAAGAAGGGCTGTCTCATTCCAGCCGATGGAATAATCCTTCCGGCAAGCCACCTCTCGCGCGCCCGTCTGCTCCGCGAATGGATTGATCCCTCTGTTCTAGACGAGGACGATCCCGACCGTAGAGACGTCGAACTTGACCTCTACAACCCCGCCAATCCGAACCAGACCCCTTATTCCGCGGAGTATTTGCAACGTTTTCGCGCGGCGCAACTGGCTCGTATAAGGAGGCGGACGGCCTGGGTCAAGGAAACGCTGCGTCGTTTGACCGCTGCTGGTGGCAAGGAAGTCGAACGTGGCTTCGTTACCCATCGCACCATGGCCGACCCGCGCTTTCTCGATCCGGCAATCGACCCGAATCTCCGTATTCCAGGAACCTGTTTCTTAGGTAATCCCGAAACGGTCAATTCAAGTCCGATAGGTGTCGGCCGATTCTCGACACTACGTTCGTGGTTGTCGCAATGGTCCATCGAGGACTCGCAGGCGGATGGCGAAAAGTGCGCCGCCCAAATAAGCGCGCCGCTGCTTGCCATCGAGAATTCCGCTGATGATGCGGTCCCTCAACCTCATACGAAACTGGTCTACAACGCTGCCGGGTCCACCGACAAGACCTACAAGGTCGTCGAAGGCGCGAACCATTATTACGCTGGCCAGCCCGAACACCTGGCCACCGCGGCGAAGTTCTGCATCGATTGGCTGCGCGAGCGGAACTGGGCTGCCTGAGAACGCAACAATCTGGGGACCACATCGTTGACAAGGGCAGGAGGAAACAGCTGATCGCCTTTAGCGACCAGCACATTCAATATCAATAGCCGGCGAAGTCCGGCTCACCAAAGGGGGTAGCATGAGGAGAATTCTGTTGGGTACCGTCGCCACGATGGTAACCCTGGCGGGCGCTGGAACGATCCAGGCACAGGAATCGACCAGCCTGCGGCTTTACGGCCGAGTCGATCTGGGACTTATCAACGATAAGATCGAAGGCAATCATTCGAGCACCGCGATCGATAACGGGTTGTACGCACCGTCGGATTGCTTGGCAGCGAAGATCTGGGCGACGGCCTCAAAGCCGTTTTCGTACTCGAGAACGGCTTCTCTCCGGATACGGGCGCATTGGGCAACGGCGGCCGGCTCTTCGGCCGCAATGCCTACGTGGGCTTGAATTCGGATCAATTGGGGGAGTTGAAACTCGGCCGTACGCTCAACCTGGCATTCTCCTGGTTGCCCAGCATCGCCAGCCCCTTCGGGCTGGCGATGGGGCGCAACACCGTGGGTTCCACCTTCGGCTTCGACGACGATTCGTTCGGCAACGGTCGGGTCGACAATTCCGTCTATTACACGTCGCCATCGATGGGCGGCTTGCAGGCCGCCGGCGGCTACAGCTTTAATATCGGCACGCCTCTTCCGGGCGCGAACATCGTCAACGAGGCCGCCGGTTCGAAGAACAACAACCGCATGCTCGATCTGGGCGCTCGATATACTGGCGGCCCGGTGCAGGCGGGCGTGAGCTACATGCGCACGGACGTCGCGGCCAGCGCCACCAGCCAGGCCGATCCGTCAGCGATAACGGTGGGAGCCAGCTACGACTTCCGACTGCTCAAGGTGCATGTGGGCTACAGCCGCCTGAGGAACACGCAGACCGAGCCTTCTGGCAGGGCGTTGTCCAATCCCGGTTGGCTCACCGCCTGGCGCAACGACGACCAAGCCTATTCGGCAGGCATATCCGCGCCCTTGGGACGAGGCACGATCGCCGGTCGATCTCGAGCACAAGCGATTTATCGGCAAGCAACACCTAGTGTTCTGCCCCATTAATACGCCCGCATAATCGAACGATTTTTTCAAGGATGGAGTCTGCGGTGGCAGTCCAGATGAAGGGCTTGCAGGATTGGTTGTAGTTGTGCACGAAGTTCTGGATCTTGCCGATGAGGTCTTTGACGCTGGTGAACGAGCCGCGGCGGATGGCGCGTGAAGTGATGATGGAGAAAAAGCGTTCGACCTGATTGAGCCAACTGGAATAGGTGGGCACGAAGTGCATGTGCCATCTGGGTCGCTCGGCCAACCAGGCGCGTACCTTCGGATGCTTATGACTGGCGTAGTTATCGGCCACGCAATGGATGTCCAGTTCGGCGGGAACGGCCTTGTCGATCATGCGCAAGAACGCCAGGAATTCTTGATGGCGGTGGCGTGGCCGGCACTGCGCCAAGACTTCGCCATTCATCACGTTCAGCGCGGCAAACAGCGTCGTCGTGCCGTGGCGGATGTAATCGTGCGTGACGCCTTCTACATAGCCTAGGGCCTGTTAACACAACGCAGCCCATCTGCAATCAGGGCGAAATTGATGAACCCGGTAAACATGACGTCGAGTTTGTCGAAGCGGGAGAAGATTCTGCGGAAGCCTTTGAGTCGCCGAAACAGG
>NZ_NINX01000045.1 GCF_002188635.1 Pigmentiphaga sp. NML030171 | reverse complement strand
ATGCTCACATTGCCCCGCTGGCGAGGAAGGCAATGCTCTATCTGCTTGAATTGGGCTTCGCTGATTTCCATCACCGAAGTATCTCTTAATTTTCATGATTAACACCATTAGTGTTAACACGACCTAGCCTTCGCGCCGGGCGAACGCCTGCTTTACCTGGCCGTGACCCGCGACAACGCCATCTACAGCGTGCCGCTGGACGAGGCGGGGCGGGTCGGCAAGGTGGGGCGTTTCATCCAGCTGTCCGGCAGTCCCACCGGCCCGGACGGCCTGGCGACGGACGCCCAAGGCAATCTGGCCGTGGTCCACGCGGGGCTCGGATCGGTGTGGCTGTTCAGCGCCATGGGCGAGCCGCTGCTGCGCATCCGTTCGTGCGCGGGCCGCCGCACCACGAACGTCGCCTATGGGGGGCCCGATCGGCGCACGCTGTACGTGACCGAAGCGGAGCAGGGCGTGATCCTGGCCGCCCGGCTGCCCGAACCCGGCCTGCCGCCATACGCACACACATGAAGAAAGACAACGAGGAGAGCCGATGAAACACACCGCGCTTGCGCTGACCATCATGACCGGCGCGCTGGGCGCCGCGCACGCACAGGACTACCCGACCCGCCCGATACGCCTGATCGCGCCGTTCGCGGCGGGCAGCTCGGTGGACATCCTGGCACGTGCGCTGGCGCAGCCCTTGTCGCGGCAGCTGGGCCAACCGGTGGTGGTCGAGAACAAGGGCGGCGCGGGTGGCAACATAGGCGTGGACATGGTCGCCAAGGCGCCCAAGGACGGCTATACGATAGGGATAGGGACGACGGGGCCGATGACGGTGAACCCGGCGCTGTACGGGTCGAAGATGCCGTTCGACACCCGCAAGGACCTGGCCATGGTGGGCGTGATCGCCAGCAGTCCCAACGTGCTGCTGGTGCATCCCTCGGTGCCGGCGCGCAGCCTGCAGGAACTGGTCGCCTATGCCCGCGCGCACCCGGGCGGCCTGAATTTCGCGTCGTCGGGCGTGGGGAGCACCAACCACCTGGCCGGAGAGCTGTTCAAATCGCTGGCGCAGGTCGAGATCGTGCACGTGCCCTACAAGGGCAACCAGGACGCGCTGACCGACCTGCTGGCCCAGCGCGTGCAGATCCTGTTCAGCGGCGTGCCGCCGGTGCTGTCGTTCATCAAGTCGGGCCAGTTGCGCGCGCTGGCGGTGGCGGGGCCCGAACCCTCGCCGGCGCTGCCGGGAGTACCCACCGTGGCGCAGGCCGGACTGCCGGGGGCCGAGGTCGTGGCCTGGTACGGCCTGATCGCCCCGGCGGGCACGCCGCGCCCGGTAATCGAGCGGCTGAACGCGGAACTGCGCAAGGCGCTGGCGCTGCCCGAGGTCCGGGCCCAGCTGGCGTCGGCGGGCGCCGACCCCTCCAATGACGGTCCCGAGGCCTTCTCCAGGCTGGTCGATACCGAATTGCAGAGATGGCAGCGCGTCATCACCCATGCCAACATCAGGATGGAATGATCATGCAGGCAACCGGCTTGATCGCGGTCTGGCTACACGTGCCGCCGCATCGCGAAGAAGAGTTCCATGCGTGGTACGAATTGGAGCACATACCCCAGGTGGTCGGGCTGGACGGGTTCGTCAGCGGGCGCCGCTACTATTGCGACGACGCGTTCCCCAAGTTCCTGGCGCTTTATGAGACGCGGGATGAAAGCGTGGAGGACAGTCCCGGCTTCCAGCACGTGGTGACGCATCCGACGCCGTGGTCGGGCCGGATATGGACTTTCTTCGGCAAGGACCGCATCCGGCAGAACCTGGCCCGCCTGGCGTCGGTGGCGCATGGCGGGCATCCGGATCCTGGCGCCGTGCTGCTGCGTGCCTTCCGTGCGCCGCGTCCCCTGGCCGAGGCCGACGGGCTGGAGCAGGGGCGGGCCAGCGCGGAGATTCCGGGCTGCACCGGATACCGGCTGTTTCGCCAGGTCCGCGACCCCGGGCGCTACCTGGAAATCTTCGATTTCGCCGCGCCGGAGCAGGCGGCGGAGCCGGCCCTGGCGGCCTTCTTCGACCGTCCCGCACGGCGCCGCTTCGACGACGGCGCCCGGGACGTGGTACGGCACGTCTATGCGGCCACCGGGACGCCGCTGGTGAAGGGCAGGGGAGTCAGGGGCGCAGGTAGCCCAGGATGACATCGACCATGTGGGCCAGCCGCTCGTCCAGCGCGGCGGGCGCCATCAGGTCGCGGCCGAAGATCTCCGACAGCGTGTACTGGTTGGACAGATAGAAATAGGCCACGCTGGCGATGGAGATATAGAGCTGCACCGGATCGACGCCGGCGCGGAACAGGCCTTGCGCCTGGCCGCGTTCCAGGATGTCGGCCAGCCACTGCACGAAGGGCGAGTGCATGTCCCGCACCTGGGACGAACGCTTCAGGTGCGTGGCCTGGTGCAGGTTCTCGTTGTTGAGCAGGCACAGGAACTCCGGGTTTTCCAGGTAGTAGTGCCAAGTGAATTCGACCAGCCTGCGCACCGCGTCGGGAGGGTTGAGCGCCTCCAGGTGCAATTCCCGTTCGGCCTGGCGGATCGCGGCATAGGCGCGTTCCATCACGGCCAGGAACAGGTCGTCCTTGTTGTTGAAGTAGTAGTAGATCAGCCGCTTGTCGACCTTGGCGCGTTCGGCGATGCGGTCCATGCGGGCCCCGCCCAGGCCCAGCGACGCGAACTCGGCGGTCGCGGCCTCCAGGATGATCTGGCGCGTGCGCTCGGCATCGCGGGTGCGGGGCGCATCCGCCGAGGCCTTGGCTGGGCGTGGTGACATGGCGGGCAAATCCTGAAAATGGGGCTGGACCGTAACACTACAACAGAAGCGGCCGCGGATCAGCCCAGGGTATCCTCGAACCAGTTCAGGATGCCGTCCAGTCCGCAGACGTTCAGCGCGCGGCTGGTCTGCTCGCGCACCACCGGCTTGGCGTGGTAGGCCACGCTCAGGCCGGCCAGTCCCAGCATCTTCAGGTCGTTGGCGCCGTCGCCCACGGCGATCGCGCGCGACAGCGGGGCGCCGTGGCGCTGGGCGAATTCGCGCAGGTGGCGGGCCTTGCCGTCGGCGTCCAGGATGGCGCCCTGCACCTTGCCGGTGAGCCGGCCATTCTCCACTTCCAGCGTGTTGGCGTGCGCCTCGTTCAACTGCAGCCGCTGCTGCAGCCGGCTGGTGAACCAGGTGAAGCCTCCCGACACGAGCAGGGTCTTGATGCCCACCCGCTGCGCCGCCAGCAGCAGGCGCTCGGCGCCCGGGTTCAGCCGCAGCCGTTCCACATAGACCTGTTCCAGCGCCTCCAGCGGCAGTCCCTGGAGCAGCGCCACGCGGCGGGTCAGGCTTTCGCTGAAGTCGGCGATCTCGCCCCGCATGGCAGCCTCGGTGATGGCCGCCACCTGCGGCTTGAGGCCGGCCATGTCGGCGATCTCGTCGATGCACTCGATGTTGATCAGGGTCGAGTCCATGTCCATGGCCAGCACCTTCCAGTCGGCCAGCCGGGCGCCGGGCTCGACGTAGGCCCAGTCCACGCGGGCTTCCTGGCAGTAGGCGGCGACCTGGGCGCGCGCCGCGGGCGTGTCGTCGGCCTCGGTCAGGCGGACGGCGCCGGGAGCGAGCTCGACGATCCGCCGGGCGCGGGCCAGGGCCGAGACGTGTTCGATGGCCGCCTGGGCAAGGTCGGGGGCCTGGATAACGAGATGGGTCATGGGCAGGGGATGGGAAGGGGAAACGGGTTCAGACCAGCGAGCGCAGTACCGTGCGCACGGCGTCCACGCGTGCCTTCAGGTCGGCGCCCTTGATCTCGATGCGCAGCTTGTCCTGGCCCGACAGCCGCATGTGGCGGTTCTTCTGGACCAGGCCGATGACGCGCATCGGATCGATGGGAGGATTGGGCTCGAATTGCAGCACGGCGGCCGATTCGCTGGCGTCGATCTTGATCACGCCCACCGACTTGGCCGCCAGGCGCAGCCGGTGGATCTCGATCAGGGCGCGCGCCGCCTCGGGCAGCTTGCCGAAACGGTCGATCAGCTCTTCCTGGATCGTGTCGATGTCGGCGGCGTCCTCGCAGTTGGCCAGGCGCTTGTAGATCGCCAGGCGCGCGTGCACGTCGCCGCAATAGTCCTGCGGCAGCAGGGCGGGCACGTGCAGGTTGATCTCGGTAGTGGCCGACAGGGGGGCGTTCAGGTCGGGTTCGCGGCCGTTCTTCAGGGCGCGTACCGCCTCGTTCAGCATGTCGGTGTACATCTGGAAGCCGACTTCCTGGATGTTGCCCGATTGCGATTCGCCCAGCACCTCGCCCACGCCCCGTATCTCCAGGTCGTGCATGGCCAGGTAGAAGCCCGAGCCCAGTTCCTCCATGGCCTGGATGGCCTCCAGGCGCTTCCTGGCGTTGCTGGTGATGGCGTCCTCGCCGGGCGTCAGCAGGTAGGCGTAGGCCTGGTGATGGGAACGCCCCACGCGGCCGCGCAACTGGTGCAGCTGGGCCAGGCCGAAGCGGTCGGCGCGATGCAGCACGATGGTGTTGGCCGTGGGCACGTCGATGCCGGTCTCGATGATGGTGGTGCAAAGCAGCACGTTGTATTTCTGCTGGTAGAAGGCCTTCATGACCTGCTCCAGCTCGCGCTCGGGCATCTGCCCGTGCGCGACCGCGATGCGCGCCTCGGGCACCAGTTCCTCGAGCTTGGCGCGGCGGTTGTGGATGGTCTCGACCTCGTTGTGCAGGAAGTACACCTGTCCGCCGCGCTTGAGTTCGCGCAGCAGGGCTTCGCGTATGGTGCTGCCGTCCTCGCGCCGCACGAAGGTCTTGATCGCCAGCCGCTTCTGCGGCGCGGTGGCGATGACCGAGAAGTCGCGTATGCCTTCCAGCGACATCCCCAGCGTACGGGGAATGGGCGTGGCGGTCAGCGTCAGCACGTCGACCTCGGCGCGCAGCGCCTTGAGCGCTTCCTTCTGGCGCACGCCGAAGCGGTGCTCCTCGTCGATGATGACCAGGCCGAGGTTCTTGAACCTGACCTTGTCCGAGAGCAGCTTGTGCGTGCCGATGACGATGTCGACCCGGCCGTCGTTGATCTGCTCGATGGAGGCGCTGATGTCCTTGGCCGACTTGAAGCGGGACAGCTCGACCACCCGGACCGGCCAGTCGGCGAAGCGGTCGGCGAAGTTCTGGGCGTGCTGCTCGGCCAGCAGGGTGGTCGGGCACAGCAGCGCGACCTGCTTGCTGTTGGCCACGGCGATGAAGGCGGCGCGCAGCGCCACCTCGGTCTTGCCGAAGCCCACGTCGCCGCACACCAGCCGGTCCATGGGCTTGCCCGAGGTCATGTCCTGGATCACGGCCTGGATGGCGGCGGCCTGGTCCGGCGTTTCCTCGAAGCCGAAGGATTCGGCGAAGGCCTCGTAGTCCGACATGGGCAGCTTGAACATATGGCCCTGGCGCAGCGCGCGGCGGGCATACAGGTTCAGCAGCTCGGCGGCGGCGTCGCGGGCCTGGCCGGCGGCCTTGCGGCGGGCTTTTTCCCATTGGCCGGAGCCCAGCTGGTGCAGCGGCGCGGTCTCGGGATCGGCGCCGCTGTAGCGGGCGATGACGTGCAGCTGCGACACCGGCACGTACAGCGTGCTGCCGCCGGCGTACTCCAGGTGCAGGAATTCCATTTCCCCTTCGCCGATGTCCATGCTGACCAGGCCCTGGTAGCGGCCGATGCCGTGCTGGACGTGGACGACAGGGTCGCCCACGCGCAGCTCGGACAGGTCGCGCACCATGGATTCGACGTTGCTGGCGCGCTCCTGCCCGCGCTTGCCGCGGCGGACGGCGTGGCCCGGGAACAGGTCGCTCTCGGTCAGGAACAGCAGCTTGGGGTCGGCCAGGCCGAAGCCCGAGGACAGCGGCGCGATGCCGATGGCGAAGGACGACGCGCGGCCCAGGAAGTCCTGCACGGATTCGACCGGCTCGGGATCCAGTCCGAACTCGGCCAGCATCTGGGCGATGGTCTCGCGGCGGCCCGCGGACTCGGCGCACAGCAGCACCCGCTGGTCCTGCCGGGCCGCCAGCGCGCGCAGGCGCGCCACCGGGTCCTCGGCCTTGCGTTGCACGGCGACCTCGGGCGGCGCGGTGAAGGCGGGGTGCGGGCGGTCGCCCGCCAGGGCCAGGCGGGCGAAGCGTTTCAGGTGGCCGAACAGGCCATCGGTATCCAGGAAGATCCGGGACGGGGGCAGGATGGGACGCTCGCGGTCGCTCTTGAGGAATTCATAGCGGCTGGAGGTGTCCTGCAGGAAGCGCCGGATGGTGTCCTCGGCGTCGCCCAGCGTGACCGCGATCGTCTGCTCGCCCAGGTAGTCGAACAGCGTCGCGGTCTCGTCGAAGAACAGCGGCAGGTAGTATTCGACGCCCGGGAAGGCGATGCCGTTGCCGATGTCCTTGTAGGGCGTGGCGCGCGACGGGTCGCCCTCGAATTCCTCGCGGAAGCGCGCGCGGAATTCGTTGCGCGCGGCCTCGTCCATCGGGAACTCGCGCCCCGGCAGCATCTGGATCTCCTTGACGGGATACAGGCTGCGCTGGGTGTCGATGTCGAAGCTGCGGATGGACTCGATGGTGTCGTCGAACAGGTCCAGCCGGTAGGGCAGGGCCGAGCCCATGGGGAAGAGATCGATCAGGCTGCCGCGGATGCAGAATTCGCCGGGCGCGGTCACCTGGGTGACGTGCGTGTAGTTGGCCAGCGTCAGTTGCGCCCGCAGCGCGGCTTCGTCCAGCCGGTCGCCCTGCTTGAACGAGAACGTGTAGGCCGCCAGGAACGCGCGCGGGGCCAGCCGGTACAGCGCGGTCGTGACCGGTATCGTCAGGACGTCCACGTCCTGGCGCAGCAGGGCGTGCAAGGCCTTCAGGCGCTCGGAGATCAGGTCTTCGTGGGGCGAGAACGCGTCGTAGGGCAGGGTTTCCCAGTCGGGAAACTGGTGCACCCGCAGGCCGGGCGAGAACAGGCGGATTTCCTCGGCCAGGCGCTGGGCGTCGAGCGGGTCGGCCGTCAGCACCGCCAGCGGCTTGCCGGCGCGGCGTGCCAGGTCGGCCAGCAGCCAGGCATCGCCGGCTCCCGGCGGGCGGGGCTGGGCATAGCGTTCGCCGGGCCTGAGCGCGGCCAGCACGGCTTGCGTCAACGCCGAGGGCAGGCAGGCGGCGGGCGTGCTGGCGGAAGGGGAAGACGTGGAGGCTGTACTGGCTGGGAGGGACATCGGTTTCGCGGAAAGAGCGTCGCCCAGGGGCCGGCGCGGGCGTGGCGGCAATTCCGTATTATAGAAGCCATGAGACCGATTTCCCGTTTGATCGCCATCGTGCCGGCCGGTGGCGTGGGGGCGCGCGCCGCCGATCCCGCGCCGGATCCGGCGGCCGCCGCGCCGGTGCGGCCCAAGCAATACCGGCTCCTGGGCGGCCGGCCCATGCTGCGCCATGCCGTCCAGGCACTGTTGCGCGACGACCGCATCGGGCAGGTGGTGGTGGCCGTCGGCCCGGACGACACCCTGGCGGGCGCCGCGCTGGAGGGATTGCCACGCGTGGCCTGCCTGCCGTGTGGCGGCGCCACCCGCGCCGAGACCGTCACCAATGCGCTGGCGCGCTGCGGGGCCGAGGCCGACGACTGGGTCCTGGTGCACGATGCCGCGCGTCCGGGCCTGCCGGCGGAGGTGTTGCGGGCGCTGATCGACGCCTGCCTGGACGACGAGGTCGGCGGGCTGGTGGCCATGCCGGTGGCCGATACCATCAAGACCCAGGGCGGCGGCGCCGTGCCCCGCGTGGCGGGCACCGTGCCGCGCGAAGGGCTGTGGCAGGCCCAGACGCCCCAGATGTTCCGAGCCGGCCTGTTGCGCCGCGCGCTGGCCCATGCCGCGGTGCGCGGGCTGGTCGTGACGGACGAGGCAAGCGCGGTCGAGGCGCTGGGGCTGGGGCTGGCGCCCCGCCTGGTGGCGGGCACGCTGTCGAATTTCAAGGTGACCTGGCCCCAGGATTTCGCCTTGATGGAAAAACTGCTGGACGCATCATGAACAAAGACAAGAACATCGATCCCACCACCTATCCCTACCGCATCGGGCAGGGCTACGACGTGCACGCCCTGGTCGAAGGGCGGCCGCTGATCATAGGCGGGGTCCGGATCGAGCATACGCATGGCCTCCTGGGCCATTCCGACGCCGACGTGCTGCTGCACGCGGTCACCGACGCCATCCTGGGCGCGGCGGGGCTGGGCGACATCGGCCGCCACTTTCCCGATACCGATCCCGCCTATGCCGGCGCCGACAGCCGGCTGCTGCTGCGCACCGCGATGCAGCGGGTAAGCGAAGCGGGCTGGCAGGTCATCAACGTCGACGCGACGGTCCACGCCCAGGCGCCCAAGATCGGCCCCCACGCGCCCGCCATGGCCGCCAACATCGCCCAGGACCTGGGCGTGCCCGCTGCCTGCGTCAACATCAAGGCCAAGACCAACGAGGCCCTGGGCTTCCTGGGGCGCAAGGAGGGCATCGCCGCGACCGTGGTCGCGATGCTGGCGCGCAAGCCCGATCCCTTCCTGTACAAGGATCTGTACGCGGGGGACTGACCCTGCCTGGATGGAGTTGCCGGACATGACCGATACCCACGTTTCCATCGACGCCGTGCGCGCCTTCTGCCATGCGCTGCCCAAGGCCGAGCTGCACTGCCACCTGCTGGGGGCGCTGCGCCGTTCCACCTTCCACGAACTGGCGGGCGGCAGGGGCGGGTTGTCCAGCGAGCAGATCGATGGCCTGTATGCCCATGGCGAGAAGCGCCAGGGCGCGATCCCCGGCCTGCGCGCGCTGGAGGACTACGGCCTGCGCACGCTGGACGATTTCTACCGCGTGACCCGCGAATACCTGGAGGATGCCCGCGCGCACAACGTGCTGTACGCGGAGTTCTTCTGGAATCCCACGGGCTCGGTGCGCGGCTCGGGCCTTTCCTATGCCGCCATCCAGGACGCGATGGTGCGTGCCATCCACGACGCCGAGCGGGACCTGGGCATCGTCGGGCGCCTGGTGCCGGCCATCGACCGCGAGGCACCGCCCGCCGCCGCGGTGGAAATGGTCGAATGGATGGTGGCGGCCCGGCGCGACGAGGTGCCGGGCATAGGCATCGACTACCGCGAGGCGCTCGGCCCGCCGGAGTGGTTCGAACAGGCTTACGCCGACGCTCGCCGCGCGGGCCTCAAGACCACCGCCCACGCCGGCGAGTACGGCCTGCCGTGGACCAACGTGCAGACCGCGCTGGACGTGCTCAAGGTCGATCGCATCGACCACGGCTACACGGTCGTCGACCAGCCGGAACTGGCGCGACGCTGCGTCGAATCGGGCATCGTGTTCGCGGTCGTGCCCGCCAATTCGTACTACCTGCGCACGCTGCCGCCGGACCGGTGGGCGCTGGACCATCCCATTCGCAAGATGCGCGCGATGGGCCTGCGCATCCACCCCAACAGCGACGATCCCACCCTGCACAACATCACCCAGACCAAGGCCTGGACCATGATGGTCGAGGACTTCGAGTTCCCCGTCGCCGACCTGCGCGACTTCATGCTGAACGGCCTGGCCGGCGCATGGATGGACGCGGGCCAGCGCAAGGCCTGGAGCGCCGACTGGAACCGCCGCTTCGACGACTTGCACCGGCAGCATTTCGGCACTCCGGCCAACCCCTCCCACTCTGCTTGCTGACGACCATGACCGCCACGCTTCGACGCGCATTCCTCGTTTCGGCCCTGGCGCTCGGATGCGCCGCCACCGCGCAGGCCCAGTCCGTCTGGCCCCATGCCAAGCCCATCCGCCTGATCGTGCCATTCACGGCCGGCGGCAGCACCGACGGCATCGCGCGCCTGGTGGCGCAGAAGCTGGGCGAGCGCCTGGGGCAGTCGGTCATCGTCGACAACGTCGGCGGTGGGGGAGGAACCATAGGCACCTACCGGGCGGCGCAGGCCGAGCCCGACGGCTACACGCTGCTGCTGGGCGTGGACAGCCCGGCGGCCATCGCGCAGTACGTCAATCCCCAGTCGGTCAAGTACGACACCGCGCGCGACCTGGTCGCCATCGGACTCATCGCGACCCAGCCCATGGTCATCATGGGCCGTCCGGGCCTGCCGGCGGATTCCTTCGCCAAGGTGCTGGAGATGGCCAGGGCCCAGCCCGACACGCTGACCTACGCCACCTCGGGCATAGGCACGGTGCTGCACCTTGCCATGGAGATCATCCAGCAGCAGGCCCAGGTGCGCCTGCGCCACGTGCCGTACCGCGGCGGGGCCCAGGCCACCACCGACCTGCTGGGCAATCAGGTCGACCTGGCCATCCTGGCCTCGGGTTCGGCGGTGCCGCTGGTGGCTGCGAAGAAGGTGAAGGGCCTGGCCGTGACCACCGCTCAGCGCCTGCCCACGCTGCCCGACGTGCCTGCCATCGGCGAGCTGCCGGCCCTGAAGGGCATGGCGATGACGGCCTGGATCGGCCTGTTCGCGCCTGCGCGCACGCCGGCGAGCGTGGTGGCCAGGTTGAATTCGGAATTGAACCAGGTGCTGCAATTGCCCGAGGTCAAGACCAAGTTCGCCGAACAGTCCGTGGCGCCGGGAACCGGCAGCGCGGCGCAGTTCGGCGACTTCGTCAAGAAAGAGCAGGCGCGCTACCAGCGCATCGTCAAGGATGCGAACATCAAAGAGTGACGCGGTGCCGGGGCGCGCGCCCCGGCGTGCTACAGGGCAACGTGCACGTTCTTGACCTGGGTGTAGGACAATGGTTCCTCCAGGCCTTCTTCGCGCCCCAGCCCCGATTTCTTGTAGCCGCCGAAGTTGGCGCCCAGATAGTGGGCGCTGCTGGTGTTGATCCAGATGTAGCCCGCTTCGATGCGCTGCGCCAGGCGGTGCGCGCGAGCCAGGTCCCGGGTGTAGATCGATGCGCTCAAGCCGTAGTCGACGCTGTTGACGTCGGCGATGAGCTGGTCTTCGTCGCTCCATCTGATGACCGACAACACCGGCCCGAAGATTTCTTCGCGGAAGATCCGCATGGCCGGCGTGACGTCGGCGAAAACGGTTGGTTCGATGAACCAGCCCTTGGCCAGCGCCGGGTCGTCCGGCCGCTTGCCGCCGGCGACGAGGCGGGCATCTTCGGAAATGCCCAGCTGTATGTAGGACATGACTTTGTCGAACTGGGCCTCGGAAATCAGGCAGCCCATGGTGGTGGCGGGGTCGGTCGGCAGGCCGCAGCGATGCAGCTTGGGAAGCTGCGCGCAGAGGCGCTCGAGGACGGCGTCGTACAGGGAGTCGTGGACGAACAGCCGCGAGGTGGAGCCGCACGACTGGCCCGCCCAGGTGAAATTCATGCCGTTGATCGCGCCCTGCACGGCGGTTTCCAGATCGGCGTCGGGGCAGACGACCAGGGGGTTCTTGCCGCCGAGCTCGAGCGTGACCGGCATGATCTTGTCGGCGGCATTGCGCAGGATGGCGGCACCGGTGCCGGCCGAGCCGATCAGCGCAACCTTCCTGACCGTCGGATGAAGCACCAGGGCTTCGCCGCAGTCGCTGCCGCCGGTGACGATGTTCAAGGTCCCCGGCGGCAGGATGCCGTCGATGATCTCGGCAAAGCGCAGGGCCGATAGCGGCGCTTGATCCGGCGCTTTCATGATCACGCTGTTTCCCGCCGCCAGGACGGGCGCCATCTTGCCGGCAAGAAACATCAGGGGGTGGTTGTAGGCGACGATGCGCGCCACCACGCCCAGCGGTTCGCGCATGCTGTAGTTCAGTCCCCGATCCGCGGTCGGTATGGTCTCGCCCTTGAGCTCGTGGACCAGGCCGGCGTAATAGTCGATCTGCGCCGCGGCGTTCAGGGCGTCCGGCCGCATGCGCTGGATCGGGTTACCGCAATTGGCGGCATCGAGATGGGCGAGTTCGTCCGCGTGGTCGCGGACCCGCCGCGCGATTTCGCGCAGCCGCGCGCCGCGCTCGGCCGCCGGCAGCCGGGACCAGGCGAGGAAACCCTGGTGGGCGGCCTCGGCGGCGGCGGCGATGTCCTCGGCGTTGGCTTCCGGCGCCTGGGCCAGGATTTCTCCGGTCGCGGGATTGAACGTGGGACGATAACCGCCGGCCGGTTCGTGCCACTTGCCCCCATAGTAGAGCGCGAGCCGCTTGGGCAGGGGAGGGGCGGTAAGTGCTTGGGTCATCAGGAAATCCTCTCGCCCTTGACTGTGATGCGGCGCAGCTTGCGCAGTTCGCTGGCGTCGAAGTCGCCGCGGGCGTGCAGCATGCAGCGGTTGTCCCAGATCAGCAGGTCGCCCGGCGTCCAGGTATGTTCGTAGATGAATTCGGGTTGTTCCTGGTGGTCGAACAGCGACTCGAGCAGCGCGTCGCTTTCCTCCCGGGGCATGCCGACGATGTATTCGGTCATGAGGCGGTTGACGTAAAGCGCCTTCCGGCCCGTGACGGGGTGCGTGCACACGACGGGCTGGGCATAGGAGCGGACCTGGTCCGACGCCTGCGAACTGCTCAGGCGCATTGCTGCCGTCGGCGCGCTGGTCCCCGGCTCGTAGCTGTTGACGGCCTTGAGCCCGGCCAGGTGCTGGCGGGTGGCGGCGGGAAGCGCATCGAACGCCTTGTACATGTTGGCGAACAGCGTGTTGCCGCCTGTTTTCGGGATGGACATGGCATACAGCATGGTCGCCATCGACGGCTTCTCGACGTAGCACATGTCGGAGTGGAAGAACATTTCGCCGTCGGGCAGGGCGCCGATGTACTGGCCGTCCTGTTTCTCGTTGGTGATGTACATGATGGCGGGATGGCCCTTGCTGATCGCGTATTCCCCCTGCGTCGTGGCCAGTTCGCCGAAGTTTTCGCCGAACCGGACCTGCTCGAGTTCGTCGAGCGATTGGTTGGGCAGGTAGAGCACCCCGTGGGCGTGCCAGGCCTCGAGCAGCCGCTTCAGCGTTGCGGCCGGCAGGGGGCGGGAGGCGTCGACGCCTTGGACCCGGGCGCCCAGCGCCGGCGAGAGCGGGTGTATCTCGGGACCGGCGGACGATGATGATGGGAGACGCTGTGTGGCGCTCATGTCTAAGCTCCTTTGGAATCGCGGCGGGGCCGCGGATGATCGCTGTGCATTGCCGTTACTCGGCGGAGATGTGGGCCGTCTTGATGACGTGCCGCCATTCGTCGAGCTCCGACGAGAGCAGCGTTGCAAGCTCGCTCGGCCCGCCAGGCGTCGGGATGATGCCCCGCGCGAGCAGTTCCTTCCTGATGTCGGGATCGTCGAGCAGTGCGAGCAGTTTCCGGCTGAGCCGGTCCACGGTTTTCTGGGGCGTCGCGCGGGGGACGAATACGCCGAGCCAGTCGTAATTGTTGAGGCCGGCGATGCCGCTTTCGCGGAAGGTGGGGACGTTGGGAGTCCACTGCGAACGTGTGTCTCCCGTCGTTGCGAGCATCTTGAGCTTGCCCGAGGCGGTCATCGACAGGACGGAATGCAGGGGGAACAGGGCGAACTGGACCTGGCCGCCGATCAGGTCGGTGACAGCGCCCGCGGAGCCTTTGTAAGGAATGTGCACGACGTCCATGTCGGTGATCTGCCGGAGCTGTTCGGTGCGCAAGTGATGGGGAGTGCCGGTCCCGGGAGTGCCGTAGTTGAGCTGGCCGGGTTTCTTCTTGGCGAGCGCGACGAAATCGCCGATCGTTTCCACCGGCAGGGCCGGGTTGACCACGGCCGCGACCAGCATCTTGCCGATGCGGACCACCGGCGCGAAATCGTGGACCGGATCCCAGGTCAGGTTGGTGTAGAGCGAGCTGATCATGGCCATCGTGTTCGGCACGAACAGGATGGTGTTGCCGTCTGGTGCCGCCTTGGCGACCGCGCCGATGCCTATCGTGCCGCTGGCGCCGGTGCGGTTCTCGACGACGACCGCCTGGCCGAGGGCTTGCGACAGCTTGGGCGCCATCAGCCGTGCGGCGATGTCGCTGCCCGTGCCCGGTGTGGTGGGCACGACGATGGTAAGGATTTTCGAGGGGGGTTCCTGGGCGTGCGAGGGAACCGTGTGATCACCAATGCGATCCATGCAATAACCGGGGGGGTTCCTGGGCGTGCGAGGGAACCAGCGCCGATAGCAGCGCGGCATGCAGGATGAAACCAAGCAATTTCTTCACGTTTGTCTCCTTTCCGTGGTCGAGTCGGCGGGTGCTGCGCGAAGACCGGCCCGCCGGGGCCCCGTCTGCGCGGGTTCAGTGCAGGCAGTTGCCGCCATCGACGACTAAGGATATACGAATCAGTCGCGGGCGGACATTCATGTGCCGAATGATGAGCATGTAATCATTTCATTTCTTAAACGACACAAGACTCGTTACCATCGATCTGCGTACTTCATAAAGCACAGAAGGTTGACATGATAAACCGAAACCAGACACCAGAAATCGATCCGGCCACGCTGATCCGCGACGAGCCGCAAACCTCCACCTTCATGGTCGATCGCCTGATCCATATCGACCAGGGGATCTTCGATGCCGAAATGGAAAACATCTTCGAAGGCTCGTGGATCTATCTCTGCCACGAAAGCGAAATCCCGAACGAAGGTGACTACATCACCACCTACATGGGACGCCAGCCGGTCGTCGTCAACCGCCGCAAGGACGGCACCGTGGGCGGCTTCATCAATGCGTGTTCGCATCGCGGCACCTTGCTGGCGCCGCTGCGCAAAGGCACGGCAAGAACCTTCACCTGCCGCTTCCACGGCTGGACCTATGCCGACAGCGGCCGCTGCATCAAGATCAAGAGCGAGGCAAGCGGCGCCTATCCGGGCGAGGAAAGCTGCCGCTCCAAGTTCAGCCTGAAAGACATCGCCCGCGTCGATACCTACAAGGGCTTCGTGTTCGGCAGCCTGGTCGCCGACGTTCCCGATCTCAAGGACCACCTAGGCGCCGCGGCGGCAATGATCGACCTGCTGGCCGACCAGTCGCCCGACGGGCTGGAAGTGCTGCCCGGGGAATCGACCTACGTCATCCGCGGCAACTGGAAGATGGGCGCGGAAAACGGCGTCGACGGCTACCATGTCAGCACCGTCCACCGCGTGTTCGCTGCGACCATGGCCAAGCGCGAGGAAGCCGGTGGCTACAGCGGCGCCGGCAAGACCGAGGCCGGGCGCATTACGGGCGACGTGGAATCCGGCTCGGCCGACCTGGGCAACGGCCACAACGTGGTGTGGGCGAAGCGCACCACGCCCGAGGCGGCGCCGCTGTACGAAGCCAAGGACCGCCTGGTCGCCGAGTTCGGCGAAGCGAAAGTCGGCTGGATGCTCGGCCGCGGCCGCAACCTCTACCTGTTCCCCAACATGTTGCTGATGGACCAGCCATCGACCCAGATCCGCGTGTTCCGCCCGATCTCGGCCGAACTGGCCGAGGTCCGGATCCAGTGCGTCGCGCCGAAGGGGGAGAGCGCCAATGCGCGCGCCGCGCGTCTGCGCAAATTCCTCGACTTCTATCTGCCGACCGGCATGGCGACCTCGGACGACATCGCGGCCCTGGAAGACACCTCGCTTGGCAGCCACGGCCGCAAGAGCCAGTGGAACGATTTCAGCCGCGGCGCCAAGTCCACCATCCCGGGCGAGCAGTGCGAGGAACTGCAGGAGATCGGCTGCAACGCCGTCGCGGTATCGCGCAACTGGGACCACGATACTTTCTACCAGGGCTACTACCGCCACTGGCTGAAACTGATGAGCAAGGGTAAATAACGATGCTGAACGACGCAACAATCTACGCCGAAGTCTGCAACCTGCTGGCGCGCGAGGCGATCTTCCTCGACGAACAGCGCTGGCGCGACTGGCTCGCGCTGTACACCGAAGACGCGGTGTACTTCGTGCCGGCCTGGCAGTCGGAGAGCAAGCTGACCGATGATCCGACCACGCAGCTGAGCCTGATCTACAGTCCGACCCGTGCCGGCCTCGAAGAGCGCGTGTTCCGCATCGAGAGCGAAGATTCGTTCGCCTCGCTGCCGGTCGACCGCACCACGCACCTGACCTCGAACATCCTTGTGACCGGCGGCGACGCCGACACAGTCGAGGTGGCCGCGACCTGGCTGGTGCACGCCTGGGGTGCGCGCGGCGAGACCACCCGCGGCGGACGCTACAAATACACGCTGCGCCGGGTCGACGGCGCACTGCGCATCGCCCGCAAAGTGACGGTCATCATCGACGAAAAGCTGCAAGGCACGGTCGACGTCTATCACCTCTGAGAAAGCAGAAAAATATGTTAGCGCTAAGTAAAGTGTCGCCAGGCGAGAACGGGCTCGAGTTGTCCGAAGTGGCCGTCGCGCTGCCCAAGGCCGACGAAGTCCGGATCAAGGTGCGCGCGGCAGGCATCTGCGGCACCGACATGCAGATCTATAAATGGTCGCCCCGCATCAAGCGCCGCATGACGCTGCCTCGCGTCATCGGGCACGAGGTCAGCGGCATTGTCGACCAGGTCGGCAGCGCCGTCAGCAACATCCAGGTCGGCGACCACGTCGCGCTCGAAAGCCACATCTACTGCAATAACTGCGTGCAGTGCCATCGCGGCCAGGAGCACCTGTGCGAGAACCTGACCTATCCCGGCATCGACATCGACGGCGGCTTTGCCGAATATATCGTGGTGCCGGCGCGGATCGCATGGGTGATCACGCAGCCGCTCGACCATAACATCGCGGCCATGCTCGAGCCGTTCGGCATCGGCGTCCACGCCGCGCTCGAAGGCTCGGGCGTCAGCGGGCAGACGGTGCTGGTCAACGGCTGCGGCCCGATCGGCCTGATGACGATCGCGGTGGCGCGGGCGCTGGGCGCGCGCAGGATCATCGCCAGCGACATCAACCCGCTGCGCCTGAAGACGGCCGAGCTGATGGGCGCCGACCGCATGGTCAAGGTCGGTGACGAGGACGTCGTCAACGCGGTGAAGGACTTTACCAATGGCGTCGGGGCCGATGTCGGGATCGAGTTCTCGGGGTCCGAGGCCGGCTTTCGCAACGTGTTCGAGTCGCTCACCAAGGGCGGCGACTTCCGCCTGGTCGGGGCGCCGGCGCAGCCGATCAACGTCGACTTCAGCCAGTGGGTACTGAAGTGCCCGAAGGTACACAACATCCACGGCCGCCGCATCTGGCAGTCGTGGGAGCGCGCCATGCCGCTCATCTATGACGGCAAGGTCGACCTCAGGCCGCTGGTCAGCCACGTGCTGCCGATGTCCGAGGCAACTTCCGGGTTCGACCTGATCCTGCAAGGCCTGGCGGTCAAGCCCATCATTGTTCCGGCCTGAAGGATGCTCCCGTGCACCAGATAACGGCAATCTTTGAAGACGGAAAATCGGTCAGGTTTTCGAGCCGAGCCGATGAGATCGTCTACCAGGCGGCCTACCGCTCGAACATCCGGCTCGAGCACGACTGCCTCGAAGGCGCGTGCGGCGCCTGCAAGGCGCTTTGCACGCAAGGCGAATTCCGGGTCGACGACTACAGCGACGAAGCCTTGTCGGATGCCGAGCTGGCGATCGGCTACACGCTGCTGTGCAAGATGAAGGCGAAAACGCCGTGCACGGTCGAGCTGCCGTATTCGTCGCGCTTCCTGACCGCCCAACATGCGCCGCAGTGGCTCGACGCCAGGGTGGTGGCGGTCGAATCGGTGTCCTCGAGCGTCAAGCGAATGGTGGTGCAGCTGACGGCGGGCGACATCGACTTCCTGCCCGGCCAGTACGTGCACATGGAAGTGCCCGGTGCAGGCGGCGCGGAGCGTTCGTATTCGTTTGCGAACATGCCGGCGGAGCAGCAGCTCGAATTTTTCCTCAAGGTGTATCCGCAAGGCGTGATGAGCGACTACCTGCGCGAGCGCGCAAAGGTTGGCGACGACATCCGCATCAAGGGACCGGCCGGCCACTTCTACCTGCGCGCGCTGCGCCGCCCGATCCTGATGATCGCCGGCGGCACCGGCCTTGCACCCATGCTCAGCATGCTGCGCAGCATGGTGCGCGCCGGTGCGGCCGACCAGCCGGTGCACCTGATCTACGGCGTCAACGAAGCCTCCGAGTTTTTCAACGCGAGCGAACTGGAGCGGCTCGGCCAGAGCCTGCGCCTGACGGTGGAGCGCATCGCGGTAGCGGAGACCGGCTGGCAGGGCCCTGCCGGACACGTCACCCGCTTGCTGCGCCCCGAACTGTTGCACGGCGGCGAATGCGACGCCTACCTGTGCGGCCCGCCGCCGATGGTCGAAGCGGCCGCCGCGTGGCTGCGCGAGAACGGCATGGACCCGGCGCGCGTGCACGCCGAGCGCTTCGTCACCACCAGCTGACCTTACGACTGAGGATTGACCATGATTGATTTGCACGATGTACGGTACGTACGGCTCGGTACCCGCAACATTGAAGAGTCGACCCGCTACGCTCAAGAGGTGCTCGGGCTCGAACTGGTGCGCACCGAACAGGGTGCGCGCTACTTCCGCAGCGACAGCCGCGATCACACGCTGGTGTACTTCGAAGGCGACAGCAACGACCATACCACCGGCTTCGAACTGGCCGACGCCGCCGGCATCGACGCCGCGGCCGCCGAGCTTGACAACGCCGGCTACCGGGTCAAGGCCGGCTCGCGCGAAGAGTGCGAGCAGCGCCGGGTCGAGGGGCTGGTCAATTTCATCGACCCGAGCGGCAACAGCATCGACCTGGTAGTCCGTCCGCACCACAGCGGGCGGCGCTATTTCCCGTCGCGCGACGCCGGCATTACCGGCTTCAGCCATATCGGGCTGCGCTCCAGCGATCCGGCGCGCGACGAAAAATTCTGGACCCAGGTCATGAGCGCCAGGGTGAGCGACCGCCTGGGCAACTCGCCGCTGCTGCGGATCGACCCGGTCCACCACAAGATCGCGCTGTTTCCATCCAGCTTCGCCGGGGTCCAGCACATCAACCATCAGGTCGAGGGTATCGACGATATCATGCGCGCCTACTACATGCTCAAGGAGAAGGGCGTGCGGATCGTGTTCGGGCCGGGGCGCCACCCGACCTCAGGCGCGATGTTCCTGTACTTTGCCGGACCGGACGGCATGACCTACGAATACTCGACCGGCGTGCGCGTGTTCACCGAAGAAGAGATGTCGACGGTCAGGCCGCGCCAGTTCCCCTTCGAGGCATCGACCTCGCTGTGCATGTGGGGATCGCGTCCGGATATTCCCGAATTTAAGAGCTGACCAGGAGACACGATGCAGGCAACGACGGAACAAGCGATGGCGGCCGGCGCTAGTGAAGAACGCCTTGCGCACCTGCAGGCCCAGGTGCGCAAGGCTGCGCGCGCGATGGGCCGGCACGGCCTGGTGCACGCGTTCGGCCACGTCAGCGCGCGCCTGAACGACACCGAGTTCCTGGTGTGCGCGGCGCGCCCAATGGGCTGCCTCGACGCTGACGACCAGGGCACCGTGGTGCCGGTCGAGGGACCGTTGCCGCAGGGCGTGCTGGGCGAAGTCCGGCTGCACCAGCAGATCTACAAGGTGCGGCCCGACGTCGGCGGCATCTGCCGCATCCTACCGGCGCGCGTGATCGCGCTGTCGACCATGCGCCTGACGCCGTCGGCCCGCCACGGCAACGGCTCGTACTTTGCGCCGCACCCGCCGCTCTGGGACGATCCGCAACTGGTCCGCGACGACGACAAGGCACAGGCGATCGCCGCGCTGCTCGGCGGGGCCCGCGCGATTGTCATGCGCGGCAATGGCGCCGTGGTCGCGGGCAGCAGCATCGAGGAGGCGGCAGGCCTGTCGTTCCTGCTGGAAGAGGCGGCGGCGCTCGAACTGACCGTGCGCGCCGCGGGCGGCGGGCAGGGCGGGACGCTGCTGTCGGACGCCGAGGCCAGTGCGCGCGCCGTGTCTACGGGCGGGATCTTCGAACGCTTGTGGGAATTCCTGACGCATGGCGACCCGGAACAGAGCGGGTCCGACCGGGCGAATATCAGGTAACACGAGTTTTTATTCAGGCAAGACCGGCACAGGAAGGCAATCAAGACCTTCGCCGGATTTTTTAAAGGCAGCAAGAGGAGACCATGATTACCAGCTCAATTCCCCGCACCGTCGCAGGCGCGCCGGCCATGACGGCCGCTACCGCACAGCCGGGTGCGGACGCGTGCAAGATCGGGATCAAGAATCTTGTCAAGCAATTCCAGACCAAGGACGGTGTCTTTACCGCGGTTGACAATGTGTCGCTTGATATCCCATCGGGCGAATTCTTTACCATCGTCGGCCCTAGCGGCTGCGGCAAGACCACGCTGCTGCGCATCCTGGCGGGCCTCGAGCAGGCCAGCAGCGGCAGCGTCGAGATCACCCGCTCTGGCCAGCAGCGTCCGGCCAATTCGATGGTGTTCCAGGGCGATTCGCTGTTCCCCTGGATGACCGTGTGGGACAACGCCGCGTACGGACTGAAGATGCGCAAGGTTCCCGCCGCGGAGATCCGCGACGTGGTCGGCCACTATCTCGAGCGCACCGGCCTGACCCGCTTCAGGAACGCCTATCCGCACCAGCTCTCGGGCGGCATGCGCCAGCGCGTGTCGATTGCGCGCGCGTTTGCCAACGACCCCGAAATCCTGCTGATGGACGAGCCCTTCTCCGCGCTCGACGAGCAGAACAAGACGCTGCTGCAGGAAGAACTGCTGCGCATCTGGGAAGAGACCAAGAAGACCGTGGTGTTCATCACGCACAGCGTCGACGAAGCGGTGACGCTGAGCGACCGGATCATGATCATGACCGCGCATCCGGGCCGCTGCAAGGCCCTGATCGACGTGCCCTTCGAGCGTCCGCGGCGCGTGATCGAGCTGCGCTCGCAAGCCGAATACGGCGAACTGGTGTATCGGATCTGGGGTTACCTGCGTGACGAAGTGCAGCAGGCCAAGTGTCAGGAAGAGAAAAAAGGAGGTGTGAAATGATGAAGGTAGTCGAACTCCCACCGGCGCCGGCGCAAGTGTCCGCCGCCAACCGCGCCAGCTTCAAGACCAGAAAGCTGAGCGCCGGCTCGCGCGACCGCCTGCTCGGCGTGCTGTCGCCGCTCGTGCTGCTGCTGATTTGGGAGATCGCCGCGCGCACCGGCTTCATCGACACCCGCTTCTTCCCGGCGCCCACCTCGATTTTCCAGACGCTGCTGGTGCTGGCCGAGTCGGGCGAATTGTGGGCCAACTCCCGGGCCAGCCTGCAGCGGCTGTTCTGGGGCTTCCTCGTTGGCGGGGTGCCGGCGCTGATCATCGGCGTCCTGATGGGTCTCTACCGCCCGCTGCGCGCAATTGTCGACCCGCTCATCGCGGCCACCTATCCGGTGCCGAAAAGCGCGCTGATGCCACTGCTGCTGCTGATCTTCGGCCTGGGCGAAGGTTCCAAGATCGCGATGGTGGCGATCGGCGTGTTCTTCCCGGTACTGATCAACGCCGTCACCGGCGTGCGCGAGATCAACAAGATCTACCTCGACGTCGGCAGCAACTTCAAGGCCAGCCGCTGGCAGGTGTTCCGCACCATCGCGGTGCCCGGCGCGCTGCCGTTCATCATGACGGGCATCAAGCTTGGCGTCGGCATGGGACTGATCCTGATCGCGCTGGCCGAGATGGTCGGCGCCCACAGCGGCCTCGGCTACATGATCTGGAACGCCTGGGAAATCCTGTCGGTGGACACCATGTACGTCGGCCTGTTGATGATTGCCCTGATCGGCTTCGTGTTCACGCTTGTGATGGATGAAGTAGAACGAATCGTGGTGCCCTGGAAGACCGAGCGCTAAAAAGCGCCTTATGTTGCATATACCAACCATAACGGAGACAGTAACAATGAAGTCAATAGCGAAAATTCAATCGACACTGGGCAAGCTGGTGCGCTCGACGCTGTATGCCTGCGCCGCCGTGGCAGTCTTGAGCGGCAACGCGGCCGCCGCCGCCAAGGTGCGGATCGGCGTGGTCGGCTCCCTGAGCGACGCGTCGATCTATATCGCCGAGGCCAAGGGCTACTTCAAGGACGAAGGTATCGATGCCGAGATCATCCGCTTTCCGAATTCGGCGCAGATGATCGCGCCGATCGGCGCCGGCCAGCTCGACGTCGCGGTGGGCGCGACCAGCGCCGGCCTGTACAACTCGATCGGACGCGGCATCGACATCAAGGTCGTCGCGGACAAGGGCTCGATGCCGCCGGGGCATGGCTACGTCCCGCTGCTGGTGCGCAAGGACCTGGTCGACAGCGGCGCCTTCAAGAGCCTGAAGGACCTGAAAGGCCTTCGGGTCGGCAGCCAGTCGCCGGGCGGCAGCGCATTGTCGCTGCTGAACGAGGCACTCAAGAAGGGCGGCGTGCCCTACAAGGACGTCAAGATCTCGTACATGGGCCACTCGCAGCTGGCCGCGGCACTGCAGAACAAGGCGCTGGACGCGGCCATGGTGACCGAGCCGAATGCGACCCGGGCCGTACAGACCGGGACCGTGGTCCGTTTCAGCCCCCAGGCCGACCAGATCTATCCGTCGCAACAGGTAGCAGTGGTGTTGTACCGCGGCGCCTTTGCCAGGCAGGAAGCGGCCACCGCGACCAAGGTGATGCGCGCGTATATCCGCGCCACCCGCGACTATAACGACGCGCTGGTCAATGGCAAGCTGACCGGCAAGAACTCGGACGAGATCATTTCGATCCTGAGCAAGTCGACCAACGAGAAGGACCCCTCCATCTACAAGGTCGCCACGGCACACGGCTGCCATCCGGACGGCATGGTCAATGTCGCCAGCATGAAGCACGATTACGAGTTCTTCAAGGAGCAGGGCCTGATCACGACCCCGGTCGATATCGACAAGGTCGTCGACATGTCCTTTGCCAGAGCGGTAGTCAACGAACTGGGGCCCTACAAGCCGAAGTAAGTTCCCGCGGCAGCCCAGGCTGCCGCCCACAACCCCTACAGCAATCCAGAGCGTCGCACATCAATGGTGTGCGGCGGTGATCCCCTGCTGGCAAAAAAAATCGATTCAGTCCGGACAACCATGAAAGAAACATTCCTTGCGCTCGCCCTCGGCAGCGCTTTTGCAGGCTCGGCCCATGCCCAAAGCAACGTCAGCGTGACCGGTTCGGTCGACGGCGGCCTGCGCTATATCTCCAACGATGGCGAAGACCGCGTGACGGTCGGCTCGAACGGCACCTCGTACAACAACCGCCTGACGTTCCGCGGCACCGAAAACCTGGGCGGCGGCCTGTCGGCGCGCTTCCACCTGGAAGCCGGCTTCAATCTCGGTACCGGCACCCTGGACAACAACGTCGGCCAGCTGTTCCAGCGTACCGCCACCGTCGGCCTGGCCGGCAAGTGGGGTGCGGTCGACGTCGGCCGCCAGTTCAGCGTGGCGTTCAAGGTCGCCGCCCCGCTGTCCCCGTTCGGCTCCAACTACACCGGCATCACGCCGCTGGCAATCGCGGTGCCGGGCTCGCAGACGCTGGGCACGCCGACCGCCACCACGCCTGCGGCGAATGCCGGCGTGGGCCGCTTCAACAATGACATCCAGTACACCGGCACTTTCGGCGCCTGGACCGCGCGCGCCGAATACGCCGCCGGCGAGCAGGCCGGAAGCCACAGCGACGGCTCCGCCAGCGCGCTCGGCCTGAGCTACGCCAGCGGTCCGGTGCTGCTCGGCGCCGTGTACACCAAGCACAAACCGAATATGCGTACGACCGCCAACCCGTCGTTCCAGGATCGCGACCACTGGCTGGCCGGTGCGGCCTACAAGATCGGCGAGGCACGCTTCACCGCGGCGTATGTGGACGACAAGGTAGCGACCGCCGCGGCCGGCGAGCGCCATACCCGCTGGACCTGGGGCGGCGTCCAGTATGTTTGACGCCTGCAACCACTTTAATAGGCTCCTATTACCACACCAGGATCTCGGGTGGCGGCCTGCCTGACGGCAAGCGTGGGATGTTCATGACGGCGGCCCATTACGCCCTGTCCAAGCGCACCAACCTGTACCTCGAGGTGGACCTGACCAAACACCGCGGCGCGCTGCTGTCTGCCGGCAAGCACAAAACGAAAGCGGCTTCGGTCGGTATCAACCACCTGTTCTGACCCGCTGGTCGCGCGAACGTCCGGTGGTGGCCTCGGCCAGATTTTACATTTTTGGAGATAACGTGAAAGACATTCTGAACTTCATCAACGGTGACTACGTGCCGTCGGAGCGCTGGTTCGACAAGAGCGCGCCGTACGACGGCAAGGTCTTCGCCCGGGTCGCCGAGGCCGACTCAGCCCTGGTCGACCGCGCCGTGCAGTGTGCGCGCGACGCGCTGCACGGACCGTGGGGCAAGATGAACCTGACCGACCGGGTCGACCTGCTGTACGCGGTGGCCGACGAGATCGACCGCCGCTTCGAGGATTTCGTCGAAGCCGAGATGACCGACCTGGGGCAGCCGGCGCATTTCATCCGTCACATCGACGTGCCGCGCGGCGCCGCAAACTTCAAGGTCTTCGCCGACGTCATCAAGAATGTCCCGGGCGAGTTTTTCGAAATGGCCACCCCCGACGGGCGCGGTTCGCTCAACTACTCGCTGCGGCGTCCGGTGGGCGTGGTGGCGGTCATCTGCCCGTGGAACCTGCCGTTCCTGCTGATGACCTGGAAGCTGGGCCCGGCGCTGGCGTGCGGCAATACGGTGGTCGTCAAGCCGTCGGAAGAAACGCCGCAGGCAGCGGCCTTGCTGGGCGAAGTGATGAACAAGGTCGGCATGCCGAAAGGCGTGTTCAACGTCGTGCACGGCTTCGGGCCGGACTCCACCGGCGAATTCCTGACCACCCATCCGCAGGTCGATGCGATCACCTTTACCGGCGAGACGCGTACCGGCGCCGCGATCATGAAGGCCGCCGCCGACGGCGCGCGCCCGGTCTCGATGGAGATGGGCGGCAAGAACGCCGCGATCGTGTTTGCCGATTGCGACATGGATGAGGCCATCGCCGGCACCCTGCGCTCGTGCTTTGCCAACGCCGGCCAGGTGTGCCTCGGCACCGAGCGTGTGTATGTGGAACGTCCGGTCTTCGAGGAATTCGTTACCCGCCTGAAGACCGCGGTCGAAACGATGAAGCCCGGCCTGCCGTCCGACCCGGCCAGCGGCATGGGGCCCTTGATTTCGCAGGAACACCGCAACAAGGTGCTTTCGTACTACCGCAACGCGGTCGAGGAGGGCGCTACCGTCGTCACCGGCGGCGGCATCCCCGACATGCCGTCGGAGCTCGCGGGCGGCTCGTGGGTGCAGCCGACCATCTGGACCGGCCTGCCGGACACGGCGACCGTGATGCGCGAAGAGATCTTCGGACCGTGCTGCCACATTTCGCCGTTCGATACCGAGGAAGAGGTGGTCGCCCGCGCCAACGACAACCCGTACGGGCTGGCCTCGGCCTTGTGGACCACCAACCTGGCGCGTTCCCACCGGGTCGCCGCCCAGATCGAAGCGGGCATCGTCTGGGTCAACTCGTGGTTCCTGCGCGACCTGCGCACGCCGTTCGGCGGTTCCAAGCAATCTGGCATCGGGCGCGAGGGCGGGGTGCACTCGCTCGAGTTCTACACCGAACTGAAAAATGTCTGCATCAAACTGTGATCATGGATAAAGAACTCATCACCCAACTCGGCGACGAACTCTACCAGGCCTTGACCGGCCGCACGGTGGTCGACCCGCTTACCAGCCGCCATCCCGGCATCACGATCGAGAACGCGTACCACATCCAGCAGCGCATGATCGAGCGCCGCGTGCAAGCCGGCGAACGCATCATCGGCAAGAAAATCGGCGTGACCTCGCGCGCAGTGATGAACATGCTGGGCGTGTACCAGCCGGACTTCGGCTACATGCTCGACGGGATGATCTACAACGAAGGCGAGGCGATCGACATCGGCACGCTGATCCAGCCAAAGGCCGAGGGCGAGATCGCCTTCATCCTGAAGAAGGACCTGATGGGGCCGGGCATCTCGAATGCCGACGTGCTGGCCGCCACCGAATGCGTGATGCCGTGCTTCGAGATCGTCGACTCGCGCATCCGCGACTGGAAGATTAAGGTGCAGGACACGGTGGCCGATAACGCCTCCTGCGGCGTATTCGTGCTGGGCGACCAGGCGGTGGACCCGCGCAAGATCGACCTGTCGCTGTGCGGCATGGTGCTGGAAAAGAACGGCGAGATCGTCGCCACCGGCGCCGGCGCCGCCGCCCTCGGCTCGCCGCTCAACGCGGTGACCTGGCTGGCCAACACCATGGGCCGGCTGGGCATCCCGCTGAAAGCCGGCGAAGTGATCCTGTCGGGCGCGCTGGCGGCGATGTTCCCGGCCCAGGCGGGCGACAACTTCCGCGTCAGCATCGGCGGCTTGGGCAGCTGCTCGGTGCGGTTTAATTAAGGAAAGAACACCATGACAAAAATTAAATGTGCAATCATCGGCCCCGGCAATATCGGCACCGACCTGCTTGCCAAGCTGCTGCGCAGCCCGGTGCTGGAACCGGTCTGGATGGTCGGGGTCGACCCTGCATCTGACGGCCTCAGGCGCGCCAGCGAGCTGGGCATCAAGACCACCGCGGACGGCGTCGACGGCATGCTGCCCCACGTGCTGGCCGACGAAGTACAGATCTGCTTCGACGCCACCAGCGCCTATGTGCACGCCGAAAATTCGCGCAAGCTGACCGCGCTGGGGGTGCTGATGATCGACCTGACCCCGGCCGCCATCGGTCCCTACTGCGTGCCGCCGGTGAACCTGCTGGAACAGGTCGGCAAGGGCGAGATGAACGTCAACATGGTCACCTGCGGCGGCCAGGCGACGATCCCGATGGTCGCAGCCATCGCCCAGGTGCAGCCGGTGCAATACGGCGAAATCATCGCCACCGCATCGTCGCGCTCGGCCGGCCCGGGCACGCGCAAGAACATCGACGAATTCACCCGCACCACGGCGGCGGCGATCCGCACCGTCGGCGGCGCCAAACAGAGCAAGGCGATCATCATCCTGAATCCGGCCGAACCGCCGATCATCATGCGCGACACCGTGCACTGCCTGACCGAGAGCGAACCCGACCAGGAGAAAATCACGGCCTCGATCCACGCGATGATTGCCAAGGTGCGGCAGTACGTGCCCGGCTACAAGCTGGTCAACGGCCCGGTGTTCGACGGCAACCGCGTTTCGGTATTCCTGGAAGTCGAAGGCCTCGGCGACTACCTGCCGAAATACGCCGGCAACCTCGACATCATGACCGCCGCCGCTGCACGCACCGCTGAAATGTTTGCCGAGGAAATCCTCAAAGGCACGCTCACGCTCGAACGCGTCACCGCCTGATCCAAGGAGAAGAAAATGAACCTCAAGGGTAAAAAAATCATCCTGCACGACAATACCCTGCGCGACGGGATGCACCCGAAACGCCACCAGATCACGCTCGAGCAGATGATCGCGGTGGCCAAGGGACTGGACGACGCCGGCATGCCGATGCTGGAAGTGTCGCATGGCGACGGGCTGGGCGGCGGTTCGGTGAACTACGGCTTCCCGCGCCACAGCGACGTCGATTACCTTCGCGCCGTGATCCCGCACCTCAAGCACACCAAGGTGTCCTCGCTGCTGGTGCCGGGCATCGGCACGGTCGACGACCTGCGTGCCGCGCACGAATGCGGCCTGCACACGGTGCGCGTGGCCACCCACTGCACCGAAGCCGACGTAGCCGAGCAGCACATCATTGCCGCGCGCAAGATGGGCCTGTACACGGTCGGCTTCCTGATGATGGCGCACATGGCCACGCCCGAAAAGCTGGTCGAGCAGGCCAGGCTGATGGCGTCCTACGGCGCCCAGTGCGTGTATGTGACCGACTCGGCCGGCTACCTGCTGCCGGATGGCGTGACCGAGCGGGTCGGCGCGCTGCGCGCGGCCCTGGCGCCGGAGATCGATATCGGCTTCCATGGCCACCACAATATGGCGATGGGTGTGGCCAACTCGCTGGCGGCGATCGAAGCCGGCGCCAACCGCATCGACGGCTCTACCAACGGCCTGGGCGCCGGGGCCGGCAATACCCCGCTGGAAGTATTCGTTGCCGTCTGCAACCGCATGGGCATCGAGACCGGAGTCGACCTGTACCAGATCATGGACGTGGCCGAGGATATCGTGCTGCCGATGATGGACCACATGGTGCGCATCGACCGCGATGCGCTCACGCTTGGCTACGCAGGGGTGTATTCGACCTTCCTGCTGTTCGCCAAGCGCGCCGCCGCGAAGTACCAGGTACCGGCGCGCGACATCCTGGTCGAGCTGGGACGGCGCGGCATGGTGGCCGGGCAGGAAGACATGATCGAAGACGCGGCCTTGACCATGGCCAAGGAAAGGGGACTTGTATGAAACTCGACCAGGCAACCATCGCCAAGCTGGCCGCACACCTGGAAAACTGCGAGCTGGAAGGGCAGGACACCGTCAAGATTACCGATGCCCATCCAGACATGGACTGGGACGACGCGTATGCGATCCAGGACGAGATCCAGCGCCGCAAAGTTGCGCGCGGCAACAAGATCGTCGGCTGGAAAGCCGGTCTGACCTCGCACGCGAAGATGAAACAGATGGGCGTCGAAACGCCGGTGTTCGGCTTCATGGCCGACTATTACGCGATTCCCGAGGGCGGCGAATGCAAGGTATCGGAGCTGATCCACCCGAAGGTCGAACCGGAGATCGCGTTCGTGATGAAGACGGCGCTGAAGGGCCCAGGCTGCCACATCGGCTCGGTGCTGGCCGCAGTCGACTTCGTGATGGCCGGAATCGAGGTGATCGACTCGCGCTACCGCGACTTCAAGTTCGACCTCAAGAGCGTGATTGCCGATAACACCTCGGCGGCGCGCTTCGTGGTCGGCGGCCAGCCGCGGCCGGTGTCCGAAGTCGACCTGCGCACGCTCGGCATCGTGTTCGAGAAGAACGGCGAGCCTGTGGCCTTTGGTGCCGGCGCGGCGGTGCTCGGCCATCCTGCAGCGGCCATTGCGATGCTGGCGAACCATCTGGGCGAGCGCGGCCAGAAAATTCCGGCCGGCGCGCTGATTCTGTCAGGCGGCATCACCGAGGCCGTAGCGGTCGAGGCCGGCGACTGCGTGACCCTGCGCATGCAGGGGATGGGCAGCGTCGGCATGCGTTTTGTCTAAACATCCAGAAAGGAAAAGGCCATGCCGTTTGCACAAATCTATATGATAGAGGGCCGCACTGAGGATCAAAAGCGTGCGGTGATCGACAAGGTCACGCTGGCGCTGTCCGAGGCGGTCGGCGCGCCGAAGGAGAACGTCCGGGTATGGATCCATGATGTCCCGAAGGAGAACTGGGGCATTGCCGGGGTCTCGGCCAAGGACCTGGGGCGCTAGGACGGGAGCGCGCGATGCCCTTGTCTGTTGCCCTCATCGAGGAACTGGCCCAATCCCTGGTCGAGGCGGAATGCAGCCGCGGCACGATCGATACCTTGTCGTCGCGCTATCCCGGCCTCGACGAGGCCGATGCATATGCGATCGCCAGGGCCAGGCTGCGGCGGCGCCGGCACGCCAGGACCGGCTACAAGCTCGGCTACACCAGCGCGGCGATGCGCCGCCAGATGAATATCGAGCACCCGAACTATGGCGTCCTGACCGCCGACATGGTCATCGAAGGCGGCACGATTGCCTTCAATACGCTGATTCATCCTCTGGTAGAGCCGGAGATTGCGATCGCACTCGGGCGCGACCTCGCCGGGGGCGGGCACGACAGGAACTCGGTGCTGGCGGCCGCCCCGCTGTTCATGGCGGCGATCGAGGTGTGCGATACGCGCTACCACGAGTACCGCTTCAAAGCGGTCGACAACATCGCCGACAACAGTTCCGCGGCGCGCTACGTGCTCGGTACGCCGATGCCGGTAACGACCGGCTGCGACCTGCGCACGCTGGCCGCCGAGCTGTGGATCGATGACCAATTGACCGACCAGGGCGTCGGCGCCAACGCGCTGGACGATCCGCTGCTCGCCGTCGCCTGGCTGGCCAACCGCTTGCATGCCGAGGGCACGACGCTCAAGGCCGGCGAGGTCGTGCTGACCGGCGGCCTGACGCGCGGCTACCTGGTGCGGCGCGGCCAGCAGATCCGCTCGCGGCTGGCCGGCGCCGGGGATGCGGCGCTGCTGTTTTCCTGAACTTTCACGCTCCCTCATGACGACATCAGACCGACGAGTTTCCGCAGCTGCCGTACCCTCCGCCGTGTGGGTTTCGACCGTCATAACAGGGCGCTGCTTGGCGCGCTGGAGCAAACCGTACTCGCCGTTGCGGTACCGGCGATCGCAACGCAACTGAGCGGCTTCGAATTGATGGCCTGGATCATCGCCGCCTACCTGGTGGCGTCGACCGTCGTCACGCCGATCTACGGCACCGTCAGCGACATGTACGGACGCGGCGCCACGTTGACCGCGGCAATCGTCATTTACCTGCTGGGGACGATCGGCTGCATGCAGGCGGCAACGATACCGGAACTAATCGTGTTCCGCGCCATGCAGGGTATGGGCGGCGGCTGGCTGATCGCGGTGGCGTGAGGTACCCTGACTTTTTCGGACACTCCTGTTTGGTAAACTTCACCGATGGGAGAATTTATGAAACGAACGAAAACATACACGCCGGAGCTTCGCGAGGAAGCGGTGAAACTGGTCTTGGCCCAAGGCCTGACGCTTGAACACGCGGCCACACGCATCGCCATTCCAAAGGGGACCTTGGCCAATTGGGTAAGCGCTGCGAAGAACGGCGCCACACCGTCCGCGGTACCGGGGAGTCGTACCGTCCCCGAGCTGGAGGCGGAAAACGCGAAGCTGCGCAAGGAGCTCGCTGAAGCCGCAACGATCCAGTCCGATGCCGCCGCAGCATCAATGCCGCTTTATACCGGAAATGAACCGAACTCGAGAATTTCCAGGACAGGAAACGAAAACGCCGACCTGTAAGGGTCGGCGTTTTTTTAAGCTATTCTTGGTGGCCCGGGGCGGAATCGAACTACCGACACAAGGATTTTCAAGTCGAGCGTCTTCTTGGTTAAGTTTACTGGAATCCGGTACAGCCTAGTCTTTCGTTGACGTACGCCATGCAGGTCATGACCTTTCCTATGAAACCTTTATGAAATTTGTCGAGGTAGTTTCAGAAGGAACATGGCCACCCTCGTGGCTTTATTGGAAGCTTGTGGAGATGGCCGAATCCACCCGAAATGTACTCGGGGAGCCGGACAACGGCCGGACATTTAGTTGCACGTCTGCGGCTTACCTGAGGAAGATAGCGGGGCGAGCGTCTTTGCCGTCGACGGCGTGCCTCCCCAGTACTCGGCAGCAGACCAGTAAACGCCCAGAAGCCAGCTCCCTGAGGAGTAAGAACTCAGCATTACCGCCACATCCTGATCAAGTCAGGTGAGCTTTAACATGCTCACGCACTTCGATGCCCAACGTGCGTGCGACTGGACGTAGCACAGTAGGCAAAACATTTTCTAAAACCAATAGAACCTTTACTCTTGGCATGATCGGCAACTGGTCGGCACGGGCCTGCGCCTCCAATAATGCTTTGTACTTAACTACTTGAAAAAGACCACGCTGATAATCGTTTTCCACACCATCGGAAACAGCCGACTTTACCTCTACACCAACCCAAGCCTGATCTGATTTGAAAAAGACGTCAATTGTGTCCGCCGAACGTAAAGGATATTCCTCGAATGCTTCCCAGGAGGCGTTCGCACCAAACTCTGATGGATGGGCTTTAACATAAGCCTTCAGGGCCTTGTGAGCAGCAGATTCACCACCGCTTCCACCACCGCCACGCACGCACGGTGGCGCTGGATCAGGTTTTGCATGAAGTGACACAGCGGGAGAGAGGCCCAGTACAGTGAGTACATCATTCCAGTGGCTACCGAACTGCAGTATTTCTGTGTGCTCGCGTAGCACCTTCGCATGCTTTTCTTCTCTGCTCATTCTTTCATTATCGAGCCATCGTTCGCGAACCCAATGCCCGGTAGACCTTGGTCAGGCCCAGACTTAGATACGACGATAGTGGTTAGATACGGGATTGGGCCTACCTCAGACGCCGCGCTATCGATGAGGTGCATTGGGCTTGCCCCGCCTCTCCGGACAGGTTGTTTAACCTAACAAACCGCCGCCTCGAACTGCATGGGGCTGACGTATCCCAGCGTTGAGTGCTGGCGCCTTGTGTTGTAGAACCGCTCGATGTAGTCG
>NZ_NINX01000008.1 GCF_002188635.1 Pigmentiphaga sp. NML030171 | reverse complement strand
GCACTGCTCTCCGCGTGCGACACGCTCGACGAATGGAGCGCCGAGGAATACCAGCACAAGTGCGAAAGCCTTGGAATCCATCCCGGTAGCCCGTCGTACGAGCCGTGCATACTGCAGCAACAGAAACCTTTCTCCTGACCAAGGTCCGGACACGGACGTTCCGATGTTGTTCCAACCCTTGACGCTGCGGGGCGTGACGGCACGCAACCGTATCGTCGTGTCGCCGATGTCGCAGTACAAGTCGGTCGATGGCTGCCCCACCGACTGGCACCTGGTGCACCTGGGCAAGTTCGCGCTGGGCGGCGCCGGCATCGTCTTCTGCGAAGAGACCTCGGTCTCCCAGCGCTCGCGCAAGACCTACGACTGCCCGGGCATCTACACCGATGCACAGGCCAAGGCCTGGCGCCGCATTACCGATTTCCTGCGCGAGCAGGGTACGGTCAGCGCCATCCAGCTGGGCCATGCAGGCCGCAAGGTGGCGACGCGGGCGCCGTGGGAGGGCTTCTCGCCGCTGGGGGAGGCGGACGCCGCCCAGGGCCGCCCGCCCTGGTCAGGCCTGGCTCCCAGCCCCATTCCGTTCAAGGAAGGGGCGATGGTGCCCAAGGAAATGGATCGCGACGACATCCGGGCGGTGATCCAGGCGCACGTCGATGCGGCCAAGCGTTCGTTGGACGCGGGCTTCGACATCTGCGAGATACACGGTGCGCACGGCTACATCATCCAGCAGTTCCTGTCGCCGATCACCAACCATCGCACCGATGGCTACGGCGGCGACATCGAAGGACGCATGCGCTTCGGCCTGGAGCTGATCGAGGCGGTCCGGGCTGCGTGGCCGGCCGACCGGCCGCTGTTCTTCCGCGGGTCGTGCGTGGATGGCCGCGGCGGCATCTGGAGCCTGGAGGACACGATCGTGCTGGCGGGCCGGCTGAAGGAGCGCGGGGTGGACATGTTCGATTGCTCGTCGGGCGGGATCGACGGTCCGCTCACGCTGCATGTGGTGCCGCGCGTGCCGGGCTACCACGTGCCGTTCGCGCGGCGCATCCGCAAGGAGGTGGGCATCCCCACCATGGCCGTGGGCTTGATCCGTGAGGCGCGGCAGGCCGAAGGCTATCTGCAGGCGGGCGACTGCGACCTGGTGGCGCTGGCGCGCGAGATGATGTGGAACCCGAACTGGGCGGCGCACGCGGCGCGCGAGCTGGGCCTGGCGCGGCCGCACGAACTGCTGCCGCAGAACTACGCGTGGTGGCTGCAGAAGCGCGAAGAAACCCTTGAACTTTCCAGGACATCCACCCATGAACAGCCCGTCTCCTGAAGGCCGTCCCTTTGCCGAACTGTATGACGTCTCCATGCATTACGGCGGGGTCGACGGCACGCTTGCACTCGAGAATCTGAACATGACCGTCAACCGCGGCGAACTGGTCGCGGTGGTGGGGCCGTCGGGATGCGGGAAGTCGACCCTGATGCGATTGATGAGCGGCCTATGGCTGCCGACCGACGGCGGTGTGATCATCGATGGCAAGGAAGTGGACCAGCCGCTGTCGATCGTCGGCATGGCGTTCCAGAATCCCACGCTGCTGCCGTGGCGCACGATTCTCGACAATGTCATGCTGCCGCTCGAAGTCGCGACCGGGCATCGCAGCCGCCTGCGCGCCCACAAGGCCGACTACGTGGCCAAGGCGCAGGAGCTGCTCGAACTGGTCGGGCTGGGCGGGTTCGGCGCCAAGCTGCCGCATCAATTGTCGGGCGGCATGCAGCAGCGGGCGTCGCTGTGCCGGGCGCTGATCCACGAGCCGGCGCTGTTGATGCTGGACGAACCGTTCGCCGCCCTGGATATCTTCACGCGCGAGGACCTGTGGTCGGTCCTGCAGAACGTCTGGATGGCCCGGCGCCCTACGGTGATGCTGGTTACGCACGATCTGCGGGAGGCGGTCTACCTGGCCGACAGGGTGGTGGTCATGTCGTCACGCCCGGGCCGGGTGATCGCCGAGCACGTGGTGCCGTTCCCCCGTCCGCGCAGGCGCGAGGATACGTTCTCGCCTGAATTCAATGCCCTGGTCCATGAATTGCGCGAAGCCATCGAAGTCGCGCGTGGCCGGCAAGACAGTCTTGAAGAGGTCGAACATGCAGCGTGACAATGCCTTGCCTATCAACGAGGTGCGTCGAGCCACGCGCAGCAGCCGGGCCGCCGCGCGCGCGGCTGCGCTGAAACGCCGGCGCCGCCTGGAGCGTGTGCTGCCATGGCTGGTCATCCTGGGGTTCTTCCTGGTTTGGGAAGCTGCGGTTCGCGGCCTTGGCATCGCGGATTTCGTATTGCCGCCGCCCTCGGCCATCGCCCAGGGCATGATCAAGTGGTGGGAGCCGCTGCTGGTCGACGCCGGACACACCCTGGTGTCCACGACAATAGGGTTCGCTTTCGCCGTCGTGCTCGGCATCGTCACCGGAGTCGCCATCGGGGCGTCCACGCTGGTCTACCGCGGGCTCTATCCTCTGCTCGTGGCGTTCAACAGCATTCCCAAGGTCGCGCTGGTGCCGGTGCTGGTACTGTGGTTCGGCGTCAATACCGTACCCGCCATCATCACCGCATTTGCCATCAGCTTCTTTCCCATCGTGGTCAACGTCGCAACCGGCATCGCCACCATCGAGCCGGAGCAGCGCGACGTGTTGCGCGCGTTGGGCGCGCGCCCGCTGGACATCGTGCGCAAGGTCGGGCTGCCGCGTGCCATGCCGTATTTCTTCGCCTCGCTCAAGATCGCGATCACCGTGGCCTTCGTCGGCAGCATCACCGCGGAAACGGTGTCCTCCGAGCATGGGATCGGCCATTTGATGATGGCGGCTTCCGCCAGTTTCGACGTGCCGCTGGTATTTGCCGGGTTGATCGTGACCAGTGTCATGGGCATCGCGATGTACACCATCGCGGCCGCCATCGAAAAGCGCACCACGACGTGGGCGACGCGTGGCCAGAACGATCTGGAGAATGGCGGACACTGACGGATCAGCTTCGGGACGTACGTACGGTAGCCAGTGGCAGGAAGAGTGTGCGCGGCGAGTCCGGCAAAGCGATGAATCCATGGTATCGGTAGAAAGCCGCCGCTGCCTCGTCCTTGGCGTCCACCATCAGCGCGTAGGCGGCGACTTCCGAACGGGCGGCCCGGTCAAGCGCATCGGCTAGCAGCGCGCCGCCTAGGCCCTGGCCCTTGAATGTCTGATCCACGGCCAGGCGTCCCATGCGAACGGCGGGTACGGTCGGATAGCGGGGCAGTTTCTTGCCGACACTAGCTGGCAGATCCGTCAGCAGCAGACTGGCCGAGGCCAATGTGTAGTAGCCCGCGATGCGCTGCCCATCGGCCATGGCCACGAAACAGGCCGCCACTCGGCGGCGGACATCCTGCGACACTTGTTCTCGCAGGTAGCGATTCAGAGGCTCCGAATCGCAATTGAATGCTGTACGGTCATGAGTCGCATCGAGGGATCCGACCAGGAAAGGCGCATTCCTCATTCAGCACGCAAGAGTTTGCGGCGACGAGCCATTGCGCGCTTCAAGGCCGGGGTGGGGGGCGGGGGCTCCATCAAAGCCTGAGCAAAACACTCTTGGTCGGCCAGCGACAAACGAATGACCTCGGCCTGTTCGATAGCCCGCTGAGCGGCATCCTGAACCGCGGCAACGATGAAATCAGTCATGGTCCTGCCCTGGAGTTCGGCGGCGCGTTTGAGCATCGAATGCAGGTCGGTACTGATTCGAGCTTCGAGACGAGCGGTGGAAACGGCTGTAGACATGGTGCTGTCCTCCTATTTCGATCATACGGCAAATTGCCGTACAAATCAAAAGTAGGGATGCTTGAATCGGCATGCCCTGGCAACAGCCCGCGATACCTACCGCTTATCCAACTGGTCGTACACGGCCGACGCCACCCGCGCCAGCTCGTCCTTGGAAACCCCCGCCGACAGCGCATAGCCGAAGGGCCCGTCTATCCAGTAGAAGACATTGATGCCGCCCTCGCGCGCGAAGCGGAAGGCCGTGTCCGGATTGCCGTCGCGCTCGGTGCTGACGTACAGGGTCAGGCGCTGCCCGCCGGCGTCCTGGTACATGAACTGGGCCACGGGGCCTTCGCTGCCGGGCAGCAGGCGGCCGCCGACCAGTTCAAAGCCCAGGCCGCCCAGCTTGGGCGCCCGCACGTCCCGGCCCAACCGCCGCGACAGCCAGGTGACGAGCTGGGCTTCCTGGTCCGCGCCGATCTCGACCGGCCGGCGCACGTCCGGACTATAGACTGCGTGGGCGATGGCGGCCTGCTGGGGCAACGACGGCCGCGCGTCGGCCAGGGCCGAGGCCTGGTAGCGGCCGTGTCCCCACCAGCCCGCCATGCCGCCCAGCAGGGCCAGCATGAGGCCGGCGGCAATGCGCAGGGCGGGCCACGGCGGGCGACTGCGCCGGGCGCCTGGCGGGACCGCCGCGGCTTCCAGCGCGGGCGGGATCGGTTCGTCCAGTACCGGCTCGAACAGCCGTTGCAGCGCGCGCTTCTGTTCCTGCCAGGCCCGCACGCGCACGGCGGCGTCCGGATGGGCGGCCAGATGGGCCCCCACGTCGGCCCGCCGCGCGGGCGACAGCTCGCCGTCGACGTAGGCATGCAGATCGGCTTCGGTGATGGGCATCATGGTTTCACTTGATCATCCGCAGTGTTCCGGCCGCGGGCGGCTGTCCGTCCAGGATCTGCCGCAGGCGCTCCCGCCCCCGCGACAGCCGGGACATGACGGTCCCCAGCGGGATGCCCAGAGTGTCCGCGACCTCCGTGTAGCGCATGCCTTCCAGCGCGACCAGCAGCAGGACCGCCCGCTGTTCCTCCGGCAACTGCGCCAGCGCATGCTCCAGGTCCTCGAGCTCGATGCCGTCCGCCTGCGTGGGCCGCGACGGCATGTCGTCCAGGGCTTCGTTCCACGGCACGGTGTTCAACCGCTGTCCCCGCAACTGGTCCACGCGCAGGTTGTGCATGATGGACAGCAGCCACGCGCCCAGGTCGCGCCCGATGTGCCACGTGTGCAGGCGCGCCCACGCGCGTTCCAGGGTGTCCTGCACGAGATCGTCGGCCGCCGCGCGATCGCCCGCCAGCGCGCGGGCATAGCGCCGCAGACGCGGAAGCAGGGCGGTCACCGCGCGGCTGTCCATGGGCCGGTCAGGTCAGGGCTTGGCGACGTGCCAGACGTTGTTGACGCCGTCGCCGGTCTTGTCGCCCGGCTTCTGGTCCTTGACCCAGAAGTACAGCGGCTTGCCCTTGTACGCCCACTGGGCCTTGCCGTCGTCGCGCGTGATGACCGTGTAGTCGCCCTCGGCCTTGTCCGAGGCCGTGGCCATCAGCGGTGGCCAGTTGGTCGCGCACGGGCCGTTGCACACGCTCTTGCCGCTGCCGGCGACGTCTTTGTCGAACACGTAGAGCGTCATGCCGTTGCCGCCGGCCAGCACGCCGTCCTTTGCCTGGGCGGGGGCCGCCTGCGCGGCCGACGCGCCGAACAGGGCCGCCGTCGCCAGCAGCAGGGAGGGCAGAAGCGATGTTTTCCTGGCTACCATGGGATGCTCCTTGGTGGTTGATGAAGGGTGCTTGAACGGTATACGGGGGCGGGCCGTCCAATATTCCCTTCGGCGGAAAATTTCGCCGCCTAGCCCATCTGCTGCCTATGCGCCGCGAATCGTTCCTCGATTTCCCTTTGCGCTTCGAACAGATGGTCCACGATCTTGCGTCGCGCCGCGTCGTCCTTCACTCCCCGCGACAGGAAGATCACGTTCAGCGAGGACACGGCCCGATCCTGGAAGCGCAGTGGCACCGCGACGCCGCCGAATTTCGGCTCGTCCGTCCATTCGCCCTGGTTCAAGGCATAGCCGCGCTCACGGGTCTGGGCGATCAGCGTCTGGACGAAACGGTCGTCGGCCGCCAGCCTGGCGTAGTCGTCGGTCCGGCCCTGCAGCAGGTCCAGGATGGCTGCCAGTTCTTCCAGCTGTGCGTAAGCCAGGTAGGCGCGGCCGGCAGCGGTGGTCAGGATGGGTAGCCGGCGGCCGGGCATGCCGGGATGAAAGGACAGAGGGCTGTATGAGCGCGTGGATGCCCGAACGATCATCTCATCGCCTTCCAGCGACACGATGGAGCAGGGCCAGACGATGGCTCTGGATAACGCGCGCATCATGGGCCAGGCGACTTCGGTGATCGCGACGTTGTCACGAAACCCATAGCTCAACTGGTGCACCCGGAATGTCAGCCGGTACAGGTTCGTGGCCGGGTCCCATTCCAGATAGCCGGCCTCGCGCAGCGTCTCCAGAAGGCGCTTGATGGTGGTCCGGTGCATGCCGGTGGTGCGGGTCAGTTCGGCGATGGAGGCCGAGCCGCCGGAACTGCGGTTGAGCGCAGCCAGGATGTCCAGGCCCTTCACCAGAGATTGGCAGAGCCGGTAGCCGCCGTCGAGGTTTCGCGCCATCTGTGCAGATTTCGTGATCGGGGAACGATGCGTCGATCTTACGATAGATGGCGTCCGGTCCCGGGCCGACCGGCGTGACCCCGCGGTCAAGGGCAAGCGCCTGCTTTCAGCACAGGATGAGCGGCTTGACCGCCTGGCCCGCCAGGATCAGCTCGAAGGCGCGAGGTGCCTCGGCCAGGGGAATTCGATGGCTGATGACGGGGTCCAGGTCTATCCGGTTTCCGTAGACGAGCGGCGCGGCGGCCTCCCACGTTTCCCACAGCCTGCGGCCGTGGATGTTGCGGATGGTGGGGCGACTCTTGCGCCATGCGCCGAAATCGAACTCCATCGACCTGCCAGGGGTCGCGCACCAGCGCACTTCGCCCAGCATGCCCACCATGGCGAAGCAATTGTGCACACCATCGGGGTGACCCGTGTACTCGATCACGACGTCCGCCCCTTCTCTCCGGGTCATGTCTCGTACGGCCGTGGCCGCGGACTCGGCGGCTGGATCGATGGCACGGTCCGCGCCCATGCGCAGCGCGGCCTCTCGCCGCTTTGGATTCGGATCGACCGCAATCACCGTGTGTGCGCCGAAGTAGCGTGCGACCGCGACGTTCATCAGGCCGATGGGGCCGCAGCCGTTTACCGCCACTGCGCGGCCAGAAACTCCGCCACCCTCCAGCGTGGCATGGACGGCGATGCCCAGAGGTTCCAACAGCGCGGCCTTTTCGCGGGATACGTCTGGCGGGTTGACCCATGCAATCGCGGCCGGCACCGTGACGTACTCGGCGAAGGTGCCATCGATGTCGATGCCGGGATAGCGCGTGTGGGGGCAGACATGGGCGCGGCCGGTGCGGCAGGCGCGGCAGGTCCAGCAGGGAATGTGGCTTTCCAGGCTGACCAGGTCACCCACCTTGACGTGGACGACACCGGCGCCGGTCTCGACCACCGTTCCGCACATCTCGTGGCCAAGGACGGTGGGAAATTTCAGCCGCTGGGCGAATGCGCCGGCGCCACCATAGAGCTGCATGTCCGTGCCGCAGACGCCCGCTGCGTGCACCTTGACCAGCATCTCGCCTGCATCCGGCGCGCGTACGTCCCGGTCCAGCACTGCCAGCCCGTTCAGGCCTGGCTGTATCTTATTCAAAGACAGCATTGCTCGCTCCTGCCGTTCATTCCGCCTGCAGGCCGGTGCGCCGGGCAGTCTCTATCCAGCGGGTCGATTCGAACTGGATCAGTTTGCCGAACTCGTCGGGGGTGGACGAGGTGGCGACGAGGCCGAGCGAGTACAGCTTCTTCCGGACGTTGTCCTTCTTCAGGATGTCCGCGGTGTCGGCGGCAATCTGCTTCCTGACGGCGTCGGGCGTGCCGTTGGGTACCATGAAACCGAACCAGAAGTCGACGTAGAAGCCTCGACCTCCGCTTTCGTCCGCCGAGGGCACGCCCGGGGCGATGGGCGAGCGCTCGCGTGCCAGGATGGCCAGCGGACGGACCCGGCCGGCCTCGATGAATGGGCGTGCGGCGCTCAGCGTCGCAAGCATGACCTGGACATCGCCTGCCATCAAGGCGTTGAGCGACATCGCCTCGCCGCGATAGTTGACGTTTTGCGCCTTGAAGTTCATGGACTCCGAGAACTGTTCGAAGGCCAGCATGGAGCCGCTGCCGAAGGCACCGTGGTTGACTTTGTCGGGGTGGGCCCGGGCATACTCGGCCAGTTCCTTCATGTTGTTCACCGGCAGCATCTTGTTGACCGCGAGTACGTAGTCTCCGCGGGCCACCAGCGTGACCGGCGTGAGGTCCTTCACGGGATCGAAGCCCGGGTTCTTGAGGAACAGGTTGATGGTGCCGACCGATACCGAGGCCAGCAGGATGGTATAGCCGTCGGCGGCTGCACGAGCCGCATGGCCGGCACCGATGCTGCCGTAGGCGCCCGGCTTGTTCTCGACCACCACGGGCTTTTTCCACTTCTGGCTCAGTTGTTCGGCCAGGGTGCGCGTGGCGCTGTCGGATGAACCTCCGGGTGCGAACGGCACCACGATGGTCACCGGTTTGTCGGGGTAGCCGGCGGCGTGAGCCGACAGTCCGGCCATGGGCAGCAGTGCAGCGGCCAGGTGGGGAACGAAGTTTTTCATGATGTCTCCTGATATGGGAGCCCGAGGGCACTCCGCGCGGCCAGGCCGCTAGATGATGAACGACAGGCCCACGATCGGCTGTCTGCGATGCAGCAGCACGATCTTCTTGTGCTGGATCTTCCAGCCGTCCGCGGTCCGGCTGCACGTCATCGTGCAATGGGCGGGAAAGAGCCGGGTTTCTCCGAGGCCGTTCTGGCGCCAGTCGCCAGAACGCACTTCAGTCAGCAGCAGGGCGAATGTCGCGGAGGCCAGGTCGCCGTTCTCGGCCACGTCCACGTTGGTGATCATGCGCAAGGTATTGGATGCCGGCGACTGCGCCACGCGGGATTGGCGCATGATCTGCTCGACGCGCATGGCCAGGCGCAGGCGGTCGTCGTAGATGACCGATGAATCCTTCAACGGGTCGGCGTGTTCGTCGATCGGCACCCAATAGGTGGCGTCGTCGGCGTACAGCGCGAGCCAGTCGTCGAGCCGGCCCTCGTCCAGCAGACGCGCTTCTTGATGTATGAGTCGATGGATGGGATGGGACATGGATGCTCCGGGCGGGATTGTTCAGCGGGCTGATGCCATCTTCGAGCGCCAGGCACGCCAGAACGCGCGCTGAGGCGTTTCGTCGCTATAGACGCCGACGTGCTCGCCGCACGGCAGGATCTCCTCCTTGTCCAGCCCGCGGCTGAGTGTGATCCAGTCGAAGCAGTTGGCCTTCAGCGCGTTCTGGTTACCCGCGAACACATCGATATCGTCGGCCGACAGGATGCCCGCCGTACCCACCCTGGTCTGGGCGTCCAGCATGCGATTGGCATTGAGCTGCTCATGCGCGTCCTCGATCATCACCGGATAGGAATAGACCTCGGTTCGATCGTGCGCGATGGGCTGGACCACGCGAATGTTGAAATCGAAGATCACCAGGTTGGGGAAGATCAGGAATTGACGGTTGGTCAGGATCTCGGCGGTCTCATCCTCGCCGTACAAGGTCTTCAACTGGTCGTTGTAGGCCTGCCGCACGCGCGGATCGATCCCGCCCGACTCCAGCGGTGCCCCCGCCTCCAGCGTGCCGTGCCCTTCGGGATAGCCTCGCGTGTGGCCTTGCTGGCGCACCGAAGCCTTGAGTTCCCGGTTCTCGAACGATCCGTCGAATTTGCGTACCGTATTGAACGCCGACTTGTGGACGAAGCCCGGATGGTAGCCGTCGTGGACGTTCTCGGCTTGGAATTTCCAGTTGCCGTTGAAGCCGTACTTGTGCGAAGTGGCCAGGCGGTAGCGGCTGCCTGCGGCGCGCTTGAGCCAGATGTCGATGTGCCGCCGGGCACCGCCCAGGAATGTCTCCAGGTCTTCCACGCCAGGATTGAAGGAGCCGAAGATCAGGCCTCCGTAGGATGCGATGCGGGGAACGGGCCTGAGGTTCTTGTCGGATTTGTCGAAGCCAGTCGGATAGCGCGCTTCGTCCGGAATACCGAGCAGTTCGCCCGACGGACGGAAAGACCAGCCGTGATACGGGCAGACGAAAGACCGGGTATTGCCCTTTTCCTCGCGGCACAGCGTGGCGCCGCGGTGCGCACAGGCATTCAGGAACGCGTGCACGCCACCTTCGCGGCCGCGCGCGACGACGACCGGCCGTGTACCGATCTGGGTCGACTTGAAATCGCCGGGCTCGGCGATTTCGCTTTCATGGCAAAGGTAGATCCAGGTCCGGTAGAAAATCTTCTCCATTTCTTGCTCGAAGATCTCCGGACCGCGGTACGCCGCGGTGGCGACGCGGAACTCGTTGGGCTGTTCGTCCACCATGCTGGCGAACGGACGGGATTCCAGCCGGACATTCATATTTCTACTCCTACTTCTGGACCGGCGCATCCTATGGGTGGCTGTTGCGGACATCAACGATCACGTGCACGAAGGTGCACAATGTGCACCCCTATGGGCGCTTCGAGTCCTTAAAGTCCAGGCTTTGCGGATAAAGCATGAGGTGATCGAGTGACTGCGACGCGAGCTTTCCTTGGGATGTCGCACACCCCGTTGTTCGGATTGAACCCGCTGGCCAGCGATGTCCAGAGGACGCTGGATGCGGCCATCGCCCAGGCCCGCGAACTGGTGCGCGCCTTCGATCCTCAGCTGGTGGTGCTGGCCGGGCCCGATCACTACAACGGCTTCTTCAATGAATTAATGCCGCCGTTCTGCCTGGGCAGCGCTGCGCGCTCGGTGGGCGACTATCTGACGCCGGCCGGCGCACTGAATGTCGACGAATCCACCGTGTTGGCACTGGCGGATCACTTGATGGATGCGGGTTTCGACATCGCGCTGTCTCGTCGCATGCAGGTTGACCACGGTTTCGTGCAGGCGTTGCAGTTCCTGTGGGGCGACCTGGATACACCGCCGGTCGTCCCCTTGTTCCTGAACGCTGTCGCCCAGCCGGGCATTCCACGTCTGCGCCGTTGCTTGCAGCTGGGCCAGGAGCTTGGCCGCTTCCTGGACGCGCTGCCGCGTCGAACCTTGCTGATCGGATCGGGCGGCCTTTCGCACGAGCCGCCGGTTCCGACCCTGGCGCATCCCGATCCCGCGGTGCGCGAACGCATCATCGTCCGGCAGGAGCCCACGTCCGCTGAGCGTGACGCCAAGACCGCGCGCGTGATGGCTGCTGGTATGGCCCTGGCAGGCGGCGCGCCGGACATGAAACCGCTCAACCCGGAGTGGGATGCTCGCTGGATGGACGCACTGGCCGGGGGAGACCTGCAAGCCCTGGCGGCCTGGAATGAAGATGCCATCGCCTGCGAGGCAGGCTTGTCCGCCCATGAATCCAAGACCTGGCTGGTCGCCCGCGCGGCCCTGCCATCCCGGCCGCTGCCCTGTGGGCTGAGGCACTACCAGGCCATCCCGGAACTCATCGCCGGCTACGGCATCCTGTTCATGCAGGACAAATGACCCATCGACCCGAGGAGATCGACATCATGTCCACGCCAACCCCCGTCTTCAGCGAGGCCTCCACCAGCAGGTTCGTCCGCATCGATACTGGCGACCAGAAGCTGCAACTGCACTACAACGACGTCGGCAGCGGCGGCGAGACCGTGGTCATGCTGCATGGGTCGGGGCCGGGCGCCAGCGGCTGGGCCAACTTCAACCGCAATATCGAGCCGCTGGTTGAGGCCGGCTACCGGGTCATCCTGCTGGACTTCCCCGGCTGGAGCAAGAGCGACCCCGTCGTCAGCACCGGCTCGCGCTCGGACCTCAATGCCCAGGCGCTCAAGGGCATGATGGACGCCATTGGCCTGGACAAGGCGCACATCATTGGCAACTCCATGGGAGCGCACAGCGCGGTAGCCTTCGCGTTGAGCAATCCCGCGCGCACCGGCAAGCTGGTACTGATGGGCGGTGGTACCGGCGGTCCCAGCCAATTCGTGCCCATGCCCACCGAGGGACTCAAGTTGATCGGCGCTCTGTATCGCGATCCGACCATCGAGAATCTCAAGCGCATGATGAACGTGTTCGTCTATGATCCCGGCAGCCTGACGGAAGAATTGTTCCAGGCGCGCCTGGACAACATGCTGGCCCGTCGCGAGCATTTGCGGAATTTCGTGAAGAGTTCGGAAGTGAATCCCAAGCAGTACCCGGACCTGGGCCATCGCCTGGGAGAGATCAAGGCCCGGACCCTGGTCATCTGGGGGCGCGATGATCGCTTCGTACCCATGGACGTCGGGCTGCGGCTGCTGTGGGGGCTGCCCGATGCCGAACTGCACGTGTTCAGCCGCTGCGGGCACTGGGCGCAGTGGGAGCACGCTGAAAAGTTCAATAGGATGGTGCGGGAGTTCCTGGACGACTGAGCAGGAAGGGGCGGCGCGGGGCCGCCTCTTTCGTCATTGCAAGCTGACGTTCGCCGATTGCACCGTCGCCTGCCACCGCCGCCCCTCGGTGTTCATGAAGGCCGCCATGTCCTCGGGCGTGTCGGGGCTGGGCGCCACGCCCAGTTCCTGCATGCGCCGCTTGGTGGCCGCTTCGCCCAGGACCGCGTTGATCTGCTCGTTCAAGGTGGCGATCAACCGCATCTGCGACCCCGACCAGCTGGCGAAAGAAGCCGGGACCCTGGCGCGCAGGATCGTGGACAACGCCCCGCTGTCGTCCTGCGGATGAACGCCACGGCCTCGAAAAGCCAGGGCCAGCCCCAGCGGGCGCTCCCGGCCCGGAGCCTCCGGTGGTAACCCGTAACATACGCGTTCCCCCGGTTTGTGCGAGCATGATGCCCGGAATACACATGGAGGCCCCGGGTGGATGCGCTGAGCCCTTCTCTCTGGATCGCCGTGGCGGCGATCATTCTTGCCGTTCCCGGACTCGGCATGGCCTTCGGGTCGCGCGGGCTGCGGCCATTGCGGCGCCTGCTTGGCCTGGCGCTGGTTGCCCTGAGCCTGGTCTCGGGGTTGCTGGCCTTCACGGTCCATCGCTACCTGCAATTGTTCGAAGACCGGCAGGTGGCCACCATCGAGCTCAAGCAGGAAGGCCCGCAGCGCTACCGCGTCACTGTCGCGCTGCCGCCCGGGCCGGCCGGCGCGCCCCAGGGCGAGCGGCAGTTCGTGCTGTCGGGCGACGCGTGGCAGATCGATGCGCGCGTGCTGCGCTGGCGGCTGCCGGCGGCGCTGGCCGGGGTGCCTTCGCTGTACCGCCTGGACCGCATCGGCGGGCGCTATGACGACATCGAGCGCGAACGCAGCGTCCTGCGCACCATGTACGCGTTGGACGACGACCGGCGCCTGCCAGACCTGTGGGTGCTGAAACGCGAATTCTCGCGCTGGCTGCCCTACGTCGATGCCGAGTACGGCAGCGCCACCTTCATGCCCATGTTCGACGGCGCGCGCTACGAAGTGTTGTTCAACGACCGCGGCGGCCTGCTGGCCAAGCCGGCGGACGAGGCCACGGCGGCACGACTGCGCGGAGGCTGAAGTTTCACGCAGGCAGCGGCAGCTTGCTCGAGAACTTCACTTCCCTTAGCGACAGGCTGGTGCGCACCGTGGCCACGTTGGGCAGCGTGCGCAGCACCTTGTCGATGAAGTCGCGCACCGAGTCCAGGTCCTCGGCCACCACCATCATCACGAAGTCGGCCTCGCCGGTGACGCGGTGGCAGGTCAGCACCTGGTCGTTCGCCGCCACCAGTTGCTCCAGCGCCTCGAAGGCTTGCGCCGTGTGCGGCGAAAAATTCAGGCTGATGAAGGCCAGTTCGCCCAGCCCCAGCTTGCGCCGGTCCAGCATGGCCTGGTAGCCCTGGATATAGCCTTCGGATTCCAGCTTGCGCAGCCGGTGCCAGCAGGGGGTCTCGCTCAGCGCCACGCGCTGGGCCAGCTTGGCGTTGGACAGGCGGCCGTCTTCCTGCAGGTGGCGCATCAGCTGCAGGTCGGTCTGGTCCAGGGATTCGGTTGGAGCATTCTTTTTCATTGATTCATCGTAGAAAAAGAATCTTCTCCTGTAAAGGCAGCCAACGGGGGCATTGCCTGCGTGACGACCGCCTCGGCGGGTTGGGTGGCGTCCTTGCCGATGCGGTTGCGGCCCTGCCGCTTGGCCAGCGCCAGCAGCCGGTCGACGTGGGCGTAGGATGCTTCGAAAGGCACGTCCCCCTCGAAGCTGCCTATGCCGAAGCTGGCCGTGCAGCGCAGCCCGGGCACGATGGAAGAGAAATCGTGCTGTGCCAGGGCCGCCTGCAACCGCACCGCGGCCTGCTCGGTTTCCTCCAGCGTCGCCCCCGGCAGGACCAGCATGAACTCCTCGCCGCCTATGCGGCCCAGGGCGTCCATTTTGCGCACGTGCTGCGCCAGGACGCCCGCCATGGCCTGCAGCACCGCGTCGCCCACGGGGTGGCCGTAGTGGTCGTTGATCTGCTTGAAGTGATCCGCGTCCAGGATGACGAGGCCGTAGCGCTCCGCCGTGCCGCGGCTCCTGGCCAGGAAATCGAGCAGGCTGTTCCGGTTGCGCAGGCCGGTCAGCGCATCGCGTTCGGACACCAGGCTGAAATGGGCGATGGTGCGGAATGCCGTCAACAGCACCAGCAGCACCGCCGCGCCGACGCTGAAAAGATAGAAGCTGAGCTGGGTCAGCACCCAGTACATGCCGCCGTCGTAGCCATAGTCCAGGGTCTTGGCGTTCATGGTCAGCAGGACGCGGGGCAGCAGGCTCAGGGTGCCCAGCAGCAGGAAGCCGAACAGCAGCCGCTCCAGCGCCGTCCCCCGCGCAAGATGCCGGATTCGCCACAGCGCGAGCAGGAACAGCAGGGTCACCGCCGTGTACAGCGCGCCGATGCGCAGGCCGGACCAGGCCGGATCGCGGATGCTCCACAGGCGCACGGCCAGCATGGCCGCCAGGATCAGCGCCGACGGCCAGGATGGCAGGCGCTGGCGTTCCAGTTGCGCGATGCCGCCGGCGAACAGGAAGGCCCCGGCGCCGTACAGCACGCCCGTCGCGGCGATGTTGACGGTCAGGTTGGCGGGCCAGAGCGTGATCTGCAGGATCAGCGCCGTCGCATAGCTGGCGAAGGCGCCGATGAAATACAGCAGGTGCGCGGGACGCCCCATGAATCGCCACGCGCCGCCCAGCAGCGCGGCGATCAGCAGCGCCACGAGAGGGTGGGAAAGCGCGAGGAGCGTATCGGTATGGGACATGGGAGGGTCTGTCCCCGCCAGTGTAGCCCTGATGGGGTTTCCGGGGCCTTTTCGGGTGCCCGTGCGCCCGTCTAGGGATTTCTTCCTTGAAAGGACTTCTGGAAGGAAGAATCTTCTTTCAAGAGCGGTGGAATGCCCAAAAAAAGCAAGGCTATTTCCGCCCGGCTGGAAGATACTATCGGTCGAATCCGTATCAGCATCACCACACTCAGGAGCGGCTCATGGGGCGGCAAGACGACAACAAATCCAAAGTGGCGATCATCGGCTCGGGCAACATCGGCACCGACCTGATGATCAAGATCATGCGCTATGGCAAGCACCTGCAAATGGGCGCCATGGTCGGCATCGACCCGAAATCCGACGGCCTGGCGCGCGCCGAGCGCCTGGGCGTGCCCACCACGGCGGGCGGCATCGACGGCCTCCTGTCCATGCCCAATTTCAACGAGATCCGCATTGCCTTCGACGCGACCTCGGCCGGCGCCCACAAGCGCCACAATGAACTGCTGCAGGCCAAGGGCGTGCAGGTCATCGACCTGACGCCCGCCGCCATCGGTCCCTACGTGATCCCCGCGATCAACATCGACGAGCACCTCGACTCGCCCAACATCAACATGGTCACCTGCGGCGGCCAGGCCACCATTCCGATGGTCAAGGCCGTCTCGCGCGTGGCCAAGGTGCACTACGGCGAGATCATCGCGTCCATCGCCAGCAAGTCGGCGGGCCCCGGCACGCGCGCCAACATCGACGAGTTCACCGAGACCACCTCCAAGGCCATCGAAGTGATCGGCGGCGCCGCCCGCGGCAAGGCCATCATCATCCTGAACCCGGCCGAGCCGCCGCTCATCATGCGCGACACCGTGTTCACGCTGTCGGAAATGGCCGACACCAAGGCCATCGAGGAAAGCATCGCCGAGATGGTCGCCAAGGTGCAGAGCTACGTGCCCGGCTACCGCCTGAAGCAGCGCGTGCAGTTCGACGAGATCCCCGCCAGCGCGCCGCTGAACGTTCCCGGCCTGGGCAAGCTGTCCGGCCTGAAGACCTCGGTGTTCCTGGAAGTCGAAGGCGCCGCGCATTACCTGCCCGCCTACGCCGGCAACCTGGACATCATGACTTCGGCCGCCCTGGCGTGCGCCGAGCGCTTCGCGCAGACCCACCTGGTCGAAGCCGCCTGAGGACATCACCATGAGCAACAAGAAACTCTACATCTCCGACGTCACGCTGCGCGACGGCAGCCACGCCATCCGCCACCAGTACAGCATCAAGAACGTCCGCGACATCGCCAAGGCGCTGGACGAAGCCAAGGTCGACAGCCTGGAAGTCGCTCACGGCGACGGCCTGTCGGGCTCCAGCTTCAACTACGGCTTCGGCGCGCATACCGACCTCGAATGGATCGAGGCCGTGGCCGACACCCTGAAGCACGCCAAGGTCGCCACCCTGCTGATCCCCGGCGTGGGCACCGTGCACGACCTGCGCAACGCCTATGACGCCGGCGCCCGCGTGGTGCGCGTGGCCACCCACTGCACCGAGGCCGACGTCTCCAAGCAGCACATCGAATACGCCCGCAACCTGGGCATGGACGCCGTCGGCTTCCTGATGATGAGTCACATGAACACGCCCCAGAAGCTGGCCGAGCAGGCCAAGCTGATGGAAAGCTACGGCGCCTCGTGCGTCTACGTCGTCGACTCGGGCGGCGCCCTGAACATGAACGACGTGCGCGACCGCTTCCGCGCGTTCAAGGACGTGCTCAAGCCCGAAACGCAAACCGGCATCCATGCCCACCACAACCTGAGCCTGGGCGTGGCCAACTCCATCGTCGCCGTGGAAGAAGGCTGCGACCGCATCGACGCCAGCCTGGCCGGCATGGGCGCGGGCGCCGGCAACGCGCCGCTGGAAGTGTTCATCGCCGCCGCCGAGCGCATGGGCTGGAACCACGGCTGCGACCTGTACAAGCTCATGGACGCCGCCGACGACATCGTCCGTCCGCTGCAGGACCGCCCCGTCCGCGTCGACCGCGAGACCCTGGCCCTGGGCTACGCCGGCGTGTACTCCAGCTTCCTGCGCCACGCCGAAGCCGCCGCCGCCAAGTACGACCTGAAGACCGTGGACATCCTGGTCGAGCTGGGCCGCCGGAAAATGGTGGGCGGCCAGGAAGACATGATCGTCGACGTGGCGCTGGACCTGAAGAAGTAATCGGCAGGCCGTTGCGACGGCCGCCGCGGTGTTTGAGTAGTAGTTAGCACGTGGCGCCGAAGGGCGCTTTGGTAGCCCGGGATGGTTTTCCATTCCGGGCTTTTTTACGTAGTATCGGCACTATCGATATTTCAGGATTATCGGTGTTGTCGATTTTTTGGCCTGGCCAACTCCGACCGCCGCGACACGGACTTGCGCACACTGTTGCAGGCCCAATTGCTGTTCTGGCTGCTGGCGGCCACGGACGGGCATGCCAAGAATTTCTCCATTCATCTGTTGCCTCAGGCGCATTACCAACTGACGCCGCTCTACGATGTGCTATCGGCATGGCCAGTGATCGGCAAGGGTGCCAATCGGCTCGATTACAAGTTAGCTGCCAGCAAACCGGGTGCGAGAACCCTACTGCCGCGCGATCGCCGCGGCGGCATCGGCCTTCATCTTGTCCAGCGCCGAACTGGAAAGATACCGGCCCTTCAGCACCACGGCGCGGATCCTGTCCAGGTTCGCCACATCCGCTAACGGATTGGCGTCCAGCACCACCAGGTCGGCGTCCTTGCCTTCCTCCACCGAGCCCAGGCTGGACTGGCGCCCCAGGAACTCCGCCGGATCCCGCGTCGCCATCTGCAGGACTTCCAGCGGCGAGAAACCCGCCGCCGCCAGCTCGCGGAACTCCTGGTGCAGGCTGATGCCCGGCACCAGCCAGATGCTCATGTTGCCGCTGAAGTCCGAACCCGCCATGATCTTGACGCCGTTCTGCTTCATGAGCTTGGAAACCCGCTTCTGCAATTCGTAGAACTGCCGCAGCGTGGTGACCGCGCTAGCGGGCAGCTTGTCGAACTGATCGCCCACCTGCTGCCAGATCGCCCGCGTGGATTTGTCGACATAGACCAGGTTGGGGTCATCGCGATACTGCGGATCGTTGCCGTAGACCTGCGTGCGCAGCCGGATCAGCGTCAGCGTCTGCCAGGTGCCGTTCTTCGCGAATACCTTGCTCAGCTCGACGCACCTGGCTTCATCGTAGGTGTCCAGGATGCGCTGGTAATACGGTGCGTTCTGGGCGCCGTCGTAGGCGCGTGGATTGGTGACGAAGGTAGGCGGGAAGGGCGGCTTCAGCGACCCGGCCAGGGCCGCCGCGCGCAGCGTCTGTTCCTCGCTCGAGCAATCCATCAACAGGCCCCAGCCCGCGCCCAGGTGATCGAAGGACGGCGCGCCCGCGTTGCTCGCGTCACGCGCGCTGATGGCGGGATTCAGGTGCGCCTCGCCGCCGTGGAAAATGACCTCCGGCGCCAGCACCCGCCCCGCGGCGCTGTCCTGGTTCAGGACCTTGCCGCGCTCCACATTGGCCGGCGAATCCGACTCCTCGCGGAACCCCGTGATGCCGCTGGCAATCATCAACGGCCAATAGGGCGGATCGCGGTCGGCGCTTTCCACGGCATGCGCGTGCATGTCCAGGTAGCCGGGCACGACGTACTTGCCCGAGACGTCGATGGCCTGCGCCCCGCCCGTGGCGCGCAGCGGCTGCGAGGTGATGCGCCGGATCTTCCCGCCCTCCACGTGGACGTTCATGCCGGCTGCCAGCGCGCCGTCGCGCGTGTTCACCACGGTCGCGTTCTGCAGGACCGTTCCGCCGGCCACATCGATGCCGCCGTCACCGCCGCCGCCACAGGCGGCAAGGATGGGCAGCAAGGCCGAAAGGGCGCCAAGAATGGCATGCTTGCGTCGTGTCATTGCCTGTCTCCGTTTGATGTCGTTATCCGCGTCGGATCTTAGGAGGCCCTGGCACGGCCGAGGAGATGGCGGCTTTGCCGCGACGATACCCGCGAGGTATCGGTGGCGGGCGCACCGCCTGTTGCACCCCGTTGCGGCTTGTTCCAGGATAGTTGGGAATACTGGAGGCGAACCCATCCAACCAACGACAGGAGCACGACATGGCCTCGGATCGCAACGTGGAAAAAGCCAAGGATGTCCTGGAAGACGGCGCCGAAGCCGTCGACAAGGCCGCGCACGCCACCGCCGACACGGTGACCCGCGCCGCCCACCGCGCCAAGGACGCCGCCTCGGACGCCCTGGAGCAGGGCAGCGACGCGCTGGAGGAAGCGCTGCTGTGCGCCAAGGACGTCATCCGCCAGCACCCCATCACGTCGGTGGCGGTGGTGGCGGCGGTGGCGTATCTGTGGGGGCGGATCCGGGGATGACATAGATCAAGGGGCTTTGCGGTCAACCCTCGTATCCTGCTCGTGAATGCCGGATGCGCGCCCCCGCGCGGGGTGCGAGAATACGGCATAACACCACGGCATAGCCCGGCAGGAGACGATTTTGCAGAGCCCCCTGTCCTCCCTCAAATTCAACACCGCGTCCGGCCATATCTGGCTGGACGAAGAGCGCATGCTGCTCTTGCACGCCCGCGCCCTGGGCGCCCTGCGCAAGGAACTGTTCGACTCCCTGGGCGTGGAGCGCACCCGGGGCCTCCTGGTCCGCATGGGCTACGCCTCCGGTATGCGCGACGGCGCCTACGCCGTCAAGCGCCGCCGCGCCGGCATGCAGACCAACGAAGCCTTCCTGCTTGGCCCCAAGCTGCACGCCGTCGAAGGCGTCGTCCAGGTCGAACCCATAGAACTCAGCATCGACCTCGCCAGGAACCACTTCTACGGCGAATTCCTGTGGCGCAACTCCTGGGAATGCGAAGCCGACGTCCAGGAATACGGCCACGGCGAAGACCCGGCGTGCTGGACCCAGATCGGCTATGCGTCCGGCTACTCTAGCGCCTTCATGGGCTCGCCCATCGTCTACAAGGAAATCGAGTGCCGCGCCCAGGGAGATACCCACTGCCGCATCGTCGGCCAGCCCGCCGATGCGTGGCAGGACGAAGCCTACCTCAACTACTTCGCGCCCCATCCCTTCGCCGGCCAGTTGATCGAATACTCCATCGGCCTCGAACACCTGCGTTCCTCGTCTACCCGCAAGCCGGCCAACCAACCCCTGGCCGGTGCGTCCGCCGCCTTCCAGGCGGCATTCGAACTGCTGCGCAGCGCGGCCGGCAGCCCCATCACCGTCCTGCTGCAAGGCGAGACCGGCGTCGGCAAGGAAGTCTTCGCCCGCTGGCTGCATGACAACGGCGAACGGGCCAAGGGGCCCTTCATCGCCGTCAACTGCGGCGCGATTCCCGCCGACCTGATCGAGGCCGAACTGTTCGGCGTGGAAAAGGGCGCCTACACCGGCGCGCATCTGGCCCGGTCCGGCCGCTTCGAGCGCGCGAATGGCGGCACCCTGTTCCTGGACGAAATCGGCGACCTGCCCCTGGCTATCCAGGTCAAGCTGCTGCGCGCGCTGCAAAGCGGCGAGATCGAGCGCCTGGGCAGCGAGAAAACGCAGCGCGTCGACGTCCGCATCGTCGCGGCCACGAACGTGGATTTGCAGAAAGCCATGCAGGAGGGGCGCTTCCGGCCGGATTTGTACTACCGGCTGAATACCTTTCCCATCACTATTCCGCCACTGCGTGAGCGGCGGGCGGATATTCCGGTGCTGGCCAGCCGGTTTCTGCAGAAATACGGCGCGCTATATGGCAAGAAGCCGGGCGGGCTGACGGATCGGGCGATGCAGGAGCTGCTGAATCACCATTGGCCGGGGAACGTGCGCGAGCTGGAGAACGTGATCGAGCGGGCGGTGTTGCTGAGCCCGGATGGGGAGCCGATCGAGGCGACACATTTGTTCGGGCAGAGGTTGCCGGGTGGGGATTGCGCGGGGCGCGTGGCGGATGGTGGGGAGGTGGTGGAAGGGGAAGGTGGGGAGATCGATCTGGTTTGTGGGGATTTGATCGAAAGGAATGTGCCGCTGGGGACGTTGGAGCAGGGGATGATGCGGGTGGCGATGCAGCGGGCGGGGGGGAATTTGAGTAAGGCGGCTCGATTGTTGGGGATTACTAGGGCGCAGTTGGCTTATCGGTTGAGGAGGGAGGGGATTTTGGTTTAGGGGAGCCAGCCAAGCCCCCCTGATATATAGGATAGAAGTTAAATGCAATCACTGCGCGGTGAGCTAGAAGAGCCGGACTAAGGACCACTTTCGGCCAGAAGCAGACATTCGCAGACGCCCGAAATCAGGCTGCGCTATCCACCTGATTCAACCTCTTAAGCACAGTCGGGGTCGCTGCGCACCCCCGTTGCATCCCCCGGCCCGTGGTGCGGATCGGGCATTGAGCCCTCCCGCGCCATCCGACCGTATCGCCGGTCGATCACTCGCGGGCGTCTGGCCGCTGCACCGCCAGTCAATGAGTGTTCCTGCTCCCCGACACCCCCATGACCAACGCTGCACGGTTTGGATGAGCGCCATCTTCTCGAAGATGGATCACGACCAGGGGCGTCCGCCGCCCCATGGACCCGCGCCATGCTCCCGCGCATGGAGGCGGCCGGAGGAGATGTCGGTTCTCGCCCGAACCCCATCGAGCAAAGGGCGATTCCTGCTCTCCCTCTGAACACCCATCGGCCACCTCTGGCTGTCCTTAAGCTCCCTTGAGATAAGCGTCCAGCGCCTGGAAGACTCCCGCCGCTTTCCATAGCGAGCGATTGCCGATGACGTAGAGGGCTTCCTTCGCGCGGGTTGTTGCTACGTTCAGAAGATTGGGCCGACCGCCAGCCCAGCCGCGCGCACCCCTTTGCTGTGCATCGGGCGCGCCAAGAATGAAGAATACGGCTTCGGCTTCCCGGCCCTGCACGGTATGCACCGTTCCCACGCGATCCCGCATCCACTGATACGGGTTTTCAACCCAGCCCTCGAGTACGCCGCTCGATCGCAGACGTTCGCGGGTACGGTCCTGCACGACAACGAACGGCGTCACGATATAAAAGTCCGGCGTGCATCCTCGTTCTCGGAGCTGCTGCACGAGCCCGAGTAGCGCGTCACCTTCTTGCGGGCACCACTTTTCCTGCCCACGCCCTTCGATATCGATCCACCGTGAAGGGCCAAGAACATCACGTATCGCCGAATTCCTGGAGACTTTTGCCTGCACCATGAGGTTTTCATAGGCGATCGAATTGGAAATGCTGAACATCGGCTCCGCGCAGCGTCGATGCACGAGCAAGGGCACCCCGACCTCCCGCGTCCCGAACGTTGTTTCGAAAGTGCCGTAATATTCTGTCGCGCTGTCAGAAAGCGTCTGGACAGACGCGCCCGGCGCATTGAACGTCAAGGGATCGACGCTGAATTGGTTGCACATGGCTTCCGTGAGTTTGTCGGGAAGAACCACTACCGGCTCAATCTGAATGGGATCGCCGACAACAACCGCCCTGCGCGTCCGCATCAGGGCGCCGACCGCCGCTTGCGGCAAGGCCTGCCCGGCTTCATCTACGAGAAGCCAGCCGAACGCGTCGAGCGGAATCCTGCCGAACATGCGCGAGACGGAGGCGAATGTCGTCGAGACGACCGGCACCAGCAAGAACAGCGTGGACCAAAGGTCCGGTATCAAGGCATCCTTTTCAGGGCTGCCGAGAGAGCGGGTGCCGAAACTGTCGAGCAGTACATTGAGATTGTGCCGGATTGGTTTGGCCGCTGCGTCGATGAACGCCTTGTGCAGTGCCATCGCCGCTTCAAATACATCGTTACGTAGCCGCGCCGTTTGCTCGTCAAGCCATGGCGCGCTGATCTGCTTTTCGCGGTGGCGCTGCGCAAAAAACTCATCGGAAAGGAATGCACCCGGATACTGACGGGCAATTGCATCGTATTGTGTCCGATCACGATTCAGCGCTTCCATCCCGGCAGCGAGTGAAGCCCGTAGGTGTTGCAAATTGCTTCTTTCCGAAGCAAGGCCCGACAGTGTCTCCTGCGCCCGCGCCGCAAGCTGCCGAAGTGAGCCTTGCTCGAGACCCAAACGCGACGAAATCTGCTTGTGGGAGGATTGCCACGAACGATATGCCGTCGTGCCGAGTAGCCTGCTAAAGAAGCCGGGGCGAAGACGTATCAATGCGTCCCGCTCGCCCAGCAAGGCATCGACGGTCTTCTGCTGCCGATCCCGCAGGCCAACCGCGTTGTCCGCTGCGGTTTCGAGTTCGGCCAAGATACGTGCTCGCGATGCGATTTCGGCCTCAAGACCGGAAACCGAAGCCTCTTTGGCCCTTATCGCGCGGAGAAGGTCGTGGGCTTTTTGCAAATCCGCCAGCGCCGCCTTCGCGGACCTCACCGCTTTCTGAAGATTCTGCCGTGACCTCTTCCAGCGCCGTAGAGCCTCATCTTGATCCTCCGGCGCATCTTCCTTCACGACGATCTGCGGCGGCCTTTGGCGGGTGCCCTCGCTTGTCTCTTCGACCAAAAGCTGCGGCTGGCCGGCCGCCTGCATCAGGTATCGACGAAAGCCGGCATCATCGTCCCACCAGAACGTCTGCCGGAAATCGCTTCTGTTTTTGCTGTTGCCGAGGACGGCCGCAACCGTGCCCCATGTGTCCCGCTGCAACAGCGCATCGGATACGGTTTTGAAGTAGCGCAAACCCGGAGCATCGGACGCGATAGCCTCGATGCCGGGCAGTTCCGCACTGACGTTCTCGACTGCCTTGTTGTTGGAGGAGGCTACGATCATCTCGTAGCCTTTGACCCGCTTGTCCAGACTATAAAGATGAACGAACGCATTACCCATTCGCATCTTCTCGCCGGAATGGATGAATGCATCTTCGGGGTCGTCAAAACCGCTCAAGACCTGGGCTCGCTCGGTCACCAGAGCTGCGATGACATCGCGCAGCAGCGTCGTCTTGCCCGTACCTGGCGGTCCGTTGACCGCCAGAATGCCGTCATCCTTCAGATCGTGAATGGCGAGGTTGACGGCGCATTGCTGAAGAAGCGCCAGCGGATGTCTGCCGTTCGCAGGCCACGAGCCGGCCGGGAATTTTCGCGGTTCCAGCGCATCCGCGAGAGCGGCGTTGTCCTTCATCAGGTTGCGGCGTTGGCGCGGCTTGAGAACCTGTAGATAGCGCTTCAGATTGGCAGTTGCGCTGCCTGCCGCCACGTGCCCTCGTGCGGTAGCCAGATCATCCAGGAAGAATGAATTGAGCAGGATCGCCTCAGGCGGGTCTTGCAGCTTGAAGTATTGATACGATCGAACGGCAAAGGCCGGCGGCTTTGCGAATTCGGCTGGGATATCCAGTTTTTGAAGCAGCCATTCGTAGGCAAGCTGGATGCGGCGCTGATCGAGCGGCAGCGGATTACCGTCCTTGTCCTCGGCCGTGATCTGTTTGGTAAGTTCTTCGATCAGTGCCTTTTCGACCTGAGACCACTGCCCAAGGTCACGCAATCGGCCCGACAGGGCAACAGGCACGCCCCAGCCGAAGCTTGAGATGGAAACGGCTTCGTTCTCGACCGGCAGGCCGTTTTTATCGAGCATGATCGTAGCGAGAACGGCCTCGCCACGGGCTTGGGGACGCTCATCTCGCGTGTCGGTATAGACCTTCAGCAGCGCGTTGACGGCAGCCTCCATATCGATGCTGCCGAGAATAAGCTGATAATAGAGCCGCTGGTTGGGGCGGCTTCGCTCGCCACCGTTTTCCCAAGGCAGCGCACCACGGTTGAATTGCGCGATACGATACTTGTCTCCACCTGCCAAATCTTCCGGCCGTCGGTAAGAAGGGGGGGAAAGCACTTCCATGGCCGTCCAGGCCGTCAGAATGTCGTCCGGCCAATTGGTGGATGGGCCGCTTGGGCGATCCACGCGTTCGAAAGGGCGGGAGCTTACAGGCGCGGCACTTGTCGATGCTGCCGGTTTGGGATCGCTGACCGGTGGCGACGTTGTTGGTGTATCTCTTTGCTGTAGATTTTTGACTGCCTCGGCCGCTCGCCGCTTTAGGTCGCGCGCACGCGGAACGCTTCTCTGGGAAAGCTCGGCGATCAAAGTATTGAGGAACTCGGTGTCGCCCTTTTGTTTGTCAAACATCTGTTCGAGTTCGGCAATCCCTTTTTGTATGAGCGGTCTTCTGGCCATATCCTAAATCGTGCAATTTTGTATTGGTTCGCAATCTGCCATCAAAAGATGCATATATTCAATGAAATAGCAGTACGTCCGATAGCAGGGGGATTACCCTACCTTATGAGCATCGTCGGCCTCGATGCTGAGATAGCGGAGTTCTTTCCAGATTCGTATGCCCGAGCAACAGCTGACCGCCCCGAAGACTCTTCGTCCGGCGGTAGATCAGCGAGATTTTTGTACGGCGCATAGTGTGGCTGCCATATGAGGTACCGTCGGGGCCAATCGATGCGGACCAGCGATACACAATCCGGGCGTACTGCCGCTTCGACAGCAGGAGTGTTAGCTACTTAGTCTTTGTGCTTTCACGCTGTCGGTACGTCTCTGAGACGAAGTCAATGAAGGCGACTGCGGATGCAACCGCAAGCCGTGCGTGTCGCGGCTGAAGGCCACGATGATTTCCATCCCGACCATGGCCAGTTCCATACAGCCCGCGCAGTTGTGCTAGGTTGTTTGTTAGCTGGGTCAGGTTACGGAGTATCAGCTTAATGTTCTCCGCGCCTTTTGCCTCATCGGAGATGCCCTCGGGCACTAACTGCAGTTCCTTGGTCAGCTTCTTGGTCAGTTCTCCAAGATCTTCGGACTTTGTGAAAGCAACGCCACGCTTGGTGAGAATTGTCTTGCAGCAGGTTTCGATCAACTCCTTGGCCGAACGAGGAAGAGCTCGATCTGGTCATGCGGGGTATCTACGACGGGGTGAAGGCGGGCGACAACGAGCTGGGGCGGGCCTGCTTCGCCAGCGCGTTGCTGCGGATGCGCAGGCGCACCGGTGTGACGGGCTTCTTAATGGCGTGCACGGAGATCCCGCTTGCATTGCGCACGGCGGATGTGCCGGCGGAATGCCGGTTATATGACCCGGGGCGGTTGTCCGCCCGCGAGTTGGCCTGGCGGGCATTGGCATGATGGCTACCGGTCCGGTCCTGTAGTTGAGGCACAATTCCGGCTGGGATTCGTACGATTCAGCCGAGACGTGAACTTTCCAGCCCGCCCTTCGTCACTGCGCCTGAGCGCGCTCGACGCTCATCTGCTGCTCGGCCACGACCGGCCCGGCCTGTCGGGCATTTCCCGTTTCCTGCTGGAATTCCTGTACTTCGGCCTGAAGGAAGCCCGCGCCTGTCTGTTCGTCGGACTTTTCTTCGGCGCGGTGTTCCTGGTGCCGCGTTCCGGCCTGTGGGGCATTCCCCGCTACGACGCCCTGCTGGCCATCGCGCTGGCGATCCAGGCCTGGATGGTCTGGGCCAAGCTCGAAACCTTGGACGAACTTAAGGCGATCACCGTTTTTCACCTGGTGGGCTTTGCGCTGGAGGCGTTCAAGACGTCCAGCGGAATCCAGTCCTGGTCCTATCCGGATTTCGCCTATACCAAGGTCCTGGGCGTACCGCTCTTTGCCGGGTTCATGTATGCCGCGGTGGGAAGCTACGTCATCCAGGCCTGGCGGTTGTTCGAATTGCGCGTGGTGCATCACCCTCCGTACTGGATGGCCTGGCTCGTTGCATTGCTGATCTACGCCAACTTCTTCACGCATCATTTCATCGGCGACTACCGCTGGTACATCGCGGCATGCGCGCTGGGCCTTTATGCCCGGACGACCGTGATCTTCCGTCCGCTGGACCGGGACCGACGGATGCCGCTGCTGCTGGCTTTCGTACTAATCGGCTTCTTCATCTGGCTGGCTGAGAACATCAGCACGTTCTTCGGCGTCTGGGCCTATCCCAACCAGCTTGGCGCGTGGTCCACGGTGCACCTGGGTAAATGGAGTTCCTGGTCGCTGCTGGTCATCATGACCTTCACGATCGTGGCGAATCTGAAGCACATCAAGGCGCGTGTCCACGTGCCCGATTGAGCCGCACAAGCGCCTGATATGGCAGACTCGCCGTCCCAGCCGCAATGTCGAGGATCCAGTGGAAATTCGCAGGTTCAATTCCGGTGATGAAGCCGCGTTGTTCCGCGTATTCTTCACCTCCATCCACGAGGTCGCCTCCAAGGATTACTCGTCCGAGCAAATCGAGGCATGGGCGCCTTCGGACTTCGACATGGCTGCCTGGGCAGATCGGGTGCGGAAAAACCAGCCCTTTATTGCCGAGATCGATGGCGAAGTCGTGGGCTATGCGGACGTTCGATCAGACGGCCACATCGACCAATTCTATGTGTCCGGCTTGCACCCGCGTCAAGGAATAGGGACGCGGCTGATGGCCCGCATTCATGACGAGGCAAAATCCCTGGGCCTGGTGGCGTTGACATCCAATGTGAGCAAGACCGCCGAGCCCTTTTTCGCTCTGCACGGTTTTCACGTCGTCGAACGACGTTTTCCGGTCCGCCGAGGGGTGATGCTAGAGAACGCGCTGATGCGCAAAGCGCTGCCTGTTGCAGGCTGAGCCCCTAGAAGGTTCGCTATTGTCGGGCGGAAACGCCGCGATCGAAGCCAGTGCAGTCATCCATGGAGCCGATCCATGAAACGACTTGCCATCCTGTTGCTCCTGTTTCGCAGGGCTGCGTTGGCTGCGCGGCAACGGTCGATGCGGTGAATAACTTCCACCCACTGCCTGCAGAGACGCGCGGAGGTATTAAAGGAGATCGAGCACGTTAGGCGGCATGGCAACGAGCTTGGCAGGCAATACGCCGGATCAGTGAGCCCTTCTTGCCAGCACCTGATCGCGCGGGCCGGCATCGACCACCTTGCCGGCCTCCATCACCACGATGGTGTCGAACCGTTCGAGCAGGCTGGGCCGGTGTACCGAGGCCACGATGCAGGCCGATGGGAACGCTGCGACCATGCGGTCGAACACCCGGCCTTCGGCCTGCGGGTCGAGTGCGCTGGTTGGCTCATCGAGCAACAGCAACGAACTCCCCTGTGCCGCCAGTGCACCACGGGACAGGGCCAGCCGCTGCCGCTGACCACCGGAGAGATTGCCGCCCCGCTCGTTCAGCGGACTGGCCAAGCCCTCGGGCAGGCGTTGCAGTACCTCGTCGAACACCCCTGCATGCACGGCGGACTCCAGCGCCTCCGAGTCGGCAGGTTCGCCGAAGGTCAGGTTCTCTTCCACAGTGGCTTCGAACACCTCGGCCTCTTGCGGGATCAGCGTGGCCAGCGTGCGTAGTTCGGACCAGTCCACCGCCACGCCATCACGCAGCAATTCGCCCTGCTGTGGTGGATAGAGGCCCGCTAGCATGCGCAGCAGCGTACTCTTGCCACCCCCGCTTGGGCCGATCAGCGCCACCCGCGCTCCGCGCTTCAGTTCCAGATCGATCCCATGCAATCCGCCGCGTGCGTCGTCGGCATATCGCCACGTGGCATTGCGCAGTTCCAGCGTCCGCCACGGCGCATCGGGCACCACGGCCGGAACAGCGGAGTCGGGATCGCTGGGCGCTTCCCAGATCGGCTCGGCGCTGCCGTAGTCCGTATGCATGCGCGCGAAACTCTGAAAGTTTGAAGCCATCGCGCCCACCACCGTCGCGGCCTGCTGGGCGTACTGGTAGATCATGAAGACCGTGCCCAGCATCACCGCCTGCCCGGGCTGCCGCGATTGCAGCACGTAGACCACCACCAGTATCCACGTGAGCCCCATGCCGAGGATGTCCACGGTGAACCACTTGCCTTCCGTGACCATGACCGCGCGGCGCAGCGGCGCCATCACCGCTTCCATGCGGCGGCCGAGCACCTTGCGCGAGGCCGATTGCAGCCGCAGGCCGATCACCGTGCCGGCGTTGCCGACGAAGTCCAGCAGCGCGGCGGCATAGCGCCGCTCCGCGTCGTTCTCGGCGCGGGCAAGCTGCATTAGCGCGCGGTCGAAGCGCATGATGATCAGCGCGATGATGACGTAGCCGGTGATGGCGATGGTGCCGCTGGTGCGCGAGAGCAAGGCCAGGGCGACAAGCGGGCCGACGAAGTTGAAGGCGCTTTGCAGGTAGCCGAATTGGTTTTGCGCGAAGTCGGACAGGGCGCGGCTGGATTGGACGATGCGGTGCTGGAGTTCGCCGGAGTGCCGGCCGTCGCGCCAGGCGAGCGGGGCGGCGGCGATGCGGGCGTAGAGTTGATCGGCCAGGCGTTCGCGGACTCGGACACCGACGTTGCGTTCCAGGATGCGGCCGGGGCCGTGGAGGAGCCAGGACAGGAGATAGACGCCGACGAGATAGGCGATCCAGCGGCCTGCCGTTGCCATGTCGCCTTGCTGCAGGGCGTTGATGGCTTGGGCGGCCAGCCAGGGCATGGTCAGGCGGAGTAGCTGGGCTGCTGAGAGCAGGCCGGCGGCGCCGAGCAGGTGGGGGCGGACGCCGGCTGCGTGGCGCCAGAGGGCGCGGTAGAGGTCCCGGGCGGCTGTGCCTAGGCCGATGGCGGGTGGGTAGCGTGAAGAGTCGGATGTAGTCACGTTGGGGCGGGCATACTCAAGTTATTAGCAACGCAACGGCGTTCTCCAGTACCGTGGCTCTCTTGGTCCGGCGCTGAAGAATCTAGTTAGCACCATGAGTCTACCGTGGGCTAAAAAGTAGCGGTCGCGAAGAGTCTCTTTTCGGTCAGGAACGGGCAATGACAGCTTTTTCTGGAGCGGCCAGTTCAGGCTGGGATAAGTCGCTGACTGCCGATGCCCTGGTGGCTTTCTGGCTGAGAACCGCCGCCTCAAGGTCGCCTCCACTTACCTAGTGTCATTCAAAGTCAGGGACATAGGGTTTGCGGCGCCGCAGACAGTAGAATGCTGCGATACAAAGCGACGCGGTAGACAGCCCCGGGCAATAGGAGAAGGCATGGCGGCAGAACAGTATCCAGTTGAGGTGCAATCTGACTTTCTCGAGAAGATCACGCGTGCTCGCCCCATTCCGGCGCTGGCTGAACTGATATGGAATTCGTTTGACGCCGACGCGACAATTGTGGACGTCTCGTTCGAGTACAACGACCTAGGGGCGCTGGATGCCGTCGTCGTCAAGGACAATGGAGCAGGCATCGCCCGTGCAGATGCGCCCGGCTTTTTCCGCTTCCTCGGCGGCTCATGGAAAAAGTCCAAATCACAAACCGTGTCCGGCCGGTTCCTTCATGGGCAGGAAGGTCGTGGGCGTTTCAAGGCATTCGCTCTTGGCAACGTCGCCGAATGGGCGGTGGTCTACCGTCGGGGAGGCAAGTTCTGGTCCTACACTATCCGCATGACTGCGTTCGACATCCGTCATGTCAACGTGAGCGATGAGGTGCAGGTTAATGGTGATGTGCAATCGGGGGTGACGCTTACCATCCGTGAACCCACCAAGGAGTTCCGAACGTTTACGTCGGACGAAGGTCGCCAGGAGTTGACCGAGATCTTCGCGCTATATCTGGCAGACTATGAGGAGAACACAGAGATCTTACTGGACGGTCGATCCATCAACCCCGCATCGGCCATTGCTGGTCGCAAGAACTTCAACCTGGACGATATTGAAATCGGCGGTAAGGAGCACTGGGTGCGTTTGCACGTTGTCGAGTGGAAAGCCGCAGGCAACCGCACGCTGTACCTTTGCAACCAGCAACGTTTCCCGCTCTTGCAGGTAGACCGTCGTTTCCACATTGGTAATTTCACTTTTTCTGGCTACCTATACTCGCCGTATTTCGACCTCGCACAGAAGGAGGGGACGGTCGATCTCGCGGAAATGCAGACCGCAATCGTTGACGCCATTAATCAGGCGCAACAAACGATCAAGGATCACTTCCGCACCCGAGCGGCGGAGCAGGCCAGAACGGTGGTGGAGGAGTGGAAGAGCGAAGAGGTCTACCCGTTCGCGGGCGACCCGGTGACAGCAGTCGAAAAGGTCGAACGTCAGGTGTTTGATATCGTGGCTGTTAACGTGGCGCGGCACCTGCCAGATTTCAGTACGACGCAAAGCAAGAATAAGGCATTTCAACTTCGAATGCTGCGTCAGGCGATCGAACGTAGCCCGGAGGACTTGCAGGTCATCCTGGACGAGGTGCTTCGACTGCCGAAACGGCAACAGCAAGAACTGGCGCAACTTCTGCGCGACACGACGCTCTCTTCGATCATCGGAGCTGCGAAGGTGGTCTCGGACCGCCTGAAGTTCCTCAACGGTTTGGAGGCCGTGCTCTTCGACCCGGAGCCCAAGAAGCGCCTGAAAGAACGATCGCAGCTACATCGCATCATCGCTCAGAACTGCTGGCTCTTTGGAGAAGAGTTCGGCTTGTCGGTGGATGACCAGTCGCTGACACAGGTTCTGATTGAGCACAAGAAGATGCTGGATCCGAAGATCATGATCGATGAGCCAGTGAAGCACATTTCACAGACGCGGGGCATCGTGGATCTTATGCTTTCGAGGGCGACGAAGCAGCACCGGGCGAACCGCTTGTCGCACCTAGTCGTCGAGCTGAAAGCGCCGAAGGTGCCCATCGGTTCGGACGAGGTGACGCAGATTCAGGGTTACGCGTTTTCCGTGATGGAGGACCCGCGTTTCTCCAAAGTCGGGGTGACGTGGGCATTTTGGGTGATCAGCGACGAGCTAAAACCCTATACTGAGCATTTGGTGAAGGACGAAACCGGTCTGATTCTGGAAAAACCAAACGTCAGCATCTATGCAAAGACTTGGGCACAGGTGCTCGACGAAAACCGTGCGCGGTTGAAGTTCTTTCAGGACCATCTAGACGTTCAAGTCGATCGTGACGCGTCGCTCAAATACTTGCAGCAACGTTACGCAGCCTACCTCGAAGGGGTGTTCGAGATTGAAGATTCGGACGCGGAACCGGAGGTGGACGCAGCGCCGGAAGCCGATGCAGCATCGGCCTGAGCCCAAGCCACCTTGTGTTCAGCGCTACGGCGCTCGGACAGCGTGTCAATCATCGGTTGAAACTCTCGCGGTCGCTCAATGTAGGTGCGGGCGCAACAGCGGAGAGCCGGCAATGCGCCGCAAAGCAGGTTTTGGTTGTCGAGACTCAAGCGACAGCAATGGGCCGAAAGCTGACGGTGGACAAGCAATACTTGCTGGACACGATCATTTAAGGCCTTGTGTGGAGTGTGAGTCACGATTGCTAGGAACAAGAAAATGCATGAGCTATCCCTATCGCAGCCAATTTGACAGGTTTCTAGGCAGGTGAATCAGATCAGTCTTATCGCTTTCACCATTTCATAAAGCTGCACCGCACCATTTCCCCTTTTCCGCATCCAGGAAACCCCGCACCCCTGGCCTCGCGTAAAAAAATCCCCCTACCAAATCAAACACTTATCCCCGCTGGCACGCCCGTTGCACTTCTCATGACACCACCGCAGCCCCCGCTGCGCCAGATCATGAAATCAACGAGGGCATCACGCCCCATGGAGACACGCCCATGGATGCAACCGCCGCCGGCACGCCACCGCATCCCTCCCGCTATGTCCGCGTCCTGGGTCTGCTGGAAAGCCGCTACGTCGTAAGCGCCCGGTGATCCCGTCTTGAGCCACGGCGTTGTCCTCGATTAGTGTCCACCATTTTTTGGTGGACACCATGGCAAAGACAGAATTAGTGCCGTTGCGTAAGCGCCGGTCTTATCCGAAGA
>NZ_NINX01000009.1 GCF_002188635.1 Pigmentiphaga sp. NML030171 | reverse complement strand
CGCTGAAGGCCCACGCAGCAGGCCGCGACCGGGCCGAGCACGCGGCACTGGCCCACCTGCGCGCCGCGGGGCTGGTCCTGGTGGCCCGCAACGTGGCGTGCCGCGCCGGCGAAATCGACCTGGTCATGCGCGAAGGCCCCGTCCTGGTCTTCGTCGAGGTCCGCGCGCGCGCCCTGGGACGCTACGGCGGCGCGGCCGCCAGCGTGGGCCCGGCCAAGCGGGTGCGCCTGGCGCGGGCCGCCGCCCATTTCCTGCGCACCCGCTGGAAGGGACCGCTGCCGCCCTGCCGCTTCGACGTCCTGGCCTTCGAGGCCGACGCGCCACCCCGCTGGATACGCCACGCCTTTTCGCTCGAGACACTGCCTGGTTTCCGATAGCGGGGCGGACTCCCATCGGCGAGTCAGGGAAACTATCATTGCCGAAGCCGCTCCAAGTCTTGACCGCCGCCCCGCAACCGAAGCGTCACGGCCGGTTACAGCGGACACACTTGCCGGCCAGGCCGGCGAGCCGGCCGTTTCCCCTGCATGAGATAATCCCGGCATGGACCTTATCGCCCGCATATCCGCCCATTTCCGCGACGCCGTCGCGCTGTTCGAACACTGCCAGGACACCCTCGCGGCGCCCACCGCGGCCGCCGTGGACGCGCTGGTGTTCAGTCTTTCCAACAACGGCAAGATCCTGGCCTGCGGCAATGGGGGCTCCGCCGCCGATGCGCAGCACTTCGCCGCCGAACTGGTCGGCCGCTTCGAACGCGAACGGCTACCGCTGGGCGCCATCGCGCTCAATACCGACACCTCCATCCTGACCGCGGTCGGCAACGACTTCGGCTACGACCGGGTGTTCTCCCAGCAGGTCAATGCGCTGGGCCAGCCGGGCGACGTGCTGGTGGCCATCTCCACCAGCGGCAACTCGGCCAACGTGATCGAGGCCATCGAGGCCGCCCATTCCCGCGAGCTGCGCGTCATCGCGCTGACGGGAAAGGGCGGCGGCCGCATCGGCCAGATGCTGACGGAAGACGACGTGCACCTGTGCGTGCCGCACGATCGCACCCTGCGCATCCAGGAAGTCCACATCCTGCTGCTGCACGCCATGTGCGACGGCATCGACGCTCAACTGCTGGGAGATCTCTGATGTTTCGCAAACCGGCCGCTGCGGTACGCCCCCTGGTCCTGGCCCTCGTGGTCGCAAGCTCGGCATGGGCGGTGTCCGCCTGCGCGCCCATCGTCCTGGGCGGCGCCTACGTCGGCACGATGGCCGCCACCGACCGCCGTACCGTGGGCATCCAGGTCGAAGACAAGAACATCGAGCTCAAGGCCTCCAGCCGCCTGTCGGGCCGCTATGGCGACAAGGGCCACATCAACGCCAATGCCTACAACCGCAAGCTGCTGCTGACCGGCGAAGTCCCGGACGAGGCCGCCAAGCGCGATGCCGAGGAACAGGCGCGCGGCGTCGAGAACGTCCGCGCCATCGTGAACGAACTCCAGATCGGCATCCCGACCTCGCTGGCCACCCGCTCGAACGACGTATTCATCGAAGGCAAGATCAAGGCTTCGCTGGTGGATGCCAAGGATCTCTTCGCCAACTCCTTCCGTATCACGGTCGAGAACGGCGTGGCCTACCTGATGGGCCGCGTCACCGAACGCGAAGGCAAGCGCGGCGCCGAGATCGCCGCCGGCGTGAGCGGCGTCAAGAAGGTGGTCAAGGTGTTCGACTACATCACCGAAGAAGAATTGCAGGACCTGTCCAAGGTGAAGGCCGAGCAGGACCAGTCGCAAGCCGCCACCGGTTCGTCCGGCAACCGCTGACCGGCGTCCCCGCCCGGCGCAAGGCGGGCGGGTCGCGCATCCCGGCCTATAATGGGTCGCATCGCGGGCGCGGACTTGCGCCGCCCTGCCCGCCACGCAACGGATCGCCCCCTATGTCGATTTCAGCCCCCGTCAACGGATCCGCCCGCGCCCAGCGCGGCGCCGCCAAGCTGGCCGCCATCCTCGTGGTCGCGCTGCTGGCCGCCGCCGGCGCCTGGTTCGCGCTGGCCCCCGCCGCCAAGGCCCCCGACACCACCTTCACCTCCATCCACGGCGACAAGTTCACCACCGAAAGCCTGCGCGGCAAGGTGGTGCTGGTCAACTTCTGGGCCACCAGTTGCGTGACCTGCGTGAAGGAAATGCCGATGATGGTCGAGACCTACAAGAAGTACGCGCCCCAGGGCTACGAGATGGTCGCGGTGGCCATGAGCTACGACCCGGCCAACTACGTGCTCAATTTCGCGCAGTCGCGCGAGCTGCCCTTCAAGGTCGCGCTCGACCCGATGGGCGAGATCGCGCGCAGCTTCCAGGACGTCAAGCTCACGCCCACCTCGTTCCTGATCGACAAGCAGGGCCGCATCATCAAGCGCTACCTGGGCGAGCCCAACGTGGCCGAGTTCCACGCCACGATCGAGAAGGCGCTGGCCAGCTGACGCCATGAGCGCGCCCTCCCGCATCGTCCGCATCGACCACCGCTCCTGGGACGACGCGCCCGGCCAGGCCGGCGCGTCCACGCCCGTGGCCGAACTGGAAGAAGGCAAGGTCCTGTACTTCCCCGAATTGCGGTTCGAATTGAGCCAGGCCGAAACCGGCCTGCTCGACCCCGCGCTGGTCGATCCGAAGCGCAAGAACATCAGCCTGAACGCCACCACCGGCAAGCTGACCGGCGTGGCCGTGGAAGACGAGCGCCAGGCCGCCATCGGCGCGCTGGTGCGCCGCTACTACGAAACCACGCGCCGCTTCCTGGACCGCCTGCTGCCCGAGTACGCCTCGCACCTGCACGCGCCCACCACCAGCCTGCGCCTGCACCGCATCGGCACCTGGAAGATGTCCTGGCGCAAGGACGACACCCGCCTGCACGTGGATGCCTTCCCTTCGCGGCCGGTGGGCGAGCAGCGCATCCTGCGCGTCTTCAACAACATCAACCCGCACGGCGATACCCGCCTGTGGCGGGTGGGCGAAGCCTTCGACACGCTGTCGGCGCGCTACCTGCCGCAGATGCCGGCCTATCGGCCCGGCGTGGCCTGGCTGCTGCACAAGCTGCACATCACCAAGAGCCGCCGCAGCGCCTATGACCATTTCATGCTGCAGTTGCACGACCGCATGAAGGCCGACGCCGGCTACCAGCGCGACGGCATACAGGAAAGCATCGAATTCCCGCCCGGCAGCACCTGGATCTGCTTCTCGGACCAGACCCCGCACGCCGCCATGACCGGCCAGTTCATGCTGGAGCAGACCTACCTGCTGCCGGTCTCGGCCATGGCCCGGCCCGACCTTTCACCCCAGCGCGTGCTGGCGCGGCAGGTCGCCGCGGCGCACTAGCACTAGCGCCCTTCCCGTGGCCGCGCCCCGCGCGGCCGTTTCAGGCATTTCCCTCGGCCTGCTCGCGCCGCTGCGCGGCCGCGGCGCGTATGCATTCGATCAGCGCCCGCACCGCGTGCGAAGGCACCGCGTCGCTGCGCAGCGTCAGCCCGACCGAGGCCGAGGTGTGCTGCGTGTCGCAGGCCAGCCGGACCAGGCTGCCGGCGCGCAGGTCGTGCTCGACCACTCCCAGCGCGATCATCCAGACCGCGTCGGTGTGGGCCACGTAGGATCGGGCGAAGGCATCGGACAGGGTCTCGATCGCCTCGCGTCCCACGCCCACGCCATGACGGACCATGTACGAGTCGATGGTGTGGCGGATGGCCGTGCCCGGCAGCGGCACCACCATGCCGCAGGCGGCGATCTCCTCGGGCTCCACGCGGCGGGCCCGCGCCAACGGATGCCCCGGCCGCGCGACCACCACCACCGGTTCCTCGTACAAGTGCTCGTATGACAGGCCCAGCATTTCCGAGGGCTCCGCCACACGCCCCAGCACCAGGTCCAGTTCGCCCTGCTTGAGCAGCGCCAGCAGGCCCGCATTCACACCCGTATGCACGCTCAGCCGCACCGACGGCCATTGGCGCTTGAACAGGCTGGCAGCCTGCGGCCCGATGGTGGGGGCGACGGTGGGCAGCGTGCCGATCGCGATCACCGCCGCGTCGTCCCGCACGGCCGACGACACATGATCCAGGCCCTCGCGCAGCGTACGCAGGCTGCTGCCGGCGTAGCCCAACAGCACGCGGCCCTTGTCCGTCAGCGACGCGCCGCGCTTGCCGCGGACCACGAGCTGCGCCTGCACCACGTCCTCGAGCTCCGCCAGGGTCTTGGAGATGGCCGGCTGCGAGATGCCCAGCGCATCGGCAGCCTTCCCCATTTGCCGGTACGCGGCGATGGCGACCAGGCATTGGAGATGCCGCAGCTTGATGCGGCCCAGTCCCATGGATATGCCGTGTTCCTGCATGAACCCTCCCCTGACCAGTGCGAATCATAACTAAAAGGAAATCATCGCTTCTTATTTTTCATTTTTCATAACCAAAATAACTAAATACACTGCGGCAAAACATCAGTATCAGGAGCGAGACCCATGCCCGTTCTTCGACCGGCCCTGCTGGCCGTCGCCATGCTTGCCGCTTATCCCGCCGCGCACGCGCAATCCGACTACCCAACCAAGCCTGTACGCGTCCTGGTCGGCTCGCCGCCGGGGGCGCCCTCGGACATGGTCGCCCGTGTCCTGGCCGAACGCCTGGGCAGCCGCTTCAAGCAGACCTTCGTCGTGGAAAACCGCGCCGGCGCCAACAACGGCCTGGCCGCGCAACAGGTCGCCAAGGCCGCGCCCGACGGCTACACGCTGCTGGTCACGCCCGACACCGTGGTCACGGTCAATCCCTTCGTCTACAAGAAGATGGACTTCGACCCGCGCACCGATCTCGTGCCGGTCTCGCTGGTGGCCAACTTCAACCAGATGATGGTGTGCGGCGCCGCGCTCAAGCTCACGTCCATGGAGCAACTGATCACGCGCGCCCGGCAGACGCCGATGACCTACGCATCCGGCGGCCAGGGCTCGCCCGGCCATCTCGCGGCCGAACTGGTCCTGAGCAAGGCCGGCGTCGCCATGACCCACGTGCCCTACAAGGGTCCGAGCCCGGCGATGACCGACGTCATGGGCGGCCAGGTCGACTGCGGCTTCCTGGCGACGCCCACGGTCCTGCCCAACGTCCAGGCCGGACGGCTGACCGCGCTGGCGGTGTCCTCGGCCCGGCCCTCGCCCATGGCGCCCACCGTGCCCACCTTGCCGCAGGTCGGACTGCCCAACATCGACGCTTCGTTCAACCAGTACCTGATGGCGCCCAAGGACACGCCGGCCGCCGTGCTCCAGGCCCTGCAGGAAGCCGTGACGGCCGCGCTGCAGGAAGCGCCCGTGCGCCAGCGCCTGACCTCGCTGGACCTGACGCCGGTGGGCCAGGTGGGCGCGCAGGCCGCAGAAACCCTGAAGCGCGACACGGCCAAGTGGGCCGAGGTGGTCAAACGCATCGATATCAAGGAATAGGCCGCCTGACTACTACACTACGGGGGCAGGCCGCGACGCAGCGGCCGCGCCGACAAGATATCTGCCCCCGGAGACCCCCATGCCCGCATTCACCCGTCTGGCCGCCACCGGCATCGTTGCCACGCTTGCCGCGGCCGTCGCATCGCCCGGCCACGCCCAGGACTATCCCAGCCGTCCCATCCGCGTCATCGTCCCCTACTCGGCCGGCGGCGGCGCGGACAATGCGGCGCGGGTGATCGCGCAGCGGCTGGGCACGGCACTGCACACACAGGTCGTGATCGACAACCGGCCGGGCGCCAGCGGCATGATAGGCGCGCAGGCGGTGGCCCAGGCCACGCCCGACGGCTATACCGTGCTGTACGACGCCTCCACCTACGCGGTGAACCCCGCGCTGCGCAAGATGCCCTTCGATCCGGACAAGGACCTCGTGCCCGTGTCGCTGGCGGTCACCGTGCCCAACATCCTGGTCGTCCACCCCGACGCCCCCTACAAGAGCTTCAAAGAATTCGTGGACTACGCCCGCCAGCATCCGGGCAAGGTCAGCTACGCCTCGTACGGCGCCGGCAGCCCCGCCCACCTCGTGGGCGAGCTGCTGAAGAACCAGGCCGGCATCGACATGCTGCACGTGCCCTACAAGGGCGGCGCTCCGGCCCTGGCCGACGTGATGGGAGGACAGGTGAACGCCTACTTCGCCAACGCCGCGTCGGGCCTATCCTACGTCCAGTCCGGCCGCCTCAAGGCGCTGGCCGTCACCTCCGCCAAGCGCATGGCCGCGCTGCCCGATACGCCCACCATCGCGGAAAACGGCTTCAAGAACTTCGAAGTGCTGGAATGGAATGGCTTCTTCGTGCCCAAGGGCACGCCGCCGGCAGTGGTCGACCGCCTGGCGAAGGAGGTCAAGGCGGCCGTGTCGGATCCGGATACCCGCGCCAAGCTGAACAAGCTCGGGCTGGACACCGTGGGCGGCACGCCAGCCGAGTTCGCCACGTTCATCCAGGGGGAGACCCGCCGCTGGAAGGAGCTGGCGACGGCGAACAAGATCACGGTGGAGTAAGAGGAGCTTCCCGTGGCTGCGGCGGACAAGCGCCCACTGTCGGGTCATCCCCGCTCCCGCGGGGAACACTAGGCATCAAGCTGATCGAGCGAAATCCCGAGCGCTTGGGCAATGCGGGCCCGGGTCGCCTTGCGCGGCCGGGCATCGGGGCCTTCCATGTTCGCGTAGGTCGGTTGCCGCACCTCAAGACGCGCGGCCATTTCCGCCTGGGTGATCCCAAGGTACTCCCGCCACGCCCGGATCAGGCTCCATCCGTTCTTGACCTGAAGGCTGATCACCTCATGGGGCACCGCCTCCCCCGCGGGGATGCGCGGCTTATTGCCAGTCAGCGCAATGTATTCGTCGTAGGGAAGCACAACGAAGGCTGGCCGGCCGTCGCTAGTGTTGATGATGGTGTGATTCGTGCTCATCGCATTCTCCGCCGGGCTATTGCCCGGATGGGGTTTCAGTACGTCTGGTCGTCGCGCTTCTTCACCTCTTGCACTTCGACGATTCGGATTTCATGATCCGCGTCAAATAGCACTCGATACTTACCGACGCGCAGGCGGTAACCGTACTGATGCTTCGTGAGGGCTTTCACATTCTGGGCGTTGGGCAAGTCCACCAACGTGGACACGGCATCAACAATCGCTTCGCGGGCCTTCTGCGTACCAACCGTTGCCAATTGCTTGCGAGCCTTCTTCATCCAGTTGATGGTGTACATCTATGCCTTATCGGATATAGGTTATTTTATAGGAAAACCTATATAAAATCCATGACTCGGGGATCGCGCAGCAGGTAGCGCACCGGGCTCATGCGTGAGCGCGAAACATGATTCGTCCCCGCTCCCGCGGGGAACTCCGCTGCTGGTGAAAAAATTCATCGGCAGCATGCGGTTCATCCCCGCTCCCGCGGGGAACACAGGAACCGAGTACAACGGCATCGGCCGCGTAGCGGTTCATCCCCGCTCCCGCGGGGAACACAGGTTCCGGTTTACCTCACGAAATTCTTTTTGCGGTTCATCCCCGCTCCCGCGGGGAACACGGCAACCGGGGCCGCCGCAAGGAGGGTTTGGGCGGTTCATCCCCGCTCCCGCGGGGAACACTCTTCGGCAGAGATCTGATCTTCGTCCATGGTCGGTTCATCCCCGCTCCCGCGGGGAACACCGGGCCGTGTTGCGCGGGCGCGCGATGATGGCCGGTTCATCCCCGCTCCCGCGGGGAACACGTGCGGGCACCACAGCCAGGGGTTGTCAGGCTCGGTTCATCCCCGCTCCCGCGGGGAACACATCGAGGACACCGAAACAAGCGAGATCAAACACGGTTCATCCCCGCTCCCGCGGGGAACACAGACGGCGTTGGAGGTGTTTCCTCGAGGCGACCGGTTCATCCCCGCTCCCGCGGGGAACACTCGCGGACATAGCCGCGGCGAATGTATTCCTGCGGTTCATCCCCGCTCCCGCGGGGAACACGGTCCACCCTGCCGTTACGAGCTGGCCGCCGGCGGTTCATCCCCGCTCCCGCGGGGAACACCGACCACCCGATAAGGCAAAAGATCGCGACGACGGTTCATCCCCGCTCCCGCGGGGAACACGGCTGCGCCCCCTTCTCGGTTGCAGGTGTGCGCGGTTCATCCCCGCTCCCGCGGGGAACACGGTGTTGAACAGGAGAAACCCTGGGTTCTGGCGCGGTTCATCCCCGCTCCCGCGGGGAACACATAACCTCGGTTGTCGGCGTCATGTTTGCGTACGGTTCATCCCCGCTCCCGCGGGGAACACCCAAGAGCGGGGAGCGCGATGCTCGCAAAGAACGGTTCATCCCCGCTCCCGCGGGGAACACGCGAACACGCGCAGCGTCTGCGCATCGCCCATCGGTTCATCCCCGCTCCCGCGGGGAACACACCAAACACAACCGACTGTTTTCAAAAGAAAAAATCGGATGCCGAAAACCCACCAACTTTCTTGTTAAAGAGCCGACCCCTCTGGCGGCATGAACGCAACCAGCCTCAACCCATCGTAGTCGATCGGTTCCCGGCGGTTCGCCCCAAGCGTCTGGAAGTCATAACCGGACTCGCTGTTGCTGGCCCAGGCCATCACGACGTTGCCGTCTTCATGCCCCGCGTCGAGCTGCTGCCAGATCATTTCCCGCGTGCGCCGCGAGACGTCACCGATATAGACACCGGCTCGGACCTCGAGCAACCAGATGGCCAATCTCCCCCGCAATCTTGGCGGGACGTTTTCGGTGACGACCACAAGGAAGCTCATCAGCGGCTCCGATGTCCGACGTCGCCATCGCTTTCCGGATTCGGAATGGCTGGAGGGACGGATTCAGGAGGAGCCTCGGGTGGCAGGATGCCGCCGGCCGCGAGTACATCTTCGATCAGCGGAATGATGCGTCCGAGCAGTTTGTCCGACCGGAACAAGTCCCGGCAGGCCAGACGCACCTCGCGCTCGGGCGCTTCGGGGGATTTGGCCGCGATGCGAAAGGCGAGCGGTACCACGGTTTCGAATTTGTACAGGTCGGCGATGTCGTAGACGAAGGAGAGCGGCTTTCCAGTGTGGATGAAGCCGACCGCCGGCGCGTATCCCGCCGCGAGCACGGCAGCCTCGGTGATGCCATACAGGCAGGATGTGGCGGCGGACAGGCAGCGATTGGGAATGTCCGCGGCATCCCACTGCTGGCGGTCATAGTTGCGGGCCTGCCAGTTCACCTTGAACTGCTGCGCCAGGAGCTTGTAGGTGCCACGCACGCGCGCGCCTTCGATGCCGCGCAGTTGCTCGACGCTGCGCCTGGCGGGAGCCGGTTCGCCGAATCGGACTTCGTACATCTTGCGTACGACTTTCAGGCGCAGGTCGTCGTCCAGCGCAAGCTTGGCCTGGTAGAGCAGGCGGTCGGCTCGTGCGCCGCCGGGCTGTCCGCTCGAATACAGACGCACGCCGGACTCGCCTACCCAGACCAGCAGCGTACCCACGGTGGCGGCAAGGTTGACCGCCGCGTGGGAAATACGCGTGCCCGGTTCGAGCATGATGCACGCCACCGAGCCGACCGGAATGTGTTTGCGCACGCCGGTCTTGTCTATGAGGACGAACGCTCCATCCAGCACGTCGATCTGACCGTACTGGACAAAGATCATCGAAATGCGGTCTTTCATGGGCAAAGGCTTGAGGGGCGGAAGCAAGTGATTGCCGGCCATGCCCACCCCCTCACACGTTCAGGAGAACCGTCATAGCGGCCTGCGAACAAGCATCAGGCCGCACCCGAAGGCCTTGGCATGCCCCAGCCCCGATGTCAAGGTAGCCGCGAAGGCTTCGGGATCGGTCACACGCAGTCCCCCACGAAAATCCACGGAGCTGAAGCGGATACTGTCCGCCTTGCCGACATGCTGGGTATAGCCGTCCACGGACAGCCCCACCTCGTCGATCAGAAAGCCGTGCTGCCCACCCTGCTGGTTGAGCCACGCGGTACATGCGGATCGCACCAGCGAATAGCCCGACGCTCGCTCCGAGCCTTCCTCCTTGGCCCGCCGCTTGGCATCCATCACCACATCGTGGCGGCGACTCTTGCCGTCCTCGTGCTTACGGGTGACCACGGGGTTGGCTCGTAGTTCGAACTCCAGCTCGTCACCGGCTTGCAGCCTGGGAGCATAGGGCCGCGTTTTCACGGACCAGGCGTCGCTGAAAGCCACGGGAGGACGCTTGGAGACCACGTAGAAACGCATGGCCTGCCCCTGGTCCGCCCGGCGGAAGATATGGTCCCGGGCCGAGCCGGCTTCGGAAGGGAAAAAGCGCCACAGCCACTGGTGCTCGGCATAGACCCCCGGGAACAACTGGTGCGTGGCCTCGTTTTCCCGGCCCGGCGTGGGGGTGATGACACTGAAATGCATGTCAGGCCTCCTGGGGCAGCATCGCTACGTGCTGAGTGCGTTCGCCGTACTGCCAGGCGCCCCGATGAATCAAGCGGTCACGCTGGCGAACGGTCAAACTGGATTCGACGCCCGGTGTCATGCCATCGCACCAGGTCAGCTTGAAGGGGCGACGGGTCGATCCGTCCGCGGCGTGCGGGTACCCGGACAATGCGGCCAGCACGTCGTCGACGTCCATCAGGCAAGGCGCCATGGGAGCCTCGAGCGGGCACGATTTTCGTCCCAGGTAGGGCACGAAAGCTGGAGTCAACAAGGCCTGGCGCAAGGCATCCAGCGGGTAAGGCGCCTCGTCGTCGGCCTGGACGGCGACGCGATACCGGACGCCTTGCACGTGATCGCGCGTGGACAAGATGGTGTTCAACTCCGTTCTGCGAAATGCCAACTCATCCTTGCGAGTGGCATGCCGCGTTCCCTTGAGCTGGCTGCGCGAAGCGACCTGTGCGGTATGGTAGTCGCGCAGCATCGGACCGCAGGCATACACGCCGACCGCCATCAGGTAGTGCCGGTGGACAGCCTGGATCTCCTCTTCCTGATCGCGTCGCAGACCCAGTGCCGCGCACAGCAAGCCCGCCAGGGCCGAGACCGTGGGAAGGTCGTGCGTGCCCCGGTATTCGCCGACGGCCGCTTCTCCCCAGGACGCCATGGCGCCTTGCAGTTGAAAGACCAGGTACGCCATGGCTCAGTCCTGGATGAAGTCGATCAAGGCTTGCAGCGAACCCGTGCCCGCATCGGTATCCATCGCCAGGCTGGCATCCGAGCAGGCACCGTAGGTCTTGTCGAAATTCGCGCGCTGCTTCTGCAGGGACTCGATGGCCTCGGTCAGCATCGATCGATCGTCGCTACCCTGCACGGGCCGCAGGAAAGCCTGAGAAAGACTGCGTGGCTGCTGAGCGCCCTTCTCCGCCAGCACGTAGGCGGCATAAGCTCGCGAGGCATAGCTGTTCTGCATGCCGGTGGGGCTCACTTTGGCGATGGCCTCCAGCAAGGAAGCCATCGCCCGGTTCGCCAGGGTCTTGTCGCCTTGCAGATTTTCTTGCAGCAGCGTGCGGTTCACGCACACGTACAAATAGAATAGGCCCGCACCGTAACCTCGTTCGCCAATGTGACCCGCCCCAGTGTCCGTGTCCAAATCATCCACGGCGCTGAAATAATCGTCTTCGACTTCCGCACGGTGCACCGTGAAAGCGTGCGCAACCTGCACGGCCGCATCCACATTGAACTCATTGGCACTGGCAAGCATGCGGCCGAACATGGAAACGTCCACGGCAGTAGCGTCCTTGCTGAGTAGATTGAGCTCGGCGGCCTCGGGGCCTTTACCGCGCTGAACACAACTCGCTGCCAATTGCAGCGCAGCCTGTCGCTCCGCAGGTGAAACGTGCACGATCTCCTTGATCTGCAGCAGTTTCTTCAAGTCCGGTTCCTGCGCGCCTTCGCCGTCGGCTTTCTTCTTCTTTGACTCCGGCTTCTCGACTTCCAGGGAGCCGAAAGCGGCGGCGATCTGGCGGGCCCACTCCAGGGCCTTCTGCGCATCCAGCCCCTGGGCCAGCATGGCGTCATGCACGTCTTTTCCAAGCAGGCGGGTACGCGTTCCCAGGTGTTCTCCCACCGCGGCCTGGAACAGATCGGAGGTACGCCAGGCGCGTTTGAGGCTTTGCGAGGAGACCCGCAACCGCAAGGCGCCCCCCATTAGCGCCGTCTTGGGGCGGCCCGTGTCGTCGCGGTTCAGGTTGGCGGGCGCATAGTGAGTCAGGATATGCAATTGGATGAAGTCGGACATGGCGTTCCTCTGTACAGCGCAAGTGGGATGAAGCGGATGGGCGAGTGGGCAAGGCTGGCCTAGTTGGGCCAGCGGTAATAGTCATACGCCCAGGCGCGTTTCACTTTGTCGCCCCAGAACACGACATCGCGGGCGAGCAGAACCGGGCATACGAGACCATCGATCAAGGGCAGCATCCGACGCAGCCCCGTGAACAAAGCTTCGTCGTTGTGTGCATCGAGCAGTCGGCGAAAACGTAACTCGCTGACGGCATTGCGATCAGAGCCCGCCACACGCTCGCTCATGGCCAACGGCAAGGCAAGGCGGCCGACGGGCTGCTTCAGACGCGCCATCAACGCGCAAGCCATGGCCAGGCGATCGGCGCGTTGATTACTGAACGCTCCCGGATGAAGTTCCTCCAACTGGTGGCGCAAGCGATGCACTGCGGGGCACATGATGGCATCGAGCACCGAAGAAGCTCGGCGCAACTGCGCTCGCCCCCCTTTGTCGTATTCGTCCAGATAGGCCAGCCAGCGCCGGATGGATTGCCCTTCGGGGCTATCAGAATTCAGGGTCAAGGGCATCACGCCTCCTGCTCATGCTGGGTTTTGGACTGCCTGTTTGCGGCGGGCTTTGCAGGCTCGACAGGCAGGTTCAGTGTTTTCCTCAGTTTTTCGCCGAACATGGTGGCGCGCAGCAATTTGTTGGCCGCCGCAACGCGGCGCGGATTGCTGCGGTCGATTGCTCCCGCCCCGACGAACACGTCATCGAACAGAGCAAAATTGGCCTGCTGCAATGTGTTCAGCCACGACTGGCCAAGCCCTTCCAGATCGACGTCGCTCGCCCCCGAACGGATGGCGTGGATCAGTTGTCGGAGCAGTTCATAGAATGCCGCTTCGGTTCGGTTCCAGAACGCAGCGTCCACCGCGCTGTAATCGCCTCGGGCCTCGCCGCTGAACCAGGCCGTCTTGACAGCACTGCGCAGGACATAGACGCTATCCCTGGCGCCAGCCAGCCAGCTTTGAAGAGTGAATTGCAAACGCTTGATTTCACTCGGGCCGCAATCCTCAAGGCTGTACACGGGCAATCGCGCTTCGTACCAGCATCGGGCCTTCATGTTGTCCATATCGAAACCAAAGGCCCACAGACTGAGAGTGGCTCCCGCCTGGCGCTCCCTGTGGCTGGTTCGGAAGTGGGCCACCACACGGGCCGGACGCTGGGAGGCCTTGTCATCGCTCACTCCCACCAGCCAGGGCAGCCAATGGCGATAGCCGAATCCCCCGGGTTGCGGATGCAACGGCAGCCAATCGCCCTTGAGCTGATAGTAGGGCGACAGCACATGATCCCAAGGCCCCTTGTAGTTGAACCCATAGGGGGCCGTGGCATATTGGGTCAGCAGCCCGGAATGGGTCCGATGGCAGATGTCGCATGTGCCTTCGACGGTACTGTCGAAATCCAGCCTGATCCGCCGCGGCATCGCCCAGAAGATATGCATGGGATGGGTCTGGACGGGATTCGTCTCGCCCTGATCGGGTTGGATCGCCTCGACCGGCGCCAGCCATGGGAAGGTAAAGTGCGGCGCGAACTTCTTGATGTCGCCGCCGTGCGCATCGCGTTCCGGCGGTTCCATGACGTTCAGCCACAGATCGTGCCACAGCGACCTGGCCGGTTCGCAGGCCAGCAAGGTCGTCAGCGGCCCCCCACCTCGCAAGCCCGTGCGGTGTCCGGCGCCCCCCGCGGGAGCGTTGATCTGCAAGGTCAGCAAGGCCGTTATCGCGCAGTGCGGGCAAAGGCGCTCGATGCGGCCACGCTTGACGAAATGGTCGCTGTTGTTCTTGATCGCGTTCTCGCCCGGGGAATCGATCAACAGCCCCGAGATTCCGAAATCGGCCTTGGCCGCCAGCGCGTGATCCTGCATGAAACGCGCGCCGTCACCGTCGTAGGTAAAATAGGCAATGTTGCCTTCCCACCAGGATTGCAGCTTGCTGGCGTCGGGAGGCGAAGCGAACCAGCGCTCCCAGTCGCGAGCCTTGTTCAGGGGAGCGTGCGTGGACAACAGGCCGATGGCGAACTGAGCCAGGGCACCGTTGAAATCCGCGCGATCCGCGTCGAAGGCGATCAGGTCCGGGGACGTCAGCTCGCTGGGGGCGATCCAGCGGCGCTTTCCTGAACGGTCGCGTACGGGCATCCATGCATCGGTTAGCAGTGACATCGCACTCCCCCCTATCTTGAACAATGGAGGCATTCTAGACACGCACTCTCGATTCGTCAACAGAAACTAAGTATGCGTTGCTCGAAAATATTTGAGGAGGGGGCGATATCCGAGAGTGCGATAATTAGGGGATCCCCTACAGCAGGCGAACACACAAGGGGATGAACCGTATGCGTTGCTACGGGCAAACTGTTCCCCGCACGAGCGGGGATGGAACGAGGGTGTCCCCTACCCTCGTTCACTCTCTCCCGAACGGGAGTGCAAGCAACCCGAACCTCCCGTCATAAACCCACTGTCGCACCACCAACTTCTCGTCCCCCTCCCTCCCCATAGCGCTCCCCACCCAATCGCCCCCCACCCGCTCCAAAACCAGCAACACCGACCACTTCCCCTGATCCGGCAACGTCAACCGGGCGGCTTCCCAAACCTGCAAGCGCTGCGGGTCTTCCGGCGGAACGGCTTCCGCGACCAACCGTTCCGGCACCCGTACCGTGCTGTAGGACCAGGCATGCCGGAGTTGCTCGTGAACACTCCATGGCACCACGCGATCACCCTCCCACCTGCACAGCACCACGTTTGCACTGGGCTCGCCCAAACGCGTGGGGGTCTGCGCATCCGACCACCAGTGCTCTCCTCGCCAGACATAACCGACATCCAGCTTGATGGTGTTTCGATGCGCGTGAGAGGCCTCGCTGCTCTCCGCGCCGATCGCCTCATTGGCCGTGAACTGCAGACCAGCCGGCATTTCCACGTCCTCCGCGAACACGCCTTCGATCAACCGCCGCGCATCGGCAGGCATGCGCAGTTGGCCTTCCTGCATGAAGCGGGCCGTCCACCACAACTGGCCATGATGGCGATAGACCTTCACCGACTTGGGGAAGGCATCCTTGAACCAGGTCGAACCGGGCTCCTCCGTCCAGGCCGGCCCCAACACCCACAGGCACGGCTGATCGCGGCCATCGGGTTCAGCGGAATCGGCCAGGCGATTGCCCCATGCGTCGCGCCGATGGCGTTGCAGGCGACCCGCCCGCTGGATGAGACGATCGATGGGTGCCAGATCGCTGATCATCCAGTCCCAGTCGGCATCAAGTGATTGTTCGGCGACCTGCGTCGCGATGACCAGCCGTCCGCGGCGCTGTTCCGCGGTGCTGTACGCGCCAAAGTGATCCAGGACGCGCGCCTCCATGTCCAACCGATCGCGCAAGGTGAAGCGCGCATGAAAGAGCATGAGATGCTCTGCGTCCAGCTCATCGGCGAACAGCGCATGGGCGGCCATGGCATCCGCGACCGTGTTGCGCACCCAGCAAACACAGCGCCCCGCCGCCAGCGCACGGCGGATGCCGGCAACCACCTCGTCCTGGTCCGATACGTAGCGTATCTTCACCGTCCGGCTGACGTCCGCCCGCGTTTCCACGCAACGGGTCGCCACCTGCCGCGGCTGGTCCGCGCGCCAGCTCGTGATCAGGGGATAGTCCGCCTCGACGGGTAACTCGGGTGGGTCGTGACGACAGCCCGCCGCGAACGCCGCCAGCAAGGCACGCTTCATGCGCTCGGGCAACGTGGCAGAAAGCAGGATCGCGCTGCCGCCCGCCGACGCATGCGCGCGGAGCAGGACCTCCAACACGCCCTGCATGTAGGCATCGCAAGCATGAACCTCGTCGATGATGAGTACCTTGCGGAACAGGCCCAACAGCCGCAAGGACTGATGCTTGCCCTGCAGCACCGCCATCAAGGCCTGATCGATGGTGCCCACGCCAGCCGGCGCCAGCAGCGCGCGCTTGTTGTGGTCGGCCAGCCAGGCAGTGCAACGGGCCGAGGCCGTTTCATCCCCCTGCGCCTGATCGTGCTCGGCGGGCCCGGGACTCAGGACCGAGGCGGCAAAGGCCTCCACCAGTTCGCGCTGGCCGTTCGCCAGCACCAGGCTGGCCAGGCCCTCGAATAGCCGGACATAGAAATGACTCAGGCGGCCGTACATGGCGTTGGCCGTGGCCATGGTGGGCAGGCCGATGAAGAAACCGTCTGCCGCCCCGGCACTCATCAGCCGGTGGGTCAGCATCATGGCGGCCTCGGTCTTGCCCGCGCCGGTGACGTCTTCCAACAGGTGAATCTGCGGACCGCCGTGCAAGGAAACCTCGCTCGCCCAGGCTTGCAATGGAGACGGTTGCGTCAACGCTGGGAACAACTCGATGAAGGTGGCCCGCTGGCGGGCTTCGACAGGCAGAACACCGATAGCTTCACAAGCGTCGGCAGCAAGCTCCTGCGCCCGCGTCCAATACTCCGCAAGCGAAACCTCGTCGTCCCGATACGGAAAATAATCCTGGTTGGAGCCGACCCAATCCGCAAGTACTGCCACCCCGGCTATCCACCAGGAGAGCTCACGGCTGGCGTCCTCGAACGCGTCGACATCGACAAAACAAGGAGCTTCCCAATCCATGTCCGCGAGAAACAATTCGCGCATGTGATCGACGAATTGCCGAATGGCCCGATGATCGTCCGGATTCACGAAGTGGGGCCAGGGGTTCTCCACGCTCTCGGAAGGAGGCTGGCCATGATGGCCAGTCACTGCGCGCACCCAATGATCAATCGCGCGCATCAGCGAGACGCTGTTGGGACCGAACCAGCCCTCGCCGATCGCTTCGCCCTCCAGCACCGACGACCAGTAGACCAGCCCAAGCGTATCGTGCCGGATCGAATAGCCATGGCGGCTTTCCCGGCCCTGCAGCTTCAGCAGGATATCGTTGCGCTGGCCCTGAAAAGTCGTGGCGAACTTGCCCAGATCGTGCAGAACGAGCCAGAAAGCGACCCACCCTTCCAACTGCTCGGCGTTCATGGCCAGGCGGGCACAAAGCAGGCGGCGAAGCGACGAAGCGCGCCGGAGATAAGCGACGCCACAAGCGGCCACGTCCAGGCAGTGGTATGGCAACAGATGCCAACCGATCGAACCGTTCTTCGACGGCTTCGCTTTCCCCCAGTATTTCAGCGACAGGTCAGCCATGACTACACGATGCGGAGACTCCGTTTTTCATTACGCCATCAAAGGGCCGCATGACGGCGGCGAGGGCATGACGGTTCAATGATGGTTTTTCATCAAGATAACATTTTGATAAAAGCGGATACAAATCGGGTTATCCCGGCAGGAGCTAGCCAGCCACCAACGGATTAGAGACCGCAAGATGGCTTATCGCCGTCTTGGGATTGCGGGGTAGAACGTGCGAACAGAACAGAGTGTCCCGCCTCGTCGTGGACTCTGGACACCGTCCTACTATTCATCCAGAGCGGAATACGCCACACGAGCCCGTCACCAGATGATTCCCAAGCCTGCGGCTTCGCAAAGATCGCCCAGGCGGCGAACGGGATATCCGATTGGCCGCCGGTCCAACGGCGAACGGTACGACTGTCGGATAGGCCGACCAGTTGGGCAGCCTCGGCGCCAGTCAATCCTGCCGGGCCGTTGGAGGTTACAGCAAGCCGGCTTCGTTATTTGTCCCGGACTGCCCGCTCACGCAGAGAACTTCTTCTCAATACCCTACTTCTTTTTGAGGGCGCACAGCCAAATGGACGCGGTTTCGCCATGCAATCGATATAGGACAACATAGCCGCGTTGCCCGAAATCGATAAGCCATTCACGAAACTCCGCGTCCATGTCTTTGATCGGACGACCGACGCGCGGCTGCTTGGCAAGCATCCCCACCCCGGTGCGGATTGCTTGTACGGCACGTCGCGCGGCGCTTATATCCTTCTGCGCGTGAAAGCGATATAGGTTCTGCACATCGTCTAGTGCCAGTGGCGTCCATATCACTCGTGGCACTTGGGTGGCTCCGCATCCTCACCCGCTTCGAGCTTCGCCAGCCAGGCATCCGCTTCTTCAAGCGTCACGTGCAATCCGTTGGCCTGATAGTCATTCCATGCACGCATCGCATCCTGCTTGAACGCCTCGCGCTTTTCTTCGCGCTCCACGTACTGCGTGATTGCTTCGCGCATGATCCAGTGGGCCGAACGGTCCCGCTGATCTGCAAGGCGATGTATGCGAGCTTTCAAGTCGTCATTGAGCTTTGATGGTCTTGGCCATGATGGGATGTATATTCGAAGGTAATACTAGTGAATACCATAATCCTTGTGCGAGTGTCCGTCTACGGCGTGTGGCAGTGGCTTATGCTGGCTCACGCACAGAAAGGGCCACGGACAAGACTCTGGCCATATGGATCGGTTCATCCCCGCTCTCGCGGGGAACACGGGTTGTCACAAGCAATCGTAAGTGCTTGATTCGGTTCATCCCCGCTCTCGCGGGGAACACGTGCTCGCCCGCTTCAACGCGGAACGGCTGGACGGTTCATCCCCGCTCTCGCGGGGAACACGGTCAGCGCCCTGCTGTTCTCCCAGCGATACAGCGGTTCATCCCCGCTCTCGCGGGGAACACGCGATTTGGTTCCCCGCGATTTGGCCGGAGATCGGTTCATCCCCGCTCTCGCGGGGAACACGTCGAAGCGTTCGCCGGCGGCGCCGCGCTGTTCGGTTCATCCCCGCTCTCGCGGGGAACACGCGGACACATTCCCGAAGGTCATGCGCACGTGCGGTTCATCCCCGCTCTCGCGGGGAACACGGAACCGGTTGCGATCGTGACCTCGGTCCCGGCGGTTCATCCCCGCTCTCGCGGGGAACACGCCTGTGTCACCAAGGCTGGCGAATATTTCAACGGTTCATCCCCGCTCTCGCGGGGAACACGCAGTCACTTTTCTGGTACTTCAGGATTTCATCGGTTCATCCCCGCTCTCGCGGGGAACACGGCGTGTCGCTGACCGCCCTGGGCGCCATCGCCGGTTCATCCCCGCTCTCGCGGGGAACACCTCACCGAGCACCGCGCCGTGGTCCTGCGTAGCGGTTCATCCCCGCTCTCGCGGGGAACACCCACACCGCATCGCGCCAATTGAATTCCCACACGGTTCATCCCCGCTCTCGCGGGGAACACGCGACTTCGGCTCGATTCGCACATCCGATAGCCGGTTCATCCCCGCTCTCGCGGGGAACACACCGATGCCGAAATCGAGGAAATCGTCCGCCGCGGTTCATCCCCGCTCTCGCGGGGAACACGTGGCCTGTTCGGCCCAGCTGATCGGGTACGGCGGTTCATCCCCGCTCTCGCGGGGAACACAAACACCGCGCGCACGTCATCATTCAAGTTGACGGTTCATCCCCGCTCTCGCGGGGAACACTCATCAAACGCCGCCGGGAGAACGTGCGCCGGCGGTTCATCCCCGCTCTCGCGGGGAACACGATTTCTACGTGCAGTATTCCAATTTCCGTCACGGTTCATCCCCGCTCTCGCGGGGAACACCTGGTGTTCACGATGTAGGTCATGTCGGTCCTCGGTTCATCCCCGCTCTCGCGGGGAACACTGCGGCCTCCACCTGCTCGTTGCGCCGGCGGGCGGTTCATCCCCGCTCTCGCGGGGAACACGGGAGGCCATGGCTGCGGAATGGGAGCGATGACGGTTCATCCCCGCTCTCGCGGGGAACACATGGGGTTCACCGGCATGGAGCGTGCGCTGTACGGTTCATCCCCGCTCTCGCGGGGAACACCTAGAAGCAATGGGGCAGGCGTTCGATGAAACCGGTTCATCCCCGCTCTCGCGGGGAACACACCAAACATAACCGATTGTTTTCAAAAGAGAAAATCGGACGCCAAAAATCTACCAACTTTCTTCCAGGAAACTCAACTCGTTAGAAAGCCGAAAGAACAGGCTTCAACTCGTCATGTCAACCAGACATTGCAGCTTATTTCTCAGCGGACAGAACCTAGCGGAGCAAGGGCATCGACCTTGTCAGCCACTACCTGGCACGCCGCCACAAGGTCTGTGACGATCCGATCATCGACACTCAAATCTCCTTCATACTCACCGAGATTACGGATGTCGTGACACTTCGAGAGCACTCGCCAGACCGCCGGTCCGAGACCCAATGTGTGGGGTAGCAATTGGAAAACCAGATAGCGATTTGTTGACCGATACCCGTTCCATCGCAGCGCAGCCAGGCAAAGTGCGTGGGCGGCGTTGTAGGCCAGATCGAAACGGCTCTCGATGGACAGGGACGAATTGAGTGCGTCCTTCAGCCTCGCATGACCTGACCTCTTCAAGCCGTCGAATTCCTTGGCGTCCGGCGGCTCCGCCTTGAGCGGCTTGCCTGGGCCGGTCAGGCTCTCAAACGGGGAGGTCGTCGGGGCCTCCCAGGATCCAGAGCTTGGGCTGATCCAGCACTCGGGAAAGGAAAGACTCCTGTACGGTCACCCGCTTCAAGAATTCCGCGCGAGTCAAGATAGTGGGGTTCACTGGCCGCCCCAGTGTGTGGCTTGCCTCTTCCAATGCTTCAAAGACATCTCCGTAGCTCACGTCATCGCTCACAAGCATAAGATCAATGTCGCTTCGCGCCGTGTCCATTTTCTTCGCAACAGAACCGTAGACAAACGCCGCGGTGATTCGACGCTCCAGAGGCCGAAGAGCACTGCGCAAAGGTTCTGCCAACCCTATCGTCTTCTGCACGATCGCACACAGTTCCTCAAAAATCGGGGAGTCTGGGTTGGCCTGATAGTGCTTTTGATTGCCAACAGCCTTGACGGTGACCAGGCCGCTCTGAGCCAAGGCCGCCAACTCACGCTGAACCGCGCCGGAGCCACTGGCCACGATTCCCATCACCTCGCTGGCATAGAAACTGCGCCAAGGCTGGCCGAACAGCAATCCCAACACGCGCTGTTTGGTTCGAGGGAATAGGGCATCGGCCAAGTTAGAGTGCATGGTGAAGCAAAACATACCCATATTGGGAATGAATTTACCCAATATGGGTATTTAATTCAAGGTATTTCTACAGGCGAATTGGCTACTGCACAAATGCACCCTTGGCCAAGATCAGGCATACACCCGAGTAACCTCCCCACTCTCGCGGGGAACACCAACCAACCCTAAGCACTTGTTTTAAAAAGAAAAAACCGTCCTCACAAAATCCACCGTTTTTTTTCAACGATCCACGCCGCCCAACAGAACAACCGCTGTCATCGCCAAACCATCATACTCAACCCGCCCCGCTTCTATCCAATTCACGCGCGCCGATCGGGACTCGTCCTCCCTTCAAACCCACGCTGGACCGCCAGCCCGCGAAAACCCAGCCCGCCAGATCCAGCAGACGGGCAAGGGCGCAAGCGTTTTTCGAAGGAATTCAGCGTATCCTAGGCAGCTGATTTTTCTTCTTTTGTGTTAGAGCAGCATGGCTAGCCTGTCACGCGATGAACAGATCGCGGCACTGCGCCGGGATGGTCTGGTGGTGGTGCGCAATTTCCTGGATGACGACGCCTGCGCGGCGCTGCTGCAGATCGCGCGCGCGCAGCTCAATGCCCATATCGAGCCCATCGAGTACGAGGCGGACCTGGGTTATCCGGGCGCGCCGACTTCGCGCGAGGCCGAGGGCGGGCGGACGGTGCGGCGGCTGCTGGATGCGTGGTCGCGCGACGAGGCCTATCGGCAGTACGCGACCTGTGCGCCCATCCGCGACTGGATGGCGGCGTACTTCGGCGAACCGGCCAAGCTGTCGCTGGCCCATCACAACTGCGTCATGACCAAGCATCCGCGCTACGGCACGCTCACGGGCTGGCACCGGGACTTCCGCTACTGGTCGTTCCAGCGCGACGACATGGTCTCGATCTGGCTGGCGCTGGGCGACGAAGTGGACCGCAACGGCGCGCTGCACCTGGTGCCGGGATCGCACCGGGAAAGCTTCGATGCCTCGCGCTTCGATGAACGCAAGTTCTTCCGCGACGACCTGCCCGCCAACCGCGCGGTCATCGAGCGCGCCATCGTGCCGGAGCTGCATGCGGGCGATGTGATGTTTTTCCACTGCAATACCCTGCACGCGGCCGACCGCAACGCCACGGACGAGGTGAAGTTCTCGGCGGTGTTCACCTACCACGCCGCCAGCAACCGTCCGCTGCCCGGCACCCGTTCGGCCGCCAAGGGCAGCATCAGCCTGGAAGGCGCATGAACCTAGCGCGCATGCGCGCGCAGTTCCTCGGCCGCCAGCTCATCGGCCAGCGCGCCGGCCTGCAGCAGGAACGGTGACCGGTCGTCCCGGCGGCGGCTTACGATCACCGGCGAGGTGAATCCGGGGCTGTCCAGCGGCACATAGACGATGTCTTCGCGCTGCAGGCGCTGCACCGACGCGGGCACCACGGTCACGCCCAGGCCGGCGGCGACCAGTCCGATGGCGGTCTGCAGTTCGTTGGCCTCCTGGACCACGTCCAGCCCATGGCCTGCCGCGCGGAACAGGCCCAGCACGTGATCGGCGTAGCTGGGCCGCGGCCGCGCCGGATACAGGATGAAAGGCTGCGCGGCCAACTCGGCCGCATCCACCCCGCGGCGCGCGCGCCGGGCCAGTGGATGGGCGCGCGCCACCACCGCGACCAGCGGCTCGGCCATCAGTACCTTGCGTTCGATGTCGGGGTCGTCGAAAAGAATGCGCCCGAAGCCGATGTCGATGCGGCCCGCCTTGAGCGCTTCCATCTGCTGCAATGTCGTCAGCTCCGACAGACCCACCTCGACGTGCCGGTCCGCGCCCCGCAGGCGGCGGATCAGCTCCGGCACGAATCCGTACAGCGTGGACGGCACGAAGCCCACGCCGAACCAGCGCCGTCCCTGCTGGCCCAGGCGCCGGGTGGCCTCGGTGATCTCCTGCAGGCGCGCGGTCAATTGCAGCGAGTGTTCGAGCAGGAAGCGGCCGGCCTCGGTCAATCGCAGCGATCGGCCGGTGCGCTCGAACAGAAGCACTCCCAGTTCGTCTTCCAGCGCGCGTATCTGGCGGCTGAGCGGCGGTTGCGCCATGTGCAGTTTCTCGGCCGCGCGCGTCACGTTCATTTCCTGCGCCACGGCCTGGAAGTAGCGGAGTTGCCTGACGTCCATCGATACCTTCAGGGTATTGAAAACGCCAAATATAGTCTTGGACTCAGGAAAAATCGAATCCCATACTGGCTTCCCGAACCAAACAAACCGGAAAAGTATGGTTTTCCCACGTATCGAGTCGATCGAGGCCATCCTGGTCGACCTGCCCACCATCCGTGCCCATCAGTTGGCGATGACGGTCATGAACGTGCAGACGCTGGTCATCGTGCGCCTGCGCTGCTCCGACGGCGCGGAGGGGCTGGGAGAAGCCACCACCATAGGCGGGCTGAGCTACGGCGAGGAAAGCCCCGAAGGCATCAAGCTCGCCATCGACACCTACCTGGCCCCGGCGCTGCTGGGGCAGGATGCCTCGAACGTGCTGGCCGCCGCTCGGCGCATGAACCGGGTGGCGCGCGGCAACACCTTCGCCAAGTCGGCGCTCGAGACGGCGTTGCTCGACGCGCAGGGCAAGCGGCTGGGCGTACCGGTCTCGAAGCTGCTGGGCGGCGCCGTGCGCGACGCCGTTCCCGTGCTCTGGACACTGGCCAGCGGCGATACCCGGCGCGACATCGAAGAGGCCGAGTCCCTGCTGGCCGCACGGCGGCACGACACTTTCAAGCTGAAGATCGGCCGCCGCTCCGTGGCCGAGGACGTGGCCCACGTGTGCGCCATCAAGCAGGCGCTGGGTACGCGGGCACGCGTGACCGTGGACGTGAACCAGGCCTGGAGCGAGTCGCAGGCGGCCACCGGCATCGCCCGGCTGGAAGCGGCCGGCGTGGATCTGATCGAGCAGCCGCTTCCCCGCGCCCATCGCGCCGGCATGGCCAGGCTGGCCGCGCGTTTCGTCGTGCCCATCATGGCCGACGAGGCCGTCCACAGCCCTGAGGACGCCATGGACCTCGCCCGCCTGGGCGCAGCCGACGTGCTGGCCCTGAAGATCTCCAAGTCGGGCGGCCTCTACGACGTGCTGCGCACCGCCGCCGTCGGCGATGCCGCGGGCATGGCGCTGTACGGCGGCACCATGCTCGAAGGCAGCATAGGCACCGTGGCCGCCGCGCACGCCTTCGCCACCCTGCCCCGTCTTGAATGGGGCACCGAGCTGTTCGGCCCCTTGCTGCTGGTGGACGACGTCGTCCAGCAACGTCCTGCCTATCAGGAATTCTCGATGACGCTGCCCACCGCGCCGGGGCTGGGACTGGCGCTCGATGAAGAAAAACTGACGCGCTACCGCCGCGACCGTTGAAGCGCCCTATCACCAGGAGAGTCACATGTTGTTCCTCGTCCGCATGGATGTCCGCCTGCCGCCCTCCATGCCCAAGGAAGAAGCCGATGCGCTGAAGGCCACGGAGAAAGCCTATTCCCAAGGCCTGCAGCGGCAGGGCAAATGGCCGCACCTCTACCGCGTGGTGGGGGAGTACGCCAACTACAGCATTTTCGACGTGGCCGACAACGACGAGCTGCACACCCTGCTGTCGTCGCTGCCGCTGTTTCCCTACATGGAGATCCACGTCACGCCGCTGGCCCGCCACCCCTCGTCCATTCACTGAGCGTCCCGGCGGCCCATCCGCATCTACTATCCATATCGGAGACAACGATGAAACCCCTGCACAAGACGACGTCCGCCCTGGCCCTGGCCGCCCTGTTTGCCCTGCCGCTCGCGGCGGCGGCCGCGGGCGACGGCTACCCGGACCACCCGGTCCGCTGGATCGTTCCCTTCCCGCCGGGCGGCGCCATGGACAACATCGCGCGCACGCTGGGCGAAGCCATGGGCAAGAGCCTGGGCCAGTCCTTCGTGATCGAGAACCGCGCGGGCGCCGGCGGCAACATCGGCGCCACCGCGGTGGCGCGCGCCAGGCCGGACGGCTACACCATCATGATCGTGGCCAACGGCATGGCGGTGAACCCCGCGCTGTATCCCGACATGGCCTACGACCCCGTCAAGGATTTCGCGCCCATTTCGCTGCTGGCCGTCGTGCCCAACGTACTGGTGGTCAATCCCCAGCGCATCCAGGCCAGGACCGTGCCGGAAGTCATCGCGCTCGCCAAGGCGCATCCCGGCAAGTACACCTATGCCTCGGCCGGCGTGGGAACCTCCATCCACCTGGCGGGCGAGCTCTTCGCCAAGATGGCCGGCGTGCAGATGCTGCACGTGCCCTACAAGGGCAGCGGCCCGGCGATCGCCGACATGCTGGGCGGACAGGTCGACTACATGTTCGACAGCATCACCTCGTCCAAGCCGCACATCGATGCCGGCAAGCTCGTCCCCATCGCGGTCACCACCAGCAAGCGTTCGGCCGCGCTGCCCAACGTGCCGACGGTGGCCGAGGCCGGCCTGCCCGGCTATGAACTGACGCCGTGGTTCGCCGCCTTCGCGCCGGCCGGCACGCCGCCCGCCGTGATCGACAAGTTGAACCGCGCCATGCGCGACGCGCTGAAGACGCCCAAGGTGCAAGGCACGCTGGCCTCGATCGGCGCCGAGCCCATAGGCGGATCGCCCGCCGAACTGCGCGACTATCTCGCCTCGGAAATCAAGAGCGGGCGCGAGTTGATCGAATCGCGCGGAATCAGGATGGAGTGATACGCGAACCCGGGGCTGTCTCCGAAGCGCATCCTCGCGCATAATGCGCCGTTCATCGAAGCGGAACTGCGGAGACAGCCCCATGAAAATAGAAACCCTGGCGGTACACGCCGGCTACAGCCCCGAGCCCACGACCCACGCGGTGGCCGTGCCCATCTACCAGACGGTCGCCTACTCCTTCGACAGCGCGCAGCATGGCGCCGACCTGTTCGACCTGAAGGTGCCGGGCAACATCTACACCCGCATCATGAACCCCACCACCGACGTGCTGGAGAAGCGCGTGGCCGCGCTCGAAGGCGGCGTGGGCGCGCTGGCGCTGGCATCGGGCATGGCGGCCATCACCTACGCGATACAGACCATCGCCGAAGCCGGCGACAACATCGTCGCGGCCAGCACGCTGTATGGCGGCACCTACAACCTGTTCGCCCATACTTTCCCGCAGCAGGGCCTGGAGACGCGCTTCGCCGACCCGTCCGATCCCGCGTCGTTCGCCCCGCTGATCGATGCGCGGACCAAGGCCATCTTCTGCGAGTCGGTGGGCAACCCGCTGGGCAACGTCACCGACATCGCCGCGCTGGCGGACATCGCGCACGCCCACGGCATCCCCCTGATCGTGGACAACACCGTCCCCAGCCCCTACCTGTGCCGGCCGTTCGAGCACGGCGCCGACATCGTCGTGCACGCGCTGACCAAGTACATGGGTGGCCACGGCAACAGCATGGCCGGCGCCATCGTCGACAGCGGCAAGTTCCCCTGGGCGAAGCACAAGGATCGTTTCCGCCGGCTGAACGAGCCCGACGTTTCGTACCACGGCGTGGTCTACACCGAAGCCCTGGGCGAGGCGGCCTTCATCGGCCGCGCGAGGGTCGTGCCGCTGCGCAACACCGGCGCCGCGCTGTCGCCCTTCAACGCTTTCCTGGTGCTGCAAGGCATCGAGACCCTGCCCCTGCGCATGGACCGCATCTGCGACAACAGCCAGGCCATCGCCCAATACCTGCAGGACCACCCCAAGGTCGGCTGGGTCAACTACGCCGGCCTGTCCGGCCACCCCGACCACCACCTGGCGCAGCGCTACATGGGCGGACGCGCCTCGGGCATCCTGTCGTTCGGCCTGAAGACCGGCGGCCGCGAGGCCGGCGCCCGGGTGCTGGATGCGCTCAAGCTCTTCACGCGACTGGTCAACATCGGCGATGCGCGTTCGTTGGCCACGCATCCCGCGTCCACCACCCACCGCCAGCTGGATGCCGACGAGCTGAAGAAGGCCGGCGTGAGCGAGGACATGCTGCGGCTGTCCATCGGCATCGAGCACCTGGATGACCTGATCGACGACCTGGACCAGGCGCTGGCCGCGGCCTGACCCGGGAACAAGGCAGCCCCAGGGCTGCCTGTTGCGACGGCTCAGGCCGCCGCGGGCGGCACGAAGGTCTGCCAGTACCCGGGCCGCGAGGCCTGGTCGGCATAGGACGCCAGCCGGTCGGCCGCCACGCCCAGCAGGTCGGCGGCGCGCTTGCCCCGGCCCTGCACGTACTCGTCCAGCTCTCGCACGCTGCGCGCCAGCACCTCGTACCCCCCGGTGAACACCGCCGAGGTCATCTCGGTGGCACAGGCGCCCGCCAGCAGGAACCGGGCCACGTCGAGGCCGCTGCGCGCGCCGTTGGTGGCCAGCAGGGGGTAGTCCGGCCCCAGCCGCTTGCGGCTCAGCGCCAGCCAGCGTGCCGTCAGCGGCAGCGCCCAGCCGCCGCCCAGCGCGGCCGACGTGCCCAGCACGGGCGCCTCGGTGTCGAGATCGGGCAGGAAGCCCATGAAGCGTCCCATCATCACCACCGCGTCCGCGCCCGCCTGTCTGGCCGCCTCGGCCAGGGCCGCGACGTCCTCGCTCTGCCCGGTCAGCTTGATCCACAGCGGCAGCCGGGTCGCGGCACGCAGCGTGCGGACGATGGTCGTGATGCGTTCGCTGCTGCGTTCCAGCACGATGGCGCCGCGCGCGGCCTCCTCGCCGTGGGGCGCGCCGATGTTCACTTCCAGCACCCGCAGGCCCATCTGCTCGATGGCCCGCGCATAGCGCGCGCACTGGTCGAGATCGCTCAGGATCAGGCTGGGGATGACGTAGGCGCCCTGCGCCGCGGCTTCGCGATCCAGCGCGACCAGTTGCTCCATCCAGGGTTCGAACTCCAGCTGGATCAGGCCCGAGCGGCACAGCAGTTGCGCGTCGGCGGGCGGCGCGAAGTTCCAAGGCAGCCGGCGCCAGTCGCTGCCCAGCAGCGCGTAGTCGGTACGGTCCAGTTGCTGCCTGGCCGCGGCCGATTCATTGACGGACTTGGCGACCACGGCGCCCACGCCCGCCCGCAGGGCGGCGCGGATACCGTCGGCCGTCATGGTGTGTTCCCCCGATCCGCAGATCACGGGGTTCTTCAAGGGCAGCGATCCCACCGCCACTTCGAGTCTGGACATCGAATTCTCTTCGGATGTCGGCCGGGCACGCGGCCGCTTCAATTCTTCCCGGCGCCGGCCAGCCCCAGGTGCTTGTAGGAAACCCCGTTCAGGCGCTCGGTCAGCGCGGCGGCGGCCTGCTGCACCAGCTTCACCATGCCGGGCGGCGGCGGCGAAGGCACGTCCTTGCTCGCGCCGATCACGCCGATGATGCCCACCAGCTCGTCGCTCTTTTCCGAGCCGCGGAAAATGGGCGCGGCCAGCACGTTGATGCCTTCCAGCACCTCGCCGTTGGCTTCTTCGAACAGCCGCTCGCGTATCAACGCCAGGCGTTCCAGGATGCGCGCAGGTTCGACCATGGAGCGGTCGGTGTAGGCCTGCAGCTCGCGCCGGAGGATCTTGCGCTGCGTGGCGGCATCGCAGTAGGCCAGCACGATCCGGCCCTGGGCCGAGCAGTGATGCGGCACGCGGTTGCCGGGCTTGACGGTGATGCAGACCTGGTTGGTCGACTCCACCGATGAGATGACCAGCGCCGAGTCCTCGGTGACCGCGGACAGCAGCGCCGTCTGGCTGGTCTGGTCGCGCAGCTGCGTCAGGTAGGGATCGGCGATCAGCCGCAGGTCGAACTGCTCGCCCGCGGCGATTCCGTAGGACACCAGCTTGGCGCCCAGCCGGTATTTCTCGCTGACCAGATCCTGTTCGACGATGCCGATCTGCCGCAGGGAAGCCAGGTGCCGGTAGACGCGCGGCTTGGGCTCGTCGATGGCCAGCGCCAGCTCGGTCACGCCCAGCGGACGCCGTGCCGCGGCCAACTGGTCGAGTATCGTGAAGACGATGGCCACCGACTCCAGCAGCGCGGGCCCCGCTCCCTTGGCCGAGGTCGCGGGTGCTTCCGGTTCCGTCTTCTTTGCGGCGCTGGTCCTCATGCTTCTCCTCAGATACCCATCAGGGCGGATGCGTTAGTGGAGGTCATTTTACGAACATCCGCCTCGGAGTAGCCCAGGTCTAGGCAGGTCCGGATCACGTGGCGGAAACCGTCCACGATCCGCGGATTGCCCTGCTGGCCGAGATCCGAGCCCAGTATGGTCCGGTCCACCGTGCCGGCCTCGATGATCTGGCGCAGGAACTCCGGTTCGTAGAACTTGAACTTGGAGCCGGGCACCCACATGCACATCGAGTGCTCCATGTAGACGCCGTCGCGGGCCAGCACCTTCATGTCGTCGAGCGTGGCATCCACCACGTAGGTGGGATGGTTGACCAGCAGACGCTTGACGCCGCGCTTGCGGGCTTCGTCGAACAGCGGCCAGATCTCCGAGATGTGCAGGTGCCCCGCGGACAGCACCACGTCGGCCTCGGCGATCAGGTCGAGGATGTCCTTGACCTCGTCCTTGAGCTTGCCGCCGGCATCCAGCACCGTCAGCGGCACCGGGTCGATCATCTTCTTCTTGGTCTGCGGGAATTTCTCGGTGAATTTGTGATCCTGCTTGTGGTGGTCGATGTGATTGGCCGACGAGAAGGTCGGCATCCACACCAGGCGCGCTCCCAGCTTGATGCCGTGCTCGACCGCGTGCACGTTCAGGCCTCCCACCGCGTTGTTCAGCGGCACGCCGGACAGCATGAGCACGCCCAGGTTGCTGAAATGCTTGTTCAGCAGATAGGTGACGGGGGTGGCCGAGTAATAGTGGTCCTTCAGCAGCACGGCTTTCAGGCCGGCCTCGGAGGCTTCCCGCATGGCCTCCAGGTGGTCCAGGTAACGGGCCATCACCGACGGGCCGCTGTGGCAATGCAGGTCGATGGCGCCCTTGACGAGGTTTTCGACCCGGGGATCCAGCTCGGTGGCCGGGGTTGCGACGACAGAAGTATTCATGGGTTGCACTCCGATGTTTGAAGAAAGGCCGCGGCCATGCGCCCGCCCAGGCCCAGCGCGGCGGCGCGCAGCCAGCCCTGGTCCGAGCCGATCACGAACAGGCTGACGCCGCGCGCGGCGTAGGCGGCCAGCGCGTCGGCATCGGGAAGGAAAATGCCGACGGCGACCCCGGCGGCCGCGCCGGCCTGGATCACCGTGTCGACCGCCTGCGCGACCAGGGGATGATCGAGTTCCGTCACGCCATAGGAAACCGCCAGGTCGGCGCGTCCGATGAACAGGCAATCGACCCCGGGCACGGCGGCGATCGCGGCGATGTTGTCCACGCCCGCGCGGTCCTCGATCTGGCACAGCACGCTGACGCCGGCATCGGCTTCCCGCATGTGCCGCGCCATGGGCAGCGCGCCATATCCGCCCGAGCGCGGCGAATTGCTGTAGCCGCGCATGCCATCGGCGTAGCGGGTCCGCGCGACGATCTCGCGGGCACACTCGGCATCGACCACGTGCGGCACCAGCACGCCCGCGGCCCCCATGTCCAGCACGCGCAGCACGCTGGCGGCACCGGGGTCGGGCAGGCGCACGACCGCCGCGGTGCCGGCCGCGCGCGCGGCCAGCGCGCACTGGTCCAGCTGCGCCGGATCGAACACGGCATGCTCGGCATCGAGCACGACGAAGTCCAGGCCGGCGCCGCCGGCGATCTCGACGTGCTGGTAGGCGGGTGTCTTGATGAACGTCCCGCCCAGCGGCGCGCGCTCGCGCAGGCGGGCGCGGAAGGCCTGGTTCGCGGTGGCCATGGTCACTCGAACTCGGCGCGCTGGTACTCGACCAGGTGCTTGTAGTCTTCGCGCAGCGGCGCGAACACGTCCAGGTTCAGGACCACCTCGTCGCCCACGGGCTCGGCATAGTGCACCACGTGCGGCGGGATGCGGATCATGCTGCCCGGGCCGCCCTCGACCACTTCGTCGCCCAGGTGGAAGCGCACACGGCCCTGCACGATGATCACCAGTTGCTCGAAGGTGTGGCTGTGCGGATTGGTGTCCATGCCCGGCGTCAGCCAGTTCATGACGCACATCACGTCGTCGCCGCGGAACCCGACCCGCTCCACGCCCTTGCGTACGGTTTCCCGGGCCAGGTCGTTCCAGTTATGCAGATTCGCCAATGCCATACCGCCTCCTTGAGTTCGCTTCATTGCACCGTGACGCCCGCGGTTTCCAGCAGCTTGCTCCAGCGCGGGATGTCCAGCTTCAGGCGCGCCGTGACGCGCTCCGGCGTACCGCCTTCCGGCTCGGCGCCGATGTCGGTGATGCGGCGCCGGACCTCCTCCTTGGCCAGGCCCTCGTTCAGGGCGCGGTTCAGCTTCTGGATGATGGCGGCCGGCGTGCCGCGTGGAGCGTTCAATGACAGCCAGGAACTGGCGTCGAAGCCGGGATATCCCAGTTCGGCCACGGTGGGCACCGACGGCAGCATGTTGGAACGCTTGGGCGTGGTCACCGCCAGGGCGCGCAGCTTGCCCGACTTCACCAGCGGCGTGGCGGTCGGCACGATGTCCATCATCACCTGCACGTTGCCGCCGACCAGGTCGGTCAGCGCGGGCGAGCTGCCCTTGTAGGGCACGTGCATCCAGCTGACGCCGGCCACTTGCTGGAAATACTCCCCCATCAGGTGGTTGATGCTGCCGCTGCCGGCCGACCCCATGGCCAGCGGACGCGGGCTGGACTTGGACAAGGCGATCAGCTCGGCCACGTTGTCGGCCTTGAGCGCGGGATTCACCACCAGGATGCCTGGCGTGCTGGCGTACCAGATCACCGGATCGAGCCGCTCCAGCGGATCGAACTTGCGCTCCTTGAACAAGGCCGGGCTGACCGTGAGCGGCCCCGCCGCGCCCACCGCGAGGGTGTAGCCATCGGGCGCGGCTTTCGCCACTTCTTCCATGGCCAGCAGGCCACCCGCCCCGGGGCGGTTTTCCACGATCACGGCCTGGCCCAGGCTTTCGTTCAGCGATTGCGCCATCAGGCGGCCGACGATGTCGACCGCGCCGCCCGGCGCGAACGGCACGATCAGCCGGATGGGCTTGGTGGGATAGGTCTGGGCCACCGACACGCCACAAACGGACATGCAGGCGAGGACGATGGCGCCGCCGCGCCAGACGGTGGCGGGGAAAAACCGCGGGAATGACATGGTGTCTCCTTGTTCGAGCGTGAGCGTCCCCCTGCCTGCACGGCATGGGCGCGAGATTCCGGGAACGAGGGAGAGACGGGGGAGATTGCGGGCACGGGGCCCGCTCCTGTCTCTCATTTGTTCTTTTAAAAAGAAAAGAATTTCTTTGTAAGAAACATGGTAAAGAGCCGGACCGGGGGTGTCAAGCGCCCACGCAGGCGACGGGCGAAAAAAAACGAGGCCCGAAGGCCTCGTTCTCGGCGGCGGAACCCGGACGCGTCAGGCAACGCCCGCCGCGTGCGCCTGCTGGTCGGCGTGGTAGGACGAACGCACCATCGCGCCCACGGCGGCATGGGTGAAACCCATGGCGTAGGCCTCGCGCTCGAACATCGCGAAGGTATCGGGATGCACGTAGCGCAGCACCGGCAGGTGGTGCTCGGAAGGCTGCAGGTACTGCCCGATGGTGATCATGTCGACGTTGTGCGCGCGCATGTCGCGCATCACCTGCAGGATCTCCTCGTCGGTCTCGCCCAGGCCCAGCATCAGGCCGGACTTGGTCGGCACGTCCGGATGCAGCGCCTTGAACTCGGCCAGCAGCCTGAGCGAATGCTCGTAGTTCGAACCCGGGCGCGCCTGCTTGTACAGGCGGGGCACGGTTTCCAGGTTGTGGTTCATGACGTCGGGCGGGCCGGCGTTCAGGATGGCCAGCGCGCGATCCAGGCGGCCGCGGAAGTCGGGTACCAGGATCTCGATGCGGGTCGAGGGCGACAGCTCGCGCGTCTTGGCGATGCACTCCACGAAGTGGGCGGCGCCGCCGTCGCGCAGGTCGTCGCGGTCCACCGAGGTGATCACGACATAGTTGAGCTTCAGCGCGGCGATGGTGCGGGCCAGGTTCAGGGGCTCGTCGGTGTCCAGCGGATCGGGACGGCCGTGGCCCACATCACAGAACGGACAGCGGCGGGTGCACTTGTCGCCCATGATCATGAACGTGGCCGTGCCCTTGCCGAAGCACTCGCCGATGTTCGGACACGAGGCTTCCTCGCACACCGTGTGCAGGTTGTGTTCGCGCAGGATGCGCTTGATGTCGTAGAAACGCGACCCCGGGGACGCCGCCTTCACGCGGATCCATTCCGGCTTCTTGAGCCGCTCCACCTGCACGACCTTGACGGGAATGCGCGAGACCTTGGATTCGGATTTCTGCTTCTGCAGCGGATCGTAGGCCGGTGCCGCCACGGGTGCGTCGGCATTGCCGCCCACGGCGGACGTTTCGGGCACAGAGCTCATCGACTGGTTCCTGTTCGGCGTGACCGGGGTAGAACCGGGGGCCGGGATTAGTAAAGACCCTTATTCTACCGCCGCCGGCGCCGGGGCGGCCAAAGCCCCTGCCGGCGCCCGGGCCGTCAGCGTCCGTTCAAGGTGGCGCGCCAGGCGGTTGCCGGCCTCTTCCAGGCCGATCCCGCAACCGCAGGACGCCAGGTCCACGGTCCTCAATCCCGCGTAGCCGCAAGGGTTGATCCAGGTGAAGGGCGACAGGTCCATCGCCACGTTCAGCGCCACGCCGTGATAGGTGCAGCCGCGATGGACCTTGATGCCCAGCGCGGAAATCTTGGCCAGCTCCAGCGCCGCCTGGGGCGGCCGGGGCCAGTCGACGTAGACGCCGGGGGCGTCCGGCTTGCGGCGCGCATCGGGCAGGCCCAGGCCGGCCAGCATGTCGATCACCGCCTGCTCCACCCGCGCCACGTATTCCTTGACGAAGTACCCCGCCCGCTTCAGGTCCAGCAGCACATAGGCCACCACCTGGCCCGGGCCGTGGTAGGTCACCTGCCCGCCCCGATCGCTCTTGACCACCGGCACGTCGCGCGGCGCCAGCACGTGTTCGGGCTTGCCGGCCAGGCCCAGCGTGAAGACCGGCGGATGCTCCACCAGCCAGATCTCGTCCGGCGTCTCGGGCCCGCGCGCGGCCGTGAAGGCCTTCATGGCCTCCCAGGTCTCGTGGTAGTCGGCGGGGGACGGCAGCCAGCGGATCAGCATGCGGCGTTACAGCACGTACTTGACCATGGGGTGCGAGGTCAGCTCGCGATACAGGGCGTCCAGCTGCTCGCGCGAGGTGGCCCGCACGATGAAGGTCAGGCCCAGGTAATTGCCACCCGAGCTGGGCCGCCTTTCCACCGTTTCTGGGTCGAACCCGGGATCGTGGCGCAGGACGACCTCGGTCAGCACCGCGACGAAATCGGGGTGATGGGCGCCCATGACCTTGATCGGAAAGTCCGACGGGTATTCGATCAGCGAATCGGGAACTTCAGGTAAATCTGCCATGATGAATCAAAGCCTTGCGATCGCCTCGTCGTATCCCTCGCGCAGCCGCGCATAGACCGGCCCGGGTCGGCCATTGCCGACGGGCTTGCCGTCCAGGGATACGACGGGCAGGATTTCCTTGGTGGCCGACGACAGCATCAGTTCGTCGGCCGCGTCGACCTCGGCCCGGGAAATCTGCCGCATCTCCAGCGGAATGCCCCGGGCCGCGGCCATGTCCTCGATGAAACCGTAGCGGATGCCTTCCAGGATGAGGTTGTCCTTCAGGGGCGCCAGCAGCCGGCCGTCCTTGACGACCCAGACGTTGCTGGACGAGCCCTCGGAAAGATGGCCGTCGCGGAACATCACCACCTCGGGCACGTCGCGATCGGCCGCGAACTGCCGCGCCAGCACGTTGCCCAGCAGCGAGGTGGACTTGATCTCGCAATGCAGCCAGCGCTCGTCCGGCATGCTGACCGTCTTCACGCCGTTTTCCCGCGCCTGCGCCGAGGGCCGCGCGAACGGGCTGCTCATGCCGAACACCGTGGGCACTACCTGCGCCGGAAAGGCATGGTCACGCTTGGCCACGCCCCGGGTCAGCTGCAGGTAGACGATCTGGTCCTGTGCATCCGAGGTTTCGATCAGCTTGCCCACCAGATCCTGCCACTGCTGAACCGTATGCGGATTCGGAATCCGGATCGCGGCCAGGCTGCGCTCCAGCCGGGCCAGATGCTGCGCCATCCGGAACGGCTTGCGCCCATACACCGGCACGACCTCGTAGATCCCGTCGCCGAAGATGAACCCCCGGTCCAGCACGGATATCTTGGCCTGCGACAACGGCGTGAACTCGCCGTTCAGATAGACCCGAGGATCACCCTCGATACCAGGAATCATTCCAACCCCACAATGAGAGCCCGGACAAACATACCGCACGATCACCATCCTACACCCGCCATCACCCCGGTGTTACCCAGGATGCGGTGGATCCGGCTTTGCCGGTCCACCCACATCGCCCCCTGGGGGGCGCGCGTCAGCGCGTAGGGGGGATCACTGAAACCAGAGACGAACCGCGTCGAACGCCCGGCCGAAGATGCCGGCCACGTCCACGGGTTCGAGCACGGTCAGCGGCACTTCGCGCACCGGCTTGTCGTTCAGGGTCAGCTTGACCGTGCCCACCTGCTGGCCCGCCTGCAGCGGCGCGACCAGGGGATCGGTGCGTTCGATGGTGGACTTGACGTTGCCGGCCTGGCCGCGCGGCACGGTCACCCAGATCGCCGACGGCGAACCCAGCTTGGCCTTGCCCACGCTGCCCTTCCAGACCTTGGGCTCCACCACCGCCTGCTTGGCGTCGTAGACCTTGACGGTATCGAAGTTCTGGAAGCCCCAATTCAGCAGCTTCAGGCTTTCCTGCGCCCGGGCGTTCTCGCTCGAGGCGCCCACCAGCACCGTCAGCACGCGACGGTCGCCCCGCATCGCCGAGGCGATCAGGCAATAGCCCGCGGCATCGGTATGGCCGGTCTTCATGCCATCCACCGACGGATCCACCCACAGCAGCCGGTTGCGATTGGGCTGGGTGATCTTGTTGTAGGTGAACTGGCGTTCCTTGTAGTAGCCGTAGTAATCGGGATGATCCTGGATCAGCCGCTTGGCCAGCAGGGCCAGGTCGCGCACGGTGGTCACGTGCTGCGGGTCGGGCAGGCCCGTGGAGTTGGTGAAGTGCGTCTCCTTCAGGCCCAGGCGCGCGGCTTCCTGGTTCATCAGCGCGACGAACGCGTCCTCGCTGCCGGCCACGGCCTCGGCCAGCGCCACGGTGGCGTCGTTGCCGGACTGCGTGATCATGCCGCGGATCAGTTCTTCGACCGTGACGGGCTTGCGCGGCTCGATGAACATGCGCGAGCCGCCCGTGCGCCACGCCTTCTGCGACACGTTGACCGTCTGGGCCAGCGTCAGGCGCTTTTCCTTGAGCGCGTTGAACACCAGGTAGGCCGACATGACCTTGGTGAGCGAGGCGGGCTCGATGCGTTCGCTCGAACGTTCCTCGGCCAGGACCTGGTCGCTGGTGACATCGATGGTCACCCACGCGCGCGCCGCGATCGCGGGTGCCGGCACGGAAGCCAGCAGGCCGACGGTCGACATCGGCGGCGCGGACGGCGTCGCGGTGGAAGTGGTGGCGGGCGGTGCGGCGGCGGCCAGGGCGGAGGCAGGCATGGCGGCCGGGAACGCGAGAAAGCAGGCGGAAGCCACGGTGGCCAGTGCGAACCGACGTCCCGGACCAGACGAGAAAAAGCGCAGTTTCATGTGGGAGGATGGTCGTGCAAGAGGGGCATGCCGCCGGGCATGCCCTGGGGCCGCCTGGCGCTCGCCCCGCGATGCGGGGTGGAAAACGTGATTATAGGCACCCGGGCCGCCGGGCCGGCGACGCGGTGCCGGACACCTGATGCAACCGAATGCTACAGCTGGATCGCATCGCGGCGGTCATCCCAGGACCCGGGCCAGGTAGGCCAGCACCAGCCGCTTCACGACCACCAGGTTGCCGTGGAAGAAGTGGCCCGAGCCGGGGATGACCGTTACCGGAAGGCTTTGCGGGCGCGCCCAGTCCATGACGGATTGCAGCGGCACGGTATCGTCCTGTTCGCCGTGAATGACCAGGGTGTCTTCCGGCACGCTGGCCACGGAAAACCGGCTGGCCGCGGTCCCCAGCAGCACCAGGCCCGCGATGTCCAGCCCGCGCTCGCTCCGCGGTCCGCAGCCGGCGTGGACCTGGCTGGCCACCGCGCTGCCGAACGAGAATCCGCCCAGCACGAAGCGCCCGCCGGCCAGGGCCGGGTAACGGTCGCGGAACTGGTCCACCACGCCCAGCATGTCGGCGGCTTCGCCCTGGCCGTTGTCGAATTCCCCCGCCGATGCGCCCACGCCCCGGAAGTTGGGCCGCAGCGCCGCCAGCCCCTGCTGGAGGCAGGCGCGAGCGATCGTGGTGACCACCTTGTTGTCGCGCGTGCCGCCGAACAGCGGATGCGGATGCAGGACCAGCGCCCACCCGCGCGCGGATTCCAGGCCGCCTTCGGGAATATCGAGCGCGCAATCGACGGCACCGGCGCCGCCCTCCAGGACCAGGTGTTCCGTGGTGATGGCCATGCGAACCTCAGATCCTCAGGCGTTCGACCGGCTCGCCCCGCACCAGGTGCGAGTCGATGATCTCGTCGATGTCGCTCTGGTCCACGTAGGTGTACCAGACGCCCTCGGGATAGACCACCAGCACGGGGCCTTCCTCGCAGCGATCCAGGCAGCCCGCCTTGTTGATGCGGATCTCGCCCTTGCCGGCCAGCCCCAGCTGCTTGATGCGTTTCTTGGCGTAGTCCTGCATGGCTTGCGCACCCTGGCGCGCACAGCTGGGCCGGGGGGCATCGGCCCCGCGCTCGTTCAGGCAGAAGAAGACGTGGTGTTTGTAGTAGGACTCCATACCGGCTCGCAAAGGAATGGGGACTTCGGGTGGTCAGGCGGAACGCCGCCGGGCCAGGAAAAAGAGGGCCGCCAGCGGCCAGATCACGGACAGGCCGAGCGTGAGCGACTCCAGGTGCAGCCAGCCCGTGCGGGCCATCGCGGTCGTCATGTCGAAATACTGGTCGGACGGAAACAGGTTGACGATGCCCAGTTGCACGCACAGCGCCGTGATGCCCAGGGCCCGCTGCCAGGCCGGTTTCAGGTAGGCCATGCCCGTCGCCAGCAGCAGTCCGGCCGCCGTGCCCACGGCGGCCCCGGCGGTGACCCACGCGCCAGGCGCCTGCCCGGGGACGGCCAGGGGCTGCAGGGCCGCCTTCGCCAGCACGGCGCAGGCGACCAGCACGAGAGGAAGGATACCGCGCGCCGGCACCGGGCGCGCCACGTGCAGGAGCAGCATCGCGGCCCCCACCACCGCGGCGGCGGTGCAGATCTGTTCGGCAACGATGCGCTGCGCCGGCTCGGGCGACCACAGGAAGCCCACCACGTCCGATGGCAGCGCGGCCCAGTCGCCCAGCAGCAGCCACAGCTCGCCGGTGCCGAACAGCATGGGCTGGCGCGGGATCTGCATGAACACCCACAGCATCGCCAGGATCAGCGCAGGGCCGGCCTCGGGGCGGAACCACCGCTGGCGCCAGCGCGCCAGCGCGCCATGGCCGATCAGCCAGGAGGCCGTGGCGGTGCCGGCCAGCGCGCCCAGCAGGGCGCCGGCGGTATTGGCGGCGAGGTCCACGTTCGAGGCGATGCGATTGGGCAGATAGGTCTGCAATGCCTCCAGCGCACCCGACAGCAGTCCGCAGCACACCGTGGCCAAGGCAACGGCCAGCAGGCCCCTGCAGGCCGGATAGACGGCCCAGACGAACAACGCGCCGACCGGCAGATAGGCGGCGACGTTGGCGATGATCTCCGAGCCGACCCAGTATTGCGGCCATGGCGCGCGCAGGTAGGCGAACGCCGGCACGCCGACGTCCACCCAGCCCGAGAACGGATACAGGCTGGCGTAGACGACCAGCAGGACGATGATGGACAGCGCCAGCCGCGCCAGCGGCGCGCCGTGCAGGCCCGATGGCACGGGCACGGCGGACGGGGGGATCGGGGTGCCCTCGTGTCGCTGCGCGACATCCTCCCTGGGGGAGGGAGCACGTCCTTCGGGCGGCGTGCTCATGGGCGGCGGGAGCAAAACGTAAACGACATGACTCAAGTTTATGCGTTTTGCGGGCTCCGGCATGCGAAATCCGCCGGCTCTGCCTACAATCCCGTGTTTCCGCGTTCCACGCGCGGCCCTCGACGAAGACCCATGGTTGCACCAGACTCTGCCCTCTCCGACGCCCGGCTTGCCCCGCCCGCGGAGCTTGCCGCCGGCTTGCGGCGCCTGCTGCCGGACTGGACCGTGACGTGGCTGGACGCCACCGCGTCCACCAACGCCGACCTCCAGCAATACCTGCGCCGCGGCGGCACCGGGCCGGCGCTGCTGGGCAGCCACGCGCAAACCTCCGGACGCGGGCGCGCCGGCCGGCCCTGGCGCACCCGCGCGGGCGACGCGCTGCTTTTCTCCTGCGGCTGGCAGGCCGACATCCCGCCCGCGCGCCTGCCGCCGCTGTCGCTGGTGGCGGGCGTGGCCGCGTGCGAGGCCCTGAGCAACCTGCTGGGCAGCGGCGCCGACGGCGCGCTGGCGCTGAAATGGCCCAACGACGTGCAGTGGAACACGGCCAAGCTGGCGGGCATCCTGGTCGAGACCGTGACCGTGCCGGCCTCGGGGCGCATGGGCCTGATCCTGGGCATCGGCATCAACCTTCGCGGCGCGGCCGCGCTGTCGCAGGCGCTGGGCCGCGAGGTCGCCGACTGGGCGCAGACCGGCGGCGCCGACGACCCGGCGCGCCTGGCCGCCACGGTGGCAAGATCCTGGCAGGACGCCATCGCCGGCTACGCCGCCGAGGGCTTCGGCCCGTTCCAGGCACGGTTCGCCCGCTGGGACGCCCTGTACGGCCTGCCGGTGCGGGTCATGGACAACGGACACGTCTTGTTCGAAGGCACGGCCCGGGGCGTGGACGAAAGCGGCAAGCTGCTGGTCCAGGCCGCCGACGGCCTGCGCGCCGTCACCGTGGGCGACATTTCCGTGCGGACGGCCGGCGCATGAGCGCGCCCGCGCGGCCGTCCGGAGGGCGCGCGACCTCCCCCGGGGAGGACGTCGCGCAGCGACAGGAGGGTAGTCCGGTGAGCGCGCCCGCGCGGCCGCCCGGAGGGCGCGCGACCTCCCGCGGGGAGGATGTCGCGAAGCGACAGGAGGGTAGTCCGGTGAGCGCGCCCGCGCGGCCGCCCGAAGGGCGCGCGTCCTCCCCCGGGGAGGATGTCGCGCAGCGACAGGAGGGTAGTCCGGTGAACGCGCCCGCGCAGCGTGCGGGCACGCTGCTGATCGACGCCGGCAACACCCGCGTGAAATTCGGCTGGCGGAACGACGACGCGACCTCGGGCCAGGCCGTGCCGCGCACGTCCCTGCAGGTCGCGTTCCGCCACGAGGAAGTGCCCGAGGCCCTGCTGCCCTGGCTGGACGAAGCGGGCCTGCGGCCCCGCGCCGCGCTGGGCTCGAACGTGGCCGGCGATGACAGCGAGCGCACCATCGCCTCGCTGCTGGCGCGCAACGGCTGCGCGGTGGACTGGATACGCGCAGGCCGGCGTCTGCTGGGCGTCACGAATGGCTACCGGCACCCCGAGCGCCTGGGCGCGGATCGCTGGCTCAGCCTGGTGGGGATCTGGAACCGCTGGCGCCGCCAGGCCGCCCCCGGCGCCGCGGCCCCGGTGCATGTGCTGGCCCATTTCGGCACCGCCACCACCGTGGATACCCTGGACGGCTCCGGCCGCTTCGTCGGCGGCCTGATCCTTCCGGGGCGCGACCTGATGCGCCAGTCGCTTGCGGCCGGCACCGCCGGCCTGCCGCGCGCCAACGGCCAGGTCGCGCCTTTTCCCGACAACACCGGCGACGCCATCATGTCCGGCGTGGCGGCGGCCCAGGCCGGCGCGGTGGCGCGCCAGTGGCTGGCCGCGCGCGAACGCTTCCGGCAGGAACCGCTGCTGGTGGCCAGCGGCGGCGCCTGGTCCGCCATCGCCGGGGAAGTCGCCCACCTGATGCGCGCGGCCGGCTCGACGCGCCAGGTGCTGGTCGTCGATAATCCCGTCCTCGACGGCCTGGCCTGCCTGGCCGAATCGGGGCTCGCCCCCTCTTCCTGACCCCCTACCCACCGGCTTTCCATGCGCAGCCTGTTCGTCGTCTTGCTCCTGGCCAACGTGGCGCTCTTCGCGCTGGATCGCGGCTGGTTCGGCCAGCCCTTCTCGGAACGCGGCCGCGATCCCGCCCGGATGCGCTCGGAACTGCGCGCCGACACCATACAGGTCCCCCGGCTGCCCGGCATCAACGCCACCGACGAAGCGCCGCCCGCGCCCGCCGCCGAACCGGCGCAATCCAGTCCGGCGGCCCCGGACGCCGAGCCTTCGGCCGGCGCCGCCGACATCGATGCCGCGCCAGGCTCCGCGGCGCAAACCACACCCCCGGCCGGCGCCGTCATTCCCGCGGCCGCCACGGCCAACGCCGAGCCGGCGCCGGCGATTCCCCCGACCGTTCCCCCCGCCGCGGCGCCGGCCAGCCCGCCCGCGCCGCCCGAACCGCTCGCCTGCGTGGAATGGGGCGCGTTCAGCGAAGCCGACCTCATCATCGCCAGGAAATGGGCGAACGACCACCTGCCGGCCGCGAAACAGGGCACGCGGCGCGAACCGGGCAAGCAGGGATGGATGGTCATCGTGCCGCCGCTGCCCAGCGCCTCGGCCGCGCAGGCCGCGGCCGCCCAGCTCGGCAAGAACGGCGTCAAGGACTACTTCGTGATCCAGGAAGGCGGCCCGCTCCAGCACGCCATTTCGCTGGGCGTCTTCAGCACCGAGGCCGCGGCGAAGAAACAGGCCACGATCCTGCAGGGCCAGGGCGTGCGCAACGCCAAGGTCGTGGCGCGCGGCGCCCAGGGCGGCAAGAGCTGGCTGCGCCTGGACGGCGTCGCCGCCGCCGGCCGCCGCGCCATCGAAGGGGCGCGCAACCTGTTCGACCGCCCCACGGTGCGCGACTGCCGCTGACGGCGCTCAGCGCGTCCGGATGCGCTGCACGAGCTTGGTGGTGGAACGGTCGTGCTCGAAGTCGATGGCCACCGCGTCGCCACCCCAACTGCGCACCAGCGCGGTCTCGGGCAGCTTGTCCATGTCGTAGTCCCCGCCCTTGACGATCAGGTCGGGCCGCAACTGGCCGATCAGCTCCAGCGGCGTGTCCTGGTCGAACCACGTCACCACGTCCACCGAGGCCAGCGCCGCCAGCAGCGCCGCGCGGTCGTCCTGGCTGTTCAGCGGCCGGTCCGGCCCCTTGCCCAGGCGGCGCGCCGAGGCATCGGTGTTCACCGCCACCACCAGCATCGCGCCCAGTTGCGCGGCGGCGTCCAGGTAGGTGACGTGGCCGCGGTGCAGGATGTCGAACACCCCGTTGGTGAAGACCAGCGGGCGCGGCCAGGCCGCGCGGGCGGCCGCGCATGCGGCGGGACTGAGTATCTTGGATTCGAAACGGGCTGGCACGGTCTGGCGGCACGGAAAGGGTGGAACGGCCCATTGTAGAGGTAGCGGGCGGCGGCGCGCGCACGGGGCGATACACTGTGCGCGTCCATGGCCGGGACCTGCCCGGGACGAGGAAATGCGATGCGACTGCTGCTGGTCGAAGACGATCCGATGATAGGCGAGAGCGTGCTGGACGTCCTGCGCGCCGAACACTACGCGGTCGACTGGGTCAAGAACGCCGGCAGCGCGGACACCGCGCTGCGCACCGAGGCCTATGACCTCGTGCTGCTCGACCTGGGCCTGCCCGATGGCGATGGCCTGGACGTGCTGCGCGAACTGCGCGCGCGCAAGGCCCGCATCCCCGTCATCATCGCCACGGCGCGCGACGCCATCGACCAGCGCATCGCCGGCCTGGACGCCGGCGCCGACGACTACGTCGTCAAGCCGTACGACGTGGACGAGATCCTGGCCCGCATCCGCGCGCTGATCCGCCGCAGCGCGGGCCGGGCCGAACCGCTGTACGAACACGACGGCGTCGTCCTCGATCCCGCCACGCACACCGCCACCGTCAACGGCCAGCCCGTCACGCTCACCGCCAAGGAATGGGCGGTGCTCGAACCCCTGCTGGCGCGGCCGGGCCTGATCCTGTCGCGCGCCCAGCTGGAAGAAAAGCTCTACAGCTGGAAGGACGAGATCAGCAGCAACGCGGTCGAGGTCTACATCCACGGCCTGCGCAAGAAACTGGGCACGCAGTTCATCCAGACCGTGCGCGGCGTGGGCTACGTCATTCCCAAATCATGAAACTCCTGCCCGGCCACTCCCTGCGCGCGCGCCTGCTGGCCTTCCTGCTGGCCGCCATCTTCCTGGCCGCGCTGGTACAAGGCGCCATCGCCTATCGCGGCGCGCTGGTCCAGACCGACGAGATCTTCGACTACCAGCTGCAGCGCACCGCGCTGGCGCTGGGCAACGGCAATCCGCTGTTCAGCACCGGGCCGGAAGGCGGACTGCTGGACGACCCGGCCGCGCGCGACCTCATCATCCAGATCTGGACGCCGGATGGCGTGCGCCTGTTCCGCTCCACGCCCAAGCTCGTGCTGCCCGACCGCGTCGTCCTGGGCTTCTCCACCGTCGAGGCCGACGGCGCCACCTACCGCATGTACTCGATGGAGGCGCCGCTGCAGATCATCCAGGTCGCCCAGGACGTGCGCGTGCGCACCGGCACGGCGCGCACGCTCGCGCTGCGCACCATCTGGCCCATCGCGGCCATGGCGCCGCTGCTGATGCTGGTCGTCTGGTGGGTGATCAGCCTCTCGCTCGGCCCGGTGGATCGCACGCGCCGCCAGGTCGCCTCGCGCCAGGCCGACGACCTGTCGCCCGTCAGCGAGGCCGGCCTGCCCGACGAAGTCCGGCCCCTGGTCCACGAACTCAACCTGCTGCTCGGCCGCGTCCGCCAGGCCTTCGACGCGCAGAAACAATTCGTGGGCGACGCCGCGCACGAACTGCGCTCGCCGCTGGCGGCGCTCAAGCTGCAGCTGCAATCGCTGCGCCGCGCCCAGGACGACGCCACCCGCCAGGTGGCGGTGACCCGGCTGGCGGCCGGCATAGACCGCGCCACCCGGCTGGTCGAGCAGTTGCTCTCGCTGGCGCGCCAGGAAGCGCAAGGGCCGGCGCTCGCGGCGGTGGACCTGGGCGACGTCGTGCGCACCGCGCTGGCCGACATCCTGCCCCAGGCCCACGCGCGCGGGGTGGACCTCGGCATGGAAGGCGCCGCCAGCGCGCGTATCGCGGGCCAGGACGAAGCCCTGGTCCTGCTGGTGCGCAACCTGCTGGAAAACGCCGTCAAATACGCCCCCGAATCCGGACGCGTCGACGTCCGGCTCTCGACTGGCCCGCAGGGCGTCACGCTGGACGTGGACGACAACGGCCCCGGCATCCCCCAGATCGAACGCGGCCGCGTCTTCGACCGCTTCTACCGCGCCCACACCGCCGACACACCCGGCAGCGGCCTGGGCCTGGCCATCGTCAAGGCCATCGCCGACCGCCACCACGCCACGATAGAACTCCTGGACTCCCCCCTGGGCGGCCTGCGCGCGAGGGTGCTGTTTCCCTCCCCTACGCGCTGACGCGCGCAAGGGAAGCCCACCCCCTACCCGCTTGCGCGGGCCCCCTCAAGGGGGCGAAACCGGCGGACTGGCAAAGCCAGATCCGCGGTTTCCTGGGTCTCGGGAAACTATCTTGAACTGAAGCACGGTTGCTACCGCTGGCAGCCAGCGAAGCACCGGCGCCACATCCCAAGACCGCGGTACTAGACCCAGGATGCGGTGGATCCGGCTCCGCCGGTCCACCCGCATCGCCCCCTGGGGGGCGCGCGAAGCGCGTAGGGGGGAGCCCCTTAAGCTCCATTTAAGACAAGCGCTCCACCATGACGCCATGTTCCATCACCTGGCAGAGGAGCCCACCATGAACACCCGCAAATTCTCCGCTACGCATCTGGCCGTCGCGCTGGTTGCCGCCGGCGTGTTCGGCGTAGCCGGCGCCACCGCGTTCCAGCGCGTCTCCACGACGCAGGCCATGCCGGTCTCCGCCGCGGCCGCCCAGGCGGCCGCGCCCGTGGGGGCGGTGACGCCGCCCGATTTCTCGCAGATCACGCAGCGCTACGGCCCGGCCGTGGTCAACATCAGCGTGACCGGCACCACCAAGGTATCGGACGACGACGGCGATCCGTTCGCGCAATTCTTCCGCGGCTTCCCCGGCTATCCCGGCGGTGGCGGCGGCACGCATAGCGTGCCGATGCGCGGGCAGGGTTCCGGCTTCATCGTCAGCCCCGACGGCATCATCCTGACCAACGCCCACGTGGTGAAGGACGCCAAGGAAGTCACCGTCAAGCTGACCGACCGGCGCGAGTTCCGCGCCAAGGTACTCGGCTCGGACCCCCAGACCGACGTCGCCGTGATCAAGATCGACGCGCGCAACCTGCCGGTCGTGGTCGTGGGCAATCCCAACGACCTGCGCGTGGGCGAATGGGTGCTGGCCATCGGTTCGCCCTATGGCCTGGAGAACACGGTGACGGCGGGCGTGGTCAGCGCCAAGGGCCGCTCGCTGCCCAACGACGGCTCGGTGCCGTTCATCCAGACCGACGTCGCCGTCAATCCGGGCAACTCGGGCGGGCCGCTATTCAACTCGCGCGGCGAAGTGGTCGGCATCAACTCGCAGATCTACAGCCAGACCGGCGGCTATCAAGGCCTGTCGTTCGCCATTCCGATCGACGTGGCGGCCAAGGTCAAGGACCAGATCGTGGCGCATGGCGAGGTCCACCATGCCCGCCTGGGCGTCACCATCCAGGAAGTCAACCAGGCGCTGGCCGACTCGTTCAAGCTGGACTCGCCCACCGGCGCCCTGGTCGCCAACGTGGAAAAGGGCAGCCCCGCGGACAAGGCCGGACTGAAATCCGGCGACATCATCCGCAAGATCGACGGCAAGCCCGTGGTGGCCTCGGGCGACCTGCCCGCGGTGATCAGCCTGGCCACGCCGGGACAGGACGTCAAGCTGGAAGTCTGGCGCAATGGATCGCCGCGCGACATCGTCGCCAAGCTGGGCAGCGCCAAGGCCGAAGCCACGGCCAGCGCCGATACGCGAGGCGATGCCGCGCACGGCCGGCTTGGCCTGGCCCTGCGGCCGCTCACGCCGCAGGAACGGATGGCCGTCGGCGACAGCGGTGGACTGGTCGTCGAGCAGGTGGGCGGCCCGGCCGAACAGGCCGGCATCGAGCCCGGGGACCTGCTGCTGTCGCTGAACGGCGTCCCGGTACAGAGCGTCGACCAGGTTCGCTCGCTGATCGCGAAGTCGGGCAAGAACGTGGCGCTGCTCGTGCAGCGAGGCGACGCCAAGATCTTCGTGCCCGTGCAGCTCGGCTGATCGCCAGCCCCTCGCATCGCCCCGCGACTGGCCGCTGCTCAGCCAGCGGCCAGCTCCTTGCGATAGCGGTTCAGGTCCTGCACGGTCGCGAAGCTGCGGCCGAGCAGGGTCGACATGGTGTGCAGGATGCGGTCGGCCACCTTGCCTTCCCATTCCCGGTCGAACTGGATCTGGTCGTCCAGCCAGCGGTCGAGCCAGCCCGGCTCGGGCAGCCGGGATTGCACGGTGTCGTTGGGGAACAGGCTTTTGTTGACGTGCAGGTTCGTGGGGTGCAGCGCCTGCGAGGTGCGCTTGGCCGAGGCCATCAGCACGCCGATCTTGGCGAAGGCCGCGCGCGCCTGGTCGGCCAGTTCCTTGCCGCGCTCGGTCAGGGCCCGCCTCATGTAGCGCAGGTAGGCCCCCGCATGGCGGGCCTCGTCCTGCGCGATGAGCTTGTAGATGGCCTTGATGACCGGCTCGCTGTGCCATTGCGCCGCGCGGCGGTACCAATGGTTGAGCCGGATCTCGCCGCAGAAGTGCAGCGTCAGGGTCTCGAGCGCGGGCGCGGCGTCGAACTCGAAGCGCACGTGGTGCAGTTCTTCCTCGGTCGGCAGCATGTCGGGGCGGAAGCGCTTCAGGTATTCCTGCAGCACCAGCGAGTGCTTCTGCTCTTCATAGAACCAGATCGACATGAACGCGCTGAAGTCGCTGTCCTCGCGGTTGTCGCGCAGGAACATCTCGGTGGCCGGCAGCGCCGACCACTCGGTGATCGCGTTCATCTTGATCGTATGCGCCTGCTCGTCGGTCAGCAGACTGGCGTCGAACTGGTCCCACGGCACGTCCTTCCCCATGTCCCAGCGCACGGACTCCAGGGATTTGAATAGTTCCGGGTACAGCATGATGGGCCCTTGTATGGAAGCCGGCAGCTTGAGCGTTTCAAGTCGCCGGAAGGTCGGCGAACGATACAGGGGGCGTCTTACCCCCGCATGACACACTCCTTCCAGATCCGGCCGGGCGTGGCGCGGAAGGCGCCTGTAACAGAACTTACAGGACCGGATGCAGTGCGGGCCGCTCGCGCGCCCGCACCACTTGGGGAAGGAGGCTGCCGGCCCAGATGCCGACGAAACCCGCCAGCAGTCCCGCCAATTGTGGCGGAAAATCCTCCGCGGCAAAAGCCCTGACCAGCAGCCAGGCCGCCACGCCCATTACCGAGGACAGCAGCGCCCCCTGCGTGGTCGCCCGCCGCCAGTACAGCCCCATGAGCAGCGGCACGAAAGCCCCCACGAGCGTAACGGTGTAGGCGCCGGCCACCATCTCGTAGATGCTGTCGGACGTGCTGAGCGCGAACGTCAGCACGCACAGTCCGAACAGCACCACGGACACGCGCATCGCGCGCAGGAAATGCTTGTCGGACATGCCGGGCAGGAAGTGGCGCAGGATGTTCTCGGCGAAGGTGGTGGAAGGCGCCAGCAGCGTGGCCGAGGCGGTCGACATGATGGCCGACAGCAGCGCGCCGAAGAAGAACACCTGCGCCAGCGTGGGCATGCGCTCGAGTATGAAGGTGGGCAGGATCTTCTGGGGGTCCTCCTGCAGCAGCGAGCCGACCGTGTCCGGCATCACGCTGAAGGCGGCCACGCCGATGTACATGGGGATGCAGGCGAACATCAGGTAGAGCAGCCCGCCGATGACCGGACCGCGCCGGGCCGTCGTCACGTCCTTGGACGACATCACGCGCTGGTAGACGTCCTGCTGGGGAATGGAGCCCAGCATCATCGTGACCAGCGCAGCGAAGAAGAACAGTATGTCGTGCGTCGTGGCGGGCGGCAGGAAGTTGAGCAGGTCGCGGCTGGTCGCCTCGTGCACGACCACGCCCACGCCGCCGGCCAGGTCGGTGGCGAAATAGGCGATGGTGAACAGGCCGGCCACGATCACGATCATCTGGAAGAAATCGGTCAGCGCGACCGACCACATGCCGCCGAACAGCGTGTAGGTCATCACGATCAGGGTGCCGATGATCATGCCGCTGGTCTGCGAGAACACGCCGGGATCCAGCATGTGGAACACCAGTCCCAGGGCCTTGACCTGCGCGGCCACCCAGCCCAGGTACGAGATGATGATCGCCAGGCTCATGATGACCTCGACGATGGGGCCGTAGCGCTCGCGGTAGTAGTCGCCCAGCGTCAGCAGGTTGTGCCGGTAGAGCCGCGCGGCGAAGAATACGCCCACCAGCACCAGGCACATCGAGGCGCCGAAGGGATCCTCGACCACGCCGCCCAGCCCTTCCCGCACGAACACGGCCGACACGCCCAGCACCGCCTCGGATCCGAACCAGGTGGCGAAGGTCGTGGCGACCACGATGAACAGGGGCAGCGACCTGCCGGCCACCGCGTAGTCGGCTGAGTTCGACACCCGGCGGGCGGCGACCACGCCGATGCAGATGGAAACCAGCAGGTAGAGCAAGACGAACCAGAACACCATGATGCCGAGCCCACCCGGGAAAAAAAGCCAAAACCGCGCGAGTATCGCACAGCGGGCCAGGGCTTTCCAGGTCCGTCGGGGCGGGAGTCACGGCATGTGGGCATGGGCGCCACGGTGGGGGCCGGAGCGTCGCGGCCGGCATCCCCGGGCAGGTTCAGAAGCACAGATACAGGCCCAGGAGGCCGAGCCCCGTGAAGAATCCCCGGCGGAACGCCGCGGGGCTGATGCGGTGGCGCAGGTACTGGCCCGCCCACATGCCCGCCATGGCCGGCACCAGGGCCACCAGGGAAGCCGCCATCTGCTGGTAGCCCAGCGCGCCGCCGCGCGCCAGCGCCACGGCCAGAGCCAGCGTCGAGACCGTGAAGGCCATGCCCAGCGCCTGCACCAGTTCGTCCTTGGCCAGGCCCAGCGCCTGCAGGTAGGGCACGGCGGGAATCACGAACACCCCCGTGGCCGCGGTCACCGCGCCGGTCGCCAGGCCGGCCAGCGCGCCCAGCCGGCGCTCGGCGCCCGGCGGCACGCGCAGTTGGAAGGCCATCAGGCCGAAGGCCGCGTACAGCACCAGGGCCACGCCCAGCGCCCGGACCGCCCAGGATTGGGACCCCGTACCGGCCAGCGCCGCCGTCAGCCAGGTGCCGGCCACCACCCCCGCCAGCAGGGGCCACAGCCGCCTGGCCAGGTGCACGAAGCGGCCGCCGGCGGCCAGTTGCCAGACGTTGGTCACCATGGACGGCACCACGAGCAGCGCCGCGGCCTGCGCCGGGACCATGGCCAACCCCAGCAGCCCCATGGCGACGGTGGGCAGGCCCAGGCCGATGACGCCCTTCACGGCGCCAGCCACGAAGAAGGTACCCAGGATAAGCAGGATCAGGGGCCAGCTGGCCGCGGAATAGAGAGAGAGCAAGGAGTCCATGGCGCCATGCTGCCGCAAGCCGCGCCGGCTGGAAATGCGGATTGCGCCGATCCAGCCTTCGGAAAATCCTGAACCAGGCCCCGGGCTACCTCGAGACCGCCCACAGCGCCACGGCCACGCCCACCGCCAGCACCGCCGCGATCACCGCCATCAGGCGATTGGTCTGCTGTTGGGCGGCCCGCAGCCGCTGCAGCTCGGCCAGGGTATCGGCGGAACGATCCGGACGGGCCAGTTGATGGTGCACCAGGCGCGGTAGCTCGGGCAGCATCTGCGCCCATTGCTGCGACTCGCGCCGGAGGTTGTTGCGCAGCGCCGCCCAGCCAACGCGCTCGTTCATCCAGCGCTCGAGATAGGGCTTGGCCGTCTTCCAGAGGTCCAGCGAGGGATCCAGTTCGCGTCCCAGCCCTTCGACGTTGAGCAGGGTCTTCTGCAGCAGCACCAGTTGCGGCTGGATCTCGACGTTGAAGCGGCGCGAAGTCTGGAACAGGCGCAGCAGCACCTGCCCCAGCGAGATCTCGGCCAGCGGCCGGTCGAAATAGGGCTCGCAGCAGGCGCGGATCGCCCCTTCCAGCTCTTCCTCGCGCGTGCCGGGCGGCACCCAGCCGGACTCGATGTGCAGGCGGGCGACCTGGCGGTAGTCGCGCCGGAAGAAAGCCAGGAAGTTCTGCGCCAGGTAGTTCTTGTCGAACTCGGACAGCGATCCGACGATGCCGAAATCGAGCGCGATGTAGCGCCCCAGCGTGCGCGGATCGTCCGACACGTAGATGTTGCCCGGATGCATGTCGGCGTGGAAGAAGCCGTCCGCGAACATCTGGGTGAAACAGATCTCCACCCCGTCGCGCGCCAGCTTCTTCAGGTCCACGCCGGCCTCGACCAGCCGCGCGGCGTGGTTGACGGGTATGCCGCGCATGCGCTCCATCGTGAAGATGGACGACGAGCAATAGTCCCACATCACTTCCGGCACGATCAGCAGGTCGCCGCGCGGCCCGCCCGGGGCGAAGTTGCGGCGCAGCTGGCTGCAGTTGGCCGCCTCGCGCAGCAGGTCGAGTTCATCGTGCAGGTATTTGTCGAACTCGGCCACCACCTCGCGCGGCTTCAGGCGCCGTCCGTCGGCCGAGATCTTCTCGATCAGCGTGGCCGCCGCCCGCAACAGCCGCAGGTCCTTGTCGATCACCGGCGCCATGTTGGGCCGCAGCACCTTCACCGCCACGTCGCGGCCGTCCTTGAGCACCGCGAAGTGCACCTGCGCGATCGAGGCCGAGGCCACCGGCTCGCGCTCGAAGCTGGCGAACAGTTCGTCCGGATGCCGGCCCAGCTCCTTGCGGATGCTGGCGATCGCCACCTCGGACGGGAATGGCGGCACGCGATCCTGCAAGCGCGCCAGTTCGTCGGCGATGTCCGCGGGAATCAGGTCCCGCCGCGTCGACAGCACCTGGCCGAACTTGACGAAGATGGGGCCGAGCGTCTCCAGCGCCAGGCGCAGCCGCTCGCCGCGCGGCGCATGCAGCTTGCGGCCCAGCCTCATCACGACCAGCAGGCGCTCGGTCCAGGGGTGCTGGATGCCGGAGATCACGAGTTCGTCCAGGCCGTAGCGGAAGCTGACGAACATGATGCGGATCAGGCGCAGGAAGGTGAACATGGCCTAGCCCTCCGCGCCCAGGCGGGCTTCCAGCCGGGCCAGCCGGGCCCGCAGGTGCTCGACCCGCTTGCCCGCGCGCTCGGCGTCGTCGCGCAGGCGCCGCACTTCGCCCCCCCAGGCTTGCAGGGCATGCGAGGACGCGACGGCACCGCTTTCCTCGGTCAGGTACTCCGCCACGTTCTCGGCCAGCCGCCAGGCGCCGGCGCGCAGCCCGCCCGCCAGGCCGCGCGCCGTGCTGACCAGGCGGGCGGCGGGAATGTCGCCCACGATCCCGGCCAGGTCTTCCTCCACATCCCACCGCAGGTCCCGCGCCAGGTCGCCCAGCACGTGCGCCAGCGCCGCGTCGCCCTCGATGCGCACCGCCCCCATCCTGCGGGCGGCATCGCCCGACAACAGTTCCGGCAGCCTGCCGCCATCGACGGTCAGGGTCACGTCGGGCATGGCATCCGCGACGGCTGCCTCGACCAGGCCTTGCGGGGTGATCGTCAGCGTCACGTTGAAGGCACCGGCGGCCAGGCGAGCCGTCTTGCCGGCATGCGGGCGCAGCCGCTCGCGGGCCCAGGGCTCGCGCAGCAGCAGCGTGTCGAGCGCCCGGATGGCGACGGCGGAAGGGTACGGCAGGGACACGGGCATAGGATGGAAGGCGGAAACCTGTAGGGAGAATCGACCGGCAATCCGGCCTGCCAATGAAAAACGCCCGTCCGAGGACGGGCGTTCCACGGGGTTCGACCCCGCAAGTTTACCGGGTGGCGCGCCGGCGCGTTACCGGTTGTGCTCCTGCACCGGGATCTGCTGCACGCCCGCGAGCAGCCAACCGCCGTCGTTGGGCTTGAACAGGTTCCAGACTTCCTCGAAGCGGAACGCCTCGGTGCCGGGGGCCTCGCGCAGCATGCCGGAGAAGCGGACGCTGGCGAGGTGGCCGTCGGAGACGGTCTCGATGCCGAGCAGTTCGGCGTTCAGCAGCACTACCTCGGTCACGTTCTGCCCCTGGCGCTGGCCGATCTGCTGGCTGAGTTCGGCCAGCAGGTCGTCGGTGACCAGGTCGCGCAGTTCGTTCACGTCGCCGCGGTCCCAGACACCTTGCAGCTTCACGAAGTAGCTCTTGGCGTGGCTGAGGAAATTCGCGGTGTCGAAATCGCTGGGAATGCCCCACTCGCCGGTGGGCGCGGCACCCGTGGCCGCCGCGGAGGCGGCAGGCGCGGCCGCCGGCGCGGCGTTCACCGGCGCCACCGATTCGCGCGCCATGGTGGCAGGCGGGTCGTTGCGCTGCTGGAAGCGGCTGTTGCCCGCGCCCTGGAGCGCCGGCTGCTGACCGACGCCGCGCAGCCGGCGAACGATGAACAGCACGGCAAAGACGGCCAGCGCGATGAGCAGCAGGCTGCCGATGAACTCGGCCGCGGCCGCGCCCAGGCCCAGGTGCGACAGCAGCGCCGCCAGGCCCAGGCCGGCGGCGATGCCGGCGATGGGGCCCAGCCAGCGCGACATGCCGCTGCGCGCGG
>NZ_NINX01000010.1 GCF_002188635.1 Pigmentiphaga sp. NML030171 | reverse complement strand
TTACTCACCCGTTCGCCACTCGCCGCCAGACCGAAGTCCGCGCTGCCGTTCGACTTGCATGTGTAAGGCATGCCGCTAGCGTTCAATCTGAGCCAGGATCAAACTCTTCAGTTCAATCTCTAGATTTGTTCGTACTATGGGTCGAAACCCATGGCACGATCGCTTGCGTACTCAAAGAAATTGCAGATAAATGATTTACCTACAAACTTCTTCATATGAGCACTTGATTTCTTTTGCGTCGATCGACTGGTCCGGTTACCCGACCCAACCGTCTCGCGCCCAACCAAGCGCCCACACTTATCGGCTGTTTATTTGTTAAAGAGCGGCACTGCCTACTGCTTCACTTCCTTGCCGTTCGCTGCACTGTCTTGCTAGCGCTGCGTCATCAGCAGAGAAACGAGATTATGAAGAAGTTTTTTACGTCTGTCAAATCGTCGTTAGCGCTGCCAATTTCGATTCGCTAGACCCTTGCCGCGCTACCACCCTGCCGCAAGGCTCCTTCTTTCGGTCGGCTGATTCGCTGCGCCCGCTTAACGCGTAACCGCTGCCAAAACTGCCTTCCTCACTCTTCGCGCTTCGCATCGCTGCGTTGTTTGCGTCGAGAAAGAGACTATAGCACGGTTTTTCTGGCGCGTGCAACTCGCCCCGGGGAACGGGAAGAAAGCCGCTCCCGCAGCTTCCTTCCCTATATATAGCGACTATGCGGGCGCGTGATCCAGCCCGATGTCCAGCACGCCCACGCTGTGCGTCAGCCAGCCGATCGAGATCAGGTCCACGCCGGTACGGGCCACGGCCGGCGCGGTCTGGGGGGTGATGCGCCCCGAGGCCTCGGTCACCGCGCGGCCGTCCACGCGGCGCACCGCCTCGGCCATGGTCTCGACGCTCATGTTGTCCAGCAGGATGGCGTCCACCTTCAATTCCAGCGCCTCGTCCAGTTGTTCCAGCGTATCGACTTCCAGTTCTATCTTCACCAGGTGCCCCACGCCGGCGCGCGCACGCCGCACGGCTTCGGCGACGCTGCCGGCGATCGCCACATGGTTGTCCTTGATCAGCACCGCGTCGTCCAGGCCGAAGCGATGGTTGGAGCCGCCACCCACGCGGACCGCGTATTTCTGCACGATGCGCATCCCCGGCATGGTCTTGCGCGTGCACACCACGCGCGACCGCGCAGCGCCGATGGCATCGACCACCGAGGCCGTCGCCGATGCGATGCCACTCATGTGGCACAGGAAATTGAGCGCGGTGCGCTCGGCCGTCAGCATGGCGCGCGAGTTGCCCTCCACCACCGCGATGACGTCCCCCGGCTGGATACGGCTGCCGTCCGGCTTGCGCACGTCGACACGGATGTCGGGATCGATCAGGCCGAACGCCACGCGCGCCACGTCCATGCCGGCGACCACGCCGGGCTGGCGCGCCACCATGGCCGTACGGCCGCGATGGCCGGCGGGCACGATGGCATTCGTGGTGACGTCGCCGGCGCGGCCCAGGTCTTCCAACAGGGTGGCGCGCACCAGGGGCTCGATCATGACCGAGGGCAGCGGCGCGATGTCCCAGGCCTCGTGGGCACCCCGGGCATGGGCGCTGAGGTTATTTATGCTCATTATGAGTATTTTCCGTTGAAAAAAATCGCGGCTCTAGCCGTGCTCTTTATGCTAGATATGAGCATAAGGGCTGTCAATACGTGGAAACCTGAAAGAGACGATCCAGTGGCTTAGGCCGGCTCCCGCCAAAAGGAGGCGGGCACAGGCCGGGAATGGGCCCTAGTTGCCGCGAACCAGCGGGAGCTTGCTGCCGCTCAGGGCACGCTCCAGCATCACGTCGCCGCGGAAGCGGAAGAGCTTGGCCGGGCGCCCCGGCGTCTCGGTGGACAGCGCGCCGGTTTCCTCGACCAGCTGCTGCTGCTCGATGAAACGGCGGAAGTTCTGCTTGTGCAGCGACCGCCCGGCCAGCGCCTCGACGGCCTGCTGCAATTGCAGCAGCGTGAAGGACGGCGGCATCAGCTCGAACACCACCGGGCGGTATTTGATCTTGGCCCGCAGGCGCGCGATGCCCGTGGCCAGGATGCGGCGGTGGTCGTGTCGCATGGGCTCGCCCAGGTGGGGCAGCCCGGTCCTGCCGGCGCGGCGGATGGCTTCGTGCACCAGCCCCGCCTCGAACAGGAGTTCGTAGCGCTGCAGGACCAGTTCCTCGTTCCAGGCACGGCCGTCCAGGCCGAAACAGACCTCGGCCCGTTGCAGCCGGGCCCGGCGCTGCGCGGCATCGGCGCCCGCCCGGCACCATGCGCGCAGCGCGCCATCGATCAGTTCTCCCAGTTCGGCCGACGGCGCGCGCCTGTCCTCCCAGGGGAAATAGCGGTACCACCCGTGCCAGGCGGCATCGGCGCCGGAAACCGGCCCCTGCCGGGTCAGGGCCAGATAGCTGATGGAAATGACGCGCTGCTCGGTGTTCTGTTCGGTGCGGTCGCGGTCGGCGAAGGTATAGAGCTGCTCGACGTAGCCCAGCGGATGGTGCGTCTGCTCCTCCACCCAGGCCCGCAGGCCGGCCTGCAGCGAGCGGTGGCCGGACTCGAAGGGTCCGGACGGCAGCATGCGTCCATCGTGCGTGGTCAGGACCAGCGGCTCGGCGTCGGTGGCGGCGACGAGCACCGCGACCAGCTCGGCCGCCAGGGGGTGTTGGCTGGCGACAGTCAAGGGCGTCTCATTTCCTGCGCAAGTCGCTCCAGTCCGCGGTGGTGATGGCCAGCACGGCCGCCACCCAGGTCACCATCATCGCCAGCCAGCCGGTATAGCTGGGGTAGCCCCTGGACAGCACATAGGCGCTGCAGCCGATCGCCACCAGCACCAGCCATGGCGCGCGGCGGCGCGCGTAGCTGCTGCGCGTGTCCTCGGGCTGCCGGCGGGGGTCCATGAAGAGTCCCATTACATCCTCCATCAAACAGCGCCGCATTTTAGAAGATATGGCGCCGTCCCCGCCGATCTCTTTCGTGACCGCGCCCGCGCGCGGTGCACGGGGCTAGCGATCGAGCAGCGACATCCCCAGCTGGGCCCGGCGCTGCAGCCACAGGCTGGGCCGATAGCGCATGTCGCCGGTCACGCGCACGATGTTGCGCAGGATCTCGACGATGCGCGGGGCGCCCAGCGCGTCGCCCATGGCCAGCGGCCCCTTGGGATAGCCCAGGCCCAGCGTGACGGCGCGGTCGATGTCCTCGGGCGTGGCAATGCCCTGCTGGGCGATCTCGCAGGCGATGTTGACGATGGTGGCGACGATGCGCTGGGCGACGAAGCCCGGCGAATCCTGGACCAGCGTCACCGGCGCGCCGTCGGAGGCGAAGCGGGCCACGGCGGCGTCCCGCCACGCCTGCGCGGTCAGCGGCGTAGCCATGAGGGTGCGGCGGCGCCCCTCGGGCAGGCCGTGCAGGACGTCCACCGCCACCGTGCGGCGGGCATCCAGGCCCTGGTCGCACGCCGCCGTGGTGGCATCCTCGCCCAGGGGCGTGACCACGATCAAGGCATCGTCGCCGGGACGGTCGCCCTGCTGCACCCGCGCCCCCAGGCGCTCCAGCAGCTCGACCACCACCGCCCGCGCCTCCGGGCGCGCCGGCGATACCCAGACCTCGGGCATCTGCGCGACCGAAGGGGGCGGGACCTCGGGCGCGGCCTGCTTCTTGCCATCGGCATAGGTGTAGAAACCCTGGCCCGTCTTGCGGCCCAGCAGTCCGCCGGCCAGGCGCACCGTGGTCAGCGGCGAGGGGCGGAAACGCGGCTCGTCGAAGAACTGGCGGTAGATGGACTCCATGACCGGATGCGAGACGTCCAGGCCGGTCAGGTCCATCAGCTCGAAGGGCCCCATGCGGAACCCCGCCTGGCCGGTCATGATGGCATCGACCTGGGCGCAATCGGCCACGCCTTCCTGCAGCACCCGCAGCCCTTCGGTATTCAGGCCCCGGCCGGCGTGGTTGACGATGAAGCCGGGCATGTCCTTGGCGCGCACGGGCGTGTGTCCCATGCGGCGGGCCAGTTCGGCCAGCGCGTCGCCCACCTCCGGATCGCTGCGCAGGCCGTCGATGACCTCCACCACCTTCATCAGCGGGACGGGGTTGAAGAAATGGTAGCCCGCCACGCGCGCGGGCAGCCGGCATGCCGCGGCGATCGCGGTGATGGACAGGGACGAGGTGTTCGAGGCCAGGATGCACGTTTCTGCAACGATGTCCTCGAGCTGCCGGAACAGCCCCTGCTTGGCATCCAGCCGTTCGACGATGGCCTCGACCACGAGCTCGCAGTCGCGCAACCGTCCCAGGTCCTCGCACAGGGTGAGCGCCTGCAGTGCCGCCTCGGCCCGGGGCGCTTCCAGCTTGCCCTTCTGCACCAGCTTGTCCCAGGTGTCGCGCAGGCTGTCGCGCGCCGACGCGAGCGCCGCCTGGGCGGTGTCGTACAGGTAGACGCGCAGCCCCGCCTGGGCCGCGATCTGGGCGATGCCCCGTCCCATGGCGCCCGCGCCGACTATCCCCACGCTATTGATCCGTGCCATTTATTCCTGCCTCCCTTGGCGGCCCTCAGGCCGTGTGCGCCTTGATGGTTTCGCGCGCGATGACGAGTTGCTGTATTTGCGAGGTTCCCTCGTACAGGCGGAACAGGCGGACGTCGCGATAGAAGCGTTCGACCGCGTATTCGGCAATGTAGCCCGATCCGCCGTGGATCTGCACGGCGCGGTCGGCTGTCCGCCCGACCATTTCGGTGGCGAACAGCTTGCAGCAGGAAGCCTCCAGGGTCGTCGGTTCGCCCCGATCGCGCTTGCGGGCCGCGTCCAGCACCATGGTCCGGGCGGCATAGGCTTCGGTCTGGCTGTCGGCGATCATGGCCTGGATCAACTGGAAATCGGCGATGGGCTGGCCGAACTGCTTGCGTTCGGTGGCGTAGCGCACGGATTCGGCGATCAGCCGTTCGGCCATGCCGACGCAGACGGCCGAGATGTGCAGGCGGCCCTTGTCCAGCACGCGCATGGCGGTGCGAAAGCCGTTGCCCTCTTCCCCGCCCAGCAGGGCGCTGGCGGGCACGCGGCAATCGTCGAATACGATGTCGCAGGTCAGCGAGCCGGCCTGGCCCATCTTGCGGTCCGGCTTGCCCAGGGTGATGCCGGGCGTGCCGGCCTCGACCAGGAAGCACGAGATCGCACCCGCCCCGCGCCCCTCTCCCGTGCGGGCCATGACGGTGTACAGGCCGGCGATGGGGGCGTTGGTGATGAAACGCTTGGTGCCGTTCAGGACGTAATGGTCGCCGTCGCGGCGCGCCGAGGTCCGCAGCGACAGCGCATCGGACCCCGCGTCCGGCTCGGTCAGCGCGAACGAGCCGATCAGTTCGCCGCTGGCCAGGCGCGGCAGGTAGTGCTTGCGCTGCTCGTCGGTACCCGCCAGCACGATGGCCTGCGAACCGATGCCGATATTCGTGCCCGCCAGCGACCGGAAGGCCGGCGACGTGCGGCCCAGCTCCATCGCGATCAACACCTCTTCTTCCATGTTCAGGCCCAGCCCGCCGTATTCGGGCGCGATGGACAGGCCGAACAGGCCCAGCGCCTGCATCTCTTCGCGCACCTGCGGCGGAATCACGCCGGTTTCGGCCACTTCGGCCTCGAGCGGAACCAGGCGCTCGGCCACGAACGTGCGCGTGGCCTCGATCAGCAAATTCAAGGTATCGGCATCCAACGACATGACAGTCCCCATCAGGAAGTGGCCGCCGGCCTGACGCACAGGCCGGCGGATAGAAGTTCGAAATAATCGAGCGCGATCTGTTCGGCCGTGCTGCCGTGGCCGGGCTTGAACCAGCGCGCCATCCAGTTGAGCAGGGACAGCACGGCGCGGCCCGAGGTCACGACCTGCCCCGGCCGGAACACGCCTTCGCGCGCGCCCTGCTCCAGGATCTGGCGCAGCAGCCGTTCGTAGGCGTCGCGCAGCCGCGCGGCGTCGTCGCGGTAGCTGGGGCTCATGCCGCTGAAGCCCACCAGCATGGCGACGAAACTCCAGTAGTTGCGTTCCAGGTAGGCGGCATGCGCCGTCATGAAGACGCGCAGCTTGTCCAGCGGGGCCGGCTGGGCGTTCACGGCCGGCACGACGACATCGGTCAGGCCTTGCAGCGCCTGCAGGATGATGGCGTCGTAGATGTCCTGCTTGGTGGCGAAGTAGTGATAGATGGCCGGCTTAGAGACACCGATGGCGGCGGCCAGTTCGCCGATGGAGCTGCTTTCGTAGCCGCTTTGCGCGAACAGCTTCGAGGCTTCCAGCAGGATGCGCTCGCGCGCGTCGGCCACCACGGGCGGGCGGCCCTGGCGGCGCCGGGGAGCGGGGTGGGAAGCGGGTGCGGACATGGCAGGCTTATTTACTTACCGAACGGTAGGTAAATAATACCAGCGGCATGCGAGGCCGCAACTCTCGCAAACCCGGAGCCGGCCCCGGCTACTTCAGCGACTTGGGCGCGGGGAACAGGTCTTCCAGCTCGATCCCGCGTTCTTTCAGCACGGCCTCCAGCAGGGGCTGGAGCTTGCCCAGGCTTTCCTGCACGGTCTCGCGCACGGTATCGACCACCACCTGCGTGCCGCGTTCGATCTCGATGTTGAGCCGGTCGCCCACCTGCTTTTCCTCGAACGTGGTCATGCGCCGCGTCTCGGGAATCAGCCAGACCTCGAACCAGCCCTCGGCCCGGTTGACCTCGGCCACCGTCAGGCTGGCGCCGTTGATGGCGATGTAGCCCTTGGCGAAGACGTATTTGCGAAAGGCCTCGGGAATGGTGAAGCGCATGACGCGGTTCGTGTCCGAGCTGCGGATGCTGGCGATGGTGGTGGTGAAGTCGACGTGGCCGGACAACGGGTGGCCGCCGATCTCGGCCCCGTCCTTGGCGGCGCGTTCGACGTTGATGCGCGACCCCACGCCGTACTCGGACAACGTGGTGATGTTCAGGCTTTGCAGCATGACATCGAACGAGGCGGCGGTGGGACTGGCGATCTCGGTGACCGTCAGGCAGACGCCGTCCACCGAGACGCTGGCGCCTATGGCCAGGTCCTGGCAGAAACCCGGCGGAAACTCGATCGTGAAGGTGCGCAGGCCCTCGCGGTCGTTCATGGCGGCGATCTGGGCGGTGCCCTGGATGATTCCGGTAAACACGATATTCCTCGGCACGTGGGGAACGCGCACGGCGGTCCCCGCATTGGTCATGGGCGATAGCTTAACGCGCCGCCGACCGCCGCGATTTTTACGCCATTTTTATACCCGTCCGCCCAAGCTATACCCCGTTTTTACGCCCGTCTCCTTACGCTGGCAGGCGTCGGGCATGGGGACGAACAAGCCGCCCCCGCCCATCGTGGAGTCCGCATCGGCGGGAAAAAATGGATCTCATCTACCTGTTGGGCCTGGTCGTCATCGCGCGCGCGACCATCGGGCTGATTCAGTTCTGCGCGGCGCTGTCGCAAGGAGAAACGCCATGACCTGGCTGCACCTGGCCGGGGCGGTGGCGGCCGCGGCCCTGTTCGTCTATCTGCTCGTCGCCCTGTTCAAGGCGGAGAAATTCTGATGGATACCAAGCTGCTCCTTCTGCTGGCGCTCTACCTTGCGGTCCTTCTGGCGATCGCCCCCTTCCTGGGCCGCTACATCCGTCTTGCCATGGACGCGGGCCCGTCGCGGTGGACCGCCTGGGGCCGCCCCGCCGAACGGGTCATCTACCGGCTTGCCGGCATCGATCCGGCCTTGGAAACCGGCTGGAAGGCCTATGCGGTGGCCGCCGTGGCCTTCAATCTGGTCGGCCTGGCCGCGCTGTATGCGCTGCAACGCGTACAGGGATGGCTGCCGCTGAACCCCGCCGGCCTCGGGGCGGTGGCGCCGGACTCGGCCTTGAACACGGCGGTGAGCTTCGTCACCAACACGAACTGGCAGGGCTACGCGGGCGAGACGACCATGAGCTACCTGACCCAGATGTTGGGTTTGGGCGTGCAGAACTTCGTGTCGGCGGCCACCGGCATCGCCGTGCTGTTCGCGCTGATGCGCGGACTGGCGCGGCACGGCGCGGGCACGGTCGGCAACTTCTGGGCCGACCTGGTGCGCTCGACGCTGTACGTGCTGCTGCCCCTGTCGCTGCTGCTCGCGCTGTTCCTGGTCAGCCAGGGCGTGATCCAGAACTTCGACGCCTACCAGACCGTGCATACGCTGGAGGGCGCGGCGCAGACCCTGCCCATGGGGCCGGTCGCCTCGCAGGAAGCCATCAAGCTGCTGGGCACGAACGGCGGCGGCTTCTTCAACGCGAATTCGGCGCACCCTTTCGAGAACCCCACGGCGGCCAGCAACTTCCTGGAGATGCTGGCGATCTTCCTGATCCCCGCCGCGCTGTGCATGGCGTTCGGGGAACTGGTGGGCAGCCGCGCCCAGGGAGCGGCGATCCTGGCCGCGATGACGGTGCTGTTCGTGCTGTCCGTGCTCGCCACCGGCTACTTCGAACAACAGGCCAACCCCATGCTGGCGCAGCCGGGCATCGACGCCGCGCCCTCCGCGCTGTCGACCGGCGGGAACATAGAGGGCAAGGAAAGCCGCTTCGGCATCGCCGCCAGCGCCCTGTTCGCGGTGATCACCACAGCGGCCTCGTGCGGCGCGGTCAACGCCATGCACGATTCGCTGACGGCGATGGGTGGCTTCCCGCCCCTGCTGCTGATGCAACTGGGCGAAGTGGTGTTCGGCGGCGTCGGCTCCGGCCTGTACGGCATGCTGGTCTTCGCCATCACCGGCGTGTTCATCGCCGGCCTGATGATAGGCCGCACGCCCGAATACCTGGGCAAAAAGATCGAAAGCCACGACATGAAGATGGTGGCCATCGTGCTGCTGGCCACGCCGCTGCTGGTGCTGCTGGGCACGGCGGCGGCCGTGTCGCTGCCGGGCGGACAGGCGGGGATATTCAATCTGGGCGCCCACGGCTTCTCGGAAGTGCTGTACGCGCTGTCCTCGGCCGCCAACAACAACGGCAGCGCCTTCGCCGGCCTGTCGGCCAACACCCCCTTCTACAACGTGCTGCTGGCCCTGGCGATGTGGTGCGGCCGCTTCGGGATCATCGTGCCGGTCCTGGCCCTGGCCGGATCGCTGGCCGCCAAGCGGCGCATCCCCGCCGGCCCGGGCACCATGCCCACCACGGGGCCGCTGTTCGTCGTGCTGCTCATGGGCGCCGTGCTGATGGTGGGCGCGCTGACCTACATCCCCGCGCTGGCCCTGGGGCCGGTGGCGGAACACCTGCAACCCTGAACGCCTGGACGGGCATCCTCATGTCTACGCACCTGGAACCTTCCCTTCCCCACCCCGCCGCCGCGGTGCCTGGCCGGCGCGCGCTGTCCGGCATCCCGCTCGGCACGGCCCTGAAAGAGAGCCTGCTCAAGCTGCGGCCTTCGACCCAGGTCCGCAATCCGGTCATGTTCACCGTATACGTGGGCAGCATGCTGACCACCCTGCTGTGGATCGCCGGCCTGTTCGGCCACGCGGATGCCGATACGGGTTTCATGTTCGCCGTCTCCGCATGGTTGTGGTTCACCGTGCTGTTCGCCAACTTCGCCGAGGCGCTGGCCGAGGGACGCGGCAAACAGCAGGCCGCCGCGCTGCGCGGGCTGCGCACCACCGTGATCGCCCGGGTGGTGCAGGGCGTGCCCGCCGGCACGCCGGCAACGGCCGAGGCCTATCGCGGTCACGTGACGGAACGCCCGTCGGGCAGCCTGCGCAAGGGCGACATCGTGCTGGTCGAGGCGGGCGGCACCATCCCGGGCGACGGCGAGATCATCGCCGGCATCGCCTCGGTGGACGAAAGCGCCATCACCGGAGAATCGGCGCCCGTCATCCGCGAGGCCGGCGGCGACTTCTCGTCGGTGACGGGCGGCACACGCGTGCTGTCGGACTGGATCATCGTGCAGGTGGCGGCCAATCCCGGCGAAAGCTTCCTGGACCGCATGATCGCGATGGTGGAAAGCGCGCGGCGCCAGAAGACCCCGAACGAGATCGCGCTGAACATCCTGCTGGTGGGCCTGACGCTGGTCTTCCTGCTGGTCGTCGCCACGCTGCTTCCCTTCTCGTTCTTCGCCATTTCCGCCGCCGGCCAGGGAACGGTCATCGCGATCACCGCGCTGGTCGCGTTGCTGGTCTGCCTGATCCCGACCACCATCGGCGGCCTGCTCTCGGCGATAGGCGTGGCCGGCATGAGCCGCATGATGCGCGCCAACGTGATCGCCACCTCGGGCCGGGCCGTGGAGGCGGCCGGCGACGTGGACGTGCTGCTGCTGGACAAGACCGGCACCATCACCTTCGGCAACCGCCAGGCCAGCGCCTTCCATCCGGCGCCCGGCGTGGCGGCCGACGTGCTGGCGCGCGCCGCCTGCCTGGCATCGCAGGCCGACGAGACGCCCGAAGGACGCAGCATCGCCGCGCTGGCGGCCCGCCAGTTGGGGCACATGCCAGAAGCGGCCGCCGGCGCCGCATTCGTACCGTTCTCGGCCCATACCCGCATGAGCGGCGTGGACCTGGCGGACCGCCGCATACGCAAGGGCGCGGTCGACGCGATGCAGGACTGGCTGGCCGGCCAGGGCGCCATGCTGCCCGAGGCCGTCGCGCGCGCGGCGGACGATGCGGGCCGGCGCGGCAGCACGCCGCTGGTGGTGTGCGACGGCCGCGCCGCGCTGGGCGTGGTAGAGCTCAAGGACATCGTCAAGCCCGGCATGCGGGAACGGTTCGGAGAACTGCGCCGCATGGGCATCAAGACGGTGATGATCACCGGTGACAACAAGCTCACGGCGGCGGCCATCGCGGCAGAGGCGGGCGTGGACGATTTCCTGGCGCAGGCCACGCCCGAGGCCAAGCTGGCGCTGATCCGCCGCTACCAGGCCGACGGCCGGCTGGTGGCCATGACCGGGGACGGTACCAACGACGCCCCCGCGCTGGCGCAGGCCGACGTGGCGGTGGCGATGAATTCCGGCACCCAGGCCGCCAAGGAAGCCGGCAACATGGTCGACCTGGACTCCGACCCGACCAAGCTGATCGAGGTGGTCGAGACCGGCAAGCAGATGCTGATGACGCGCGGCGCGCTGACCACCTTCAGTATCGCCAACGACGTGGCCAAGTATTTCGCGATCATTCCGGCGGCCTTCGCCGGCGTCTACCCGCAACTGGCCGCGCTGAACGTCATGCGGCTGGCCTCGCCGTCGTCGGCCATCCTGTCGGCCGTGGTCTTCAACGCGCTCATCATCATCGTGCTGATCCCGCTGGCCCTGAAGGGCGTGCGCTACCGGCCGCTGGGCGCGGCCGCGCTGTTGCGCCGCAACCTGCTGGTCTACGGGCTGGGCGGCCTGCTGGTGCCCTTCGCCGGCATCAAGCTGATCGACATGATCCTGGCCGCCACCGGACTGGCCTGACCCACCCGCTTTCGGAGACTCCCATGCCCCCTGATTCCTCTCTCGCCCGGCAACGCGTGCTGCGGCCCGCGCTGGCGGTATTCGCCGCGCTCTCCCTCGTCACCGGCCTGCTCTATCCGCTGGCCACCACCGCCCTCGCCCGACTGGCCTTTGCGCACCAGGCGGCTGGATCGCCCGTCCAGTCAGGCGAAACGACGGTCGGATCGGCGCTGATCGGGCAGTCGTTCACCTCGCCCCGCTATTTCTGGGGCCGCCCTTCGGCCACCGCCGAACGCCCGTACAACGCGCAAGCCTCGGGCGGTTCCAACCTGGGGCCGCGCAACCCCGACCTGGCGCGCCTGGCGGGCGAACGCGCCGTGGCGCTGCGACAGGCCGACCCCGGCAACGCGGCGCCCATCCCGGTCGACCTGGTCGCCGCCTCGGGCAGCGGCCTGGACCCCCACATCAGCGTGGCGGGCGCCCGCTACCAGGCGCCCCGGGTCGCGCGCGAGCGCGGCCTGCCGGCGGACGAGGTAGAGCAACTGATCGCCGCGCATACGGAGCGGCCATTCATCGGCATACTGGGCGAACCCGTGGTAAACGTACTCCAGCTCAACCTGGCGCTGGACCGGCTGCCCCGCCCCTGACCCGCCGATCACGCCCCGATCCCATACATGGCATCCGCCGCCCCTGGACGTCCCGATCCCGATACCCTGCTCAGGAACCTCGATGCCGCCGGGCAGCCGGCCGCGCGCGGCCGGCTGCGCATCTATTTCGGCGCCTCGGCCGGCGTCGGCAAGACCTACGCCATGCTGGAAGCCGCGCGTCACCGGATGGAGCAAGGCGCGGACGTGGTGGCCGGCGTCGTCGAAACGCACGGGCGCAAGGAAACCATGGCCCTGCTGGCCGGCATCCCCACGCTGCCCCAGGCCGAGATCCGCTACCGCGAACGGACGCTGAAGGAATTCGACCTGGACGGCGCCCTGGCCCGGCGGCCCGCCCTGGTGCTGGTGGACGAACTGGCCCACTCGAACGTTCCAGGGTCGCGCCACGACAAGCGCTGGCAGGACGTGCACGAATTGCTCGCGGCCGGCATCGACGTCTGGACCACGCTGAACGTGCAGCACCTGGACAGCCTGAACGAGGCGGTGGGCGGCATCACCGGCGTGCGGATACGGGAGACCGTGCCCGACGCCGTGTTCGACGACGCCGACGAGATCATCCTGGTCGACACCTCGGCCGACGAACTGCTGCGCCGCCTGCGCCAGGGCAAGGTCTACCTGCCCGAGCAGGCCCGGCACGCGGCCAGCCACTTCTTCCGCAAGGGCAACCTGATCGCGCTGCGCGAACTGGCCTTGCGGCGCACCGCGGAGCACGTGGACGACGACGTGCAGGCCTACCGGCTGGATCGGTCCATCACCGACATCTGGCGCACGCGCGAAGCGGTCCTGGCCTGCGTCGCCGCCGACGATGCCGGCCACGTGGTGCGCAATGCACATCGGCTCGCCCAGCAGCTCGATTGCGAACTGCACGTGGTCACCGTAGAAAGCCTGAGCGTCCAGCCCCAGCCGGCCGCCCGGCACGACTACCTGCGGCGCGTGCTGGCGCATGCCGAGTCGCTGGGCGCGCGCACCGAGGTCCTGGGCGGCACCGACCTGGTCGAGGCCGTGGTGCGCTATGCGCGGCGCCACAACATCACCAAGGTCGTGCTGGGCCGCTCCGCGCCGGGCGGCTTGCGGCGCCTGCGCCTGTCGTTGTCGGGCCTGCTGTCGCGCCTGCTGGCGCCGGGCTGGATCTGGCATCGCCACAGCTTCGCCGACCTGCTGGCGGCCGCCTGCCCGGAAATCGACGTGATCCGCATCGCCGCCCCGCCCCTGCCCGCGCAGGCGCGCGTGGCGGCGCCGCCTGCAGGCGAGCGCGAGCCGCGCGGCGCTTCCCGCCTGCCCGCCTATCTCTGGGCGCTGGCGTATTGCGGCGCCGCGGCCGCGCTGTCCTCGCTGGCCTTCCCGGTGCTGCACCAGACCAACATCGTCATGCTGTTCCTGCTGGCGGTGATCGGAGTGGCGCTTCGCCACGGCCGCGGGCCGGCCGCCCTGGCCTCGCTGGTCAGCGTCGCGCTGTTCGACTTCCTGTTCGTCCAGCCGCTGTGGTCCTTTGCCATTTCCGACATCCAGTACGCGCTGACCTTCCTCGTCCTGCTGGCGGCGGGCCTCGTGGTCGGCCAGTTGACCGCGGGACTGCGCCTGCAGGCCGAGACCTCCGTCCGCCGCGAGGCCGAGGCCCACGGGCTGTACGAATTCGCGCGCGAGCTGTCGTCGGCGCTGCAGCCGGAACAGATCGTCGAGGCCACGTCCTCGTATGTCCGCGCGGCCTTCGACACGCATTGCGTGCTGTACGTCCTGGACACCACCGACCACCTGCGGCCCGCGGCCCCGGCCGATGTCCCGACGGGCCTGGAGCCGGCCCTGGCGCAGTGGGCCTACGACCACGGGCAGCCCGCTGGCGCCGGCACCGCCACGCTGTCCACCAGCGCCTTCTACTACCTGCCCCTGCAGGCATCGATGCGCACGCGCGGCGTGCTGGCGATCGCCTGCGGCGGCCGCCCCGGCCTGGACGACGCGGAAAGCCGCCGGCAGATGACGGCCTACGGCACGCTGGTGGCCATCGCGCTGGAGCGCCTGCACTATGTGGAAGTCGCCCAGCACGCGCTGTTGAGCGTCGAGTCCGAGAAACTGCGCAACTCGCTGCTGGCGGCCGTCTCGCACGATCTGCGCACGCCCCTGACCAGCCTGGTCGGCACCTCTCAGACTTTGCAGCGCCAGCATCCGGAACTGCCGCAGGCGGTGCTCGAAGCGCTGCACGGGCTGACGGTGCAGGCCCGCCGCATGCACGCGATGGTGGACAACATCCTGGACATGGCCCGGCTGCAAAGCGGCGATGCCCCGCTGCACCGCGAGTGGCAATCCATCGAGGAACTGGTCGGATCGGCGCTGGCCTACATGCGCGATGCGCTCGGCCAGCGGCGCGTGATCGTAGGCAGCCTGTCCGACCTGCCGCTGGTGGAATGCGACGGCGTCCTGATCGAACGCGTACTGTGCAATCTGCTCGAGAACGCCATCAAGTACACCCCCGAGTCCAGCATCATCCGCATCGACACCGAAATCCGCGGTGGCCAGCTTGCCACCCTGGTGACCGACGACGGCCCCGGCGTGCCGCCGGACACCGCCGGACGCATCTTCGACAAATTCGCTCGCGGCGAGCGTGAATCATCCACGCCGGGCGTGGGCCTGGGCCTGGCCGTCTGCCAGGCCATCGTCCGCGCCCATGGCGGCGACATCCGGCTGGAGGCCGCTCCGGACGGGCACGGCGCGCGCTTCGCGTTCACCCTGCCCCTGGGCACGCCGCCGGACATCCATCCTGAACCGGACGTTCCATGTTCGACTACCGACCCAACATCCTGATCATCGAGGACGATGCGGCCATCCGCCGCTTCGTGCGCACCGCCCTGGAAGGCGAAGGCGCCGTGATCTTCGAGGCCGAGACGGTGCAGCGCGGGCTGATCGAGGCCGGAACCCGGCACCCGGACCTCGTCATCCTGGACCTGGGCCTGCCCGATGCCGACGGCATGACCCTGATCCGGGAACTGCGTGGCTGGACCGAGGTGCCGGTGCTGGTGCTGTCCGCCCGCGACGCCGAAGGCGACAAGATCGGCGCGCTGGACGCCGGGGCCGACGACTATCTGAGCAAGCCCTTCGGCGTGGGCGAGCTCCTGGCACGGGTGCGCGTGCTGCTGCGCAGACATGGCCGGGGGGGAGCCGGCCAGCCCGCGGAAATCCACTTCGGCGAGATCACCCTGGACTTCGCCCGGCGTGCCGTGACCCGCGGCGGCAAGGCCGTCCACCTGACCAACCGCGAGTACCGCCTGCTCGCCACTCTGGCGGCGCACCGCGGCAAGGTCATGACGCACCGCGAGCTTCTGCGCGAGGTCTGGGGACCGGCCTACGTCGGCAACAATCACTACCTGCGCATCTACATGGGCCACCTCAGGCAGAAGCTCGAGGCCGATCCCGCCCAGCCCGTCTATCTGCTGACGGAGGTCGGCGTCGGCTACCGTTTCGCGGGTTGAACCTCACGGCCACGACGCGCGCGCAAAGGTGAACGATTCTTTACAAGCAGTTTCATTCCTGGGCGGCCCTTTCTAAGATACGGCTACCTGTTCCCGGCAAGGCTTCATGGCCGGGTCGTTCAGGAGTATCAAATTGGACTCATCCCTGCCTCTTACCGCCAGCCAGGCCCTGGCGCTGGGCAATCCCGCCATGTGCCTGCTGTTCGCGCTGGGCTTCGCCTGCCTGTGGGCCCACGAGCGGGCGCGCGCCTATCTGCTGCTGTACGCGGCCGCTTTCGCCGTCTACGCCGCCGGTACCCTGTTGCGCATCTTCGACCAGGCCGACGTGACGGGCGACGACCTGGCCGCCGCCGTCCTCTACGTGGGCAGCGCACTGCTGCTCGCCCGCGGCCTGCTTTCGCGCTGCGGCATCGATGCCGAGGGCTCGCCGCTAGGCGCGCTGGGCATCGCCGTCCTGGTCCTGCTGCTGCATTTCCACATCATGCAGAACGATGTCCCCGCGTTCGCCTATACGCTGGGCGTCGGCCTGGGCGCGCTGCTGCTCCTGGCATGGATGCGGCTGGGTGCGCTGCGCCGCGGCGGCACCGCCGACCAGGTCCTGTACTGGATGCTTCCGCTCGTTTCCGCCTGCCTGTTCCTGGGCATTTCCTGGGCCGCCGGCTCGGTCGCGCCCCGGGCCGGGGAATTCGTGCAACCGAATGCCTGGCTGCGGGCGCTTCCGCCCGCCGGCCTCGTCCTGGTGCTGGGCGGCTCGCTCTTCGCCAGTGCGCTGTCCGACGTCATCACGCCGCTCAAGCACGAACGCATCACCGACCCGCTCACCCAGTTGAAGAACCGCCGCAATTTCGAAGACCTGAGTCTCGAGCGCCTGCAGCGGCATCCGGAGTATCCGTTCAGCCTGGTGCTGCTGGACCTGGACACCTTCAAGGCCATCAACGACACCTATGGCCACGCCGCCGGCGACGCGACGCTGGCCGAAATCGGCCGGATCATCCGCGACTGCACCCGCACCGGCGACATGGCCTGGCGCCTGGGCGGCGACGAATTCGCGATATTGATGCCCGGCACGCCGGCGGCCGGCGCGGTCCAGGTTGCCGAGCGCATACGCGCGCAACTGGCCCTGACGCGCCTGGAAATGCCAAGAGGCGACTTCGCCGTGACGGCCAGCTTCGGCATCGCCCAGTCCCGGGTGGACGAGCCGCTGTACGAGCTTTTCGCCCGCACCGACGTCCTGCTGTATGCCGCCAAGCGGCAGGGACGCGATCGGATCGCCTGTGCCCCCGGACAGGAACGGGGCGACGCCCGCGACGCCATGGCGCGCGAGGGCGAGGAAATGCTCTCGCTCTAGTCTGCGCTTCGCCAGCCTGCGGACCATCCGATTGTTGGCGGAACTGGAAAAGTCATTTCCAGATCTTCGATATTTAAAAGGATTCTTGCGCGCCCATCTTCAAAGCACGGCGGTTGACACGATGTCCAGCCGCCCGACACACCTACTTTGGAGATATGCCATGAAAGCCATTGCCTACACCGCCGTGATCGCCGCCTCTCTGTTCGGCGCCGCCGCCCATGCCGACCAGGGCAACAACTACGGTAACGACTTCCCGCCTCCCGCCATCTCGACCACGTCCCAGCTGACCCGCGCCCAGGTCCTTGAGGAACTGGCGCAGGCCAAGGCCAACGGCGGCATCGTCTACGGCCAGGAAGGCTTCCCCGACCAGACGCTCCAACAAGCCGGCAAGCCGGTCGACCGCGCGCAAGTCCGGCAGGAAGTCAGGAACTACGAGGCGTCCAACCGCGCCGGCGGCCCCGGCGAATACCCCGCCAACATGTAAGCAGTCCTGCGCGTGAACCGTGCCGGGGCGAGCCCCCGGCACGCGCATTCACCCGGCCCAAAGACCGGCCGGCGCGCCCAGCAGGCGTGACAAGGCCCGGCCCTTTTCCCTGAGCGCGCGAACCTGCGCGCTGTCGGCGCTCGTATCCAGCAAGGCCATGGGCGACGTGATCGTCAAGCCATAGGCCACCTCGGCATGCACGTTCCAGACCGGGACGCTGACGGCCAGATAGGTGGGCAAGGCCCGCAGTTCCACCACCGAATATCCCCGCTCCAACACCGCCGCGCGTATGGCCGCCAGCCGGGCCTGGGCATCTTGCGCCGTAGGCGCCAGCCCGTCCGCCTCCAGCTCCCGCTTGAGCACGGGCAGCACCGCTTCGGCCGGCAGATACGCCGCGAACACGTGGCCGGCCGCCGTGTGCAGCATCTCCACGGGACCATTGCGCAATTCGAACACCCGGCCGCGCACCGCCGACTGATTGACCAGGATGACGGGCCCGTTGCTCCAGATGACCACCGCCACGCCCAGGCCGGTTTCCTCGCTCAGCGCGACGGCCGCCTCGCGCACCAGTTCGAAATGGTCGACGTCGCGGGCGGCGGTCATGCCGAGCGCGGCCAGGCTGGGACCCAGCCGGTACAGGCCGCGGCCATCGCTCTTGACCATGCCGGTGCGCACGAAGCTGGCCAGGTAGTTGTGCGCCGCGCTGGGCGCGATGCCGGCACGGGCGGCAACGACCTTCAGGGCCACGGCGCCCGGCCCCATCTGGATCGCGACCAGGATGCGGTAACCGATCTCGATGGACTGGATGCCGCGCGGTCCGGGGCCCGGCACGGGTGCGCTAGCCGTCTTGCTTGATGTCATGGAGCCGATACGCGAGCAGGGGCACGAAGCCGGAAGAGTGCCGCATTGTACCCAGGGGCACCTTGACAGCCTGGCCGCCTGCCCCTACGATTAATTAAACTATATCAAACAATTCAATATTATTGAATTAAGGAGACGAATCGGCATGATTCCGAGCGCGGACTCGTTCAAGGCGGCCATGCGCCGCGTCCCCAGCGCGGTCGCCATCGTCGGCGCGGCCCACCAGGGCGAACGCCGGGGCCTGACTGCGACCGCCGTCTGCAGCGTCAGCGCCGAACCGCCGCAACTGCTGGTCTGCGTGAACAAGCGCGTGCGCGCGCACGACCACATCCGCCTTGCCGGCCATTTCGGCGTGAGCTATCTCAGCCAGGACCAGGGCGACATCGCCCAGGCCTTCGCCGCGCCGGCCGGCGCGCCGGAAGACCGCTTCCGCACCGGCGACTGGACATCGGGCAGCACCGGCGCGCCCCTGCTGCGCCAGGCGCTCGCAGCCTTCGAATGCCGCGTGGCCCAGGCTATCGACTGCGGCACACACACGATCTACATCGGGGAAATCGTCGCCCTCGCCCAGAAGGACGACCTGTCCCTGCTCTACAAGAGCGGCCTGTTCAGCGCAGCCTGAACGCCCGCCCCGTTTCCCTTCACTTCCCTAGCAAGAGCAGCCCATGAAATTCGCCGTCTTCGACCACATGGACCGCGGCACGGTCTCCCTGGCCCAGCAGTACGAGGACCGGCTCGCGCTGGTGCAGGCCTACGACCGCGCCGGCTTCCACGCCTACCACGTGGCCGAGCATCATTCCACGCCGCTGGGCATCTCGCCCTCGCCCGGCGTCTACCTGTCGGCCGTCGCCCAGCGCACGCGCCGCCTGCGCTTCGGACCGCTGGTCTACACATTGGGCATGCACCACCCGCTGCGGGTGCTGGAAGAAATCTGCATGCTCGACCAGATGAGCGGCGGCCGCCTGGAGGTCGGTTTCGGACGCGGCATCTCGCCCTACGAGCTGGGCTACTACGGCGTCGATCCGGCCCAGGCCCAGGACATCTACCACGAGTCCTACCAGATCATCATGCAGGGGCTGACCGGGTCCGTCGTCGATTTCCAGGGCAAGCACTTCGACCTGCGCAAGGTACCGGTCGAACTGCAATGCGTGCAGCGCCCCACCCCGCCGATCTGGTACGGCGCGGGCACGCCGGCTTCCACCCAGTGGACCGCCGCCCAGCGCATCAACATCGTCTGCAACGGACTGGCCGCCCAGGTGCGCGCCATCACCGACCAGTACCGCAGGCATTGGGCGGAACTGGGCCACGACGCCAGCGCCATTCCGTTCATGGGCATGAGCCGGCACGTGGTCGTGGCCGATACCGAGGCCGAGGCGCGGGACGCGGCCCGGCGCGCCTACCGGCGCTGGCACGGCCACCTGATGCATCTGTGGGTCAAGCACGGCACCCGCCCCCAGACGCTGGCCTTCCCGGACGAGTTCGACGACGCCCAGCGCGCCGGCCTGGGCATCGCCGGCACCCCCGACCAGGTGCGCGACTGGATCGCCGACCAGTCGGCCCAGGCCGGCATCAACTATTTCGTCTGCCGCCTGACCTTCGGCGACCTGAGCCGCGACGAATCCCTGCACTCGACCCGCCTGTTCGCCGAACAGGTCATGCCCGCGCTGGAGACTGCCGCCGCGCCCGCATGAGGCCTGTCCGGTCCCTGCTTTCCTCCGGCTTCCCCGATACGTACAAGACACCCCGACAAGGAGACACCCGAATGAAGCCCCGCCTGTTCCCTCTGCTGTGGGCATGCGCCCTCGCCGCCGCCAGCGCGACCGCGGCCGCCCAGTCCTGGCCGGAAAAATCCGTGCGCATCGTGCTGCCCGGCCCGCCCGGCAGCAGCCCCGACCGCATCACGCGGCTCCTGGCCGAGCATCTGAGCAAGAAGTGGAAGCAGCCGGTGGTGATCGAGAACCGTCCCGGCGGCACGACCCGCATCGGCGCCGAAATCGTCGCGCGCGCCGCGCCGGACGGCTATACGCTGCTGTCGACCTTCGTCTCGCACGGCATGGTGAAACTGCTCTACCCCGAGACGCCCTACGATCCCATCAACGACTTCGCGCCCGTCGTGCAGCTCGTCGATACCGAGACCGTGCTGGTCGTGCGCTCGGACTCGCCCTACAAGACGTTCGCACAACTGGTCGAAGGCGTGAAGACGCGCGGCAAGCCCCTGGGGGTCGGCAACTTCGGCAACGGTTCGAGCTTCCACTTCTACAGCCTGATCATGGGCCAGGGCGCCGGCATCGACGTACTGCCGGTGCCCTACAAGGGCGAGGCACTGTCCCTGACCGACATGATGGGCGGCCACGTGGAAGCCAGCTTCAACTCGGTGGGTACCGCCCTTCCGCATATCCGCGACGGCCGTGTGCGCGCCCTGGCCGTGCTGGCACCCAAGCGGTCCCGGGTCCTGCCCGACGTCCCCACCTTCATCGAGCTGGGCTTCCCCCGACTGCGCGCGGGGGGCTGGTTCGGCATCCTGGCGCCCGCCGGCACGCCCAGGCCCATCGTCGACCGGATACGCACCGACGTCCAGGCCATCCTGAAAGAGGCCGACGTGACGAAGTGGCTGCGCGACCAGGGACTGGAGCCGGCCTTCGAAAGCTCCGAAGCCTTCGGGCAGTCGATGAAGCGCGAGGCCAGCGAATGGGAAAAACTGATCAAGGAGTTCAACGTCTCGGTGAACTGACGCCGCCAGCCGCCCGGCGAGTCAGCTCGCCGGCGTGGCGCGCGGCACCATCAGCGTCGCGCGCCGGGGCAGGCGCATGGACAGCAGCGCGGCCGCCACCAGCAGCGTGCCGGCCGCGCCGAACGACACCCAGTGCGTGCCGAAGGTCTCGTAGCCCCAGCCTCCCAGCCACGAACTGATCATGCCGCCGAACTGGTGTCCCAGATAGGCCCAGCCGTACAGGATGCCCACCAGCTTCACGCCGTAGACATCGGCCAGCAAGGCCGACGACAGGGCGATGCTGCCCGACCAGACGATGCCGCCCAGCGTGGCGGCGGTATACAGCTCCCAGTGCGTGCCCACCACGACCAGCGCGAAGAACCCCAGGCCGCGCACGAGATAGATGGTGGCCAGGATGTCGCGCCTGGGCAGCACGTCGGCCAGGCGTCCCAGCACCAGTGTGCTGAACACGGCCACCGCGCCGATCAGGCCGATGCCCAGCGCGCTGGTCATCGCATCGAAGCCGTGGTCCATCAGCATGGGCACGCCGTGCGACCCCAGCAGGTTCATGCTGAAGCCACAGGCGAAAAGGCCTAGCGCGATCTGCCAGAAAGGCGCGGAGCGCAGCGCATCGCCCACGCGCAAGGTGGCGGCGGCCGGCCCGGGCTGCGAGGACCTGGCAGCGGCGCGCGCCGCCAGGTCCTCGGGACGCAGGTCCGCTTCGGGCGGCGCATTGTCGCGGAAGATCAGCAGCGCGGCAGGCACCGTGAACAGGGCGAAGGCCGCCGCGAAGACCAGCATGGTCGCGCGCCAGCCCAGCCAGGCGATGAACGACGTGAACACCGGCGTCATCAGCGCGATGCCGGCCATCGATCCGGTGGAAAGAAAGAACAGCGCCATGCCGCGCTGCCGCGTGAACCAGCGGGTCAGGATGGGCGTGAGCGCCACCGGACTGGTCAGCCCCAGCCCCACCGACTGTCCCACCCCGAACGCCAGGAAGAACGCCAGCGGATGACGTGCCAGTACCGTGGCGATGGACGAAGCCACGACCACCGCCATGCCGGTCAGCAGCACGAAGCGCGTGCCGCGCGCGGCCACGAGATAGCCGGCCAGCGGCATGGCCAGGCCATAGCACAGCATGCCGATCGCGACCATGCCGGCCAGCATGCTGCGGCTGAAGCCCAGGTCTTCGGTGATGGGAAGGAAGAACGGGCCGATACCCATGCGCATGCCGACGGTCAGCAGCGTCAGCACCGTGGCCGCCGCCACGATGGTCCAGCCGAAATACCAGTTGCCGATGCGTTGCCCTGCCAATTGTGTCCCCTTGCCTTGATTCGAGCCGCCACGGCGCGCTGCCTGGCCTGCCGCAAGGATACCCTCAACCGCCGGGCGCCGCCGTCCGCTGTCCGGTCGGTCCGTGCTTTCCTAAGGATGCACCAGCTTATCAGCCACGGCGGCCAGGCATATCTGGCCGCTGTCGACGATCTGGCCCAGCGGCGCAGGACGGCCGAGCAGATAACCCTGCGCTTCGTCGCAGCCTTCCTTGCGCAGCAGCGACAATTGCCCCTGGGTCTCGATGCCTTCGGCCAGCACGGGAATGTCCAGGCTCTTGCCCAGGGCCAGGACCGCGCGCACAATGGCCCGCGCCTGCGGGCTGGACTCCACCTCGCTGACGAACGAGCAGTCCAGCTTGATCGTGTCGAACGGGAAGGCGCGCAGCGTCTCGAGCGAGGAATAGCCGGTGCCGAAATCGTCCAGCGCGATACTCACGCCCAGGGCCTTGATCTCGCGCAGCATGCGCAGCGAACGTTCGCGGTCGGCGAACAGCGTGGACTCGGTCAGCTCGAGCTCCAGCCGCGCCGGCGGTAGTCCGGTGTCCGCCAGCACGTCCTGGATGAGCGCCGGCAGGTCCGAATGGGCGAACTGCGCGCGCGACAGGTTGACCGCGACCTTGTAGGGCGGATCCCAGGACACGGCGCGGGCGCATGCATGCCTGAGCACCCATTCTCCCAGCTGCAGGATGAGGCCGTTCTCCTCGGCCAGCGGAATGAACTCGGCGGGCGGAACGTAGCCGCGCCGGGGATGCTGCCAGCGAAGCAGCGCCTCGTAGCCGCGGATCTCGCGCGTCTCGACAGAGGTCTGCACCTGGTAGTGAATGTCGAGCTGGCCGCTCTCGAGCGCCTCGCGCAGCTCGCTGGCCAGGGTGCGCCGGGCGCGCACCGCCTCGTCCATCGACGGTTCGTAGAAGCAGACGTTCTTCAGCATGTCCGACTTGGCCCGGTACATCGCCAGGTCGGTGTTGCCGATCAGCATGCTCTTGTCGCGGGCGTCGTCCGGATAGATGGCCACTCCCAGGCTGGCGCCCGGCACCGCTTCCCAGTCGTCGACCTGGATCGGGGCGAACAGCGAGGTTTCCAGCCGCGACAGGAAGTCGAGCAGGCTGCCCTCGCGCAGGCGGTGGATGGCGACGAACTCGTCTCCGCCCAGCCGCGCGACGAATTCGCCTTCCTGCAGCAGGCTTCTCATGCGCTGGGCAAGGATCACCAGGACCCTGTCTCCCGCGGCATGGCCGTGCAGGTCGTTGATTTCCTTGAAGCGGTTGAGGTCGATGCCCACCAGCGCCACCTTGCCGCCCATCTGATCGGCAAGATAGAGCTCGTTGTCCAGGCGCTCGTTGAAACTGCTGCGGTTGGGCAAGTTCGTCAGGCTGTCCGTCATCGCCATGTGGCGCAATTGCTCCAGCGACTCGGAACGCACGCTGTCGTCGATCAGATAACTGGCCACGCCCGCCGCCGCGATGACCAGCGCCACGCCGGTGACCGCCAGGGCCAGTGCCTGCAGCGCCTGCGGCTGGGAAAACACCCCCTCCACCAACATGGGGGACACCTGGAAAGCCGTCATGCCCGTGAAATGCAGGCCGGCGATGCCCAGTCCCAACAGGCAGCCGCCGGCATAGCGGTACGCGGGCCGGTCATCGCTGACGACCAGGTGCAGGGCCAGGCCGGAGAATACGACGGCGATCGCGATGGACGCCGCGAGATAGCCCATGTGCCAGGACACGATGCCCTGGACCCGATAGGCCATAGTGCATCAGGACGATGGCCAGCCCCACCGCGGCCCCGCCCAGGGCGGGCGCGAACCGCCACCGGCGGCTGCTCGCCAGCGCGAAGCCGGGCACCGCGCCGACGATGGCGGCCAGCAGCGACAGCACGGTCACCGTAGGATCGAACGCGATGGGCACCCCGGGATCGAAGCCGATCATCGCCACGAAATGCATGCACCAGATCGCCGAGCCGGCCGCCACGACCGTCAACACGTTCCAGCCCAGGCGCTGGACGCCGGCCGTACGCGCGGCGCGCAGAAACAGGCGGATGGCCACCCAGGACCCCGCGCAACCGATCAGGACGGCAAGTAACACCAGCCAGGGATTGTGGCTGTCGACGATACATCCCAATACGGTCATCATCTGATCGCGCTTCCTACGCGTGGGCTGCCGCGCCCAATAAAAAAGCCCATGCGATCACGGGCTGGAACGGCTTGCGGGCCGGGCATGGCGGAAACGCCACCGGGCTCGCATGACCGGCGATTGTAAGTGATTTTGTCTGCCGGACTGCATCGGTTCGCGCCAAATGTCAATAGTTGCAGTTCAGATGACTATTTGTAAAAACGGTAGGCCGCCAGCTCGGCCGGGAATCGTGGCACCGCGAAAGAAAAGGCCTGCGCAGCCACTAAAATGGTGCCTCCTCGCCAACGACGGCACCTTGCGCAGCCCTTCATGAGTACCCACGCCTCCCCACGCTCCGCCCCCCACCCCGCCTGGGCCATCGCGGTGTTCGCGCTGATCGCGATCGCCGGCCTGTTCTACGTGAAATGGTCGCCCTATTACGACCGCGCCTTCGTCGCGGCCGACACGCACTCCATCGGCCGGTCCATCCTGATGGGCGGGCAGTCCGCCCCGCCCGCGCCATCGATGCAGGCGGCGCTGGACTATGCAGTGGCCTACGGCCTGGCCATCTGGAAGGCCATGGTGCTGGGCCTGTTGCTGGGATCGGGCGTGCAGGCCCTGCTGCCGCGCGCATGGATATTGCGCCTGCTGGGCGGCACCGGCCTGGGCAGCGTCGTGGCCGGCGGCCTGCTTTCGCTGCCCGGCATGATGTGCACCTGCTGCGCCGCGCCGGTCGTGGCCGGCCTGCGCAAATGCCAGGCGGCGCCCGGCAGCGCCGCCGCGTTCTGGCTGGGCAACACGGTGCTCAACCCCGCCACGCTGATCTTCATGGGCTTCGTGCTGGGCTGGCACTGGATGGGGCTGCGCCTGGGACTGGGCCTCGTGATGGTGCTGGGCCTGGGCTGGCTGCTCAACCGCATGAGCCAGGGCCGCACCGGCACCTTCGACGTCGCGCAGATGCAAGCCATGCAGGCCGCGGGCGAGACGGGCCCGGAAGACCCGAACGTATTCCGGCGCTGGATGCGCATCCTGGCCCGCATGACGCTGCGCCTGCTGCCCGAATACATCGTGCTGGTCCTGCTGCTGGGCGCCGCGCGCGCCTGGCTGTTCCCGGAAGTCGGCGCCGGCGTGGACAACAGCGTGCTCTGGATCGTCGGCCTGGCCGTGGCCGGCATGCTGTTCGTCATCCCCACCGCCGGCGAAGTTCCCATCGTGCAGGCGATGCTGTCGCTGGGCATGGCCGCAGGCCCCGCCGCCGCGCTGATCATGACCCTGCCGCCCATCAGCCTGCCCTCGCTGGCGATGGTGGCGAAGTCGTTCAGGCCGGTGGAACTGGCCGTGCTGGTGGCGGGCGTGGTCGGGATCGGCGTGGTGGGCGGGGGGCTGGCGGTGGCGCTGGGGTTCTAGAAGCGCCAGCGACGGCGGCCAGGCCGGGGCCATGGGCCGTCTTCAAGTGTGAGGAGGCGCGGAAAAACGCTCGCGCATCTGCCTGGCCCTGGACGCCGCCCCTGTGGCCAGGAACGACAGGTCCGTACCCGTCGATACGTAGCGGGCACCCAGCTCGACGAACTCGGCCGCGAGCGCGGGGTGCGCGTTCAGTCCGCCTATGCCCAGGTGCTTGCCATTCACCTCGCAGGCACGCATGCATGCGGCATAGGCCTGGCGAATCAGCGGATGGTCCAGTTGCCCGGGGATACCCAGTTCCGCGCAGAGATCGTTGGTGCCGATGAACAGCATGTCCACCCCGTCGACGGCGGCGATGGCATCCACCGCCTCCAGCGCCACGGCCGACTCGATCATGATGACCACCATGGTGGCGGCATCGATCGCCGCCCCGGCTTCCGCGCCGGGAAAGCTCCGGAATCTCAAGTGAGGCAGCGCCGCGGTGAATGAGCGCGAGCCGGAGGGAGGATATTTCGCGGCGCGTACCACCCGGGCGGCTTCGTCCGCGCCCTGGACGTGGGGAGCAATGACACCGAGGGCCCCGCCATCCAGTACCCGGGCGATGCAGTCGGGCGCGAGCGATGGCACCCGGACAAATGGCGTCACCCCCAGGCTCAGGCCCGCGACGCACAGCTGACGCCAGGAGCGGCGAGGGAAATGGTCTGCAACGACTACGGCTTCCGAGCTAGCCTGCCGTCCGCAATTGCGCGCCCTGCTCCAGGAACAAGTCCGCGAAGACGCCGCGCAGCCAGCGAGTGCCGGCATCCTGGTGGCTGCGTTCATGCCAGAACTGCTTGACCTCGAATTCCGGCACCTCGAAAGGCAGCGGCAGCATCTTGACGTGACGCCAGGGCATCATGAGACGCGCCACGGTACCGGGGATGACCACCAGCAGTTCGGTAGCGGCCAGGATCTCGGGCACGATGGTGAAATGCGGCACACGCAGCGCGATGTGGCGGCGCAACCCGTTCTTCTCCAGGTACTGCTCGATCAGCGTCGTGGTCGAGGAATGCAGGGAGGCGCGGCTATACCGCGTCCCCGCCGGCTCGATCATGATATGAAATTCCTCGCTGAAACTCTGGAGGCCGAGCGATGCGCCGATGCGCGGGTGATCCGACCTCAGCAGGCAGACATGGCGGTCGCTGAACAGACGCTGCTGGTAGAACCCCGCACTCAATCCGGGCAGGAAACCCACCGCGAGGTCGGCGTCCCCGCATTCGAGCGCTTCGCGGTAGCTTTCGCGCGGCAATTGCAGTATGCGCAGCCCGACGCCCGGCGCCACGCTCTTCAGGTGCTGCATCAGGCGAGGCAGGTAGACCACTTCGCCGATGTCGCTCAGCAGTATCTGGAAAATCCGCTCCGACCGCGCCGGATCGAACGCCACGGCTTCCTCCAGTCCCGCGCGCATGATGGCCAGCCCGGCCCGCACGCTGGGAGCGATACGCTGCGCGAACGGCGTGGGCTCCATTCCCGTCTTCACCCGCACGAACAGCGGATCGCCGCACAGATGGCGCAAGCGGGTCAGGGCATGGCTCATCGAAGGCTGGGACAGGCCTACGCGCAATCCGGCCCGCGTGACGTTGCGCTCCTGCATCATTGCGTCGAAAGCCACCAACAGGTTCAGATCGATGCTCTCGATGTTCATTGCCGCCCTCCGTGGAATGCGATCGGTCGCCGGCGGCAATGCCTACTGCCTGTTCAAGTTTCGAAGCGATTGGTTCCGTACCGGCCGGACAGCGCCCCCGACGCAATGATCATCCGCTGCATTTCGGAAGAACCTTCGGTAATGGTGCGGCTGCGCGCATCTCGATACATGAGTTCCAGCGGCAATTCGCGAGACAACCCCACGCCGCCGTAGATCTGGATGGCCCGGTCGACGACGCGTATCAACATTTCGTCCGCGTAGAGCTTCACCGCGGACGCCTCGAGATGATAGTCCAGTCCGCGGTCCGCCTTCCACGCGGCGTGCAGCACCATGGATCTGGCTGCATGGAGTTCCACCATGGAATCGGCGATCATCCACTGGATGGCCTGGCGCCGGGCCAGGGGCTGTCCGAACGTACAGCGTTCGTTGGCGTAGGCGATCGCCATGTCCAGGGCCCGCTGCGCGCGCCCCAGCGCCTTCGGGCCGTGGATGAGGCGGCCCATGTCGAGAAATTCCCGCGCCAGCTCCCAGCCCTGCCCGGCCACGCCCACCATGCTGTCCGCCGGAACCCGAACATTGTCGAACAGCAGTTCCCATGGCCGGTCCGGCGACATCAGCTCGAAGCTCTGGCCCAAGCGCATCCCCGGCGTGCCCCGGTCGACCAGAAAACAGCTGACACCCAGCTCCTGTCCATCCTTGATGGTGCGCGCGAACACCTGCGCGAAATCCGCCTTGTCGGCGCCGGTGATGAAGACCTTGGCGCCGTTGATGACGAAGTGATCGCCGTCGGCGATCGCGGTCGTCCGCATGCCGGCCGGATCGGACCCGGCCCCCGCTTCGGTCAGCGCAAAACAGGTGCGCTTCTCGCCCCGGGCGACGGGCAGCAGGTACGTTTCCTTCTGCTTCTGGCTGCCACGGAACAATACCGGCCCCAGATAGGGCGTCAGAACCGTGGGGGCACGGAACGAGGGGACGTTGCACCGGGCCAGTTCCTCGAACACGACACACATGCCGACAACGCCGACGCCCCCTCCGCCCGCCTCCTCCGGCAGATCGAAAGCCCAAAAGCCCAATTCCTTCGCCTTGTCCTGCAACCGCAGCCGGACATCGTCGGGAATGTCATACTCATTGGCGTAACGACCTTCCAGCGGCAACAACTCGTTTTCCACGAAACGGCGCACGGCGTCGCGCAGCATGCGCAATTCCGGTTCCAGCTCGAAATCCATCGTTCTTCTCCGGCTAGTCCAGCTTCACCTTGGCATTGCGGATGCTGGCCTCGTACTCCGCCCGGTCCCGGACCAGGAAACGGCCGAACTCCTCGGGCCCCTGGTTCAACGGCTCGAGCCCGACGCCCGTCACGTACTTGTCCAGGAAAGCCGGCTGCGAGACGACGGCCGACACGTCGGCGGCGATCCTGCCCACGATGGCGTCCGGCGTGTCCCTGGGCGCGACCAGGCCGAACCAGGCTTGCGAGACCATCTCCGGAAACCCCAGCTCCGCGAACGTCGGCGCGGCAGGAAAGGCGGTGATCCGCCTCGGCGCCGCAACCGCCAGCAGCCTGACCTTGTCTCCCTGGACCATGGGAATGGATGGCGGCACGCCTACCCAGGCCACGTCGATCTGGCCGCCCACCAGGGCGGCCATGACGTCGGCGACGCCCTTGTAGGGAACGTGATTCATCCGGATGCCCGCCAGCGACGAAAAGGCCTCGGCATCGAGTTGAGCCTTGCTTCCCACGCCATACGAGCCGTAGGTCACCTCTCCGGGACGCGCCTTCGCGCGCGCCACGAGCGCCTCCACGCTCGCCAGACCTGACTTCCTGCTCGCCAGCAGAATCTCCCGCGTCTGTACGAGATTGACCACCGGCACGAAATCCTTGACCGGATCGTAGGAAAGCTTGCGATAGAGATATTGATTGGAGGAGAGCGTCGGGTCGTTGGCCATCAGCAGCGTGTAGCCATCCGGCGCCGCACGGGCCACGTGTTCGGCGGCGATGATGGTATTGGCCCCGGGCTTGTTCTCGACGATGACAGGCTGCGACCAGCGGCTCGTCAACTCCTGGGCGATTCCACGCGCCACGACATCCGCCAGGCCGCCGGCGGTGAAGGGTACGACGATGCGCACCATCCTGGCGGGAAACGCCTCGCCGTGCGCCGCTCCGGCTGCCGCCAACCATGCCAGCGCGGCAACGCCGGCGAGAATCCTGCGTAGGTTCATGCTCGTCTCCTTTTGGTCTGTCTGCTCAGGCGACTTGCCTGGCCTTGTTTGCCCAGTACGGCGCGCGCAATGCCTTCTTGTCTATCTTGTTCGTGCTGGGCAGGCGCGGCAGCGCAGCCATGAATTCGATGCTGCGCGGCTTCTTGTAGCTGGCCAGCCTCTGGCGGCAGTGTTCGATCAGCGTGCGCTCGTCGGCCTGCCCGCCCGCCTTCAGGGCGACGAATGCCTTCACCGACTCCCCCCACTTCTCATCGGGCACGCCGATCACCGCTGCTTCCAGGACCGCGGGATGAAGCAGCAACGCCTCCTCCACTTCCCGCGAATAGATGTTCTCGCCCCCAGAGATGATCATGTCTTTCTTGCGATCGACGATGAACAGGTAGTGGTCCTCGTCGAAATAGCCCAGATCGCCCGTCTTCATCCACCCGCCGTCCAGCGCCGCCGCGGTCTCCGCCGGCCTGCCCCAATAGCCCTGCATGATGGCGGCCGAGCGCATGGCGATTTCGCCGATTCGCCCCTGTTCCAGTTCCCGGCCCTGCTCGTCCAGGATCCTGATTTCCACGCCGGGGATCGGCTGGCCTGCCGACGCCATGCGGGCGGCCTGGGCCGAGTCCCCCTCCGGTTCGTGCTGGTGCTTCAGGAGAGCGGTGCCGGGCCCGTGCTCGGTCATCCCATAGACCTGCATGAAAATCCGGCCAAGCGCGCGATGCGCCCGCCGGGACAGCGCCACCGACATCGGCGCGGAGGCATAGCAGATCGTCTTCAGGCTGGACAGGTCCACGGCCTGCCTTTCCTGCTCGTCCAGCAGGGCCTGGATCATGATCGGCGCGAAGTGGGCGGCCGTCACGCGATGGCGCGCCATGCTGTCCAGGATCTCCCGCGCGTCGAACCGGCGGTGCAGTACGATCGTCGCACCGCAGATCAGGTAGCTGAGCAGCTCGGTGGTACCCCCTATGTGATAGGCGGGCATGACGATGAGCATGCGGTCAGTGGGCTGCGCGCCGTGCGACAGCGCCAGCATGCGGGCCTGCTCCACCTGGCCGGCGTTGCCCAGCATGACACCCTTGGCGGTTCCAGTGGTGCCGCTGGTATAGATCAGGAAAACGGTGTCGTCGTCCCGGGCGCGCATCGGCGGCGGCACGGCGTCCGCGCGGGCGATGGCCGCCTCGTAGCCCGAATCGCCCGCATCGCCGCCCAGCTTCATGGTCTGGACCTGCGCAGGCAAGGCGGTGCACAACTCCCGCACCCGGTCCTCGTACTCCGGGTCATAGACCAGCAGGGCAGGAGCGCAATCACGCAGGATGGCAACCTGGTCCGCCGCCGACAGCCGGTAATTCATCCCGACCGCGATGAACCCGCACATGCCCGCCACACAGTACATCTCCATGTATTCGGGACAATTCTGGGCCAGGATCGCAATGCGGTCGCCGCGCGCCAGGCCCTGGGCGAGCAACGCATTGCCGAGCCGTCTCACCCTTTGCCCGAACTCTCCGTGCGTGATGACGCGGCCTTCGAAAAGAAAGGCCGGATGATCGCGCAGGCAGCGCGCGTTGTGGTCGACGATGTCGCCGAGAATCATGATTGTTCCCCCCTGGATGAGAGCCGCAGCATGGTTCCTCCATACCCTTCCTGGAACGACTCCCCGTCCGGGCCGAGCAGTTCGAAGCGTCTGTCGACGATGGCTCGCTGTCCGTCGGATGTCACCCGCTTGCCATTGATCGTCGCCCTGACATGCACCGTGTCCCCCACCCGCAACGGCCGCCTGTATCGCCACTGCGCCAGGCCGGTCGCGCCGACGACAGGATCCGCGAATACAGGCAGTTGCGTCGCCATGCCCATGGCCAGCAGGATGCCGTAGGGGCCCTGGAACATCGGCCCCGGCATGCCTGCCGCACGGCAGAACTCGACGTCGGCGTGAATGGGGTGCCAGTCTCCGCTCAACATGCAGGCCAGGGAAAGATCGGTCTGCGTCAACGTTCGGGCGCTTCCCTCGTAACGCTCGCCCACGACCAGTTCGTCATAGGCGATGGCGTGCCTGCCCATTCGGACATTGCTCATGACGGCACCTTGAAATCTTTCATGCTTTCCCAGTCCACGAGTTCGGCAACGGAGGGGGTCTCGGGCAGGGCCACCATGCCGTCGACGATCGCCGGCACGTGCCCGACGTACTGCTCCCGCATGGCCAGGAACCAGCTCAGTTCGGCGGGTAGCGAGCCGGCCGGCAGCGTCGCGGCGAATTGCAGGCCGCTCCACGTGCCCATGGCGCTCTCGCCCATGAGGCCTGCTACCGTGCCGGCCCGTGCCCGGGCGGCAAGATCGCGCATGGCCTGCGCATCGGAAAGGCCGAAGCGCCCCGGCTTCGCGCTCAGGATGCCGGCGCCGCGCTCCAGGAAAAGCCGGGCGTCCCGCGTCGAGGTCATCCCGAAATCGACCAGCAGCGGCAGGCCCGCCTCCCGTTGCAGGGCCTGGAACGCGCCATCCGGGGACAAAGGCGAAGGATCTTCCACGACCTCCACGCCTTCCTGCGCCATGGCTCGCACGTAGTCCGCGGCTTCTTCGAACGGATAGGCGCCATTGGCATCCACATACAGGCGCGTGGCATCGCCCAGTGCCCGGCGTACCGCCGCCAGGCTGGCCCGGTCCAGATGCAGCCCCTGCCCGCCCTTGATCTTCAGGGTCCGAAAGCCATGGGCTTGCACCATCGCGGCGGCCTCGCGCGCCATGGCGTCGGGCGCCTGCCGGGTAACGGCCCAGGACAGTTCGACCTCGGACCGCCCCTTCCACAGCCGCCACAACGGCTGCCCCTGGCGGGCTGCTTCCCAGTCCCAGCATGCGTTGTCGATCAAGGCCTTGGCGACGGTGTTGCCCGGGATGGATTCGAGCGCCCCGCGTAGTTGCCCCGGCCCCGACAACCCCGTTTGCCGGGCCAAGGGCTCGAACACCTCGCGCAGCGTGGCGACGAGACTGGCTGCGGTGGCGCCGACCCACGTCGGCTTGACCACGACCTCGGCCGCCCCCGCCGCGCCGGACTCGGTCTCGATGCGCAGGATCACGAACTGCGCGGCCGCCTCGGTCATGTCGCTCCAACGGACCTCGCGAGCGTAGGCAAGGCTGCGGACGAACACGTCCCAGCGCACGATGCGCTCGATCTGACTGTTTTCGGCCATCAGTCCACCCGTGCGCCCGATGCTTCGATCAGCGTCTTCCACTTCGGTGATTCGACCGCGATGTAAGCGGTCAGGTCTTTGGCATCGAGGTAGTGCGGTTCCGCGCCGAGTTGTTGGAGTCTTTCGCGCACGTCGGCCTGGGCCAGGATACGCTCGACCTGCGCGCTCAAGCGGTCGACGATCTGCGCGGGCGTATCCTTGGGCGCGAACAAGGCGTACCAGCCCAGCACATCGAATCCCGGATAGCCTGCCTCGGCCACCGTGGGCAAATCGGGAGCGAGCGGGGTGCGCGCGCTCGATGTCACGGCCAACGCCCGCAACCGGCCCGCCTGCACCTGCTTCATCACCGCGGGCACGGTAAAGAAGGTCATGGAGACATCGCCGGCGATGACACTCGTCACCGCGTCCGGACCGGTCTTGTACGGAACGTGTTTGAGGCGAATCCCGGCCATGCTCTGCAACAAGGCCCCCGCCAGATGTCCCGACGTGCCGTTGCCGGCCGACGAGTAGGTCAGCTCGCCGGGCTTCTCGCGCGCCAGCGCGACGAGTTCCGCCACCGATCGCACGGGTAGCTCGCGATTGACGACCAGCAGGTTCGGCGCAATGGCGACCATGGCGGCGGGCGGCACGTCGCGCATCGGGTCATACGGAAGGTTCTTGTACAGGTGCGGCCCGACCGAGTGCGTCGGACTGCCGCTCATCAGCCATACATAGCCGTCCGCGGGTGAGCGGGCCACCTGGGCGGCACCAACATGTCCGCCCGCCCCAGGCTTGTTCTCGACGACGAATGGCTGGCCGAAAGCCGCCTCCAGTTTTTGCGCGAGCAGGCGGGCAACGATGTCCGCGGTCCCCCCCGCCCCCGACGAGACGACGATGCGCACCGGCCGATCCGGCCACCCGGCCGCGCCCGCCGGGCCGGCGGCAACCGCCAGGCCCAGCGCGCACAGCGTTCCCGTGAAGCGTGCCAACTTCATCGCCATCTCCTTCGTGCGGAAAGATCCGCGTCAGATGATTCGGGCCTGCCTGAGCTCGCTCATGGCGGCTTCGGAAAAACCGGCCTCCCGCAAGACTTCTTCCGTGTGCTCGCCCAGGTCGGGCGGAGGCAGGAAATTGCTGTCGTGGTCGCCGTCGTAACGGATCGCGCGATGCGCGGCGCGCAACGTGCCGTGGCGCGGATGCTGCTGCGTATAGAAGACGCCCAGGTGACGCACCTGCGGATCCTCGTCCAGTTCGTCCAGCGTCCGCTCCGGGGTGAACGGAACGTCATGGGCCTCGAGCCGGGGCAGCCAGTACTCCCGCTCCCGCTGGGCAAACACCTCGGCCAGCGTGCGCGCCAGTTCGTCGTAGCGTTCCACGCGATCGTGGCGTGCCGGATAGGCCGCGAGCAGGTCCGGGCGGTCGATCGCCTGGACCAGCCCGCGCCAGAATTTGTCGGGCGACGAAAGATGCAGGGCGATGCGGCGCCCGTCACGGCAGGTCAGGATGTACGACTGCGACATGGCTGCCCGCCCATACAGCGTGGGCGTCTGGCCGGTTGCCAGCATCGAACCCAGCGGCTCGCACGCCATGGCGATCATCGCTTCGAGCATGTTGACCTCGACCTTGCGCCCCAGGCCGGTCGATGCCCGCTCCACCAGGGCGCCCAGGATCCCGAGGCAGGCGTAGATGCCCGTCACCGCATCGGATACCGCGGGGCCGGCCACCCGCGGGTCCTCGCCGCGGTGGAACATGGACAGCCATCCCGAGACCGCCTGCCCCACGTTGTCGTAGGCCGGCCGGCCGGCATAGGGGCCGCTGGCGCCGAAGCCCGTGATGGCGCAATAAACAAGGCGGGGATTGAGCCGACGCAGACGCTCGGCGCCCAGGCCCAGCCGCTCCTCCACGCCCGGACGCATGTTCAGGAGCAGCACGTCGGCGTCTTCCACCAGCTTGTCCAGCACGGCCCGCCCCTCGGGTCGGGTGTAGTCCAGCGCCAGGCTGCGCTTGTTCCTGTTGTGCGCCTGGAACTGGGGGCTGTAGAGCCCCCCCTTGAATGCGCGGAACGGGTCGCCGCTGCCCGGCCGCTCGATCTTCACGACATCCGCCCCCAGTTCGGCCAGCGACATGCCGGCCAGCGGCGCGGTAATGAAATTCCCCAGGTCGAGCACCCGGATCCCTTGAAGGACTTTCATCGATTGCCTGCCCCCAACGCGGTCCGCAGGAACGCCGTGGTCCGCTCGTGGGCCAGCTCGGCCGCCGCCAGCTCGCCGCGCGTATAGAAACCGTGGCCGACCCCGGGGTATCGGTGAAAGCCTCCGCCTGCCGTGGGCGGCAGCGCAGCTTCTATCCTGGCCTGGGCCTCGGCGGACGCGTAGCGGTCCTGGTCGCCGTAGTGCAGCACCACCGGGCAGCGCAAGGCGGCCGCCTCGTCCAGATGGTCCTCCACCCCCACGCCATAGAACACGGCCGCCGCATCGACCTCCAGTCTGGCGGCGCAGCGGAATGCCAGCTTTCCTCCCAGGCACAGGCCCACCACCGCCACGCGGCCCCGGAATCCCGGCATGGCGCGGATGTGCGCGGCAACCCTGCCGATGTCGGCCAGGCCCGCCTCTTCGTCGAACCGCTCCAGATACTGGAACGCGCGCTCGATGTCGGCCTTCGAATGGCTCAGCTCGACGCCCGGCTCGATGCGCCAATAGAGATCGGGCGCCAGCGCGAGATAGCCTTCGGCCGCATAGCGATCGGCGACGCCGCGTATCGCGTCGGTCACGCCGAATATCTCCTGCAGCACGATCACGGCATGGCCGTTCGGTTTCCCCGGTCGACTGACATAAGCGGCGAAACCGCGCCCGTCGCCGGCGTCGATGGTGGTCTTTGCTTCTGACATCATGGTCCTCCCGCGCATCAGGCGTCAGACGAGGTAGCTGCCCTTGAGCAGTTCCCGCGCGATGGAATTTCTATGGATCTCGGTCGTTCCGTAGCCGATGGACATGCCGCGCGCGTCGCGGAAGTAGCGCTCGAAGGGATATTCCTCCGACAGCCCGTATGCGCCGGCAAGCTGCATGGCCTGGTTGGTCACGCGCACCGCCATCTCGTTGGCATAGGTCTTGGCGATGGAAACCTGCGCCACCGACTGCCGCCCCTGGTCGATGGCCTGCGCGGCCCCGTACACCAGCGCGCGCGCCGCCTCGATATCCATCGCCATGTCGGCCAGCTTCCACTGCAATCCCTGGTTCTCCGCAAGCGGGCGGCCGAACTGGGAACGGTCCTTCAGATGCTGGACGGCATGGCCCAGCGCCGCCTGGGCCAGCCCCAGGCAGATGGGGGGGTTGCCGGTGATGCGATCGGCGTCCAGCACCTGCAGCAAATCCTTCATCCGTCCAGCCGGCAGGAGCAGGTTCTCGGCCGGCACACGGCAGTCCTGGAAGACCAGTTCGGCCATGCCCGTCCCGCGCAGCCCCAGCAGATCCAGATGCTTGCCCACCGAAAACCCGGGCGTGCCGCGCTCGACCAGCACCGCCCCCACGCCCTTCATGCCGGGCTCGTCGGTCAGCCGCACCAGCACCAGGAACACGTCCGCCACCTGGGCGGCGGTGCACCAGAGCTTGCTGCCATTGATCACGTAATGCTGGCCATCGCCGACGGCGCGGGTCTGCACATTGCCCACGTCGGAGCCCGCATTCGCTTCCGACATGCTCCAGGCCGCATACCGCTCCGCCTTGGCGAAGGCAGGCAGGTAGCGCTGCCTGAGCGGTTCGGAACCGATGTGCAGGATGGCGCGCGGCGTCGCGCCGTCGGTGCAGGAATACAGCATGGCCGTATTGGCGCAGGACCGCGCCAGTTGCTCCACCACCAGCACCGTCTCCAGCAGCCCCAGGCCTGTCCCGCCGTAGCTCTCGGGCAGGAAAATGCCGGTATAGCCATGCCCGGCCAGCACCTTCAGGTTGTCGAGCGGAGGCCGATACTGCCGGTCGGCCGCCGCCGCGCCCGGCGCGAACCGTTCGCTCGCCAATGCATGGACCGTGTCCCGGATCAGCCGTTGTTCCTGAGTCAATTCCACTATTCGCCCTTTGCGCCGGTCAACTTGATGATGTGCTGGTAGTGCGCCGACTCCCGTTGCAGGAAAGCGCCGAACTCCTCCGGCGTGGACGGAGCCCCCTCCACGCCCAGCTTCACGAACTGTTCCTTGACCTCCGGGCTCTCGAGCGCCTTGCGGATCTCCCTGCTCAGGCGCCCCACGATCGCTGGCGGCGTGGATGCCGGCGCGACCACCCCGTACCAGGTCATGAAAGAGAACGCCTTCAGGCCCGACTCGGCCACCGTGGGAATGTCCGGCGCGATCGCCGACCGCTCCTTGCCCGAGACGGCCAGCCCCTTGAGCCGGCCCGAACGCACGTGCGGCACGCCCGAGGACATGCCGGTGAACATCACGTCCACCTGCCCGCCCACCACATCGGCCAAGGCCGGGGCGACCCCCTTGTAGGGAACATGGGTCAGATCGATGTCGGCCAGCGCCTTCACCCACTCCATGGCGAGATAGTGCGGGGTGCCGTTCCCGATAGAGGCATAGGTGATCTTCCCGGGCCGCGCCTTGGCGGCGGCGATCAGTTCGTGCACGGTGGAAACCTGCGCCTTGGGATTGGCCACCAGGATGAACGGCACGAAGACCAGTTGGCTGACCGGCGCGAAATCCTTGACCGAGTCGTAGGACAGCTTCTGCCCGAAGAAGATCGGGTTCAACGCGTGGGAATCCGTCACCAGGCCGATCGTGTAGCCGTCCCCCTCGGCCCGGGCCACCGCCTCGGTCCCGATGATGGTGCTGGCCCCGGGCCGGTTCTCGATGATGACGGGCTGGCCCAGGTTTTCCGCCATCCTTTTGCCGACGGCGCGCGCCACGATGTCGGTACCGCCTCCCGCCGGATAAGGCACGATGAAGCGGATGGGCTTGTCGGGCCACTCCGCATGCGCGGTGGACGGCCCCCACCAGGCCAGGCCCGCCACCGCAACCGCCAGCCATCGCATCGATAGTCGCCGCATGTCACCCTCCTTGTCGTCCGCCCGCGGGCGGCGTGTCATGTTCGCCAGCCTCTTCCTCGGTACGCAGCCAGATCTCGGCGGCCACCGGATGCGCCTGCTCCTCGACCAGATGGCCGACCAGCCCCACTGCCCGGCCCATGACCGCGATCCCGCGCGCCGCGCGCCAGGAGATCCCAAGCTCGCAGCACAGCGCGCCGATGGCGCCGGTGGCATTGACGGGCAGGCTCTTGCCGTAAACCGCCTCGGCTTCCTGGCCGATGGCGCGCATCAGGTCGACATACCGTCCGGAATAACCTTCTTCTGCCGCGACCTGAAACAGGCGGCCCGTGCGCGGATCAACGGGTTTGTGCAGGTTGTGGCCGATACCCGGGACGGACTGCCTGCGGTTCCGGAAATCCGCGACCACGCCGCGCGCAAGCTCTTCTGGCGAGCCCTCCGGCGTAGCGGCCCAGGCGGATTCCAGCATCCGTGCCGCGCCTTCGGCTGTACCGGCGAAAGTGGTTCCCATCCCGCACAGCCCCGCGGCCACCGCGGACTGCAGGGACTCCGGCGCCCCCAGGTAGGTCAGCCGCGCGACGATGGACATGGGCGTCATGCCGTGCTCGACCAGGGTGACGAGAATGGCGTTGAATACTCGGGATTGCCGCGCATCGGGCAGGCGTCCGGTCAGCTCCAGGTACGCCATATCGCCGAAATTGAGGGTACCGATGATGTCCCGGGCCAGGTCCAGGCCCTGGACGAAGATGCGTTCGGGGGTGCTGCGGCCCATGCCGCTGCGTATCGGCCGCCGGTTCCGGCTCATGTCGTCTCCTGTTCCACTTCGGTGGATTCTTTTGGGGGCGGCATGCGCCGCCTGTTGGAGACGAAAGATAGGCGCTCCTATTGGCCGGCGTCCAATAGAAGGCGGTCATTCCCTGTATGCGGGGAACGAATAGTGGTGGGCGGGGATGCGAGCCGGCGCAGGCTTACCAGCCCGGGAACAGCTCCTCGGCGGCCGGCCGGCGCGGAATCAGCCCTTGCTCGTGCGACCAGCGGATCTGCGTCTCGATCATGTCGCGGTTGGCCTCGAAACCGTAGGGCCAGAAGTCCTGCCCCATCAGCGCCTGCGTGCTCTCGGCCTCGGCCTGCATCCATGGCAGCATGACGGGCAGCGCCTGGTGGATGGCCAGGCGGTCCTGCGCCACCTGCTTGGCCTGGTTGAATGCGGCCAGCAGCGCCTTGGGCAGGCCGGGGTTCGCCTCGGCCACGTCGCGCCGCAGCGCGATCACATGCATGATCGGAAAGCGCCGCGTGCGCGCGTAGTAGTCCTTTTCGACGTCGCGCCAGTCGGGAAACAGCCGGCCCACGCCGGCGCGGCCGAAAATCGCCGGCGGCGTGTAGGCGATCAGCGCATCGAGCTGGCCGGCCTCCATCATCGACGACAGCGTGCGACCCCGCACGGCCTGGATATTCACCCCCTTGGGCCAGTTGCGCGGGTCGATCGTGTCCCGCTCCACGTGGTCCACGTCGCCGGCAAACCACGCGCAACTGCCCGGATCGAAGCCGTATTCGTCCGACAGCATGCCGCGGGCGACCAGCGCCACCGTGTTGGAATACTCGCGCAGGCCGATCCTCTTGCCCGCCAGGCCGGCCGGCGTGGCGATACCGCTGCCGGCCCGCACGTAGATGGCCGAGTGGCGGAACGAGCGCGACGGGAAAATGGGCAAGGCCACATAGGGGCAGCCGCCTCGCACGCTGGCGATCAGGAAGTTGCTGAACGACAGCTCGGTGACCTCGTACTCGGCGGTCTGGAAAGCCTGCGAGAAGATGGCCTCGAGGTCGCCGGTCGCGAACCGGGTCTCGAAGCCCTCGACACCGACGCTGCCGTCGACCAGGGCACGAGTGCGGTCGTAGTCGCCGACGGCGATGCGAATGGAGGGTTGGGACATGCGGGACCTCGTGGCGGGAATGGATCGACGGACTATATCTTGGCGCCGGACGCCTTGATGATCTTTTCCCATTTGACGATCTCGGACTTCGTGAAATCGCCCAGGGCCTGGGGCGTGCCGCCCGCCGGCACGGCGCCCTGCTCGGCCAGCGCCGCCTTCACGTCGGGCATCTGCAGGATCTTCACCATGGCCGCGTTGAGCTTGTCGATCACCGCCTTGGGCGTGCCGGCGGGCGCGTAGATGGCGGACCATGCCGCGGTCTCGAAGCCCGGCAGGGTCTCGGCGATGGTGGGCACGTCCGGTACCTGCGGCGCGCGCTGTGCGCTGGTCACCGCCAGGATGCGCACCTTGCCGCCCTTGACCATGGGCAGCCCGGTGGGCATGTTGACGAACATCATCTCGACCTGGCCGCCGGCCAGGTCCACGATAGCCGGCGCCCCTCCCTTGTACGGGACGTGCAGCACGTCGATGCCCGCCACCGACTTGAACAACTCGGACGACAACTGGCTGGAAGTGCCCAGGCCCGTGGACGCGTACGACATCTTCTTGCCCGACTTGGCATACGCGATCAGCTCCTGCGTGGTTTTGACCGGCAGCGAAGGGCTGACCAGCAGGATGTTGGGCACGGTGCCGACCAGGATCACCGGCGCCAGGTCCTTCACCGGGTCGTAGCCCAGCTTCTCGTACAGCGTGATGTTGATCGAGACGATCTCGGACCCCATCAGCAGCGTGTAGCCGTCGGCTGGCGACTTGGCCACCGCCTCGGCGGCGATATTGCCGCCCGCGCCCGAGCGGTTCTCGATCAGCACCGGCTGGCCCAGCGCCTCGGCCAGCCGCGGGCCGACCGTTCGGGCGAAGAAATCCACCGTGCCGCCTGCCGGGAACGGCACCAGCATCTTGATGGGCTTGGAGGGATAGGTATCGGCGCGGGCGGCGCCCGACAGCAGGGAAAAGGCAGCGATCCAGCAGAATACGGTCAAGCGTTTCATGGGCAGGCTCCTGGCGTCAGTGCGGCAGAGGAAAAGTCAGGCGTAGTTGATGACCATCAGGCGGATCTCGGACATCTCGTCCATGGCGTAGCGCGTGCCTTCACGGCCGGTGCCCGACTCCTTCCACCCGCCGAAGGGCATGTTGTCGATGCGGTAGATCGGCACGTCGTTGATCATCAGGCCACCGACCTCCCAATCCTCGATCGCCCGGAAGGCACGGCGCAGGTCCTGCGTGAAGATGCCGCCCTGCAATCCGTACTTAGAATCGGCGGCACGATGCACCGCCTGGTCGAAATCCTGGTAGCGATTCACGGTGACGACGGGCCCGAAAATCTCCTCGTCCTCTACCTTCATGCCGGGCCGCGTGTCTGTCAGCACCGTCGGCATCACCACCGCACGCTCGCGCGAACCTCCTGCCAGCACGCGCGCGCCCTGCGCCACGGCCTCGTCCACCCACGACTGGATGCGCCTGGCCGAGTTCTCGTCGATCACCGGACCGACGTCGACGCCCTCTTCCATTGGATTGCCCACCCGGCAGGCCCCGACCTTCGCGACCAGCTTCTCGATGAAGACATCGGCCACCGACTCCTGCACCAGGATGCGCTGCACCCCGATGCAGTACTGGCCGCCGTACACCACCCCGCCCCGCACGCAGCGCGCGGCGGCCAGATCCAGGTCGGCATCCTCGGCCACGATCACCGCGCCGTTGCCGCCCAGCTCCAGCGCCACCTTCTTGCGGCCGGCGATGGCCTTGATGTGCCAGCCCACCTTGGCGCTCCCGGTGAAGGTCACCATCGCGAAGCGCTCGTCGCGCACCATGGCCTCGGCCAGGTCCACCGGACAATGGACGACCTCCAGCGCGCCCGCGGGCAGCCCCGCGTCGGCCAACAGCTCTTGCAGCAGCAGCGCGGTCAGCGGCGTCTGCGGCGCCGGCTTGAGCACCACGCTGTTGCCGACCGCGATCGCCGGGGCGACCTTGTGCATCACCAGATTCAGCGGGAAATTGAAGGGCGCGATGGCCAGGATGGTGCCGATCGGGAAGCGACGCGCGATTCCCACACGGCGGCGCATCGACGCCAGCGCCGCGTGGTCCAGGTCCGCCAGCGAAGCTGGGCGGCCATCGGCGTCCGTGGTCTGGTACTCGAACACCCCGGCATCCGCGTCCAGCGGCACCTCGTCGCCATGCTGGAGCCGGGCCTCCGCCGCCGCGTTGGTCAGGTTGAAGATCGCCCGCGACACCTCGCCGCGCGCATCGAACAATGGCTTGCCCGCCTCCGCGGCGATGGTGCGCACGAACTCGTCGCGGCGCACCTTCAGCAATTCCGCCGCTCGCGACAGGATGTCGGCGCGCGCGAAGCGCGGCAGCTTGCGCATGACCTCGAAGGCGCGCTGCGCCCGGACGATGGCCTGCTCCACGTCGGCGGGACCGGCAACCGGCATTTCGCCCACCACACTGCCGTCATAGGGAGACAGGATTTTCTCTAAAGTCATGCCGCGGGCTCCAGGCGTTCCATGAAAGTACTTTCATTAAACGCGTCAGGCCTGTGCCACGGAAGCGGGGAACAAGTGATGGCAGCGTTCTGAAAAATAGAACACCTGGGCGGAATCACCGCCCCTTGCACTTCGCCAGCAACGGCTCGAGAAAAGCCCTGGCCGCGGCCGATAGCTTGTGGTGACGAGCCGTGATGATGTCCAGGCTGGCCTGCCGGCACGACTTGTCCGAAACCGGCACCCCGGCCAGCAGCCCAGCGGCCTCTTCGTGTGCGAACGTCAGGGGCGGCATGCACGAGATCACATCCGAGCCCGCCACCAGCGTCTTGAGCAATTGCAGCGAATTGGCCACGCAATGGACGGACAACGTAACGCCGGCGCGCATGGCGGCGTGGTCGATCAGATAGCGGGTGCCGAAGGTCTCATCCGGCAACACCATCCGTTCGCCGGCAAGATCCGCCATGCGCAACGACTTGCGGCGCGCCAGCGGATGCGAAGGGCGGCAAATCACCTGCAACGGCTGCGCCAGCCGCCCTTGCAGCACCAGGTCCTCGCGGCTCAGCACGTCGAACGCCAGCCCGATCTCGGCCGATTCCCCCACCACCCGGTCGGCGATCTGATGCGTGCCGCACACCTCCACGTGGAAATCGATGCCCGGGTACTCGGCGCTGAAGCGCGTCATCAGCGCCGGCAGGAAATCCCCGGTCACGGCCTCGATCACCGCCAGCCGGACCGTGCCGCGCCGCAAATCGGTCAGGTCGTGCAGATCCGAGCGAATGCGTTCGATGCGATGGTCGCTGTCGCGGACGAACTCGAACAGCATCCGCCCCGCCTCGGTAGGCAGCATGCCGCGCGGCGAGCGCTCGAACAGCGACGCGCCCAGTTCCTGCTCCAGGTTCACGATCTGGCGGCTGATGGCGCTGGGGGCAACGAAAAAGAGCTCGGACGCCCGGCGCAGGGAGCCTGTGCGGACGACTTCGGCGAAGTAGCGAAGAGCCTGTGGCTGGAGCATGGGGACGGTGGGGAGTGGCGGTTTCGGAAGAATCATTGCATATCCGCCACCGGAGCCGCCGAGTCCTGTCACACAATACGCCTTGACGGTGGAGGCCGCATGCCTGATAGTGTATGCAGATCTTCAAGTGTTGCGATTCCTGCGGTTGTGTGCGATCCGATAGTGCGCCATAAATTGTTCTAGTCCCTCCTTGATCGTCTGTTCCCGGGCGTGTGCCCATCTCTCATCAAGGAAACAATTATGGAAACCGGTATCGTCAAGTGGTTCAACGCTGAAAAAGGCTTCGGCTTCATCATGCCGGACAACGGCGGCAAGGACCTGTTCGCGCACTTCTCCGAAATCCAGGGCAACGGCTACAAGTCGCTGCAGGAAAACCAACGCGTCAGCTTCATCGCCGGCCAGGGCCCCAAGGGTCCCCAGGCGACCAAGATCACGCCGCTGTAACGCTTGACATACGCCGGTTGGTAACGGCGTAGGTTCAAAAACGACAAGCCCTCGCAAGAGGGCTTGTTTGTTATGGGCGGTCGAAATGAGGCCGATCGATTCAGATCCCAAGGAATTTGAACGGCGCCGCCGGCTTGAACCCCCCGTTGGCCATGCCCGAGTAGATGTTCGCCTGGTTCGGGCCGAGGTCGAGTTTCATCACCTGTCCGGTCTCGCGCGAGAAATCCAGCTTCGCCAGGTCGACCCAGAAGATGTTGGGCGTCAGCGCCGATTCGAAGAAATAGCGCTTGCGCTTGTGGTCGGCGACGGTGCGCCAGCGGGTCGACGAAATATTGGGCTGGTCCGGCGTGGTGATGCCCAGGGGCACCGAGACGTTGCGGATGACGCTGAAGACGCTGGCGATCGTCTCCAGCGGATCTTCCGTCTTGGGAATCGCGTTGACGTAGAAAGCCGCCCGGGCAAACCGGTCGGATGCCCGGTTGGTGCCGGGCAGCATGACCGTCCCGCCGATCTGCTTCCAGTACTCCTCCATCGCCAGCTGTTTGTCGAAGGTTGGCGAGTTGGTCATGACCTGGTAGTCGCGGCTGTGGTGGATGACTTGCCTGCCGTCGATGTATTCGATGATGGCGCTGTCGCCGCTGGCATCCGAGAGCGAGAGATGCAGGGTCGCCAGGCGGGCTTCGCCGGGAACGTTGTCGGTGACGACGGTGAAAGGCTCTTTCGCCAAGGTGTCGACCGCCTCCTGGACGGTGGCGAAGTTGTCGAGCGCGTATTGCGCCCAGGCCGCGAGCGTCAGGCCGGGCGTCTTGCCGTCGTAGGCGGGATAGGAGGACTCGACCAGCCACAGGACGTTGGCCACCAGCCCCGCTTCGTTCATGCCGTCCGTTGTCGAGATGTCATAGCCCGAGGCGATGACGCTTCCGTATTTCGAGGTCCATTGGATGGAGTTCGGGCCGGCTTCGCCGGATCGCCTCATGCCGCGCGGAAACACCCACAGGTTGGTGCCGACGTCGACCTTCCAGTCCATCGAGCGCGCCGTGACGACCTGTCCGCCGGCGCCGAGATAGACAAAGCGGGTGCAGGCTTGCGCCGCCGAAACAGCCAGCATGCTTGCGCAGGCAAGCAAGGCGGCGCAGGCGGACGCGTAGCGGGGCATTCTCGGGTTCATCAAACGCTCCATCCGAAGTGTCGATGGACTTTACCGCATCGGAACCGGAAGCAGGCCCGATGCGGCGGCCGGATGGCGGGTCAGGAAGAGTCCTACTGCGGTTCTATCCCCGCGTCCTGGACGATCTTGGTCCAGGTCGGAAGATCGGATTGGATCAACCTGGCAAAATCCGCTTGCGAGCCGGGCATCATTTCTATGCCGACAGGCGCGAATTTCTCGTGTGTGGAAGGCAGTTTCAGCATGGCCTGCACGGCGGCGTTCAGCTTGTCCGCGATCGGCTGGGGAATGCCGCTCGGCGCGACCAGGCCGATCCATACCGTCATCGAGAACCCGGGAATGATTTCGTTCAGCGCCGGCAGATCGGGCATGGCTTCGCTGCGCGTCTGGCCGGTGGAGGCCAGGGCCCGCAGCCGCCCGGACTGGACATAGGGAAGCGTCGAGGTTCCGCCCTCGAACATCATGTCGATCTGGCCGCCCAGCAAATCGTTCATGGCCGGGGCGCTGCCCTTGTACGGCACGTGCAGGATATTCGTACCGGTACGGCGCGTGAACATTTCGCCCGCCAGATGGTGGGTGCCGCCGCGGCCCAACGAGCCGTAGGTGAGTTTGCCGGGTTTGGATTTCGCCAGCGCGACCAGTTCCTGGACGGATTTCACCGGAACGGAACTGTTGACCACGAGATAGAACGGCGTGGAGAACATCGTGGCAATAGGCGTGAAATCCTTCGCCGGATCGACGAGCAGCCCCTTGGTCGTCAGCGGGTTCAGGATCATGCCGGTTTGCGAGCTGACGAACAGGGTGTAGCCGTCGGGCGCGGCACGGGCGGCGGCATTGGCCCCGATGGCCTGGTTGGCGCCGGGGCGGTTCTCCACGACCACGGGTTGCCCCAGCCGGCTGGCCATGTCTTCGGCCAGGGCACGGCTGAACGTGTCCACCAGGCCGCCGGGCGTATAGGGCACGATGAGCTTGATCATGCGGTCCGGGTACCGGCCGGCCTGGTCCTGGGCGGGCGCGGCAACCGGTGCCAGCACCGCTGCTGCCAGGGCCAGCCAGGTCCCGGCTCTTGTTCCTAAGCGTGTCTTCATGTCGTCTCCTCCTAGGGGCAAAGCGGGCGCTTCATGCGCGTCGTGGTTTACACCGCCATCTGCGGATGGTCGTGGCGTTTCTCTGTTGCCGAGACTAATATAAGAATATTTTATATAAACAATCTTTACAAATACTTCGTCGCAACAAGGAGGAGAAACATGAACGCGCCCCTTCCCCGATCAGAAAGCCGTCCCGATCTACAACGATTCGGCCTGCGTACCTTTCTTGCGTCCCTGCCCGCCGACGACCTGGAACGACATGCCGCGCCCGTCGCGCTTGCCGATATCGCCGCCCGCCTGGAGAGCAATCCGCGCGCGGCATGGTTCGAAAACATCGAAGGGAGCCGCTTCGCCTTGTGCGGCAACGTCGCGGGCAGCCGGGCCCGCCTGGCCGCCGCCTTCGGGACCACGGCGGACAAGGTGCTGTCCGAGGTGCTCGCGCGGCTGCGCAAGCCGGGCGAACTGGTGGAAGTGCCGCGCGCGCATGCGCCGGTCCAGGAGGTCGTGCTGACCGGCGACGAATGCGACTTGACCGCCCTGCCGGTGCACCTGCAGCACGAATTCGACGGCGCGCCCTACATATCGGCGTCGGTCGACTTCGTCCACGATCCCTTCGCCGGGCATACGAACGTGGGCATGCGCCGCCTCATGCTGCGCGGCCGCCGGTCGGCGGGCGTGGATCTGGTCGCGCCTTCCGATTTGCGCGCCATCTACATGGCGCGCGCGGAACGCGGCGAGCGCACGCCGGTGGCGTTCGCCATCGGCAGCCACCCCATCGATCAACTCGCCGCCACGCTTCGCTTTCCCGGCGACGAACTGGCGCTTATCGCGGCCTTGCGCGCCCAGCCTTTGGGCGTCGTCAAGTGCGTGACCAACGATCTGATGGTGCCCGCCGATGCCCAGTTCATCCTCGAAGGCTATTTCGACGAGCGCGGCCATGTGGAACCCGAAGGTCCTTTCGGCGAATTTCTCGGCTACTACGGAGCGGTAAAACGCAATCCGCTCTTCCACTTGACCGCGATCACCCATCGCCGGGACGCCATCTTTCAAACCTCCTCCATCGGCGGACCGAGCATGCACTGCACGGATACGGCGCAGCTTTGCTCCCTGCGAACAGAGGTCCTCGTCTGGAAAGCGCTCGAGTCCGCCGTGCGCGAAGTGCGGGCGGTCTACGCGCCCCCCGCCGCGGGAGGATCGTTCAACGTCCGCATCGCGTTGCAGCAACGCGTCCCGGGCGAAGCCCGCAATGCCATCGCCGCCGCATTCGGCTGCCTGGGCAACGTCAAGAATGTGTTCGTCGTCGACCCGGACATCGACATCTATTCCGACGCCCAGATGGAGTGGGCGCTGGCGACGCGTTTTCAGGCAAGCAGGGACCTGGTCGTCCAAAGCGGCTTGAGGACCGTTCCATTGGATCCTTCGCTGGAGGGCTCGCGAACGACCGACAAGACCGGATTCGACATGACGCTGCCATGGCTGGCGCCTGGGGCCAGGCGCCCTATCGAGCATGAGGTTCCGCATCCCCCAAGGTTCGGGGCTTCGAGCCATGCTTCCCTGGAGGCTGCGCTGGAGAGCGGGCCCAAGTTTTTCGCGGAGCTTATGACGGCGGTTGGGACTCGGGATGGGCGCGAGCTTGTCCGGGGGCTGGAAGATATTACCTCCCGGCGCGCGATTGTGCGTGATGATCAGGGGCGCTATCGGTTTGGTTGATTCCAATACCGGGCAATGGCGACAGCAGTCCGGCGACACGCACCGCAGGCTACTCGATCAGACCTGCTGCCGACAAGCCCGCATGGAGCCGGACGCTATCAGACACCCAGCCGAACACCCCACCCTGCATTTTTACCATTTTGATCGCGGCCTCGTGGTTACCCATGTCGGTCGCCCCTGTGGCGTCCTTCAACAACATGCACCAATAGCCGAGGTCATTGGCCTGGCGCATGATGGTATGGACGCATACGTCGGTCGTGATACCACACAGGATGAGATGCGTAATGCCCGCATTCTGCAGGGTCAGGAAAAAATCACTTACCAGTGCCGCGCCTTTGCCAGCCTTGTCCACGATCAATTCGCCCGACACCGGCTCGACTTCCTTCACGATGCCCCAGCTCAAGGACCCTCGGACCAGTAGCGGCCCTAGCCCTCCGGCCGGAGTCTCGCCTATCCCAACCGCGTTCTTGCCGATGATCTTGCTCCGCAGGATCTTGTTGTACGGACAGTCGCTCAGATCCGGCACATGGCCTTCCCGGCAATGCAGCACCAGCAAACCGGCCAGCCGTGCGTCCCGCAACGCGCGCGCCGCGTATTTCAACGGGTTCGCGGTGTTGTCCAGGGAGTACCCCATCACGTCGACATATCCATGCTCTCCGCAGAAGTCGACTTGCCAGTCGATCGACACGAGCGCCGTGCGACCCGCGTCGAACTCAAGGTAGGACGTATCGCCGAAGCCAGGGACATCTTCGCAAGCGACCTGGAAAAGCTTTCCTTTGGGTGGACCATAGAGCCATTGTGGAACGCCATAGAAACCCGTCTGTTTCCAATGCTCATAGCCTTGGCGGACTCGTTCAAGTATCTCCCCCCGTCGGCGTAGCAGCGACTCCTCGTAGGTACGATGCACGCCGGCCTGCGACGGCGTACCCTTGTGAATCACATCGTCTTCCATTGCAGCTCTCCTAGGACGTCGGCCGGGCACGAAAGATAACGTGCTCGAACAACATGACAAACAAGATAACGGAAATGACGGGGTTGCCGAAGATCGCCTTGACCAGGACCGGCATGTTCGCCCAGGCCTGCGCCGGCAACAGGTACAGCCCCAGGCTCAGAAACATCGAAAAACCCACGAGGGTCTGTTCGCGCCGCTCAAAGACCGGAGCTGCACCGAGCGTGTGCGCACCGATTCCCAGGACCGTGGAAGCGATACCCAGCAGCACGGCGCCCGCGATTTCATCCGGCATGGCTGCCATCAGGGCGCCGAACGGACCGATGAAGGCCAGCCCGACGAATACAGCGGCGGCTGCGATGATGAAAGCACGAGCTGCCACCCTGGTCAGTTGAACGATGCCGAGGTTCTCGCCATAGGACACCGTCGCCGGCGCGCCAAGCAAGCCCGGCAATACGGTCTCCGCCAACGCGAAAATCAAGAAGGATCGCCGTTCGACAACCGGCGATACAGTCTCGCCGACCACATCTGCATAGCCATGCAAGTTGCCATAGAAATTGAGCGCCGCCATCAGGTTGACGACAAGCATCAGCAACACGAGATCCCATGGCGGCATCGACAAGCCATAGGGTAGTACTCGCGGAGTGGTCAGCCACGGCGCTTGAGCGACCAAGGCCACATCGAACCGCCCCATGGCGAGGAAGGCCAGGTAGCCCAGCCCGATGATCAGCAACGGCGGCAAGGTCGCCAGCACACCCCGGCCATGTATCGCCAGTACGCTTCCACCGAGGGCCAGCACCATTGCCACCATGAAATCCACGCCGATGCCACCGCGCGCCATGGAAGCAATGCCCAGACCTGCCACAGAAATGCCCACCATCATGATCATCGATCCGAGAACCAGCGGGCTCCACAAGCGCTGGACATACCGCACGACGCCGCAAAGCACCAGTACGGCGATGGCTAGTCCGGCCATCGCCTGAGCCGTGAAGGCGTGCAGCGCATAGTCCGCCCCGCCTGCCCCATACGCCGCCACGATGGCCAACGAAGGAATCACGTTGGGGCCGGAGACCATCGCAAACCGGTGCCCCAGCCAGCTCTGCAGCAATGTGGCAAGCCCTATGGTGAACACGATCGCCGACAGGTACTGCGTCAAAGCGACGCCGCGCAGTCCCAGGCCGGCTCCCACGATCACATAGCCCCACACCACGGCATAGAACATTGTCACCAGCCATTGGGAACCGTAGACGAGCCAGTCCCCGCGCCGACCTCGGCGCATCGTCGCGGCGATAGACCAGATCCGACACAGGAAGCCTCCACTCGAAACGAGATGGCTCTATTTAAGAAGTGAACGACGCGACGATTCTTAATCTATGTCAAGAAAATCTCTGTGGGGATTCCCATAATTGGGCTGCATGGTCGACGCCGAGTGTCGACCTGCAATCCATATCAGCCACCAAGGGAGACTCAGCATGACAATGCCCCAGTTACTTGCCATTCTTCCGCTGGTCCTGATCCTGGTCCTGCTCCTTCCGCCCTTTCGTTTCCACTTCCTGCTGGCCGGCCTGATCGGGGGTATCGCGGCAGTGCTGATCGGCAAGCTTCCCGCGGCCGCCATCAGCAAACTTTTCCTGGATGGCATGGGCCAGATCATGACCATCTACTCGGTCATGCTGTTCGCGGCAACCGCCATGGTCCTGGCCCGCTGCGGCTGCACCAAAGCCGTCATGGACCTCATCCGCGGCTGGTTCGGGGAACGGCTGGAATACGTCGCTGCCGCCATGGTCCTGGTGCAAGGAGCGGCCAGCTACATGGCTGGCAACGGCGCGGCCAACACGCTGGTCACCGCTCCACTGGTTGTGCGGCGTCGCATCGAGGATGCTCTCAAGCGCAACGCACAGATCGAAGCGAATGGCATTACGGTAAAAGTCAACGACAACAAGGTCACGCTGGAGGGTAAAGTGCGCAGCTGGCTTGAACGAAGCGCTGTCGAAAACGCGGCATGGTCGGCACCCGGCATTGCTCAGGTCGACGACCGGCTGGTCGTGAACTGATCCGGCGTGCAGCTCGGCCAGACCGTTCCGGTGGCGGCCAGCGGACCGGATGGCCGCCGCAGCAAACGCCAGTACGACCTGTCACCCCTGGAGACCGGCGGCATCACACGGCCTTGATCGTCAAGCTGTGCCGCTCGTTCGGGGGTGCCGGGCCGCACAGTGTGCTACAAGCCGAGGGACAGAGTTTCTGATTCCAGCGCCACAACACGACGTAGCGTCCTAGGGTGCACTTTATAATATGCCGCGACTTCCTTGAGCGGTCTATTTTCTGCCAGTGCACGCAGGGCTTCGACTCTTTGTTCGGGCGACATCGCTCTGCATCGCCCTAAAGGACGACCAAGCGCACGGGCAGCCGCCATGCCAGCCTTGGTGCGCTCACTGATCAATGAGCGCTCGAACTCCGCCAGAGCGGCCATCATGTGAAAAAGCAGCATGCCGCCCGAAGTTTCCGTGGAGATGTTCTCGGTAAGCGAGACAAAATGCACTCTGAATCGCCTCGGGTTTTGCGGAGGCTCCAGTCTTTGAGAAAATGGAGCCCCTATGAGCAAGCAGAACAAGTTTTCCCCTGAAGTCCGTGAACGCGCCGTGCGCCTGGTGCAGGAGCATCGTGGCGAGTATCCATCGTTGTGGGCAGCAGTCGAGTCCATTGCGCCGAAGATCGGTTGCGTGCCGGCTACGCTGCTGGACTGGGTCAAGCGCAGCGAGATCGACAGCGGCATGCGTGACGGCATGACCACCAGCGAACGCGAACGCATGAAGGCGCTGGAACGAGAGAACAAAGAACTGCGCCGGGCCAACGAGATTCTGAAGTCGGCCAGTGCTTTTTTCGCCCAGGCGGCGCTCGACCGCGAACTGAAGAAGTAAGCGCCTATATCGACCGGCACCGAGACGTCTACGGGGTCGAGCCGATCTGCAAGGTGTTGCAGGTTGCCCCATCGGCGTATCGGCGTCATGCCGCCCGTCAACTGCGTCCAGAACTGCGCAGTGCTCGCAGCCGACGCGACGAGGGTTTGATGGCAGAGATTCGGCGTGTCTGGCAAGCCAATATGCAGGTCTACGGCGCACGCAAAGTCTGGCATCAACTGCAACGGGAAGGCATTGCCGCAGCCCGCTGCACAGTTGAACGCCTGATGCGTCGCCTGGGTCTGCAGGGCGTGCGCCGGGGTAAGCGGGTGCGTACCACCATTGCTGACAGTTCGCAGGCGTGCCCGTTGGATAGGGTCAATCGTCACTTCCATGCTGACAGGCCCAATCAGTTATGGGTATCGGATTTCACCTACGTGTCGACCTGGCAGGGTTGGTTGTACGTGGCCTTCGTCATTGACGTATTCGCCCGCCGTATCGTCGGTTGGCGCGTGAGCAATACCATGAGCACAGACTTCGTGTTGGATGCCCTGGAGCAGGCCCTGTATGACCGACGTCCCGCTGACTCCCTGATCCACCATTCTGACCGAGGATCGCAATACGTGTCCATCCGCTATACCGAACGCCTGGGCAAGGCAGCCATCGAGCCGTCTGTCGGTAGCCGAGGCGATAGCTACGACAACGCCCTGGCTGAGACCATCAACGGGTTGTACAAGGCCGAACTGATCCATCGCCGAGCTCCCTGGAAAACCAGGGCCGCCGTGGAGTTGGCAACACTGGAATGGGTCGCTTGGTATAACCATCAGCGCCTGCTCGGGTCCATCGGGTATATTCCCCCTGCACAGGCTGAAGAACTCTATCACCGTAACTACTCTGAAGCTGTGCCGATGAACGCTGTACTTTAACCAAACAGCCTCCTCGATTCCCGGGGCGATTCACTCCACGCTTTCCAAGCTGATGGATCAAATCTACCAGCGCGCGCAGCGACCTCCCGAGCCGATCGAGACGCCATACTACGAGTGTCGCCCCCCTGTGCAGCTTCTTAAGCACAGCGTCCAACCCGGGGCGCCGAAGATAAGCCCCAGACGTTCGATCTGTATAGATGGCGTCGCAGCAGGCTTTTTCAAGCGCAGCAACTTGTAAAGCAAGGTTTTGGTCCTCTGTCGATACTCTGGCATAACCGATTTTCATGGCTGGTCTTCATGCCACGCGTTCAAACATGAATCCGGTCGAGCACTGCTCTACCAGCTTTCACGGAAAAGAGCTACAGCAGCGACTCGCATCGCAGAAGTCCTACCGGACAAGGTCTCTTGATCCGGCTGTGAAGGCGAACGGACGTCACTCCGAAAAGTCTCAATAGAACGCTTTAGCAAAAAAAGAAATTTTCTGTTGCATTAACAAGGGGGTTTTTCTGTTGCAATTGTATCCTTTTGAATCGAATCTGCAACAGATTCGACGTGGGTTTTCTGTGCAAGCAGCGCATCCGTTCGCGCTGCCAGACGCTGCAGAGTGCGCGGATGAATTCCGTACCGCTGAGCCACCTCGGCGATAGGCTCTCGCTGCAGTTCCACTCGGGCTTCCTTCAGTTGTTCTTCGGTCAGCGCCAGGGGCCGGCCCATATGCCTGCCTTGGTATCGGGCTGCGGCCATCCCGGCTCGCGTCCGCTCACTGATAAGCGAGCGCTCAAATTCTGCCAAGGCGGCCATCATGTGAAACACGAGCCTCCCCGCGGAAGAGGCCGTGTCGATGTGTTCGGAGAGGGAAACGAACTCTACGCCGCCTTCCTTAAGACGGCTGACCATATCAACGAGGCTCACCAGGGACCGACCTAGGCGATCCAGCCTCCAGACCACGAATGTATCGCCGCATTGGAGGGCCTGCATCGCTTGCTTGAGTCCCGGCCGGGCAGTCGTTGAACCTGAATAGCCTTGATCTGTATAGATTCGTTCGCAACCAGTGCTTTCGAGAGCTCTTAATTGGAGAGCCAGGTTTTGATCCTGGGTCGATACACGGGCGTATCCGATCTTCATGCTTGACCTCGGCACGCGCAGAGACGTGGGAGGACCCGGCCCGATGATGCGCATGTTACGAAAATTGACAAAAGGGGTCCCTTTTGTCGGAGCGCGTTTTGTAACAAAATAGCCCATTGAAACGGTAAAGCTGCTTCACGATATCTGCTAGCTTGCGATAGTGACAAAAAGGACCCCTTTTGCAGAGGGGTGGACAGCCGGGAGGCTCTTCGGCAGCCTCCCGGCTGTAATTCGGGCTTCCGGCTCGGCCATGCCAGCATGTCGCAGCGCTGGGCGGCCCACATGAAATGCCGGCCAGTCATTGAGCACATTGGCGGCCCCGGCCATGCGGCCCGGCGGCAGGCGCCGCAACTTCTCGTCACGCTCAGAAATCATGCCCATCTCGCCGCAGTCTATGGGAACGCATTTGCCGCTGCCGTCGAGCGGGAGCTGCAGGGGCGAGCGCTTGCAGCCGGCATCACCAGCGACGCGGCGTTGCGACTCGGGGATGACCGCTTTCTACTGTCTCCCTATCCCATCCTGACCAGCGAGAGCGTTTCAAGAGAGCGCCTGCTCGAGTACGTCCTGATCTCTCTTTGCAGCACGCCCGTCGAACATGGGGGGCAAACGGCTTTCGCGCTCGTAGAGGCTCGTTTGATCGACGGGGTGGACACGAAGCTGACGGATTCCGGCATCGGCCCAGGCACGGCCACTCAGCCGGGATTCGCTCCGGACCAATGTACCGAGGCTTGGCGGCTTGAGTATGCGAAAGATATGTCGGAGGCTTTGCGCGTATTCCAGCTCTTGAATGCTGGACGATTGACGTTAGCCTTTCAGCCCATTGTTGCGCGGGTCGACTTCAGCCAGCAGCTCTACCAGGAAGGGCTCGTGCGCGCTCTTGACGAAGACGGCGAGCCGGTGTCCCTGGAGGCCGCGCTCAAGTCACTTGAGCGCGTGGGCCTGATCCGTCTGTTCGACCGATGCGTGGTGCAGGCGGTGCTGGCCCTCCTCAGGTTGCGACCAGCTCTTTGCCTCGGTTGCAACATTTCGGCGCAAAGCGTCGTCGTCGATTCCTGGTGGAGACAGGTGCTCGAGGACTTGGAGGCCGACCCTTTCGTGGCCTCGCGGCTCGTCATCGAATTGACCGAGAACGCGTCATTTCCTGGGACGGATGAACCCCTGGAGTTCGTGAGTAAGTTGCAGCAACTCGGTTGCCGCATCGCCTTGGACAATTTCGGCTCGAGATTCAACACGCTGGATTTCAGCGTGCGAGCCAAGCCCGCCATCATCAAGATCGACAACGGCTACCTGGGCCGCGGCCGCAGCGATGGCGCCGCGCGCAGCGTCCTGACCAACCTCGTCCAGCTGTGTTCCCGCCTTGCCGACGACATTGTCATCGAAGGCATCGAAAGCGAAGCCGATATCGACGCGGTACGGCGTCGCATGGACGTCTGGCTGCAGGGGGATTTCATCGGACGCGCCAAAGTGCGTCGTTCCGAGCATGGGATGGCGCCTGACCTCTTGATGGGCTGCACCGCAACGGCTTCCGAGCAAACGTGAACTACTGCTTCTGAGCAAGCCACGCCGACCAAGGTCTCGCATGAATTGCAATCAACAATTCTGGCATGAGGCAACCAAACGAAGCTTACTTCTTGGGAACAAGATGATGTTGTTCGGTAACAGGGTGAAGACGCACTGATGGATACAGCAGTCCTCTCCGAAAGCACAGCTATTCGCCGCCATCGACCGAACTTGCCGGTCAGGAAGGGGGGCCGGAAAGATGAAGACAGGCAAATGCGTCATCCGAGGTCTGCATTGGAGGCCTCGCGACTTGCAACTCCGTCGTGCCGCCAGCGTGTGCTGCTTGCCGACGCAGACAAACGTTTCTGCGCGGACGCATGCAGCTTCTTGAGCCAGCACGGCTGTCATGTTCGAGCGGTTGGCACTCATCGCGCTCTTGTGCACGCACTTGGCGCGTGGAAGCCATCCACCTTGTTTCTGAGCAGTACGTTGCCCGATCTTGACCTGTTGGAAATCGCAGAAATCGACCTGGGCCTGCCGGCCGACTACTGCATGGTTTTGTTGGTGGAGCCGTGTTTTCCAGAGCCGTTGACGATCCCTCGCAGGACGTCATGTATTGCAAGATTGGCCAAGGCGAGCTCCATATCTGAAATGCGCTATTTCGTATAGCTTTTCGAGTGAGTACAGAACATGAGTGCTGTTCAAGATAGAAGAAGTATCGTGTCCAGCCTGCACGATCACCCTGAAGCGATAGGGGAGCGACGGGTTCCATTCGACGCCCGCGAGCGCCGAGGCCAGTGGGAGAAAACCCACACGTTCGAACCTATGCTTCCGGTTGACATGCCGGCCAGCGGAATCAGCAGTGTCTTTTCGGAGATGCAAAGCGCTCTCCGCACGTTCTGCTGGAGCCATGTCTATGGCATGAATCGCTATAGGCGCTACCTCGCTGATTCAGCTTATGGCGCTACATTGCCGCTGCGTCAGCCCGCAAGTCGCTGGCCCGCAGGTACCTCGGCCAGCACCATGAAAGGTCCATGGACATTCGTGTTCGACGGTGTCGAGCACACGCTTCCAGATAGCAGAGGATGGCGCCACATACCTTGGGGGGAAGCATGGCTCACCATGCTGCATCGCTTCGAGGACCTCACCGCGGCCGGGGCGGACGAACGCTTGCCGTGGCATCAAGCTATCGTCAGGAGCTGGGCCATGGCAAACCTGCCCGGGCGTGGCCCGGCATGGTCACCGTCTTGCCTGTCTGCGCGGATCGTTCACTGGATCAAGTGGGATCTTCGTCACGGAGGACTGACTGGCGAGTTTCTTCTGCGGAGCTTGATAGTGCAGGTGCGCTATCTGCATCAGTTCCGCAGGGCGCACTGGCAGCGAGGGGGGCGGACTGATGTTGCCAAAGCTCTTATGTTCGCCGGCTGCTACTTTGAAAATTCTTCCGAGACCCGCCGTTGGCTAAATTGGGGGGTGCGCGCGTTCGACAGCTTGGGCGCCAATGAGTTGTCCAACGAGGATATGAACGACCTTTACACGCTTACACACATCTACCCACGAATGTCCCTGCCTCAGTTCATGGAACGGCGTGCTCGGCGCGCCTTGGCTTCCATAAATCACGATTAACCACCCATGTGAAGTATAGGCTGATGTTCTACTTGGCCCAGTGAGATTGGATACATGGCACAACGCAAGCCGATTGACGTTCACTTTGCATTTCGTCAATACGCGGATCAACAGCTTGAAAGTATCGTTATTTTTGAGGCTGAACGAAGCCTGCGCCGGGTGCTATATGTTAACGACGCGTTCAAGGAGTTAACCGGGTATCTGGGCTTGCCCCGCCTCTCCGGACAGGTTGTTTAACCTAACAAACCGCCGCCTCGAACTGCATGGGGCTGACGTATCCCAGCGTTGAGTGCTGGCGCCTTGTGTTGTAGAACCGCTCGATGTAGTCG
>NZ_NINX01000056.1 GCF_002188635.1 Pigmentiphaga sp. NML030171 | reverse complement strand
AACACCTCGGCCTTAACGCCCATGCGTTTCATCAGGGTGCCCACGTGTCGTCGGCCGACCTCATGGCCGTCACGGCGCAGTAGCCGCGCCAGCATGCGGGCCCCGGCAAACGGAAACTCCAGATGCAGCTCGTCGATCCGGCGCATCAACATCAGATCTCTATCGTTGACAGGCCGGGCCTGATAATACACGCTCGATCGAGCAATCCCCACCAATTTGGCCTGGCGTGACACCGGCAGTGCATGCGTACGGTCTATCATCGCTTTGCGCTCAGCAATCCCGCCTTGGTGAGCGCGCTTTCTAAAAAATCATTCTCCAGCGTGAGCTGGCCGATCTTGGCATGTAGCACCTTCAGATCGGCCGGCGGCTCGTTGTTGCTCTGTCCTGCCGACCCGAATACGTCCGCCGCCTTCTCCTGCAACTGCCGCTTCCATTCCGTGATCTGGTTCGGATGCACATCAAATTGCTGAGCCAGTTCGGCCAGGGTGCGATCCCCCTTGACCGCCGCCAAGGCCACCTTGGCCTTGAACGCCGCTGAGTGTGTTCGTCTCGTTCTCTTGGTCATCTCTCTGGTTCCTTTACCGGCATTATCGCCGGATCAGGCCCAGAGCTCTCCACTTATCGGACTGTCTGAATTTCCGCCGCCACCTCTTTTCGCGTCCCAGGTGCTGTCGGGCATGGATGGCATCGCCCGCGCCCTCGATCCCGGGCCGTCGGCCGATGCGCCCTACGAGACCCAGGCCGCCAGCCTGCCGCATACGCTGACCGAGGCGCTGGGATGCCTGCGCGACGATCCGGTGCTGCGCGAGGGGCTGGGGGCCGGCTTCGTGGATTACTTCTGCCACATCAAGGAAGCCGAGATCGCCCGCTTCAATCTCGAAGTGAGCGAGTGGGAACAGCGCGAGTACTTCGAACTGTTCTAGGGGAGGTTTCCCCCCTACGCGTGACGCGCGCCCGCATGGTGGGCCCCCAGCCGCTACGCGGCAGCCCCCCAAGGGGGCCGGGACCCGCCTCGGGGCGGCCCGGCGCCGGGTCCCGAGGGGCGATGCGCGCGGCCTGGCAAAGCCAGATCCGCAGTTTCCTGGATCAGTTGCTCGCGTCTTTGTGATAGCTCGTGACGAGGTCGACTTCGTTCTTCGAGCCCAGGATCACGCTGACGCGTTCGTGCAGCGCGGCGGGCTCGATGTCCAGGATGCGCTGCAGGCCGTTGGTCGAGGCGCCGCCGGCCTGTTCCACCAGCATGCTCATCGGGTTGGCTTCGTACATCAGGCGCAGCTTGCCGGGCTTGGTCGGTTCGCGCGCATCCCACGGGTACATGAAGATGCCGCCGCGGTTCAGGATGCGGTGCACGTCGGCCACCATGGAGGCGATCCAGCGCATGTTGAAGTCCTTGCCGCGCGGTCCGGTCTTGCCGGCCAGGCATTCCTCGATGTAGCGCCGCACCGGCGGTGCCCAGTGGCGCATGTTGGACATGTTGATCGCGAATTCCTTGGTGTCGGCGGGAATGCGGATGTTTTCCTGGGTCAGCACCCACGAGCCGACTTCGCGGTCCAGGGTGAAGCCGAACACGCCGGTGCCCACGGTCAGGATCAGCATGGTCTGCGGGCCGTACAGCGCGTAGCCCGCCACGACCTGCTGCGAGCCCGGCTGCAGGAAGTCCTGCTCGGTGATCTCGCGGCCACGGGCCTCGGCGGGCGCGCGCAGCACCGAGAAGATCGTGCCGATGGACACGTTCACGTCGATGTTGCTGGAGCCGTCCAGCGGGTCGAACAGCAGCAGGTATTCACCCTTGGGGTAGTGGGTGGGAATGAGGTGGACGGTCTCCATTTCCTCGGAGGCCATGGCGGCCAGCTGGCCACCCCACTCGTTGGCTTCCAGCAGGATTTCGTTGGACAGCACGTCCAGCTTCTTCTGCACCTCGCCCTGGATGTTCTCGGTTTCCAGGCTGCCGAGCACGCCGCCCAGCGCGCCCTTGCCGACCGCGTGGCCGATGGCCTTGCAGGCGCGGGCGACGATTTCGACCAGCAGGCGGACTTCGGCGGGCAGGGCGGCGGCCCCGCGCTGCTGCTCGATCAGGAATTGGGTAAGCGTCTTGCGCTTCATGCGGCGATCTCCAGGGCTTTAGAAACGATTTCGGTGACGTTGCGCGACAGGCCGGGATGGCTGCGCACCTGCTGCAGCGCCTGGCGCATGGGGTCGCTCAGTTCGGGTACGTAGCGGACCCAGCGGTCCAGCGCACGGGCCAGGCGAGCCGCGATTTCCGGGTTGAGGGCGTCCAGCGCCAGGACCTGGCTGGCCCAGTAGCGGTAGCCGCTGCCGTCGGCGCGATGGAAGCCGTAGGGATTGTTCAGGCAGAACTGGAAGACCAGCGAGCGGGCGCGGTTGGGATTGCGCAGCGAGAACGCCGGATGGGCCATCAGGCCTTCCACGGTCTGGACCGTGGTGCCCCGGGCGGTCGCCTGCAGGGTGAACCATTTATCCACCACCAGCGGGTCGTCCTGCCAGCGGTCGTAGAAGTCGGCCAGCACCCGCGCGGCGGCGTCTGGCGCGCCGAAGTTGACCAGCGAGGAGAGGGCCGACAGCCGGTCCGTCATGTTGCGCGCCGTGTCGTATTGGCGCAGTGCCAGTTCCGCCGCGCCGTCCACGCGGCCGGCCATCAGCGTGGCCAGCGCGAGGTTCTTCAGCGCGCGCTTGCCCGCGCTGACCGGATCGGGCGAATAGTCCCCCGGCGTCTGGTTGGCATCGATGGCGGCGCGCCAGTCGTCCGCCAGCGCGCGGCCGAGCGCGCCCAGGGTTTCGTCGCGCACGGCGGCCAGCGCCACCGGATCGACCTTGGCCATGTGTTCGGCCAGCGTCTTCTCCGACGGCAGCGTCAGGGCGCGAGCCCGGTAGGCGGCATCCAGCCCCGGCGCGGCCAGCACCGAGCGCCAGGCTTCGATGAAGTCGCCATGCAGCACGAAGGGCTTGCCCTCCTGCCGTTCGCGAGTGGCCGCCAGGATGACGCGGGTAGCCAGTTGCTGTCCGGCTTCCCAGCGGGCGAAGGCATTGCCATCGTGCTTCATCAGCAGCGCGAGCTCGTGATCGGTGTAGTCGTATTCGACGATGACCGGCGCGGAAAAGTCGCGCAGCAGCGAGGGTACCGGCCTGGCGTCGATGTTCTCGAACGTCCATTGCGCGTGCTCGGTGGTCAGTTCGAGCAGCGCGGTGTCGCGCACCTCGTGTCCGCCCGCCTGCTCGAGCGGCAGGGCCCGGCCTTGGGCATCCAGCAGGCCGATGGCGAAGGGAATGTGGAAGGGCTGCTTGGCCGGCGCGCCCGGCAGGCGCTCCACGCCCACGGGTTCGCAGCGCTGGGCGAGCGTGACCGTGCACCGCCGCGTGGCGGCGTCGTGCTCGATCGTCACCCGCACCCGCGGCGTGCCGGCCTGGCTGTACCAGCGCCTGAACACGGACAGGTCGCGTCCGGGGTGATCCTGCACGTAGACCGACTCCATCGCGGCGACGAAGTCGTCGCAGGTGACGGCCTGGCCATCGTGCCGGCGGAAGTACTCGGCCAGCCCGCGCGTGAAGCCCGCGGGCGTCAGCAGGGTCTGCTGCATGCGGATGACTTCCGCCCCTTTCTCGTAGACCGTGGCGGTATAGAAGTTGCCGATCTCCTGGTAGCTCTCGGGCCGGATGGGGTGCGCCATCGGGCCGGCATCTTCGGGGAACTGCGCGGCCCGCAGCGTCACGACGTCGTCGATGCGCTTGACCGTGCGCGCGCTGGCGGCCGCCTGCGCGTCCAGTCCCTGCGCCATCATGTCGGCGGTGAATTCCTGGTCGCGGAAGACGGTCAGGCCTTCCTTCAGGCTCAGTTGGAACCAGTCGCGGCAGGTGACGCGGTTGCCGGTCCAGTTGTGGAAATACTCGTGCCCGATCACCGCTTCGATCGCGCTGAAGTTGGCGTCGGTGGCGCTTTCCGGGTCGGCCAGCACGTAGGCGGCGTTGAAGATGTTCAGGCCCTTGTTCTCCATGGCGCCCATGTTGAAATCGCGGGCGGCCACGATCATGAAGCGGTCCAGGTCCAGTTCGAGCGAGAAGCGTTGCTCGTCCCAGCGCACGGCGCGCTCCAGCGACTCCAGCGCGTACTGCGTCTTGGCCTCGCTGCCGGGGTCGCTGTAGACCTGCAGCAGCACCTCGCGGCCCGAGCGGGTGCGCATGCGGGACTCGCGCCAGGTCAGGGTGCCCGCGACCAGCGCGAAGAGGTAGCAGGGCTTGGGAAAGGGGTCTTCCCAATGCGCTTCGTGGCGGCCATCGGGCAGGTCGGCCTGCTTGACCAGGTTGCCGTTGGACAGCAATTGCGGGAAGCGTTTCTTGTCGGCCCGCAGCACCACCGAATACCGCGACATGACGTCGGGCCGGTCGGGGAACCAGGTGATGCGGCGAAAGCCCTCGGCCTCGCACTGCGTGAAGAAGACGCCGTTCGAGATATAAAGCCCCATCAGCGCCGAATTGGCCTCGGGCCGGCAGCGCGAGACGATCTCGACCTGCGCCTGGACGCCCAGGTCGTCCAGCGTCAGGGTGCTGCCGTCCACCTGGTAGTGTCCGCTCCAGTCCCGGCCGTCCACCTTGACGGCGACCAGTTCCAGTTCCTCGCCGTCCAGGACCAGCGGGCCTTCGCCGGTACGCCGTACCTCCAGCAGCGAACGGACCAGGGTGTCGGCGGGGTCGAGGTCGAATTCCAGCCTGACCGTCGCGATGTCATACGGAAACGGAAGGTAATTCTGGCGTCTGATGGTGACGGGAGTATCGGTACGCATGATGGCGGAAACGAGTGGCGGCGCAGGGATGGGATTGTAGCGGGGCGGGGCGGGACGCGTCGGCCGAGAACCGAAACACCTCGTGTCGGTCCAAGCGCCATAACGGTTAAATTACGATTCTTGCTGCGGACGCGAAAGCACCATGTCGATATCCAAATGTAATTCTTTCTTCGGACGGGGCGGCTGGACATGGGCCAGCCGCGTCGCGAAGGTGGCCGCCGTGGCGTTGCTCGCGGGCTGCGCGACCACGGTGCCGGCCCGCGTCACGACCTTCCAGCAATGGCCGGCCGATGCCGTCGGCGCCACCTGGAAATTCGATACGTCCGCGGCGCAGCGGGACAGCCTGGAATATCGCGAATACGCCGACATGATCCGGTCTGGCCTCGGCCCCACCGGCATGGTCGAGGCCGAGGCGGGCAAGCCCGCCCGCTTCACCGTCAGCTTCTCGTACGGCGTCGAGCCGGTGCAGGTGCGCATCGAGCGTCCGGCCTACGATCCCTTCTACGGGCCCTGGGGGCCGTGGGGCTACGGCTGGGGCGGCTTCGGCTATCGCGGCCGCGGCGGCATGGGTTTCGCCTGGGGGCCCCCGTACCCGCCGACCTGGACGTCCACCACGGTAGACGCATCCCGCGCGTCGCTGCGGGTGGAGATCCGGGACGCCAGGCAGAACGGGCAGAAAGTCTACGAGTCCACGGCCGTGAGCACCGGCTCGGGCGACTCCATTCCGCAGGTGATGCCCTACCTCGTGCGGGCGATCTTCGATCGTTTCCCCGACACGAACGGACAGGTCCGGGACGTCACCTACGAGGTGGAGCAGCGCAGGTAGCGCTCGCGCCTCAGCCGGCCCGGGCCGGCGGCGGGCTGATCTTCAGCCCCGCCAGGAAGTCGTCGATGACGCGGCCGCCCACTTCGGTGATGTCGAAGTCGCCCGGTTCCAGCATCCAGTCCATGAACAGGCCATGCATGATGGCGTGCAGGCCCAGGGCGGCTATGCGCGGGTCGGTGTGGGGCGGAAGCTGCCCCAGGGCGATGGCGCGGCGGAAGCCGTCTTCGTAGCGGCCCAGGGCGACCTTGCGGCTTTCCACGTGGCGACGGCGCATGTCCGCCGTTTCCGCCACATATTCGCACTTGAACAGCAGGATCTCACAGACCCGCTGCGCGCTCGCGCCCTCGGAGATCAATTGCATGGCGCCGACGGCGCTGCGCCGCAACTGGTTGAGCGGATCCGGGGAGTTGGCGTCGCAACTGCGCTCGAGCGCATCCTCGATCGGCATCTTGACCCGCTGCAGCATCGCGTCCAGCAGGTCCGTCTTGTTCTTGAAGTGCCAGTAGATCGCGCCACGGGTTACATTGGCGGCCGCCGCGATATCTTGCAGCGACGTGTGCGAGACGCCTTGTTCGCTGAAGATCTGCTCGGCGGTTTCGAGAATGCGGGTGCGGGTTTCGAGCGCTTCCTCTTTCGTTTTGCGTACCATGGCCATGCCCAGCCGGTGGTGTCCGGCATCAGCCTGGAAGGCAGCCGGACGGAGGTGTGTGAGTGAATGGGCTATCTAGCTAAGGTGCCCCTGCGCAATGCTTATATACATGCATGAATGTATGTAAGCATACCATGTTTTGGCTTGTTTGACTGAGGAGAGGGCGCATGGCTGCCCAGATATTGGCATTCGTGGGGCTTCTGGCGTTATCCAACACATTCATGACGTTCGCATGGTATGGACACCTGCGATACGCCCATGGCAGTCCGTGGTATCTGGCCCTGATGGCGAGCTGGGGGCTGGCTTTTTTTGAATATGCAATCATGGTGCCCGCGAACCGCTACGGCTTCGATTTCCTTAGCGTAACGCAGATGAAGATATTGCAGGAGGTGGTGACGCTGACGGTGTTCGTGCCGTTCGCCTTGCTGTTCATGGATGAGCGGCTGCGGCTGAACCATTTATGGGCGGCGTGCTGCCTGGTGGGCGCGGTTTATTTCGCCTTCAAGAAATAATTCACGACCGTAATAATCCGAGGCTTTGGACGGGTAAACCTTTCCGGATGGTAACAATCAAAAAGGTGGTTTTACGGATATGAATCGTAAAACCACCTTTACAAAGGCCCTGCCGGCCTGCGCCGTATTACTGGGCGATGAGAAACTGGTCGCGCGTCGCGCCGCCGGCTTCGGCCGCCACCAGCCAGCGCGGGGGTTTGCCGCGGCCGGTCCAGGTTTCGCCGGTTTCGGGATGGCGGTACTTGGGAGCGACCTGCTTGGCGGGTTTTGCCGCGCTGGCCTTGGCGGCGGTGCCGCTCGCCCGCTTGCGGGGCGCCCCGCCCTTGGCCTGGGCGGCTTTCAACTCGTCCAGCGTGATCGAGAATTCCTGCATCGAGCGAAGAATGGAAGCGATGACAGGCTGGCGTTGTTTCTGGCGAACGCTTTCCGCTTTTTCCTGAAGCTTGCGGATTTGGGCCTGCAGTGATTGGTAGGTATCTTTAGCCATTTTTGTCCAGGTGGTTTTTTCAGGCGAAGGGCAGAGGAAATACTCGATTTGGAACGCGGGATTGCCAGCGCATTTTAGAAGCGAATTTTCCAAGCTGTGAAGCCCTTATGTGAAAACGGATACATTTTCAAAAGAATAGAGCGCCATTTGCGCCGGAAGTTCATTCGGAAACCTACTTGGGTAATTTCCCGGAGTCGCCTGCGCAAGGCCGTCCGACTCCGGAATTTTTGAGGAACGGCCGCCGCGGGCGGCCGCATGAAAAGACATGGCTCTACGTTCGGTGGTTTACAAGGCGGTACTGCAGGTAGCGGACATGGACAGGGGGTACTACGCGGAACATTCCCTGGTCGTTGCGCGCCATCCCTCGGAAACCGATGAAAGAATGATGGTGCGGGTACTGGCCTTCGCGCTGAATGCGGACGAGGAGCTGGCGTTCGGCAGGGGGCTGTCGACCGACGACGAGCCGGATCTATGGCGCAAGGATCTGACCGGTGCCGTGGACGTCTGGATAGAAGTGGGCTTGCCGGACGAGAAATGGCTGCGCAAGGCATGCGCCCGCGCCGCGCGGGTGGTGCTCTATGCCTATGGCCGCACCGCCGACGCGTGGTGGCGCCAGAACCAGGACAAGGTGGCGCGGCTGGATAATCTGCAGATTTTCCGGCTGGCCCCCGACGATACCGCCGCGCTGGCCCGGCTCGCGGAACGAAACATGCAGCTGCAATGCAACGTGCAGGAAGGCCAGGCCTGGATGGGTAATGGCGAGCGGGACGCCACACTGACGCCGGAAAGGCTGCATCCCTCATTATGAATAGGGTTTTTGGACGCCATGGGATGCCATGAACGTCCGCGTTTTTGGTGCTAGGATAAAAAAGCAAAGTGGTTACGAGTTTGGTCTACCGAAAAGCGCCGACCTAGGGGGATCTTTGCCTGTGCGGGTTGAGCGCCGATAAAAACGCGCGTCTGTCGCGACTGACAGGTTGTGGAATACGGAAAACCCTACATGAATGCACTTTTTTCTCAGGCGGAACGTCGGCTTTCGGCTTTACCCATTCCCGTTCAACTCATACTGCCCGATGGCACCCGGCTGGGGGCCGACAATGCGAAGGTCGGGTTCAAGCTCAGGACATTGCGATCCGTCTCCCACCTGGTGCGGGGGCGTATCGGCCAATTGGGCGAAGACTATGTCGAGGGGCGCGTCGACATAACCGGCAACATGCGCGACCTGATGGCGGCGGCCGCCGCCATACTGACGGAGTCGCCCGTGGACAATTCCCCGCCCGGCTGGCTGTCGGAGCTGGGGCGCAAGGCGACGTCGGCCATGCGCCACACCATGGACCGCGACGCGCGGCAGATCCAGTTCCACTACGACCTGTCCGATGATTTCTACGGCCTGTGGCAGGACCCGCGCCGCGTCTATTCGTGTGCCTATTACCGCGATTCCGGCATGACGCTGGCCCAGGCCCAGGAAGCCAAGCTCGACCATATCTGCCGCAAGCTGCGGCTCCAGGAAGGCGAGCGGTTCCTGGACATCGGCGCCGGATGGGGCGGCCTGCTGCTGTGGGCCGCCGAGAACTACGGCGTCGACGCCACCGGCATCACCCTGTCCAAGAACCAGCATGCGCACGTCAATCGCCTGATCGAGGAAAAGGGGCTGCAGAACCGTGTCCGGATGGTGCTGCTGGATTATCGCCAGTTGGAGGAAACCCAGCCCTACGACAAGATCGCGTCCGTCGGGATGTTCGAGCACGTCGGGCGTGCCCAGCTGACCGCCTATTTCTCGAAGATCCGCCGGCTTCTGCGCCCGGGCGGCCTGGTGATGAACCACGGGATCACCTCCGGTGGCACCTATAACGCCCAGCTCGGCAGCGGAATGGGAGACTTCATCGAGAAGTACATATTCCCGGGCGGGGAACTGGTGCATGTCAGCAAGGTGCTGGAGACGCTCAGCGACGGCGGGCTGGAAGCCGTCGACGTCGAGAATCTGCGCCCCCATTACGCACGCACGCTGTGGGCCTGGAGCGACGGGCTCGAGGCCAAGCTGGACGAGGCCTACCGGATCTTGCCGGGCGAGCAGGGCGCCAAGTCCGTGCGGGCCTACCGGCTGTACCTGGCCGGCTGTGCCATGGCGTTCGAGCAGGGCTGGATTTCGCTGAATCAGGTGCTGTGCCAGCGTCAGGGCGTATTCGATGCAAGCCAGCTCGACGAGCCGGCCGGCCAGGCGTATCCGTTCCGCCGGGATTACATCTATCGCTGAGGTGCCGGCAGGCACCGCCGAAGCAATGAGCCCCGCCTAGGCGGGGCTCGCGCATTGCGGCGGGGTGTTCACGCGGCGGTCAGAGCGACGCCGCGGAGAACGTGTCGCAGTTGCCCGGATTGCCGCTTTCCAGTCCACGCTTGAACCAGCGCACGCGCTGGGCCGATGTGCCATGCGTGAAGGCGTCCGGGACCACGTAGCCCTGGGCTTCCTTTTGCAGGCGATCGTCGCCGATGGCCGAGGCGGCGTTCAGGGCGGCTTCCACGTCGCCGGGCTCCAGGATCTGCCGGGCCCGATTGGCGTGATAGGCCCAGACGCCGGCGTAGCAGTCGGCCTGGAGTTCCATCCGCACCGACAACTGGTTGGCCTCGACCTGGCTGGAGCGCCGCTGCTGGCGATTGACCTTGTCGGCCGTGCCCAGCAGGTTCTGGACATGATGTCCGATCTCATGGGCGATCACATAGGCGCGGGCGAAGTCTCCCGGGGCGTTCAGGCGACGCTGCATTTCCTCGAAAAAGCTCATGTCGAGATAGACGCGGGCATCGCCGGGGCAGTAGAACGGCCCCATGGCCGCCTGGCCCGTGCCGCACGCGGTATTCGTGGCGCCCGAGTACAGGACCAGCTTCGGCTCGGTGTAGCGGCTGCCGGACGCGGTGAATAGCTGGCTCCAGGTGTCCTCGGTGTCGGCCAGCACCTTCGAGACGAACTGGGCCTGCTTGTCGTCGGCCGGCGGCGGTCCCGACGATTCCTGGACCGACTGGCCGGGGCCGGAGGCCAGGTCCAGAACCACGGATGGATCGACGCCGAAGTACATGGCGACCAGCGCCAGCACCACCGCGCCTATGCCCAGTGAACCGCGGCCCGCCAGGCGGGGACCGCCGCCGCGCCGGTCTTCGATGTTGCTGCTTTCTCGGCCATTGTCCAGACGCATGGGGCTTCCTCTGTCCTTTATCGTTCGATGCGGTGCGCGGGCGCATGGCCAGAATATAAACCGATCCGGTCCGGTGCGGCCTCGCTCCCGCCGGGCCGCGGAGGGGGCGGGGTGTTGTTTATGCCGCAACGATGGCGGAGCAAAATCGCAAAAGGCGCAGCAACGGGCCGCAAAAGTGTGGGAGCATTTCTCCTCGGGAGCGCATGCTGCGCCAGGCGCGACGCAAGCCGGGAAAAGCCCTAGCCCTGCAAGGGGTTAATGCCTACTTGACATATTCTCGCGCTCAACTGACGAAACAAAAAAATTCGTTCTTTTTATACAAACATCCATGAATGTTTGTATAATCGCCTGCTTCATGATGTCCGCAATGTCTTCCCGTCCGCACCCGGCGCGCGCCAGGCCGCCGGACGCGCAAGGCTTTCGTCATCCCGGGATTTCGACTACGTTTCGGCTTCATCCGTGCCGCGACGTCTATGCCTAGAGGAATGCTATGCAACGCAAAAGACGCTCACCCTATCTGCTAGGCGCGGTATCGCTGGCGACCCTGCTGGCGCTGTCTGCTTGCGGCAAAGGAAACGGTGGCGCGCAGCAGGGCGCGGGAGCGCCTCCTCCGATGGAGATCGGCACGGTCACCATCACGCCGACCAAGGAAGTCATCGTCAACGAACTGCCCGGGCGCCTGGAAGCGACCCGCATCGCCGAGGTCCGCGCGCGCGTGGCGGGCATCGTGCTGCAGCGCGCGTTCCGCGAGGGCAGCGACGTCAAGGCGGGCCAACTGCTGTTCAAGATCGACCCGGCCCCTTTCCAGGCCGACTACAACAGCGCCAAGGCCAATCTCGAGCGCGACGAAGCCAACCTGTACCAGGCCCGCATGCTGGCCGAGCGCTATGAGCCGCTGGTGAAGGCGAACGCGGTCAGCAAGCAGGAGTACGACAACGCCGTCGCTTCGTACAAGCAGGCGCAGGCGGCCGTGTCGGCCACCAAGGCCGCGCTGGACCGGGCCAAGCTCAGCCTGGACTATGCCACCGTCACGGCCCCGATTTCCGGCCGCATCGGCCGCGCGCTGGTTACCGAGGGCGCGCTGGTCGGCCAGGGCGAGGTCACGCCGCTGGCGGTCATCCAGCGCCTGGATCCGGTCTACGCCAACTTCACGCAGTCCGTGGCGCAACTGAGCCAGCTGCGCGCGGCCTTCGACAGCGGCAAGATCAAGCAGGTCGCGCCGAACGAAGCCCGTGTCTCGCTCGTGCTGGACGACGGTTCGCGTTATCCGCTGACCGGCAAGCTGCTCTTCTCGGACGTCACGGTCGATCAAAGCACCGGCCAGGTCACGCTGCGCGCCGAGTTCCCGAACCCGAACAACGTCCTGCTGCCGGGGATGTACGTGCGGGTGCGGGTCGAGCAGGGTATCGACGAGGCGGCGCTGACCGTGCCGCAGCAGGCGGTGCAGCGCGGCGCCAACGGCGATGCGTCGGTCTACGTGGTCGGCGCCGAGAACAAGGTCGAGCCGCGTCCCGTCAAGACCGGCGCCGCGGTGGGCGATCGCTGGATCGTGACCCAGGGCCTCAAGCCCAACGACGTGGTCATCGTCGAAGGTTTCCAGAAGGTGCGTCCGGGCGCGCAGGTCAAGCCCGTACCCTGGAAGCCCGCGGCCGAACCCGCGCCGGCGCAGCCGGCTGGCCAGCAAGGCAGCAAGTCGTGATCGGTACCGTGCCCGGCGCGCGATCCGCCCCGGGTGCGCGGACCGGTGAAGACCGGTCCGGTCGAGACGCAGGCAGGGCGAACCCGGCTTCGTCAAAGTCGAGCCGGGTCCTGTCGGGCCGCCCGAAGCATCTCTAAGAGAGTCACCAGACATGTCGCAATTTTTCATTAGCAGGCCGATTTTTGCCTGGGTGGTCGCGCTGTTCATCATCCTGGCAGGCGTCCTGGCCATTCCCAACCTGCCGGTGTCGCAGTACCCGGCGGTGGCGCCTCCGGTCATCTCGGTGTCGGCCACCTATCCCGGCGCGTCGGCCGAAACGGTGGCCCAGTCGATCACCAGCCTGATCGAGGACGAGCTCAACGGCGCGCAGGGCATGTTGTATTTCGAGTCGCAGAGCAACTTTGGCCGCGCCGAAATCGACATCACCTTCGCGCCGGGGGTCGACCCCGACCTGGCCGCGGTGGACGTGCAGAACCGCATCAAGCGGGTCGAGTCCCGCCTGCCGCAATCCGTGCTGCAGCAAGGGCTGCGGGTGGAGAAGGCCAGCACCAACTTCCTGCTGGTGCTGACCTTGTCCTCGGAAAGCGGCGAAACCGATGCCGTGGGCCTGGGCGACTATCTGACCCGCAACGTGCTGAGCGAGATCCGCCGTATCCCCGGCGTGGGCCGGGCGCAGCTGTTCGCCTCGCAGCGGGCCATGCGCATCTGGATCGATCCGGCCAAGCTGGTGGGCTACAAGCTGTCCACGGCCGACGTCAATGCCGCCATCGCCGGCCAGAACGTGCAGTTGCCGGCGGGCGCCATCGGCGACCAGCCCAATCTGCCGGACCAGCAGATCACCGCCACCATCTCGGTGCGCGGCCAGCTGGCCACGCCCGAGGAGTTCGGCAACATCGTGCTGCGCGCGAATCCGGACGGCTCGTCCGTGCGCCTGCGCGACGTCGCGCGCATCGAGGTCGGCGCCGAGACCTACGCGTTCTCGTCGCGCCTGAACGGCAAGCCGACCGCCGCCGTGGCGGTGCAACTGGCGCCCGGCGCCAACGCGCTGTCGGCGGCAGAGGGCGTCAAGGCCAAGATGGAAGAGCTGGCGGCCTATTTCCCCGCCGACTACAAGTACGACATCCCGTACGACACCTCGCCCTTCGTGAAGGCGTCGATCGAGAAGGTGCTCCATACCCTGGTCGAGGCCATGGTGCTGGTGTTCCTGGTGATGTTCCTGTTCCTGCAGAACTTCCGCTACACGCTGATCCCGTCCATCGTGGTGCCGATCTGCCTGATGGGCTCGTTCGCGTGCATGCTGATCGCCGGGTTCTCGATCAACGTGCTGACCATGTTCGGCATGGTGCTGGTGATCGGTATCCTGGTGGACGATGCCATCGTGGTGGTGGAGAACGTCGAGCGCATCATGGTCGAGGAAGGGCTGCCGCCCAAGGAAGCCACCCGCAAGGCCATGGGCCAGATCAGCGGCGCCATCATCGGTATCACGCTGGTGCTGACGGCCGTGTTCCTGCCGCTGGCCTTCATGAGCGGCTCGGTGGGCGTGATCTACCGGCAGTTCTCGCTGGCCATGGCCACGTCCATCATGTTCTCGGGCTTCCTCGCGCTGTCCCTGACGCCGGCGCTGTGCGCCACGCTGCTCAAGCCGATCCCCAAGGGCGCGCATGACGAGAAGAAGGGCTTCTTCGGCTGGTTCAACCGCAGCTTCAACCGGACGGCCGACGGCTACCAGAACTGGGTGGGCCGCCTGCTGGCCAAGACCGGGCGCTACATGGTCATCTATGCGGCGATCCTGGCCGTGATGGCCTATACGTTCCTGCGCCTGCCGTCGTCGTTCCTGCCGGCGGAAGACCAGGGCTACGTGATCACCGACATCCAGACGCCCCCGGGCGCCTCGGCCAACCGCACCCGCGAGGCGGTCGAGGTCATGGAAGCGCATTACTCCGAGCGGCCGTCGGTGAAGTCCATCATCACCATCCTGGGCTTCAGCTTCTCGGGCATGGGCCAGAACGCGGCGCTGTCGTTCGCCACCCTCAAGGACTGGTCCGAGCGCGGCGCGGACGAATCGGCGCAGGCCGAGGCCGCGCGCGCCAACGGCAGCTTCTTCGCCCGCATCAAGGACGCCATGGTGTTCTCGATCGTGCCGCCGGCCATTCCCGAACTGGGCAACGCGACCGGCTTCACGTTCCGCCTGCAGGACCGTGGCGGGCTGGGCCACAACGCGCTGCGCGACGCCCGCGACCAGTTGCTGGGCGCCGTCGCCAAGAGCTCCGTGATCGCGTACGCCCGCGTCGAAGGCCTGGAGGACGCGCCTGAACTGCGGCTGCTGATCGATCGCGAGAAGGCCAACGCCCTGGGTGTGTCGTTCGATTCCATCCGTTCGGCGCTGTCCACGTCGGTGGGCTCGGCCGTGGTGAACGACTTCATCAACGCCGGCCGCGTCCAGCGCGTGGTCGTGCAGGCCGAGGCCGGGGACCGCATGTCGCCGGACGATCTGCTGCGCCTGTACGCCGCCAACTCGAGCGGCGGCCTGGTGCCGTTCTCGGCATTCGCGTCGTCCGAGTGGGCCAAGGGGCCGGTGCAGGTGATCCGCTACAACGGCTATCCCGCCTACAAGATCTCGGGCGATGCCAAGCCGGGCTTCAGTACCGGCGAGGCCATGAGCGAGATGGAGCGCCTGGTGCGCGAGCTGCCCCCGGGCATCGGCTACGAATGGACGGGCCAGTCGCTGCAGGAGCGCGTGTCGGGTGCCCAGGTCCCCATCCTGCTGACCCTGTCGCTGCTGGTGGTGTTCCTGGTGCTGGCCGCGCTGTATGAAAGCTGGTCCATCCCGTTCTCGGTGATCCTGGTGGTGCCGTTGGGGATCCTGGGCGCGGTGCTGGCGGTGACGCTGGTGGGCATGCCCAACGACGTGTTCTTCAAGGTAGGCCTGATCACCATCATCGGCCTGTCGGCCAAGAACGCGATCCTGATCGTGGAATTCGCCAAGGACCTCTATGCCGAGGGCAAGGGCCTGGCCGAGGCCACGATCGAGGCGGCGCGCCTGCGTTTCCGCCCCATCGTCATGACTTCGCTGGCGTTCATCCTGGGTGTGCTGCCGCTGGCCATCGCCACCGGCGCGAGCTCGGGTGCGCAGCGCGCCATCGGTACCGGCGTGATGGGCGGCATGATTTCCGCCACGCTGCTGGCCGTGTTTCTGGTGCCCGTGTTCTTCGTGGTGGTGCTGAGGCTGTTCAAGACCAAGCCCGAATCGCTGCATGTCATGGGGCACCATGACGACGAGCCGAACAAGGGCGACGCCGGCGCGGCGGGAACGGTCAAGCATGAAGGAAACTGATATGAAACGACCCGCATACTCACTCGTGGCGGTGGCCGTCGCCGCCTTGCTGGGGGGATGCTCGATGATCCCGACCTATGAGCGCCCGGCGGCACCGGTGGAGGCGGATTTCTCCGCCCACGGCGCCGCGCCGGCCGGCTCGCAGCCGGCCACGGCCGACATAGGCTGGCGCCAGTTCTTCGGCGACGAACGTCTGCAACGGCTGATCGCGCTGTCGCTGGAGAACAACCGCGACCTGCGCGTGGCGGTGCTGAACATCGAAGCGGCCCGGGCCCAGTACGGCGTGACGCGCGCCGACCAATTCCCCGGCGTCAATGCCAACGCCAACGGCACGCGCCAGCGTACGCCCGGCGACCTGTCGTACTCCGGCCGCTCGACCATAGGCAGCCAGTACCAGGTGAACCTGGGCGTGACGGCGTTCGAACTGGACCTGTTCGGCCGCGTCCGCAGCCTGAGCCAGGCCGCGCTGGCGCAGTACCTGGCCAGCGAGGAAACGCGGCGCAGCACGCAGATCAGCCTGGTGGCCCAGCTGGCCAATGCCTACCTGAACGAGCGCTCCAGCGACGAACTGCTGGCGCTGGCCCAGCGTACGCTGAAGACCCGGCAGGATTCGTACAACCTGATCAAACTGCGCTACGACGCCGGCGCGGCTTCCGAGCTTGAGCTCCAGCAGGCCGAGTCGCTGGTGCAGAGCGCGCTGTCCGAGCAGGCCATCGCCGAGCGCAACCGGGCCCAGGCCACCAATGCGATCGTGTTGCTGATCGGCCAGCCCCTGCCGGCCGACCTGCCCGCGCCGCGACCGCTGAGCGAGCAGGCGTTGCTGGCCGACGTGCCGGTCGGTCTGTCGTCCGACCTCATCGAGCGCCGGCCCGACATCCGCTCGGCCGAGCAGCAATTGCGCAGTGCCAATGCCAATATCGGTGCCGCCCGGGCCGCGTTCTTCCCCAGGATCTCGCTCACCGGCGCGTTCGGAACCGCCAGCAGCCAGTTGTCCGGGCTGTTCGACAGCGGCTCACTGGCCTGGAGCTTCGCGCCTCAGATCAGCCTGCCCATCTTCGACGGTGGCCGCAACCGGGCCAACCTCGACCTGGCCGAAGCCCGCAAGAACATCGCGGTGGCCCAGTACGAGAAAACGATCCAGACGGCCTTCCGGGAAGTGGCGGACGCGCTCGACGCCAAGGGTACCTTCGATCGGCAGATCCAGTCGCAACAGACTCTGGTAGATGCATCCCGCCGCAGCCTGGAACTGTCCGACATGCGGTATCGCAACGGGGTCGACAGCTATTTGCAGCTGCTGGATGCGCAACGCGCGTTGTTCACCGCCGAACAAAGCCTGTTGCAGGCGCGCACGCAGCGCCTGAACAACCTGGTGGGCTTGTACAAGTCGCTGGGGGGCGGTTGGGAAGAGAACACGGTGGCCGCCAAGGCGGCGCCAACCTCTACCGTGCAATGAAACAAGGGGCGCTGCGGCGCCCCTTGTCATTCAACCCGTCGACATTTCATCCGTCCATGCCTGGTCCCGGAATGAACAAAGGGCGTCTCCCGCGAACGGGGACGCCCTTGCCGGGGCACCGCATGAGCTGCGATCAGCCGTTGACGTACTGGACGTTGTAGCGGCGGGCGTTCGCCTTCAGGTCGGCGATCAGGTTCAGAACCTGCTTGGCCGCGGCGCGCAGGGCTTGGAACGGACGGGGCTGTTCGAATTCGTTGGCCAGTTCGCCACGGATCAGTTCGCGCTCGAGCGTGTCGGTCAGCTTGCTGTCTTGAACGTATTTCATGGCTGTATCCTTTACAGTGGTTGCCTAGGTGCTATCCCCTAGGTGATAACCCTATATTAGGGGAAACCCCAGGATAAGGCAAGCCTTTGTCGCATCGCAGCATGAATGAGCGGTCAAGTGTTGCCCTCCAGCCTCAGTTTGGATGTTTATAAATCACTCAACAGGGCAGAAAAATGGCGCCTGACGGCGCCGGAGGAAGGTTCAGCGGCGGAAGCTGCCCTTGACCAGTTGGAAACCAAACAGCCGGCAGGCCAGCGCGCCGTTGTAGACGGGCGTGCGCCGGAACGGGTCCAGGCGCAGCTTGCGGGGGAGTTCCAGGTCGCTGGTGATGACGTGCAACTGCCAGCCGCCGAATTCCCGCTTGAGCGTGCTGGCCCACTCCGACCAGAGCTGGCGGTCTTCCTCCAGGTCCAGGCGTTCCCCGTAGGGGGGATTGGTAATCAGCCAGCCGGCGCGTTCGTCCAGCGGGCAGGTGTCGCGCGCATCGGCCACCTCGAAATAGACCGCGTCTTCGGTCAATCCCGCCCGGTGGGCATTCTCGCGCGCCGCGTCGATCGCACGCGGATCGATGTCGGCGCCGGCCAATTGCATGGGTAGTTCGGGCAGGATGCGGGCGCGGGCGTCATCCTTCAGGTCGCGCCAGCGGCGGTCCTGGTGGCCGCGCAGGCGCTCGAAGGCGAAGGGCCGCGAGATGCCGGGCGGCACGCGCAATCCCTTGAGCGCCGCCTCGATCAGGATGGTGCCGCTGCCGCAGAAGGGGTCGATCAGCGGCACGTCGGCGGGCCAGCCGGACAGTGCCAGCAAGCCCGCCGCGAGATTCTCGCGCAGCGGTGCCTCGCCCTTGTCCAGACGCCAGCCGCGCTTGAACAGCGATTCGCCGGAGGTGTCCAGGTAGAGCGTGGCGCTGGTTTCGTCCAGGAAGGCATGCACGCGCGCATCGGGCCGGACGGTATCGATGCTGGGACGTTCGCCCTCGAGTTCGCGCAGGCGATCGCAGATGCCGTCCTTGACCCGCAGATTGCAGAATTGCAGGCTTTTCATCGGGCTGCGCACGGCCGAGGTATCCACGCGCAGGGTCTGCTCGGCGCCGAACCAGCGTTCCCAGGGAGTGGCCCGGGCCAGTTCCAGCAGTTCGTCCTCGTCGCGCACGGCGCCGTGCGCGACCCGGACCAGGACGCGTGTGGCCAGCCGCGATTCCAGATTGGCACGCATCATGCCGTTCCAGTCGGCCGTGAAATGGGCACCGGCGCGGCCGGCGTAGGCGTCGTCGTATCCCAGCCCATGCAGTTCGTCGACCAGCGCCTGTTCCAGGCCCTGCGGGCAGGGCGCGAACATGGCGAAGGTCTCGGCCTGCGCGCCGCGGGGCCGGGGTTCGGCCGTGGGGGCCGGGCGGCCTGCCTGCCGCTCGCGCGGGCGCGCGCCAGGCTCGTCGTCGCGTCGCCGCCGGTCCCGATTGTCGCCCGGCACGGATGCCGGCGGTTTCCCCGAGGGACGGCCTTCACGGCTTTGACGGACCGGGACGTCGTCCCTCGGTGCGTCCGCCGCGGTGGGCTGCTTGCCGCTTTCGAGCGCCGCCCGCGCCACGCGGTGGGCGCGCGGGCCCGAGCGGACGCGCCGGTCGGCATCCTGCGGGGCGCCGGACTGCCGCGGACGGCTGGGAAGGGAAAGCGTGGGTTTCTTGCGCTCGGGAGTATCGGACAAGACTTGGGCCAATCAAAAGGGTTTGACGACAACGAGAACCGTGGCGGCCAGCAACAGCAGCACGGGAACCTCGTTGAACCAGCGGTAGAACACGTGGGACCGGGCGTTGCGGCCGGCCTCGAACTTGCGCAGCAGGCTGCCACAGGCATGGTGGTAGCCGATGACGAGCACGACCACGGCCAGCTTGGCGTGCATCCAGCCGTTGCCGGGGCCGCGGCCTATACCATAGCCCACATACAGCCACAGGCCCAGCAGGACGGCCGGCACGGCCAGGATGGTGGTGAAGCGGAACAGCCGGCGCGCCATGCCCAGCAGCCGCGTGGCCGCGGCGGCATTGGTTTCCTGCGCCAGGTTGACGAAGATGCGCGGCAGGTAGAACAGGCCGGCGAACCACGAGGCGACGAAGACGATGTGAAAAGCTTTTACCCACAGCATAGGCGCTTCCTTGTCGATGCATGCGTGCCGCGAGGGCGGCGGAATCGGACGGCGGGACGGGCCAACGGGCCGCATCCGCCGCATGGCAGGGCGCGCGGCATCAGCCCCGCGTCTGGCCGTCGCCGGTCAGGATCCATTTCAGCGTGGTCAACCCTTCCAGCCCGACCGGCCCACGGGCGTGCAGCTTGTTGGTCGAGATGCCGATCTCGGCGCCCAGGCCATATTCGTAGCCGTCGGCGAAACAGGTCGGCAGGTTGACGTAGACCGAGCTCGAATCGACCTCGCGCTGGAAGCGGCGGGCGGCGGACAGGTTCTCGGTGACGATGGAGTCGGTGTGCCGGGAGCCATGGGCCTCGATGTGGCCGATGGCCTGGTCCAGGTCGTCCACCACCTTGATCGACAGGATGGGGCCCAGGTATTCCGTGTCCCAGTCTTCCTCGGTCGCGGGCACGGCCTGCGGCACCAGCGCGAGGGTGCGCTCGCAGCCCCGCATTTCGACGCCGTGTCCGGTAAACGCCTGTCCCATCGGGGGCAGGAAGGCCCTGGCCACGCCGGCATGGACCAGCAGGGTTTCCATCGCGCCGCAAATGCCGTAGCGGTAGGTCTTGGCGTTGAACGCGATGGTGTGGGCCTTGGCCAGGTCGGCGTCGCGGTCGACGTAGACGTGGCAGATGCCGTCCAGGTGCTTGATGACCGGCACCCGCGCTTCCTCGGACAGGCGCTTGATCAGCCCCTTGCCGCCCCGGGGGACGATGACGTCCACGAACTCGGTCATGGTGGCGAGCTTGCCCACGGCCGCCCGGTCGGTGGTCTCGACCACCTGCACGGCGTCGGCGGGCAGGCCGGCGGCTTCCAGGCCCGCGCGCACGATGCGGCCCAGCGCGGTATTGGAATGGATGGCCTCGGAACCCCCGCGCAGGATGGTGGCGTTGCCCGATTTCAGGCACAGCGCGGCAGCGTCGATGGTGACGTTGGGGCGCGACTCGTAGACGATGGCGATGACGCCCAGCGGGACCCGCATGCGCGCCACCTGCATGCCGTTGGGCCGCGTGCGGGTCTCGGTCAGTTCGCCCACGGGATCGGGCATGGCGGCGATCTGCTCCAGGCCGGCGGCCATCAGCCCCAGGGCCTTGTCGGACAGCGTCAGGCGGTCGACCATGGCCGCGTCCAGTCCGTTCGCCCGGGCCGCTTCCAGGTCCTTGGCGTTTTCCGCCTGCAGCCAGTCCTTGTGGTCGCGCAGGCCGGCAGCCATGGCGCGCAGCGCCGCGGCCTTGGCACGGTCGTCGGCGCGGGCGACCAGCCGGGCGGCGGCGCGGGCGCTGGCGCCGATCCGGCGCATGGTTTGGTCGAGCGTAGAGATTTCCATTCGTATGAATCGCAGGGGGCGGGGCGTTTCAGGCCGCGAGCCTGAGCGCCAGCCGCGTGATTTCGTGCCACGGATCCGGAAGGCGTCCCGGAACACGCAGCCCTTTGATGATCTTGTCCACCTCGTGGGCGTGGTGGACGGCGGCGGTCCAGGCCTGGGGCGTCAGCCGTTTGAGTGCCTGGTTGGCCAATTGTTCATGCGTGCCGAAAAAGCGCAGCGTGCGCATCAGCGCCGGCACGCTTTGCCCTTGCTGGCCGGCCTGGGCCAGGCGGGCCAGCAGGCGGATTTCCTCGCCCACCGCCCACAGCACCAGCGGCAGGGCCTCGCCCTCGGCGCGCAGGCCTTCGATCAGGCGCACCACGCGCTTGGCGTCGCCCGCCAGCATGGCGTCGCGCAGCTTGAATACGTCGTAGCGCGCCACGTTCATGACCGCGTCCTGCACCTGTTCCAGCGTCAGCGCGCCTTCCGGATACAGCAGGCCCAGCTTGAGGATTTCCTGGTGCGCGGCCAGCAGGTTGCCCTCGACGCGGTCGGCCAGCCATTGCAGGACCTCGGCGCCGGCGCGCTGCTGCTGCCGAGCCAGCCGTTCGCCCACCCAGCCGGGCAGCATCGGCCGTTCGATGGTGGGCACGTCCACGACGATGCCGTGTTCGGCCAGCGCCGAGAACCAGGCCGACGAGCGGGTCGTCTTGTCCAGCTTGGGCAGCATCACCACCGTGACGCTCTCGCCCCGCTGGCCCGGTGCCTGCCGGGCCAGCCGCGCGATGACCTCGCCCCCGGTCTTGCCGGGCTTGCCGGTCGGGATCTTCAGCTCCAGCAGCCGGCGATCGCCGAACAGCGAGATCGACTGCGAGGCGCTCAGTAGCGCATTCCAGTCGCTGCGGGCATCCGCCACCACCGTTTCCCGTTCCGTGAAGCCGCCAGCCGTGGCCGCCGCCCGCAAGGCGTCGCAAGCCTCGATCACGAGCAGGGGCTCGTCGCCGGTCACCGTATACAGCGGTTCCAGCTGCTCGCCCGCCCGCTGAAGCTGGGCAATCAGTTGTTCTGGACGCAATTGCCTCATAGGGTGCCTCCGGCGGACCGTCGCTGCGATCCTGGATGCCGCGGATCCGGCTCCGCCGGTCCGCCAGCATCGCCCCTCGGGACCCGACGCCGGGCCGCCCCAAGGCGGGTCCCGGCCCCCTTGGGGGCTGCCGCGTAGCGGCTGGGGGCACACCATTCTGGGCGCGCGAAGCGCGTAGGGGGGGGCCTCATCTTCTTCATCAACTGGGCTGCTTGGACTCGACCGCGGCCATGCGGCGCAGCACCTGTTGCACGGCTTCGTTCTGCATGTCGCGATACAGCAGGTTGGCTTCGGAGTCCTTGGCCAGGGTATTCGCGTCGCTGAAGGTCAGGTCGCGCTTGAGCGCGATGGTCGTGGGCGGGATGTAGTCTTGGCCCTTGCCGTCGTGGACGCGGAAGGCGAACAGGTAGCGCAGCTCGAATTCGCGCACGCGGCCCGAGGCGTCCAGCGACAGGATGCTGCGTTCGCGCGTCTCCTGCAGGATCTGCAACTGGGCTTCCGCCGCCTTGGAATCCTCGACGATGCGCGTATTGGTCGTGTTGCGCACGTAGCGGCGCAATTGCGCGCCGAGCTCGGAGGTGTCGGCGGCGCCGATGTAGAGCGTGGAAAAGGGCAGGTCGGCCGTGCCCCGCAGCGCGAAGCCGCAGCCCGCCAGCGCGGCCATTCCGCCTGTCGCGGCAGCCAGGCGAAGGAAACGGCGCCGGCCGTGAGAGGCGGCGCCCAGGGGTAGCGACTTCGAGCTCGTTTGCTGCATCAGCCCACCACGTTGACGAGTTTGCCAGGGACAACGATAACGCGTTTGGGCTGGCGCCCCTCGAGGAACCGGCCCACGGCTTCATGCGCGACGGCCAGGGCTTCGATGGCGGCCTTGTCGGCGCTGCTGGGCACCGACAGCGAACCGCGCAGCTTGCCGTTCACCTGCAGCATCAGCTCGACCTCGTCGGTCACGAGCGCGGCCTCGTCCAGCTCGGGCCACGGCGCGTCCAGCAGGTCGCCATGGACCTGGGCATAGCCCAGGTCGCGCCAGGCCTGCCAGGTCAGGTGCGGCACGATGGGATACAGCACCGACAGCAGGATGCGCGTACCTTCGGCCAGCGCGGCGTCGCCGGTCTCGCCGTCGAGCCTGGCATCCTCCAGCGTGTTCAGCAGCTTCATGCTGGCCGAGACCACGGTGTTGTACTGGATGCGCTGGTAGTCGTAGTCGGCCTGCTTCAGGATGGCATGGACGTCGCGGCGCAGCAGCTTCACGGACTGGCTGGCGGACGACCAGTCGGCCGGGGCGGGGCGGCCCAGCGCCGCCTGGATGCGTTCGCGGTTCGCATGGCAGAAGGACCACAGGCGGCGCAGGAAGCGGTGCGCGCCGTCCACGCCCGAGCCCGACCATTCCAGGGTCTGCTCGGGCGGGCTGGCGAACATCACGAACAGCCGGGCCGTGTCCGCGCCCTGGGTATCGATCAGCGACTGCGGATCGACGCCGTTGTTCTTGGACTTGGACATCGTGCCCACGCCGCCGTAATCCACCGGCGAGCCGTCGGCCTTGAGCTTGGCGCCCACGATGGCGCCCTTGGCGTCGTACAGGTTCTCGACCTCGTTGGGCCAGAAGTATTCGATGCCGCCCTTTTCGTTCTTGCGCGAATAGATGTGGTTGAGCACCATGCCCTGCGTCAGCAGCTTGACGAAGGGTTCGCCGAACTTGACCAGGCCCATGTCGCGCATCACCTTGGTCCAGAACCGGGCGTACAAGAGGTGCAGCACGGCGTGCTCGATGCCGCCGATGTACTGGTCCATCGGCATCCAGTAGTCGTTGCGCTCGTCGACCATCGCGGCGTCGTTGCCGGGCGAGGTATAGCGCATGAAGTACCAGGACGAGTCCACGAAAGTGTCCATGGTGTCGGTCTCGCGCCGGGCGGGCTTGCCGCATTGCGGACAGACGCACTTCAGGAACGATTCGCTCTTGGCCAGCGGGTTGCCGCTGCCATCCGGGATCAGGTCCTCGGGCAGCACGACCGGCAGGTCCTTCTCGGGCACCGGCACCGGGCCGCAGGCCTCGCAGTGGATGATGGGAATGGGCGTGCCCCAGTAGCGCTGGCGCGAAACGCCCCAGTCGCGCAGGCGGAAGGTGGTGCGCTTCTCGCCCAGGCCCTTGGCCGCGAGGTCGGCCGCGATGGCATCGACGGCGGCCTGGTGGCCGAGGCCGTCGTACTTGCCGGAGTTCACCGTGCGTGCCACCTGCTTGTCGCCATACCACTCCTGCCAGGCGTCGGTGGAGAAGACCTGGCCTTCGGCCTCGATGACCTGCTTGATGGGCAGGCCATATTTCCTGGCGAACGCGAAGTCGCGTTCGTCGTGGGCGGGAACGCCCATGACCGCGCCGTCGCCATAGCTCATCAGCACGTAGTTGCCGACCCAGACCGGCACAGCCTCGCCCGTGAGCGGATGCACCACGGTCAGGCCGGTCGGCAGGCCTTCCTTGTCGCGCGTGGCCAGCTCGGCCTCGGTTACGCCGCCCTTGCGGCATTCCTCGATGAAGGCGGCCAGGGCGGGATCCGTGGCGGCGGCGTGCAGGGCCAGGGGGTGTTCGGGCGCGACGGCGCAGAACGTGACCCCCATGATGGTGTCGGCGCGCGTCGTGAAGACGTACATGCGGCCGTCCTGGATCAACTGGCCGGCGGCGTCGCGGATGTCGTGGGTGAAGGCGAAGCGCGTGCCCTCGCTCTTGCCTATCCAGTGTTCCTGCATCAGGCGCACGCGCTCGGGCCAGCCGGTCAGGTTGTTCTTGACCTCGTCCAGCAGTTCCTCGGCGTAATCGGTGATGCGCAGGTAGTAGCCGGGGATCTCGCGCTTTTCCACCAGCGCGCCCGAGCGCCAGCCGCGCCCGTCGATGACCTGTTCGTTGGCCAGCACGGTCTGGTCCACCGGATCCCAGTTCACCACCTGGGTCTTGCGGTAGGCGATGCCTTTTTCCAGCATCTTCAGGAACAGCCACTGGTTCCACTTGTAGTACCGCGGGTCGCAGGCGGTCATTTCGCGCGACCAGTCGATGCCCAGGCCCATCGCCTTCATCTGCTTCTTCATGTAGGCGATGTTGTCGTAGGTCCACTTGGCGGGCGGCACCTTGGACTTGATGGCGGCGTTCTCGGCCGGCATGCCGAAGGCGTCCCAGCCCATGGGCATCAGGACGTTGTAGCCCTTCATGCGCAACTGCCGGTACATGGCGTCGTTGATCGTGTAGTTGCGCACGTGGCCCATGTGCAGCTTGCCGCTGGGATAGGGCAGCATCGAGCAGGCGTAGAACTTGGGCTTTTCCGAGCCGTCGGGGTTCTTCGCGTGTTCTACCGTCAGGTAGGCGTTGGTCGCTTCCCAGTGCTTCTGGGCGGCGGATTCGATCTCGTTGGGAGCGTAGCGTTCCTGCATGGGTTCCGGGCTGGTCTAGGGTATTCTGGCGCGGCGATGACGCCATGGCCGCGGGCCTGGGCCGGCTCGCGCGGGGCAGCCGGCCGGCTAAACCCCTCATTATAGAAGCAGGCGGGGCCCTCCTGGGCCAGCGGTGCTAGACTGCCTGCCGCACTCTCTCATTCCCAGCATTGCGCCCATGTCCCTGCTCGACAATCTCAACCCCCCCCAACACGCCGCCGTCACGATCGAACCGCGCCACGCCCTGGTGCTGGCTGGCGCCGGCAGCGGCAAGACCCGGGTGTTGACCACGCGCATGGCCTGGCTGATCCAGACCGGCCAGGTCAGCCCGCACGGGCTGATGGCGGTCACCTTCACCAACAAGGCCGCGCGCGAGATGCTGACCCGCATCAGCGCGCTGCTGCCCATCAACACCCGCGGCATGTGGATAGGCACCTTCCACGGCCTGTGCAACCGCATGCTGCGCGCGCATTACCGCGATGCCGGGCTGCCTCAGACCTTCCAGATCCTGGACACGGCCGACCAGTTGTCGGCCATCAAGCGGCTGCTCAAGGGCGCGGGCGTGGACGACGAGAAATACCCGCCGCGCCAGGTGCAGCACTTCATCAACGCCGCCAAGGAAGAGGGGCTGCGCCACACCGAGGTCGAGGCCTACGACAGCTTCAACCGGCAGATGGTGGAGCTCTACGGCATGTACGATGCCCAGTGCCAGCGCGAGGGAGTGGTCGACTTCCCCGAATTGTTGCTGCGCTGCTACGAGCTGCTGACCCATAACGCGCCCATTCGCGAGCACTACCAGCACCGCTTCCGCCACATCCTGGTGGACGAGTTCCAGGATACCAACCGGCTGCAGTATCGCTGGCTCAAGCTGCTGGCAGGCGGCGGCGCGGCCCTGTTCGCCGTGGGCGACGACGACCAGTCGATCTATGCGTTCCGCGGCGCCAACGTCGGCAACATGGCGGAATTCGAGCGGGAATACGCCCACGAGCGGGTCATCCGGCTCGAGCAGAACTACCGGTCGCACGGACATATCCTGGATGCGGCCAACACCCTGATCCGCAACAACTCCGGCCGCCTGGGCAAGAACCTGTGGACCGACCAGGGGCATGGCGAGCCCATCCGCGTGTACGAGGCGCTGTCCGACACCCAGGAAGCCCAGTGGGTGATCGAGGAGATCCGCTCGCTGGTGGGCGAGGGCAGGCTGCGCCGCGAGATCGCCATCCTGTACCGCAGCAACGCCCAGTCGCGGGTGCTGGAACATGCGCTGTTCTCGTCGGGCATCCCGTACAAGGTCTATGGCGGCCTGCGCTTCTTCGAGCGCCAGGAGGTCAAGCACGCGCTGGCCTACCTGCGCCTGATGGAGAACCCGCACGACGACACCGCCTGGATGCGCGTGGTGAATTTCCCGGCACGAGGCATTGGCGCCCGCACGCTCGAGCAGCAGGCCGACATCGCCCGCCTGCACAATTGCAGCCTGTATTCGGCGGTCAGCCAGGTGCCCGGCCGGGGCGGCAACAATCTGGCCCAGTTCGCGAGCCTGGTCGATCGCATGCGCTTCGAGACGCAGAATCTGCCGCTGCACGAGATCGTGGACCACGTGATCGAGGCCAGCGGCCTGATCCAGCACTACCTGCAGGAAAAAGAAGGCGCCGAGCGCATCGAGAACCTGCGGGAACTGGTCAACGCGGCGGCCGCCTTCGCCGCCGAGGACGGCTATGGCCTGGCCGATGCCGGCGCCTTGGCGCAGACGCTGCCCGAGTCCGGCGTCGAACTGCCGTCCCCGCTGGCGGCCTTCCTGTCGCATGCGGCGCTGGAGGCCGGCGACAACCAGGCCAGCGAAGGGCAGGATGCGGTCCAGCTCATGACCGTGCACGCCGCCAAGGGGCTGGAGTTCGAGGCGGTCTTCATCACCGGGCTGGAGGAAGGGCTGTTCCCGCACGAGAACAGCGTCCTGGAGCAATCCGGGCTGGAAGAAGAGCGGCGGCTGATGTACGTGGCGGTCACGCGCGCCCGCGAGCGCCTGTACCTGAGCTTCTCGCAGACGCGCATGCTGCATGGCCAGACGCGCTACAACATGCAGTCCCGGTTCCTGAGCGAGGTGCCCGAGGAGTCGCTGAAGTGGCTGACGCCGCGCAACGGCCGGGCCAAGGCGGTGGATACCGCCGGGGGCTGGGGACACGCCGCCTGGGGCGACGAGTCCGAGCGCGGCGGCTTTTCGCGGCCGGCCAAGGACGCGCCCTATGTGGGCTCGTCCGAGGGCTATTCGAGCCGCCGCACGTCCGATGCCGGGGTCGAGGTCAACGGGCGCACCTTCAAGGTGGGCCAGAGCGTGGCGCACCCGAAGTTCGGCGAAGGGGTCATCGTCAGCCTCATGGGCAGTGGCCAGGATGCCCAGGTCCAGGTCAATTTCGGCGGCGTGGGAACCAAGACGCTGGCGCTCGCCATGGCCAAGCTCGATCCGGTCTGAGCAGCTTCAGGCTTTGTGGCGGCACGCCTGTCGCGGCATGTCAGTTGCGCCGCTGCGGGCGGTGGCCGGGGGCGGGCGACGGGCCGTCCTTGTGGCGGAAGCTGATGCGCCCCTTGGTCAGGTCGTATGGAGACAGTTCCATCGTGACCCGGTCGCCGGCCAGAATACGGATGCGGTGCTTGCGCATTTTGCCCGATGCGTAGGCGGCAACCTCCATGCCGTTTTCCAGCGTGACGCGAAAGCTGGTCGAGGGCAGCACTTCGGCAACGATGCCTTCCATTTCGATCAGTTCTTCCTTATTCGCCATGGTCAATTCCTCCTGTGCATGCGAATGCATAAATGCGAGCTTCGGCCATGGCGACGCCATGGCATGCGGCAAGGTGGCGCGAGGCGCCATCGATGACGGGGAAGTTCGCGGTGAAACGCCGAAGCCGTTGCAAGGCCGGGGCGTAGTGGCTGCCGCCTGGGTTTGGGTTTGCCGTGTCGCGGAAGCTGGGGATGGCCCCCTGGCGGGAGCTTTTCTTCCAGGCAAAAACAAAAACCCCCGCAAGCGGGGGTTTCGGCGGATAAGCTGATTATAGCTTATACGGGCTGGATGTTGGAAGCCTGGCGGCCCTTGGGGCCAACGGTGACTTCGAAACGAACCTTCTGGTTTTCCTGCAGGGTCTTGAATCCGTCCACACGGATTTCGGAGAAGTGGGCGAACAGGTCGTCGCCGCCCGAATCAGCCGTGATGAAGCCAAAACCCTTGGCGTCGTTGAACCATTTGACGGTACCGGTTTCCATGGTGTTTATCCTTGAAATGAAAAAACCAAACGAATGTAAGCAAGACAATCAAGGATGGAGACCATGAACAACCGTACCGCAGTGGTAAGCGATTTTGTACAGCAACTCGTACTCTTGAAAATCATGCCCCGCCGTTATACGGGCTATCGTTGTGCCCGTCAACCGCGTTTGCCGGATTGAACCGGAAAATGCCGGCGGCGTGGGCGAAGTCCCGGGTTTTCACTGAGAAAATCACCCACAAAATCCCTTACGTACCGTTGCTGAAACCCGGCGCGGGCGGCGCTCCGAATACGCTGGTGTAAGTAGGATAAAAACTGCAATACAGGACCGCGGCGGCGACGAAATTGAAAGGCATCTGGATCAGCCCGGAAATCGTCGGCGACAGGCCGACGGCCTCGAGCAGGCCGCCGCCCAGTTCCAGGGCCAGCACCACGAGCAGCCAGGTCGCGCCGTACATCAGGAAGGCGCCCTTGTTGCGCCAGCAGGCGATGCCGGAAAAGAACAGGGCCTTGCGGATGCCCAGCCGGTGCCAGGCGACCAGCGCCGGCGCATGCCAGAACAGCCCGGCGATGATGACGTAGAAGATGCCGAACAGGGCGATGGGGGCACGCATGGTGGCCAGGACGCCGCCGACGTCATCCGACGACAGGCCGGACATCGCCTCGCTCAGGCCGTCGGCGAAGGGCAGGAAGGCGACCAGGCCCGCGGCCAGCACGGCGGCCACGTACAGGGCACCCATCGCCAGCAGCTTCTTGAACAAGCCCGGAGCCTTGAGCACCAGGAACAGGCGCAGGGGCAGCACGGTGCGGCCCTGCTCGATGGCGCGGCAGGCCTCCAGGGTCATGACCGTGATCGCCGGCATGCCGACGACGAACAGCAAGGGGCCGATGGGGGCCAGGATACTGGCCACCAGGACCATGAAGCCCACAGTCAAGGCCCAGGTGAACATCGCCATGGGCTGCAGGCGGAACAGGGCGAGTCCGTCGCGCGCCCATTGCCAGCCGGCACTGGGTGCAAGGGAAGCGGCTTGCATCAGCGGCCTCCCTGCGTATGCGGGATGTGTGCGTGGGTCCTCGTCGGCGCGTGCCGGTCGGAAGCGTGTGTCATGGTTCAGGGAAGCGGAAAAAGGTCGCCATCGCGCCGCAGGCGCAGGATGCGTTCGAAATGGGTGGGGTCGTGCGGGGTCAGCGTCTGCGCCGGACGCGGCAGGTGGAAGTCGCGCAGGCGGGACATCCAGAAGCGCAGCGCGGCGGCCCGCAGCACGGTGCGCCACGAGGCGCGCTCGGCGTCCGTCAGCGGCCGGACCCGGGCATAGGCGCCCAGCAGCGCCTGGGCAAGCTCGGGGCGGAATGCGCCGCTGGCGTGGGTGATGCACCAATCGTTGGCGCACACCGCCAGGTCGAACAGCCAGGTGTCGCAGCCGGCGAAGTAGAAGTCGATGAAACCGCCCAGGACGGGCGCCTCGCGCGTGCCGGCGAACAGGACGTTGTCGCGGAACAGGTCGCAGTGCGCGGGACCCTGCGGCAGCGCGCGGCAGGCATCGGTCTGCGCGAACGCCGTCTGGACGTCCACTTCGTCGCGCAGCATGGCCGCCGCGGCCGGATCCAGGTAGGGGGCGACGACGGGCGCGGTCTGCTGCCACCAGGCAAGCCCGAGCAGGTTGGGCTGCACCGACGGGAAGTCGCGTCCGGCCAGGTGCATGCGGGCCAGCGTGGCGCCGACCTGCTCGCAGTGGGCGGCCTGGGGCGACATCTCGCACTTGCCCGGCAGCAGGGTGGCGATGGTGCAAGGCTTGCCGTTCAGCTCCGCCAGCCGGCGGCCGTCGCGCGTCGCCTGGGGGTGGGGGACGGGAATCCCGAGTTCGGCCAGATGGGTCATCAGGTCGATGTAGAACGGCAGCTGCTCGCGCGTCAGGCGCTCGAACAGGGTCAGCACGTATTCGCCCTGGCTGGTCGTAAGGAAGTAGTTGGTGTTTTCGATGCCGGAAGGGATGCCGCGCAGGGCGCGCAACTCGCCCAGCGTGTAGTCGGCAAGCAGAGCGCGGGCATCCGTTTCGGTGACGGGGGTGAATACGGCCATGGATAAGCGGGATGAGGGCGGGTATCGACGATTACCCCGCATTCTAGCGTCATCGTCCCCGCCGCCGGCCCGTCCGTGGCGCGTGCTACAGGTTCAGCAGCCGCTCGCGCTCGCCCGGGGACTGGGTGAAGCCCTCGTGCTGGTAGAAATCGAAGATGGCATCGACGATGGCCTGGGGGTCGTCGATCACCTGCAGCAGGTCGGGATCGTTGGGCGAGATCAGCCCTTGCGCCAGCGGCTGGGCGCGGATCCAGTCCACCAGTCCCCGCCAGTATTCGGAGCCGACCAGGATGATGGGCATCTTCCGGCTCTTGTTGGTCTGCACGAGCGTCAGCGCCTCGAACAGCTCGTCCAGCGTCCCGTAGCCTCCCGGCAGCACCACGTACGCCGACGTGAACTTGACGAAGGCCACCTTGCGCGGGAAGAAGTGGCGGAAGAACAGGCTTATGTTCTGGTAGGCGTTGTTCGACTGCTCGTGGGGCAGTTCGATGTTCAGTCCGACGCTGGGGCTGGGGCCCTCGTAGGCGCCCTTGTTGGCCGCTTCCATGATGCCGGGGCCGCCGCCCGAAATGACGGAGAAACCGGCCTCGGACAGCTTGCGGGCGATCAGCTCGGCCATGTCGTAGCGAGGGTCGCCGGCGGGGATGCGGGCGCTGCCGAAGATGCTGACCGCCGGCCGGATCTGCGCCAGGCGTTCGGACGCCTCGAAGAACTCTGACATAATCCCCAGCACATGCCATGACTCCCGTGCCTTGGTGGCGGTGGCGCGTTCCACGCTCACCACATCCCGCAGGCCGGGGATGCGTCCGGGTTTCTTCGGGGCGTTCCCGCTGTCGTGGGTTTCCTTGCCTATTTCGATTTCTCTGTGTTTGATCATGATCAAGACGTTGCTGTTGGTGGACGGGTCCAGCTACCTCTATCGCGCATACCACGCCCTGCCGGACCTGCGCAACGCGCAAGGGGAACCGACCGGCGCGCTGTACGGCGTGCTGAACATGCTGCGCCGCGCACTGAACGATCATAAGGCAGACTACCTCGCCTGCATCTTCGATGCGCCGGGCAAGACCTTCCGCGACGAGCTCTATCCCGAGTACAAGGCCACCCGGGCCAGCATGCCCGAAGACCTGGCGCGCCAGGTCGGGCCCATCGTCGAGGCCATACGGGCCCAGGGCTGGCCGGTCTTCGCCATCGAAGGGATCGAGGCCGACGACGTCATCGGCACGCTGGCCCTGCGCGCGGCGCAGCAGGGCATACACAGCATCGTTTCCACCGGCGACAAGGACATGGCGCAACTGGTCAACGACCACGTGACGCTGGTCAACACCATGACCGCCGAGACGCTGGATGCCGAAGGGGTGGTGAAGAAGTTCGGCGTGCCGCCCGAGCGCATCGTGGACTACCTGATGCTGATCGGCGATTCGGTCGACAACGTGCCCGGCGTGGAGAAGGTCGGGCCCAAGACGGCGGCCAAATGGCTCTCCCAGTATGGCACGCTGGAGGAACTGGTGGCGCAGGCCGACACCGTCAAGGGCGTGGCGGGCGCCAACCTGCGCACGGCGATCCCGAATTTCGAACTGACCCGATCCCTGATCACCATACGTACCGACTGCGACCTGAGCGCCCACATTCCCGACCTGGACGCGCTCACCATGCGCGAGGCCGACCGCGAGAAGCTCGAGGTCATGTACGAACGCTACGGCTTTCGCACCTGGCTGCGCGAACTGACGGGCGACGAGTCCCGCATTCCCGAGGGCGATTCACGCGTGCAGGCGGATGCTCCGGCCGCGCCGGAAACGGTGAACTACGAGACGGTCAGCGACTGGGCCGCCTTCGACCGCTGGCTGGCCGCCATCCAGGCGGCGCCGCTGGTCGCCCTGGATACCGAGACCGATTCGCTGGTGGAAATGGAGGCCCGGCTGGTGGGCCTGTCCATCGCGGTCAGGCCGGGCGAGGCCTGCTACATCCCGCTGGCCCATCGGCACCCGGACGCAGGCGAGCAATTGCCCAGGGACGAAGTGCTGGCGCGCCTGGCGCCCTGGCTGGAGAACGCCGACGCCCCCAAGCTGCTGCACAACGCCAAATACGACACCCACGTCCTGGCCAACGCCGGGGTGGCGCTGCGCGGCGTGGCGCACGACACCATGCTCGAAGCCTACGTGCTGGAGTCGCACCGCAGCGTGTCGCTGGACGACCTGTCGCAGCGCTGGCTGGGCCGCAAGGGCCTGTCCTTCGTCGACGTATGCGGCAAGGGCGTCAACCAGCTCTGCTTCGACGAAGTCGCCATCGACGTGGCCACCCAGTATGCCTGCGAGGATGTCGATTACACGCTCCAGCTGCATGCCACGCTGTACCCGCGCATCGAGGCCGACGCCGGCCTGGCGCGCATCTACGCCATCGAGTTGCCCGTGTCGCGGGTATTGACCATCGTCGAGCGCAACGGCGTGCGCATCGATCCCGAGGAACTGGCCCGCCAGAGCCATGCCATCGGCCAGGAATTACTGGTGCTCGAGCAGCGCGCCTACGAGCTGGCCGGCCAGCCGTTCAACCTGAACTCGCCCAAGCAGTTGGGCGAGATCCTGTTCGGCAAGCTGCAGCTGCCGGTGGTCAAGAAGACCGCGGGCGGCGCGCCGTCCACCGACGAGGACGTGCTGAGCAAGCTGGCCGAGGACTATCCGCTGCCGCAGGCGCTGCTGAGCTACCGCGGCCTGGCCAAGCTCAAGTCCACCTACACCGACAAGCTGCCCAAGATGATCAATGCCCGGACCCGGCGCGTGCACACCAGCTACGCCCAGGCTGCCGTGGTCACGGGCCGGCTGGCCTCCAGCGATCCCAACCTGCAGAACATCCCGGTGCGCACGCCCGAGGGGCGGCGCGTGCGCGAGGCCTTCGTGGCCGAGCCGGGCAATCTGATCATGTCGGCCGACTACTCGCAGATCGAACTGCGCATCATGGCCCACATCTCCGGCGACGAAAACCTGCTGTCGGCCTTCGCGCGCGGCGAGGACATCCACCGCGCCACGGCGGCCGAGATCTTCGCCGTCCAGCCCGAGGCGGTCAACGCCGAACAGCGCCGCTACGCCAAGGTCATCAACTTCGGCCTCATCTACGGCATGAGCGCGTTCGGCCTGGCCAGCAACCTGGGCATCACGCGCGACGCCGCCAAGCACTACATCGACCGCTATTTCGCCCGCTACCCGGGCGTGGCGCGCTACATGGACGACACCCGAGAACAGGCGCGCGAGCGGGGCTACGTCGAAACCGTCTTCGGCCGCCGCCTGTGGCTGCCCGAGATCCGCGGCGGCAGCGGCCCCCGCCGCCAGGCCGCCGAACGTGCCGCCATCAACGCCCCCATGCAGGGCACCGCCGCCGACCTCATCAAGATGGCCATGGTCGCCGTGCAGGACTGGCTGGACGCCGACCGGCTGGGCGCGCGCCTGGTCATGCAGGTGCACGACGAACTCGTCCTGGAAGTTCCGCGCGAGGAAAGCGAAATCGTCGCCCACCGCCTGCCCGAGATGATGTGCAACGTGGCCGAGCTGAAGGTGCCGCTGGTGGCCGAGGTGGGCACGGGCTATACGTGGGAACAGGCGCACTGAGCGGGTGAAGCGGAGCGGGGCGGTCCAGGCGCTGTCATCAGCCCTGGACCAGGATCCGCGCCCCGTCCATTTCCACGACCTGGCCGGCCCGTATCTTGCACGTCTTGCGCAATTCCACCTTCCCATCCACTTTCACCACCCCCGCCGCAACCAGCGCCTTCCCCGCCCCTCCCGAGTCGGCAAGCCCCGTGAGCTTGAGCAAATCGCACAACGGCACAAACTCGCCCGTCAGCGTGAACGTGATCGAAGACATGACAGTCCTGGGAACATGAAAGGCAATCCGCCATTATCCGCCATGCCCGGGCATCCCATGGCCCCGGGAGGTACACTGCGGCTCTACGTTCCATCTTCCCGCTCGTCGCGCTTCGACCCATGAGAACCCGCATCCTCACCGGCATCACCACCACCGGCACGCCCCACCTGGGCAACTACGTGGGGGCCATCCGCCCCGCCATCCTGGCCAGCCGCAACGACGACAACGATGCCTTCTTCTTCATGGCCGACTATCACGCGCTCATCAAGTGCGAGGATCCCGTCCGCCTGCAGCGCTCGCGCCTGCAGATCGCCGCGACCTGGCTGGCCGCCGGCCTCGATCCCCGGCGCGTCACCTTCTACCGGCAGTCCGACCTGCCCGAGATCCCCCAGTTGTGCTGGCTGCTGACCTGCGTCACCGCCAAGGGCCTGATGAACCGGGCCCACGCCTACAAGGCGGCGGTGGACCAGAACGTGGCCGACAACGAAGACCCGGACGCCGGCGTGACGATGGGATTGTTCTCGTATCCCGTGCTGATGGCGGCCGACATCCTGCTGTTCAACGCCCATCGCGTGCCGGTGGGCCGCGACCAGATCCAGCACATCGAGATGGCGCGCGACATCGCCCAGCGATTCAGCCATCTGTACGGCGGCGGCCGCGAACTGTTCGTGCTGCCCGAGGTGCAGATCGACGAGGCCGTGGCCACGCTGCCGGGCCTGGACGGGCGCAAGATGTCCAAGAGCTACAACAACACCATTCCCCTGTTCGAGGGCGGCTCCAGGCATTTGCGCGAGGCCATCGGCCGCATCGTGACCGATTCGCGCCTGCCGGGCGAACCCAAGGATCCGGACAACTCCCAGCTCTACACGATCTACCGGGCCTTCGCCGACGAGGGCGAGGCCGCCGCGTTCCGGCGTTCGCTGGAAGACGGCCTGGGCTGGGGCGACGCCAAGCAGGCGCTATACGAACGCATCGAGCGCGAAATCGGGCCCATGCGCGAGCGCTACGACACCCTGATGGCCCGTCCCGACGAGATCGAGGACATCCTGCTGGAAGGCGCCCGCAAGGCGCGCGCCATCGGCGGGCCGTTCCTGGCCGAACTGCGGGCCGCCGTGGGGCTGGACACCCCGCGTGCGTCGCCGGCGGCGCAGCCCGCGAAGAAGAAGGCGGGCAAGCAGGCCCGTTTCGTCAGCTTCCGCGACGATGACGGGCGCTTCCGCTTCCGCTTCCTGGCGGCCGACGGACAGGACCTGCTGCTGTCCGAGGCCCATGCCGACGCGCAGGCGGCCGGAGCGGTCATCAAGCAGCTGCGCGCGCTGCCCGACCCGGCCAAGGCGATCCGGGCGGAAGGCGACTCCTACGTGCTGGAGGTCGATGGCGCGGTGGTCGCGCGCGGCTCGCGCTTCGCGGATGCCGCCGGCCGCGATGCCGCGCTGGACAAGCTGGCCGCCGAGCTGCGCGCGCTGGCAGCCGATTGAGCCGCCGGGCTCCGGCGACAAGGTGCCCGGACGGTTTCCGGGCGTGGTCGATGTTTGCGAGGGTCGGTCGACGTGGCACAGTTTTTCTCGGTTCATCCTCAGAATCCCCAACTGCGCCTGCTCAAGCAGGCGGTGCAGCTGATCCGCGCCGGCGGGCTGGTGGCCATCCCCACCGATTCCAGCTATGCCCTGGTGGCGCCGTTGGACGACAAGCATGCCGCCGAGGCGCTTCGGCGCCTGCGTGGCGTGGACGAGCGGCACCACCTGACGGTGCTGTGCCGTGACCTGGCCGAGATCGGCCAGTTCGCCCACGTCGACAACCAGCAATACCGGTTGCTGAAGGCCGCCACGCCCGGCCCCTGGACGTTCATCCTCGAGGCCACGCGCGAGGTGCCGCGCCGGCTGTCCCACCCTTCGCGCAAGACCATAGGCATACGCGTGCCGGACCATCCGATCGCGCTGTGCCTGCTGGAGGAAATGGGCGCGCCGCTGTTGTCCAGCACGCTGATTCCCGCCAACGAGGACGAGCCGCTCAACGACGCCGAGCAGATACGCGAGCGCTACGAACATGAACTGGCGGCGGTGGTCGATGGGGGCGCCTGTCCCTTCGAACCGACCACCGTGGTGGACCTGACCGGCCCGGAGCCGGAGGTCGTGCGCCGTGGCCGGGGCGACCCCGCCACCCTCGGCATCGCGGGGTAATCCCCGGTCCGGAAAAGCGCATGGCCGTCGCCGGACGGCCATGCTCTGCCGCTACAATGCCGCGATGGATTCCATCATTCAGACAATCGCGGTCTATGCGATCCCGTTGATCTTCGCCATTACCCTGCACGAGGCCGCCCACGGATACGTGGCGCGCATGTTCGGGGACGATACGGCCACCCAGGCCGGGCGCGTGACGCTCAATCCGATCAAGCACATCGATCCGATCGGCACCCTGCTGGTGCCGGCGGTCATCCTGCTGACCAGCAAGCTGCTGGGCGGGGCGGGCCTGCTGTTCGGCTGGGCCAAGCCCGTGCCCGTCGACTTCGGCCGCCTGCGCCGGCCCAAGCAGGACATGCTGTGGGTGGCCGCCGCCGGCCCCGGCATCAACCTCGTCATGGCCATCATCTGGGCGGTAGGGCTCAAGCTCATGGTCCAGTCCGGCGTGGACGAGACCTTCTTCGTCGCCATGGCGGTGGCGGGCGTACAGGTCAACCTGATGCTGATGGCCCTGAACCTCCTGCCCATTCCGCCACTGGATGGCGGCCGCATCATCTTCAGCCTGCTGCCGCACGGCCTGGCGTGGAAATACTCCAAGATCGAGCCCTACGGCATGATGATCCTGCTCGTGCTGCTGATGACCGGCATGCTGGGCTTCCTGGTCCAGCCCATGCTCGCCCTGGGTGACGCCATCGTTCGATTGTTTCTGTGACCCCCCCCTACGCGCTGACGCGCGCCCCCCAGGGGGCGAAACCGGCGGACCGGCGGAGCCGGATCCGCGGTTTCCTGGGAGGCGCGCGCGGCGTAGGAGCGAGCCTCTACAGGCGGTATACTCCATTGATTTCCCTTTTCGTCGTCCCGTTTCGGGTCACCCTGGCAGCGTATGGCAACCACATCTCGCACTCCTATTGAAGGCAGCATCGTCGCAATCGTCACTCCGATGCAGCCAGACGGGAAGCTCGATTTCGAGGCCTTCCGGGCTTTGCTCGACTGGCACCTGGCTGAGGGCACCGATGGCTTCGTGGTGGTGGGAACGACGGGCGAATCGCCGACCGTGTCGGTGGACGAGCATGTCGAACTGATCCGCTTTGCCGTCCAGCACGTGGCGGGCCGCGCGCCGGTCATCGCCGGTACCGGCGCCAACTCCACGGCGGAAGCCATCGAGCTGACCGAGGCGGCCAAGAAGGTCGGCGCCGATGCCGGCCTGTCCGTGGTGCCTTACTACAACCGTCCCACGCAGGAAGGCCTGTACCGGCACTTCAAGACCATCGCCGAGGCGGTCGACCTGCCCATGATCCTGTACAACGTGCCGGGCCGCACCGGCTGCGACATGGCGGGCGAGACCACGGTGCGCCTGGCGCAGGTGCCCGGCATCGTCGGCCTGAAGGACGCCACGGGCGATATCGGCCGGGGCGCGTTGCTGCTTGGCCAGGTACCCGAGGGTTTCGCGATCTACAGCGGCGACGATCCCACGGCGGCGGCGCTGATGCTGCTGGGGGCCCGGGGCAACATCTCGGTCACCGCGAACGTCACGCCGCGCCTGATGCATGAGCTTTGCGTGGCGGCCTTGGCCGGCGATGCCCGCCTGGCCGCCCGGATCAATCAGCGCCTGGCGCTGCTGAACCGCAACCTCTTCCTCGAACCCAATCCCATTCCCGTCAAGTGGGCCCTGGCCCGGATGGGACGCACGGCGCTGGGATATCGCCTGCCCATGACCGAACTCGGCGCGCAGCACCACGCTGCGGTGCGCGAGGCGCTCAAGGCGGCCGGTGTCGAGATCTGAACCCCACACGCCCCCCATGTTTCGCCCCGACATGACCCGCCGGACCCCGCATGGGCCGGCGGTGGCTTCAGGAGTTACCCATCAATGAATGCAGTTCGTACGAGTTTGCCGCGCGTGGCGGTCCTGCCGGCGCTGATTTCCCTGTCCGTGCTGTTCGCGGGTTGCAGCAGCGTCAACCAGTTGCTGGGCAAGGAAGAGTCCATCGACTACAAGAGCGCATCCAAGCCGCCCTCGGCCAAGCTGGAAGTGCCTCCCGACCTGACGCAGCTTCCCACCGACAACCGGTTCCAGATCCCCTCCCAGACCTCTTCCGGGTCGACGCCGCCGGCGCCCTCGACCACGACCTTCTCCAGCTACTCCACGGCCCAGCCTGAAACCCGGCAGCCGGCCGCCAGCAACGTGCTGCCCGAGCGTTCGGACATGCGCGTGGAACGCGATGGCGACCAGCGCTGGCTGGTGGTCGTCGATCGCTCGCCCGAGCAGCTCTATCCGGTCGTGCGCCAGTTCTGGCAGGACCTGGGCTTCCTGATGCGCGAAGACCTGCCCCAGGCCGGCGTGATGGAAACCGATTGGGCCGAGAACAGGGCGAAGATCCCGCAGGACTTCATCCGCAACACCATCGGCAAGGTCTTCGATTCGCTGTGGTCCACCGGCGAACGCGACATGTTCCGCACCCGCCTCGAGCGCGTGGGCAACAGCACCGAGATCTACATCAGCCATCGCGGCGCGGTCGAGGTGCTGACCGGCGCGGAGAAGAGCCAGACCACCTGGACCTCGCGTCCCAACGACCCGGGCCTGGAAGCAGAAATGCTGAGCCGCCTGATGGTCCGCCTGGGCGCCGATTTCGACCGTGCCAAGGCGGCCGTGACCAATGCGGCGCCCGTGGCCACCGGCGCGGCGCCGCAACTGGTGACCGGCTCGGGCGACACCGGTGCCCTGCAGATCGCCGAGCCGTTCGATCGTGCCTGGCGCCGCGTGGGCCTGGCCCTGGACCGTGGCGGCTTCACCGTCGAGGACCGCAACCGCGCCGAGGGTGTCTACTACGTCCGCTACGTCGATACCGACGCGGCCAGCACCGACAGCAAGCCGGGCTTCTTCGGCCGCCTGTTCGGACGCGGCAGCGACAAGCCCGAGACCCGTCCGCAGTACCGCGTGAAACTGGTCACCTCCAATGACCGTACCCAGGTCACCGTGCTGAACGCGCAGGGGGCGCCCGAGAACACCGCCACCGGCCGGCGTATCCTGAACGTCCTGTCCAACCAGCTGAAGTAATGGTTGGGGTCGGCCATGAGTCCCGTCTGATCCAGGGCGCCGCGGATCCGGCTTTGCCGGTCCGCCAGCGCCGCCCCCTGGAGGGGGAGCGGTCGCAGGCCGCCCGGGGGTGGATTTCCTAGGTGGGCTTCATGCGCTATACGAGTCTTGGCAGCGGCAGCGAGGGCAATGCCCTCGTCGTCGAGGCCAGGGAAGGGCTGTCGGTGACCCGCGTCATGATCGATTGCGGGTTCGGGTTGAGGGAGGTCGAAAGGCGCCTGCTCGGCCGTGGCATCGAGCCTTCATCCCTGAACGGCATCCTGGTGACGCACGAGCATGGCGACCACATCGGCGGCGTGTTCCGCCTGGCCCGCCGCCATGGCATTCCGGTGCATCTGACCACGGGCACGCGTGCGGCCGTTGCCGCCCGCATCCCCGAAGGCATGACCGCCGTCTGCTGCGACAGCCACACCGCCTTTGCCATCGGCGGCTTGCACGTGCAGCCGTTTCCGGTGCCCCACGACGCCCGCGAGCCGGTGCAGTATGTGCTGGACGACGGCCAGTGGCGGCTGGGCGTGCTGACGGACCTGGGCGAGGGCACGCCGCACGTTCACCGGACGCTGTCCGGCTGCGATGCATTGGTGCTGGAATGCAATCATTGCCCGGACATGCTGGCGCGCAGCGATTACCCCGTTTCGCTGAAATACCGGATAGCCGGCCGCTACGGCCACCTGTCGAATGCGGCGGCGGCCGAGATCCTGCGCGTGATGGACCGGTCGCGCCTGAAGTTCCTGCACGCGGCGCATCTGAGCAAGAAAAACAATGTGCCGGAACTGGCGCGCTCGGCGCTTGCGCCGATATTGGGTTGGCAGCCCCAGGAGATCGGCGTGGCGGACCAGGACACCGGGTTCGATTGGGTGACGCTGAGTCAATGAGAAAAGCCCGCAGTTTATAACTGCGGGCTTTTTCTTGGCCGCGCATGCGGCCGTCGATTGGCAGGAACCCGGAGCCGGCGGGGCCGGCCGGGTTTCCGCATTCGACTTACTGCTGCTGGGCGGGAGCCGGGGCGGCAGGAGCCTGGTCGGCCGGAGCGGCGGGCTCGGCGGGAGCCGGAGCAGCGGGTTCGGCCGGGGCGGGGGCGGGCTCAGCCGGGGTGGTGGCGGCGGGAGGGGTCGACTCGGCGGGGGCCGGAGCGGTTTCTTCCTTCTTGCCGCAAGCCGACAGAGCGATTGCCAGCAGCGAGGCCAGGAGCAGGGTCTTCTTCATGATCTCTTTTCCTTTGAGGTGTCAGTCGTAATACACAAACCAGAAATAGCGCTATTTCCCGTTATTACCCAAACAAGGGCTGCTGTGTCTGCCGTTATTCGAGCACGGGTAAATTCTATCAGCGTCTCTAGGTATTTTCCATGGTGGAAGCTGGAAGTAAGATTTGCGTAAGCAATTTGTGTATCCGATTGGTCAATAATGTGCGCAAGGGTTTCGGTTTGTGGTTTTTGACGCAACATTTCGACCCGCCGCGCCGGGAATTTCCCGCGCAGTCAGAGCTTGCGCAACTGATCGAGCAGCGTGGCGATGGCTTCTTCATTGCGCTTGTAGAACACCCATTGCCCGATGCGCCGGGTCGTGACGAGACCGGCGCGCTGCAGGGTGGCCAGGTGGGCGGAAACGGTCGACTGGGACAGGCCGCAACGTTCGAACATTCCGGCGCAGACGCCGACTTCGAGCGGGTGTTCCTGCCCCGCGAAATGGCGTTCGGGCTCCTTGAGCCACTGCAGAATGTCGCGTCGCACCGGATGCGCCAGCGCCTTGATGGTGGCGTCGAGATCCATGGCGGAAGACTGAATGGGCGAAGAATATCGCCATGGATCGAATTATAGATCGCCAGTCTCCGATATGCCTGCCGGCATGGGGATTCCGAGCGGGAGGCGAGCGTGGCGGGGCGCCTGCAAGTACTATCTGCACCCATGATGAAACGTCAATCCGCGATGGCCGTGGTCCTGGCGGGGGCCTGGCTGGTGCTGGTGCTGGCCGGAGCCGTCGTGCTGTATCGCCAGGCGCTGGACCGGTTGCGCGCGGACCTGGACGGCGCGGCCGACGCCGTGGCCGGGCTCGTGTCGCAGCGTATCGCGCAGCACGACGCCCACCTGACCAGCATGGCGGCGCTGGCGCAGCGATCGGACCGTATCCTGCTCGAGGAGATCAGGCAGGTGGCGGGCGCCATCCGCGCTTTCTATCCACGCATCGAAGGAGTGGACCTGATCGGTTGGGAACAACCGTCGTCCCAGGCTGGCTGGCGCACGCTGGTGTCCAGCCGCCGGTCGGGCCTCCCGCCCCTGGAGCCGCAACGCCTGGGCGCGGTGATCGCCGCGGCCCAGCCGGGGCGGCCGGTCAGCACGGTGCCGGAGCCGGGCCAGCCCCGCTATCTGCTGGTCAAGCGATTGCCCCCCGCGGCGGGTCAACTGGCGCTGGTGCTGACCGTAGACCTGGCCGAGCTGGTCGCGGCCGATGAATTGCCCATGGGGACGCGGCTGGCCCTGCGCCTGGACGGGGCGGCGGCCGGGATCGACCATGGCGCGGCCCCGCCACGGAAGGGGCTGCATCCGCCCGCCATGGCGGCGGTACGCATGCTGGAAAACGCCGGCCAGCCCATCATGCTGCGGCTGTCCCGCCATCCGGGGTGGGGCGACCTGGCACTGGGCCGGCCGCTGGCCCTGTTGGTCCTGGTGTCCCTGGCGCTGCTGGCGCTGGCGGCCTTGCTGGCCGTGCAGCGGCTCCGTGCCGTGCAGGCACGGGGCGATGCCGAGCGGGCCCGCCAGGCCGGTCGGCTGAGCAAGCAGGAAGCCACCCTGGCGCACGCGGCGAGGGTCAATGCGATGGGAGAAATGGCCTCGGGAATCGCGCACGAGCTGAACCAGCCGCTGACCGCGCTGCTCAGCCAGAGCCAGGCCGCGCTGCGCCTTGCCGGCCTGCCCGGTACGGAGCCGGACGCCATGCGCCGCGTGCTGGAAGCCAACGTGCAGCAGGCCCGCCGGGCCGCGGACATCCTGGCCCGCATGCGCGCTTACGTCGGCGCCCACCCGCCGGCGGCGCAGGCTTGCGACCTGGGCGAGGTGGCGGCCGACATGGTGGCGCTGATGGGAGCGGACCTGTCGGCCCGCGGCGTGCGGCTTGAAACGCAGGCGACCCAGCCGGCGCCCGTCGCGTGGGTGGACCGGGTGCAGGCGGGGCAGGTCATGTACAACCTGATCCGCAACGCCGCCGATGCGCTGGCCGTGGTTCCGCTGGAAAGGCGGCGCATCGTGCTGAGCCTCGACGAGAGCGAGGGCATGGCCCGCATCGTGGTCAGCGACGACGGCCCGGGCGTGGCGCCGGACATGCTGCCGCACGTCTTCGAGCCCTTCCGTTCCGACAAGGCGGACGGCATGGGGCTGGGCCTGGCCATTTGCGAGAGCATCGTCCACCATTTCGACGGCAGCATCTCGGCGGCCAACCGGCCCCAGGGCGGTGCCCGGTTCACCGTGCTGCTGCCGCTGGCCAGGGACCGGCGAACCCCACAGGAGCCCACGGCGTGACCTCCCAACCCCCCGTCTATCTGGTCGACGACGACCGCGCCGTGCGCGACGCGGTGGCGCTGTTGCTGTCCACGTATGGCCTGCGCGTGGAGACCTTCGCCCATCCGCTGGATTTCTTGTCCCGCCAGCCGGAGCTGGAGCCGGGCTGCATCGTGCTGGACTTGCGCATGCCGGCCATCACGGGCCTGCAACTGCAGCAGAAGCTCCAGGAGTCGGGTTGCGGCTGGCCCATCGTCCTGCTGACCGGCCATGGCGACATGCAGGCATGCCGGCGAGCCTTCAAGGCGGGGGCGGAGGATTTCCTGAGCAAGCCGGTGGACGAGCACGTGCTGATGGAGGCGATCAACGCCGCCTTTGCCGCGCTGGCCCGCTATCGCGAGCAGGACGAGCAGCGCGCCTTGCTCGCGCGCCTGACCGAGCGCGAGCGCCAGGTCCTGGCGCTGGTGGCGCAGGGCTATGCCACCAAGGAGATCGCCGCGGCGCTGGAGCTGTCTCCGCGCACGGTGGAGACCCATCGCGCCCATATCTCCGAGAAGATAGGCAGTACGTCGGTGGTCGAGTTCGCCCGCCTGGCGCAGGCCAGCCAGGAGCCGGGACCGGGAGGGCATCCGTAGGGCTACGGATGCCGGTGCGTAGCGGGCACGATGGGCGGCCGGCCTGCGCGCCGGCACACTGCGGGTGTCGATTCCACAGGAGGAAAAAACGATGTCCCGTCTGCTCAAGACCCTGTTCGTCCTGGCGGCCTGCGCCGGTTCCAGCGCCTACGCGCAAACGCCCGCGTCGCTGACGCTGTCCCAGGCCACCGAGCTGGCCCAGGCCGCCGTGCAAGCCTGCGCGGCCAAGAACTACCAGGTCGCCGCCACCGTGGTCGATCGCGGCGGCAACGTGCTGGCCATGCTGCGGTCCGACCTGTCCGGCCCGCACACCGCCGATGCCTCGCGCCGCAAGGCCTATACCTCGCTGACGATGCGCGCTCCCACCTCGGCGCTGGCCAATGCCATCGAGAACAACCCCGGCGCGCGCCAACTGGTGGCGATCAACGACTTCCTGATCCTGGCGGGCGGCGTGCCCATCAAGGTCGGCAACGACACCATCGGCGCGATCGGCGTCGGCGGCGCGCCGGGCGGCAACCTGGACGAGGAATGCATCAACGTCGCGCTGGCCGCGCGCAAGTAGGCAAGATTGGCGGGCCCTGGCTTCAGGAGTCGTAGCGAAGCCAACCCGCTTCCAGCCACTCCTGCAGGGCCGCGCGTTCGCCGTCGTCCGGCTTCGCCGAGACGCACGCCAGGCGGCGCAGGTCCGCCAGTCCACGAAGGGCCGGGGTCGCATCGACCTCGGCCTTTTCGCCGTTGATGAACAGCATCCGTCCCCGGTGGATCATCAGCGTGCGGCGATCCAGCACCAGCTCGCCCGATGACGGCCAGTCCGCTTCCAGGTCGGGCAGCGTCGCGGGGTCGGGAGCATCGAACACGACCTCCGGCTTGGGCTCGGTCAACCAGCGGCCCAGGTAGCGTGCGGCCAGCGCGGCGTCGAACTTCACCGCCGATACGGCGGCCAGCGCGGCCTCGACCATGGCCTCGGGCAGGGCCGCGGGCTGCCTTGCCGCGGGCTGGCCGGCGTCCTTGTAGTGACCCCGCAGCGCCGACGGCAGGCGCTCGGTCAGAGATTCGGACGCGAACTCCAGCATGCCGCGCGCCAGTTCGGCCAGCGACGGCGAGCGGAAACCGATGGAAATCGTCATGCAGTCGTCGCCTTCGGCGATGCCGTCGTGGGCGTAGGCGGGCGGCAGGTACAGCATGTCGCCCGCTTCCAGCACGAACTCCTCGGTGGGCTCGAAACGGCGCAGCACCTTGAGCGGCGCGTCCGGATCCAGCTCCAGGTCGCGCTGGCGGCCGATGCGCCAGCGCCGGCGTCCGCTGGCCTGCAGCAGGAACACGTCGTAGCTGTCGAAGTGCGGACCGACGCCGCCGCGGTCGGTGGCGACGCTGATCATCACGTCGTCCAGCCGCGCATCGGGAATGAAGCGGAACTGCGCCATCAGGTTGGCCGCCGCGTCGTCGTGCAGGTTCACGCCCTGGACCAGCAGCGTCCATTCCGGTTCGCGCGCGGAGGGCAGCCGCCCGAACGGGCCGTGCTCCATCTGCCACGCGCCTTGCTCGCGCCACACCAGCCGGGATTCGACGTCGTCGCGGCGGGCCAGCCGCTTGACCTGGGCGATGGAGAGCGGCGGCCGGAAATTCTCGAAGGCGCCGCGTATCAACAGCGGCTTGCGCTGCCAGTGGCGCTGCATGAACCGGGATGGCGAGAGGCCGCCCAGGAGGCGGGTGGGAAGGTCGGGTGTCATGGGAATGCTTTGCGTCCGGGAGGGGCGGGGCCAGCCTGTAGAATGAAAGGCCATCCAACGTATACGGGAAACCAAGATTATGACCGCTTCCAACAGCGATCCGTCCCTGGCCGTCGGCGAGAATACCGTCGTCACGGTCGAGTTCTGGATCATGAGCACGGACGGGGAAGCGCTCGATGACAGCGGTGGCCCCGTGAGCTTCCTCTATCGCGGGCTCGACAGCCTGCTGCCCCGCCTGGACGACGGCCTGGAGGGCAAGACCGCCGGTTTCGAGCAGACTTTCCACCTCGAGCCGAGCGACGCGTTCGGCGACTACGACCCGGAACTGCTGCGGGTCGAACCGCGTTCGCGCTTTCCGGAGCCGATCGAGGTGGGCATGCAGTTCGAAGGCGTGCCTGGCGATACCGGGGACGACGAGGAAACCGAGGTCGAGCCCGACGACGGCGAGGGCGACGAGAACGCGCTGATCTTCTCCGTCACGGACCTGACCGACGACAAGGTGGTGCTCGACGCCAACCATCCCTACGCGGGCATGGCGCTGCGCGTACGGATCAAGCTGCTGGAGGTCCGCCCGGCCGACCAGGAGGAGATCGAGCAAGGGTACGCCGACAGCGAGGACGAGAGCGACGATGTCCTGGACGCGCTGATCGAGGCCCGCCGCAATCCCGGCACCCTGCATTGAGCCGCCGCGTCCGGCGTTAGCGGGGCTGCGGGGGGCGCAGCACCGTGTTGGCGTTTTCTATCCGGAAGACATCCCGGTTGCCCGGCTCCACGCTCACCTTGAGCCAATGAGCGGGCCCGGGGGCGGCCGGCATCGCGACGCGCGCGACGTTCTGCAGGGTCTTGCCGTTGAACTTGACCGGGTGATCCGCCAGGGCATGGCCGGGCCGATGCCGGTCGGGCGACGTGCCGCCGCCGTGCACGACCAGGACCTGGCCGGCATATTTGGAGGCCAGCCGGGCCAGGTCGGTCTTGAGCGTGGCGTAGGGATCCACGCCGCCGGCCACGGTGTGCCGGCCCTCGAAATGCGGGTCGGCGGAAAAGGCCAGGACCAGGCCGCGCGCCTTGAGCCGCGTGGCGGCGGCGAAGGCCTGCCGCAGCCACGAGGCATCGGCCTGGATCCTTTCCTCGTATTCGCCGTTGCGCCCGGCTCCCGTGCGGTAATTGTTCTGGTTGCCCGGGATGTTCAGCGTGACGAACAGTACGTCTCCGTATTCCCAGCGCGCGTTCTCGGGATAGCCGCGGAAGCGGGCGGTCTCGCTCTGGCGCTGCAGGTCCAGCTTGAGCATGCCCAGCGAATCGTCCGGATCGAAGAACAGCTCGCGCAGCCGGTTCAGGCGTTCGACGGGCCCGAACTGCCCGGCGGCGGGGCGGTCGCACTCGGCCCAGTCGTTTTCGCCCGGAACCAGCACCAGCGGGACGGGACTGCCGTCCAGCAGCGCGTGCCGGCGGGCATAGGTCTTGTCGTCGCAGCGCTCGTCGCGGCCCTTGATGTTGCCGGTATGGATGGCCAGGTCGGTCTCGGTGCCGAACTGCGCCAGCGTCTGGGCAACGGCCGCTTCCTCGCCGTCATGCGCGGGCACCCCGCCCAGCAGGGCGAAGGCAAAACCATGGCGGGCCGCATAGCCCGATTCGGCGTTGGTGGCGGCCGCCGCCGGCGCCATGGACGCGCACGCCAGTGCCGCCGCCAGCAGAAGGCGGGGCCAGGAAAGCGGGCGTGGCGGCGTGGCGGTCATTGCGGCTGGGCCAGGCTCTTGAGCCGGTAGAGTTCATCCAGCGCCTCGCGCGGGCTGAGGCGGTCCGGGTCGATGCCATCGAGTGCGTCCCGCACGGCCTCCATGGCGTGATCCCGTGCCTGCTCCATTTCCTGCGCCTGGGCCGCCTCGTCTTGCGGCGGCGCGAACAGCGCCATCTGCGGGACCTGGGCTCCCTGCGTCTCCAGCTTCTCCAGCTCGCGCCGCGCCATGCGCACGACCGCGGCGGGAATGCCCGCGCGCTGCGCGACCTGGATACCGTAGCTGCGGCTGGCGGGGCCTTCGCGCACCTCGTGCAGGAACACGATTCCCTTGTGCGACTCCGCCGCGGCCAGGTGGACGTTGGCGACCTCGGGGCGTACCGAGGGCAGGCGCGTCAGTTCGAAATAGTGCGTGGCGAACAGGGTCAGCGCGCGATTCTGCGATACGAGCTGGAAGGCGATCGCCCAGGCCAGCGCAAGGCCGTCGTAGGTCGAGGTGCCGCGGCCGATCTCGTCCATCAGCACCAGGCTGTCGGACGTGCTGGATGCCAGGATGGCGGCGGCCTCGATCATCTCCATCATGAAGGTGGAGCGTCCGCCCGCCAGGTCGTCGGCGGCGCCGATGCGGGTGAAGATGCGATCGATGCGGCCGATGCGCGCAGCCCGCGCCGGCACGAAGCTGCCGATGCGCGCCAGCAGCACGATTAGCGCGGTCTGCCGCATGTAGGTCGATTTACCGCCCATGTTGGGACCGGTGATCAGCAGCATGCGCCGGGTCTGCGCCAGCCGGCAATCGTTGGGCGTGAAGCGCTCGATGACCCGTTCCACGACCGGATGGCGGCCCTGTTCGATATGGATCTCGGCCGTATCCAGCAGCTCGGGCGCGACCCAGTCGTTGTTGCGGGCATGGAAGGCGAGGGCGGCCAGCACGTCGATCTCGGCCAGCGCCGCGGCCGTTCGCGTCAGCGCGCGCACGTGCGGCGCCAGCGTGTCCAGCAATTGCTCGTACAGCCATTTCTCGCGCGCCAGCGCGCGGTCCTGGGCGGACAGGATCTTGTCTTCCCAGGTCTTGAGTTCGGGAGTGATGTAGCGTTCGGCGTTCTTGAGCGTCTGGCGGCGGCGGTAGTCGTCGGGGACCTTGTCGGTCTGGCCGCGCGTGACCTCGATGAAAAAACCGTGCACCCGGTTGAACTCCACGCGCAGGTTGGCGATGCCCGTGCGTTCCCGCTCGCGTTTCTCCAATTGCACCAGGAAGTCGCCGCTGTGCGATTCCAGCGCGCGCAGTTCGTCGAGCTCGGCATCGAAGCCTGCGGCGAGCACGCCGCCGTCGCGCACATTGACGCCCGGTTCGGCGGCGATGGCGCGCGCCAGCAGCTCGCCGATGGCGGGATCGGGCGCGAGCTGGGCTGCCAGTTCGGGCAGCCGCGCCTGGGGATCGGCCGACAGCATCGAGCCTTCGCCGGCCAGGCGCAGTACCATGGCGTGCAGCCCAGGCAGCAGCGCCAGCGCATCGCGCAGGCTGGCCAGCTCCCGCGGCCGCACCGAGCGCAGGGCCACCCGCGCGGAGATGCGCTCCACATCGGGAAGCGGCGCCAGCGCGTCCTGCAGCAGGCGCGGATCGCCGCCATCGAGCAAGGTCTCGATGGCGCGCAGGCGGGCCGCCGCAGGGGCGTTGTCGCGCAGCGGGTGGTGCAGCCAGCGGCGCAGCAGCCGGCTGCCCATGGGCGTCTGGCAGTGGTCCAGCACCGAGAACAGCGTGGGGGACTCTTCGCCGCGCAGGGTTTCGGTCAACTCCAGGTTGCGGCGGGTGACGGGATCGAGCAGCACGTACTGGCTGGCGCGATCGGCGGTCAGCTGCTGCACGTGCGCCAGCGCCTGGGACTGCGTGTTCGAGACATAGCGCAACAGCGCGCCGGCCGCGCAGATCGCCTCGGGCATGTCCTCGACGTCGAATCCGGCCAGCGAGTCCGTGCCGAAGTGGTTCAGCAATTGCTGGCGGGCACCGCTGGTTTCGAAGTGCCAGACCGGAACCGGGCTGATGGGGGCGCTGAAATCGACCGGCAGCGGCTGGCCTTCTGCCAGGATCACTTCCGCCGGCGCGATGCGGTGCAGCTCGCTCGCCAGCAGGGTGGGCGCGCATTCGGTCAATCGGAATTCACCGCTGGCCAGGTTCAGCCAGGCGATGCCCACGCGGCCGGTCTTGCCGTTGCCCGGCTGGACCGCGGCGACGGCGCGGTCGGCCTTGGCCGGAAGCAGGGCCTCGTCGGTCAGCGTGCCGGGCGTCACGATGCGGACGATCCGGCGTTCCACCGGTCCCTTGGACGTGGCGGGATCGCCGATCTGCTCGCAGATCGCGACCGATTCGCCCAGCTTGACCAGCCTGCCCAGGTATTGTTCGACGGCATGGAATGGCACGCCCGCCATCCGTATGGGCACGCCATTGGAGGCGCCGCGGGTGGTGAGCGTCAGGTTCAACAGACGCGAGGCCTTTTCCGCGTCGTCGTAGAACAGCTCGTAGAAATCGCCCATGCGGTAGAACAGCAGCAGAGGGCCGGCTTCGGCCTTCAGGCGGAGATACTGCTGCATCATGGGGGTGTGTGCGCTGGTATCCGATTCTTTCATTAAAAATCAATAAGTTCGTGAGGCGCTGGATGAGAGCAATGGACAACTTTGACCAGGTTCTACTGGAAAGCGGAGTGCTGTCCCTGTCAAATATGGCATTGTAGTGAGGGCTGTCGACTACCAGCGAGTATGAGACAGATTGCCACGGATCGATTGTAGGAGATGGAGTCAAGTTGTAAACTAGTCAGATGACTAGTCTTTTATGGGGTGCTGCATCATGAAAAGCTGGGCCATACAGGACGCAAAGGCGCGCTTCAGCGAGTTTCTTGAGGCGTGTCTCTCGGAGGGACCGCAGATGGTGACCAAGCGTGGAGCCGAAGCCGCGGTGCTCGTCCCCGCCGCCGAATGGAAACGCCTGCGTGCAGCGGCCAAGCCGTCGTTGAAGGAACTGCTGCTTTCGGATACCGCACGTACGGAGTGCCTCGTGCCGCCACGTGGGGCGGCACGGCGCCGACGCATTGCGCCTATTCGCTGAGCGCGCCGCATGTATCTGCTGGACACTAACGTCATTTCCGAATTGCGACGGCCGCGCCCGCATGGCGCCGTCGTCGCCTGGCTCCGGTCCATTGCCGATGGCGACCTTTATCTGTCTGCGGTCACGTTGGGAGAGATTGAGGCCGGCATCGAACTGACGCGCGACCAGGATCCGGACAAGGCCGACGAAATCGCTCGCTGGGCCGATCTGGTGGCTGCCTCGTACAACGTCCTGCCCATGGATGCGGAAACCTTCAGGCGCTGGGCGCGACTGATGCACCGGCGCTCCGACACGCTGTATGAGGATGCGATGATTGCTGCCACCGCGCAGCAGCACCAACTGGTAGTGGTGACACGCAACGCCGGCGATTTCGCTCCCTTTGGGGTGGAGGTTTTCAATCCGTTCGAGGCGAAGGCGGGGTGACTTCCAGCGGGATCGTCCGCAGCGCGTCGATGGGCAGATCGATCCCGAAATGTTCACGCAGCGCCGCCTGGAGCGCCTGCGGGCCGTCCAGTTCCTGTTCCCGGGCATGGCCGTCGGCCGCGCGGAATTTCAGGACCTTGCCGGACAAGGTCACCCGGCGACCCTTGGGCAGTACACGCGCCGCTGTGAGTCCTTGCAGGAAGTGCGAAGCGGGATGCGTGCTGGTGTACCAGTTCGCCACCTCGCGGTCGACCATGGGCATGTCCTCGCCGGTGAACTCGTAGACGTCGACCCACTGGCCGGCATGCTGCACCTGGTGGTACCACCTGCCGTCCTCGCGCACCAGGCGCCGCTCGTCGTGGGACGTGGCCTGGATCAGGCCATCCTCCAGGCGCAGGGCGCGCGTGAGCGAGGTCGCGCCGACGCCGACATCGGTGATCCAGTCCTGCCCGTCCAGGGTCACCGCCAGCGTCAGGTGCGTGCGTTGAACCATGATGCTGCGATCGGTCGTGCCCAGGCGCACTCGCGCCGCCAGGGGGCGCGCGGCAAAGCCCAACTGCGCGAGCAGTTCCAGGAACAGGCCGTTCAGCTCGAAGCAATAGCCGCCGCGGCGCGCGGTGACGAGCTTGTCGTACAGGCGCTGGGGTTCGAGGTGGATGGGCCGGCGCAGCAGCACGTCCAGGTTCTCGAACGGAATGGATTGCGAGTGGGCGCTGGTCAGCGCGTCCAGCGTCGCGAGGGAAGGGGCCGTGGAGCCCTGGTATCCGAGCCGTGCCAGGTACGCGTCGATGTCGAACGTATTGCCCACCGGGTCTCCTTGTCGAGTCAGGCGGATGCCGCCTTCTGGAAGAAGACTAACAGGAGTAGCGCCGCGGCGAGTATCCAAACCGCGATGAACACGGCCGCGGCCACCCGGCTGACCGGCCGGCTCGACATGTCCGCGGCCGACCGCCTGAATTCGGCCATCAGGCCGGCGGGGATGAGGCGCACCACCAGCAGGATGCCGAGCGGAACGATGATGAGGTCGTCCAGGTATCCCAGCACGGGGATGAAGTCGGGAATGAGGTCGATGGGGGAGACCGCATAGGCGGCCACCAGCAGGGCGAGCACCTTGGCCATTCAGGGGGTGCGAGGATCCCGGGCCGCCAGCCAGACCGCGACGACGTCCTGCTTGATGCGCCGGGCCCACTGCTTCATCCGCTTGATCATGGCGCGTGTCCAGGCGTCACTTCATGTAGGACCGCACGGCGGCCACGACTTCTTCCAGGTCGGCCGCGCGGACGTCGGCGGGTACGTCGGCACGGCCCAGGTGTTCGCGGATGTGCCCTTCCAGCACCTCGGCCATCAGCCCGTTCACCGCGCCACGTATCGCGGCGATCTGCTGCAGGATCGCCACGCAGCCGGCTTCCTGGGTGAGGGCGGTCTCCAGGGCCGCGGCCTGTCCCTTGATCCGGCGCACGCGCGTCAGGAGCTGCTTCTGGTTGTGGAGGGTGTGTGCCATGGATGGCCGTCGCCTTTCATTGGAACTATACTGGGGTATAGTATATACACGATACACCGGAACGGGCCGCATCATGTCGACATCCCTCATTTCCCAGGATTGGACCCACAGTCACGTCTTCGACGAAGGCAATCCCCTGGCCGAACGCAACACCCGCCGGGCGGTGCTGCTCACGGCGGCGATGATGGTCGCCGAGATCGTGGGCGGCTACATGTTCAATTCGATGGCGTTGCTGGCCGACGGGTGGCACATGAGTTCCCACGCCCTGGCGCTGGGCCTGGCGGTGCTGGCCTACGGCGCGGCACGGCGCTACGCGAACGACGGACGCTTTGCGTTCGGGACCTGGAAGATCGAAGTGCTGGGCGGTTATACGAGCGCGCTGTTCCTGGCCGGCGTGGCCGCGCTGATGCTCTACGAATCCGTCCAGCGGCTGATGTCCCCCGCGACGATCCACTACGATCAAGCCATCGCCATCGCGGCCGTCGGCCTGCTCGTCAATCTCGCCTGCGCGTGGCTGTTGAAGGACGGGCATCACGGACACGATCACGGCCACGGACATGACCATCATCATGGGCATGACCACGACCACGAGCACGGCAGCGACCTGAACCTGCGTTCGGCCTACCTGCACGTCGTGGCCGATGCCGCCACGTCGGTGCTGGCCATCATCGCGCTGTTCGGCGGCAAGCTATGGGGGGCGGCCTGGCTGGATCCGGTCATGGGCATCGTCGGCGCCGGCCTGGTCGCCGTCTGGGCGTACGGCCTGCTGCGGGCCTCGGGAAAAGTCCTGCTCGATGCGGAAATGGATGCGCCCGTCGTGGCCGAGATCCGCGAGGTGGTCGCGGCCTGCCCGTTCAAGGCGACGATCACGGATCTCCACGTCTGGCGGGTCGGCAAGGGCAAGTATGCCTGCATCCTGGGTATCGTGACCGATACGCCGGCCACGCCTTCCTATTTCCGGGAAGCCTTGGCCATCCACGAGGAACTGGTCCACGTCACCGTGGAGGTCAATCGCATGCCGACCGTTCCGGCGGGCGCCAATCTGGCGTGAACAGGCCCTAATGGTCGTGAGCGCCTTCCTCTTCATCATCGTGAGGGGCGACGCCTTCGCGTGATTTCTTCAGCCATGCCTTGCCCTGTTCAAGGTCGATGGGAACGAGGTCACCTTCGAGGTAGGCCCGTCCCAGCCTGGCCTGGGCCACCGGGTTGCCCGCCTGGGCCGCGCGTTCCAGCCAGGCGACCGCTGTACGCGTATCCCTGGCGACTCCCCGGCCCGCCGCATAGGCCTGGTACAGGGCGTACTGGGACTTGGGGGAGCAGCGGTCATTCCCGGAGGCGGCCAACCGATGCCACTTGAATGCTTCCTTGTCGTCCCGCGGAGCGCCTCCCAGTCCCTGCCCATAGAAATCGCCCAGCATGCATTGCGCGATCACCGATCCGCCCGCCGCCGCCTTGCGGAACTGGCGGAACGCCTGGGAAAGATCCTTGGGTACGCGGTCGTTGCCGTTGTAGTACATGAAGGCAAGATCGACCTGCGCAGGGCCGTGCCCAAGCTCGGCAGCCTTGCTCATGTAGTCGAAAGACTTCTGGCGATCAAGCGCCGCGCCGGTCAGGCCACCGTAATGGCGTGCCATTTCGTATGCCGCCGCGGCATCGTCGCCGGTCCGCGCGCCGGAAATGTCTCCCCCGGCCGCTACGGCAAGCCATCCGCCCAGGACCAGCCACGCGGCCATGCGCGCGGGCACGGCCGTTTCTCGCGGCCGTGGCCCTGTCCCGTCGACGGCCTTAGCGGAAGGCATCGGCGACGTTGGCCGGCACGACGATCTCGCTCGCCGGCGTAAGCGACAGCGTGACTGTCCGGCCCTTGGCGACCCTGGCCAGGACGGCTTGTGCCTCGGCCAGGCTGTTCAGGCGCTGGGTCCGCAGGTACTCGGGCGGGTGGAAGGTGCCCGTGGCCGCATGCACCGATTCGACCGGACCGCCGTCATAGGTGATCTCGGTGCCCATACCCGGACTTGCCTGCTTGTATCCTGGGGGGATGTAGCCCTTGTATGTGCTGTCCTGCACGTCGACTGCAACCTGGACGTAGAAGCCGCCAGGGTCGTTCACGTAGCTGTCCGTCGGGATCACGATGCCATTGGCCAGCAGCGGGATCGACGGGTTCTTGTTCTGGGCGCCGACGAAGCCCTGGATGATTTTCCCTTCGTCAAGCAGTGTCGCCCGGACGTTGGCCAGGCCCGCTTCCCGGCCAGGCTTGAAGGGGCCCGAGGTCTCTATGCTCTTGTACGAGCGGTTGGCTTCATCGCTGGCCCGGTACGAGGCCACCGAGCGACGTTTCTCCAATTGGTTGGCGAATTCGCTCGTGATCTTGCCGCCGCCCAGGACCGGCGCATCGTAGACCCTGGAGGTCATCGCCTCCATCATCGTGAGTTGCTTTCCGGCGTTGGCCGGATCCCGGTTGTAGGCCTTGAGCGCCTGGTAGACCTCGACGATGGGATACTGATTGGTATGCTGCGGCGCCACGAAATCCACTTCGACGGTGCTCTGCAGGTAGCTGAAGCCGTGCTGGAAGGACAGGCGGCGCCAACCGTTGGCGGCAGTCGGGGAGTTCAGGCCGTTGAAGCCATACCCGCCGTGATAGCCGAAGGTGTAGAACTTGCCGTCTGCCGGATTCTTCACGCGAAAGAGCATGTTGGTGGACCCCGGCGTGTGGCCGGGCGACCAGATCACCATGATCCTCACGTTGCCGAAGTCGTACCACCGGTCGTAGTCGTAGAACTTGTTGGTGCGGGCACGCAGGGCGGTTTCCGATTCGGGCAGGGCGCCGGGGATGTCCCACGCGTTGCCTTGCAGGTCGCTCTTGACGCCCGCCACGTCCTCTTTCGACGCCCAGACGTCCATGGTCTTGCCGGCGTTGTCCATCATCTTGAGCTGCTCGACGGCCGTGCCGTAGTGGTCGGCGTGGCCATGCGTGAGCCACAGGTCGGTGACCGACCGGGGGTCTATCCCCACCAGCTCCATGTTCTTCCAGTATTGGTAGCCGCTGTTGGGCCAGCCCGCGTCGATCTTGATGACCTTGTCGTCGGAGGTGTCCGCGGTCCCCATGTCGGCCTTCAGCACGTACGAGGCCACTTCGTTGTCGCCGACGTAGTACATGGTGTTCTTCACCATCTCGAACGGCTCGGTGCTGCGGCTGTAGGGCGCGGAGGATACCGAGGTCGCGTTGATGGCCACGTAGGGCAGGCCTGAAACCGGATCGATGCCCTTGTCCCCCAGCATGGGGCTTTGCGTGGGAACGTCCCAGGTGGGTTTGCCATCGGATTTGGAGGGCGGGGTGAAGTACCAGATCGCCACGACCTTGGCGCGATCCGCGTTCAAGTAGTTGTCGTCGAACAGCAGATATGCGGCCTGGCGCGAGGTGGTGCCATAGTGGTAGTCGGCGGTGACGGGGATGGCGCCGAACGTGGACGTCTCGCTTTTGGCGTAGTCCTCGGTGTTGACGTTGAAGACCCTTGCATCGGAAGCGACGGTGTAGGTTTCCTCGTAGCGCTTGATCGGCTTGGCATACGCCCGGCCCGCCTGGTCCGCGGTGACTGTCGTGCCGTCGCCGACCGTGATGGTCGACCCGGTCTTGCCGTAGACCCATCCGGCGGCCACCATGGGCCCCGGGGCGCCGTCGTTGCGGGTGACCGCCGCGCCGTACTTCTGCAGGTTGAACTGGGCAGCCGACGACGAGCCCTTGGACAGGATCACGTTGAAGGCAGGCGAACCGTCCTCGGGCACGATGACGGTACCGGCCGGGGATGCGAGCCAGTCCACGAGATTGCCCGGCACGAGCCCGTCCTTGATCGCCGCCGCACGTTCCGGCGTGCTGGGGGCGGTGGACAGCGTCTTCAGGCCCGTCTGCGTCAGGATGGTGACGTGTACGGTCTGCCTGCCGCCGGAATCGGTTTCCAGATGGGGAAGGCCTTGGACCAGGCCGGCCGTTCGGAACGAAACCGTCGCTCCCGGCGGACCCGGGGGCACGGGACCTGCGCTTCCGTCGTCGCCCCCGCCACAGCCAGCCAGAAGGGCCGCGGCGATGAACGCCGGCAGCAGTTTTCCTGCCTGTCGCGATGCAGTGCTCATCTTGCTTGTCTCCTTGGTGTTCTTGTGCAAGTCGGAATGATTGGCCGCCCCGGCGGCTTTCTTCAGCGGACCAGGCAGGGTTTCTTGTTGTCGAACCTCCAGCCCGGTATCAGGTACTGCATGGCCATGGCATCGTCGCGTGCGCCCAGGCCGTGCCGTTTGTAGAGTTGGTGCGCCTGCTCGACCGCGTCCATGTCGAGTTCGATGCCCAGCCCGGGAGCCTGGGGCAGTTCGATGCGGCCGCCGCGGATCTGCAGCGGATTGCGCGTCAGATTCTGGCCGTCCTGCCATATCCAGTGCGTGTCGAGCGCGGTGACCCGGCCCGGCGCGGCCGCTCCCACGTGGGTGAACATCGCCAGCGAGATGTCGAAATGATTGTTGGAATGCGAGCCCCAGGTCAGGCCGAACGCCTGGCAGGCCTGGGCGACGCGCACCGAGCCCTGCAGGGTCCAGAAGTGCGGATCGGCAAGGGGAATGTCGACGGATTGCAGCGACAGGGCGTGTGCCATTTCACGCCAGTCGGTGGCGACCATGTTGGTGGCCGTGGGCAGTCCGGTTGCCCGCCGGAACTCGGCCATGGTCTCGCGGCCGGAGTACGTGCCCTCGGCGCCGCAGGGGTCCTCCGCATAGGCCATCACGCCATGCATGTCGCGGCACAGGCGGATGGCGTCGCGCAGCAGCCAGCCGCCATTGGGATCGAGCGTGATGCGCGCCCTGGGAAAGCGTTCATGCAGGGCGTGGATGGCCTCGATCTCTTCCTCGCCGCGCAGCGCTCCGCCCTTGAGCTTGAAGTCCTCGAATCCATAGCGCCGATAGGCGGCTTCGGCCAGCCCGACGATGGCCTCGGGCGTCAGCGCCTTTTCGTGCCGCAGGCGCAGCCAGTCGTCCGCTTCCTCCGGAGCGCTGGCGTAGGGCAGCGGGGTTTGCGCGCGGTCGCCCACGTAGAACAGGTAGCCCAGCATCTGCACCGACGTGCGTTGTATGCCTTCGCCCAGCAGCGCGGCCACCGGCACCTCCAGGTGCTGGCCCAGCAGATCGAGCAGCGCCGATTCGACAGCCGTGACGGCGTGGATGGCAACGCGCAGGTCGAACGTCTGGTGCCCGCGGCCCGCGTCGTCGCGGCCAGCGAAGGTATTGCGCATCCGGTTGAGCGTGTCGGTATAGCGGCCGATGGAGCTGCCGACGATGAAGTCGCGCGCGTCTTCCAGCGTCGCGCGGATGTTCTCGCCGCCCGGTACTTCGCCCACGCCGGTATGGCCGGCGCTGTCGGTCAGGATGACCAGGTTGCGGGTGAAGTAGGGCGCATGGGCACCGCTGAGGTTGAGCAGCATGGAGTCGCGGCCGGCCACCGGAACCACCCGCATGCGGGTGACGGTGGGCGTGTGTCCGGCTGGCGGGAAAGCAGAAGGCATGATCGTTTCCGGGGCGGTCGCGTTATTGGATGGAGATGTTTCCGGTCTCGATCACTTCCTTCCAGCGCGCGCTTTCCTGCCGTTGGAAGCGTGTGAACTCATCGCTCGAGTTCGCCACGACTTCCAGGCCGACGTCGGTGAAAGGCTTGCTGACGGCGGGATCCTTGATGGCGTCGGTCAGCGCGGCCGAGATCTGGTTGCGCAGGTCGGCCGGCAATCCCTTGGGCGCGACGACGGCTTGCCAGGAATAGACCACCAGGCCGGGCACCGCCGCTTCGGCGAAGGTGGGCACGTCGGGCAGCACCTGCGAGCGGGTGTTGCCCGTGACGGCGATGGCCTTGAGCTTGCCGGCCTTGATGTGGGGCAGTACGGCGTTGACGTTCTGGAACGACATGTCGACCTGGTTGCCCAGCAGGTCGGCGATGGCGGGCGCGCCGCCCTTGTACGGAACGTGCAGTCCCTTCGTCCCGGTTTTCTGCCAGAACAGTTCCGCGGTCAGGTGGTCCGACGAGCCCGCCCCCGAGGTGGCGAAGCTGACCGCCCCCGGCCGGGACCGGAGCAGCGAGAGGACATCCTGGACGTTGCCCACCTTGGGCGCCAGGGAAGGGCTGACCACCAGGACATTGGGGGCCTGCACGGCGACGGTAAGGTAGGTGAAGTCCTTGGCCGGAGCATAGGGCAGGTCCTTCATCAGGTGTTCCGCGACGACCAGCGGCGCGAGCGAGGTGACCATGAGCGTGTAGCCGTCCGGCACCGCGCGGGCGACCTGCGCGGCCCCTATGGTGCCGGTGGCGCCGGCCTTGTTCTCGACCACGAAGGATTGCTTGAGCCGTTCCTGCAGCTTGTTGGCGACGGCACGCGCCACCGAGTCCGTCGCGCCGCCCGGCGGGAAGGGGACCACCATGGTCACCGGCTTGTCGGGCCAGGCATGGGCTGCGCCGGAGGCTGCCGCCAGGGCCATCCCGATTATCCATGCGCGTGCTTTGGCGTTCATGTCGTCTCCGTATTCTTGTGAATGTTAACGTTACCAATCCGGGATGTCAGCGTTGTTCATGACTTGTTAACGTTAACATCCGCGTGGGCAGAATGTATGATCCCGGGCCGTGGAGACGCCATAGGTGGAAACCCAGGTCCCGTGGATCGCTATCGGCGGGCGCGCCGGGTTAGCCTTTCGTCTCATGTCCTACCCGTACCGCCGCCACGCCGCCGATGTCTGCCTCCGTTCGTAAGCCTGCCTCTGTTTCCGACCAGCCGGCCGAGCGGGCGCGGGTGACCGTGCGCGAAGTGGCCCAGGCGGCCGGCGTCTCGATGATCACCGTATCGCGTGCCATCAATACGCCGCAGCAGGTTTCCCCGGCCACGCTGGAGAAGGTCAATGCCGCCATCGCGGCGCTGGGCTACGTGCCGAATCTGATGGCGGGCGCGCTGCGGCTGTCGCGCAGCCATCTGGTGACCGTGCTGGTGCCGTCGGTCGCGGGGTCCTTGTTCGCGGGCATGCTGACGGCCCTGACGGAGTCGCTCGATGCGCGGGGCTACCAGCTCATGGTGGGGCAGAGCGGCTACGACGTACCGCGCGAGGACGCGCTGCTGCGGGCCATCATCGGCCGTCGCCCCGACGGCATCGTGCTGACCGGCGTCATGCATTCGCCGCAGGGGCGCCGCCTGCTCCAGGCTTCCGGCATCCCCGTCGTCGAGACCTGGGACACCACGGCCACGCCCATCGACATGCTGTTGAGCGTGTCGCACGAGCAGATCGGCGCGGCCGTCAGCCGTTATCTGTTCGAGGCCGGCAAGACCCGTCTGGCGGTGTTGAGCGGGGATGACGAGCGGGCGCACCTGCGCGCCGCGAGCTACGTGCGTGCGGCGCTCGCAATGGGCCTGCCCGAGCCCGTCGCGCTTTATCTGCCCGCGCCGACCACGCATGCGCAGGGACGCGAGGGCCTGCGCGCGCTGCGGCGCAGCGGCAAGGACATCGACGGCGTCTTCTGCACATCCGACCTGATGGCGGCGGGCGTCCTTACCGAGGCCATGGTGCAGGGCGTGGACGTGCCCGGACAACTGGCCGTCGTCGGTTTCGGCGACATGGATATCGCCGCGTCGATGTCGCCTTCCATCACCTCGGTGCACGTGGACGGGGCCGCGATCGGGGCCAAGGCCGCGGAAATGATCGCGGCCCGCGCCGGCGGACAGCGGCCGGCGGCATCCATCGTCGAGATCGGCTTCCGCATCGTCGCGCGCGAAAGCGCCTGACGGGTTCCGGCCGCGTCCGGGAATCGCGTCGATTAAACTTCCGGCCGATCCGCGATGAAGGTTTGCATGGACATAGAAATCAACGAAGAACTGCGGGCTTACATCGATCCGCTGAGCGAAGACGAGTACGCCGCGCTGGAGGGCAGCCTGCTGGCCGAAGGGTGCCGCGATGCGCTGGTGCTGTGGGGCAACGTGCTGGTCGATGGGCACAACCGCTACGGCATATGCAGGAAGCACGGCATCGAATTCCGGACCGTGCAGAACACGACGTTCCGTTCGATGGATGACGTGCGGCTCTGGATGATAGACAACCACCTGGGCCGGCGCAGCATTTCCGACTACCAGCGGGGCGTGCTGGCCTTGCGCAAGAAGGACATCCTGCAGGCGCGGGCGGCCGCCGCACCGGCCCCCGCCGCGCCGGCGGACGCCGCCGAGACGCCGCCCACGCGGG
>NZ_NINX01000011.1 GCF_002188635.1 Pigmentiphaga sp. NML030171 | reverse complement strand
CACTCGCGTCCGCGTGTGCGTGGTGAGCGGCACCGGCGTGGGGTGGTTCCGGGCCGCATGGCTCGGGGCCGCGGTCCGGGGCCGCGCCGGGCCGGAGGCCACGGCCGCCGCGGTGGTCGGGCCGGCCAGCGCACGGGCGCTGCGCGAACATCCGGCTTTCGGCCAGGCTCCGCGGCTGGTTCAGCCCGCGCCCGACAGCCCGCATTTCGATTCCGAGGCGCTATGGGCCGTCCTGTCCGCCGCGCCGCTGCCGTCCCGGGTGCTGATCGTGCGCGGCGGCCGGGGCGAACAGGGCACCGGCCGCGACTGGCTGGCCGGCCGCCTGCGCGAGGCCGGCGCCACCGTCACCCTGCACCGCGCGTACAGGCGGGTTCCCGCGGCCTGGACGCCGCACCAGGCCGAGGGCCTGCGCCAACTGGCCCGCGCGGGCACGCCCACCGCCTGGCTGCTGACCAGCGCCGAGGGCGTGGACGCGGTACGCGGCCACCTGGCAGCCCTGGGATTGCTGGACTGGTGGGCCGATTGTCGTCTCGTTGCAACCCATCCACGGATCGCCCGGCATTTAATAACGGTGATCGCCGAAGCATTGCCCGCTCGCGGCGACCCGCCAATGTTACAAACTTGCGCGCCCCGGGATGAGGACATCCTGGCCGCGATAGAATCGGTGTCATGACTGCATCCGAGAACGCATCTCCCGCATCCGCGCAGGGTCCTGCGCCCAACGATACCCGTTCCGCAACCGAGCGCGCCGGCCGTGCCCCCAAGGGCAGGGCGTCCACCCGCTCCTTCCCCTGGCTCGGAACGGTGCTCGCCTTCGCGCTGATCGTGATCGTGGTGCTGGCTGCCGCGCTGTGGCGCCAGCAGCAGCTGGTCGATGCCATCGGCCGCGAATCGGCGCGCCGCTTCAACGAGATCGACTCCTTCTCCCGCGATGCCCAGGCCCGCGCCCGCCAGGCCCTGTCCATCGCCCAGGGCAATACCGACAAGCTGGCCGTGCTCGAGTCCAAGGTGCTGGAGTCGCAAAGCCAGCAGGCCGCGCTGGAGCAGCTCTATCAGGAACTGTCGCGCGGCGAGGACGAATGGACCTTGATCGAGGTCGAACAGGCCCTGTCCATCGCCGCCCAGCAGCTGCAACTGGCCGGCAACGTGCAGAACTCCATCGCCGCGCTGCAGGTGGCCGACGCCCGGCTGGCGCGCGCCGACCGGCCCCAGTTCACCGCCGTGCGCCGCGCCATCGCGCAGGACCTCGAGCGGCTGCGCGGACTGCCGTCGGTGGACGTGTCCGGCCTGGTGGTCAAGATCGACCAGTTGATCGGCCTGCTCGACCGCCTGCCGCTGCTGGCCAGCGTGCAGCCGGCCCACGAGGCCGATGGCCAGCCCGCGCCGGCCGCGGCCGAGACGGCGCAGGCGCCGGCGGGCGACGCGCCCTGGTGGCAGCGCGCCACCGCGTGGTGGCGGCCGCTGCGGGACGGTTTCCTGGGCGACATGCGCGACCTGATCCGCATCCGCCGCATCGACAAGCCCGACGCCCTGCTGGTATCCCCCGAGCAGGGCGCCATGGTGCGCGAGAATCTCAAGCTCAGGCTGCTCAATGCCCGGCTGGCCCTGTTGTCCCGGCAGGAGCATGCCTGGCGCGCCGACCTGGACGCCGTCGGCCAGGCCCTGCCCGCCTATTTCGATGCGAACGCGCCGCTCACGCGCAATGCCCAGACGCTGCTGCGGCAGATCCGCGAGACCGACATCTCCATCGAGCTGCCGAATCTCAATGACAGCCTGGCCGCGGTCCGGTCGGTGCTGCCGCGCAACGCCGTCCCCGGCGCGCAGAGGTAAGGCATGCGCACCTGGTTCTGGACCCTGTTGCTGCTGGTGGCCGCCGTCGGGCTGGCCGTCGGGCTGCGTTATCACTCCGGCAACGTCGCGCTGCTGCTGCCGCCCTACCGGGTGGAGCTGTCCGCCAGCCTGGCCGCGCTGATCCTGGTCGCGTTGTTCGCGGTGCTGTACGCCGCGCTGCGCGCCATCTCCTGGACCCTGGACCTGCCCGTGCGGGTGCGCCGCTGGCGCGCGCGCCGCGCGCTGGCGCAGCAGCAGGAACTGCTCGAGCGCGGCTGGATCAACCTTCTGGAAGGCCGCTATGCCAAGGCCGAGGCCGACATGAGCAGCGTGGCCGGACAGACCGACGTGCCGTCGCGCCGCGTCCTGGCCAACCTGTCGGCCGCCCGGGCGGCGCATGCCATGCAGGAGTTCGCCCGCCGCGACCTGCTGCTGGCGCAGGCCCGCGAGGCCGCCGACGCCGATGCCGGGCTCAAGCCCGCCGTCGTCCTGGTCGAGGCCGACATGCTGCTGGACCAGCAGCGGCCAGAGGAAGCGCTGGCCTTGCTGTCGCAACTGCACGAAGGCGGCCCCAAGCACATGCATTCGCTGCGGCTCACCCTGCGCGCCCATCGCGACCTGGGGCACTGGGCCGAGGTCCTGAAGCTGGCGCGCACGCTGTCCAAGCGCAATGCCCTGCATCCGGCCGCCGCCACGCGCATGATCGCCACCGCCGCGGCCGAGCTGTTGCGGTCGGCCAGCGATGCCGCCACGCGGCGCGCGATCTGGAAGGACCTGAAGGACGACGAACGCGTCCTGCCGGAAGTGGCGCAGGCCGGCGCCGCGGTGTTCGAGGCCGATGGCGACGAGCTGCGGACCCGCCGCATCCTCGAGACCGCGCTCGACGCCCAGCTCAGTCCCGTCCTGCTTCAGGCCTATGCCCGTTGCAGCCCCGAACAGATACCCCCGCGGCTGGAGAAGGCCGAGAGCTGGCTGCGCCAGCACCCCAACGATCCCGACCTGCTGCAGGCGCTGGGCACGCTGTGCCTGTGCGGGCGCCTGTGGGGGCCGGCGCAGCGATATCTCGAACGCAGCCTGAGCGAGCGCGACGACCCGCGCACGCATGCGCTGCTGGCCAGCCTGTACGATCGCACCGACCGCGCCGTCGAGGCCGTGCGGCACTGGCGCCTGGCCACCGAGGCGGTGATCGGCCTGCCGGTCCTGAAGGCCGACGAAGCCGTCCTGTTCGCCCCCGCCGCCGCGCGGCCCCAGTTCGAGAGCGAAGAGGACGTGGCGCCCGATCGCGCGGCCGGCCTCTAGCGCAGCGGTTTTTTTCGATGTCGTGCCGGCCCCGGGCCGGTCCACCTGTTTTTTCCAACCTTCCAGGCAGTTATGAATCTCGATCGAGTCGGTCCCGGCAAAAAGGCGCCGGAAGAATTCAACGTCATCATTGAGATCCCGATGAACGCGGATCCGATCAAGTACGAAGTCGACAAGGAAACCGGAGCCTTGTTCGTCGATCGCTTCATGATGACGGCCATGCACTACCCGTGCAATTACGGCTACGTGCCGCAGACCCTGTCCGACGACGGCGACCCCGTCGACGTGCTGGTCATCACCCCGCATCCGGTCACCGTCGGCGCCGTCGTGCGCTGCCGTCCCATCGGCATCCTGAACATGGACGACGAAGCGGGCGGCGACGCCAAGCTGCTGGCCGTGCCCGTGGACAAGGTCCTGCCCATCTACCGCCACTGGCAGAAGCCGGAAGACCTGCAGCCCGAGTACCTGCTGCGCATCCAGCATTTCTTCGAGCACTACAAGGATCTGGAGAAGGGCAAGTGGGTCAAGGTGAAGGGCTGGGACGGCCCGGAAGCCGCCCGCCAGGAGATCGTCGGCAGCATCGAGCGCTATCAGCGGGCCGGCAAGTAAGGCGAGGGCCGTGCCGCTACGAAGAGACCTCCCGGCGGGAGGTCTTTTTCGTTTTACGGGGAACGCAGAAACCAGCCAAGCTGGACAAGTGCGCTTGATCGCTTTGGTCTACGTTCCGTCGAACCCAGCTTCGTCTTCGTCTTCCGTTAGAAGCAGGTCAATTTGAGCTTTCAGGCGCTGTTTGTCTGCTTCGCGAAACAGAGGCGGAATGAGTAGCCAAGCACGTCTACCCCCGGAAAGCCGAACGGGAATGCGATCATGTTCCTCCCACGGGTTTTCGTCTCTGGGAGAGGGCGACTGGCGCTGTGGTAGTGCCTGTACAGGTGTAGCGATAGTCGCCGACGCTGCGATGTCAGACACCTCGCTGGCCAACGTGTCTGTTTCATCAACTTCAGATACAAGTTCCGCTGAATGCTGAGGCTGTTCGTAGACCCTCGCAAAGTCGAAGGATCTCTTGACAATGCCAACCAGGTTTTCGGCCGTGGCGGGCAGGAAATCCCGTTGGATCAGCTCGTATCTCAGGTTCCCGTCCGAGGGCAATCCTGAGGCGTATCTGTCCAGAAGCTCGGCAAACAACGCCGGCGCAGCGACGAACCGCCGCAGATAAGCATGACGCATATCTTCGCTCGGGGCGTACTTGTAGCTTTCGACATCTTTAGTCACTCCGAGCCGCCCATCATTGTGGCGCTCCAGCAGGCCGTAATAGCGGACCGAAGCAATCGTTGCCAAGGCTCGGCCATTGTTGGCGTCTTTATAGCCCATGTCCTGCGCAACCACATCAGGTGGGGCAGGGTTTAGCCGCTCTTTGTCGTAGACCTTGAGGGCGCGGTCCAGTGCTTCATCCAGCGAGATGGAAGGAGCGCGTGGACTCTTTTTTCGGATTGCCTCAGGCGAAGCCATACTTTCTTCTCCGGAAAGGTTGGAGTATAACAGTGCCTATACTTGTGGAGAGTGTAGTTTAAATTTTACTCAAGAGGATTTTTTGAAGAGTTAGAGCTATGAAAAGTCTAATTTAGCGCGATAGCTATAACGATGGCGGGAAGTTTTCGTTTTTCTCGAAAACAGAAAATATAGGAAATTCAAGTTAATAGTACGTTTTTCCTTTTTCGCGAAATTGAGAGCGAGCATGGGATGTTCCTGAGAGATGACCAAGGATAAGCAACTAGCGCTCAAGCCGTTCGACTTCGTGCTTGCCATCAAGATTGCAGTAAACAGGAGTCAGAACTTCCTGCTTGCCCAACTTGCCAGTGAGTTTGAGGTGTCGCTTTCGACGATTCATGCGGCCTTAAGCCGGGCTGAGTCGGCACGGCTCTTGAGCCGCTCCGCGGGTTCGCCCAGAGCACTAAGGCCCGCTTTGCAGGAGTTCGCAATTCACGGCGTGAAGTACGCCTTTCCGGCGGAGATCGGACGTGCGAGCAGAGGACTGCCGACTGCGATAGGCGCTCCACTCCTTGCCAGGCACTTTGAGGCAACTGAAGGGCCTGTGCCGGTTTGGGCTTATCCAGAGGGAACCACCTATGGCTTTGAGGTGATTCCTCTGCATCCATCGGTGCCAAAGGTGGCATTGAAGGATGAGGGCTTCTATGACGTGCTTGCGTTGGTGGATGCGCTGCGCGTGGGGGCCGCACGAGAAAGAGAAATTTCCATCAACGAACTCAAGGCACGCCTTTGATGGCAAATGATCCGAATCTGTCGCTCGTAAGCCTCGTGGCACATGCTTTAGGCCCTCTCAGCGCCGAGTTCATGCTGGTCGGCGGTTGTGCGGTGGGCCTCTTGATCACTGACCAAGGGCGACCTTCTGTACGGCAAACGATAGACGTGGATCTCGTGGCCGAGGTCACATCGCTGAATGACTACTACGGGTCACTCCGCAAGCTCAAAGGATCTGGCTTCAAAGAGGCCCAATCCGATGACCACATGTGCCGGTTGAAAAAAGGCGCGCTCATCGTGGACGTAATGCCGACTCAAGAGGTCCTTGGGCACTCGGTCAATCGGTGGTACGCAGAAGCTGTCAAGTGGGCACGGGTGATGACTCTTCCGGCAGGGGAGACGATTAACGTCATCAGCGCGCCTTTTTTTATCGCAACAAAGTTTGAGTCCTTCGACAGTCGCGGGAGAGGCGACTTCCTGCATCGTGACATGGAGGACATCCTGAACGTTGTGGATGGTCGCGAAGAGTTACTTTCGGAGCTTGCTTCCTCTCCTGTGGAGGTACGCGAGTTCATCCGCGAAGAGACTGATGGATACCTGGCGGACGAGACCTTTGTTGATCGACTGGAATGGGTCTTCCCACAGGGAAGGCATGAGGTCGTACTTCGCCGTTTACGCCAGCTTGCTGGCTTACCCTGACTTGTGCTGTAGCTCGGCCGCTTGTGGTGCGCACCGTACAACCCCGCGTGCCGCCAGTTCCTCGATGCGCTGGGGCGACAGCCCGGCCAGCGTTTCCAGGATCTCCTGCGTGTGGGCGCCGGGCAGCGGCGCCGGCGCGTCGTAGCCGGCCTGGCCGGCGCTGAACTTGATGGGGAAGCCGGGGGCGCTGGCGGCCATGTCGGTGCCGGTCATGGGGTTGTGCACCGGGACCACCATGCCGCGCTCGCGCAGTTGTCGCCATTGCATGACCTCGTCGATGCTGCGCACCGGGCTGCACGGAACCTTGGCCGCGTGCAGGGCCTGGACGATGTCCAGGGTGGCGCGCGCCTCGGTCCAGGCGGACACGATGGCGTCGACCTGCGCGTTGTGGGCGATGCGCCAGCCCAGGTCGTTCATCCGCGTATCGTCGGCCAGGTCCCGCCGGTCCATCGCGCCCAGCAGCGCGGTCCAGTCGGCGGCGGTGGCCGCGCCCAGCACTACCCAGCCATCGCGCGAGCGATAGACGTTGAAGGGCGAGAACCGCATGATGCGGCTGCCTTGACGCTGGGGCAGGCCCAGCTGCTCGTAGCAGTCGAAGGGTTCGTCGAACATCAACGAGAACAGGCAGTCGGCCATCGAAATGTCCACCGCCTGGCCGCATCCCGTGCGCTGGCGGTGCAGCAGGGCGGCCAGGATGCCGGACGCGGCGAACACGCCGGCGATGGCGTCGGACAGCGGCGAGCCGGTCTTGACCGGGGGGCCGCCGGCTTCGCCGGTCACGCTCATCAGGCCTACCGCCGCCTGCACCATCAGGTCGTAGGCCTTCAGGTGCCGATCGGAACCGGTCGAGCCGTATCCCGTCAACGAGCAATAGACGATGCCGGGGTTGACCGCCGCCAGCGCGTCATAGCCTACCCCCAGCCGGTCCGCCACGCCCGCGCTGAAGTTGTCGATCACGACGTCGGCGCCGGCTGCCATGCGCAGGAAGACCTCGCGGCCCGCGTCCGATTTCAGGTCCAGCATGACCGATTGCTTGCCGCGCGCGCGTTTCAGGTAGGCCAGCCCCATGTCCGCGTCCGAGGTCCGCTGGAAGGATACGCCGCCGGGGCCGGCGTAGGGGGGCGAGAACGCGGTGGGGTCGCCTGTGGCGGGATCGTCGATCTTCACGACCTGCGCGCCCATGCCGGCAAGGAACAGGGTGGCCTGCGGGCCTGAGAAGAAGCGGGTCAGGTCCAATACGATCGTCCCGGATAATATTTTCTGCATGCTCAGGTTCATTCGGTGGCTTGGCGGGCAGTCTAAGCAGAACCGGCGATGCCGGCGTCATAGGACTTTGCGCGGGGGACATATCCCGCAGTTATGGACCCTCCGTGGCAGCCAGCATCGTCGCGCCGGGCCAGCCGCCCGCCGCGACGATGTCCCGTACCAGCTCGGGGACCAGCGCGGCCACGCTTTCTGCGGCGGAGCCCATGGCGACGATGTCCGGGCTGCACAGCGAGAGCCGCCGCAGGATGGGCGGATCGCCCACCGACAGCGCCGACAGCCGGTCGCGCGCGCCTTCGCCTACCAGCGAGGACAGCGACAGGATGGTGGCCGCCTGGCCGCGTTCGACGATGGCCTGGATGGTGGACAGCGAATCGAGTTCGGCCATGACCTGGGGGGCCAGCCCGCGCGCGGCGAAGACCTGGTCGATGAGCTGGCGCGTGATGTTGGCGCGTCCGGGCAGCACCAGCCGCATCGCCGCGGCGTCCTCCAGTCTGACGCGGCCGCCGCGGGCACTCGGGGCGGGAGTGGCTGACAGCAGAAACAGTTCTTCCTCGACCAGCGGGACCCGGTGGATGTGGGGCAGGTCGCCGCCCTCGCGCGCGGCCGCGCCCGGCGGCGGAGCCGGCTCGAACAGCAGGGACATCTCCAGGCGGCCGTTGCCCACCAGTTCGCGCAGATGGCCGCTCAGGCTTTCGACCAGGCTGAGCTGGATGTCGGGATAGCGCTGCTGCACGGCGGCGATGAGCGGGCCGGCCAGTACGTTCGCGGCGCTGGTGGGCATGCCCACCGATACCGGGCCGCCGGGCAGAGCGCCGGCATGGGCCACGTCCCGGCGCAGGCGATCGACCTGCCGCAGCACGGCTTGGGCATGCAGGTACAGGGTCTTGCCTCCCGCCGTGGGCGTGACCCCGCGCACGCTGCGCGCCAGCAGCCGCACACCCAGTTCGGATTCCAGGTTCGCCAGTTGCGCGCTCAGGGCCGGTTGCGCGATGTAGAGATCCTTGGCGGCGCGGGACACGCTGCCCAGTTCAACGATGCGAACGAAGTACCGCAACTGTCTCAGCTCCATGTCCTTCCTTCGTACTCGAGGCGGAACACTGTAGACCATAGGTTCCGCGTATACCGGGATCGCAATGTCCTATTATTCCCGACGGATCGATGTCCCTACCATGGCTCCCATTCCCGGCGAAGTCGCGCAAGGGCACGGACATCATGATCGACCTCTATTTCTGGACCACTCCCAACGCCTACAAGGTCTCTATCCTGCTGGAGGAGCTGGAACAGCCCTATCGCGTCGTGCCGGTGCACATCGGCAAGGGCGAGCAGTTCGATCCTGCCTTCCTGGCCATCAGCCCCAACAACAAGGTGCCCGCCATCGTGGACCATGACGGCCCGGGTGGGCGGCCGCTGGCCATGTTCGAATCGGGCGCGATCATGATGTATCTGGCCGAGAAGTTCGCCAGCCCCTTGCTGCCCGCGGACCCTGTCGGACGCTATGCCACCGTGCAATGGCTGATGTTCCAGATGGGCGGCGTGGGCCCCATGCTGGGCCAGGCGCATCACTTCCGCAAGTACGCGCCCGAAACCATCCCATACGCGGTGGAACGCTACACCAACGAGGCACACCGTCTGTACGCCGTGATCGACCGCCGCCTGGGCGAGGTCGAGTACCTGGCCGGAGACGCCTGCACACTGGCCGACATCGCCACCTACCCCTGGCTGCGCCCCTATAAGTGGCAGGGCCAGGACATCGATGCCTGGCCCAACCTGAGACGCTGGTACGCGGCGGTCCGCGCCCGCCCGGCCGTGCAGCGCGGGCTTGCGGTAATGGCCGGCAAGGTGGACCGCAGCGGCGCGCCGCCCCAGGGCGAGCGTTGGAACAACCTGTTCGGCGACGCCCAGTTCGGCGCACGCCGCGCCTGAGAACCATCACACCGAAGGAGTCCCATGTCCGCCGCCTTGCCCATGCTCAAGGGATACCGCGTCCTGGATATGACGCAGATCGTGGCCGGGCCGACCTGCTCGCGCATCATGGCCGAACTAGGCGCCGACGTCATCAAGCTCGAACTCGCGCCATTCGGCGACCGTACCCGCATAGGCGGATTGCGTTCGCGCGATCCGCTGCTCAAGAACTCCAGCCGTAGCACCTACTACTTCCAGCACAATCATTCCAAGCGCAGCCTGGCGGTGGACATGAAGCATCCGCGCGGCGTGGCGCTGATCAAGGCACTGGCCGCGCGCTGCGACGTGCTGGTCGAGAACTTCAGTCCGGGTGTCATGGAGCGTGCGGGGCTGTCCTATGAAACCTTGCGGGAAGCGAATCCGGGGCTGGTCATGTGCTCGATCTCGCTGGCGGGCCAGCACGGGCCGCTGAGCCGCAAGCCCGGCTACGACTATGTCGCCCAGGCCTATGCCGGGGTCACGGACCTGATCGGCGAGCCGGATGGCGATCCAGCGATGATCACGATGGCCGTGGGCGATACGGCCACCGGCCTGGCCGCTGCGATGGCCGTGGGCTACGCGCTGCTGCATCGCGAACGCACAGGCGAAGGCCAGCACGTCGAGGCCTCGTTGCTGGATACCTATTTCCAGATGCACGAGGTGGCGGTGCCGCGCGTGTCGCTGCGTCCCGCCTACACGCCGCGCCGCACTGGCTCGCAGCATCCCGACGGCGGTCCGACCGGATTGTTCCGCTGCGGCGATGGCCGCTACATCGCCCTGGCCACGCTGCCCCACCAATGGGAAGCCTTGGTCCGCGCGCTGGACATGCCCGAGCTGCTGGCCGATCCGCGCTTTGCCACGCCGGCCCTGCGGCGCGATAACAATGCCGCGCTCAAGATCTTGTTGGAGCGGTGGCTGGCGCGCTTCGATTCCTGTGAGGCGGCCATTGCCGCCCTGGAAGCGTATCGCATTCCCTGTGCACCCGTCCTGACCCTGAACGAGGCGATGGCGCACCCGCACCTGCGCGAGCGCGGCACTGTGCGGCGCGTCCGGGACGAGGTGCTGGGCGATTTCGACATCCCCGGACTGCCTGTCCGGTTTTCCGCCTGGGAGCCGGCGAGCGAGCTGCGCGCCGATGCCCTGGGCGAGCACAACGAAGACGTGTTGAGCGAGGTGTTGGGGCTGGGGCCCGAGGACATCGAGACGCTCTACGCGCAGGAGGTCCTGGTACAGGACAGGCTGATCGCGCGCGGCAGACGCGGGGCGGCCTGACGAGTCATCCATCCAAGGAGGAGGAACCATGCGGACATTCATGCTTGCGGCGGCATTGGCCGTGGCGGCCGGACCGGTATCGGCGCAGACCTTTCCGACGCGGCCCGTCACGATGATCGTGCCTTTCTCGGCCGGCGGACCGACGGATGTGGTCGCGCGCCATCTGGCTCTGGCCATGGGCGCCAACCTGGGCCAGACCGTGGTGGTGGACAACCGCCCCAGCTCGGGCGGCATCGTCGGCGCGGAAGCGCTGCTGCGCGCCGCACCCGACGGCTACACGCTGATGATCCACAACATTGGCATGTCCACCGTGAAGGCCTTGTCCCCTGAGATCAAGTTCGATCCGGTGCATGACTTTGGCTATGTGGGCGAAGTGGTCGATGTACCCATGACCCTGGTGGGCAAGAAAGACCTGCCTCCGAGGAATTTCCAGGGGCTCTCTGCCTACCTGAAAAGCCAGGGCTCGCGCATCAACCTCAGCAACGCCGGTGTCGGCACCGCTTCCCATCTATGCGGGCTGATGCTGATGACGCGCCTGAAGGTGACCCTGACGACCGTCCCGTACAAGGGCGCCGCGCCGGCCATGACAGACCTGCAGGGCGGTCAGGTCGACCTGCTGTGCGACCAGATCACGACCACGCAGCAACCCATCCTGACGAACCGCGTGCAGGCCTATGGCAGCACCACGGCGGTCCGCCTGCCTTCGCTGCCGGAACTGCCTACCCTGAGCGAGCAAGGCCTGCCCGGCTTCGAGGTCACCGTCTGGCACGGCCTGTACGCGCCGCGCGCCACGCCGCCGGCCGTGATCGGCCGGTTGCAGCAGGCCTTGCAGGCGGCCCAGTCGGATCCGGCCTTCGTCGACAGCATGAAGAAACTGGGCGCCATGCCCGTGGGTGCCGAGCGTGCGACGCCCGCTGCGCTGGAGCAGAAGCTCAAGAGCCAGGTGGCTACGTGGACACCACTCATCCAGCAGTCGCAGGGATTGGCGCAATAGCACGGACGCGGTTTTTTCTGGAGCAAGACGCGATGAAGATCGAGATGTACTGGGACGTGGGGAGCACCAATACCTATTTCGCCATCAAGCTGATCAAGCCACTGCTGGCGCGCTACGGAGCCGAGCTGGTGCTGCACCCGTTCAACCTGGGCTACGTGTTCCGCAGCAACAACTACGAACTGATGAAGGAGCCCAAGGCGAAGCTGCGCAACCGCAAGCGCGACCTGATGCGCTGGGCCGAGAAGTACGGCCTGCCATTCCAGATGCCGCGCGAATTCCCGATCAAGTCCAGCCGCGCCTTGCGCGGATCGCTGGCCATGCGCCGCCACGGCAAGGAACTGGCGTTCGTCGAACGGGTCATGGAGTGCTACTGGGAGCAGGGCGACGCCAGCATTGCCGAGTATGCCGGCCTGCGGCCCATCGCCCAGGCGCTGGGGGTGGATCCGGACGAGTTCGAGCGCGTGAGCGCCTCGGACGAGATCGCCGAGGAACTGGCCCGAAGCACCAACGAGGGCATCGAGCGCGACGTGTTCGGCGTGCCGATGATCATCGTGGGCGACGAGTTGTTCTGGGGTAAAGACCGGATGGAATTCGTCGAGGACGAGCTGCGGCGCCGGCAGGTCCGTGCGGCCTGAAAGACCGCGCAGGCGGCCTCCCTCCCGGGAGGCCTTTTGCCATGGGGCTTTTGGAAAGGCCGGGCTTGGCTTATCTTGGAGCGTTGCACACCAGGCAGAGGCGGGAACGACGTGACGGCCAGATTGAACGAATTCCAACAGCCGGTCGGTGCGGCCCTGCCGGATTGGCAAGGCGCCCGGCTTCCCGATGGCCGAACGCTCGCGGGGCGCTATTGCAGGATCGAGCGCATCGATCCGGAGCGCCATGCGGCCGAGCTTTACGAGGCGTATCGCGATGCGCCCGACTGGCGCGACTGGACCTATCTTTCCGTCGGCCCGTTCGACTCGCTGGATGCCTATCGCCGCTATCTGGAAACGGTCGCGGGCTTGAACGATCCCATGCATTATGCCGTGATCGACCTCGCCAGCGGACAGGCGGTGGGCACGATCGCCCTCATGCGCATCGATGCGCCCAACGGCGTGATCGAAGTGGGCAGTGTCACCTATTCGCCGCGCATGAAGCGCACGCGCATCGCCACCGAAACGATGGCGCTCCTGCTCGGGCATGTGTTCGAAGACCTCGGCTATCGCCGTTTCGAGTGGAAGTGCGACGCGCTGAACGCCCCGTCACGCGCGGCGGCTTCGCGCTACGGCTTCACCTTCGAAGGGATTTTCCGCCAGGCCGTGGTCACGCGCGGGCGCAATCGCGATACGGCATGGTATTCGATCATCGACAGCGACTATCCGGCCCTGCATGCGGCGTATGGGCGATGGCTCGACCCCGCCAATTTCGACGGGCAGGGCCGCCAGATCGAAACGCTGGCAGAGATCCGAAGCCGCGTGGCCCCGGCCTGACCGCCGTTCCTAGCCGCGCTGTTCGGCCAGGCAATGCGGGCAGTAACGGGCGTGCGGCTTCAGGTATCGGCCGCATTCCATGCACAGTGACCCGCCTCGCAACTCGATTTCCCGCAGCCGGCGCCGCTTGCGCCACGACGCGCGGAACTTGAGCAGGCCCAGCAGGAAGGCAACCGCGAGCGAGCTGTAGGCGAGGGTGGTCATGGCACCTCGAAAGCGAGGAATAGGGACCGTTTATTCTATGTTTTCGGTGTTGCATCCTGTAAACATTTCCGCAATGTAATGTTGCAGTGGCGTTTTACATACGGATACAGGTACCGAAGGGCGCGCCTCCGGGTTTATACGGAATGGGGTTCGTGCGGCAGCGTGAACCGGAGCGTGGCGCCCTTGCCGGGTTCGCCATGGGCGACGATGCGCCCCCCGTGGCGCTCGACGATGCGGCGGCAATGCGCCAATCCGACGCCGGTGCCTTCGAAATCCCGGTTGGAATGCAACCGGCTGAACATGGTGAAGAGTTTGCCGGCCTGACGCATGTCGAAGCCGGCGCCGTTGTCGCGTACGTTGATGGCGATGGTCTGCTCGTACTCGTCCGCCCAGACCTCGATCAGCGCGTTGGGGGTATAGCGGGTGAACTTGACCGCGTTGTCCAGCAGATTGACCATGACCAGCCGGATCAGGTGGGGATCGGCGAACACGCGCGGCAGTTTGTCGATGCGCCACGAGACCGTGCGGTCCGCCACGTTGGCGGCCATTTCCGACTGGATTTCCTGCACCATGGTGCCCAGCGGCCACAGCGAGGGCACGATGCCGGCGCGTCCCAGGCGTGACAGCTCCAGCAGCGCGTCGATGGTGCGGTTCATGCGCTCGGCGGTGGTCAGGAGCGCCGACAGCATGGGCTTGATGTCGCCGCCCGGCTGTCCGGCCTTGCGCAGCATGATATCGGCGGCCGACATGATCTGGCGGGCCGGCGCACGCAGGTCGTGGCTGACGGAACTGGTGAACGCCTCGAGTTCGGCCGTCCGCTCGGCCACGCGCAGCTCCAGGGTTTCGTTCAACTGCCGGATCTTGTCCTCGGCCAGCCGGTGTTCCGTGACGTCGACGCAGAACAATTCGACCCGCTGTCTGCCGTCCCGGGTGACGCTGATCGCGGCCAGCTCGACGTCGCGCTTCTGGCCGTCCAGCGCCACCAGCCGATAGGGCCTGAACTCGGCGAAGCCCGGGGCCTGGGCGAGTTCCTCGATGCGCCGGCGGACCTTTTCGCGGTCCTTGTCGACGATGAAGTCCGAGAACGGCCGTCCGATGGCGCGGCCCGACCAGTCCGCCGACAGCATGAGCAGCGCCGCGGGGTTGGCATAGATCAGCAGGCCGTCGACCTGGGTCAGGATGCCGATGGGAGCATGCTCGATGACGGCCTTGTACATCGATTCGCGTTCGATCAGGCCATGCTTGGCGCGTACCGCGTCGGTCACGTCCACCAGCATCATCAGTGTGGCCTGGGTGCCCCCGTCCGTATCGGCGTGGGGCGAGAGGAAGACGTCGAATTCGCGCTTGACGTTGTCGGGCGTGGTGAAGGGCAGCCGGAAACTCGCGGCCTTGCCCTGGGCGGCCTGTTCCAGGTGGGGCGCGCACAGCGAGGCCGCGCGGCGCGGCCACAGCTCGCGCATGGTGCGCCCCAGCGCGACGTCGGCGGGCTTGTCGATCAGGGCCAGGTAGGGGCCGTTGGCATAGGCCAGCGCGCCGTCGGCGCCGGCGATCGCCATGGCGTGCGGCAGGCGGTCCAGCAGCGGCTCCATGTGTGTGGCCGGCCGCGCGGGGCGGTCGAGGGCCGCTCGCGCAGCCAGCCGCTGGCCCGCCGCCTGCGATGCCGACAGGCAGAGGTGAACCACGGCGACGGACAGCAGCGTGGTCACGGCGAACAGCGGCGCGACCGGGACGTCGGGCAGACGCCAGACCAGCGGCAGCGGACCGATCATCCAGTTCCAGAAATCCAGCAGCGAGGTGAAGACCACCGAGGCCGCCGACAGCAGCGTCGATTCGCGCAGGGGTAGCACGATGACGCCGGCGACCAGCGTGGAGATCAACGGCAGGGCGATGGGCCATTGCAGGCCGCCGGTGACCGCGCAGGCCAGCAGGGCCAGCGCGGAGCATCCGTATATCAGGCCCCGTCCACGGACGGGAAGGCGGACTTGGGCGGGGGCAGCGGCTCCGGCGTCGCCTGCCTGGGCGCTTGCTCGGTCAGCCGACATTGGAACTTGGTATCAATTGAAATAAAGGGTTACTTGTGGCAGCCGCGCCGGATTGTACCGGCTTCCCCCGGGGCTGGGAATCGGCGCGGCCATGCAAGAACCAATTTGGTCTATTCCGGCGCGTCGGTCAGGCGGGTCTCGATGTTGGCCAGCACGCGTGCCGAGGCGCCCTTGGCCTCGAGCGCGAACAGCAGCAGGGAGTGCGCGGTGACCTGGTAGACGTCCCCTGCGTTGAATACCGGCAGGTCTTCGCGCACCGGCATGTTGGTGTCCAGCAGGCAGGTCCAGGCATCGGGGCCGGGGACGTCCGGCAGCGTGAAGTTGACCGTGTCGTGATGGGCGTTGAAGACCAGCAGCAGCGTCGCATCCGAGGCCGGGCGCTTGATGCCCGAGGCCTGGGCGCGGCCGTCGATCAGCATGCCGAAGCAGCGCATGGATTCGTCGGCCCATTGTTCGCCGGTCAGCGGCGTCGCGGCGGGCGAGAGCCACTGTACGTCGGTGACGTCCAGGGCTTCGTTGTACTCTCCCGTCAGGAAACGGTTGCGCCGCAGGACCGGCAGGCGCCGGCGCAGGTACAGGAGCTTGCGCACGAACTCCTGCAACGCGCGGCCGTCGTCGTCCACCCCTTCCCAATCCACCCAGCTGATCTCGTTGTCCTGGCAATAGGCGTTGTTGTTGCCCCGCTGGGTGCGGCCGAACTCGTCGCCGGCCAGGATCATGGGCGTGCCCTGCGACAGCAGCAGGGTCGCCAGCATGTTGCGCTTCTGGCGTTCGCGCAGCGCGCGGATGTCGGGGTCGTCGGTCGGGCCTTCGGCGCCGCAGTTCCACGATCGGTTGTCCGAATGTCCGTCGCGGTTGTCCTCGCCGTTGGCTTCGTTGTGTTTGTCGTTGTAGGACACCAGGTCGTTCAGCGTGAATCCGTCGTGCGCGGTGATGAAGTTCACGCTGGCCCAGGGCTTGCGTCCGCGGCGGTTGAACCGGTCGCCCGACGCGGTGATCCGGGTGGCGAAGTCGGCGGCCGTGCCGGCATCGCCCTTCCAGAAGCCGCGCACGGTGTCGCGGAAGCGGTCGTTCCATTCGGCCCAGCCGGGCGGGAAGCCGCCGACCTGATAGCCGCCTGGGCCGCAATCCCAGGGTTCGGCGATGAGCTTGACGCTGGAGAGGATCGGATCCTGGCGGCAACTGTCGAGAAAGCCGCCGCCTTCGTCGAAGCCATGGGTCTCGCGCCCCAGTATGGTGGCCAGGTCGAAGCGGAAGCCGTCCACCTTCATCTCCGCGACCCAGTAGCGCAGGCTGTCCGTCACCATTTGCAGCGTGCGCGGATGGCTCAGGTTCAAGGTGTTACCGGTACCCGTGTCATTGATGTAGTAGCGGGCCTGGTCGGGCAGGAGGCGGTAGTACGAGGCGTTGTCGATGCCCTTGAAGGACAGCGTCGGCCCCATTTCATTGCCTTCGGCCGTATGGTTGTAGACCACGTCCAGGATGACTTCCAGGCCGGCATCGTGGAAGCGGTCCACCATGCCCTTGAATTCCTGCACGGCCTCGCCGGCGAAATAGCGCGGGTCGGGCGCGAAGAAGCCCAGGGTGTTGTAGCCCCAGTAGTTGGTCAGTCCTTTTTCGAGGAGGTGGTTGTCGTTGACGAAGGTATGCACCGGCAGCAGTTCCACCGACGTCACGCCCAGGCCGCGCAGGTAGGAGATGACTTCGGGATGCTGCAGCCCGGCCAGGGTCCCGCGCAGTTCGGGCGGCACGGCCGGGTGCAGCCGGGTGTAGCCCGCCGCATGCATCTCGTACAGGACGGTCAGGTCCCAGGGCACGCGCAGCCGTTCGGGGCGGCTTCCCGACGTCGAGTCGACCACGATGCACTTGGGGACGAAGGGCGCGCTGTCGCGTTCGTCGAAGGACAGGTCCGCGTCCGGATCGCCCACGCGGTAGCCGAACACCTCCGGCGACCACTTCAACTGGCCCGCGTGGGCCTTGGCGTAGGGGTCCAGCAGCAGCTTGTTGGGATTGAAGCGATGCCCCTCGTCGGGGACATAGGGACCATGCACCCGGTAGCCGTACAGCGTGCCCGGCTGCAGGCCGTGCAGGTAGCCGTGCCAGATCTCGTCGGTGAACTCGGGCAGTTCGATCCGTTCGGTCTCATGGCCGTGCGCGTCGAACAGGCACAGCTCCACCTTGGTGGCATGGGCCGAGAACAGCGCGAAATTGGTGCCTCGTCCGTCCCATGTCGCCCCCAGGGGATAGGGGTGGCCTTCGGCAAGTCGATAAAGTCCGTTCGCCATGCTGCTTCTTCCGCTACGAGCCGGGCCATAGCATGCAACAAGCGGGCGCCCAAGTGTCCTACGCGAGGTAAAAGACGTAAGCGGCCCTAGGTTCTAGGCGTGGAAACGTTCCGCCGTCAGTCCGTCCAGGTCGATGGCGGGTTGCCGGCCGGCCACGATGTCCGCCACGATGCGGGAGGTGCCGCAGGATTGCGTCCAGCCGTTCGAGCCATGGCCGCTGTTCAGGAACAGGTTGCTCCAGCGCGTGCGGCCCAGGATGGGCGGGCCGTCCGGCGTCATGGGCCGCAGGCCGGCCCAGAACTCCACCTGGTCCCAGTCCAGTCCCCGCGGGAACAATTCGCCCACGACGTCGACCAGCAGCTTCTTGCGCGCGGGGTTCAGTCCCAGCCCGTAACCGGTCAGCTCGGCCATGCCGGCGGCGCGTATGCGGTTGCCCAGGCGCGAGATCATGATCTTGTTGTGCTCATCCATGACCGCCATGCGCGGGACCGCGTCGGGGTCGGACACGGGCACGGTGATGGAGTAGCCCTTGAGCGGATAGACCGGCAGGTTCAGGCCCAGCGGCCGCACCAGGAACGGCGCATGGCTGCCCAGCGCGACGACGTAGGCATCGGCGCGCAGCGGGCCCTGCGACGTGCGGACGGCGCCGATGGCGTCGCCCTCGCGCTCCAGCGCGTCGATGCGCACGCCGTAGCGGAAATCCACGCCGCGCTGCTGCAGGAAGGCGGCCAGCCCTTGCGAGAACTTGTAGCTGTCGCCCGAGGCATCGGCCGGCATGTGCAGCGCGCCCGCCACCGTGGCGCGGCTATGCGCCATGGCCGGTTCGAGGGCGCTGATGTCGGCGGCATCCAGGATGCGCCAGGGCACGCCGTATTCCTCCAGCGCCTTGGCCGACAGGCGGCCCAGGTCGAGCTCGGCGGGCGTGCGGAAGATCTGCAGCGTGCCGCCTTCATGGAAGTCGAACGAGGGCAGGTCCTCGCCGCTGGCGATCTCGCGCAGGCATTGCAGGCTGTAGTGCGCCACGCGCTGCATGCGCAGCTTGTTGACGCGGAAGCGCTCGGCATTGCAATTGCGCATCCATTGCAGCACCCAGGCCACCTTGCGGGGCTCGGGCAGCGGCGAGAACCGGATGGGGGAATCGCGCTGGACCGACAGCTTCAGCACCTTGGAGATCATGCCCGGCGCGGCCCAGGGGCCGGCGAAGCTGGGACACAATCCGCCCGCGTTGCCGTAGCTCGTTTCCCGGCCGGGGCCGGGCTGGCGCTCGACCACGGTGACTTCGTGACCGTCCTTCCACAGGTAGTAGGCGGTCGCGACGCCGACCACGCCGGCGCCCAGCACGAGTACTTTCATGAACCTTGCCGCTTATTCGACCGTGATCTTGGCCGCGTCGATGATCTTCTGGTAGCGCGCCATCTCCGAGTCGATGTACTTGGCGAAGTCGGCCGAATTCTTGTAGGCCGATTCGAAGCCCAGCGACGACAGGCGTTCCTTCATGTCGGGCGACGCCATGATCTTGGCCGTGGCGGCGTCCAGCTTCTTCAGGATGGGGGCCGGCACCTTGGCGGGCGCCCACAGGCCATACCAGGAGTAGAACTCGAAGTCCTTGAAGCCGGATTCGCGCATGGTGGGCACGTCGGGCAGCAGCGGGCTGCGTTCGCGGCCGGTCACGGCCAGGGCGCGCAGCTTGCCGGCCTTCACGTGCGGCAGCGACGACAGCATGGGATCCATCATGGCCGACACCTGGCCGCCCACCAGATCCTGCAGCGCCGGGGCGGCGCCCTTGTACAGCACGATGGGGATGTCGCCCGTCAGGTGGGCCTCGTGCAGGAACTGCGCGGCGCCGAGGTGGCCGGCCGAGCCGAAGCCGCTGGTCACGAAGGTGTACTTGGTGGGGTTGGCCTTCAGGACGGAGACGAACTCCTGCACGTTGTGGGCCGGGACCGAGGGATGGACGCTGAAGATCAGCGCGCCCTGGGCCAGCATGCTGACGGGGGCGAAGTCCTTGACCGCGTCGAACTTGATGTTCTTCTTGTACAGCAGCGGATTGATGGCGTGGATCGAGGCATTGAAGTACAGCGTGTAGCCGTCCGGTTCCGCGCGCGCGACATAGGCGGCGCCGATCATGCCCGACGCGCCGGCGCGGTTCTCGACCACGATCGACTGCTTGAGCTCGTCCCTGAGCTTGTCGGCGAACAGGCGCGCCGTGTTGTCGACCGCGCCGCCAGGGGCGTGCGGGACGACGATGGTGATCGGACGGGACGGATAATCGCCCTGCGCATGGGCAGGGCTGGCCAGGGCTGCGGCACCGGCCAGGCCGGCGACGGCCAGGGAGGTGTGCAGGAAAGAGCGGCGGGTCGTGCGGTTCATGATTTCCCCATATTCGAAAAACAGAATTGTCTCCGTTTTCTATATATTTTTCGGTTATTAGAAAATGCGCCAGCCGTCCCCCGAAGGGGTGGGCCGGAGCCCGCGCATCCTGGGCCGTTCCGCAAGCGGGACGGCGCGGACGCCTTGTTGTTCTCCTGTTTTCCTTCTTGTTCCCGGATCGCTGTCCAGGTGCCCGTCAGAACGTGCCCGGGTAGCCGCCGCCATCGATCAGGAGGCTTTGGCCGGTGATGTAGCCCGTGTGCGCCGAGCACACGAAGGCGCACAGCGCACCCAGTTCCTCGGCGCGCCCATAGCGGCCGGCGGGGTTGTTGCTGCCGCGTTCTTCCCACAACTGGTCGAAGGTCTTGCCGGTGTCCTCCAGCATGCCCTCGATGTGGCGGCGCTGGGCGTCGGTGGCGAACACGCCCGGCAGCAGGTTGTTGATCGTGACGTTGTGGCGCACGGTCTGGCGCGCCAGTCCCGCCACGAAGCCCACCAGGCCCGAGCGCGCACCGTTGGACAGGCCCAGCTCGATCTGCGGCGTCTTCACGCTGCGCGACACGATGTTGACGATGCGGCCGAACTTGCGTTCGACCATGCCATCCACCGTGCGGCGGATCATCTCGATCGGACCCAGCATCATCGAGTCCAGCGCCTGGTGCCAGTCGTCCAGCGTCCACTTGCGGAAATCGCCGGGCTCGGGACCGTCGGCATTGTTGACCAGGATGTCCGGCGCGGGACAGGCGGCCAGCGCCGCGTCGCGTCCCGCTTCGGTGGTGATGTTGGCGACCACGTAGCGTACCGGCGTGCCGGTCTGCGCGGTGATCTCCGCCGCCGCCTTCTCGAGCGTGGCCTGGGTGCGCGCCGCGATGGTCACGAGCACGCCCTCTTGCGACAACTGGTGCGCGCAGGCGCGCCCCATGCCGCGGCTGCCGCCGAATACCAGCGCGCTCCTGCCTTGGATGCCGAGGTCCATGAGTCGCGTCCGTCCGTCAGGCCGACTTCAGCTCGGGCGAGCTCCAGCCGTATTTCTTGTCGAGCTCCAACTCGCGCACCACGCGCAGGCCCTTCTGCAGCGCCTCGGGCGCCAGACCCTTGAGCGGCCTGCGCAGGTCGCCGGCGGGCAGGCCCACGGCCTTCATCAGCGACTTGATCGCCACCGGGTTGATGGCGGAGTACGAGAAGTGCAGCATGGGCAGCATGTGCAGGTACATGTCGCGGAAGCTCTCGGACACTTCCGGCGTCTTCCAGGGCTTGGAGATCGTCGCGATCTCGGCCGGGGCGATGTTGCCGGTCATGTTGGCGGTGCCGTGGCCGCCCAGGCTCATGGTCGGGACGACCAGGCCCAGGTTGGGCGAGTCGCAGCACATCACGGCCACGTCGGGGCGGGCGCGCAGCACTTGGGCGACCTGGCCCACGCGGGTGGTCGATTCCTTGTGCACGACGTAGTTGGGATGCTTGAAGATGCGCAGCAGGTTGTCCCAGTGCAGGTCGGTCTTCACGCGCGGCGGGTTGTTGTAGATGCCCAGCGGCAGGTCGGTGGCGTCGGCCACTTCCAGGAAGTAATCCTCGATGTCGGACTCGGGACCGCAGATGTAGGCCGGCGCGGCCAGGATGGCGCCGTCCGCGCCGTTGGCGTGGGCGAAGCGCAGGTAGTCGATGGTGGTGTCGGTGTTGTTGCCGGTGCAGCCATAGAAGAACTTCATCTTGCCGTTCTTCATCTTGGCGGTCTCGGCGATGATCTGCTGGCGCTCCTGCTGCGACAGCATCGAGACTTCGCCCGTCGAGCCCATGATCAGCACGGCGGAGGTGCCGTTGTCCTCATGGAACTTGAGCAGGGTGCGGAAGCCTTCGAAATCGACGCTGCCGTCTTGATTGAAAGGAGTGATCAGGGCGACGAACGACCCTTCGATTTTCATCTTAGCCATGGCGATTCCACCGATTGAATAACTGTTACATGATACTCCGCGGGGAAACCTTCGTTCCCCGCGCGAGACCTGGGTTTCTCGGTCAGGCCCGGCGCGCGACGGGGGCCGAATCGATTTCGGCCAGCGCGGCGAAGCCGCCTTCGAGGTCGGCGATCAGGTCGGCCGGGTCCTCCAGCCCGACGTGCAGCCGCAGCGCCTGGCCGGTGTACGGCCACTTGGCGGTGACGCGGTCGCCCGACGGGTTGAAGGGGATGACCAGGCTTTCGTAGCCGCCCCACGATACGCCGATGCCGAACAACTGCAGGCTGTCGATGAAGGCTTCCACCGCGGCCGGCGATGCGGGCTTGAGCACCACCGCGAACAGTCCGGCGGCGCCCAGGAAGTCGCGTTTCCACAGCGCGTGGCCGGGATGGCTGGGCAGCGCGGGGTGCAGCACCTTTTCCACCTCGGGCCGGGTCTCCAGCCACGAAGCCACCTCGACGCCCGACTTCCAGTGCTGCTGCAGGCGCACGTTCATGGTGCGCAGGCCGCGCAGCGCGAGATAGACGTCGTCGGGGCCGGCGGTCTGGCCCAGGTCCTGGGTGGTGCGCTTGATCAGCGGCCAGGTTTCCTCGGTGCAGGTGACGATGCCCAGCATGGCGTCGGAGTGGCCGACGATGTACTTGGTCGCGGCCTGGATGGAGACGTCCACGCCGTGCTGGAAGGGCTTGAAGAACAGCGGCGTGCCCCAGGTGTTGTCCATGACCACCTTGGCGCCGTGGCGATGGGCCACGGCCGCGATGGCGGGGATGTCCTGGATCTCGAAGGTCTCGGATCCGGGCGACTCGACGTAGACCACGCGGGTGTTGGGCCGCATGCTGGCTTCGATGCCGCCGCCCGAGGTCGGGTCGTAGATGGTCACTTCCACGCCGAAACGGCCCAGCACGCGGGTCAGGAAGGTGCGCGTGGGGGAATAGGCGCTGTCGGTCAGCAGCACGTGGTCGCCGGCGGCCAGCAGGGCGGTCAGCGCGGTGGCGCAGGCCGCCAGCCCCGACGGGAACACCTGCGAACGGTGGCCGCCTTCCAGTTCGGCGATGGCTTCTTCCAGCGCGTGGTGGGTGGGCGTGCCGAAGCGGCCATAGGTGGTGGCGCCCGGCTCGTCGGCGGCGCGCCGCTTCTTCTTTTCCTCCCATTCGGCCATCGACCCGTGAAGAATGGTCGATCCGCGGAAGATCGGGGTATTCACGAGCCCGGCGAAACGCTCGGGATGCCTGCCGGCGGTAACCAGCCTGGTCTTCTCTTTCATTGCTGCGTTTGTCCTCGAATGCACAGACGGCGCCGGCGGCGCCGAACCCCATCCGCGATACGGTCGGGCATGGAGAAAGTGTAGGGGGGAAGGGGATTAAATTTTTTTCCTTATTGACACCGGTTTGTCAAAAAATGGGAAAATTATTTATCCTCCAATCTCTAGAATAGTGATTGATTCCCCATGGATAAAAAAGACAGCAATATTCTTTCTATCCTCCAGGAAGACGCCACGCTCTCGGTCAACGAGATCGCCGAGCGGGTCAGCCTGTCCCCCACCGCGTGCTGGAAACGCATCCAGCGTCTGACGCAGGAGGGTGTGATCCGCAAGCAGGTGTGCCTGCTCGACAACCGCAAGCTGGGCGTGGGAGTGACCGTGTTCGTGGCCGTCAAGACCAACCACCACGACCTGCAATGGCTGCAGAAATTCGCCGCCGGGGTGCGCGACATGCCCGAGGTGGTCGAGTTCTACCGGATGAGCGGCGAGATCGATTACCTGCTCAAGGTCGTGGTTCCGGACATCCAGGGCTTCGATATGGTGTACAAGAAACTCATACAGGTCGTGGAACTCTTCGACGTCAGCTCGAGTTTCGCGATGGAAGAACTGAAATACACGACGGCGCTGCCGTTGGACTACGCTTGATCCTGCCGAGACCGCCATGGCCGTAGATGTCAAACGCTTTCCGTCCCTGTCCCACTGGGGCGCCTTCACCGCCGTCGTCGCCGACGGTCGCCTGCAGGCCTGCGAGCCGTTCGCGCTCGATCCGGCCCCGTCGCCCATCCTGCGGTCCATGCCCGGCATGGTCCACTCGCCCTTGCGCATCGCCCGCCCCGCCGTGCGCGAGGGATGGCTGCGCGACCGCGAACGCGCCGATCGCAGCGCGCGTGGCGGCGACCGGTTCGTGGAAGTGGAATGGGACGTAGCCCTGAAGCTCGTGGCCGACGAACTGGCGCGCATCCGGACCACGCATGGCGATGCGTCGATCTTCGGCGGATCGTACGGCTGGTCCTCGGCCGGCCGCCTGCACCATGCGCGCACGCAGACCCACCGTTTCCTGAACGCGGGCGGTGGCTGCGTCAACCAGGCCGGCAACTACAGCTGGGGCGCGGCGCAATTCCTGCTGCCGCACATCATCGGCACCTATTCGCCGGTCACCGGGCGGGTCACCGACTGGAACAGCGTGGCCGCGCACACGCGGCTGCTCGTGGCCTTCGGCGGGATACCGCTGCGCAATACCCAGATCACCTCGGGCGGCGCCGGCGAGCATTCCACGCCGCGCTGGCTGGCGCGCGCCAGGGAAGCGGGCGTCGAATTCGTGGTCGTCAGCCCCACCCGGGCGGACGTGCCGGAAGGCATCGATGCGCGCTGGATCCCCATCCGGCCCAACACGGATGCCGCCCTGATGCTGGCCATGGTGCACGTGCTGTTGGCCGAGGGCCGGCACGCCGCCGATTTCGTGCAGACCCATTGCGCCGGCTTCGACCGCTTCGCCGACTACGTGCTGGGCAGGGCCGACGGCCAGGCCAAGAGTCCCGAGTGGGCGCAGGAGCTGTGCGGCGTGCCGGCGGCCGACATACGCGCCCTGGCGCGGCGCGCGGCCGACACGCGCACCATGCTGACCTGCACCTGGTCGCTGCAGCGGGCGCACCGCGGCGAGCAACCCTATTGGGCGGCGATCGCGCTGGCGGCGGCGCTGGGGCAGATCGGCCTGCCCGGCGGCGGCTTCGCGTTCGGCCACGGTTCCATGAACGGCGTGGGCAATCCGCGGCCGGCCGCGGCCTCGCCCGAGATGTCCTCGGGAGCGAACCCCATCGGCCGCTCGATTCCCGTGGCGCGCATCGCCGACATGCTGCTGCAGCCCGGCGAGCCTTTCGAGTTCAACGGCCGCAAGGACGTCTACCCCGACATCCAGATGATCTACTGGGCGGGCGGTAATCCCTTCCATCACCACCAGGACCTGAACCGCCTGGTGCGCGCCTGGAGCAAGCCCCAGACCATCGTCGTGCACGACAGCTGGTGGACGCCCACCGCGCGCCGCGCCGACATCGTGCTGCCGGCCACCACCACGCTCGAGCGCAACGACATCGGCGGTTCCTCGCGCGACCGCTTCGTGCTGGCCATGCATCAGGCGCTGGCGCCGCATGCGCAAAGCCGCAACGACTTCGACATCTATCGCGAGCTGGCCGCCATGGGCGGCTACGAGCAGGCCTTCACCGGCGGCCGCGACGAGTTCCAGTGGATACGCCACATCTATGACGGCATGGCCGCGGGGTGGCGCGAGGCGGGATTCGAGGCGCCCGGTTTCGAGGACTTCTGGCGCGCGGGACACCTGGAACTGCCCGAGCCGACGCGCGAGTTCGTGCTGTTCGAGGAGTTCCGCCGCGATCCCGCCGCCCATCCGCTCAAGACGCCGTCGGGCCGCATAGAAATCTATTCCGAGCGCATCGCCGGCTTCGGCTACGACGACTGCCCGCCCCATCCGGCCTGGGTGCCGCCGGCCGAATGGCTGGGCGCGGACCTGGCCGCGCGCTTTCCGCTGCACCTGGTCACATCGCAGCCGGGCGACAAGCTGCACTCGCAGCTGGACGCCGGCATTGTGTCCACCGCCAACAAGCTGCACGGGCGCGAGCGCGTGCGGATGGCGGCCGAGGACGCGGCGGCGCGCGGGATCCGGGACGGCGACCTCGTCAGGGTCTACAACGACCGCGGCGCCTGCATCGCGGCGGCCTCCGTGCAGGACGACGTGATGCGCGGCGTGGCCATCATGTCCACCGGCGCGTGGTTCGATCCCCTGGATGCGGCGCTGGAGCGGCATGGCAATCCCAACGTGCTGACCCTGGACGCGGGTACCTCGCGCCTGGCGCAGGCGCCCAGCGCGCTGTCGGCGCTGGTGGAGATCCGCAAGTGGGAAGGCGAGGCGCCGCGGGTGGAAGCCTTCGAGGTGCCGGCGATCAGCGTCCAGGCGGCGTGACCGGTTCGCCGGCCAGCACGGCCTTGCGGCGCGAATACAGGAAATACACCGCGAGGCCCGCCAGCAGCCATACGCAGAAGGCCAGCCAGGTGATCCGGTCCAGGTGCGCGATCAGGAAGACGCAGCAGACGACGGCCGCGAGCGGGACGTAGGGGACGCCGGGGCAGCGGAAGCCGCGGCGCAGTTCCGGATGGGTCCTGCGCAGGACGATGACCGCCAGCGAGATCAGCGCGAAGGCGGTCAGCGTGCCGATGTTGATCAGCTCGGCCAGCACCGCCAGGGGGATGAGCCCGGCGATCAGCGCGAAGGCCAGTCCGACGGTCCACGTCAACGTGAAGGGCGTCGCATGGCGCGGATGCAGGCTGGCCAGCCGCCGTGGCAGCAGGCCGTCGCGCGCCATGGCGTAGAGGATGCGCGTCAGGCCGTAGCTCATGACGAGGATGACCGTCGTCATGCCCAGGATCGCGCCCAGGTCGACCACGCCGGCCAGGCCCAGCTGCCCGGTGCGCTGCAAGGCCAGCGAGACCGGGTGGTCGGAATTGGCGGTGAAGTCCTGGTAAGGCACGATACCGGTCATGACCAGGGTCACGAGCACGTACAGCACGGTGCAGATCAGCAGCGAGCCCAGGATGCCGAGGGGTAGCGACCGCTGCGGATTCCTGACTTCCTCGGCCGAGGACGCGACCGCGTCGAAGCCGATGAACGCATAGAACATCAGCGCGGCGCCGGCATAGACGCCGCTCATGCCGTAGGGCATGAAGGGCGTCCAGTTCTCGGTTCGCACGTGGGTGGCGCCGGCGGCGATGAACAGCACCACCACCAGGATCTTGATCACCACCATCGCGTTGTTGACGCGCTTGGATTGGCGCACGCCGAGCGAGAGCAGGGCGGTGATGGCGGCCAGGACGAGGAAGGCCGGCAGGTTGAACAGCGACGCGCTGCCGGCCACCGCGCCCGGCGCGGCGCGCAGCGCCTCGGGCAGGTGCAGGCCGAAGCCGGCGATCAGCGATTGCAGGTAGCCGGACCAGCCAGCGGCGACGGCCGAGGCCGCCAGGCCGAACTCCAGGATCAGGATCCAGCCGATCAGCCAGGCGGGCAGTTCACCCAGCGTGGCGTAGACATAGGTGTAGACCGAGCCCGATACGGGCAGCGATGACGAGAATTCGGCATAGGACAGCGCCGAGAAAAAGCAGGCGATGGCGGCCAGGACGAAGGACAGCGACAGCGCGGGGCCGGCGATCAGGCTGCCGGTGCCGGTCAGGATGAAGATGCCCGAGCCGACGACCGCGCCCACGCCCAGCATGACGAGGTCGAAGGTGGACAGGCTTTTGCGCAAGCCCGCCGTCTCGCGCTGCGCCAGCATGCTGTCTATGCTCTTGACGCGGAACAGGTCCATGGGCACCTCGCTGGATGTGGTGTCGGCGCGTTCTCGCCCGGTCCGTTGACCGCATTCTCACATGGCTTGCACCGCAAGGCGATTCTTGTCCCAGGGGCCTTTCTGCTGTTACAGTAGCGGGCTTGCGTCCCTGTAGTTCAATGGATAGAACAGGTTCCTCCTAAGAATCAGATCCAGGTTCGATTCCTGGTGGGGACGCCACCCGCCGCCCCTCGTCGTTCCTGCGCCCTTTCCCCGTCACTCTCCTGCCCGCATGGCATCCCGTTCGCCAGCGAATGGCCCGCCCAGGTTCGATATGCCGAATACATTGGCGCGATTGAGCCGCGCGAATTCCGCGTGCAGCAGGTCCTGCACCGCGTCGTAGGCCGCCGGGCTGTCCCGCTCGATGCGGCGCGCCAGCACCAGCATGCGGTTCAGTTGCACGCCGGTGATTTCCGAGCCGGTCACCCGGCCCGCGGCAACCAGGTCCTTGAACACCGAGATCGGCATGATGGTGGCCCAGCGGCCCCGGCAGACGAGTTCCCGGATGGCGTCGACCGAGTCGATCTCGGCCTCCAATCGCAGGTCCACGCCCAGCGGCATCAATTGCCTGTCCACGATGTCGCGGTGCAAGGAGGTCATCAGCAGCGGCATGCGATGCAACTGCGTGGCCGGGATGACGGGGCCCAGGCCCAGCGCGACGTTGGCGACCAGCGCGAAGGGTTCGCCCAGCAGCGGCTGCAGGGCCAGCGCACCGCCTGGACTGGGGTTGGTGACCACGGCCATGTTCACCATTCCACGTTCCACCCATTCCAGCAGCGAGGGCGTGAAGGCCTCGCGCACCTTGATGCGGATGCCGTCCAGGCCCCGCCGCGATTGTTCGAACAGGCCCGGCACCAGCACCGCGGCCAGGGTGGGCGAGATGCCGATGGTGACCGTGGTGGCGGCGCTGGCCGGGCGCTGCGTCATCTGCCGGCGCAGCCGGGCCGCCTCGGCCAGCATGCGCTGCGCGGACTCGTACAGCGTCAGCCCCGCGGCCGTCAGCCGCACGCCGCGCGCGCCTCGTATCAGCAGGGGCTGGCCCATTTCCCGTTCCAGCTCGCGCAGTTGGCGGCTGAGCGCGGGCTGGGCGATGGAGATGGCCTGCGCGGCCGCGCTCAGGCTGCCGGCGTCGACGATGGCGACGAAGTACCGCAAGGTGCGCAGATTCATGGCTGCCCCCGATAAACCATATCAGGATGATATGGCCCGGAGCGAATTCTGTATTGGATTTCCGCCCTGGCGCTCTCTAGCATTGGCCGTCAACGCGCTGTGGCATGGACGGACATGGGTGTAGATAGCAATTCGATATCGGTTTCCCTGGAACAACTGGAGCGATTCATTGCCGCGGCGCTGCGGCGGGCGGGGCTGCCCGAGGGCGATGCCGCCACCGTGGCGGGCCTGATGGCCCAGGCCGACCTGCAGGGCTCGGACGGCCACGGCGTCATCCGCCTGCCCCAATACGTCAGGCGGATCCGGTCGGGCGGCATCAACGTGCGGCCCGACATCCGGGTGGTGGCCGACATGCCGGGCATGGCCGTCGTGGACGGCGACAACGGCATGGGACACCTGGTGGTGTCGCGCGCGACCGCAATCGCCATCGACAAGGCCAGGACCCAGGGTGCGGCCTGGGTGGGCACGCGCCGCAGCAACCATGCCGGCCCGGCCTCGCTGTACTCGGCCATGCCGCTGCGGCACGACATGGTCGGCATCTATTTCGCGGTGGGCAACGCCAATCACCTGCCGCCCTGGGGCGGCACCGACATGCTGCTGTCGACCAATCCCATCTCGGTCGGCGTGCCGGCGGGCGACGAGCCGCCGGTGGTGCTGGACATGGCGACCACGGTGGCGGCCTATGGCAAGGTCAAGGCCAAGGCCAAGCGCGGCGAAATGATGCCCGAAGGTTGGATGATCGACCGCCAGGGCCGGCCGCTGCTCGACCCCGCTCGATCGGACGAGGGTTTCCTGATGCCCATAGGCGGCCACAAGGGCTATGGCCTGGCCCTGATGGTTGGCCTGCTGGCCGGCACGCTGAACGGTGCCGCGATGGGGCGGGACGTCGTCGATTTCAACAAGGACCACGTCACGCCGACCAATACCGGCCAGGCCATGCTGGTCCTGAACCTGGCCGCCTTCGGCCCGGTGCAGGGCTTCAAGGAGGCGGTCGACCGGCTGGTGGGAGACCTGCGCGGCAGCGCCCGCATGCCCGGCACCGAGCGCATCTGGATGCCCGGCGAACAGAGCCACGTGCGCCGCCGGCACTACCGGGAAACGGGCATTCCCGTTTCCCGCGGCGTGGCGGCCGAGCTGGACCAGCTGGCCAGGGAACTGGAGATTCCGCTCCTGGCCAGCTGACCGCAGATTCGTTCCCAGACACCACCCGCACAGACGGGGGAGGAGACAGACATGAAGTCCATCATCGCAAGCGTGGGCATGGCGCTGCTGGTCTGCGCGGGCACCCCCGCGCGGGCAGCCGACGCCTATCCCGCCAAGCCCGTCCGCATGGTGATCCCGCTGGCCGCGGGCTCCGCGGTGGACAAGGCGGTCCGGATCGTGGTCCAGAAGATGTCCGAGGACCTGGGCCAGCCCTTCGTGGTCGAGAACATTCCCGGCTCGTCCGGGCTGATCGGCGCGGACAAGGTGGCCAAGGCCGCGCCGGACGGCTACACGCTGGGCGGCTTCAACGACAGCATCCTCACCATGATCCCGCACATCTATCCCAGCATGCCGTGGCATCCCCTGAAGGACTTCGATCCGGTGTCGCTGGTGGCGACGGTCGAGTGGGGGCTGGTGGTGCCGGCCGACTCCCCCTACAAGACCGCGGCCGATTTCATCGCCGATGCGCGCGCCAACCCCGGCCGCATCAACTACAGCTCGGGCGGCAACGGCAGTCCGCAGCACATCGCGATGGCGCTGTTCGCCCGCAAGGCCGGCCTGGACATCGTGCACGTGCCCTACAAGGGCGCGACGCCCGGCGCCGTGGCGGTGGCGGGCAAGGAAGTGCAGGCGGGATTCCAGGGGCTGGGAACGGTGGCGGGGTTGATCCAGGGCGGCAAGGTGAAGCTGCTGGCGGTATCCACGAAGGAGCCGCTGGCGCAGTTCCCCGGGGTGCCGACGGTGGACACCTCCGGCCTGCCCGGGTTCTTCTTCGACTCGTGGGCCACGATCGTCGCGCCGCACGGGACGCCCCGGCCCATCGTCGACCGCCTGCACCAGAGCGTGGTGAAGGCCCTGGCCGCGTCCGACGTGAAGGCGCAGTTGGCGCCGCTGGGCATGACCCTGCGCGGCATCGGCCCCGACGAATTCGGCGCCGCCACGCGCGGCAACTTCGACCTGTACCAGCAACTGATCCGCGACGGCAACATCCAGTCCAACTGAGGCCGAGGAACCCACGATGAACGTCACGCCATCCCGGGCCGTCCTGCTCAAGGCCGCCGAACTGCCCGTCCACGACCGCGGCGGCGGCGCGCGCACCACGCCGCTGGTCGGGCGCCAGGTCGGCGCCCAGGGTTTCCTGACCGGCTACACCGAATTCGAGGCCGGCGCGCAGATTCCCTTCCATTTCCACAACTGCGAGGAAAGCGTCGTGCTGATCGAGGGCGAGGCCGTGCTCGACATCGACGGCGAGTCCCACCCGCTCAAGGCGCACGACGCGACCTACATTCCGCCGGGCGTGCCGCACCGCTTCCGCAACCTGTCGGCGACGCGGCCGATGAAGATCCTGTGGATCTACGGCTCGCCGGACGCCACCCGCAGCCTGGTGGAGACCGGCGAGACCCGGCCGATCGCGGCCGAGCACGGCAAGTAGCGGCAGGGTCAGGCCGCCGCGCGCGCCTCGGCCGACAACTGCACTTCCTCGGTGGTCGCGCGCCGCAGCTCGCGCCGCTGCGCGAAGTCGAAGCGCCGGCCGCGATGCAGGGTGGCGGTGTTGTCCCACATGACCAGGTCGCCCACGCGCCACGCGTGGCGGTAGACGAACTCGCGCTGGGTCGCGTGTTCGAGCAGGTCGAGCAGCAGCATGCGGCCCTCGGCCACGGTCATGCCCACGACTTCGCAGGCGTGGATGCCCACGAACAGGATCTTGCGGCCGGAGCGCGGATCGGTCTGCACCAGCGGCCAGCGCACCGGAGGCAGGGCATTGCGCTGGGCCTCGGTATAGTCGGTGTCGCCCAGCAGGAAGCGCGAGTGCAGGGCGTAGTGCACGGCCTGGAGGTCGCCGATGGCGGCCTTCATGGCCTCCGGCAGATGGTCGTAGGCGGCGCGCAGGTCGGCGAATTCCGTCTGGCCGCCGTCCTGCGGCACGACCACCGCCGACAGCATCGAATACTTGGCCCGCGGGCGCTGGAACGAGCTGTCGCTGTGCCAGAGCTGGTTGGCGATGTTGCCGACGATCTTGGCGTGTTCGCGGCCGGCGACCGAGCCGTCGACGGTGACGTTCGAGATGTCCGCCAGTTCCGCGTGGTCGAAGCGGTGGGCGCCGCCCTTGACCTTGCGCAGCCCCAGGTCCAGCGGACCGAAGCTCTTGGCGAAGCGGATCTGCTGGTCCTGGTCCAGCGGCTGGTCGCGGAACACCAGCACGGCGTAGTCGTCCATCGCTTTTTCGATGGCGCGGACGGCGGCCGCATCCAGCGGCCGGGCGAGGTCCAGTCCCGAGGCTTCGGCGACGAAGCCGGGCGTCAGGGGCGTGAGCGTAAGTGCCATGGTATGGATTTCTCCTTGTGGGGAATCTATTCGATCTTGATGCCGGCGGTCTTGACCACCTTGGCCCATTTGTCGATTTCGGCGTCGATCAGCGCGGCGTATTGCTCGGGGGTCGAGCCCACCGGCTCCATGCCCAGCTGCTGCATGCGCGCCGCCAGGTCCGGTGCCTTCACGATGCGTCCGATGTCCGCGCCGACGCGCCGCCGCAGCGCGGCGGGGACGCCCGCGGGCTCGACGATGCCGATCGTGCTCATCGCCGAGAAGCCCGGCACGGTCTCGGCGATCAGCGGAATGTCGGGATGGCTCGCGGCCCGCTTGGGACTGGCGAGCGCGATCAGCTTGAGCCGCTTGTCCTCGACGTAGGGCATGGCCGAGAACATCACGTCGAACAGCAGCGGCACGCGTCCGCCCACCACGTCCTGCTGCGCCGGGCTGCTGCCCTTGTAAGGCACGTGCACCAGCTCGATGCCCGCCATGTGGGCCAGCAGTTCGCCGGCCAGGTGCGTGCCCGTGCCCACGCCCGGCGTGGCGTAGCTGAGCTTGCCCGGGTTCTTCCTGGCATAGGCGATCAGTTCGGGCACGGTGTCGACCGGCAGCGAGGGGTGCGCGAACAGGCCGAAGTGCGTCAGCGCGACCTGCGAGACGGCGGCCAGGTCCTTGCGCGTGTCGTAGGGCAGCGAGGGCTGCATGCTGGGATTGATCATCAGCGCGCTGATGGCCATGCCCAGCGTGTAGCCGTCGGCCGGCGCCTTGGCGACCGTATTGGTGCCGGTGATGGTGCCGCCGCCCGGCTTGTAGTCGACCACGACGGGTTGCTGCCAGGCGGCCTGCATCTTCTCGGCCAGCATGCGGGCGATCGTGTCGGTCGGCCCGCCGGGCGCGAAGGGCACGATGAGCTTGACGGGGCGATTGGGCCAGTTCTCGTCCTGGGCGGCCGAGAGGCGGGGCGCGGCCGCCGCGGCGAGCAGCGCGGCAAGCGCGGTGCGCCGCCCCGGGCGGGGAGGAAAGTCGGGCATGGGTGTCTCCTTCTGTTTTCTGGTCGTGGGGGGCGGATGGCCCTACGCCGACGAGGCGGCCATCCGTTTGCGGGGAACGGGCGGCACGGCCGCGGTCAGCGCGGGGCCGGAAATGCCGCCGATTTCGTCGGCGAAGTCGGCCGCCGCGCGCAGCAGCCGGGGAATGACGAGGTCGTGTAGCTTGTCGGGCGTGATCAGGAACGAGGGGCCGCCGCAATTGATGGCGAAGACCTCGCCGCTGGGCGCGCGCACCGGCGTGGCCACGGCATTGATCTGCGCGTGCCATTCGCCCTGCGAGGCCGCGTAGCCCAGCCGGCGCGCCTTGCGCAGCGCCGCGTCCAGGCGCGAGGCGGTCACGGTGCTGCCGGCAGCCAGCGTATCGGCGCCGACGGTGGCGCAGGTCAGCGCATCCACGCCCGATAGCCAGGCCCGTCCCAGCGCCGAACTGGCCAGCGACATGCGGGTGCCGACGTCGGCGCCCAGGAAGGCCACGGCCGATCGCGCGCGGGCCGCCTCGACCACCAGGATGTCGGTGCCGTCGCGCAGGCCCAGGAAAGCCGAGGCGCCGCATGCCTCGGCCAGCGCCACGAGGTGCGGCCGCACCAGGCGGCGGGCGTCGATCGCGCCGAGGAAGGATTGCGCCAGGCGCACCACGCCGGCGGCCAGTTCGTACTTGTCGGAGTCCGGACAGGGCCGCAGCTGGCCTAGCGCGACCAGCGTGGAGATCAGGCGATAGGCGGTGGGGCGGGGTATGCCGGTGGCTTCGGCGATGTCGCCGTTGCCCAGCGGGCCCGCGGCGCGCGCGAAGCAGTCGAGTACGGCGAATCCGCGTTCCAGGGCGGTGACGTTGGCGGGCGGCTGGGTGCGGCGGCGCATGGCGTGGGCGATATCCGGGGGGGCGGCCCGGGATGGCCGCCGTCGGAAATCACTCTAGGATCGCCGCCACGCGAAAACAACCGTTTCCAAAAACCATTTTCATTTTTCCGCTTTTGCATGCGGAATGCGCGTCAGGCCGGCGGCTCGGTGCTCAGCAACGCTTCTTCGATCGCGGCCGGCGTCAGGTCCGGAGCCAGCTTGCCGACGAACTCGTACAGGTGGCGCGGCCAGTACGCGCCGCGCCGGGCCAGCGCGTAGACGATGCTGGTGGGGAACAGGTGGTCCACGGGGCGCGCGTCGAGCTTGCGGTCGCGCGTGCGGGAATAGGCGATCAGCGGGATGACGGCCAGGCCCACGCCGGTGGCCGCATAGCTTTTCATGATCTCCACGTCGGTGCCGCGCATGGCGATCTTGGGCGACAGGCCGGCGGCGGCGAAGGCTTCGTTCACCCGCCGGCCGATGGCGTGCTGTTCGCTGTAGGTGATGAGCGGGTGGCGGGCAATGGCCTCCAGTGTCAAGGGCGACGTCTCGAACACGGGATGGCCGCGCTCACCGATCAGCACGTGCTTGAGCTGGTAGCAGGGGATGGTGGCCAGCGAAGGCGGCAGGATCTGCGGCGCGGTGGACAGGCCCAGGTCGACTTCGCCGGTGGCCACCAGGTCGGCGATCTCGGACGGCGTGGCCTGGACCAGGTGCAGGCCCACGCCCGGGTGGCGCCGGGTGAAGCCCGGCACGATGTCCTGCAGCGCGTAGCGGGCGTGCGTGTGCGTGGTGGCGATGGCCAGCCGGCCGCCGGCCTCGCGCCGGTGGTCGGCCACGATCAGCGAGATATCCTCGGTCGCCGCCAGGATGCCGCGCATGCATTGCAGCACCTGCCGGCCCACGTCGGTCAGCCCCAGGATGCGGCTCTTGGCGCGGATCAGCAGCGCCACGCCCAGGCTGTCCTCCAACTGGCCGATCTGCTTGCTGACCGCCGACTGGGTGGTGTGCAGGGCCCGCGCCGCCCGCGACACGCTCATGTCATGGTCGATGACGGCGCAGAAGGCGCGCACTTGCTGGAGTTTCATGGGGGTATTCCAGGAGTACGTTTCCAAAATGGAATAGACATCCGCAATTTATCATTTCTCGGAAACGAGGGGCGGGTCTACGATGGGCGCCGTACTACAGAACTCCAGCGAGACACCATCGTGACCTCCGACACCACGCCCGCGGCACTCGACGCGTTGCAAGCCTGGGTGGGCCGCAGCGAGACGAACGCCGACGTCGTCACCCCCCAACTGGCCGAACGCCTGTCGGCCACCATCGAGTCCTCGCGCGGCGCCGCGTTCGCCCGGGGCGCCGAATTCCCGCAGATGTGGTATAGCGTGCTCTTCCCGCGCGTCGTGCCGCGCTCCCAGCTCGGCCGCGACGGCCATCCGGCGCTGGGCGACTTCCTGCCGCCCGTGCCGCTGCCCAAGCGCATGTTCGCCGGCAAGCGCATCCAGTTCGTCGCGCCCATCCGCATCGGCGACGAACTCGAGCGGGTGTCCACCATCGCCTCGATCACCCCCAAGCAGGGCAGTTCCGGACCGCTGGTGTTCGTTACCGTGCGCCACGTCGTCAGCAATGCCGCCGGCACCGTGGTGGTCGAGGAGCAGGACGTGGTCTACCGCGACAGCACCCTGGCCAAGGACGGCGGCGCGGCCAAGGCTGCCGCCGCGCCCGCCTTCGAGGCCCTGCACCGGTCCGACACCATCGTGGCCGATGCCGTGATGATCTTCCGCTACAGCGCGCTGTGCTTCAACGGCCACCGCATCCACTACGACCAGCCCTATGCCACCCAGGTCGAAGGCTATCCCGGCCTGGTGGTCAACGGCGGCCTGGGGGCGCTCTGCGCCGCCGAGCACCTGCACGAGGCCTGGGGCGGCGCGCGCCTGTCGAGCCTGACCACCCGCAATACCTCGCCGCTGTTCGAGGGCGTGCCCTTCCGCGTCGAGAGCCGCGCGGGCGAAGCGCCCGGCGCGATCGAGTTCCGCGTCGTGACCGAAGCGGGCAAGACCACGCTGCAAGGCTCGGCCACGAAGGAGTCGGCATGACGGCATCCGTATCGCAGCAGGCGGGCCGCGCGCCGCTGGAAGGCCTGCGCATCGTCGACCTGACGCAGGTGGTGGTGGGGCCCTACGCGACGCAGTTCCTGGCGGACTTCGGCGCCGAGGTCATCAAGATCGAGCATCCCTCGGGCGATCTGGCGCGCTGGATAGGCGGGCGTTCTCCCACGCCCGGCATGGCGGCGAAATACCTGCACCTGAACCGCAACAAGAAGAGCCTGGCGCTGGACCTGAAGAAACCCGGCGCGCTCGATGCCCTGAAGAAGCTGATCGCGTCGGCCGACGTGGTGGTGCACAACATGCGGCCGTCGGCGGCGGCGCGCCTGGGCCTGTCGGCCGAGGACCTGATCCGGCTCAAGCCCGACCTGATCTATTGCAGCGTGGTGGGCTTCGGCCAGGAAGGTCGCTACCGCGACAAGCCCGCCTACGATTCCATCATCCAGGGCGCCTCGGGCCTGGCTGCCATCAACAACGGCGGCGACGGCCAGCCGCGTTTCGTGCCCATGGTCATCGCCGATCGTACCGTGGGGGTGATGGTGGCCAACAGCATCCTGATGGCGGTGGTGCAGCGGTTGCGGCACGGCGGCCCGCAAGTGGTCGAGGTGCCCATGTTCGAGAGCATGACCGCCTTCGTGCTGGCCGAGCACATGTTCCTGAAGACCTTCGATCCGCCGCTGGGCGCCACCGGCGACTCGCGCCTGCTGGACCCCAATTCGCGGCCGGTCCGCACCGCCGACGGCTATATCTGCGTGACCGCCAATACCGACGCGCAAGTCTTCGCGATGTTCGAGGCGATGGGCCGCCCCGAGTTGCGGACCGATCCGCGCTTTGCCGAGAAACGCGCCCGTTTCGAGAACATCGGCGAGATGTTCCGCATCCGCAACGAGGTGTTCGCGACGCGGACCACGGCCGAATGGCTGGAGATCCTGGAGGCCGCCGACATTCCCGCGATGCCGCTGCACACGCTGGATTCGGTGCTGGACGATCCGCACCTGGCCGACACGGGGCTGTTCCAGAAGGTCGAGCATCCCACCGAAGGCACGATCACCAACCTGCGCAATCCGGTCCGTTTCTCGACCTACGAGCCGGCTCTCAAGTGGCCCGCGCCGCACATCGGCGAGCACAGCATCGAACTGTTGCGCGACGCCGGCCTGGGCGAGGAGGACATCCAGGCCATGGTGGCCAGCGGCGCCACGGTCGATCACGCCGCCACGCGGGAGGAGGCACGATGACGAGCATGGCCGAACAAGCCAGGCAGCGCGAGCTGCCGGTCTGGCGATCGCTGCTGTATGTGCCGGCGAACGTGCCGCGCTTCATCGAGAAGGCGCACACCCGCGGCGCGGATGCCATCATGCTCGACCTCGAGGACAGCGTGCCGGCTTCCGAGAAAGCCGTGGCGCGCGAAGCGGTCGCGGCCGCCGCCGCGCAGGTGCGGCGCGGCGGGGCCGACGTGCTGGTGCGGGTGAACCGCCCGCTCGGCCTGTGCGTGCGCGACGTCGAGGCCAGCGTGGGCGCGGACGTGGACGGGATCGCCATCACCAAGGTGGACGGCCCGTCGCACGTGCGGCTGCTGGACGAACTGGTGACCGAGCTGGAGGCGGACCGTGGCCTGGCCATGGGACACACCCGTTTCCTGGTCATGATCGAGACGCCCGAGGCGTTCGAGGAGATGACCGACATCGCCCGCGCCTCGCCGCGCGTGGCGGCCATCAACATAGGGGGCGAGGACTTCGCCCTGAACGGCGGCTTCGAGCCCACCGACGAGGCGCTGCTGATGCCCAAGCAGCGAATGATCCTGGCGGCGCGCGCCGCCGGCGTCATGCCGCTGGGCTATATCGGCACCGTGGCCGATTTTTCCGACTGGGACCGGTTCCGCGCCATGGTCAGGCGCTCGCGCCAGTTCGGTTTCGACGGCGCGAGCTGCGTGCATCCGGGGCAGGTCGCCATCGTCAACGAGGAGTACGGGCCGCGGCCCGAGGACGTCGCGCATGCCGCGCGCGTCATCGAGGCGGCGGAGCAGGCGCAGGCCGAAGGCCGCGCGTCGTTCCAGCTGGACGGCAGGATGATCGACATTCCGGTCATCGAACGGGCCCGAAGGCTGATCGCGCGCCAGCGGCGCATCGAGGCCCGGGGCGCCCGTCCCTGAGCCACGGGGCGGCGGGCTCGCCGCCCATATATCAATACACACAGGAGACCCATCGTCATGTTCAAGCAAGTCGTCACCTCGGCCATCGTCTGCGCCGCTTTCGCCGCTCCGCTGCATGCGGCCGACAACTATCCGTCCCGGCCCATCACCCTGGTCGTCCCGTTCACGCCGGGCGGCAGCACCGACATCATCGCGCGCGTCATGAGCAAGCAGCTGGGCGCGGCGCTCGGCCAGCCCATCGTGGTCGAGAACAAGCCCGGCGCGGGCGGCATCGTGGGCACGCAGTACGCCAAGTCGCAGCCGGCCGACGGCTACACCCTGATCATGGGCGCCATCGGCACCTTCGGCGCCAATGCCACGCTGTATCGCCGCCTGCCCTACGATCCGGTGAAGGATTTCGCCCCGATCTCGCTGGTGGCCGGCGTGCCCAACGTGCTGGCGGTCAACCCGGCCAAGCTGGACGTGCGCACGGTGGACGAACTGATCAAGGCCGTGCGCGCCAAGCCCAACGGCTACGACTACGCCTCGGGCGGCAACGGCAGCGCGGCCCACCTGGCCACCGAATACTTCAAGCTCAAGGCCAACATCCAGATCCAGCACGTGCCCTACAAGGGAACGGCGCCCGCGCTGAACGACCTGGTCGGCGGCGTGACTTCGCTGGTGCTGACCGGCTATCCGCCGCTTGCGCCGTTCTTCCAGGCCGGCCGCCTGCGCCCCATCGCCGTGGCCACCGCCAAGCGCCTGCCGCAATTGCCCGACGTGCCGACCATCAGCGAGACCAAAGGCCTCGAAGGTTTCGAGGCCAGCCAGTGGTATGGCCTCCTGACCATCGCGGGCACGCCCAAGCCCATCGTGGATCGCTTGAACAAGGAGATCGTGGCGGTGCTGAAGAATCCGGAAACCCTGGAGCAGTTCCGCAAGGAAGGGCTGGAGCCGATGTACAACACGCCCGAGGAATTCGGCCAGTACATCAAGGACCAGATCCAGCTCTGGCGGCCGGTCATCCAGAAGGCCAACATCATCATCGACTGATGGCCCGCGGGCGGCCCGGATGTTCTTCGGGCCGCCCTTCGCGCATTACTGCTTGAGGTTGAGCTTGGGCACCAGGGTCTTGAAGGCCTGGCCCTGCCTGGCCACGTCGGACGAGAACTCGGACAGGTCGGCGTAGGCCGGCGTCAGGTTCTGCTTGCGCATGGTGGTCTGGAACTCGGTCGACTGCGACAGGGTCCGGGCCGCCGCGCGCCATTTCTCCACCGCCTCGGCGGGGGTGCCCTTGGGGACCCCCACGCCGCGCCACACGCTGAACAGCAGGTCGTGGCCCAGTTCCTTGAAGGTCGGAACCTGGCTCAGCGTCTCGATCCGCTTCTCCGACATCACCGCTAGCGTGCGCAGCTTGCCGGTTTCCACATGCTGGCGCAGTTCCGCGTAGGCCACCGTGGTGGCCTGCACGTCGCCCGACAGCAGGCCCATGATGGCCGGCGCCGATCCCTGGTAGGGGACGTGCGTGAACGCGATGTCCACCGATTCTCCCAGCGCCGCGGCCGCCATGTGCGGCACCGTGCCGTTGCCGGCGTTCGAGATCGCGACGCGGCCGGGGTTGGCCTTGGCATAGGCCAGGAACTCCTGGATGGTGTGCCACGGCGCGTCGGCGCGTACCGTGATCGACGACGGATCGTCGGTGAAGCGGGCGATGGGCTGGAATTCGTCCACGCTGGTCTTGCCTATGCCCATCAGCGGCACGACCAGCATCTCCGGCGTCATGAGGACCAGGCGGTACCCGTCGGCCGGGCCGGTGGCCACGTAGGACCAGCCGATAGAGCCGCTGGCGCCGGGCTTGTTGACCACGTAGACGGACTGCGGAAAGATGGGGCGCACCGCGTCGGCGATGGCACGGGCGGTGTTGTCGCTGCCGCCGCCGGGTTGGTAGGCGACGACGAGCTCCACGGGCTTGGTCGGATAGCCGGCGGCCCAGGACGAAGCCAGCATGGACAGGCTGGCAAGCGAGGCGCAAAGCAGGCGGGCGAGGTTCATGGTGCGGTCCTTCTGCTGTGGGAAAGCCCCCGGTGGCGCCAGGCGCCTTGGGGGCGGGGGAGTCAGTAGTCGTATCCCAGCCGGCGCAGGCCGGCCTGGGTCTCGCGGACGATGGCGATGGTGCGTTCCCGTTCGGCGCCCGACAACGGGAGCCGGGGCGGCTTGACGGTTTCCGCTGTGCCGTCGATCAGGTGCTCGGCCAGCTTGATGTGCTGCACCAGCTTGACCACGGTATCCAGGTGATAGAGCGGCGTCAGCACGTGATACAGCTGGCGGGCCTTGTCGAAGTCCCCCGCCGCGGCCAGCGCGAGCAGGTCCACGGATTCGCGCGGCACCGCGTTGGCCATGCCCGACACCCAGCACCGGACGCCCAGCGCGGCGCTTTCGACCACCAGGTCGTCGACGCCGCAGACCACGGCCAGGCGATCGCCGAAGCGGGTGATGAGATCGGTGACGCGCGTGGTGTCGTAGGACTCTTCCTTGAGCGCGACGATGGTGGGCTCTTCCAGCAGGCGGGCCACCACGTCGGGCGTGAGATCCACGCCGTAGCCGCGGGGATTGTTGTAGAGCAGGATGGGCAGGGGCGAGGCCTGCGCCACCGTCCGGTAGAAGGCCACGGTCTCGTCGGCATCCGACTTGTAGGTCAGGCCGGGGAACACCATCAGGCCGTCCACGCCCAGCGCGTGGGCGTCGCGGGCGAAGGCGGCGGCCCGCTCGGTGCTGGTCTCGGCCACGCCGGAGAGCACCGGCACGCGCCCCTTCACCGTATCCAGCGCGATGCGCAGCACTTCCTGCTTTTCCCGGGGCGACAACTGCGCGTTCTCGCCCACCATGCCCATCATCAGCACGCCGTTCACGCCGCGGGCGATGAGGCGTTCCAGGCCGGCGCGGATGGCGTCGGCATCCAGTGAATAGTCGGGCTTGAGCTTGGTCGTGACGGCGGGAAACACGCCTTGCCATCGGATGGTCATGCGGACACTCCTTGGAATCTTTCGAGGATATTGACTACTTTATATTGGATCCAATTTGAAAGTCTACGAAAAACGGCCATGAAGGCCGTCATCAGCCAACGGTAGATGACCGGTGGCTGTTGGATAGTGGATCCAATATACTTCTATTTAAACCCCCGTGTCCGTGGCGCGTCTGTCGGGGTTTACCTGGACCCCGTCATCTCTGCCTTCGCCATGCCCAGAAACGACCTGCCCCCGTCTTCCCCTCCCGCCCGGCCGTCCTCCGGCAACCGGCTCGTGCGCCGGACCACGTCCGAACTGGTGGCCGAGGCGCTGCGCGACCGCATCCTGTCGGGGGCGATCCCTCCCGGCTCGCCCCTGCGCCAGGAATTGCTGGCCGACGAATTGGGCGTGAGCCGGATTCCGGTCCGCGAAGCCATCCGCCAGCTCAGCGCCGAGGGCCTGGTGGACGCCATTCCCCACCGGGGGGCCTTCGTCTCCATGCTGTCGCGCGCCGAGGTCGAGGAATTGTTCGACATTCGCCTGCGCCTGGAGCCCTGGCTGATCCACGAGGCGGCCGCGCGGATATCGGAAGAGGAACTGGCGCTGGCCGAACAATGCGTGGCGCGCATGGACACGGCGGGGCCCGATCAGTGGGGCCAGTTGAACTGGCAATTGCACGAAGGCCTGTACCGGGCGGCCCAGCGGCCGGCCGCCCTGGCCATCGTGCGCGGCCTGCACGAGAAGTCCGAGCGCTATTTCCGCTTCCAGGTGGTCAACGCCCCGATCCGGCAGCAGGCCCACCAGGAGCACCTTGCCCTGGTCTCGCTGTGCCGCGAGCGCCGGGCCGACGAGGCCCGATCGGTGCTGGAGCGCCACATCGGCGACGCCGCGGGGCAGATCCTGGCCATCGTCGAGCGCCTGCTGGACCAGGCGCCGGGCCGCGAGCCGGCGTAGCGGGAGCGGTGCGACTACAATGCGCAGGCCGTGGCCGGTCGCGCACGCACCGGCGCCGCGATTTTCCATCATCCAGTCCTTCATGCCGCCGCAGCCTCTTTCGTCACCGACTCCCTCGTCCCGCTCAGGAAGCATCGTCGTCTGCGCGTCGCTCGTGCTGTTGTTCGCGATGGGCGTGCGCGCGACCTTCGGCCTGTTCATGCAGCCCATGGGGCTGGTCCACGGCTGGGGGCGCGACGTGTTCTCGCTCGCCTTCGCCATCCAGAACCTGGTGTGGGGCGTCTCGGCCATCCTGATGGGATCGGTGGCCGACAAGTGGGGGTCGGGCCGGACCATCGTCGCATCGGCGCTGTTGTGCGCGCTGGGCCTGGTCGGCACGCGCTACGCCGGGTCCGAGGCCATGCTGTACCTGTGCGCCGGCGTGCTGGTCGGACTGGGGCAGGCCGGCACGACATTCGCCGTGCTGCTGCCGGTGGTGGCGCGCGCTGTGCCGCCCGAGGGCCGCAGCACCGCGATGGGCATCGCCAGCGCGGGCGGCTCCATGGGGCAGTTCGTGGTCGTGCCCGCCGGGCAATTGCTGATCGATCGTTTCGACTGGACCGGCGCGCTGTGGGCGCTGTCGGCGCTGATGCTGCTGGCGCTGCCGCTGGCCACGCGGCTGACGGGCAAGCCGGCGCATGTCGCCGGCGCGCAGTCGCTGGGCGCGGCGGTACGCCAGGCCATGGGGCACGGTTCCTACCACTTCCTGTTCTGGAGTTACGCGGTCTGCGGCTTCCACACGGCCTTCATCACGCTGCATCTGCCGGCCTTCGTGGTGGACGGCGGCCTGAAGGCCTCGGACGGCGCGCTGGCCATCGCGCTCATCGGCCTGTTCAACGTGTTCGGCTCGTACTGGGCCGGCCGGATGGGCGGCCGCCACAGCAAGAAGCACCTGCTGGCGCTGCTGTACGCGACGCGCTCGGCGGCGATCATGCTGCTGATCCTGCTGCCGCTGACGCCGGCGGTGCTGTATGCGTTCTCGGCCTTGATCGGGCTGGTCTGGCTGGGGACCGTGCCGTTGACCACCGCGCTGGTAGGACATATCTACGGCATGCGCTATGCGTCGACCCTGACCGGCATCGTATTCTTCGGCCACCAGATCGGCAGCTTCGTCGGTGTCTGGCTGGGCGGCAAGCTGTACGTCGCCACCGGCAGCTACGATGCGGTCTGGTGGATTTCGGTCGCGCTCGGTCTGGTCGCGGCGGCGCTGTGCATGCCCGTGCGCGAGCGCGCATTGGTGCCGGCATGAACACGGCCGGGAACAGGAGGCAGGTCCATGGCCGATCGCAACCGGCAGGGGCAATCCGGGAGGCGCGGGCGCGCCTGGCGGGCGGTCCTTGCCTATGCTTTGCTTGGCACCGTGCTTACGGTAGCCTTCCTGGGCTATTTGCGCCCGCAACTCGTCGTCGGATGGGAAGGGCTCATGGCCCTGTGCGGCCTGTGACCGCCACCCGCCGGGCAAGGCAGGGGTGCCCAAAAAATGGGCGTGCCACGCCGGCCCGCATGGCCAGGCCCTCCGTCCGTAAAATACCCTTCATTTTCCACAGTCGCTGGGGATAACTTGGCCACTCGCTACAACGAAGCTTCCATCCGGGTGCTGAAGGGGCTGGAGCCCGTCAAGCAGCGCCCGGGCATGTACACCCGAACCGAAAACCCCCTGCACATCGTGCAGGAGGTGATCGACAACGGCGCCGACGAGGCGCTTGCCGGCTACGGCAAACATCTGCAGGTCACCCTGCACGCCGACGGCAGCGTGACCGTCGAGGACGAGGGCCGCGGCATTCCCGTCGGCCTGCACCCCGAGGAAAACGCGCCGGTCGTCGAGCTGGTCTTCACCCGCCTGCACGCCGGCGGCAAGTTCGACAAGCAGGGCGGCGGCGCCTATTCGTTCTCCGGCGGCCTGCACGGCGTCGGCGTCTCGGTCACCAACGCGCTGTCGTCGCGCATGGAAGTCACGGTCTGGCGCGACGGCGCGGCCCACCGGCTGGTGTTCCAGCACGGCGACGTGGTCGAGGAACTGGCGCAGGTATCCGATCCCGCCCGCAAGAAGAGCGGCACGCGCGTGCGCTGCTGGCCGGACCCCAAGTATTTCGACAGCGGCACGATCCCCATGGGCGAGCTGTCGCGCCTGTTGCGCAGCAAGGCCGTGCTGCTGCCCGGCGTGAAGGTCACGCTGCGGGTCGAGAAAACCGGCGAGACCCAGACCTGGCTGTACGAGCAGGGCCTGCGCGGCTACCTGACCGAGGCGCTGGCCGGCGCCGAACTGCTCATTCCCTTGTTCGAAGGCGAGCAGTACGCCGGCCGCGACAACGAGAACTTCGCCGAGGGCGAGGGCGCGCAGTGGGTGGTGGCCTGGACCGAGGACGGCAACGTCGTGCGCGAGTCCTACGTCAACCTGATCCCGACGCCGGCCGGCGGCACGCACGAGGCCGGGCTGCGCGACGGTCTGTTCAACGCGGTCAAGGGTTTCGTCGAACTGCACAACCTCAGTCCCAAGGGCGTCAAGCTGCTGCCCGAGGACGTGTTCGCGCGCGCCAGCTTCGTGCTGTCGGCCAAGGTGCTCGACCCGCAGTTCCAGGGCCAGATCAAGGAACGACTGAACAGCCGCGACGCGGTGCGCCTGGTGGGCGGGTTCTCGAAGCCGGCGCTGGAGCTGTGGCTGAACTCCCACGTCGAATACGGCAAGAAGCTGGCCGAGCTGGTCATCCGCCAGGCGCAGTCGCGCGTGCGGGCCACGCAGAAGGTCGAGAAGCGCAAGAGCTCGGGCGTGGCCGTGCTGCCCGGCAAGCTGACCGATTGCGAAAGCAGCGACGCCTCCCGCACCGAGGTCTTCCTGGTCGAGGGCGACTCGGCGGGCGGTTCGGCCAAGATGGGGCGCGACAAGGAATTCCAGGCCATCCTGCCGCTGCGCGGCAAGGTGCTCAACGCCTGGGAGGTCGAGCGCGACCGCCTGTTCGCCAACAACGAGATCCACGACATCGCGGTGGCGATCGGCGTCGACCCCCACGGTGCGAACGACGATCCCGACCTGTCGGGCCTGCGCTATGGACGCGTCTGCATTCTGTCCGACGCGGACGTGGACGGATCGCACATCCAGGTGCTGCTATTGACGCTGTTCCTGCGGCATTTCCCCAAGCTGGTCGAGGCCGGGCACGTGTACGTGGCGCGCCCGCCGCTGTTCCGCGTGGACGTGCCGGCGCAGGGCAAGCGGCCGCCGCGCAAGCTCTATTGCCTGGACCAGGGCGAGCTGACCGCGGTCGAGGACAAGCTGCGCAAGGAAGGCGTGCGCGAGGGGTCCTGGAGCATCAGCCGCTTCAAGGGCCTGGGCGAAATGAGCCCCGAGCAGCTTTGGGAAACCACGATGAACCCCGACACCCGCCGCCTGCTGCCGGTCACCTACGGCGAACTCGGCGCGGACGAGACCACGCGCATGTTCGACATGCTGATGGGCAAGGGTGAGGCCGCGCAGCGGCGCTCGTGGCTGGAAGAGAAAGGCGACCTCGCCGAGGTGGATATTTGATGACGGACGAACAACAACCCGGCCTGTTCGAGCGGCCGGGCGGCGACGCCGCGATCACGCTGGCGCGCTATGCGGAACAGGCTTATCTGGATTACGCGGTATCGGTGGTCAAGGGCAGGGCGCTGCCGGACGTCAGCGACGGCCAGAAGCCGGTGCAGCGGCGCATCCTGTATGCCATGCAGGCCATGGGGCTGGGCGCGAACGCCAAGCCCGTGAAGTCGGCCCGCGTGGTGGGCGACGTGCTGGGCAAGTACCATCCCCACGGCGACCAGGCGGCCTATGATGCGCTGGTGCGCATGGCGCAGTCGTTCTCGCTGCGCTATCCGCTCATCGACGGACAGGGCAACTTCGGCTCGCGCGACGGCGACGGCGCCGCGGCCATGCGCTACACCGAGGCGCGGCTCACGCCCATCGCCCGGCTGCTGCTGGACGAGCTGGACGAAGGCACGGTCGACTTCATTCCCAACTACGACGGCTCGTACCAGGAGCCCAGGCAACTGCCGGCGCGCCTGCCCGTGGTGCTGCTGAACGGCGCCTCGGGCATCGCGGTGGGCATGGCCACCGAGATCCCGCCGCACAACCTGCGCGAAGTGGCGCAGGCCGCGGTGGCGCTGCTGAAGAATCCCAGGATCGCCGACGACGAGCTCTACGGCCTGCTGCCCGGACCCGATTATCCCGGCGGCGGCCAGATCATCACGCCGCGGTCCGAGATCGCCCAGATACTCGGCACGGGCCGCGGCTCGATCAAGGTGCGCGCGCGCTGGAAGTTCGAGGAAATGGCGCGCGGCCAGTGGCAACTGGTGGTCACCGAACTGCCGCCGTCGACCTCCGGCCAGAAGGTGCTGGAAGAGATCGAGGAACTCACCAATCCCAAGGTGAAGGCGGGCAAGAAAAGCCTCTCGAACGAACAACAGCAGACCAAGGCGGCCTTGCTGAGCCTGCTCGACGCGGTGCGCGACGAGTCGGGCAAGGACGCGGCCGTGCGGCTGGTATTCGAGCCCAAGACCTCGCGCGTGGACCGCGACGAGTTCGTCAACACGCTGCTGGCCCATACGTCCATGGAAAGCAGCGCGCCCATCAACCTGGTGGCGGTGGGCAACGACGGGCGGCCGCGCCAGAAGTCCATGCGCGAGATCCTGGACGAGTGGCTCGTCTTCCGCACCCAGACCGTCACGCGGCGTTCGCGCCATCGCCTGGACAAGGTGCTGGACCGCATCCATGTGCTGGAAGGCCGCATGGTGGTCTACCTGAACGTGGACGCGGTGATCAAGGTCATCCGCGAGTCGGACGAACCCAAGCCCGCGCTGATGCAGGCCTTCAAGCTGTCCGAGCGCCAGGCCGAGGACATCCTGGAGATGCGCCTGCGGCAGCTGGCGCGCCTGGAAGGCTTCAAGATCGAGCAGGAACTGAAGGACCTGAAGGACGAGCAGGGCAAGCTCGAGGAACTGCTGGCCAATCCGAATTCGCTCAAGCGCCTGATCGTCAAGGAAATCGAAGCCGACGCCAAGCAGTACGGCGACGATCGCCGCACGCTGATCGAAGCGGCCGAGCGCGCCACCGTCGAGGCCAAGGTCATCGACGAGCCGGTCACCGTCATCGTGTCGCAGAAGGGGTGGCTGCGGGCCCGCCAGGGCCAAGGCCACGATGCCAGCCTGTTCACGTTCAAGGCGGGCGATGCGCTGTACGGCGCGTTCGAATGCCGGACCACCGATACGCTGATCGCGCTCGGCAGCAACGGTCGCGTCTATTCGGTGGCCGTCAGCGCGCTGCCGTCGGCGCGCGGCGATGGCGTGCCGGTGACCACGCTGATCGACCTGGAAGCCGGATCCCGCATCCTGCACATGATCGCGGCGGCCCCCGAAAGCCGGTGGCTGCTGGCCACCGAGCGCGGCATCGGCTTCGTCACCCGCCTGGGCGACATGGCCACGCGCCAGCGTGGCGGCAAGCAATTCATGACGCTGGACGAGGGCGACAGCCCGCTGCGGCCCGTGCCGGTGTTCGACGGCGCCGATTCGCTCGCGCTGCTGACCGACAAGGGCCGTTTCCTGGTGTTCGGCCTGGCCGAGGTCAAGGCGCTGTCCTCGGGCGGTCGCGGCACGGCGCTGATGGACATCGATCCCAAGGACACCCTGGCCCAGGTGGTGCCGGTCGGGCCGGCGGGGCTGCGGATCACGGGCATCTACCGCAACAAGCCGCATGAAGAGATCCTGTCCGGCGGCGGACTGGCGGTCTACGTCGGCAAGCGGGCCCGCAAGGGCCGGCTGCTGGACGCCAAGCCCAAGCAGCCCGTGCTGTCGCCGGTGCTGTAAGGCCATGATGCGGCGGGGGCTGGCGGCGGTCCTGGCGACCTGCGCGGTGGCGGGGTGCTCCCCCGTCAACCCGTACTACGATGCCGCCCAGCCGCACCATACGCCGCATGGATTCCGCAACCTGTATTCGTATGCCCAGCCGGGCACGCTGGACTTCTGGCGCTGGCAGTTCGACCGGTGGGCGCAGGGCCTGCCGCCGCCTCCGACGGAGTCCCTGTCGCCGGTCGTGGCGGACACCGCCTGGCTGAAGGAGGCCTCGCCGGACGTGCGGGTCAGCTGGGTCGGGCATTCCACGCTGCTGGTGCAGCTGGGCCGCTTCAACCTGTTGACCGATCCGGTGTTCTCCGAACGCGCCTCGCCCTTCGGGTTCATGGGGCCCAAGCGCCACCAGCCGCCCGGCATCGCGCTGGCCGACCTGCCGCACATCGATGCCGTGGTGATCTCGCACAACCACTATGACCACCTGGATTTCGCCTCGGTCAAGGCGCTGGCGGCGCAGCCCGGCGGTCCGCCCGTCTTCATGGTGCCCCTGGGCGTGGACGTCTGGTTCCGCCAGAACGTGCCCGAGGCCACCGACTTGCGGCCGCTGGACTGGTGGGGCCAGACGGTGGTGGGCGATGCCATCCTGACGCTGCTGCCCGTGCAGCACTGGAGCGCCCGCACGCCCTTCGACCGGAACGTTTCGTTGTGGGGCGCCTGGGCGGTCCGGACGCGCGAGCCCGCGTTCAACTTCCTGTTCGGCGGCGACTTCGGCTATTCCAAGGACATCGCCGCCATAGGCGAACGCATGGGGCCTTTCGACCTGGCGGCGCTGCCGATAGGCGCCTATGCGCCGCGCTGGTTCATGCGCGGCCATCACATGAATCCCACCGAGGCCGTGCAGGCGCATCGCGACCTGGGCGCCAGGGCTTCCGTCGCCATCCACTGGGGCACGTTCGAGCTGACCGACGAGGCGCTGGACCAGCCTCCCCGGGACCTGGCGCGGGCACGCCGCTACGCGGGCGTCGCCCCCGACGAGTTCTTCGTGATGCACCACGGCGAGAGCCGGGTCTGGCGCGATGGCCGCTGGCTGATCCGCGCTCCGACTGATTGACCCCCCCTACGCGCTTACGCGCGCAAGGGAAGCCCACCCCCTACGCCCTTCGGGCGCCCCCTCAAGGGGGCGATGCGGGCGGACCGGCGGAGCCGGATCCACCGCATCCTGGGCCTGGGTTGTTTGTCTTGGTGGGCAGGGGAATGTTGTGCGGAATCGGCATTTGTCTTGATTTGGTCATTGAGGCGCTGTATAAAAAACCAGTGAAAGATAGCGATAGGCAATCCATTCAGGAGAAAACTGTGGCTCATCTGGTTCTCGCGCTCGATGTCGCCGGCACGCCGGTGCACTGGGTGGATATCGAAAAAGCCATCTGCCTGCACGTGGCGGGAAGGGTGGCATGGGAACTGGGGGACACCACCGTCACCTACCGCGGGGGGACGAACCGGCTGACCGGGCAGGTGTCCACCGTCAGCACCGCCAGCATCATCGCCGTGCGCGGCCGCGAGTTCCGCGGCGACCGTTCCGCCTCCATCAGCATCAGCCGTGAACGCCTGTTCTCGCGCGACATGCACGTCTGCGCCTATTGCGGCGGCTGTTTCCCCGAGGCCGAACTGACCATCGAGCACGTCCGCCCCGAGTCGCGCGGCGGCGCCAATACCTGGGAAAACGTGGTCACGGCCTGCCGCTCGTGCAACCAGCGCAAGGGCAACCGCACCCCCGAGCAGGCCGGCATGCCGCTGCTCTACCTGCCGTACCGGCCCAACCGCTGGGAAGGCATGATCCTGCGCAATCGCCGCATCCTGGCCGACCAGATGGAGTTCCTGCTGGCGGGCGTACCTATCACCAGCAGATTAGGACCCTCCCCTACGCGCTGACGCGCGAGGGAAGCCCACCCCCTACGCGCTGACGCGCGCCCAGAATGGTGGGCCCCCAGCCGCTACGCGGCGGCCCCCCAAGGGGGCCGGGACCCGGGGGGCGATGCGGGTGGGGGCTGTTATGCTTGAAAAAGGTGCGCGCGGCCCTATCTACGCCGCGTGAGCTTTTTGCTCCAACCGGACAACTTCCTTTCGTCAACCGCCATGCCTGGCTCGCCTGAACCGTGCGCGCCGGGATGGGCCTTGTTATTGCCATGAGTCAGACCAACACCTCCGAAACCCTGGGCTTCCAGACCGAAGTCAAGCAGTTGCTGCACCTGATGATCCACTCGCTGTACAGCAACAAGGAAATCTTCCTGCGCGAACTGGTCTCCAATGCGTCCGACGCCTGCGACAAGCTGCGTTTCGAGGCCATCGACCGGCCGGAACTGCTGGAAGGCGAGGGCGAGATGGCCATCCGCGTGGGCTTCGACAAGGCCGCGCGGACCATCACGATTTCCGACAACGGCATAGGCATGACGCGGGACGAGGCCATTGCCAACCTGGGCACCATCGCCCGCTCGGGCACGCGGGAGTTCTTCCAGCAGCTGACCGGCGACAAGCAGAAGGATGCGCAACTGATCGGCCAGTTCGGCGTGGGCTTTTATTCGTCGTTCATCGTCGCGCAGAAAGTCACCGTCGTCAGCCGCCGCGCGGGCCAGCCGGCGGACCAGGCGATACGCTGGGAGTCGGCCGGCGACGGCGAGTTCACGATCTCGGCGGCCGAGAAGGCCGGGCGGGGCACGGACATCATCCTGACGCTGCGCGAGGGCGAGGACGACTTCCTGTCGTCGTGGAAGCTGCGCGAGATCCTGCGCCGCTATTCGGACCACATCTCCGTGCCCATCCTGATGAAGAAAGAGGAATGGGACGCCGAGAAATCCGAGCAGGTCACCCGCGACGAGGAAGAGACCGTCAACCAGGCCAGCGCGCTGTGGACGCGCAGCAAGTCCGAGGTCACCGACGAGCAGTACACCGAGTTCTACAAGCACGTGGCGCATGACTTCGAGGCGCCGCTGGCGTGGAGCCACAACCGGGTGGAGGGCCGCAGCGAGTATACGCAGCTGTTGTACGTGCCGCGGCGCGCGCCGTTCGACATGTGGGACCGCAACAGGAAGCACGGGGTCAAGCTGTATGTGAAGCGTGTCTTCATCATGGACGACGCGGAACAGCTGTTGCCGGCCTACCTGCGCTTCGTGCGCGGGGTCATCGATTCGGCCGACCTGCCGCTGAACGTCTCGCGCGAGATTCTGCAGGAAAGCCGTGACGTGCGCGCCATCCGCGAAGGCAGCGCCAAGCGCGTGCTGAGCCTGCTCGAGGACCTGGCCGAGAACCGCAAGGACGATTACGCGACCTTCTGGACCGAGTTCGGCCAGGTGCTCAAGGAAGGCGTGGGCGAGGACGCGACCAACCTGGAGCGCATCCTGAAGCTGCTGCGCTTTGCTTCCACCCAGGACGGCACCCCCGCGCAGACGGTGTCGCTGGCCGACTACGTGGCCCGCATGAAGGAAGGCCAGGACAAGATCTACTACGTCACGGCCGAGACCTTCGCCGCGGCCAGCAGCAGCCCGCACCTGGAAATTTTCCGCAAGAAGGGCATCGAGGTCCTGTTGCTCACGGACCGCGTCGATGAATGGATGCTGTCCTTCGTCAACGAGTTCGACGGCAAGCCGCTGGCCTCCATCGCCAAGGGCGGCCTGGACCTGGGCGCGCTGGCAGACGAGGAAGAGAAGAAGCAGCAGGAAGAAGTCTCGGAAGAGCTCAAGCCGGTGGTCGAGCGGCTGAAGGAGGCGCTGGGCGAGGCGGTCAAGGACGTGCGCGTGACCTTCCGCCTGGTCGATTCCCCCGCCTGCGTGGTGGTGGACCAGCAGGACATGAGCCAGCACTTGCAGCGCCTGCTCAAGGCGGCCGGACAGGCCGCGCCCGAGTCGCGCCCCATCCTGGAGATCAACCCGGGCCATCCGCTGATTGCGCGCGTGCGGCAGGCCGGCGATGCCGACTTCGGCCAGTGGGCCCGCTTGCTGCTGGACCAGGCCCTGCTGGCCGAGGGCGCGCCGCTGGAGGATCCGGCCGCGTTCGTGCGCAGCATGAACAGCCTGTTGCTGAGCCAGTCCTCTTGAGCCGCAAGGCGCAACGGCCCGGGCCGGACCGGCGGCGCGCCGCCGGCCCCAGCGAGCTCGACGAGCCGACGTTCTCGGAAGAGCAGGGCGTTCGCTACCTGCATTTCGGCAGCCCCTGGATCCAGGGCGCGATGCGGATACGCAGCCCTTTTTCGCTGGAGCTGGAGTACACGCGCCAGATGATGGCGTGGCTGCTGTTCCTCGATCCGCCGCAGGCCGGCGGCGAGCAGGCCATCGGTACGCTGGGGCTGGGCGCGGGATCCCTGACGCGCTTCTGCCTGAAGCACACCGACAGCCTGGTGCGCGTCGTGGAATGGAACCCCAGCGTGACCGCCGCCTGCCGCGCCTATTTCCGCCTGCCCGCCGACAACGAGCGATTCATGGTCACCCATGATGACGCGGGCGCGTGGGTGGAGGACATAGCCAATCGCGGCAGTTGCCGCGCCTTGATGGTGGATTTGTACGACCATGCCGCGCGCGGCCCGGTGCGCGATTCCGTCGAGTTCTATCGCGGCTGCCGGCGGGTGGTCAGCGCCAACGCCAGCCAGGCGGGTGTCGTGACCGTCAACCTGTTCGGCGCGCACGACAGCTACGAACATAACCGCCGCAATCTGGACGAGGCGTTCGAGGGGCGCGTGGCGGTCCTGCCCGAAATCGAGGAAGGCAACCGGGTGGCGATCGCCCTGGCCGGCCCGGCCTTGCGGATCGACGCGCAGGCGCTGCTGGCGCGCGCCGAGGAGGTCGAGAACCGCTACGGCCTGCCGGCGCGCAAATGGGCGCGTTCGCTGGCGCCGGAGCTGGGGCGGTTGTGAGCGCCGCGGCGCAGCCCCAGCTCAGCGGCTTTCCGCCGGTGCTGGCGTCCGACGCCACGGTGCTGCTGCTGGGCAGTTTCCCGGGCGTGGCGTCGCTGAACGTGGGCCAGTACTACGCCCATCCGCGCAACCAGTTCTGGCGCCTGCTGGGCGCCTGCCTGGAGGTCGAGGCACTGCACCTGGTGCCCTACGAGGAACGACTGCGCGTTGCCATCCGGCACCGCGTGGGCATCTGGGACGTCGTCGCCAGTTGCCGGCGCCAGGGCAGCCTGGATGCCGCCGTGACCGAGGCCGAGGTCAATCCGCTTGCGGCCTACCTGAAGGAACATGCGCCGCTGCTCGAACGCATCGGCTTCAACGGCGGCCTGTCCTGGAAGCTGGGCCATCACCTGGCCGACTACGGCTACCGCGTGTTCCGGCTGGCTTCTTCGTCGCCGGCGGCCGCGATGTATAGCTTCGAGCAGAAGCTGGAGCAATGGCGGCCCCTGTTCGCATGTCGGTCGTGATTTCCTGCTGCAGCAGGTCGTCCGTCAGGTGGCGGATCTCCTGGATCAGGGCCTTGCTGGCGGTAGACAGCATGGTGTCGCGCCGGTAGGCGACGCCGATCAGGCCCACGCCGCACATTGCCGGGCTCCCGCCCGGGAATCTCATCTCATTCGGCCAGGAGCTTGCGCCGCTTCAGGATGTCCTGGATCTGGTCCAGGCGGCTTTCCGGGTCATCGTCGGCCAGCAGGTGGCGCTGTTGCGGCGGCAGCAGCGGCAGCATTTCCGCCCAGCGGTTCGCGACCCATCCGCATTCGTCCAGCCGGAAGGGCGGCTCGATGGGAAGGTCGGGGCCGGCTGCGCGCTGCTGCTGGAGTTCGGCTATCAGGCGGCCCAGCGTATTGGCCGCGGGCTGCAGGGCAGCCGGGATGGGGACCACGGGGTCGTCGGCCAGCGGCTCGACCTGCCCGACCCAGAGACCGTACTTGCGCTGTTCGCTCGCCACCAGGCGAAAGCGCGTCGTCCCCACGCAGCGCAGTTGCAGCAGGCCCGGCATGGGTGCGTCCCACTGTTCTATCCTCGCCATGGTGCCGAAGTCGGCCAGGACTTCCTTGCCTTCCGGCGTGCGGACTTCGTGGCCGGCCAGGAGCGGCACGACGCCGAACGAGGACTGATCGGCGATGCACTGCTTGATCATGTCCAGGTAGCGGATCTCGAAGATGCGCAAGTGCAGGACGCCCTCGGGATACAGCGCCCGGCCGAGGGGGAAGAGCGGGGTCGTGTTCATGGCGGTAGGCGGTTGGTTGCCCGAGCCTCCAGGATAGCGCGAGGCACTCGCCGCCGCGTAACAAGGCAATACGCGGGGCAAGACCGCCTAGGCCCCATTCCCGGCCTGTGCGAGCCTTCTTTTGGCGTGAGCAGGCCTTAGTCCAGCGGCAGGACCGCCTGGTCCGCGCAGGCCCGCAGCAGTTCCTCCACCCGCCCCTGGGGCAGCGCCATGTCCGGATCGATGTCCGACAGGGGGCGCAGCACGAAAGCGCGCTGGTGCATGCGGGGGTGGGGCAGGGTCAGCCGAGGGGTATCCAGGCGCTGGCCGTCGTATGCCAGCAGGTCCAGGTCCAGGGTGCGGGGGGCGTTGCGATAGGGACGTTCGCGGCCGTGGCGCCGTTCGATGTCCTGCAGCAGGTCCAGCAGCGCCAAAGGGGGCAGCGTGGTGCGCAGGCGCACGACGGCGTTGACGTAGTCGGGACCGCTGGAGTCGATCGGCTCGGTGCGGTAGAAGCGCGAAAGCGCGTCCTGCCGTACCTCGGGATGGGCAGCCAGCGCGGCCAGCGCCGCGCGCAGGGTGGCGGCCGGGTCGCCCAGGTTGGCGCCCAATCCCACCCAGGCCGTCTGCCAGGCGGGCGCGTTCATCCCGCTACCGGGGTGCCGCCTTCCGGACCGCCCTCGGCGGGGCCTCCCTGGCGCGAGCGGCCGCTGCGCCGGCGGCGCTTGCGGGGGGCCGCGGCTTCCCCGGCCGCGCGCGGCTGGCGGGCCAGTTCTTCCAGCATCTCGGCGCGCGCCGAATCGCTGGCGTCGGCCAGGTCCATCCACCATTGCGCCAGGGCGCTGTCCACCTCGCCGGCGGCGGCGCGCAGTTGCAGGAAATCGCAGGCGGCGCGAAAGCGCGGCTGTTCGAGCATGCGCCAGGCGCCCTTGCTCTGGCGCCGTTCGAAGCGCGGCTGCATGAACCAGATCTCGCGCATGTCTGAGACGAAGCGGCGCTGGATGGCCAGCTTCTCGGTCTGGTCGTCCAGCACGGAATCCACGGCCATGCCCAGGGCGGGCATGGGCAGCTCGCCATCCGCGCGGTACTGCTGCCAGCGCTGGTTGACCTGCTGCCACAGCAGCGCGGCGAACAGGAAGCTGGGGCTGACCGACTTGCCGCTGCGCACGCGCACGTCGGTGCGTTCCAGGGCCAGCTTCACGAAGCGTTCGCCCCCGGGCTGTTCCAGCACCACGTCCAGCAGCGGCAGCAGGCCCTTGTGCAGGCCTTCGGCGCGCAGCCGGCGCAGGCAGTCCAGCGCGTGGCCGCAGGTCAGCATCTTCAGCATCTCGTCGAACAGCCGCGAGGCGGGCACGTTCTCGATCAGGTGGGCCATCTCGCGGATGGGCGCGAGCGTGGCCGGCGCGATGGTGAAGCCCAGCTTGGCGGCGAAGCGCATGCCGCGCAGCATGCGGACCGGGTCCTCGCGGTAGCGCTTGGAGGCGTCGCCGATGATGCTGACGGTCTTTTTCTTCAGGTCGGCCACGCCGTCGTGGTAATCGATGACGATCTCGGTGGCCGGGTCGTAGTACAGCGCGTTCAGCGTGAAGTCCCGCCGCGCGGCGTCTTCCTCCAGCGTGCCGAAGACGTTGTCGCGCAGGATGCGGCCGTGTTCGTCGGTGGTCTGTTCGTCCGAGCCCGAGGCGCGGAAGGTGGAGGTCTCGATGATCTCCTGGCCGAACACCACGTGCACCAGGCGGAAGCGGCGGCCGATGATGCGGGCGCGGCGGAACAGCGGCTGTATCTGTTCCGGCGTGGCGTTGGTGGCCACGTCGAAGTCCTTGGGCTGGGCGCCCACGATCAGGTCGCGCACCGCGCCGCCGACGATGTAGGCCTCGAAGCCGTGCTCGTGCAGCACATCGCAGACCTTGATCGCATGGCGCGAGACCAGCCGGCGGTCGATGCCGTGCTTGGCCTGGGGCACGCGCAGGGGCGCATGCCGCTTGACGCTCAGGATGGGGCGCGCGGCGCGGGGGGTGAATAGCTTACTGATGAGCTTCTTGATCATGCGAACAGGTCCGTGATGCGCCAGCCCCGTTCGCGCGCCAGTTCGCGCAGCGCGGCGGATGGGTTGGCGGCGACCGGGTCGGTCACCGCTTCGAGCAGCGGGACGTCGTTCATCGAGTCGCTATAGAAGAAAGACTGGCGGAAATCCGACAACTGCCAGCCGTGGCCGGCCAGCCACTGGTTGACGCGCACGACCTTGCCCTCGCGGAAGCAGGGAATGCCCTGGATGCGGCCGGTGTAGCGGCCGGCGACGTATTCCGGTTCGGTCGCCAGCAGCACGGGGATGCCGAAGGCGCGCGCGATGGGCGCGGTGACGAAGGTGTTGGTCGAGGTCGCGATGGCGCACAGGTCGCCCGCTTCCAGGTGTTCGCGCACCAGGGCGATGGCCTGGGCGGAGATGGCCGGACGGATCACCTCGGCCATGAAATCCTCGTGCCAGCGGGCCAGGTCGTAGGGCGTGTTGCGGGCCAGGAGGCCCAGCATGAATTCGGCCGACTCCATCGCGGTCAGCTTGCCTTCGTCGTAGCGGCGCATCAGTTCCTCGTTCCGGGCGCAGGCGGCGGCGGGGTCGCCGACGTGCCCGGCGCGGGCGAGGAAGTCGGCCCACCGGTAGTCGCTGTCGAGCGGCAGCAGGGTGTGGTCCAGGTCGAACAGGGCGAGGCGGGAAGGCGGCGCTTGGGTGGGGGTCATGACAACGAAGAATACGACTGAATGGTGGACGGTTGGGGCTGTTCGGCCAGCATGGCGCGCAACAGCGGCAGCGTGATCGGGCGCTTGGCCGCCAGCGAATAGCGGTCCAGGGCGTCGAGCAGGGCGGCCAGCTGGCGCATGTCCCGCTCGTAATGGGTAAGAATCCAGTTCACCACCTCGGGGGCGAGCTGCAGCCCGCGGCTGGCGGCCTGGCGGATCAGGGCGTCGGTCTTTTCGGCATCGGACAGCACCTCCAGCCGGAATACCAGGTCCCAGCCCAGCCGGGTGCGCAGGTCCTCGCGGATCTCCAGCTGGCCCGGGGCCCGCTCGCCGGCGACGATCAGGGACAGGGCGATGTCGGTGGCCGAGGTTTCGCGCCAGCGGTTGTACAGCGAGAACACGCAGGCCAGCCGCGGTTCGTCCAGGAGATGCAGGTCGTCGATGGCGATCAGCGCGGGGCGGACGTCGGATTCCTCGGGCTGGGCGGCGCGCCGGTAGGCCGACACGGGACTGTGGCTGTCCAGGTAGACCGCGCCCGGCCGGTCGGACAGGGCGCGCAGCAGGTGCGTGCGGCCGCATCCCGCCGGTCCCCAGAGGTAGACGGCGCGGCCCGGCTCCAGGGCGCGCAGGGTCGCCAGGGCCTCGACATTGGGGCCCGCGACATAGTTTTCCAGGGACGGAGCCGGCGCGGCAAGAACGTCGAGTAGCAACTGCTTCATGAGGGGCGGCTAAGAGACCCGCAGCGTCGGACGATCATGGCGTTGGGTGGCGACAGGTCGGGCCGGGCAAGGCTGCGCAGGCAGAAAAGGAATGCGGGGCGCGGCGGGTGCCACCGGGAGTTGTCCCGATGTAAATCCCTGTCCGCTGCATGGGAATACCAATCATCGTAAAATTATAGCTTTCAGGCGGTCCCGGCTGGTTTTTTTGCCGCGAAAGCCCGCGCCCATCCACTTTTCGGTCCATCCCATGTCCGCACAACAACCCAGCGCTTCCTCTCTAACCTACCGCGACGCGGGCGTCGACATCGACGCGGGCGATGCCCTGGTCGAGCGCATCAAGCCCCTCGCCAAGCGCACCATGCGCGAAGGAGTGCTGGCCGGCATTGGCGGATTCGGCGCCCTGTTCGAGGTGCCCAAGAAGTACCGCGAGCCCGTGCTGGTGTCGGGCACCGACGGCGTGGGCACCAAGCTGCGCCTGGCGTTCTCGTGGAACAAGCACGACACCGTGGGCATCGACCTGGTGGCCATGAGCGTGAACGACATCCTGGTGCAGGGCGCCGAGCCGCTGTTCTTCCTGGACTACTTCGCCTGCGGCCGCCTGTCGGTGGACACCGCCGCCACGGTCGTCGGCGGCATCGCCAAGGGTTGCGAACTGGCCGGCTGCGCACTGATCGGCGGCGAAACCGCCGAGATGCCCGGCATGTATCCCGACGGCGAATACGACCTGGCGGGCTTCGCCGTCGGCGCGGTCGAGAAGTCGCAGGCCATCGACGGCAGCCGCATCCAGCCCGGCGACGCCGTGCTGGGCCTGGCCTCCAGCGGCGCGCACTCCAACGGCTACTCGCTGGTGCGCAAGATCATCGAACGCGCCGGCGCCACGCCGGACCAGGACTTCCACGGCCAGCCGCTGCGCGACGTCGTCATGGCGCCCACGCGCATCTACGTCAAGCAGGTACTGGCGGCCATCGCCAAGCACGAGATCAAGGGCCTGGCCCACATCACCGGCGGCGGCCTGCTGGACAACGTGCCGCGCATCCTGCGTCCCGGCCTGGCCGCGCGCCTGCACCGCGACGCCTGGACGATGCCCGAGCTGTTCACCTGGCTGCAACGCGAAGGCCAGGTGGCCGACACCGAAATGCACCGCGTCTTCAACTGCGGCATCGGCATGGTGGTGGTGGTCTCCGCCGACCAGGCCGACGCCGTGGCAGCGACGCTGCGCGAACAGGGCGAAACCGTCTACCGCCTGGGCGAAATCATCGACCAACAACCCGGCGCCGCCCAAACCGAAGTGATCTGATAGACCCAGGATGCGGTGGATCCGGCTTTGCCGGTCCACCCGCATCGCCCCCTTGAGGGGGCGCCCGAAGGGCGTAGGGGGTGAGCTTCCCTTCAGCGCGTAGGGGGGAGATCCTTCAGTGCATTGAGCAGCGCATCGCATTCGGCGTCGGTGCCGACCGTGATGCGCAGGTACTGGTCGATGCGCGGCTGCTTGAAGTGCCGCACCAGCACCTTGCGTTCGCGCAGCGCCTGCTGCAGGGCCGCGCCATCGTGGCCGGGGTGGCGCGCGAAGACGAAGTTGGCGGCCGACGGCAGCACTTCGAAGCCCAGTTCTTCCAGCTTGGCGGTCAGGCGCACGCGCGAGGCGATGACGGCCTGGCGGGTACGGTCGAAGTAGGCGGTGTCTTCCATGGCCGCGGTCGCGCCGGCTATGGCCAGGCGGTCGAGCGGATAGGAGTTGAAGCTGCTCTTGACCCGTTCCAGCCCCTCGACCAGATGCGGCTGGCCGATGGCGTAGCCGACCCGCAGGCCCGCCAGCGAGCGGGCCTTGGACAGCGTCTGCACCACCAGCAGGTTGGGGTGGACCGCCACCAGCGGCACCGCCGAGGTGCCGCCGAAATCGACGTAGGCTTCGTCCACCACGACCACCGAATCAGGATGCGCCTTCAGCAGCGCCTCGATGTCCTCCAGGGGCAGCAGGCGGCCGGTGGGGGCATTCGGATTGGGGAAGATGATCCCGCCGTTCGGCTGGCCGTAGTCCTGCACGCGCAGCGACAGGTCGTCGGCCAGCGGCACGGTGCGGTAATCGATGCCGTACAGGCCGCAGTAAACCGGATAGAAGCTGTAGGTCACGTCCGGGAACAGCAGCGGCAGGTCGTGCTTGAGCAGGCCGACGAACACATGGGCCAGTACCTCGTCCGAACTGTTGCCGACGAAGACATGATCGACCGGCACGCCGTGGAAACGCGCCACCGCCGCCTTGAACACGTTGGCGTCGGGGTCGGGATAGCGCCGCAGCGCCTCGTTGGTGGCCTGGCGTATGGCTTCCAGGGCGCGCGGCGAGGGCGGGTACGGGTTCTCGTTCGTGTTGAGTTTGACGAGTCCGTCTATCTGCGGTTGTTCGCCGGGGACATAGGGCGTCAGTTGCTGAGTGACGCGGCTCCAGTACCTGTTCATGAATCGTGTCGTCGAAAGCGCAAAGCGCGGCAACGGGCCGCGCACGCATCCAGCATAGCAGGGCCGGCGTCCCGGCGCACGCCGCGGCTGGCGCGGCGTGGCGCGGGTGCGCCGTCAGCGTGGGTTGGCGGTCGCCGCGACGGCGGCGTCCAGCGTCGCGGCCGCCGCGTCGATCACGCGCGCGGTGCTGTCCGGCGCCAGGCAGTCCACCGCCAGCCGGTCCGGCAGCGCGCGCAGCCAGGTGATCTGGCGCTTGGCCAGTTGCCGGGTGGCGGCGATGGCCTGGCCCCGCATCTCGGCGCCGTGGATGTCCCCGGCCAGGTAGCTCCATACCTGGCGATAGCCCACGCATCGTATGGACGGCAGCTCGGGGCCCAGGTCGCCGCGCGCCCGCAGGCGGCGTACCTCGTCCACCAGGCCGGCTTCGAGCATGGCGTCGAAGCGCTGTTCGATCCTGGCATGCAGGCCGGCCCGTTCCGATGGTTCCAGGCTGAGATTGACGTAGCGCTGCTCGGTGGCGTCCGGCGCGACCTGGCCCGTCAGCAGGGCCGACATCGGCTGTCCGGTCAGCGCGTGGACTTCCAGTGCCCGCTGGATGCGCTGGCTGTCGTTGGGCGAGAGCCGCGCGGCGGTGGCCGGATCGACGCGCGCCAGTTCGGCATGCATGGCGGGCCAGCCGATGTCGGCCGCGCGGGCGTTCAATTGCGCGCGCAGGACGGCGTCCGCCTGCGGCAGGTTGTCCAGACCTTCGCGCAGCGCCTTGAAATACATCATGGTGCCGCCGGCCAGCAGCGGGATGCGGCCGCGGCCGCGGATGTCGGCGATCAGGCGCAGCGTCTCGGCGCGGAACTGGCCGGCCGAAAAGCTTTCGGCGGGATCGCGGATGTCCAGCAGGTGTTGCGGCACGCGCAGGCGTTCCTCCTGGCTGGGCTTGGCCGTGCCGATGTCCATGCCACGATAGATGGTGGCGGAATCGACGTTGACGATCTCGAGCGGCCAACGGTCGGCCAGCGCCAGCGTGGCCGCGCTCTTGCCGGCGGCGGTGGGGCCCATCAGGCACAGGACGGGAGGGGAGCTGCGGTCGGCCATCTTCGGTGCGGACTCAGCGCCCGCGCAGGAACAGGCGGTCGAGGTCGCCCACGCTCAGCTGTACCCAGGTCGGCCTGCCGTGGTTGCACTGGTCGGCGCGTTCGGTCGCTTCCATCTGCCGCAGCAGGCCATTCATCTCGTCGTGGTTGAGCCGGCGATTGGCGCGGACCGCGCCATGGCAGGCCATGGTCGCCAGCAGTTCGTTGCGTTGCTCGGTCAGCAGGCGCGACGCGCCCACCTCGGCGAAGTCGCGCAGTACCTCCCGCGCCAGGGTCTCGATGTCGGCCTGGGCGAGCGGCGCGGGAACGGCGCGCACGGCGATCGACGCCGGTCCGGCCGGCCGCAGCTCGAAGCCGAGGTCGGACAGGGCTTCCTGCTGCTCCTCGACCAGCGCGACGTCGCTTTCCGAGGCCCGGAACACCACCGGCACCAGCAGGTTCTGCCGCGGCATCTCGCGCGCATCCAGCGCATTCTTGAGCTGTTCGTACACGATGCGTTCATGGGCCGCGTGCATGTCGATCACGACCAGTCCGTGCGCGTTCTGCGCCAGCACGTAGATCCCGTGCAACTGGGCGATCGCCATGCCCAGCGGCAGCTCGGTGCCGTCCGGCAGAGGGCGGGGGCGGCCGCCGGCCAGGGCCTGGGCCACGCCGGCGGCGCCGGGCGGGGCGGCGGGCGAGGGGGCCAGGGG
>NZ_NINX01000013.1 GCF_002188635.1 Pigmentiphaga sp. NML030171 | reverse complement strand
GCCGAACGCGGCGGCCTGCCCTGGCAGCGCCCTGCCGATGCGGCCTCGGCGATCCGGCCCGGCGCGCTGGTGGAACTGGACGACCTGGCCCTGCCCGAGCGCACCGACGACTGGCGCAGCTGGCTGGACGCCGCCGCGCGGCTGGAGCGCGACTGGTTCGCCCCGGCCGACGCGGCGCTGCGCGCCGGCGCCCTGCGGCACCTGATACTGGTGCTGCCGGCGCGCGAACGGCTGGTCACCCTGACCCTGGAACGCCGGCCCGCCCTGCTGCGCTGGCTGCCCTCCTCCCGACACGATTGGAAACGCTGGTGGTTGCCCCAAGAATCCTGACCCGTCAGCCCGACCCGGCGGCCCGGCGCCGCCTGGAACAGGCCGGCATCCATCCCCTCCTGGCCCGCCTGTGGGCGGCGCGCGGCGTGGCCGCGCCGCAGGAAACCGCGCCCGACTGGCAGGCCATGCTGGCCCCCTCGCTGCTGACCCACGCCGGCCGCGCCGCCGCGCTGCTGGCCGATGCCATCGCCGCGCGCAAGCGGCTGCTGATCGTGGCCGACTACGACTGCGACGGCGCCACCGCCTGCGCCGTCGGCCTGCGCGGCCTGCGCGCCATGGGCGCCGTGGTGGACTTCCTGGTGCCCAACCGCTTCGAGACCGGCTACGGCCTGTCGCCCGCGGTGGTCGACCTGGCCTGCGCCCACCCGGGCGGCAAGCCCGACATCCTGATCACCGTCGACAACGGCATCGCCAGCATCGACGGCGTGGCGGCGGCCCGCGACGCCGGCATGCAGGTGTTGATCACCGACCACCACCTGCCCGGCGACGTCCTGCCCGAGGCCCTGGCCATCGTCAACCCCAACCAGCCCGGCTGCGGCTTCCCGTCCAAGCACCTGGCGGGGGTCGGCGTCATCTTCTACCTGCTGCTGGCACTGCGCGCGGAATTGCGCCAGCGCGGCGCCTTCGGCGGCGACAGCGGCCCCAGGCTGGATGCCCTGACCGACCTCGTGGCCCTGGGCACCGTGGCCGACGTGGTCCGGCTGGACGCCAACAACCGCCTGCTGGTGGCGCAGGGCCTGAAGCGCATACGCGCCGGCCGCATGCAGCCGGGCCTGCGCGCGTTGTTCGCGGTAAGCGGCCGCCAGGCCCGCGAGGCCAGCACCTTCGACCTGGGCTTCGCCCTGGGCCCCCGCATCAATGCCGCCGGCCGCCTGGCCGACATGAGCCTGGGCATACGCTGCCTGGTCACCGACGACGAGGACGAAGCCCTGAAACTGGCGCGCGAGCTGGACGCCATGAACCGCGAGCGCCGCGAGATCGAGGCCGGCATGCGCGACCAGGCGCTGGCCTCGCTGGACGCGCTGCCCGCGGCCTCGGCCGCCAGCCTGTGCGTGTTCGATGCCTCGTGGCACCAGGGCGTGGTGGGCCTGGTGGCGTCGCGCCTGAAGGACCGTTTCTGGTGCCCGACGCTGGCCTTCGCGCCCGCGGGCGACGGCGAACTGCGCGGCTCGGGCCGGTCGGTGCCCGACGTGCACCTGCGCGACGCGCTGGATCTCGTCTCCAAGCGCTACCCCAGCCTGATCCGCAAGTTCGGCGGCCATGCCATGGCCGCCGGCCTGACCCTGCACGAGGCCGACTTCGCGGCATTCGCGCCGGCCTTCGACGCCGCCGTGCGCGAACTGACGGGCCGCAGCCGTTTCGAGCCGGCGCTGGAAACCGACGGTTCGCTGGAGGCCGACTACGCCAATGCCGAGGTCGCCACCCTGCTCGACCAGCAGGTCTGGGGCTCCGGGTTCCCGGCGCCCGTCTTCGTCGACGCCTTCATCGTCCGCAACCAGCGGGTGGTGGGCGAGAAGCACCTGAAGCTGGCGCTGGAACGCGGTGGCCAGCGCTTCGACGCGATCTGGTTCGGCCACGCCGACGCCCTGCCGCCCGCCGTGGACCTGGCCTACCGCCTGGCGCTGAACAACTGGAACGGCATGGTGTCCGTGCAACTGGTGATCGAGCACGGCCAGGACGCGGCGCGCTGAACGCCGGGCGCACCCCGCCGAAGGGCGTCCGGCCTACGCTAAAATAGCGGGTTACGCGAAAAATCACCTGGAATTCAGCATGGAAGCAGAACGCCTCAACCAACTCGAAGCCCAACTGCAGGACCTGGCTGCGCGCACCCAGGATCTACGGAGGTATCTTTGACTACGATGTCAAGGATGAACGCCTGCAGGTCGTGAACGCCGAGCTGGAAAACCCCGACGTCTGGAACGACCCCAAGCACGCCCAGGACCTGGGCCGCGAGAAGAAGGCCCTGGAAACGGTCGTATTGACCATCAACGAGATCGATTCGGGCCTGCGCGACGCCACCGAGCTGTTCGAGATGGCCGCCGCCGACAACGACGACGCCACGCTGGAATCCATCATCGGCGATGCCCAGGGCCTGGAGGAAAAAGTGGGCGGACTGGAATTCCGCCGCATGTTCGCCAACCCAGCCGATCCGCTCAACTGCTTCCTGGACATCCAGGCCGGCGCCGGCGGCACCGAGGCGCAGGACTGGGCCTCCATGCTGCTGCGGCAGTACCTGAAGTACGCCGAGCGCAAGGGCTTCAAGGCCGAGCTCATGGAAGAGTCCGAGGGTGAAGTGGCCGGCATCAAGTCCGCCACCATCAAGATCGAGGGCGAATACGCCTTCGGCTACCTGCGCACCGAGACCGGCGTGCACCGCCTGGTCCGCAAGAGCCCCTTCGATTCGTCCGGCGGCCGCCACACCTCGTTCGCCAGCGTGTTCGTCTACCCGGAAGTCGACGATTCCTTCGAGGTCGAAGTCAATCCGGCCGACATCCGCGTGGACACCTTCCGCGCCTCCGGCGCGGGTGGCCAGCACATCAACAAGACCGACTCCGCGGTGCGGATGACCCACATCCCCACGGGCATCGTCGTGCAGTGCCAGAACGATCGTTCGCAGCACCGCAACCGCGCCGAGGCGATGCAGATGCTGAAGTCCAAGCTGTTCGAACTGGAAATGCGCAAGCGCATGGCCGAGCAGCAGAAGCTGGAGGACTCCAAGACCGACGTGGGCTGGGGCCACCAGATCCGTTCGTACGTGCTGGACCAGAGCCGCATCAAGGACCTGCGCACCAACGTCGAAATCTCCAACACCCAGAAGGTGCTGGACGGCGATCTCGATCCCTTCATCGAAGCCAGCCTGAAACAGGGCGTCTGAGCGGCGCCGGAACGCGACATGAGCGATGCCATCGTGATACTGAGCGGTGCCTCGCGCGGCCTGGGGGCCGCGCTGGCCCTGGCCGCCTGCCGGCCGGGCACGCTGCTGGTCACGCTGTCGCGCGGCGCGCATCCGTTGCTGGCGCAGCAGGCGCGCCGCAGCGGATGCCAGCACCGGCACTATGCGGTGGACCTGTCCGATCCGGCACAGACGGAAACCGTGGCCCGGGGCCTGTTCGCCGACCTGCCGGCGGGCGCCGCCCGCTACCGGCTGATCAACAACGCCGGCACGGTCGAACCCATCGCCCAGGCCGCCACGCTGGACGCCGCATCGGTCGCGCATGCGCTGCATGTGAACGTGGCCGCCGCCATGCTGCTGACGGCGGCCTTCCTGGCGGCGACGCCCGCGCAGGCGGACCGCCGCGTGCTGAACATCTCGTCCGGCGCGGGGCAGCGGCCCATGCCGGGCTGGAGCGTGTACTGCGCCACCAAGGCCGCGCTGGACATGTACACGCGCACGGTGAAGCTGGAACAGCGGGGCTCGGGACTGCGCATCGCCGCGCTGGCCCCCGGCGTGATCGACACGCCCATGCAGGCCCGCATCCGCGCCACGCTGCCCGACGCCTTCCCCGCCGTGGAAGACTTCAAGGAACTCCACCGCGGCGGCCGCCTGGCCGCCCCCGCCGACGTGGCGGCCCGCATCCTCGACTACCTGGAACGCGACGACTTCGGCCACGCCGACATCGACGACATCCGACATTACTGACCCGATAGCCATCATGACCGACAACCGGCCCACCGCCAACGAACCCGCGCAAGACGAAAACCAGATCATCGCCGAACGGCGCGCCAAGCTCGCCCGCCTGCGCGAAGCCGGGCCGGCCTTCCCCAACGACTTCGTGCCCGCCGACCGCGCCGCCGCGCTGCACGCGGCGCACGACGGCACCGAGAAGGAAGCGCTGGACGCGGCCGACATTCCCGCCAGCGTCGCCGGCCGCATGATGCTCAAGCGCGTGATGGGCAAGGCCAGCTTCGCCACCCTGCAGGACTCGACCGGCCGCATCCAGATCTACCTGAGCAAGGAACTGGTCGGCGACCAGGTCTACGACGCCTTCAAGCACTGGGACATCGGCGACATCCTGGGCGTGCGCGGCAAGGTCTTCAAGACCAACAAGGGCGAACTGTCGATCCAGGCCACCGAGGTGCGGCTGCTGACCAAGTCGCTGCGCCCCCTGCCCGACAAGTTCCACGGCATCTCCGACCAGGAGATGCGCTATCGCCAGCGCTACGTCGATCTCGTCATGACCGAGTCGACCCGCAACACCTTCGTGGCACGCAGCCGCGCCATCGCCTCCATTCGCCGCCTGATGACCGAAGCCGGTTTCCTGGAAGTGGAAACCCCCATGCTGCACGCCATCCCGGGCGGCGCCGCGGCCAAGCCCTTCACGACCCACCACAATGCGCTGGACATGCCCATGTACCTGCGCATCGCGCCCGAGCTCTACCTGAAGCGCCTGATCGTGGGCGGCTTCGAGCGCGTGTTCGAGCTGAACCGCAACTTCCGCAACGAAGGCGTCAGCCCCCGGCACAATCCCGAATTCACCATGATGGAGTTCTACGCGGCCTACGGCGACTACCGCTGGCTGATGGACTTCACCGAGCAGCTCATCCGCCAGGCCGCCATCGACGCCACGGGCAGCGCCAAGGTGACCTACCAGGGCCGCGAGGTGGACCTGTCCAGGCCCTTCGACCGGCTGACCATCACCGAGGCCATCCACAAGTACGCCGATCCCGGCTACACCGACGAGCAACTGAACGACGAAGCCTTCGTGCGCGCCGAACTCAAGCGGCTGGGTGCCCACGTGGACGGCCCGCAACTGGCGCGCGCCGGCCTGGGCGCGCTGCAACTGGCGCTGTTCGAGGAAACGGCGGAAGCCAAGCTGTGGCAGCCGACCTACATCATCGACTACCCGGTGGAAGTGTCGCCCCTGGCGCGCGGCTCGGACACGCGCCCCGGCATCACCGAACGCTTCGAGCTGTTCATGGTCGGCCGCGAGATCGCCAACGGATTCTCCGAGCTGAACGACGCCGAGGACCAGGCGGAGCGGTTCCGCAAGCAGGTCGAAGCCAAGGATGCCGGCGACGAGGAAGCCATGTACTACGACGCGGACTACATCCGCGCGCTGGAGTACGGCATGCCTCCGACCGCCGGCTGCGGCATCGGGATCGACCGCCTGGTGATGCTGCTGACCGACAGCCCCAGCATCCGCGACGTGATCCTGTTCCCGCACCTGCGGCCCGAGGACTGATCCCCCCCGATCCATCGAGCAGGGATGCGCCGCAAAGCGGAAGGATCGCCGGAAGAGGCGCTTGAACGTACCGCAAGGAGTATCCATGGTCCCCGCGCAGCGTCACCTGGCCTTTCTCCTGTCGGTGTTCCTGGCCGGCGCCACATTCGCGGCTGCACCCCAGGACCCCGCCGGCTATCCCGACGCCGATGCCAGCGATCCCGCCAGACTCGGCTGGATGGTCGGCTCTCCGCCGCCACCGGACCGCATCCTGCGGTTCGACGACGGCTCGTACTTTCGCTTCCCCGCGATGCGCTGGAGCGTCTCCCACTTCCGCCAGCTGATGCCCACGGTGAACGTCTCGCGCGGTCTGGGCGCCGCCGCCCCTCTGCCGCGCGCGCTGCGCGACGACATCGACGGCCTGGTCTTCCAGCCTCTGGGGTCGGACCGGACCATGACCTGGCAGGCCTCGCTGAAGGCCAACTATACCGACGGCATCGTCGTGCTGCACAAGGGGCGCATCGTCTACGAACGCTACTTCGGCGTGCTCGACCAGCAAGGCCAGCACGGCGCGATGTCGGTGACCAAGTCCTTCATCGGCACGCTGGCCGCCATGCTGGCGGCCGAAGGCACGCTGGATCCGTCGCGCAGGGTGGCCGAGTACGTGCCGGAACTCGCATCGTCCGCCTTCGGCGATGCGACGGTGCGCCAGGTCATGGACATGACGACCGGCATCCGCTTCAGCGAAGACTATGCCGATCCCGACGCCGAGGTCTGGGCCCACGCGGCCGCCGGCAATCCGCTGCCCAAGCCCGGTGACTACACCGGGCCGCGCAGCTACTACGAATTCCTGCAAACGGTGAAGCCGGAAGGCAAGCACGGCGAGGCCTTCCATTACCGCACGGCCAACACCGACGCGCTGGGCTGGGTGCTGGCCCGTGCCAGCGGCAAGCCGGTGGCGCAACTGCTGTCCGAACGCATATGGAGCCGGCTGGGCGCCGAGCAGGATGCCTACATGACGGTCGACTCGACCGGCACGCCGTTCGCCGGCGGAGGCCTGAACACGGGCCTGCGCGACCTGGCTCGCTTCGGCGAGATGATCCGGAACGATGGCTTCTTCAACGGCCGGCAGATCCTGCCGCCCGCCGCGGTGGCCGACATCCGGCGCGGCGGCGACCCGGCGGACTTCGCCCGCGCCGGCTACGCGCTGCTGGCGGGCTGGACCTACCGCGACATGTGGTGGGTCACGCACAACGCGCACGGCGCCTTCACCGCGCGCGGCGTGCATGGCCAGGCGATATATGTCGACCCCAAGGCGGAAATGGTGATCGCGCGCTTCGCCTCGCATCCGGTGGCGAGCAACGCCGCCAACGACCCGACCTCGCTGCCCGCCTACCATGCGCTGGCGCTGCACCTGATGGGTTCGCGCTGACCGGGGCGTGGGTCCGAGGGCCCGCCGGCGCCTGGGGTCTGTTCACGCTAAAAGGAGGGGTTCAGTCCGGGATTTCCGGTTCGACCAGCTTGGCCAGCTGGATCAGCGACTCCTGCCAGCCGAGATAGCACATCTCCGTCGGAATGACCTCGGGAATGCCGGCCTGTTCGATGTCCAGGTCGGTGCCGCATGCCACCTGCCTGAGCACGACCGTGACCGCCATTTCGCCCGGCAGGTTGGGATCGTCGAACTTGTCGGTGTAGCGGATCTTCTGGAACGGGACCAATTCCTGGTACTCGCCGCCGAAGGAGTGCGCGTTGCCGGTCGTGAAGTTGCGGAAGGACATCTTGAAAGTCCCGCCCACCTTCGCTTCCAGGTGATGGACCCGGCAGGTGAAGCCATACGGCGGCAACCACTTCGCCAGCGCGTCGGGCTCGACGAAGGCGCGATAGACGCGCTCGGGGGTGGCGCGCAGGACGCGGTGGAGTCGAACGGTTCCGGTAGCCATGGTGAATCTCCTTTCGTCAGGGTGGTTACATGCCTACGACGAGCGGGAAACCGGGAAATCGACAGAACGACCCATCAGTGAAAACCCTAGGCATCACACCCTGTCATTCCCAGACGTTGGCCGACCGCTCGAACCCGTCCCGGTAGGGCTTGCCCACGCAGAACCGGTGTCCGCTGGGCGCCTGCATGACCACCCAGGCCTCCTTGCGCGACACGAGGACGGCGCCGAGTCGTTCCAGGCGCGCCACCTCCGCCTCGATCGCATCGGTCTCGATGTCGAGATGGGCGCGCGCCTCGTGCTCGACCTTCTGGATGATGACCTGAACTTCCCCCGGCCTGGTCACGAGCTGGATGAAACGGCCATCCGGATCGATTTCCCCGGGCAAGGGATACCCCAGCGCCGCGCTCCAGAAGCGCGCTTCCGACAGCAGATCGCCGGTCTTGCAGTCGATGACGATGTTTCCCAATCGGCTCTTATGCATCACAGCTCCCGAACGACAACGTCCACTACTTCCGCGCGTGCTCCCGCAGATAGTCCAGCACCGCGCGCTGGTCTCCCGTGAACACGATACGTGCCGCCTTCAGCTTGCGCTGGTAGACGTACATGGGATCGTAGTAGCCGGTCAGCAGTTCCTCGATCCAGGCCCGGTGCGGTTCGACACTTCCCCCTCGCGCCTGCTCGGCCAGGGCGGCGTCCATGACCGCCGCCAGGCGCTGATGGCGTTCGCCGCCCAGCCGCTTGCGGATATTGTCCAGGCTTGCACGCAGCCGCTGGCCGAAAAGCGCCCTGCCCGCTTCTTCGCCATGAAGGACGACGAACTCGGCGCACAGATCCACCACGTAGTCGCGCAGGATACGCTCCACACGGTTCTGCAGGCTGTCCTCCAGCCAGACCACGGGATATTCCTGCATGCCCTGGAAAAGGCTGAACGGCACGCTGCAACTGCCTATCGCATGGCTTTCGTCCTCCAGCACGAAACGGGCATGGCCGGCTTCCCGCTTCCTGAGCACGTCGATCGCCAAGCCGTTCTCGAAGCCAATCTGCGGCGGCTGCCCGGTGGCATGCTTGCCGAAGCTCGATCCGCGGTGATGGGCGTGGCCCTCCAGGTCCAGGGCATGGTCCAGCGCCCGCAGCACATCGGTCTTGCCCGTTCCCGTCATGCCGCCCAGCACGATGAAGCCGCACTCGGCCACGGCCCGCTCCAGCGTGTCCATCAGGAAACCGCGCATGGCCTTGTAGCCGCCCACCACGCGCGGATAGGCAATGCCCGCCTCGTCCCGCAGCCACTGCTGGACGATTTGCGAACGAAGGCCGCCGCGGAAGCAATACAGGCTGCCCTCGGGATGCGCGCGGGCGAAGGCCGCCCAGGCCTCGATCCGTTCAGCCTTGGTCCGGCCCCGGACCAGTTGGTGGCCCAGCGCGATCGCGGCCTCCTGGCCCTGCTGCTTGTAGCAGGTGCCGACCTTCTGCCGCTCGATGTCGGTCATCAGCGGCAGGTTGACGGCCCCGGGAAAGGCGCCCTTGCGGAATTCGATGGGCGCGCGCGTATCCATCAGGGGCGTGCCCCGCAGGAACAGCGCGCGGTAGTCGTCGATATCGCCGCGCATCACACCACTTCGACCGCGTAGTCCTGCCGCTCGACCAGTTCCCCGATGGGCTCGAGCGCCAGTCCGGATTCGGCGGCCGCCGCCAGGAACTCCTCCTCGCCATCGGGCACGACCGCCACCAGCAGGCCGCCGCTGGTCTGCGGATCGCACAACAGGTCGATGCGATCCTGGCCCAGCGGCGCGATGCGCTGGCCATAGCTGTCGAAATTGCGGCCCGTGCCGCCCGGTACGCAGCCTTCGGCCAGATAGTGCTCCACGCCCGGCAGGCGCGGCACCTTGGCGAACTCGACCCGGGCGCTGACGCCGCTGCCGTCGGCCATTTCCACCAGATGGCCCAGCAGCCCGAAACCGGTGACGTCGGTCATGGCCTTGACGCCGGCCAGCCGGCCGAAACGGCTGCCGGGCCGGTTCAGCGTGCACATCCAGTCCCGCGCCAGGTTCACATCTTCGAGGCGCAGCTTGGATTTCTTCTCGGCCGTGGTCAGGATGCCGATGCCCAGCGGCTTCGTCAGGTACAGCTTGCAGCCCACCGTGGCGGTGTCGTTGCGCTTGAGCCGGGCCTTGTCCACCACGCCGGTCACGGCCAGCCCGAAGATGGGCTCGGGAGCGTCGATCGAATGCCCGCCCGCCAGCGGAATACCCGCGGCGTCGCACGCCGCCCGGCCGCCGCGCACCACCTCGCGCGCCACTTCGGGCGGCAACAGATTGACCGGCCAGCCCAGGATGGCGATGGCCAGCAACGGATCGCCGCCCATCGCATAGATGTCGCTGATGGCGTTGGTGGCGGCGATGCGGCCGAAATCGAAGGGGTCGTCGACGATGGGCATGAAGAAATCCGTGGTCGACACCACGCCGCGCTCGTCATCCAGCGCGTAGACCGCCGCATCGTCGCGCGAGGCGTTGCCCACCCACAAACGGGGGTCGAGATTCTGCGCGCCGCTGCCGGCCAGGATCACGTCCAGGACCTTGGGCGATATCTTGCAGCCGCAGCCGGCCCCGTGGCTGTACTGCGTCAGGCGTATGGGAGTGCTCATGGATCGTTCGCAATGGCTTGATGGAAGCCATTCTAGAACACCCGTCCGGGCGGCCCTGCCGCCCGGCGCCCATTACTTCCCTTCCGGCATCGCCGACGAGTGATGGCTGGTGATCAGCCATTGCCGCCCGTCCCAGCGATAGGTATAGGTGTAGCGCGCCTTGACCACGGCCCCCGTCCGGGCGAAGGTGAAGGTGTACAGCCCCGAGTCGACCGCGGTATTGCATCCCAGCGCGATGCGGCGCTCGTCGATCCGGCCCGCCGGGCGGTCTTCCAGGAAATGATGGAAGTAGTCTTCCTTGGCCTCTGCGCCATAGCGCGGCTGGTTGGACAGGGTGGGCAGCAGCACCGAATCCGGTGCGTAGTTCGCCACCACCCGATGCGGATCGCCGGTCTGCAGCGAGCGGTTCCACCGGTCGAACAGGCCGGCGATCTCCTGCTCGCTGACGCCTTTGCAACTTTCCAGGTGCGGCGCCAGCGCGCCCCCGGACACCCCCGGATTCGTGGCACAGCCTGCCAGCGCGCCGGCCAGAATCACCATCCCCAGATGCTTCATGAACTTCCCCCCTTCATTATTGTTGTGGAAGTGAATGCTCAAGCATAGCGGAGAGCGGCCTCGGTGCAGGCCTGCTTGCGGCCCCCGGCCGCCTCAAGAACCAAACCTCCACCGGTAGTCCAAATCATCACTTGCATTTTTATGTCTTATATCTTATATAAGACATAGGACCTACCCTTATAGAAAGTCATCCTCCCCTACATCGCAACGACGCAACATAAGTGGTAGATTTAACCGGTTTTCCTTCGGAGCCCATCATGCCGCACAACACGTTCAAAACCCTGAAAGAGTTCAAGATCGGCAGCAAAACCGGCCAGTACTATTCGCTCCCGGCGCTCGGCAAGGCCCTGGGCGTGGCGGTAGAACGATTGCCCGTCTCCCTGCGCATCGTGCTCGAATCCGTCCTGCGCAACTGCGACGGCAAGAAAGTCACCGAAGAACACATCAGGCAACTGGCCCACTGGAAACCCAACGCCAAGCGCGAAGAAGAAATCCCCTTCGTCGTCGCCCGCGTCGTGCTCCAGGACTTCACCGGCGTCCCCCTGCTGGCCGACCTGGCCGCCATGCGCAACGTCGCCGCCAAGCTCGACAAGAATCCCAAGGCCATCGAACCCCTGGTTCCGGTGGACCTCGTCGTCGACCACTCCGTCATGATCGACGCCTACGGCACCAAGAACGCCCTGGACATCAACATGAAACTGGAATTCAAGCGCAACCACGAGCGCTACCAGTTCATGAAATGGGGCATGCAGGCCTTCGACACCTTCGGCGTGGTGCCCCCGGGCTTCGGCATCGTCCATCAGGTGAACCTGGAATACCTGGCGCGCGGCGTGCACAAGCGCGACAAGGTCTACTACCCTGACTCGCTGGTGGGCACCGACAGCCACACCACCATGATCAACGGCATCGGCGTGGTCGGCTGGGGCGTGGGCGGCATCGAGGCCGAGGCCGCCATGCTGGGCCAGCCCGTCTACATCCTGACCCCCGACGTCGTCGGCGTCGAACTCAAGGGCAAGCTGCGCGAAGGCGTCACCGCCACCGACCTGGTCCTGACCATCACCGAGATGCTGCGCCGCGAGAAGGTCGTGGGCAAGTTCGTCGAGTTCTGTGGCCCCGGCACCGCCAGCCTGACCGTGTCCGAGCGCGCCACCATCGGCAACATGGCGCCCGAATACGGCGCCACCATGGGCTTCTTCCCGGTGGACGAGCGCACCATCGACTTCTTCAAGGGCACCGGCCGCACCAAGGAAGAAATCGAAGCCTTCGAGGCCTATTACCGCGCCCAGAAGATGTTCGGCGTCCCCAACGCCAAGGACATCGACTACACCAAGCTGCTCACGCTGGACCTGTCCACGGTCGCGCCCTCGCTGGCCGGCCCCAAGCGTCCGCAGGACCGCATCGAGATCGGCGACGTCAAGACCACCTTCAGCGACCTGTTCAGCAAGCCGGTGGCCGAGAACGGCTTCTCGCAGCCCGCGGAAAAACTCGACCAGGTCTTCACGACCGACAACGGCATCCCCATCCAGAACGGCGACATCCTGATCGCCGCCATCACTTCCTGCACCAACACGTCCAACCCCAGCGTGCTGCTGGCGGCGGGCCTGCTGGCCAAGAAGGCGGTGAAGGCCGGGCTCAAGGTCAAGCCGCACATCAAGACCTCGCTCGCCCCGGGATCGCGCGTCGTCACCGAATACCTCCAGAAGACCGACCTGCTGCCCTACCTGGAACAGCTGGGCTTCGACGTGGCGGCCTACGGCTGCACCACCTGCATCGGCAACGCCGGCGACCTCGCCCCCGAACTGAACGACCTCATCACCAAGAACGACCTGGTGTGCGCGGCCGTCCTGTCGGGCAACCGCAACTTCGAGGCCCGCATCCACCCGAACATCAAGGCCAACTTCCTGGCCTCGCCGCCCCTGGTCGTGGCCTATGCCATCGCCGGCACCATGAAGCGGGACCTGATGACCGAGCCCGTGGGCCGCGGCACCAAGGGCGACGTCTACCTGGGCGACATCTGGCCGACCCAGGCCGAGGTCGAGAAGCTGATGAAGTACGCCCTGGACCCCAAGGCGTTCAAGAACAACTACGCCCAGGTCAAGACCAATCCCGGCAAGCTGTGGCAGGACATCCAGGGCGTATCCGGACAGATCTACGACTGGCCCAAGTCGACCTACATCGCCGAACCCCCGTTCTTCGAGGATTTCACGATGGAACCCGGCGCGGCCAACGCCGTGGTCAAGGGAGCCCGGGCGCTGGGCCTGTTCGGCGACTCCATCACCACCGACCACATCTCGCCGGCCGGCTCGATCAAGGAAAGCTCGCCCGCGGGCAAGTACCTACAGGCCAACGGCGTGATGAAGGCCGACTTCAACAGCTACGGCTCGCGCCGGGGCAATCACGAGGTCATGATGCGCGGCACCTTCGCCAACGTGCGCATCAAAAACCTGATGATCCCGCCCAATGCCGACGGCACGCGCGTGGAAGGCGGCATCACGCTGCACCAGCCCAGCGGCGAACAGCTGTCGATCTACGACGCCGCCATGAAGTACATCGCCGAGGGCACGCCCACGGTGATCTTCGGCGGCGAGGAATACGGCACGGGTTCGTCGCGCGACTGGGCCGCCAAGGGCACGCAACTCCTGGGCGTGAAGGCCGTCATCGCGCGCAGCTTCGAGCGCATCCACCGCAGCAACCTGGTGGGCATGGGCGTGCTGCCCCTGCAGTTCAAGGCTGGCGACAGCATCCAGTCCCTGGACATCACGGGCCGCGAGACCTATGACATCACCGGGCTGGAGAACGGCATCAAGCCCCAGCAGGACGTGACGCTGACCATCCACTACGAGAACGGCACCAGCAAGCAGGTTCCGCTGCTGCTGCGCATCGACACGCCCATCGAGGTGGACTACTACAACCACGGCGGCATCCTGCCCTTCGTGCTGCGCCAGTTGCTGGCGGCCTGAAGCCGGCCGGCCCCGGCGGCCGCCTCCAAGGCCTGCGCTTGCGGTGCCCCCGGCATCTGGCGCAGGCCTTGCCACATCCGCGGAGCCCACGCTTGATCAACCTTTCGCGCTTCGACCTGGTGACGCTGTCGCTATTCGTGGCCGTCGCCCGCCACGGCAGCATCTCGGCCGGCGCCCGCCAGGCCCGGCTGGCCGTGGGCGCGGCCAGCCGGCGCATCGCCGACCTGGAAGACGCGGTCCGCACGCCCTTGCTGTACCGGCGGGCCTCGGGCGTCGAACTGACCGAGGCCGGACGGGCCTGCCTGCGGCATGCGCTGCGCATCCTGCAGGACGTGGAGCAACTGGCCGGCCGTATGTCCGACTACGCCAGCGGCGCCGTGGGCCAGGTCCGCATCGCCGCCAACACCTCGTCAATCACGCAGTTCCTGCCGGAAGACCTGTCGGCATTCATGGCCGGCCATCCCGGCATCCGCATCGAGCTGGAGGAGCAGAACAGCGCGGACATCGTGGCCGCGGTGAACGAGAACCGCGCCGACATCGGCGTGTTCGCCGACCGCACGCCCGCCCAGGGCCTGACGACCTACCGCTACCGCGAGGACGAGCTGGTGCTGATCGCGCCGCGCGCGCACGCCCTGGCGTCCCGGCGCGCCGTGGCCTTTCGCGACACGCTGGACTGCGACTACGTCAGCCTGCCGGATGCGACCTCGCTCGCCAGCCGGATAAGGGAGGAAAGCAGCCGGCTGGACCGCCCCATCCGGCTGCGCATCCAGGTGCGCAGCTTCGATGCCATCTGCAGGATGGTCTCGACCGGCATGGGCGTGGGGATACTGCCGCGCCTCGCGGCGGCTCCGCACGCGAAATCCATGCACCTGAAGCTGGTCGCGCTGGAAGACGACTGGGCCAGGCGCAGCCTGCTGCTGGGCGTGCGCGCGCCCGATGCGCTGGCGGCGCCGGCACGGCTGCTGGTGTCGCACCTGCGGGCCGCCGCCACGCCGGCCTGACGCCACCGGCCGGCTTTCGCGTTCCGGCAAACCCCGCTTGCCCGATCGCCCATTTCCTCCGTTGCGGGTTTCGGGTCACACTGTCGCCAAGATATTTCCCCGCGAGACTCCCATGCCACGGCAAATCCTCGAAGGCATCCGCATCCTGGAACTGGGCCAGCTGATCGCCGGCCCGTTCGCCGCCAAGACCCTGGCCGATTTCGGCGCCGAAATCATCAAGATCGAACCGCCCGGCCAGGGCGATCCGCTGCGCAAGTGGCGCATGCTCCACGAGGGCACCTCGGTCTGGTGGGAAGCCCAGTCGCGCAACAAGCAATCGGTATGCGTGGACCTGCGCCAGCCCGACGGGCAGGAACTGGTGCGCAAGCTGGCCGCGCAAGCCGACGTGCTGATCGAGAACTTCCGCCCCGGCGCCATGGAAAAATGGGGCCTGTCCTGGGAAGCCCTGCACGCCTTGAATCCCCGCCTGATCATGCTGCGCGTCTCGGGCTACGGGCAGACCGGCACCAAGCGCGACGAACCGGGTTTCGCCGCGATAGGCGAAGCCATGGCGGGCCTGCGCTACCTGACCGGCGAGCCTGGCCGCCCGCCGGTACGCGCGGGCCTGTCGCTGGGCGACACCATCGCAGGCCTGCACGGCGCGATGGGCGTGCTGCTGGCGCTGTACGACCGCGACGCGCGCGGCGGCCAAGGACAGATGATCGACACCGCGTTGTACGAAAGCGTGTTCAACCTGAGCGAAAGCCTGCTGCCCGAGTATTCGGTGTTCGGTGCCGTGCGCCAGCCGGCCGGCGGCGCCCTGCCCGGCATCGCGCCCTCGAACGCCTATCCGTGCGCCGACGGCGAATACGTGCTGATCGCCGGCAACGGCGACGGTATCTTCGTGCGCCTGATGCGGCGCATGGGACGCGACGACCTGGCCGACGATCCCGGCCTCGCCCGCAACGACGGCCGCGCGCAGCGCGCGGAGGAACTGGACGAGGCCATCGGCGCCTGGACCCGCACGCTGGACAGCGGCGCCGTGCTGGCGGCCCTGCGCGAGGCCGACGTGCCCGCCGGGCGCATCTATAACGCTCGCGACATCGCCCAGGACCCTCACTACCGCGCCCGCGAGATGATCCACGAGGTCACCTCGGCCAACGGCCTGAAGGTCGAGATGCCCGGCATCGTGCCCAAGCTGTCCACGAATCCGGGCGCCATCCGCCACCGCGCGCCGACCCTGGGCGAACACACCGACGCGGTGCTGCGCGGCGTGGGCCTGGACGACGAGACGCTGCGGACGCTGCGCGGCAAGGGAGTGATCGCATGATCGAGATCAACGAGGTCGGGCCGCGCGACGGGCTGCAGATCGAACCGGCCTTCGTCGCCACCGACGACAAGGTGGCGCTGGTCGATGCGCTGTCGGACTGTGGCTTCGCCCGCATCGAAGTCACCAGCTTCACCTCGGCCCGTGCCATTCCGGCGCTGGCCGACGCCGAGGCGGTCATGCAGCGCATCCGCCGCCGGCCCGGGGTGGTCTACACCTGCCTAGTGCCCAACCTGCGCGGCATGGAGCGCGCGCTGGACAGCGGCGCCGACGAGCTGAACCTGGTGATGTCGGTCAGCGAGACCCACAACCAGGCCAACCTGCGCATGACGCGCGAGCAATCCACGGCCCAGCTCCTGGCCATGCTCGAGCGCGCGGGCCAGGCCGGCGTGCCCTGCAACGTCTCGCTGTCCACCACCTTCGGCTGTCCGTTCGAAGGCGACATCGCGCCATCCGAGGTCGAGCGGCTGGCACGGCTTTTCGCCGGGGCCGGCGCCGCCGGCATCACGCTGTGCGACACCACCGGCATGGCCTACCCCACGCAGGTGGCCGACCTGTCCGCATCGCTGGCCGCCGCCCTGCCCGCCTCGGCCCCGTTGACCCTGCACCTGCACAACACCCGCGGCATGGCCCTGGCCAACGCGCTGGCGGCCTGGCAGGCGGGCATGCGGCGCTTCGACGCCGCCGTGGGCGGCCTGGGCGGCTGCCCCTACGCGCCCGGCGCCAGCGGCAACGTCAGTACCGAGGAACTCGTCCACATGTTCGATTGCATGGGCGTGGACACCGGCGTCTCGCTGGCACCCCTGATGGACATCGTGGCCACCCTGCCCCGCCTGGTGGCGCGCGAGGTACCCAGCCAATTGCTGGCCGCGGGACCGCGTCAGCGTACCCACCCGGCGCCAGGGAGATAAACTAGCGGACTCGAACAATCATTCCGTCAGCCGCGACCCCTCCATGCCCCGTTCCCGCAGCACCTCCTCGTCCCGCCTCAATCGCGATGCCGAAAAACTCGTTTCGCTGTCCCTGTCGCTCAACGGCTCGGGCAGCCGGGTCGAGGACCGCTACTGGGAAGGAGAACTGGGCGCGCTGTTGGAAAAGCTCATGCATGGCGGCCAGGACGCGACCATCGAGGCCGCGCTCGAGGTCCTGTACCAGCGCAACGCCGGCGCCTACGAGATCCTGGTCGAGCATGCCGAGACCCTGTCGGAATCGCTGACGCTGCAGAAGGAAGGGGTGGACCACGACGTGCTGCTGGTGGTCGCGCCGGTGGTGGCCTGGACCCGTTTCAGCATCCCCTACGGGCCGATACGCATCGGCCTGCTGGACGCGCTGAAAGCCCAGCTGCATGGCCACATCCTGGCGGCCGACGCGCGCCTGGCGCTGGCCCCGGAGCTCTACAGCGTGGACCAGATGCCGCGTTCGTTCAGCGCCACCCGGCTGTGGCTGAGCCGCCTGGGCGCCCAGGCGCTGGGGCTGACGCTGCCGCGCATGCCCGCCACCGACACCGAAGTCGCGAACCTGCTGGCCGACACGCGCTACGTGGTCGCGGCCGTAGCCGTGCCGCGCGGCGCGCCGGTATTCCGCTGGCAGGAGAACCCCGGCAAGCCCGAGCACACGCGTGAAAGCTGCCTGGCGCAATGGGAGGCGCAGGCCGCGCCGCTGTTCGCCGACCTGCTGCCCGGGTGCGGTTTCGAATGCCTGCTGCCCGACGCCTATTACGTCAACAACCGCGAGGCCGACCGCCGGGTGCGGCCGCTGTCGCTGCGCGCCTCGGTCGCCTGGCTGGAGGCCACGCTGGGCGTCGCGCCCGACCAGTTGCGCGCGGTCATCGCCGCCTGCGGCGAGACCGAGGTCGAGGAATACCGGATCGGCTTCACCCAGCGCCAGAGCAACGTCGTCATCTATGGCTCGGCCTGGCCCCTGTTCGGACGCGAGGACGACAATCCCGACATGCCGGCCATGGACGTGATCGCCGACCAGTTGCGAGAACTGGGCGTGACCGACCTGCGCAAGCTGCAGGGGCTGCTGCCCATGGAATTCTGCGACGACTGCGGCGCACCCTACTTTCCCAATCCCCTGGGTGAAATGGTGCACGCCGAGCCGCCCGACGACGCCGACGCCGGCCCCGCCCATTTCCACTGAGCGGGACGCCGCCGGCGCTCAGGCCGCGCGCGGGCTGGCCTCGGGCGCTTCCTCGGGACGGTTGGCGTAGCGGCGCGCCAGCACCGCGCACACCATCAGCTGCATCTGATGGAAGATCATCAGCGGCAGCACGATGGCGCCCGCCGCGCTGCTGGACAGCAGCACCTTGGCCATGGGAATGCCCGTCGCCAGGCTTTTCTTGGAACCGCAGAAGACGATGGTGATCTCGTCCTCTTTCGAGAAGCCCAGCGCCCGGCTGATGTAGGTCGTGGCCAGCAGCGCCGCGGCCAGGATCACCGCGCACGCCACCAGCACGCCGGCCAGCGTCGCGGTGGAGGTCTGGTGCCAGAGGCCGCCCACCACGGCCTCGCTGAAGGCCGAGTAGACCACCAGCAGGATCGAGCCCTGGTCGACGTACTTGAGCACGGCGCGATGGCGCGTGACCCACCCGCCTATCCAGCGGCGCATCACCTGCCCCACCACGAAGGGCAGCAGCAATTGCACCAGGATCTTGCCTACCGCGTCGAACGAGAACGCCGCCTCGCCGGCCGTGCTCATCATCAGCTTGACCAGCACGGGCGTCAGAAAGATGCCCAGCAGGCTGGAGGCGGAGGCGCTGCAGATGGCCGCCGGGATGTTGCCGCGCGCGATGGACGTGAGCGCGATGGCCGACTGCACCGTGGCCGGCAGCGCGCACAGGAACAGGATGCCCAGGTAAAGGTCGGGGGTGACCAGCGGCGCCAGGAGCGGCTTGAACGCCATCCCCAGGATGGGGAACATGACGAAGGTGAAGGCGAAGATCAGCAGATGCAGCCGCCAGTGGGTGGCGCCCGCGACGATGGCCTCGCGCGACAGCTTGGCGCCGTGCAGGAAGAACAGCAGGCCGATGGCGATATTGGTGACCCAGTCGAATACCACGGCCGTCTGCCCGGAACATGGCAGGAAGCTGGCAAGGGTGACGACGACGATCAGGCTGAGTGTGAAATTGTCGGGCAGGAAACGCGGACGAGTCATGGGATGGGCCGAAAGACAAAGGAAAACTGCGCCTGGCACCGGGCGCGAGGCCACGCGGCGCCTCCGGACGAACCGGTCGCTGGTCCCGCCGCAGCGGACGTTGCGCGCTGGCGGCCAGCGGCCGGAAGGCGGATCCGGCCAAGGGTAAACACGGATTATCTTCCTTTGTCGGCCCCCTGCCCAGCCCGCATTCGTTGCATCTGCTGTGCTCCAAGGTCAAAGATCGCCGTCCGTATCCCTGCCGCAAGGGAGGCCTATCGGCCACGAGCGATGGTCTTTGTCGCATAATCGCATCGAACTCGACCTCTTTCCGGAGTCCCGCATGACCGACAAGATCGCCAAGCCGGCCCAGCAGCCCATCCAGGTCTACTCCTGGCCGACGCCCAATGGCCACAAAGTGCACATCATGCTCGAGGAGTGCAAGCTTCCGTACGAGGTGACGGGCATCAACATCGGGGCTGGCGACCAGTTCAAGGAAGAGTTCCTGGCCATCAGCCCCAACAACAAGATTCCCGCCATCGTCGATCCCGAGGGGCCCGACGGCAAGCCGATCTCGCTGTTCGAGTCGGGCGCCATCCTGGTCTACCTGGCCGGCAAGACCGGCAAGTTCCTGGGCAAGACCGACCGCGAGCGCTACAACACGCTGCAATGGCTGATGTTCCAGATGGGCGGCGTCGGCCCGATGTTCGGCCAGGCCCACCATTTCCGCCTGTACGCGCCCGAACGCATCGAATACGCCACCAACCGCTACACCAACGAAGCCCGGCGGCTTTACGGCGTCATGGACAAGCAGTTGTCCCGCCAGGCCTTCCTGGCGGGCCGCGCCTACACCATCGCCGACATGGCCACCTGGCCCTGGACGCGCTCGCATGCCAACCAGGGCGTGGACCTGGCGGACTTCCCCAACGTCAAGCGCTGGTTCGACGAGATCCACGCGCGTCCGGCCGTGCAGCGCGGCATCCAGGTCCTGGCCGACCAGCGCAAGCCGCAGGACGCCACCGCGAAGGAAAACCTGTTCGGCGCCACCCAGTACCAGCGGCGCTGACACCCGGGCGGCGGCGCCTTGCCGGCGCGCCGCCGCCCTCAGGCCAGCCAAGCCCCCAGCACCGGCGCCAGCAGCACCATCGACAGGCCGCTGAATATCATCAGCAGGCTCGCCATCACGCCCGCCTCCTCCCCCAATTCCCGCGCCTTGGCCGTGCCCAGCGCGTGGGCCGCCGCGCCGTAGGACGCACCGCTGGCCAGCCCGGAGCGGCGCGGCATCAAGGCCAGGATCAGTTCCCCGGTCAGCATGCCGGCCAGTCCGGTGAAGACCACGAACATCGCGGCCAGGTCGGCGTTGCCGCCGAAGCGGTCGGCCGTGGCCATGGCGAATGGCGTGGACACCGAGCGCACCAGCAGGCTGCGCGCGACCTCGGGCGCCAGGTGGAAGGCCCGCGCCAGCCACCACGAGCTGGCCACCGCCGCCGTCACGCCCGCCACCGTGCCTACGGCCAGCGCCGGCCACAACTCCCGTATCATGCGCCGGTACTGGTAGATCGGCACCGCGAACGCGACCGTGGCCGGGCCCAGGAACCACAGCAGCACGCGCGTGTCGGCCGTGTATTCGTCCAGCGAGATGCCGGTGGCCAGCAGCAGTGCCAGCAGCGCCAGCGGGGTCAGCAGGATGGGATGCGTCCACAGCCGCGGATGGCGGGCATAGAGCAGCTTGTTCAGGTAATACAGGGCGACCGTGGCCACCACGCACAGGGCGATGATCATGATGCCGCCTTCGCCGGCACGCGGGCGCGGCGTCGCCGGGCGATCCATTCCACGGTCATGGCGGTGGTCAGCATCACGCAGGCGTTGCCGAGCACGATGACGGCCGCCAGCTTCAATCCCTCGCTCCTGAGCAGGTCCTGGTAGCGCACCATCGCGACCACCGCGGGAATGAAGAACACCAGCATGTCCGCCAGCAGCCATTGCGCGCCCTGGTCAATGCGATGAAGCGGCAGGCGGCCGCTCAGCAGCAGCGCGAGCACGGCGAACAGCCCCACCACCCCGCCGGGTATGGGCAGGCCGGTCCAGCGCACGGCGGTATCGGCGGCCCACCAGACGGCGACCAGGGCCAGGACTTGCAGGATGCGGGCGGCGAAGGAAGGAACGGGACGATGCTGCATGATGGCGAACCAAGGGTATACCCGTAATTTTAGGCAACTTCCATACATTTATAAAATGAATAAAATCCATATTTGGAATTCCATATTGGAATGAAATGGATTTGCGCGCCCTGCGGTACTTCGTCGAAGTCGTCCAGCGCCAGAGCTACACCGCGGCGGCGCGGGCGCTGTTCGTCACCCAGCCCACGGTCAGCAAGATGATCCGGCAGTTGGAGGACGAACTGGGCACGCCGGTGCTGCGCAAGTTCGGCCGGCGCATCGAACCGACCGACACCGGCCGCATCGTGCTGGAACGCGGCCGGCAACTGCTGGCCCTGCACGCCCAGTTGCAGGCCGAACTGTCCGACGTGCGCCAGGCCGCCCGGGGCGAGCTGGTCGTCGGCACGCCGCCGCTGGCTCACCACCTGCTGGCCCCGTTGCTCGCCCGCTTCCACCAGGACTACCCGGGTATAGAGCTGCGGCTGTTCGAGCGGGGCTCACGCTCGGTCGAGGACGAACTGAAATCGGGCACCCTCGAGATCGGTGCCATGCTGCTGCCGGCGGACGAGAACGAATACGAGACCCTGCCCATCTGCAATTTCCCGCTGCGCCTGATTGCGCCCGCCTCGTCCGGCTGGGCAGGGCGGGAACGGGTCCGGCTGGACGAACTGGCCGCCGAATCCTTCATCTTCTACGGCGAAGGCTTCGTGCTGAACGAGGTGGTCCACGCCGCCTGCGTCCAGGCCGGCTTTACGCCGAAGATCGCCGGCCGCAGCAGCCAATGGGACTTCATGGCCTCCATGGTGGCCGCCGGCGTGGGGCTCGCCCTGCTGCCCGAGCTGTTCAGCCGCCAACTGGACCGCTCCCGGCTGGCCGTGGTCCCGCTCGACGATCCGCAACTGTGGTGGCACATGGCCTTCGCCTGGCGCCGCGGCCGCTATCTGTCGTTCGCCGCCCGCGCCTGGCTGGACCTGGCCCGGCGCACATTGCCCGGGGATGGCCGGGCCGCGGGCGATAATGGCGTCCTTTGGGAAGAGGGAAACCGCTGATGCGCACCGACATATTCTGCCGGGTGATCGACAACTACGGCGACATCGGTGTGTGCTGGCGCCTGGCCCGCCAGTTGGCCCGGGAACACGGCTGGCGGGTGCGCCTGTGGGTGGACGACCTGTCCGTGATGACGCGCCTCGCGCCGCAGGTGGATCCCAAGGCGGCCTCGCAGCGGGCGGATGGCGTGGACATCGTCCATTGGACACGCCCGGCGCCGCCGCTGGCCCCGGGCGACGTGGTCATCGAAGCATTCGCGTGCGACCCTCCCGTCGAATTCGTCCAGCGCATGCGGGACCAGGTCCGCCCGCCCGTCTGGGTCAACCTGGAATACCTGAGCGCCGAGCCCTGGGTCGAGACCTGCCATGCCCTGCCCTCGCCCCAGCCTGGCGGCCTGCGCAAGTACTTCTTCTTTCCCGGGTTCACGGCCGCGACGGGCGGGCTGCTGCGCGAGCGCGGCCTGCTGGCCGAACGCGATGCCCTGCAGGGCGACCCCGCTGCCCGGGCCGCCTTCCTGCGCGGCGCCGGCCTGCCCGAGCCGCTGGCCGGCGAACGCCTCGTCACCCTGTTCTGCTATCCCGACGCCCCCGCGTCCGCGCTGGCCGACGTGCTGGCGGGCGGCGACACGCCCACGCTGCTGGCCATCCCGCCCGGCGTCGCGCCCTACCTGGCCGCCGGTACGCGGGGCCGCCTGCGCATCGCCCGGGCGCCCTTCCTGCCCCAGGCCGACTACGACCGCCTGCTGTGGAGCGCCGACCTGAATTTCGTCCGGGGCGAGGACTCCTTCGTCCGCGCCCAGTGGGCCGCCCGCCCCATGGTCTGGCACATCTACCCCCAGGCCGAGGCCGCCCATGTCGACAAGCTGGAGGCCTGGCTGCGGCGCTATCCCGCCCCCGCGCCCGCTTCCGCGCTGCAGACCGCCTGGAACGGCGACGCCGGCGCCGCCCGTTTTCCGGGGCTGCTGGCCGAGGCCTTGTCGCCGGCGGTATTCGGACCTTGGCGGGAAGCCGCCCGCGCCTGGAGCGGCAGCCTGGCCGCACAGCCCGACCTGGCCACCCAATTGACCGGTTTCTGCCAGGCACGACAGGAAAACCACGCCTGATGCCGGCACTAGCCGGAGTGCCCCGTCCCAGGCTATACTGATTGGCTGCACAGGCCGTATGGCCGTCTTTTGGGCATCGCGGTTGCTTACGCGCCGGCTGTCCAGCGTTCCCTCCCCTAAGGTTGCTCCAGCATGAAAATCGCTCAGGAACTGCGCGTCGGCAACGTCGTCATGGTCGGCAAGGATCCCCTGGTCGTCCAGAAGGCCGAATACAACAAGTCCGGCCGCAACGCCGCCGTCGTCAAGATGAAGTTCAAGAACCTGCTGACCGGTTCGGGCACGGAATCCGTCTACAAGGCCGACGAGAAGTTCGAAGTCCTGGTGCTCGAGCGCCGCGAGTGCACCTACTCGTACTTCGCCGATCCCATGTACGTCTTCATGGACGCCGAGTACAACCAGTACGAAGTCGAAGCCGAGAGCATGGGCGACGCCCTGCACTACCTCGAAGAAGGCATGCCCGTCGAGGTGGTCTTCTACGAAGGCCGCGCGATCTCGGTGGAAATGCCCACCATCGTCGTGCGCGAGATCATCTACACCGAACCCGCCGTGCGTGGCGACACCTCGGGCAAGGTCATGAAGCCCGCCAAGATCAACACCGGCTACGAACTGCCGGTGCCGCTGTTCTGCGAAATCGGCGACAAGATCGAAATCGACACCCGCACGGGCGAATACCGTAGCAGGGTGAAATAACCCCCCCCTACGCGCTTACGCGCGCCCAGCAGGTAAGCCCCCAGCCGCTACGCGGCAGCCCCCCCCGAGGGGGCCGGGGCCCGCCTTGGGGCGGCCCGGCGCCGGGCCCCGTGGGGCGTCGAAGTGGACCGGCGAAGCCGGATCCACTTCGCCTCGTCTTTCTTGGGGGCCTTTGGCCCCCTTTCCCCCATGGTTTCGTCTATTGGTTGGCTTGCGCTTTTTTTGACGCAGGGCAGGCGCAGGTTCGCCCCGCTTTGCGGGACGAACAAACGTCCTTATTGCAGGCGGTCGTCGTCCAGCAGGGCGGGGATGGGGGCTACGGCTATGCCTTCTTCGGCCAGGGATTGACGTTCTTCCTGGGTGGCCACGCCGCGGATGGGACGCTCGGGGGCGTCGCCGTGGTGGATGCGGCGGGCTTCGGTGGCGAAGCGTTCACCGACGTTTTCGGTCCTGCGCAGGAGTTCGCGCAGTTGCTGCAGCATGGCGGCCTGCATGTCGGGAGACATGGGCGCGCTGCCGGACTCGCGGGCAGCGGGAACGGCGGGCGCCTTGCTGCCGGATACGTTCAACATGGGCGCCGACAGTTTCTTGTCGATGGATTTGCTGTCGCACAGCGGGCAGCTGATCAGGCCGCTTGCGCGTTGCGTGTCGAAATCGGAGTGCGAGCTGAACCAGCCTTCGAATACGTGGCCGTGCTCGCATTGCAGATCGAAAACCTTGAATGCCATGGATGATGCGCCTGTCGCCCCGGGGGACGCCTGGCGCGGTCTGTACCTGTAGATAACCCTATCGTACCCCAAGCCAGGGGCTTGCAGCCGCCCGGGTGTCGGCGTTCATACCGAACGCGACATCGACCCCTGCTGCGGCTCGTACACGCAAGTGCGGTTGCGCCCCTGCCGCTTGGCGGCGTAGAGCGCGGCGTCGGCCTGGCGCACCAGCAGCGCCGCCGTCGTGCCGTGGCCCGGCACCATGGCATCGACGCCTATGCTGACCGTCATCACGCCCTGCTCGCTCTTCAGGTGGGGAATCCGCGCGTCCAGCGTGGCCTTGCGGATGTTCTCGGCGATCAGGTAGGCGCCGTCGATGTCCGTCTTGGGCAGCAGCACCGCGAATTCCTCGCCGCCGTAGCGCGCCGCCATGTCGGCCGGACGCCGGATGTTGGCCTGGATCACCTGGGCGATGGTGCGCAGATACTGGTCGCCATGCTGGTGGCCGTAATGGTCGTTCAGGGCCTTGAAATGGTCGGCGTCGATCAGCAATAGCGCCAGCGAGCTTTCCTCGCGCGCGGCCCGCCGCCATTCGCGCTCCAGCGCCTCGTCGAAGCGACGGCGATTCGACAGGTTGGTCAGGCCGTCGGTGGCCGCCATGGCCAGCAGTTGGGCGTTCTCGGCCTCCAGCGCCTCTTCCGCCTTCTTGCGGCGCGACACGTCGCGGATGTTCAGGATGCAGCGTTCGTCGCCCATCTCGGGCGGCAGCCGCTTGACGCTGGCCTCCAGCCAGCTCCACGAGGAATCCCGATGCCGCGCCGGGAAGGTCAGCATGCGCGGCCAGGACTGCTCGTCGCCGGAAAAGAGCGGCACATAGTCCGACCGCACGAAATCGTCGATGTTGCGCCCCTCGATGTCTCCCGGCACCCACCCCAGCACGTCCTTTATCGCCGGCGAGATATAGGTGACGGTGCCGTCGGCCCGGCACAGCGCGATGATGTCGGCGGAGTTCTCGGCCAGCACCCGGTAGCGCGCCTCGCTGCGCAGCGCGCTGCGCTCGGCCGCCAGGCGCAGCGCGAATTCCCGGCGCAGCATCCAGACCAGCACCATGGTGCCCATGCACAGCAGCAGCGTAAGGATGGCGATGATCCCGGCCTTGTTGCGCCAGGCCGCGTAGATGTCGCTGTCGGCCATGCCCACGAGCACGATCAGCGGCAGCGGGGGCTCGACCGCCGTGAAGGAATAAAGCCGGGTCACTCCGTCCGTGGCCGACACGGCCTCGTACGAGCCGCTATCGGACGCCGGGTAGCGCTTGAACAGTTCGAGGTCGGTCAATTGCTTGCCCAGCAGGCCCTGCACCGCCGGAAAACGCGCCATGACCGAACCGTCGGCGCGCAGTAGCATGATGGAACCGTTCTGGCGCAGGTCCAGCTGGCGGAACTGGTTTTCCAGGTGGGAGATGCGCAGCGTGCTGACTACCACGCCGCCGAAACTGCCGTCGGACCGGGTGACCCGGCGGCTGATGGCGATGGACCACATATTGGTCAGCCGGGAGAAGAATGGCCGGCTCACGAAAAGGCCGACGTCGGAAGCCTCCTTGTGCACGCGGAAATAGTCGCGCTGCGAAAACTCGACCCCGCGCGGCTGCACCGACTTGGAGTCGGTCAGCATCCGGCCCTCGGTATCCAGCACCACCATGGTTCCCACCCCGCGCATCTGCGGCAGGCTGCCGAACAACAGTTGATGGCGGCGATAGGGGTCCAGGCCCTCGGCTTCGGCAAGCCGCAGGCCATTCAGCATGGATTGCAGAGAAAGGTCGACCAGCTCGATGTCGCGGCCGATGCCGTCGGCGACCACCCGGCCCAGGTTCACCGTGGCTTCCCTGGCCGCTCGCTTGGCATCCTGGCGGGTGTCGTATAGCGCGGCCGCGCACACCAGGCCGAAACACGCGACCACCAAGGTGGCCCATAACGTTAGCCAGCGCATGGACCGAACGATATAGGTTACAAAAATTAACCGGGACTATACATCCATTGGGTGGCCGGCGGTACGCGTCTTAACGGTGATTTGCATTCTCCGGGCCGGAAGCGGGCCCCGTCCGGCCGCGCGCCGCCCTCTCCGCCATCGCGTGGTAGCGTTCGCTCAGCCGGCGCAGATGCTCTTCATCCATGGTCTCGATGGCGACCAGCTTGCTGTTGGCGCCTTCCAGCGCCCCGAGCAACTCGTCCAGCTTCAGGTGCAGCGCCTCGCTGTCCTTGTTCTGGCTGCGCTGGATCACGAACACCATCAGGAAGGTCACGATGGTGGTCCCGGTATTGACCACCAGTTGCCAGGTTTCGGAAAAATGGAATATCGGCCCGAGCACGGCCCAGAGCAGGATGGCCGCGCATGCCACGCTGAACGCCGGCGGCGATCCCGTGCTGCGGGTGACCGCCGTCGCGAAGCGGTCGAACAGTCGCCCCCGGCCGTTTCTCCGCGTGCTGGCTTGGTTCATCGTCGTCTCCCGTGGATGAGGACGACATGGCCCAGCAAGCGGCGTACCCGCGATTCGGAGGAAGGAGAAGTGGTGCGCCCGGCCGGAATCGAACCGGCACGCCTTGCGGCGGCGGATTTTCTTACCCGCTACTGCTCGCGCAGCCGGATTGCACGGGGCAACGCCGTTTGGGGTCTGGACTCTGCCTTGACCATCGCGTCGCGCGGCGGAATCGCCGCGCCCAGCCTTAGGTCCCCGCCGTCGAGTCTCTACACACGCCCGGCGGCCTACATCGGCCGCCTGCTTGGCTCGGCGTTCCCGTGCCAGGGGTTCGCCGAATTTGACGGGTTCTACTCCCGGACTTTCGTCCAGGGCACTCCACTCTTACGGAAGTCCGCTACGTCTACCAGTTTCGTCACGGGCGCACGGGCGGTATTGTAGCCGATGCGCCCCGCCCTCCTGCCCCGCCGCCCGCCGAATCAGGAATAAGCCTGGCGCAGCACGTTCTTCTGGACCTTGCCCATGGTGTTGCGGGGCAGCTCGGGCACCACGTGGACGCGCTTGGGCACCTTGAAGTTGGCGATCCTGGCCTTGAGCTCGACGATCATGGCCGCCTCGTCCAGGCTGGCGCCCGGCTTGGGCACGACCACGGCCACCACGGCCTCGCCGAAATCGGGGTGCGGCACGCCGATGACGGCGCTTTCCTCCACCCCCGGCATGTCGTCCAGGAAGCTCTCGATTTCCTTGGGGTAGACGTTGAATCCGCCCGAGATGATGAGGTCCTTGCTGCGTCCGACGATGGACAGATAGTCGTCCGGCACCCTGGCGCCGCCCGATTCGCCGCCCCAGCGCCCGACGTCGCCGGTCTTGAACCAGCCGTCCTGGGTGAATTCCTCCCTGGTCTTCTCGGGCATGCGCCAATAGCCCTTGAACACGTTGGGTCCCTTGACCTGGATGTTGCCGATCTCGCCCGGGGGGCACGGCACGCCGGCATCGTCCACCACCCGCGCCGATACGCCCGGCAGCGGCTTGCCGACGGTACCGCCCAGGCGCTCGCCCTGGGCCGGGTCGTAGGGATTGGAAACCAGCATGACGGTCTCGCTCATGCCATAGCGCTCGAGAATGGTGTGGCCCGTGCGTTCGCGGAAGGCGTTGAAGGTTTCCATCAGCAGCGGCGCCGATCCCGACACGAAGAGCCGCATGTTGCGGCAGGTGTCGCGCCCGAACGCCGGTTCGGCCAGCAGCCGCACATAATAGGTCGGCACGCCCATCATGACGGTGCAGCGCGGCAGCAGGCGCAGCGCGGCGGGCACGTCCAGCTTGGGCAGCCAGATCATCTTCGCGCCGGCCAGCAGCGCGCCGTGCGCGGCCACGAACAGCCCGTGCACGTGGAAGATGGGCAGCATGTGGAGCAGCACGTCGTCGGCGCGCCAGCCCCAGTATTCATGCAGCACGCGGGCGTTCGAGGCCAGGTTGCCGTGGGTCAGCATGGCCCCCTTGCTGCGCCCCGTCGTGCCCGAGGTGTACAGGATGGCCGCGAGGTCGTCGGCGGCGCGCACGGCCACCGCATGCTCGGGCGCAGCCTGCGCAGCGGCGTCCAGCAGCGTGCCGGTACGATCGTCGTCCAGCGTGTACACGTGGCGCGTCCCGGCACGCTGCGCGCAGCGGTCCACCCATTCCCGGTTCTTGCTGGCGCAGACCACGACCGACGGCTCGGCATCGCCCAGGAAATAGTCGATCTCGGCTTCCTGGTAGGCGGTGTTCAGCGGCAGGTAGACATAGCCCGCGCGCAGGGTGGCCAGGTACAGCAGCAAGGCCTCGGGCGACTTCTCGACATGGACGGCCACGCGGGCGCCTTCGGGCAGGTCCAGCGAACGCAGCAGATTCGCCATGCGCGCCGTCTGCGTCTCGACCTCGCGCCAGGTGTAGTCGCCGGCGCCGGGCGCCTCGATGCACACCGTGTCGCGATCGGCGGGGAAGCCCGAGGCCAGCAGGGAATAGAGATTCTCGTCTTTCATCTATCTTCTTCGGTCTGGAAAGGTGAAGCGTCGCCGCCGAACACGGGGGAGCGCCCTTCGAGGAACGCCGCCACGCCTTCGCGGTGATCGCGGGTATCGCTATAGGAAAAGAATGCCGCCAGTTCGGCCTCGTCCAGCGGCTCGGGCCGCTGCAGTCGCCGTACCATGCGCTTGTTCAGGGTGGCCGCCAGCGGCGCGCCGGCGCCAAGGCGTGCCAGGGTGCGCGCGAGTTCGGCCTCGAGCTCGGCATCCTCGACCACGCGGGTCAGGAGCCCCTTGGCGTGGGCTTCGGCGGCATCCAGGATGCGGCCCTCCAGCAGCAGTTCCAGCGCCACCGCCCGGCCGGCCACGGCCAGCAGGCCGGCAAGCTCGGCCGGCGCCATGGGAAATCCCAGCCGGGCGATGGGCGCGCCCACGCGAGTGCTGCCGCCGGCGATGCGCAGGTCGCAGCAGCAGGCGATCTCGAGCCCGCCGCCCACGCAGGCTCCTTGCAACAGCGCCACCGTGGGCAGCGGACATTCGTCGATCGCGTGCAGCGCCGGCGCGATGATCCGCTCGTGATAGCGCCGCACCGAATCCAGGCTGCCCCGCTCCACCGGAAACTCGCCGATGTCGGCGCCGGCCGCGAAGTGGCCGCCGGCGCCCCGGATCACAACGGCGCGCACGCCGGGCTGGCCGGCGGCATCCCGCATCGCCGTGGCCAGCGCGCGCCACATCCCGGCGGTCAGCGCATTGAGCTTGCCCGCGTGCGCCAGGGTCAGCGTCAGGACGCCATCCCTGGCCGACACGTCGATCCGGCCCGGCGCCGGCGCGGCTTCCATGGCTGGGGCCTCGTCCATCAATCGGCCTTGATGCCCGCGTCCTTGGAGACCTTGGCCCAGCGCTGCACTTCCTCGTGCAGATACTTGCCGAACTCGGCGCTGGTGTAGCGCGGCACCTCGGAACCGTTGCTCAGCCACACCTTCTTGATCTCGGGCGTGCCCAGCGCCTTCTGGACCTCGGCGTACATGCGCTCGACGATGGGCTGCGGCGTGCCCTTGGGCGCCCACATCGCGTACCAGGTCGACACCTCGTAGCCCGGCAGGCCGGCCTCGGCCGCGGTGGGCACGTCGGGGAAGGCGGACGAGCGCTGCGACGCCGCCACGGCCAGCGGCTTGATCTTGCCGGCGCGGATGTGCTGGGCCGACGACCCCAGCCCATCGAAGGCCAGGTCGACCTGGCTGCCCATCAGCGCGAGCAGCATGGGGCCGGCGCCGGTGTACGGCACGTGCGCGATGTCCACACCCGCCTGGAGCTTGAACAGCTCGCCGGCCAGGTGATGGGAGGTGCCGTTGCCCGCGGAACCGAAGTTCAGCTTGCCCGGCTGGCTGCGTGCCGCGGCGATCAGCCCCTTCAAGTCGCTGAACGGTTCGGTGGGCGCCGCGACGACGATCTGCGGCGGCTGCGCGATCAGCGTGACGGGGATGAAATCCTTCTCGATGTCATAGGTCAGGCCCTTGTAGAACGACGGCGCGATGGCGTGGTGCGCCCCGCCCACGAAAAAGGTGTAGCCGTCCGGCTGCGCGCGCGCCGCGATGGCCGCTCCCACCGTGCCGCCCGCTCCCCCGCGGTTGTCCACCACGACGCTGTGTCCAAGCTGGGCGCCCAGTTGCTGCGCCAGCGGCCGGACGAAGGCGTCGGTGCCGCCCCCCGCCGGGAACGGCACGATGATGGTGACGGCCTTGGACGGCCAGGCCTCCGCTCCCACCGCATGGCCACCCGCGGCCGCGCCCACGATGCAGGCGATCAAGGCAATGCTGCGTTTCATCTCCCGTCTCCTTTCTTTTGGTATGAAGGTACTACACGCTGGCTCTTGCCAGTTCTGATGGATTCCTTCGGAGCGCGCGTACGCGGATCAAAGCAGCCGGGCCACTCCCCTGCTGGTCTCGGGCTTCCCCTCGCCCAGCCGGGCCAGGTTGTCGTCCAGCGCATCCAGTTCGTACACGTAGTTGACCATCATGCCGCAGGACTGGGCGCGGCCCTTGCGCGACGTGTCCGCCTTCCAGTTCAGCCGTTCGATGCGCGCGCCATTGCCCAGGTGGAACCGCGCCACCGAATCGAGCGGCAGCGAGCCCTTGCGTTCGACCAGGTAGCGGGCCGCCAGCCTCATGGCCACGGCCTGCACGGCCGGCGGCGCGGCCTCGTCGTCCACCGCCTGCTGGATGGCGGCCAGCACCTGGGCGCCCGTGGCCCCTTCCAGGCCGGCCTTCTCCTTGCGGACGACGGCGGCGAGATCCTCGGCGCCGCGCTTCCTGACCCAGTCGCAAAACCCCGGTATGGGCGAGAGCGTGGCGAAACGCTTGATCTTGGGCAGTTCGCCGTTCAATTCCTCGATCACGCGCTTGAGCAGGAAGTTGCCGAAGCTGACGCCGCGCAAGCCCTGTTGCGTGTTGGAGATCGAATAGAAGATGGCCCAGCGCGCCTTGTCCAGGTTCTCCATGGGCGCGCCTTCGTCCAGCAGGCTCTGCACGTTGCCGGCCATGTCGGCGCAGAATGCGACCTCGACGAAGATCAGCGGCTCGTTCGGCATGCGCGGATGGAAGAACGCGTAGCAGCGGCGATCGGAATCCAGGCGGTTGCGCAGGTCGGTCCACGAGGCGATCTCGTGCACCGCCTCGTAGATGATGAGCTTCTCGAGCAGCGAAGCCGGCGAATCCCAGGTGATGCGCCGCATCTCCAGCAGGCCCACGTCGAACCAGTTCGACAGCAGGCCCTCCAGATCCGCGTCCAGCCCCTGCAAGGCCGGGATCTTCGAGCGCCAGGCCAGCATGTCGGTGCGCAGTTCCAGCAGGAAAGGCAGGCCGTCGGGCAAGGCGTTCAGGCGCTTGAAGAAGCGGACGCGGGCATGCGAGAGCGCGCGCGACAAGTCCGAAGGCGTCTCCTTGCCGCCCGCCTCGGACGGCCCCGCCGCCGACGCCCCCACCTCGCCCAGCAGCCCCAGCATGGCGCCGCGGCGCTGGGCGTCGGCGGCGCGATAGGTCTCCTGCCAGGCCGACGCGGCGCGATTGGCCGCGACATCGGTCAGGCGCGCCTGGAAGCACGGCAGCAGCATCGCCCGCTGGCGATTGGCCTCGCGCGTGGACAGGGCGACGCCGTCGGCCTCGCGGCCCGGCTCGGCAACGGCCTGGGGCCGTCCTCCCAGCCATTTGCTCCAGCGGGCCAGCAGCGACTGGGTCGGCTGCGGATCGGGGGCCGGCGCGGCGGGCCGCGCATCGGCGGCATCGTGACGATCGCTGTTCAACATGTCGTTCATGTCCCTTCTGAAAGACTCAACCCGATTGCCTGGACAGCGAGGCCATCAGGTCGGCGAAACGCTGCCCCTGCACCACCACGTGGTCGCGCGCGCGCTCGGCGGCCAGGCCGGCATCGCCGGCCAGCAGGGCCTCGACGATGCCCTCGTGCTCGTCGTAGGACGTGGCGATGCGGTCGCGCACGCGCAATTGCAGCCTGCGATACGGCCCCAGCCGGCGATGCAGCTTGATGGCTTCCTCGTTCAGGAAGCCGTTGCAGCCCAGGCCGTAGATGGTGCGATGGAAAATTTCGTTCAGGTAGTAGTAGGCATTGGCGTCGCCGGCATCGCGCGAGGCCTGGCAGGCCCGGTGGGCCTCGAGCAGGCGGCGGTGGTCATCGGCCGTCATGCGCCGCGCGGCCAACCGCGCGCACATGGCCTCGATCTCGCCCATCACGTCGAACATCTCGATCAGGCGCTGGGGCCCGATCTGCGCCACCAGTGCGCCCTTGCGCGGCCGCATTTCCACCAGGCCGGCGGAAGCCAGCTGGATCAGGGCCTCGCGTATGGGCGTGCGCGAAACGCCGAAGCGGTTGGCCAGCACGGTCTCGTCCAGCGGATCGCCCGGCGACAGTTCGCCGACGGCGATCAGCTCTTCGATGGTCTCGCGCAGCGTCTCGGAGCGCTTCTTCTCGTTGCCGGGAGATGGGGGGCGGGATGACATGGCGCCATCTTGCCCCATCCCGTTCTTGTATACAAGAGATTTTTATAAATACACAGGAATGGGGGTCTGCTTACACACTACGCGCCTGCCGCCGCTCCAGCCACAGGGTGGCCAGCAGCATCACCGTCGTGGTCAAAGCCACCGTGACCAGGCTCATCGCCATGCCTTGCCCCACCGAACCCTGCTCGAACTGCCTCCAGATGAACAGCGATACCGTCTGCACCCCCGTGGGCGCGAGCAGCAGCGAGGCCACCAGCTCGCGCGAGGCCACCGCGAACACCAGCAGCATGGCGGCGGCCAGGCTGGGCGCCAGCAGCGGCAGCAGGATGCGCGCCAGCGCCGTGACCGTACCGGCACCATGCACCCGGGCCGCGGCCTCCAGGTTGTCGCCGATCTGCATGAGCGCGGCGTGGGAATAGCGCACCGGATAAGGCAGCAGCAGGCAGCAATAGGCCAGCAGCAGGATGCCCCAGGTGTTGTAGGGCGTGGCGGGCCAGAAGGCCTGGTTCCAGGCCAGGATCAGGCCTACCCCGACCACCACGCCCGGCATGGTGTTGGGCAGCACGGCCAGGGCGTCGAGCACCGCGCGGCCGCGCGTGCGGGTCTTGACCACGCAGTAGGCCACCAGCACGCCCGTCAGTCCGGTCACGATGGCCGCGCCGGTGCCCAGCATGAGGCTCGTCGCCAGCGCGCCCGAGGCTTCGCTGCCGCCCGCGGCGATGGCCTGGAAATGCGTCAGCGACAGGTTGCCGACGGCCAGGCCGCCCGACAGCGTGCGGCTGAATGCCGTCGCGGCGATGGCGAACAACGGCGCGAAGGTGGCCACCGCCACGATCACGGCGAACAGTGCGGCGGCGGGCCAGCGCCAGGCTCCCAACGGCAGGTTCTCGCCCCGCGCGGGTTTGCCCGTGGTGGTCTCGTATCCCTTGCCCGTCAACATCCGCCGCTGCCAGACGAAGGCCAGCATGGCCAGCGCCACCAGGATCAGCGACAGCACCGAGGCGCCGGGCAGGTCGATCGGCCATTCGGAAAACCGCCGCTCGATGCCCGTCACCAGCACGAAGAAGCCGGCGTTGGCCGCCAGCGCCGCCGGCGTGCCGTACTCCTCGATCGCCATCGCGAACACCAGCAGCAGGCTCGCGGCGATGCCCGGCAGGGCCAGCGGCAGCGTGATGCGCCAGAAGCAGCGCCAGGCCCCCGCGCCGCACACCCGCCCCACCAGCGCCAGGCGGGAACCCGACGCGGCCATGGTGCGGGACACGGCGAAATAGACCACCGGCACCACGTTCAACGTCATCACGAACACCACGCCGCCGAACGAGAACAGCGCCGGCCCGGCATGGACGCCCAGCAGCTGCTGCAGGTACCCGCGCGGCTGCAGCAGCATGATCCAGCCCAGCGCGCTGATGTAGGGCGGGATCATGAAGGGCACCAGCATCAGGACGTCCCAGAGCCTGGCGCCGGGCAGGTCGAACAGGCCGCGCAGCGTGCCCAGCGGAATCCCGATGGCCGCCGCGGCCAGCACCACGCAGGCGCCCAGCTTCAGCGTGTTGATCGTCAGCTCGACCAGCTTGGGATCGGCCAGGACACCCGCCAGGTGGGCCAGCGGCCGCGCCAGCGAGCCCTGGGCCAGTTCGGGAAAGATGGCCTGCAGCAGGACGAAACCCAGCGGCATGGCCACCAGGACGCCCAGGGCGGACACCGCGGCACCCACCAACAACGTGTTCGCGCGCATGGAGCCCGCCTCTTGCTAGATATGTGAAGTCATGCATGGCCGGCGCCGCGACGGGCGCCGGCCGGGTCGGTCACTTGCGGCCGAACAACGTCGTGAAGCGCTCCAGCAGGGCCTGGCGGCCGGCACGCTGGGCTTCGTTTTCCATCGGCAGCGCCTTGATGTCCTTGATCACCGGACGCTTGGCCTGCACGTCCTGGCGGGCCGGGATCAGGTAGGTCGCGGCCACTCGCGCCTGGCCCGCGTCGGACAGCACGAAGTCGATGAAGCGCTTGGCGTCCTGCTGCTGGCGGCTGGACTTCAGGATCATCATCGGCCGGCCGGCGATCACCGTGCCGCTGGCGGGGAAGATGACCTCGATGCTCTCGCCCTTGGCCTGGTTCTCCAGCGCGACGTAGTCGACCGCGCCGAAGACCGCCGCCTTGGCACCCTGCAGGACGGGGTTCATCGCCTGCGCGTTGGCGCCGGCGATGGCCATGTCATTGCGCTTCAGGTCGGCGAACAGGCGCCACGCATCGGCGCCGCGCGCCGACTGCAGGCCGGACAGCAGTTCCAGCGCGGTCCCCGACTGGGCCGGATCGGGCATGTTGACCAGCCCCTTGAACTCGGGCTTGGCCAGGTCCGCCCAGTCCGCCGGGCGGGGCGTGCCGCTCTTGGTGTTCCAGGCGATGGCCAGCGCCGACAGGCCCTGCGCCACGTAGCTCGGCCCCTTGTACTCGGCCGGCACCTTGGCGGCATTGGGGCTGGCGTAGGCCAGCAGCCAGCCGCGCTTGTGCAGGTCCAGCGCGCTGTCCCACGAGGCCGAGATCACCACGTCGGCCTTCGGGTTCGAGGCTTCCGCTTCCAGCCGCGCCATCACCTTGCCGGTATCGGCCTGGAACACGTCGACCGACACGCCGGTCTGCTTCTTGAAGTCGTCGGCCAGTTGCTTGATCAGTCCGGCCGGGCCGGCGGTATAGACCGTCAGGGCCTGGGCCTGGCCGGCGGCCAGCAACGCGCCGAACGCCAGCGCGCCGATCAGAGGCTTGATTTTCATCATCGAGATTCCTGAGTCGAGAAACGGCATATCGCCGGGGGAAGGGTCACGCCGCCTGCGGGAACCAGCGCAGCCGGCTCCAGTCGAGATCCAGCCCTACCGGATGCAGGACAGGCATGCGTTGATCGGTCAGCCACGCCAGCTCGAAGGCATGGTGGTCGCTGCCCACGCGCACCGTGGTCGCGTAGTGCCCGCCGCGGAACCGCTGGGCGACCACGTAGCCCCGCAGGGCATGGCGTTCGCCCGCCTTCAGCGCGGCATGGGGAATGAAGAGATGGCCCGGTCCCGCCGGCCCGCCGGCCAGGGGTTCGGGGCAGACCAGCTCGAGGCCGCCGGCCAGTTGCCAGCCGCGTTCGGTGCGCACGCCGCTGCGCAGGGCCCCCAGCTTCAGGAACTCCACCACGTCGGGACTGGCGGGCTCGTTCACCAGCAGTTCGGGGGCCGCGATCTGGCACACCTTGCCGGCCCGCATGACCGCCACCGTATCGGCCAGCGCGAAGGCCTCCTCGTGGTCATGGGTCACGTAGACCGCCGTGGTGCCCAGCTCACGCAGCAGCAGCCCGATCTCGCCGCACAGGGTCTCGCGCAGGTCCCGGTCGAGATTCGACAGTGGCTCGTCGAACAGCAGCACCCGGGGCCGCGCCACCACCGCCCGCGCCAGTGCGACGCGCTGCTGCTGGCCGCCCGACAGGCTGCCCGGGGAGCGGGCTTCGTAGCCCGCCAGCCCCACCATGTCGAGCGCGCCCGCCACCCGCCCCGCCCGTTCGCTCCTGGGCACCCCGCGCACCTCCAGCGGGAAGGCCACGTTGGCCCCCACGGTCATGTGCGGCCACAGCGCATAGTCCTGGAACACCATGCCCAGGCCGCGCCGCTCGGGCGGAACGAAAGTCCGGTCGTCCACGACCGTGGCGCCGCCGATGGCGATGCGCCCCGCCACCGGACGGCTCAGGCCGGCCAGCAGCTTGAGCAGCGTGGTCTTGCCGCAGCCGGACGGCCCCAGCAAGGCCAGCACCCTGCCCGGTTCGAGCCGGATGTCGATGCCGTCCAGGATGGTATTGCCGGACAGGCGCTGCACCAGGCCCTCGATGTCGATGGCGGCGCCGGAGGAAGAAGATGCGGAATGGGAAGCGAAGTCGGACACGGGCGAACACGAACAGGAAACGCCGCCGTTCGCCGGCTCGCAAGAGCCCGGCCACGGCGCCGTAGGATCGTGTAAATACTATGTCCGCCCGATGACCGGATCATGACAGCCGGCCACCCCGCGCGGGGCGCCGGGTCAGAAAATGGACGTGATGGCGAAATGCTCCAGCACCGTGGGACACAGGGTGCCCAGCTTCGCGACCAGCCACATGAAGACGCACGAGAAACCGGCCAGCAGGGCCAGATCGCGCAAGCGCTTGAGAAATACCGTCAGGGGCCGATACTCCACGCCGTGGTATTCCATGGTTGCAGAACCTCTCATGATTGCGAAAATCCGCGACGAGAGTCTATTCGTCCCCGCCGCGAATCACCATATCCGGAAGGTCGTACTCCAAAGACGTGAAAAACGGCCGCGCCCGTCACAGGCCGGCCGGACGCACGTAGCCCGGGAAGTCCTTGTCCAGCACGTTCTTGAAGAACGGCGACTTGAACGCGGCGGCCAGGTCCTTGGCCCAGGGCTTGCCCTGGTCGGCGCTGCGGATCGCCACGACCTGCTGGAATTGCACGGGCGGCGTCTCCAGCGCCACCGCGCTGGTCAGCTTCAGGCCCGAGGCAATCGCGAAATTGCCCGGCACCACGGCGAACTCCACGTCGCCCACGGTACGCGGCAGTTGCGCGGCCTCGACCGGCTGCAGCTTGACCTTCTTGGGATTGGTGGCCAAGTCCTTTTCCGTGACGCGCAGCGGGTCCACGTCGGCCTTCACCGTGATCACCCGGTTCTGCTGCAGCAGCAACAGGGCGCGTGCCAGGTTGCTCGGATCGTTGGGCAGCGTGAAACGGTCGCCCTCCTTCACGTCGGCCAGGCTCTTGCGCGACTTCGAATAGATGCCCATGGGCGCGGTCGTGCTTTGCACCAGGTCGACCAGGTCCAGCTTCTGGTCCGCCTTGAAGCGGTTCAGGTAGGCGATGTGCTGGAACAGGTTGGCGTCCAGCGAACCTTGCGCCAGGGCCAGGTTGGGCTGCACGTAGTCGTTGAACTCGACCAGCTTGACCTTGTAGCCCTGCTTCTCGAGCTGGGGCACGATGCCCAGCTTGAGCACGTCATAGTTGTAGCCGGCGGTCGCGCCGAACACGAGGTCCTTCTTGGCGGGATCGGCGGCATGGGCGGCGGCGCCCAGCGCCAGGACGGCGGCGGCGGTGCCGAGGATGAAAGTGCGACGTAGGGTCATGATGGAATTCCCGGAAATGAATGCGGCACGGCCAGCCGTGCCTTCGACGGAAAGAAAGGATCAGCGTTTGTCCAGCCGGTGGGCCAGCGCGTTGCCGCCGAACTGGATGATCTGCACCAATACGATCAGCAGCGCGACGGTCAGCAGCATGACGTCGGTCTGGAAGCGGTAGTAGCCGTAGCGGATGGCCAGGTCGCCGATGCCGCCTCCGCCCACCACGCCGGCGATGGCCGAATACGACAGGAAGCTGACCGCCAGCACGGTCAGCGCCAGGATCAGGCCGGAGCGGGCTTCGCGTACCAGCACGCGCCAGACGATCTGCAGTTCGGAAGCGCCCATGGCGTGCGCGGCCTCGATCACGCCGCGCGGCACTTCGCGGATACTCTGCTCCACCAGCCGCGCGAAATACGGGATGGCGGCCACCGACAACGGTACCGACGCGGCCAGCGGGCCGATGGACGTGCCCACCACCACGCGCGTAACCGGCACCAGCGCGACCAGCAGGATGATGAAAGGAAAGGACCGCACGGTGTTGACGATCCAGCTCAGCACCAGGTAGGCGGGCCGGTTTTCCAGCGACTGCCCGGGTCCCAGCAGGAACAGCAGCACGCCCAGCGGGCCCCCGATCAGGATCGCGGCGGCCAGGCCGATGCCCAGCATCATGAAGGTCTGGCCGATGGCGACCCAGAGTTCGGGAAGAATGGCGAGGATATTGTCGGACATGGTCATGCGGCCCGGGTAGTCGGTTCCGCCGCCTGGGCGATGCGGGCGGCGTGTTCCTTGAGGATGTCTTCACGCACCTGCTCCTGGGCCAGTTCGCGGCCCAGCGCGCTCAGGCGCGGCGTGGCCTGGTCGCCCACGTCGAAGCGTTCGACCAGTTGCCCGTTCTCGAGCACCGCGACGTGGTCGCACAAGGCATGGACCACGTGCAGTTCGTGCGTGACGATGATGATGGTCACGCCCAGCCGCTGGTTGATCTCGCGCAGCGTGTCCAGCACCGAACGCGTGGTCTCGGTATCCAGCGCCGACGTCGGCTCGTCGCACAGCAGCACCTTGGGATGCGGCGCCAAGGCGCGCGCGATCGCCACGCGCTGCTTCTGCCCGCCGGACAACTGCGCGGGATGGTTGTGCAGCTTGTCGGTCAGGCCCACCACGGCCAGGCACTCCTGGACGCGGGCCTCGATCTCGGCCCGGCTGCGGTTGCCATGCAGCTTCAGCGGAAAAGCCACGTTCTCGTAGACGCTGGCGTTCTGCAGCAGGTTGAACTGCTGGAAGATCATGCCTATGCCCTGCCGGGTCTCGCGCAGCTCGCGCTTGGAGAGCCGCGTCAGGTCGCGGCCGTCCACCAGCACGCGGCCGGTGTCCGGGCGCTCCAGCAGGTTGATCATGCGCAGCAGCGTCGACTTGCCGGCGCCGCTCTTGCCGATCAGGCCGAAGATGCGCCCTTCGGCCATGTCCAGCGACACGGACTTCACGGCCTCGAACACCCGCCCGTCGGGCAGCTTGAACGTCTTGCTGACCGCTTCGAGCCGGATCAGCGGCGGAGCGGAAGGAGAGGAAGAATTCGGATTCATAGAAAAAGACGAGGCGGCTGGCCCCCGCCCGGCATGGGGCGGAAGCACCTTGGCCGCCACTGTAACATCGCAGTATGGGGCAAACGCCCGGCGCCGGGAACGACGCATTTTTCCTATGTATATTCTATTTCCTTATTAACCACTGCGTTCGTTCGACAAAAAACGCATAAGCGGCCGGTTCAGAATTTCAGCGTCATCCCCAGGGCCAGCGCACGCGGATAACCCGGCTTCACATAGTCCGCGTACTGGAATTCCCAATAGCGCTTGTCGGCCAGGTTGGTGATGGCGGCGCGGAAGATCGTGTCATAGCCGCCCAGGCGGGTTTCGTAGCTGGCGCCGACATTGACGATGGTATAGCCCGAGACCTTCACGTCGTTGGCCGGACGCAGCATCGTGCTGCCGGTGTACTTCAGATCGGCCCGCAGCTTGAGCCCCTGCACCTGCGGCACGCTGTAGACCACCTGCCCCGCCGCGACGAAGCGCGGCGCGCCGGCGACGCGCTTGCCGTTGTAGTCCGAGCCCTTGCGATATTCCGAATCCAGCAGCATCAGGTTGCCGCCCACGGTCCACGCCTCCGCCCGCTTCGAGGCCCCCAGTTCCAGGCCCTGGTAGACCGACAGGCCATCCTGCACCAGCACGTTGCCGGCGTTCGCATATTCGGCGCCGCGCTCGATGCGGAACAAGGCGGCGGTGGCGGCCCAGCCGCTGCGCTCGGTCTTGATGCCCACCTCGTACTGCTTGCTGGTAAGCGGCCCCAGCGTCTGGCCGCGGTTGACGTAGGCATTGCCCACCATCGCGCCCTGCTCCAGCGACTCGACATAGCTGGCATAGGTCATGGTCTGCGCATCGGGCCTGAACATCACCGCCACCGTGGGCGTCACGCTGCTCTTGTCATACAGCGCCGACGTGGCGCCGTCCGGCGTGTAGCCTTCCTGCCTGAACCTGGTGTAGCGCACGCCCGCCAGCACCGACCAGCGATCCGACAGCTTGACGGTATCACTGGCGAACAGCGCCTTCTGCGTGATCTCGCCGGCCCGGTACAAGTCGAGCCCGCCCTGCGGATGGTAGGCAATGACGTTCCGCGACCCCAGCGACCCCGTGCCCATCTGCTGATACACGCTGTTCAGGCTGTAGTCGTTCTTCTGCTGCTGCCAGGACGCGCCCAGCACCACCTGGTGTTCCAGCGCGCCCGTCGCGAAACCACCCTGCACCATGGCTTGCCACTGGTCGTAGGCATAACGCTCCGCGTAGTCCGACCGGTAGTCCTGGTAGTTGCCGCCGCTGTCCGTCAGGAACAGCACCGACTCGCTGCGGCGGGTCCGGGTTGAACTGTGGCTATAGGTCGTGCTGAGCTTCCAGTCGGGCGCCAGCCGGTACGTCAGCCCGGTCGAATGGAACTGGAACTCGTTGTTCACGAACGTGCCGTCCCCGACCAGCGTGCGGTCGTCGTCGCGCACGGGCCGTGGCAGCACCGTCCCCGCCAGCTTGGACGTATTGATGGTCGGCTCCTGCCCGACGACCTTCTTGTTCTGGTAAAGGGATTGGAAATCCCATGTCAGCCGGTCGGTCAGCTTCAGGTCCAGCGCCAGCGACACGGCGTTGCGCTTCAGGGATCCGTCGTTGTAGAGATCCCCCTCTTCATGTGTCGCGTTCAACCGATAGCCGAAACGGTCGTTCTCGCCCGCCCTGCCCCCCAGGTCCACGTGCTGGCGCCAGACGTTGCCGGACGAGAAACCCAGGCTCACGCTGCGTACCGGCTGGGCGGTCGGCCGCTTCGTCACATAGTTGACGACACCGCCCGGCGAGCCGAAACCGTACATGAACCCCGACGCCCCCTTGAGCAGCTCGACCTGCTCGAAGTGCTCGTAGGGCGGCGTGGTGGCGTAGCTCAGGAAGGGCTTGCCGTCGATGCGGAAAGCATTCTGCCAGTCCAGCTGCAGTCCGCGCACGGTCAGGTAGCTGGCCCAGGCGCCATGGGCGCCGCTGTTGTCCGATACCGATGCATCCGTCGCGAACAGGTCCCCAAGTTTGACGATGGGCCGGTCGTCCAGGTCGCTGCGCGTGACCACGGTGGTCGAGAACGGCGTCTCGAGCTGCGTCAGGTTGCCCAGCGCACCGGCATTGACCGGCGCTTCCAGGTCATGGAGCGTGGCCGATTCGCCCGTCGCGGTGACGGAGATGGTGGGAAGCTGCTGGGCGGTTTCCGGCGTCTTGTCCTGATCCCTGGCGGGGGTATCGGCGGCAGCGGCCTGGGCCGCGAAAGCCAGGGACAGCGCCAGGACGAGGGCGGAACGACGCGGGCATGCGAGGCGGGCGTGATCGGCGTGGCGATCCTGATGAGAAGGAGTGTGCAAAATCGCTCTCGGGTAGAAATGGTGGGTCACAGAATTTGCGAATCATAATGATAAATGTTTTCATTTAAAAACAGGAATCCCCGGGAGCTGCTTCTCTCGATCGGTCGCCCCGTGAACACGGGAACGCACAAAAGAAAATCGCCGCCCCTTGCGGGAACGGCGATTGTCGGTGAACCTGGAGGCGCGTGGCGGAGTCGAACCGCCCTCAACGGATTTGCAATCCGGTGCATAACCGCTTTGCTAACGCGCCATGGCGAACAAGGTTCGCATTCATCTTTCCTTTTCCGCCCCATGGTCCTTGCATGATTTCGCATGCAAGGGGCTTGTGCTGGAAAGAGCCCGCTATTCTACACGAAGCTGCGCTTGTGTGCGAGGCGCTTGCCCGCCCCGCCCTTGCGGGCTTGCGCTAGTTCTTCCGGCGGGCGCGCATCACCTCGATATTCGCCCGTTGCTCGGGTGTGAAGGAGGCTTGACCCTGCGGGCCGGCGGCCCGTTCGGTGGCCAGGTACATGCCGGCGTGCAGCGCCGCCAGCATCGCGGTGGCGTATTCCTTGCCGGTCAGCCGCTGGCGGGCCAGGGCGGCGCGCACGCGCGGCTGGGCCTCGAGCTTGCGCGCGATGTCCTCGACCGACTCGGCGTCGTCGTCATCGTCGTCGGCGGCTTTCACGTTCTTCAGTTCGGCGGCCACCGCGTCCATGCGGTCGAGCAAGGCGGGAGTCAGGCGGAAACGCGCCGGGTCCGTGCCGTCGGCGGCCTGCGCGGGGTCCGCGGCGAGCAAGGCGCTCAGGACGATGACGGCCGAGGCGGCCGCCAGGGAAAGGAAACGGGTGCTTGGCGACATGGCGATACATACCTTGGGAAAAACCCCGGCAGACTAACCAAACCCGTCCCCCTCTACCCCACCCCGCCCGGGTAGGGTGTCGTGACCGACGCACGGGGATGCCGGGATGCCGCGGCTCGGGTACGATCAGGAATCCCCATTGTCGCCACCCGCCATGTCATCGCCTCGCCCGACCGGCCAAGCCCTCGCTCGCCTGCACCAGCTGGCCTGCCTGGACGTGGGCGGCCCGCAGTTGATCCAGCCCTTGCTGGAGGCCATGCACCCGCTCATCGGATTCGAGTCGGGCGGCTATTTCTACCCGGACGGCAATGGCGAGCTGGAAGCACATATGGAGGATGCCGACGTGCAGGCCTCGGTGCCTGAACATTTCGATCCGCGCATCCTGCGCAGCGAGAACGAGATGTTCCACAACAGCCTGCGCGCGGCCCGCGACATCGTGCTCCACGGCCACGGCCCGCGCACCATGGGCCAGATGCTCCGGGCGTCCCATGTGGACCTGCGGCGCAGCGACTATTACAACGTCGTGATGCGCCCCGCGCGGGTGGCCGACTGGCTGTGCCTGGCGCTGCGCGCGCCGCAAGGCCAGGGCATAGGCATGCTTTTCCTTTTCCGTCCGCCCGGCGCGCCCCCCTTCCGGCCGGAAGAAATCGCAACGCTGGCCCGGCTGGAACCCCATCTGGCGCATGCCTTGCAGCCGGGCGAGCTCGACGCCCAGGACAGCGAAATCCATCGCCAGGGCCTGCTGGTCGCCACCCCGCAAGGCCGGCCCTTGTGGATTTCCCCCGACGCCGAAGCCCTCATGCCGCTTGCGTTCGGCTGGCGCTGGCGGCGAGGCGCCGCGCTGCCTCCTGCCCTGCAATCGCTGGTGCAGCGGCTGGCGCCACGGGCAGGCGCGGACTGCGCCCCGCCGCGACACGAACTGCACAATGCCCACGGCTGGTTTTCGCTGCGGGCCACGCACCTGGCGGCGGCCTCGGGCGACGGGGAAGCCATCGGCATCCATATCACGCAGCGCGTGCCGCGCGGCCTGCGGCTATGGTCGGCCTTGGGGGCGCTGCGGCTGCCGCCGCGCCAGCACGAGCTGGCATACTGGCTGGCGCGCGGCGTGCCCGAGTCGCAGATCGCCAGGCGCCTGGGCATCAGCGCCAACACCGTGGTCTATCACCGCCGCCAGCTCTACAACCGCCTGGGCGCCGGCAACCGGGCCGAACTGCTGGCCCGGCTGGAGCCCGGCGGCCATCGTCGATAATCGACCATCCATCTGGAGCAAGCCATGGCCGACAAGCCCGTCAAGATTCCCGGCCCGGACCATCCGATCACGATCACGCCGAACCCGGCGCGCATCGTCGTCACGGCCGGCGGCCGCACGGTGGCCGATACGCGCCGCGCGCTGACGCTGCACGAGGCCGCCTATCCACCGGTGCACTACGTGCCGCGCCAGGACGCCGACATGACGCTGCTCGAGCGCACCGCGCACACCACCTACTGCCCCTACAAGGGGGACTGCACGTACTACAGCATCCCTGCCGGTGGCGAGCGCGCCACGGATGCCGTGTGGAGCTACGAGTCGCCGCACCCCGCCATGGCGCAGATCGCCGGGTATCTGGCGTTCTATCCGGACCGTGTCGACGCGATCCGGGAAATGCGCTAGCGCCCGCCGATCAACCGCAGTGCACGAATGCTTCGTCCGGGATCGCCCAGGCCAGCAGGTTGCGCATATGAACCTGCCTTGCTGCGCCGGAACCCGCCACGTCCTTCCATTCGCCGTCGCCGATGTTCGCTAGCGCCGCCATCATCTGCGGCCTGCAGGCGCGCAGCACCGCAATGAGCCCACCGGGGTCGCGCCGGGCCAGGGCATGGCGGCACAGCGCGAACAGGTACGCCGTGTCTTCCTGCCCGTCCTCATCCGGGCCGTGATCGATGGGCAGCCTGGACCGCACCCGCCTGAGCAGGCGATGCAGGTGCTGGCGGGAAGCCTCCTCGCTGCGCCCGGCCAGCGAACCGAGCTCGGCATGGCTGAACCCGAATATCTCGTACAACAGGACAGCCGCCGCATCGCCGGGGGCCAGCGTCCGGCAGAGGTGAAGCAAGGCCGACTCCACGCGCTGGGCCTGATCGGCCAGCCGCTGCGGCCAGTCTCCATCCGGCTCCCCCGGCGCCGCTTCGGCCGCCTGCGCGAGGACGGCCTGGTACCGCCCCTGGCGGCGCAGGAAATCGATGCACAGATGATGCAGCACCGTCACCAGCCACGCCTCCCGGCCTGCCTGGGTCGGCGGCAAGGCGCCGCCGGCGGTGCGCAGATAGGCGTCCTGCACCAGGTCTTCCGCTTCGCCGCCGTGCGCCAGCCAGCGTCGGGCCAGTGCGATCAATCGCTTGCGCAGCGCCTCGTCGTCTGCCAGGGGATGGGAGGAGATCAGGGATGTCACGTTATGGGCGGCTCGTTCGTTTACCAGCAGAACCTAACACGAAAAGGAGCCTCCGATGTTTGCCAACGATCCCGATCACGCTTCCGGAACCGCGCCCGGACAGAACAGCGCCTTCCTGGAAGAAAAGGCGTTCCGGACACGGACGGTGCTGGTGTTCGGCACCATCACCGACACCACGGCGTCCGAGACGGTGCGGCGCCTGCTGGCGCTGGACTCGGAATCCGACGCGCCCATCAACATGATCGTCTCGTCTCCCGGCGGCCACCTGGAGTCGGGCGACGCGATACACGACGTGGTGCGCTTCATCGACGCGCCGGTCAACATGATAGGCACCGGCTGGGTGGGCAGCGCCGCCACCCATCTCTACCTCGGCGCGCCCCGCGCGCGGCGTTTCTGCCTGCCCCAGACCCGCTTCCTGATCCACCAGCCCAGCGGCGGCATGGGCGGCACGGCCAGCGACGTCGCCATCCACGCGCGCGAGATCGTCAAGGCGCGCGAACGCATCGCCCGCGTCATCGCGCGCGAAAGCGGGCAGGCCCTGGAGCGGGTGCTGGCGGACATCGAACGCGACCACTGGATGCCGGCGGAAGAAGCCGTGGCCTATGGGCTGGTCTCCCGCATCATCGAGAAACGTGGAGACCTGGCCTAGGCCCTTCCCCTTGGAAGAAGCCCCACGCAGATCCTAGAACGCGGCCTGCAGCGCGATCTCGCCGCGCGTGCCGGCCATGCCCGGAAACAGCCGCCGGGCCGCCGCGTCGGTTCCATGCAGGGTCAGCCGCAACTCGAAGGGAGGCTTGAACGCCCACACCGCGCCCACCGAGGCGTGGGTGTAGCTGTCGGCATACGCGTCATCCAGGAAATAGCGGGCCAGCGCGGCTTCGACACGCCACGCATGGCCCAGGGGATGACGCGCCCCCAGCAGCGCATACGTGCCGGCCGTGCGGCTGGCCATGGCATTGTTCGAATGCCCCAGCGCCAGCCAGTAGCGATCGCGCCACGTCACGGCGAAATTGACTTCGTTCCAGTTCGGATGCCCCTGCGTCGACGGATACTGGTAACGGAGGAAATAGGCATCGAGCGCCCAGTCCGGCGCGAGCCTTCCTGCCCAGCCGGCGGCGAGGTCGAACTCGGCGTAGGCGCCGTTGTCGGGCTTGAATTTCACCGTGGACCCCCACGCCGAGGCATACAGCCCCGATTCGTGGGCGTATCGGACGCCGGCCTGCACGGCGGGGCGCTCCCGCGTTTGCGACGACCCCCGCCACACATAGTCGGAGGTCAGGGCCGCGCTGCCCGTCCACTGCGCACGGGCATCGCCCGGCAAGACGGCCAGCAAGGCCGCGGAACCCAGGACGGCAAGGCTGCCGCGGGAAAGAACAAGGATGAGCCGCATGTTTTCCACTTGAAAAGGGTGATAGACATGATCGGCCACCAGTATTCCGAAAAGCGTATAAATTCCTCGTTCAAAAACCGGGGAGCGCCGTATATTTTCCGTAAACGTGCCCGCCCGCGACGGCGGGCTCAGCCACCGCGGTAATACCGCTGCGGGACGAACGGCATGCGGACCACTTCGACCGGCACGGCCTTGCCGCGCACCATCGCTTGCAGGACGGTTCCCGGCTGTGCAAGACCGGTGTTCACATAGCCCATCGCGCAGGGTGCGTTGAGCGTCGGGCCGAAGCCGCCGCTGGTCACCGATCCGGCCGGATGGCCATGTTCGTCAAGCAGTACGGCGCCTTCACGCACCGGCGTGCGCTCGCGCGGCAGCAGCCCGACGCGCTTGCGGTCCACGCCCTGTTCGATCTGCGCCTGGATCGTCTCGTCCCCCGGGTAGCCGCCCGCCCGGGCGCCCGCGGCCCGGCGCGCCTTCGAGATCGCCCAGAGCAGGCTGCTCTCGACGGGGGTGGTCGCGGCGTCGAGATCATGGCCATAAAGGCACAGGCCGGCCTCGAGTCGCAGCGAATCCCGCGCTCCCAGGCCCACCGGCCTGACTTCCTCGTGCCCGAGCAGTTCCCGGGCCAATGGCTCGGCGGCATCGGCGGGAACCGAAATTTCGTAGCCATCCTCGCCGGTGTAGCCGGAGCGGCTGACCAGGCACTCGACGCCCAGCAATTCCACGGTGGCGACCGACATGAAGAGCAGCGAGGCGAGCTCGGGCGCCAGGCGGGCCATCACCTGCGCGGCCGCCGGTCCCTGGATCGCCAGCAAGGCGCGATCGGACAGCACCTCGACGCCGCAGCGCTCGCCGATGCGGTGGCGCAGGTATTCGATGTCCTGCTCCTTGCAGGCCGCGTTGACGACGAGGACCAGCGAATCGCCGGCGTTGGCCACCATCAGGTCGTCCATCACTCCGCCGCGCTCGTTGGTGAACATGGCGTAGCGCTGCTGGCCTGCGGGCAGATCGACGATGTCGACGGGCACGAGGGTCTCGAGCGCCGCGGCCGCCTGCGGCCCGGACAGGCGGATCTGACCCATGTGCGATACGTCGAACAAACCTGCCCTGGCCCGCGTATGAAGATGTTCCTTCAGGATCCCGTCGCGGTACTGGAGCGGCATCGCGTACCCCGCGAAGGGGACCATGCGTGCCCCGAGCTCGAGGTGCAGGTCATGCAGGGGCGTCTGCGCCAGGGGCGCAAGAGCGGATTCAGTCATTCATCGGTTCCCAATCAGCACTCGATCACGTTGACGGCCAGCCCGCCGCGGGCCGTCTCCTTGTACTTGACCTTCATGTCGGCGCCGGTCTCGCGCATGGTCTTGATGACCCTGTCCAGCGACACGCAGTGGCTGCCATCGCCCTGGAGCGCGATGCGCGCGGCATTGATGGCCTTGACCGCCCCCATCGCGTTGCGCTCGATGCAAGGCACCTGGACCAGTCCCCCGACCGGATCGCAGGTCAGGCCAAGGTTGTGCTCCATGCCGATTTCCGCCGCATTCTCGACCTGCCGCGGCGTGGCTCCCAGCACTTCCGCCAGCCCGCCGGCGGCCATCGAGCATGCGACGCCCACCTCGCCCTGGCAGCCCACCTCCGCGCCCGATATCGAGGCGTTCTGCTTGTACAGCATGCCGATGGCCGCGGCAGTGAGCAGGAAGCGGACGACGCCGTCGGACGTGGCGCCCGGAACGAAGCGCATGTAGTAGTGCAGCACCGCGGGCACGATACCGGCCGCGCCGTTCGTTGGCGCCGTCACGACTCGTCCGCCGCTGGCGTTCTCTTCGTTCACGGCCAAGGCATAAAGATTGACCCAGTCGATCACGGACAGAGGATCGCGCAGGCCGGCTTCCGGCTGGCTCGTCAGTTTCCGGTACATCTCGGCGGCGCGACGCTTGACGCGCAAGCCGCCGGGCATCACCCCTTCCTTGCGACAACCGCGCCGCACGCACTCCTCCATCGTGCTCCAGATCCGCAGCAGGGCCGCGCGTGTTTCCTCCTCGGGCCGCCAGGCTTCCTCGTTCTTCATCATCAGCGCGCTGATCGGCAGTCCGGTCTGCCGGCAGTGCGCCAGCAGCGCGTCGGCGGTATCGAACGGGTATGCCAGCGGCCGGTCGTCCGCCACGATCGGCGAACCCTCGGCCACCGACTCGTCGAGCACGAAACCGCCCCCCACCGAGTAGTACACGCGCGACCGCAACACCTCGCCCGCCTCGTCGAACGCCGTGAACCGCATGCCGTTCGGATGAAACGGCAGGCTTTCCCGCCGATGCAGGACGAGATCGGTCTTCTCGTCGAACCGGATCTGGTGCACGCCCAGCACGTTCACGCGCCTGTGCTCGCGGATGGCGGCCAGCCGGTCCGGGATGCTTTCCGTATCGACCCGCTCGGGCTCCTCGCCTTCGATGCCGAGCAGGACCGCCACGTCCGAGGCGTGTCCCCTGCCCGTGGCCCCCAGCGACCCGTACAGCTCGGCCCGGATACGGCACACCCGCTCGAGCAGGCCCAAGTTTCGCAGGCCGTCCGCGAACTTCAGGCCCGCCTTCATCGGCCCCACCGTATGGGAACTCGACGGCCCGATTCCGATCTTGAAGATGTCGAGGGCGCTCACCGACATGGAACTCTCCCGGGCACGCTAACCGCGGTCGGCAAGCGATTGCCTGGCCGGGGCGCCTGCCTGGCCGCCTTCGTAGTCGGACATCGGGGGGCACGAGCAGACCAGGTTGCGGTCTCCGTAGACGTTGTCCACCCTGCCCACCGGCGGCCAGTACTTGGACTGCCGCAGCGACGGCACGGGGTACGCGGCCTGCTCGCGCGAGTAGGGCCTGGTCCACTCGCTCGCAACGACGTCCAGGGCCGTGTGCGGCGCGTTCTTCAGCGGATTGTCATCGCGGCCGAAGGCCCCGCGCTCCACCGCGTCGATTTCCTCGCGGATGCATATCATGGCATCGCAGAAACGATCCAGTTCGGCCTTGGGTTCGCTTTCGGTCGGCTCGATCATCAAGGTGCCCGGCACCGGGAACGACATGGTCGGCGCATGGAACCCGAAGTCGATGAGCCGCTTGGCGACGTCTTCCGCCGAGACGCCGGTCCTGTCCTTGATCGGACGCAGATCGATGATGCACTCGTGGGCGACCATGCCGTGCACGCCCGTATACAGGATCGGATAATGCGGCGCCAGCCGCCGGGCGATGTAGTTGGCGCTGAGGATGGCGACCTCGGTGGCGCGCTTCAAGCCGTCCGCGCCCATCAGCGCAATATAGGCCCAGGTGATCGGCAGGACGCTCGCGCTGCCCCACGGAGCAGCGCTGACGGCGCCTTCCGTGCGCCGCTCGAACCGGCGGTGTCCCGGCAGGAAGGGCGCCAGGTGGGCCTTGACGCCTATCGGCCCGACGCCGGGCCCGCCGCCGCCGTGCGGAATGCAGAAGGTCTTGTGCAGGTTGAGATGGGACACGTCGCCGCCATAGGCCCCCGGCAGCGCCAGGCCGACCTGGGCATTCAGGTTGGCGCCGTCGATATAGACCTGGCCGCCATGCTCGTGGACGATGGCGCAGACCTCGGCCACCTCCTCTTCGAACACGCCATGTGTCGACGGGTACGTGATCATGATGGCCGCGAGGTCGGCCACATGCTGCGACGCTTTTTTCCGCAGGTCTTCGAGGTCGACGTTGCCGTTCTCGTCGCACGCGACGACCACCACCTTCATGCCGACCATCTGCGCCGATGCCGGATTCGTTCCGTGCGCCGACGAGGGGATCAGGCACACGTTGCGGTGCCCTTCCCCACGGCTCGCGTGCCAGCCGCGTATCGCCAGCAGGCCGGCGTACTCGCCTTGCGCACCGGAGTTCGGCTGCAGGCTGAAGGCGTCGTACCCGGTGCACGCGCACAACATCTGCTCCAGTTCGGTCACCAGTTGCAGATAGCCCCGGGCCTGCTCGATGGGAGCGAAGGGATGCAGGCCGCCGAACTCTTTCCACGTCACCGGAATCATTTCGGTGGTGGCGTTCAGCTTCATCGTGCATGATCCCAGCGGGATCATCGTACGGTCCAGGGCGAGGTCCTTGTCGGCGAGGCTGCGCAGGTAGCGCAGCAGATCCGTCTCGCTGTGATAGGTGTTGAAGACGGGATGGGTCAGGAAGGCCGACGTGCGTTGCAACGCTTCCGGGAACCGGTCGTCGGTGCCGGCCTCGATCGCCTCGAACCCCGGCGCCCGCAGTCCGGCGGGAGCGAACGCCGCCCACAGGGCTTCCACTTCCGGCACGCCGCTGGTCTCATCCAGCGAAATGCCCACGTGGGCGTCGTCGATCTCGCGCAGGTTGATCCCGCGCGCCCGCGCGGCCTGGTGGATCTCGTCCGTGCGGCGGCCCGTCCTTACCGTGATCGTGTCGAAGAACACGTGCGTCGGCACCTCCAGGTCCAGCTCGCGCAAGCCCCGGGCCAGCGTGGCCGCAAGTCGGTGGACGCGCCGCGCGATCGTCGCCAGGCCGCTCGGCCCATGATACGAGGCGTACATCGCGGCCATCATGGCCAGCAAGGCCTGCGCCGTGCAGATGTTGCTCGACGCCTTCTCGCGCCGGATGTGCTGCTCGCGCGTCTGCAAGGCGAGCCTGTACGCCTTGCGTCCCTGCGCGTCCACCGACACGCCGATGAGGCGGCCGGGCATCTCGCGCTTGTACGCCTCGCGCGTGGCGAAGTACGCCGCGTGCGGGCCGCCGAAGCCCAGCGGCACGCCGAACCGCTGCGCCGATCCGACCACGACGTCGGCCCCGCACTCCCCGGGCGGGCGCAGCAGCGTCAAGGCAAGCAGATCCGCGGCCACCGCAAGCAGCGCGCCCTTCGCATGCGCCTGATCGGCGATGCTGGCCAGGTCTCCGACCTCGCCGCTGGTTCCGGGGTATTGAAGCAGGACGCCGAAACAGTCCACGGCCGCGAGGTCCGTGCGCTCGTCGCCCACGATCACCTCGATACCCAGCGGCTCGGCGCGCGTGCGGACGACGTCCAGCGTCTGGGGATGGCAATCGCCGGATACGAAGAAACGGTTGGCCTTGTTCTTGGCCAGGCGCCGGCAGAAGGTCATCGCCTCCGCCGCCGCCGTCGCCTCGTCCAGCAGCGAAGCGTTGGCGATGTCCATCCCCGTGAGGTCGCTCACCATCGTCTGGAAATTCAGCAGGACTTCGAGCCTGCCCTGCGAGATCTCGGGCTGGTAGGGCGTATAGGCCGTGTACCACGACGGATTCTCGAGCAGATTGCGCAGGATGACCGTCGGCGTGTGGCAGTCGTAGTAGCCTTGGCCGATGCAGGACTTCATCACCCGGTTCCCGGCCGCGATGCGCTTGAGGTCTTCCAGCACCCGGGGTTCGCTACGCGGCTGGCCGAGCGCCAGCGGCGACCGCGCAAGGATCGAAGCGGGGACCACCTTCTCTATCAGCTCGCCCATCGATGCGAGTCCGAGCGAGCCCAGCATCTCGGCCTGGTCGGCCGCGGAAGGTCCGATATGGCGGCCGATGAAATCGTCCGCCTGGGTCAGCCCGGCATAGGGGATACGGCGTGCGGTGTCGGTTGCGTGCTTGGTCATGAAGCTTCCTCTGTTCGTGCCGGTCCGTCCTCAGCCCTCGATGAGCCGGGCATAGGCTTGCGCGGTCAGCAGCCCGTCCAGCCTCGGCGCTTCGTCGGGCGCGAGCTTCACGAACCAGCCGCTGCCCAGCGGATCGCTGTTGACTTTGCCGGGATCCTGCACGATTGCCTCGTTGACCGCGACGACGGTGCCGGACAGCGGCGCCTTGATGTCGCCGGCCGCCTTGACCGATTCGATCACCGCAAGCTCGTCGCCGGCATCGTAGTGCGAGCCGACGGCGGGAAGCTGAACGAACACCAGGTCACCGAGCGCCGATTGCGCGTGATCCGTGATACCGACGACGACGCCGCCGTCCGCATCCGGCCGGAGCCATTCGTGGTCCTCCGTGAAGCGGACTGCATCGGTCTGGATGGACATGCGAACCTCCGGGGCGGATAAAGCAAATCATTCTGCTAACCGGTACCCGGGTGGTCAAACGATCTATACTGGGGCATCCATTAGTCCGAGTGCGTGCAAGGAACCAAGAGTGCGGCGGAGACACCTCAACAGCTCCGTAATGGCCTGGCTGCGCTGCTTCGAGGCGGCCGCCCGCGCCGGCAGCTTCACGCAGGCGGCTTCCGAACTGTCCCTTACCCAGGGCGCGATCAGCCAGCAGGTTCGTGAGCTGGAAGACCGGCTGGGCGTCGTGCTTTTCCGCCGCCTGCCGCGCCAACTGGTGCTTACCAGCGAAGGCGAGAAACTCCGCGAAACCGTCACGACCGCCCTGGACCAGCTCGAACTGGCCCTGTCGCGGCTGCAGGACCGGCGCACCGACGGCTCGCTGGTGCTGAGCTGCTATTCGTCCTTCGCGCTGCTCTGGCTCATGCCGCGCATCGGCGCGTTCTACCGCGAGTACCCCGAGATCGATCTGCGCGTGTCCGCCGAATTCCATGTGCTGGAGATGGCGACGGTGCTCAGGGAGGAGATCGATGCCGCGATCCGCTACGACCTGGGCGAATATCGCGACCTGGAATCCGTCCATCTGCTGGACGAATATCTGCTTCCCGTCGCCAGTCCGGATTTCGTGGAAGCGCATCCGGCGCTGCGCACCCCCTCCGACCTGGACGGTTCCATGCTGCTGCACGACGCGGTGGCCTGGCCAGGCGCCTCGGCCGATGCGGAATGGCGGTACTGGCTGGACACGGTCGGCGCCGACAGGGTGTCCATCACCCAGGGCAGGCGCTTCAACATGGCGCAGTTGGCCGTGGAAGCCGCCCTGAACGGCCAGGGCATCGCCATCGGACGCCTGGCCCTGGTCATCGATCACTTGCGGGAAGGTCGCCTGGTGCCGCTGTTCGGGCGCGCGGTACGCTCGCCGGCCGCGTACCGCCTGGTACACGTCGCCCAGCCGCCGCCGCGCGTGGATGCGCTGGCGCATTGGTTGAAGCAGGAAACCAGCCGCTTCCGCCAAGGCCGCGACGACTACCTCGCCCCGCTGTCGCCGGCCAGCCGATAAGGCTTCCAGGGCCTGCTCCGGATGGACAGGGAGGGTCCCGAAACGAAAAAAGGAGCCGCAAGGCTCCTTTTTTACACTCCATGGAAGGGCTTTCCATGGATCTCGAATTGGAGCGGGAAACGAGTCTCGAACTCGCGACCTCAACCTTGGCAAGGTTGCGCTCTACCAACTGAGCTATTCCCGCATTTTCGCCGCCGTTCGCACCGCCCAAAAACCGGCGCGCATAGCGAAGAAGCGAGACTATACACTATTTTTTTCTTCGTTGTCACACGGCGTCGGCGCCCCCCCCCTTCAGATCGCCGCCAGCAGCGTCTCCCTGGCTGCCGCGAGCCGTTCGTCGTCAAGGAATGCCGTCGCCTGCAGCGGCAGGAAATGCAGAGAGGTCAAGCCTATGCAACCGAGCGCGGCCCGCAGGTAGGGAGTAAGGAAATCCGGCTGGTTGGCGCCCTCGCCCGTGAACACGCCCCCGGAGGCAATGCCGATGAATACGGGCCGGTCTCGCAACAGGCCCGCCTTTCCCGTGCGCGAGGACGAAAACGTACGGCCGATGCGCAGGATCTGGTCGATCCACGCCTTGAGCACCGATGGCACCGTGAAGTTGTTCATCGGCGTGCCGATGACCAGGATGTCGGCCGCCTCCACTTCCTGGATCAGTTGCTCCGACAGGCGCATCGCGCCATTCGCCAGCCCCGCCGCCATGGCCCCGGGGGACGACAGCGCGGTCGCGTAGCCGGGCTCGGCGTGCGGCAGTGGCTCCATGCCCAGATCGCGGCGCACCACGATCGCATCGGGATGCTTGGCGCGCATGCGAGCGACGATGGCGGCCGAGAGCCGGCGGCTGTGCGACGCGGATCTCGGGCTGCAATCGACATGCAGTATTTTTTTCATGGTCCGCCCTGCCGCCCTCTATTGCCGCATGCCGATCGCCAACCGGTTGAATGCGCTCATCAGGGCGATGGCAAAGCAAAGGTCGGCGATCTCGGCGTCGCTGAAGTGCTGCTTGAGCGGCTCGTAGTCTTCGTCCGGGGCATGTGTCCGGTCCACGTGCGTGAGCGACTCCGTCCAGGCCAGCACCGCGCGTTCGCGCTCGGTGAAATGGCCGCTCACGCGCCAGCCGGCCAGGGCATCCAGCCTGGCCTCGGGCATGCCGCCGGCGCGCAGTGCTTTCGCGTGCATTTCCAGGCAGAAGGCGCAGCCGTTGATCTGGGACATGCGCAGCCAGACCAGGTCGATCAACGGTTTGCCGAGGCTGCTTTTCTCCAGCGCCTTCTTGGTGGCAATCAGCCCCTGGTAGGCTTCGGGAGAAAGCGTCCAATAGGACAGGCGAAGAGTGCTCATGGAAGATCTCCAATAGGGAAAAAGGAAGAAGGACGGCGCGGCGTCCGCCCTGGCGCGACCTATAGCGGCTGGCAGAAGTGCATGCCCTTGGACAGCAGCCCATGGCGGAAATAGAACCGCTGCCCCAGCGCGTTGCCCAGCCCCGTGTCGAGCACGAAATGCGCGCACGCCTGTCGCCGCGCTTCGTCGCGCACGGCCTCGATCAATTGGCCTCCCACGCCGTGGCGCCGGGCATCCGCCGTCACCACCAGGTCGTCGACATAGAGGAAACGGCCATAGATCAGGTTCTCCTGCATGCGATAGCCCGCCAGCCCCTTGACCTCGCCGCCCTGCCACGCGGCTAGCAGGCGATATCCCTGCTCGCCCTGGCGCCGCGCCTGCGCGGCGAAGGCGGCGGCATCGGCCAGGTGCGGACGCAGTTCGCGCATGACGGGAAAACCGGCCTGGTAGTCCTGGTCGCTTTCCAGGAGGCTCAATCGAAACGTGCTCATGGGGATGTCCTTGTCGTACAGCCACCAATTTAGGAGAATCATGTCCTATGGAATAGGTGCAAGAATTGAATAAATGAGTGGGACATCGAACATGGACCTGCTGCACCTCAAGCCGAGCCGGGAACAGGGTGCGCCGATCTACCTCCAGTTGTACCGGCGCTACCAGGAGGCGATAGCAAGCGGCAGGCTGCAACCAGGGGACCGGGTACCGTCGGTGCGCAGCCTCGCCAGCGAGCTGGGCCTGGCGCGCGGCACGGTCGAAGTGGCCTACCAGATGCTGGTCGGCGAAGGCTATTTCGTGGCGCGCGGCGCCGCCGGCACGGTCGTCTCCCCGCGGCTGGGAAACCTGGTCGATCCGGGCCGGGCCAAGGCGTCGGCGCCGTCACACGCTCCCTCCCCCCGTCCGCGCGCCCTGGACCATCGCATGCTGCCGTTCCAGCTCGGCGTGCCTGCGCTGGATGCGTTTCCCCGCAAGACCTGGACGCGCCTGGCCGGGCGCACCGTGCGCACCCTGGAAACCGTGGCGATGACCCATCCCGACCCGGCAGGCTACGACCCGCTACGCCGCGCCATTGCCACTTATCTGGGCATTTCGCGCGGCATCGCCTGTGCGCCCGAGCAGGTATTCGTGACGGCGGGCTACCGGGGCGCGCTGGAACTGGTGCGTCGCACCCTGCTGCAGGCGGGAGACCTGGGCTGGTACGAGGACCCCGGATATATCTTCGCCCGGCAATTCCTGGAACGCGCGGGCATGCGGCTGGCGCCGGTGCCCGTCGACGAAGAAGGACTGGACGTGCGCATCGGCCTGCAACGCGCCGCCGATGCGCGGTTCGCGGTAGTGACGCCCACCCACCAAAGCCCGACCGGCGTGGCGCTTTCGCTGCCCCGCCGGCTGGAACTGCTCGAATGGGCCCATCGCCGTCGCGCGTGGATCATCGAGGACGACTACGACAGCGAATTCCGCTACCACGGCCGGCCCCTGCCGGCGCTCAAGAGCCTGGACCGCAACGGGCGGGTGCTTTATACCGGCACCTTCAGCAAAGTGCTGTTCCCCGGACTGCGGCTGGCCTATCTGGTCGTGCCCGCGTCCCAGGCAGACAAGTTCAGGGACATGGTGGACCACCTGCCCGACCCGGGTTCGGTCCTGCCCCAGGCCATGGTGGCCGATTTCATGGAACAGGGCCACTTCGCCCGGCACCTGCGCAAGATGCGCCCCCTGTACGCGGCCAGGCGCGGCTATCTGGCCGATGCGCTGGCGGAGCTGGCGGGAGGCCGCCTGCACGTCCAGCAGCAGGCGGGCGGCATCCATATACTGGCTCGTCTGCTCCCCCGGCAAAGCGACAGGAAGCTGGCCATGGCCGCCCAGGACGAGGGGCTTGCCGTCCAGGCGCTGAACGATTGGCGGATGCGCAAGTCCCCGCAAGGGGGCTTGTTGATGGGGTTCGCCAATTTCGCCACGGCCGGGGAGGCCGCGGCGGCGGTCGGACGGCTGGCGGCGATACTCGAGAACCCGGGCCGCACCTAGGGCCGCCAAGGGTTGCCCGCGTCCTACGGCAACCGGATGCCGCTGCCTCTTATCGTCACCACCTCTCCGAACTCCCTACCCTGCTCGACGTTGGCTTGCACGTCCGGCCACGACCTCTGCGCGCTGGTGATCGCCGCGGCGGCTTTCGGATCCAGCTCGGTCGGCCGCGGCGAGGCGGGCCGGATATCGGCCGACAGCCGTGGCGTTGGCTGAATCAGCGTGTAATTCGAGGCATCCGCGCCGCCCAGTCCGAAGCTGCCCTGCAGCGTCACCGGCTTGCCGGCGCCCGGCTCGGCATCGGCGAACGAGGCCGTCACTCCACGCCCGTCCAGCGCCACGTCGTCGCCCGCCACCACCCCCGACAAGGTTGCGCCCGTCCACGTGGCCGTGGTGGTGCCGTCGTAGGTCTTGTCGTCGGCCGCCACGCCCGCAACGGCCAGCGCCTTGGGCGTTATCGTGTAATCGCCCCCCACGAAACTTATGTCATAGCCCTGCTGGCCGGAATACAGGCCGGACACGCCCAACGTGCGGTTGCCCGCGTTCTTGCCGTCCAGCGCATAGACCGCCGTGCCATCCAGGACCGCCGAGTCGATCGACTGGGTATAGGACCAGCTGGCCGATGTATTGCCATCGTAGACCTTGCTGCCGCCATCGGCCACGGCAACCGTGATCGACGTCAGGAAGGCTCGCAGCAAAGGCGTGGTGCTGCCCTCGTAAATGCGCCAGGCCGTGTCCTCGCCGCACCGGTCGGAAATATTCCAGCCGGCCTCGGTGAACGTGGAGAGCTGCCGAAGTTCGTCCAGCCGCTTGCCTGTCGCGCCCTCGGGATTGCCCCCTCCCGGTCCGTTGTTGATCGGGTTGCCGCCGGCATCGGTGGTGGCGTAGAAGCTGCGGACGATCGTGCCGTCGTTCATGCCCACCAAACCGCCGCGGGCGCCGGTGCCCGTTACCTGGCCTGTCGCATAGGTCTCGGCGATCGCTCCGTTCGAGTTGCGGCCCACCAGGCCGCCGGTGTTGTCGCCGCCCGTCACGGTGCTTGCCGTATAGGCGTTGGCGATCGTGCCGTTCAAGTTATGGCCGACCAGCCCGCCCGTATCGTCGCCGCCCGCCACCGCCCCGGTCGCATAGACGTTGGCGATGGCGCCCTGATTGACGCCTGCCAAGGCGCCGGTATGGCGGCCGCCCGCCACGATGGCATCGGCCAGGCCCAGGTTGCGCACGGCGCTGCCGCTGCCCAGATGGCCGAACAGGCCGACGTAGTCAGCCGTCCGATCGATCCGCAGGCCGCTGATGACGTGGCCCCGCCCGTCGAAAGTGCCGGTGAAGGCCGCGGCGGGGCCTTCGCCGCCATGGGCGCCGATCGGATTGAACCCCTGGCTGCTCCACATGCCCGATGCGCGCGAGCCGTCGGCCACGGACATATCGATGTCGCCGGCCAGCGTGTAACGGGCCGACAAATCCAGGTCCACCAACTGCAACTGGTGGGCGTTGCCGATGGTGGTGGCGTATTCGAACATCAGGAAGGGACGGGTCGAGCCCTCCGCCATGTACCAGTCGTTGCCGAAGCGGAAGGTCCCGTAGCTGGCCTGGCTGAAGGCATCCGCCGTGCGCAGGCCGACGGGTCCGGTACCGACCGAGGAGCCGGAGCAACCGGCTCCGCCGCAACCCTGCGCCTGGCCGGTGGTGTCCATGTCCCAATAACCGCCGATGACGGTCAGGTAGTTGGTGTCTCCGCTCAGGCCGCCGGTGACCCCGCCTGTCACCTTGCCGGTGGCGTACGAATACCATATGGTGCCGTGCTGATAGCTGCCCACCAACCCGCCCGCGGCGGACGCCCCGGTGACGTCGCCGGTCGCGTAGCTGTACCACGACGAGAACGATTCGAAGGCCCCAACCAGTCCGCCGGCATTGCCGCCCCGGACGTTGCCGCTCGCATAGGCGTACCGAAGGGCCGAATTCGCGCCAGCCCCGATCAATCCGCCGACATTGCCGCTGCCTTCGACGTCGCCGGTGGCATACAGATGATCGGCGCTGTAAAAGAGGTAACCGATCAGCCCGCCGACGTTGTCCACGCCGCGTACGTTGCCGGTGGAATAGGCATGGGATACCAGGCCGCCACTGGAGTACCCCACCAGGGCGCCCGTATTGTTGCGACCATACGTCGAGCCGCCCCTCAGGCCCACGTTGCGGACGATGCTGTCCCTGATGATGTAGCCGAACAAACCCACGTTGTCGGTAGCGGGACGATTGATGGTCAGTCCGTCGATCGTGTGGCCCAGCCCATCGAAAACGCCACTGAAACCGAGGCTGCCGTCATTGGTTCCAATAGGAGAGAAGCCGGAGAAACCGCCGCTGCCGTCCGGGTTCCAGCCCGCCGTGGCGCTGGCGTCGATGTCGCGGCCCAGCGCGTAGTGGCCGTCCAGGCCGCCGCCGATGCCCTGCAACTGGGACAGGCTGGCGACGATGGTGTAGGGCGTGCCCTTGATGCTCAGGCTGTTGCCGGTGCCGGTGAAATCCACCCGGCCGAGGCCCGGCATGACGTTCACCGTGCCCGCGGCGACGGCCGTATCGGAACCATTGGCGGTAGCCGGATTCAGCGCCAGGCCGGCGGTGCCGCCGGCGGTCATCGTCGCGTTGATGTTGATGCTATTGGCAGCGGTCAGCGTCAGGGTATTGGCGCTCCACGCGACCGTGTCGTTGACGTTGAGGTTGCCGGTGCCGGCAGCGGCTCCGGTACTGGATTCGATCGTGACATTGCCGTTGCCCAGTTGGGTGCCCAGCGCGACTCCCGTCATGTCGCCGCCGCTGGCGGCGATGGTGAAATCCACCGGATCGATCAGCCAGGTGCCGTTCCGGCCGCTGGCCGCCTTGGTCGTGATGCGGGCATCGTCGGCGATACCCACCCGCGCCGCGCTGGTTTCGATGAAGCCGCCATCGCCCCCGGCCGATGCGCTGGCGTCGAGCGTGCCGGCCACCTCGATGCGATCCTTTTCCATGCCGCCCAGCAGCACGATCCGGCCGTCCCCCCCCGTGGACAGGGTGCGCGCTTCGGTCACGCCCGTGTGGTTGATGACCGTGGACGTCAGCGCGCCGGCCGAGGCCGCCGTCATGTACACCCGCCCGCCGTCCGCGCGGATCGCGCCTCCCTGCTCGATCAGCGCGTCGATCGCCCCTTCGTCCACCTTGATCTTGACCGGCCCGCCCAGGTCCAGCGTGACCTTGTCTCCCGCGCCCAGCAGCACGTTGCCCTTGCCGGCCTCGATGCGGCCCCGGTTGGCCACGCGCGCCGCCACCAGCGCCACCGTGCCGCCGTCAGCGGCGCGGATCGTGCCCTCGTTGACGACGCCGGCGCCGCTGCGGCCTTGCAGGACGTATTTGCCGTCCTGCTCGGCGATGGCGTGCGTGGTGGCGATCAACCCGCCCACGTCCACCTGGGCGGTGGGGCTGAACACGATGCCATTGGGGTTGGACAGGAAGACCTGCCCATTGGCCTTGAGCGCCCCCTGGATCGAACTGACGTCGCTGCCCGTGACCCGGTTGACGGCCACCGAGCTCGCGTCCGGCTGCACGAACCGGACCGAATTGCCGCTGCCGATGGAGAAGCTCGTCCAGTCCATCCCCAGCCTGGCGCTGGACTGGGTGATGGTCATGTCCGGGCCGCTTTGGTGGATGACGCCGGCCCCCGAGGTGACCTGCCCGCCCGTGGGCAGCGGGCCCGCCGCCCACGACGGCACGGCCCCTGCCAGCAAGCAGCCTCCCAGCAATCCCGCCATCAGGCTTGCCTCGGCCAGCCGCCGCAACCGCTGCCCGCCGCGCTTGCCGTGCGACTTCTGGATCTCCGGTACCGCCCCCCAGACACCCCTGGCCTCGCTCCATGCCAGGCGATACGTATGGTTCAGGCTTGCGCGTTTCATAGGTCTCTCTCAAAAGCGATAAACCAGGCTGGCCCATGCCAGCGGCCGCGCGTCACGCGTATCGGATCGCGGCTTGCCCCCGTGCGTGCGCCAGGCCAGGCTCACGTCCACCGTCCACGCCTTCTGCACGGTCGCCCGCAAGCCGAAGCCCGCGCCCGACAACGTCCGGGTGTTCTCGCCCGGCGCCCAAGGATCCTGGTTGACCTTGACCCGGCCTATGTCGAAGAAACCGTAGGGCGTGACGTTGCCGATCGGATAGCGCAGCTCGGTCTGCAGCAGCCAGCCCGAATCGCCGTAGCCTTCGCCGAGCGGATACGCCCGCACCCCGCCCTGCCCCCCCAGCCCGAAGCTTTCTGACGAATGCAGGTTCTTGTTCGCCCACTGCGCCATGAAACGCGCGTACAGGTTGAGGTTCGCCGGCAATTGCTGCAGCCGCGCCACGTCCAGGTTCAACTTGTGGAAATGGCCGTTGCTGCGCGCCGTTGCCTGGTCCACCGCCATCAGGGTCGGCCCCAGGTGCAGCTTGCCCGGCGTCCAGCTCAACTGCCCATAGGTCAGCCCGCCCAGGCCGGCCAGCAGGCTGTCGCGCGCGTCGAAGCGCAGGCTGAACGGCAAGCTGTCGCTGGAGGCCTTGGTACGGCTGTCGGCGGCCTCGATGTCGTCCCTGAGGGTCTTGTGCTAATAGAGCAGTCCGGCGGTCACCCCGCCCCAGGCCGCCCGCCACAGCGGATATGACAGCCCCACCGCGGCGATGTCGGCTCTCCCGGTGGCATTGAGCGACGAGAACTCCTTGCCCAGCTCGTAGCGGGTGTGGGCGAAACGCGCTTCTGCCCGCAAGCCGCTGGTGCCCAGCGGGGCCTCGTAGCCAAGCGCACCCAGCCACATGGTTTCGGTGGTGAGCAAGGCGTCCAGGGTGGCGCGGTCGCCGAAGGTGAACAGGCTGTTGCCCCACAGGCCCAGGCCGGCGCGCCCGGCGCCGGTGTAGCGGTTGCCGTAGTTGTCGACACTGGCCTGGCCGCCCCATTTCCGGGCCATGGCCACGCCGACGTCGAGATCGCCTTCGCCCACAGCCGAGCCCGGCCCCATGACCGGATCGACCGCGACGCCGGGCAGGTCGGACAGCAGGTAGATGCTGCGCTCGAGTTCGCGGCCGCCGATGACCTGGCCGGGCCGCAAGGCCGACAGCCACGGCTGGGCCTGGCCGGCCAGTTCACCCGAGGCCGCGACCCGGCCATAACGCCCTTCCAGCACCTGGATGCGCAAGACGCCGCCCTCCAGCTCCTGGGCCGGAACGAGGGCGCGGGCGAACGGATAGCCGGCACGACGGTAATGATCGGTGATGCGATCCGCCAGGGCCTTCAGGCCGGCCAGATCGTAGCGGCGGCCCGGCGCATCGGCCACCAGCGCCTGGAGTTGCGCGGACGGGATTACGGAATTGCCATCGATGATGATGGAGCTGACGGCAACCTGCGGTCCGCCAGGCGCGGTGGGCTGGACCACGGGCGCATCGAGTCTGAATGCGGGAGGAGTGCCCGGCTGCGGCAGGCGTGGCCGCAGCTCTTGCAAGGTCCGGCCCGCATCGGGCGCCTGCTGGGCTTGGACGGACGCGGCCGGCATGACGGCGGCAAGGCAGGCCGCCAGCGGCAGCGCGGCGGCAATGATGAGATGGCGAGGGATGATGTGCATTGCTTCCGGGAAGCTCCGTGAGGTCCACGCGTGACCACCTCCGGGCTCGGAAACAACGGATTTGTGTCCCAGGGGGTTATAGCCATCGGATGATGGTAACCCTTATTTGCAGATGATCTCAAACTCCTTCAAAGCAGCTTCGAATTTCAGCCAAGGGAAGCACACCATGAGCATGCCAAGCACCAGCGATGCCGCGCCGCCGCGCCTCAATCCACACGCGCCCCCGAGCTCTTGACCACCTGGGCCCATCGAGGAATTTCCCTGTTCAGGAAAGCGCCGAATTCCTCCGGAGTACTCGTCACGACCTTGGCACCCTGGCTGGCAAGGCTCTCTTGCGCATCTGGCTGACGCAATGCCTTGACGATCGCCTCATTCAACCTGTCGATGATCCTGGCCGGCGTGCCGGCAGGCGCAACGATGCCGAACCATGGCGTCACGTCAAAGCCGGGTAGTACCGATTCGGCCAGCGTCGGCACGCCGGGCAAGGCGTCCAGACGTTGTGTACCCGGCAGCGCCAGCGCGCGCAGCTTGCCTGCGCGCACGTGAGGAGCCGCCACGGCGACCTGGAGGAACATGACCGAAGTCTCGCCGCCCAACAGCGCGGTAGTGGCAGGTCCGTTGCCTTTGTAGGGAATGTGGATCATGTCGATGCCGGCCTGGGTCTTGAATTGCTCCATGGCCAGATGCGAGCCCGTGCCGTTGCCGCCTGAAGCGTAATTGATGCTGCCGGGCCGCTTCTTGGCCAGCGAGATCAGGTCCTGTACCGACCGGATGCCCGAGCCGGCATGGGCCACCAGAACCATGGGACTCTGCGCCGCCAGCGTCACGGGCGCGAAATCCGCCTGCGCCCGGTAAGGAAGCTTGCCGTGCAGGCTCTCGTTGATGGCGAAATCCGGCGCCACCATCAGGATGGTGTATCCATCAGGTTCCGCCTTGGCGACGATATCTGTGCCTATGGTGCTGCCGCCCCCTCCCCGGTTGTCCACGATGACAGGCTGGCCAAGGTCCTGCCCGAGCTTCGTGCCGACGAGGCGAGCCAGAATATCGGTGAACCCACCGGGCGGATACGGCACGACGAAACGGATCGGCCGGTCGGGATACCCGCCTTGCGCAGTGGCGGCATGCGCCAGCGCGGCAAGGCAACAGCCCGCCAAAAGATGTCTCCACATAATCCCTCCTTGCCTTCGATCCCGGCATGCCGACGGCCGGCATGCGCACGGCTTGCCTGCGCCAACGGCGCGGCGTCAATCGCGTTCGTGCTGCCGCTGCTGGCGGCTATCCTTGAACGCGGTTACAGGCGGCATCAGATAGCGCCGCAGGCTGGCGGGATCAGCAGGAGCGGACGCGGGAATCGGCGCCGTACCGGCGATGGTGATGCGCTCCATCAGCCTCCGCTGCGGGTAATAGTCATGCAGCGCCGAATGCTGGACGCCGCGGTTGTCCCAGAAGACCACCATATCCGGCTCCCAATGGTGGCGGTATTGATATTCATGGACAAGCGTCTTGCGATACAGCAATTCGAGCAGGTGGCGGCTCTCATCCTCGGCCATGCCCTTGATGTAGAGCGTGAACTGGGGATTGACGAACAGGACGTTCCGGCCGGTGACGGGATGCGCCGCAACCACCGGGTGCGTCACCGGCGGATAGAGATCCTCGAAACGCCGCATGCGCTCCACGCCTTCGCGAGTATTGGGAAACAAGCCGCGGAACGGCTTGAAGTCATGCACAGCCTCCAGCCCCGACAGGAAATGCTGCATGCGATCGGACAGTCCTTCGTACACCGCGCTCATGCTCGCGAAGGCGGTGTCACCGCCAACCTCGGGAATGATTTTCGAGCACAAGGCCGTGCCCATGGGCGGGCACGCGCGAAAGGTTTCGTCCGTATGCCAGATATCGGTCGGCGCGGGCGGATTGCCTTCCTTGTTGTCGTAGACGATCAGCTCGGGGCTGTCCTCGGCGTTGGTCGAGAACGGATGGACGCTCAGTTCGCCGAAATAGCGGCCGAACCGGAGCAGATCCCCCGACGAGATCTTCTGATCGGGAAACACCAGCACGCCGTGTTCGGCATGAGCGAGCTTCAAGGCGTCGACCGTGGCGGTATCGAGCGGCTTCGACAGATCGATGCCGGTGATCCGCGCCCCCAGGAATACACCGGCGCGCTTGACGCTGAACAACGCGGTCTGGCTTGCCGCCGGAGGCGCAAAAAGCGTTTCGTTCATGGCTATGCATCCATACGTTGGAAGTGAACGGCGGTAGCTGCGCAGCGGTTCGCCTGGAAAGTACGTCCCCATTCTAGGCAGCGCCTATTGTTATGGATACTGAAAATATCTTGGCTTTGAATTCCAAAAAGTTATACTTCGGGGCGCAACGGGAGGACGCCATGTCGTATCACCGACTCAAGCTACGCCACTTGAACGCCCTGCTAGCGGTGACCGAACAAGGAGGCCTGGTGGCGGCCGCTAAGGCGCTGAAGATCACGCAGCCGGCGGTCTCCAAGGCACTGGCCGAACTGGAAGACATCGTCGGCCAGCGCCTGCTGGAACGCACGCGCAAGGGCATCGAACTGACCACCGCGGGCCGCATACTCGTGCGCTATACCGGCAGCGGCATACGCACACTGCGCGAGGGACTGGACAGCATTGCGCAGGCCCGCAGCGCCGATGCGCCCATTCTGGTCATCGGCGTACTGCCCAACGTCGCCGCCACCGTCCTTCCGCCAGCCGTACAGCGCTTTCTGCATGAAGTGCCGAGCGCGCGGGTGCGGGTGCGCACCGGCAGCAACGCCTACCTCATCGGTCTGCTGCGGCAGGGGGAACTGGATGTGGTCATCGGCCGGCTGGCCGAGCCGTCGGACATGCAAGGGTTGAGTTTCGAGTACCTGTATCCCGAACCCGTCGTCTTTGCCGTGCGTCCGGGGCATCCCCTCCTCGCCGCGCCTGCGCTGCGTCTTGCGATGCTCAAGCCCTACCGCATGGTGCTGCCCGACGCGGGCACCCGGCTCAGGGAGGCGGTGGACCAGTTCCTGCTGGCCTCCGGCCTCGGCATGCCAGATCTGGCGATCGAAACCATCGACGTCTCGTTCGGCCGCAGCTTCGTGCTGAACAGCGACGCGATCTGGTGCGCTCCCGTCGGCGTGGTGGAAACGGACGTCTCGTGCGGCACGCTGGTGCGGCTTGCCCTGCCGACGGCTTCGTCGGCAGGGCCGGTAGGCCTGTCCCTGCGTGCCGACCGCCTGCCTTCCGATGCACTGCAGCGCCTGCTCACCGAAATCCGGCTGTCGGCCGCCGAGCGCGTGCCGGCGGTGGACGGCGCGAGGTGGACACCAGGCTGACGCCTCCGCGCATTCGCGGCTGAGCCGATGTGAAATTCTTTTCGCAGCTTGACGGATAACCTACCTACTAGTAGATTGACGACACATTGGGCGTCGACACGGAGGTTTGGAGATGTCCAGCCCGCCCCCCAGCGGTTTGACGGAACTTGCCATGAACGAAGACCTTTCCCCCAAGGCGGCCGAGATTGCCGCGCATGCGCGATCGTTGATTGAAGCCGGCGGCTACAACAGCTTCAGCTATGCCGACATTTCCGATCGGGTGCATATCAGCAAAGCCAGCATCCATCACCATTTCCCCAGCAAGGCGGAGTTGGTCCGGGTCGTAGTGGCACGGTATCGCGAGGAAGCACGGGAAGGCATGGTTGCGCTCGATCGGCAGCTCGCGGATCCATTGGCGGAGCTCAACGCCTACGTGGATTATTGGTCCGCGTGCATCCGCGGCGGCACTTCCTCGTTCTGCATTTGCGCGCTGCTGGCCGTCGAATTGCCGACGATCCCCAAAGAGATTGCGGCTGAAGTCCAAGGACACTTCCAGGATCTGGCTGCGTGGCTCACATCGCTGCTCAAGAAGGGAGTGGCCAAGGGACAGTTCCGCCTGCAAGGCAGTCCGGCCGTCGAAGCAAAAGCTTTCATGTCGGCGGTACATGGGGCCATGCTTGCCGCCCGGGGCTTCGGCGACCCACAAATCTTCCAGGCACTTGCCCCTCTGGCGGTCAACAGGCTGACTTCAACCGTCTGAACCGGGCGGGAACGGACAGGTGCGCTCTTTTTTTGCCATACCAGTCTACCAACTAGTAGGTAAATATCATTGGCGCCCGACCCGGCGCCGGTCTTTCATCCGTAGCTTGAGAGAGGTTCTCCATGGTTCACTCCATCTCGCCCCTGGGCGCGATCCATACCGCCATCAGTCTGGTGCCCGTCGTTGCAGGCATCCATGGCTTTGCCCGCTATGGCAAGATCGACGCGGCTACGCGTTCCGGCAAGATCTATCTGGTCGGCCTGACGCTATCGGTGATCACATCCTTCGGCATATCCAGCACGGGCGGCTTGAATCGCGGACATGCGTTTGGCCTGCTGGTGCTTCTTGTGGCGTTCGGGGGCCTCTTCGCATCCAGGCCGACTTTCCTGGGCAGGCTCGCCCCGTATCTGTCCGCTTTCGGACTGTCTTTCAGCTTTTTCCTGTCGCTGGTTCCAGGCACCAACGAAACGCTCACCCGCCTGCCCCCTTCGCACCCGCTGGCCGATGGTCCTCAGTCCCCCGCGGTGCTGGCCGTGCTGCTGCTCTGGTTCGGGCTTTTCATCGTAGGATTTGCCGCGCAATGCTGGCTGATCCATGTACGCAACAAGGGCGTGGTCCGTGCATCGACCCGTTCAACTTGAGATGGCGGAAAGGAAGAACGCGGCGTCCATGCGAAGGCCGGGGCATGACGAGGTCGTTGGGGGAGTTTGCCCGTTTCTGGACTGAATCGAACCGGTTTTTGAGGAGGCTCCAATTCTTGAGAAAATGGAGCCATGAGCAAGAACAACAAGTTTTCCCCTGAAGTACGTGAACGTGCGGTACGGCTGGTTCAGGAGCATCGGGACGAATA
>NZ_NINX01000007.1 GCF_002188635.1 Pigmentiphaga sp. NML030171 | reverse complement strand
CCGCTCGCCCGCGCTGGCCGCCGCCGGGGCGCGCTTCGCGCTCGACTGGCAGCGCCTGGCGGCGCCGCTGCACCTGGCGCGCGGCAAGCGCATCCTTCACCTTTGCGCCGCGCTGTTCGGTGCAGGCGTCGCCCTGTCGCTCTACGCACGTGGGCTGACCGTCGAATACCGCGTCGGCTGGGAAAGCACCTTCCTCGATGCCGGCCAGGTGCACGCCATCCTGGGCGTGCTGTTCGCGCCGGCGACCTGGCTGTTCCGCCTGCCGGGTTTCACGCCGGCGGAAATCGCCGCGCTGCGATTCGACGCCGCCGGCTTCGTGCCGGGCGGCGCCCGCTGGGTCCATCTGTACGCGGCGCTGCTGGCCATCGTGGTCGTGATTCCCCGCCTGGCGCTGGCGGCCGCGGCGCGCTGGAAGGAGACACGCCTGCGCGCGGACTTTCCGCTGGACATGGGCCAGCCCTACTACCGCAAGCTGCTGGGTTCGCTCAGCCCGGTGCCGCTGCGCCTGCGCGTCATTCCCTACAGCTTCGCCGTCGACGCGGCGCGCGGCCAGGCCTTGCAGGCGCTGGCGCGCTCCATGCTGGGCGACACCGCCCAGGCCGCGGTGATGCCCGGCTGGGACTATGGCGCCGACCCGCAGGACATGCCCGCGCCGGACGCGGCGGACGAAGGCGCGACCGTCACTGCCGCGCTGGTAAACCTGTCGGCCACGCCCGAGGCCGAGAACCACGGCGCCTTCCTCGATCACCTGGCGCGCGCCCTGCCCGGCAAGATCGTGCTGGCCGTCGACCAGTCGGCCTATGTTGCGCGCCTCGACGGCCAGGCCGGCGCCGACCGCCGCCTGGAAGAACGCCGGCGCCTGTGGCAGGATTTCGGCACGCTGCATAAGGTGCCGGTCACCTTCGTCGATCTGCTCCATCCTCCCGATGCCTGACAAGCCCGTCCGCATACAGCTCTGCCTGGTGTCCCACACCAATGCCGGCAAGACGACGCTGGCCCGCACCCTGCTGGGCGCGGACGTGGGAGAAGTCCGCGACGCGGCTCACGTCACGCAGGCTGCCGATGCGTATCGCCTGTTCACCACCGGCGACGGCGACGAACTGTACCTGTGGGACACGCCGGGTTTCGGCGACTCCGCGCGGCTGGCCAGGCGGCTGGAGATGGCGGGCAACCCCGTGGGATGGTTCCTGACCGAAGTCTGGGACCGGGTCAGCGACCGCGCTTTCTGGCTCAGCCAGCGCGCACTGCAGGCGGCGCGCGACAACGCCGACGTGGTGCTGTATCTGGTCAATGCCTCGGAAGATCCGCAGGATGCGGGCTATGTCGCGCCCGAGATGCAGATCCTGCAATGGCTGGGCAAGCCCGTGGTGGTGCTGCTCAACCAGATGGGGCCGCCTCGTCCCGCCCCGCGCGAGCAGGAAGACGTCGCGCGCTGGACCGACCATCTCCGGCCCTACGGCGTGGTGCGCGACGTCGTGCCGCTGGATGCATTCGCCCGCAGCTGGGTACACGAGCGGGTGCTGTTCGACGCCATCCGCGCCTGCCTGCCGGCAGCCGTCCAGCGCGGCTATGCCCGGCTGGCCTCGGCCTGGGACAAGCGCAATCTCGACCGTTTCCAGCAGTCCATGGATCTCATCGCGCGCCAGATCGTCGATGCCGCCCGCGACGCCGAAGCGGTGGGCGATGCCTCGGCGATCCGGTCGGCACTGGGCACCCTGGGCCTGGCCCGGTCCGCGCCGGAAAGCGCGCGGGACGCGGCCATGGCCGCCATCACCACGCGCCTGTCGCGCGCCGGCGCCCAGACCACGGCCCGCCTGCTGGCGCTTCACGGGCTCCAGGGCAGCGCGGCGGCGCCGCTGAACCAGCGCTTGCGCGAGAACTTCGCCTTCAGTGCGCCCGTCGATGTGAAGCAGGCGGGGCTGCTGGGCGCCATCGCGTCGGGCGCGGCCACCGGCGCGTCGGCCGACCTCCTGGCCGGCGGCTTGACCCTGGGCGGAGGCATGCTGGTAGGGGCCATAGTCGGCGCGGCCACGTTCGCCGGCGCGGCCTGGGGCATCAACAAGGCCAAGGGCACCGAACACGCGACCGCCCGCCTGACCGACGAATTCCTGCACGCGCTGGTGGCGGCGGACCTTCTGCGCTATCTCGCCATCATCCACTTCGGCCGCGGCCGGGGCGACTACGTCGAAGGCGAGGCGCCGGCCTTCTGGCGCGACGAGGTCATGGAAGTGGTGCAGGCGCGGACGGCGGCGTTGCAGCGCATATGGGCCCGGGCACGCCAGGACGACAGCCCCCGGGAGGCAGCCACGGAACTGGCCGCCCTGCTCGAAGACGCCTGCCTGCAGATCCTGCGCAAGCTCTATCCCGCCGCAATGGGCGCCGCCAACGGCCGGTAAGGGACCGCCTTCGCGGCCACACGGATCGCATCATGGAACAACCGCCGCTGTTCGACCTGCCGCCCCCGCTTCCGCCCGATCTGCCGGAAGGGCTGGTCTATGAACCGGATTTTCTCGAGCCGGCCGAAGCGGCGGAGCTCGAGGCGTTGATGGCCACCCTGCCCTTCGCCGCTGCCCGCTACAAGACCTATACCGCGCGCAGGCGGGTAGTGAGCTACGGCGGCAGCTTCGACTACGATGCCAACCGGCTGCAGCCGGCCACGGCGCTGATCGCCGAACTCCATGCGCTGCGCGACCGCGCGGCGCGATGGCTGGGCGTGCCGCCACAGGCCTTCGTCCATGCGCTGGCGGCGGAGTATCCGCCCGGCGCGCCGCTGGGCTGGCATCGCGACGTGCCGGACTTCCAGGACGTGGTCGGCATCTCGCTGGGCAGCGAGATCGTGATGCGATTCAGGCCCTACCCGCCCGACCATCCCAGGAAGGCCGACATCGTACGCCTGGCGCTGGCGCCCCGGTCCATCTACCTGATGCGCGGACCGGCGCGCTGGGCCTGGCAACACAGCATCGCGCCGGCCCGGGCCTTGCGCTGGTCCATCACCTTCCGCACGGCCTCGCCGCGCCACCGGAGCGGCGGCGCGTGAGCGCCGCTCATGCGTCGTCGATCACGACCAGCCTCAGGTTGCTCTTGCCTTCGCGCAGCTTCTTCGCCGCCTGGTAGGCCGGCGATGCGTACCAGGCCAAGGCCGCGTCCTTGTCGGGAAACTCGATCAGGAGCACGTTGTGGGCCGGCCCGCCTTCGAGCACGAAGGGCTCGGCTCCGCGCGCCAGGTAGCGCCCGCCATGCGCGGCCACCGCCTCCGCCACCATGCGGCCGTACTCGCCCATTTCAGTGGGCTTCAGAATCTTCACCTCGCCGATGACGTAGGCCGCCATGTCCACCCTCCGGTTCCCTGGATGATCGATTGCCGCTATGCCGCGCTCTTCTGCGGCATGATGCGCGCGACGTTGCGCGCCTTCAGCTCGCCGTAGACGAAAGGCCGGTCGCGCGGAAAGGACGTCGGCAGGTCCTCGGGCGCCACGTTCGCGGGATCGGGATTGCGGATCAAGGGCTGGATCCAGGCATCGAAACTCGGATACATGAAAAACGGGATGGAATAGCGCTCGTTGCCGGAACGGTTGATCACCCGATGGACCGCCGAGGTGAACACGCCGTCGGTCCAGACCTTCAGCACTTCCCCGACGTTGACCACCAGCGTTCCCCCGATGGGCGGCACCGCCACCCATTCGCCGTCCCGGTTGCGCACTTCGAGCCCGCCATTCGCGTCCTGGGCCAGGATGGTGAAGGCATTGGTATCGGTATGTCCGCGCGCCCCCAGGTGCTCGCCCGATTCGTCGGGGCGCTGCGGCGGATAGTGCAGCAGGCGCAGCGAATTCATGTCCTTGGCGAAGCTCGCCTTCAGCGCGCCGGCCGTCAGGCCCAGGCTCAGCTCGAACAGATCCAGAAGCCGATAGCCCAGGTCGTTGACCTTGTCGTAGTAAGCCATCATCCGCGGCTTCAGGTCCGGCATGGCGGACGGCCAGGGAATGCGGCCGTGCAAGGGCTTGCCGGCCAGCAGGTCGGGATCGTCGTCGGCCAGCGGCCGGCGGATCTGGAACGCTTCCTGGAGGTTCTCCTTGATGTTCGCGTCGTTGCCCTTGCTCATGCCGTGCAGGTAGCCCTGGGCATGGTCGTTGAGCTTGAGCGAGACCTCCATCTTGGCCTCCATGGGCAGGCTGTGGAAATCCACGGCGGTCTGGAAGATGTCGCGGATGTCCTGCTCGGCCAGGCCGTGGTTCCTGACGTAGAAGAACCCCACGGTGCCGGCGGCGGCGGCGATGGCCTCGGCCACTGCGGCACGGCCGGCATCATCGCGCCAGGCCGGCCCGAGGTCGACGATGGGCACTTCCGAAAAAACCAGTTTTCTTGCGGTGGGCAACATGTGCAGTCCTTGTTGAAAATTGCCGCTCAGGCCTCGGGCCGGATGTTCTCCCGGCGGGCCAGTTCGTTCCACTTGACGAATTCGCTGCGGTTCCAGGCGGCGAAGTCCGCGTGGCCGCGCACCGTCACCTCGAAACCCGCGGTCTGCAGCCTTTGGATGTTCTCGGACTGCCTGCCACCCTTGACGATGGCATCGGCCAGCTTGTCGATGTTGGCCTGGGGCGTGCCGACCGGCGCGTAGGCCCCCAGCCATCCCGTCGCGACGAAGTCCTCCATGCCCAGTTCCAGCAGGGTCGGCACGTCGGGCAGCGCCTGCGCGCGCCTGGCCCCCGTCACCGCGATCGCCCGCAGCGAACCGGCGCGCACCAGGGAGGCCACCGATGGCAGGTTGGCGAAGGACACCTGGATGTCCCCGTTCTTCAGGCCGGTGATGATTTCACCGCTGGAGCGGTACGGGATATGGACGAAATGCGTGCCCGCGCGCTGGTTGAACAGCACCGAGGTGAAATGGGCCAGCGTGCCTACGCCGTTGGAGCCGTAGTTGAGCTTGCCCACGCGCGTCTTGCCGTAGGCGATGAGCTCGGGCAGCGTGCGGGCCTCGACGTCCCGGCCCACCACCAGCACGTTCATCAGCTCGGCCAGTTGGGCCACGGGAACGAAGTTCTCCTGCGGATCGATGGGCAGGCGAGGATTCAGGATGGTCGGCAGGATCAGCCCGCCCAGACCGCCGGACAGCAGCAGGTGGCCATCGTGCGGCTGCTGGAGGATGTATTGCTGGGCCACCGTGCCTGTGCCGCCGCCCTTGTTCTCGACGATCACGGGCTTGGCGGGGAACTCCTTGGCCAGGATGTCCGCCAGCACCCGCCCCAGCAGGTCGGTGATGCCCCCGGGCGGATAAGGAACCACCACCTTCATCAGGCGGTTCGGAAACTCTTCCTGAGCCCATGCCCTGCCCGCGGCCCCCAGGCCCGCAGCCGCTCCCAGACGCAGTACATCTCGACGATTCATCGACTCACTCCCATGCAAGCAGACTTACTGCACAATGCCGGTGCCGCAACCACGAAACGCGGGACTAAGTTATCGGAGACGTCCGCCTGCCCACAAGCGACGTCTCATCATGAATTCATTAGCAGGATTAATGACATGCGTCGCAAGATCCCCTCGCCCGTCATGCTCCAGGCGTTCGAGCTGTCGGCACGCACGCTGAGCTTCACGCAGGCGGCGGACTCGCTGAATCTGACGCAGAGCGCCATCAGCCACCAGATCCAGGCGCTGGAGGACTTCCTCGGGGTCCGGCTGTTCGAACGCGTACGCAAGCGTCTGCAACTGACGTCCGCGGGCGAGATCCTGCTGCTGCGCCTGACGCCCGCGCTCGACGCGCTGGAATCGGCCATCATCGAAACCGTGTCGACCGAGCCCGCGGCCAGCGTGCTGCGGCTGGGCGTGGTGCCCGCGGTCGCCACGCAATGGCTGATCCCGCGCCTGCCCCGCTTCCAGCGCGAACATCCGCGCATCGCGCTCACCCTCGTCACGCGGCTGCCCTTCAACTTCCAGAACAACAGCCTGGACGCCGCCATCAACCTGGGCAACACCCGCTGGCCCGGCGCCCGCTCGGACTGGCTGATGGACGAACACATGGTCGTGGTCTGTACGCCGGAGATGGCCGCGACCACGCTGCGCACGCCGGACGACCTGCCGCGCGTGCCCACGCTGCAGATGACGTTCCGGCCGCATGCCTGGCACGACTGGCTGGCCGCCAGCGGCCTGCCCGCCGAAGGCACCACCGGAGGAATGAAATTCGAGTCGTTCTCGCTGGTGCTGCGGGCAGCCATGGCGGGCCTGGGCGCCGCGGTGGTGCCCCGCCTGCTGGTGGAAGACGAGCTGGAAAATGGCCGGCTGGTATCGCCCTTCGGGCCGGTGGTGCGCTCGCCGACTTCGTACTATCTGGTCTACCCGCCCGCCAATGTCACGCTGCCCGCCCTGCAGGCCTTTCGCGGCTGGCTGCTGCAACAGACGGGCGCGCCCGGGGGCTGAGCGTCCGCCGGCACGGCAGGCGCGTCACGTCGCCAATCCGGGAGACCCTTCGGCGGGAAGCGGATCCGCATCGGCAGCCACCGTCACGACGCGGTCCCTTCCCATCGCCTTGGCCGTGTAGAGCGCGGCGTCCGCCCGCGCCATCAGGCTGCTCAGTTCCTCGCCGGGGCGATACTGGTCGACCCCGACGCTGAACGTGACCTTGAGCTTGCTTCCCGGCAGCGCGCTCTCGGCCTGCGCGACCCGGGCGCGCAGCCGGTTCAGCAGCTTGACCGCGTCCCCCATGGACGTGTCCGGACAAAGAATGGCGAACTCCTCGCCGCCCAGCCGGCCGAAGGCATCGCCGGCGCGCAGGTTGCTGGCCACCACGCCGGTGAAATGGGCCAGCACCCGGTCTCCCGCCGCATGCCCATGGGTGTCGTTGATGTTCTTGAAGTGGTCGATGTCGACGATGGCGAACACCAGCGGCCGCCCGGAGCGCGATGCGGTGCGGGCGGCCGCGTCGGCCTGCGCCAGGAACGCGCGCCGCGCCAGGATGCCAGTCAGTTCATCCAGGTTCGCCAGGCGTTCGAGCCGATGGGCCAGGCGATCATGAGTCAGCAGCACCATGCCGATCGACAGCCAGGGCAGCGCCAGCACGCCCAGCGCCAGGAAGGCGATGTTGACGGGCGTCGATTGCAACAGCTCCGCCTGCCTGACCCATCCCACGCCGTAGGCCAGCCCCCGGCCCACATGGCCGATCGCGCCCAGGCATGCGCCGATGCTGACGAACCAGTAGGCGTAGTGGGGCCGGGACAGCGGCCGCGCCATGAACACGATCCTGGCCACCAGGATGTAAGCGTAGGCATAGAACGCCGACACCAGCGCGATGCGGATGTTGATGTCGGGCACCACATAGGTCCAGTAGGCCATGGCCGCCAATAGGGCAGCCCAGCCCGCATATTCCGCGTAGCGCACGGGCCGCATCCCGACGAACTGCCTGCACCCTTGCAGGATGACCAGCATGGCCAGGGCCAGCAGCTGGTTGGAGACCAGGATCGTCAGCCACCGCGGCCCGACGTTCTGGAACAGGAACAGGGCCAGCGCTGCGATGGCCATGACGCTGGCCTTGAACCAGCGCCTGACCCCGGGAATGGCGGTGGGCAGCAGCGACCCCAGTACCGCCGTGCTCATGATGGCGGAGAAGATCGTGACGAAGATGACGCTGATGGGGTCTAGCATGGCATGCCGCGGGAATCCACGCGGCGATCGGAACCCGCGCGAGAGCCGCCCGATGATAAAGCATTTCCGGGCCTGGCCAGCCCGACCGCCATCAGCGCCCGGCCGCTCGCCGGTGGCGCGCCAGGTACGCCCGATCGTCCAGACTGGAGAACAGCACCGCCAGCACGATGCCCGCCGCCGCGCCGACGATGGTGTCGAATACGCGCTCGAGCGCCATGTTGCCGGCCATGGCGGGCGCAGCCAGGTGCGTCATCAACAGCGCCATGGGCGTCACGGTGATCTGTCCAAGCGCATAGTTGTAGCCGATGATGATCTCGGTCACGAACTGGAAGAGCGCGATCAGGCCCACCACGGCCCAGAACGAAGGCGATTGCGCCAGGATGGCGCCCGCCACGCAGGCGCCCACGACGGTGCCTGCCATCCGTTGCAGCGCACGGCTCATCGTGATGTGCAGGTGCCCGCCCTGCATGACGGCGGTCGCGCCTATGGCCGCCCACGAGGGATGCTGCCAGCCGGCCGCGTGCGCCAACAGCGCGGCCACGGCGGCGCCCGTGGCGATGCGGCCGGCGGCGATCAGCCGGTGCCGCATGGGGCGCGGAGGATCGCTAGGAAAGGTGCCCGTCGCGGGCTCTTCATGCCTGAGGCGATCGGTCAGGACACAGATGATCCAGGCCAGGGCGCCGCCCGCGGCCGCGGCGGCGGCGCGCGCGAAGACCGCTTCCCAGGACCCGGCCGCGCCCAGCGCCGCGCCTGCCGCGAACACGATGATGACGGCGCCCGGTCCGCCCAGGCGCCAGCTCGACACTGCGACCGTGGACACTCCCGCCACCAGCGCAAGGACCAGCACCATCATCGTGGACGAAGCCCCCGCCTGGGCCGCCATCGATGTCGCAAGGGTCGCGGCGACCAGCAGCAAGGCGCTCAGGAAGACCATGCGGCGGCGGCGCACGCGCGAGGCGTAGCGCCCGAACAGCGAAGCCAGCGCGCCCAGCGCGCCGAAACCGACCAGTTGCGGCCAGGGCGAATAGTGGAAACACGCCAGGGCCACGACCACGGCCAGGGTCGCCTGCATCCCGGCCACCACGGCATTGCGCACGGACGGCGGCACGGCCATGGTCAGGCTTTCTTCCAGCTGGGCCGGCGTGAGCAGGTACCGCGCCGCGTTGGCGCGTGTCGTCCCGCGCGGCCGGGCAGGCGCGGGCGAACGGCGATCGTCTTCGTCAATCATGGGCATCCAGAAAAAAATCGCGCGCTGTGCCGGGCATGCCGGCGCAACGCGTGCGCGCCGATACGGCGTATGCCGTACGGCGGAAGCGATGAGGGAACCGCGGAAGGGACGGCTCCGCCTGGGCGGCGGAGCGTCAGCACGTCGGCGCCTGCGGCCAGGCGCAGGCGCGATAAGACACCATTCTACCTCAAACCTAGGGTTTACCCTAGTCCATCAATCCATCTTGATGTGGGCCGCCTGCACCACCGTCTTCCAGCGGTCGATCTCCTTGCGCTGGAACGCCTTGAAGGCATCGGGCGCCATGCCGCTCGGATTGGCGCCCTGCGCGATCAGGCGCTTGCGGACCTCGGGCTGCTCCAGAATCGCGGCGACCTCGCGCTGCAGGCGGTTGGCGATGTCCGGCGGCGTCCCGGCGGGAGCGAACAGTCCATACCAGGCATTGGCCTGGTAATCGGGCACGCCCGATTCGGCCAGCGTGGGCACCGACGGCAGCACCGGACTGCGTTCCCGATCACCCACCGCCAGGGCTCGCAGCGAACCGTTCTGGATATAGGACAGCACCAGCGGCAGGTCGGCGAACATGACCGGGACGCGACCGCTGATCAAGTCGGGAATCGATCCCGCGCTGCCCTTGTATGGCACATGGACCATGTCGACCTTGGCAAGATACTTGAATAGCTCGCCGGCCAGGTGCTGGGATGCGCCGACTCCGCCGGACGCATAGCTGACCTTGCCCGGTCGCTCCTGTAGATAGGCGATGAGCTGCTTGACGTCGCGCGCGGGCACCGAGGGATGCACGACCAGCACCAGCGACACCGAGGCGACCAGCGTCACGGGCGTGAAATCCTTCACGGTGTCGTATGGCATGGAGCCGTAGATCAGACTGTTGGTCGCGTGCGTGCCGATGGACCCGATCACCAGCGAGTAGCCGTCCGGCGCGGCCTTGGCGACGAGGTCGGCGCCGATGTTGCCGCCCGCGCCGGCCCGGTTCTCGACCACCACCGGCTGGCCCAGGCGCGTGGCCAGGCCATCGGCCACGGTACGCGCCAGCATGTCGCTCGACGCCCCGGCGGCGAAGGGCACGATCATCTTCAATGGCCGGTCCGGGTAGGCGCCCGCCCAGGCCGCGACAGCCGCGCAGCCCAGCGACAGGGCCAGGGAAAACTTGGCAAGATAACGATGCATGGTTGGTCTCCTTCCTCGTTGTCGGCAAGACGCCCGGCGCCCCCTCGCTTGTCTCCGGAGGGTGGCGCCGGACGGCGCGGCGTTCAATACACGCCGTCGATCACGCCCCCTTGCGCGCGCAGCCTGGCCTGCAGTTCCTTCACCGGCAGGCGGCGCACGTCGGCATCGCCGCGTTCGGCGCACATGGCCGCCGCGGTGCCCACCGCCTGGCCCATGGCCATGCAGGGACCCATGGTGCGGGCCGTGCCCATGCCTTCCCGCGTCGCGGACAGGCAGCGGCCAGCGACCATGACGTTCTTGAGCCCCTTGGGCAGCAGGCAGCCGAAAGGGATGTCATAAGAGCCGCCGTTGGCGATGGGAATGCGTATCTGGGTCGTGCCGGACTGGTGGATGTCGACGTGCTGCGCGCCCTTGGCAACCACGGAGTCCGGCTGCTTGCGGCCCGACACCACGTCTTCCTTGGTCAGCAGGTAGTCGCCCATGACGCGTCGCGTCTCGCGCACGCCCACGCGCGGGGCCAGTCCGGCGAACACCGAGTTCTCGAAGCCGGGCAAGTGGGCCTTGACGAACTCATAGGTCTGCCAGACCTGCTCCATCAGGGTGCCCACGGTGGCGCTGACCGCCGCGGTGTCGGTCCCGTCGATGTTGCCCCCCACCCGGGTGGCGTTGACGCAGACCTCCTTGCGCGCGGCGGAAGTCGGCTGGATCATGATCAACGCGGTGGGCGCCAGGTCGCCACGGCGGATCGCATCGCCCAGGAAAGGCCCCTCGCTCTTGAAGAACACCGATGGCTGGCCCTGTTCGACCAGCAGGTCCAGCAACTGCTCGTCGGTCTTGTCCCCGCGGATGTAGTCGCTCTCGCCCACCGCCATCGAGGCGGGATTCTCGCGCGCGAAGCGCAACAGCGTCGCGCTGTCCACGTTGCCCACCCGGAACATCAGCGACACCGGCTGCAGATCGCCGCTGTCATCGCTCATCTCGAACGGCGCGCCGGCGCGGACAGCCAGGTCGCCGTCGCCCGAGCAGTCCAGGAAATGATCCGCCGTCACCAGCGTGCGGCCGCTCTTGTTGACCACCACGAGGCCGGTGACCACGCCGTCCCGGACCACGACGTCCTCGGCGAAGGAGTTGACCCAGGTAGTCACACCATGCCGGTCGAGGACGCGCATCACGGCGATTTTCATGATCTCGGGATCGACGCACACATAGCAGATCAGGCGATGGTCGTGCACCGGACCGATGAAACCGTCCATGCGCCGGCATTCGTCGAACAACTCGTCGGAAATACCGCCCACCACGTATTCACCGCGGGCATTCAGCACGCCGTCCAGCGACATGCCGCTGAGCAGTTCGCCGCCCAGGATGGGATTGGCCTCGATGATGAGTGTCTTGCGGCCGTTCTTGGCCGCTGCCGCGGCGGCCGCGACGCCGGCGGCGCCTCCGCCCAGCACGACGACGTCGTAGTGCGCCTGTTTGAGTTGCTGCGCCATCTTCCTGTCTCCCTGGATAGCAGGCTGGTGTGGTCCGGTGGAAGAAGCCCAATAATCCATAATATGGAATATATTTGGCCCTCATTACTCGCTTTGAGTCGATCCAGTGTGTTTTATCCAGTAAATCACTGTCAATACGAGTCCATAATATGGAAATCCAATCCAGTTCCACGGGCACGCAAAGCATAGAGCGGACCATCCTGGTCCTGAAGAAAGTGGCCGCCCGCAATACCGCTGGCATCACGCTGGCGGAGGTGGCGCGCGAGACCGGGCTCAAGTCCCCCACCGCCCATCGCATCCTGGCCTGCCTGGTCGAGCAGGGGTTGCTGATGCAGCGCGGGCCCAAGCGCGAGTACTTCCTGGGCATGCTGGCCTACGAACTGGGGCTGGCGGCGAACTGCCACTTCAACCTGCGCGAGCTGTGCGGCCCGGTGCTGAACCGGCTGGCGCGCGCCACCGGCGACACGGTGTTCCTGACCACGCGCAGCGGCACGGACAGCGTAGTGATCGAACGCGCGGAAGGCAGTTATCCGGTCAAGGCCCTGACGCAGATGGTGGGAGAGCGGCGCCCGCTGGGCAGCACGGCGGGCGGACTGGCGCTGCTGGCCGCCATGCCCCAGGCCGAACGCGACGACGTGATGCGCAGGAACCGGCACCGGTTGAACCGCTACGGGAAACTGTCCGAGGCGGTGCTGGACCATATGGTCGAGCGCGCCTGCCAGCTGGGCTACGCGCTGAACGACGGCGACATCCTGCCCGAAGTCACCGGGCTGGGCGTAGTCGTGCCGACGCTACTGGGCAGCCACTATGCCGCGATCAGCATCGTCGCGCTGAACCATCGCCTGCGGGGAGACAGGCGCGAGGAAGTGGTGCAAATGATGAACGCCGAGGCGGCGAAGCTGAGCCAGACGCTGGCCGATGCCGGCGCGGCATTCGCGTAGCAGGCGGGAACCTGCGCATTCATCTGACCGGGCTTTCCGCATAGCTGGCGGCGGGCCGCAGCGCCAGCCGCATGAACAATGCGAAGGCCAGCACATCGAGCACCAGCGCCGCCATGCCCAATGCGGGATAACCGCTGAGCTTGACCAGCGTGCCGCCCAGGATCGGGCCGACCGCGGCGCCGATCATGGTCATGGCGGGAGTCGCCGCCGCCGCCCGGCCCGACGGGTCCAGCGCGGCGAACTGCCCGAACGCGAAGATGTGCGTGAAGACCATTACCGCCACGAATACGGCACCGGCTGCCGCGTACGGCTCGAAGGCCGTGCTCGAGGCCAGCAGCATGGCGAGCACGCCCTGCGCGGTCGCGCCGCACAGCACCACGACGCGCGCATTGATGCGGGCCTGGAACAGCGCCGCGATCACCCCCGGCAGGTTGAACAACCCCACCGCGATCAGCAGGCCATTCAACTGGGAAACGGAAAACCCGCGGTCCGCGCCCATGCGTTCCATGAAGCTGAAAACCATGCCTTGCACGATGGCCATCACGCTGATGCCCCAGATGCCGAACCAGACGCTCGCGGGCAGCTTCGCTGCCTTGCGGGAAACCGCCTGCTGGCCGCCGGCGGCCGCCACGTCAGGGAAGAACAGCCCCGTCACGAGGCTGGCCACCAGCATCACGCCGCCGAACACGCCGAACAGGGCTGGCCCGCCCAACGCCCCGATGAGCTGCGGCGTGGCCGCCATGAAGATCACGCCGAACACGCCCAGCATGGTTTGCATGATTCCGAACAACCGCTGCGGGTTGCCCGTGCGCGCCACGGTGCCATGCGTCACGCTCAGGCCTACGCCATTGGCCAGGCCGCCCGCGAGATGCAATGCCGCCAACGCGCCGAACTGGCTGACCTGGGAGCAGGCGAAGAACGCCAGTGCCGCGGTCCCGAAGGCCGCCGGCGCGATCCAGCGCCCGTTCAGGCCATGGAAACGCGGTGCCAGCCAGGCGCTGGCGAGCACCGCCCCGGCCAGGAACAAGGTCGCCAGGGCTCCCGCCTGCTGGGCATCGAGGCCGTAGCGGGACATCAGCGTGCCCACCCATACCGGCAATGCCACCAGGTCCACCATGCCGGCGCAATGCGCCACCATCAGCGCGCTCCGCGCCGGCCACCGTTGGATGTCGTTCATGTCGTCTCCCAGCCCTATTTGTCGTTGCGGCTAGGATAGAAGGGCTTGGATGGCCCGAAAAACGCATTCTGTTTCTACGAGGTATCAGTTTCGTCCACGCATGCGGGTAAACCCGGCGCCGGCCGCCGGTGGAGGATAATGGTCTGGACCTCCACCAACCGGTATCCGCGCCCATGACCATCGAGTTCCATGCCTGGAACACCCCCAACGGCCGCAAGATCAGCGTGGCCCTGGAAGAAATGGAACTGCCCTACGAGGTGGTACCCGTCGACATCCGCAACGGGCAGCAGTTCGAGGCCTCGTTCCTGCGCATCAGCCCCAACAACAAGATCCCCGCCATCGTCGATCCCGACGGGCCCGGCGGCCAGCCGATCAGCGTGTTCGAGTCCGGGGCCATCCTGTTCTATCTCGCGCGCAAGACCGGCAAGTTCCTGCCGGCCGACCTGCGGGCGCAGACAGTGGTCATGGAGTGGCTGATGTGGCAGATGGGCGGCTTCGGGCCCATTCCTGGCCAGGTGCATCACTTCAGGGCGGTGGCCGACGAAACCGACCGCCGCTACGGCCTGCAGCGATTCAGCGCCGAGACGCACCGGCTCTATGGCGTGCTGGATGCCCGCCTGGCCTCCAATGACCATGTGGCCGGCGAATTGTCCATCGCGGACTTCGCGATCCTGGGCTGGGCCTGGCGGCACGAACGCCACCAGGTCGACCTGGCGGCCTACCCCAACGTGGCGCGCTGGTATGCGGCGCTGATGGAGCGGCCCGCGGTGCAGCGCGGATTCGCCAGGAAGCTGGACTGACGGTCGGCCCCGCCGCGCGGACAATCTCCCAGGGAACGTAGCCGCCCACGCGGCATGTCATTCCAGGAAAAGCTCCGCGATCAACGAGCGCAACCATCGGTTTGCCGGGTCATGATGGAAGCGTTCGTGCCAATGCTGCTTGATCGCAAAGACCGGCAATGGAAACGGCGGTGCGATGAGTTTCACCGCCGCGATCCCGGCCAGGGTCTGGGCGACCCGGGCCGGCACGGTCGCGATCAGATCCGTGTGGGCAAGAAGATTGCCGAGGCCCGGCAACGTGTGAAGCGACAACACGACACTGTGATCCACCCCGATCCGTTTCAGTTCGCGCTCGACCAGCTCATGACCGGTTCCCGGCGCGGTAATGGACACGTGGCGTTCGCGCTTGAATAGCTGCCGAGTCATCTTCCCCTGCAGCCTCGGGTGATTCTTTCGCGCCACGCACGCAAACCCTTCGTCGAACAGCTTCTGCTGGTAGAACCCGGCTTCCAGCGCCGGCATGTAGCCGACGGCCAGATCCGACTCGCCCGATTCCAGGCGGGATGCCGTATCCGGGCCGATGCGCAGCACTTCGACGTGGATCCGGGGCGCGATGGTCTCCACACGCCGGACCAGGCGCGGGAGAAATTCCAGATGGCTTATATCGGTCATGCTGACGCGGAAGTGCCGCTTCGACGTCAAAGGGTCGAACACGACACGCTGTTGAGTGACGCTGCGCAGTAGCTCAAGAGCATGCTGCAAGGGAACGCGCAGTTCCATGGCATGCGGCGTAGGCATCATTCCCTCGGACGTTCTTACGAACAAGGAGTCGTTGAACTGGCGCCGAAGGCGGGCGAGCGCAAGGCTTACCGACGTCTGCGGAATTTCCAGGTTCTCGGCGGCCCGCGACACGCTGCGTGTCTTGTAGACCTCGTCGAAAACGCAGAGCAGTCGCATGTCCATTATTTCGTTTTCCGCTGAAGATTATCAAAGCCATTAAATAGACTAAATTTTCCAGCTTGCTTAATCTTCCTGCAATCGCTCGCCTTTCAGACACTGGATCGGCCGGCGCAATACCATCAGAACAGGAGACAGGCATGGACTTCAAGAGCCTCCAGCCATCGTGGCGGATGCTCCGTCGCGGGGCGGGCTGCCTCGCCATATCGGCCGGCATCGCCGGTTGTGGCGGCGGGGATGGAAACGACGTTGCGCGGGAAGACCCGGCGGCACCCCTCGCGTGCGACGATTCGCTGCGCACGGGATTTCGTCCCGACGACCAGACCACCGTGCTGATGGTCCGTCAGTTCCGGCAAGGCGATCCGCTACTGCTCTCGGGTACGCCAACCGCGAGCACGCCTGTCGCCACCGCTGACGTGTGCATGGTCAAGCTTAATGTCGGCCCCGGCAATGCCGGCCCGAAGGACGCTCCGTCGACCTCGGCTGGCATTGGCATCGAGGTATGGCTGCCTGGCGCCGCCCGCTGGAACCATCGCATCCACCTGAAGGGCGGCGGCGGCTGGGCGGGCGGAGTCCACGGGGATACGACCCAGTTGGCGGGTACCGGCACGGATGGAGCCGGAGGCGGCAACCCGGCAACCGTCGCCCAGCAGGAAGGAGCCGTCTCGGCTTCCACCGACACCGGCCATGCAAATACCGCCAATTTCGGCTCGTTCGCGATGAACCCGGATGGCAGTCTGAACCTGGCGCTCCTGAATGACTTTTCGGAACGCAGCATTTTCCAGCTGGTCACCAAGACCAAGGCTCTCGCAAAGGCCTACTACGGCAAAGCAGCGGCGCACACTTATTGGAACGGCTTCTCCACAGGCGGCCGCCAAGGCATGAAGGCGGCCCAGAAATTCCCCGAACAATTCGACGGCATTCTGGCCGGCGCGCCAGCCATCAACTGGAGCCGGTTCAGTACCAGCCACCTGCATCCTCAGGTCGTATTCGAACGCGACCTCGGCGGTCACCGATTCACAGCGGAGCAGGAGCAGTTGGTGTCGACGGCTGCCGTGGCAGCGTGCGACATGGTGGGCGGCACGCACCTTGGCTACGTGCCTGACCCGGCATCGTGCCGGTATGATCCGACCACCGACCCGTCGGTACTGTGCGCGGCGGATGGCGGCGCGAACGCCAGCGCGGCCTGCATCACCCGCGAGCAAGCGGTCGCATTCAACAAGATCTGGTATGGCCAGACCGACGACGGCACCGCCCCTTCACCGGAAGCGGACAACGGCTGGAGCGTATCCCTGGCAGCCGGACAGCGCTGGTACGGACCTCCGCGCGGTTCGAGCCTGGCCAACTTCCTGCGCGGGCCTACGCCGAACAGTGCGTCGCAAGTGGCGCTGCAACTGGAGAACGGCGCCTACGCTCCTGCCAGCTTCATCAACGCGAGAGGCGACGGACGTGATCTGTGGAGGACCTTCACCCACGACTGGCTGGCATACGCCTATGATCGCGGCCTCGCGCTGCAGGAACAGTTCGCATTCATCAACACCGACACGCCCGACCTCTCGGCGCTGCGCGACCATGGGACCAAGCTCCTGATGTATCACGGATTGGCGGACTCCCTGATCAAGCCGGGCGGATCGATGCACTACTACAACCGGGTGATGCGGGCCATGGGAGGGTACGACGCGATCCAGGGTTTCTACCGTTTCTATCTCGTGCCGGGAATGTTCCATGGCTTCGTCAACGGCAGTCCCAATGCCGACGCTGCCCCGCCGCTGCCCACCAATGATCAGCTATACAGGGCCCTGACGGATTGGGTCGAGAAAGGCATTGCGCCGGCGCGGCTGGAAATATCGAGCAAGGCATCGGCCGAGGGTTCGCCACCCAAGACCTGGCCTCTCTGCCTGTACCCGCAGCAGGCCCGCTACGTCAGCGGCAATCCGCTCGTGGCGAGCAGCTACAACTGCTCCTGACTCGCCTCGTGACGCGGGGCACGGCCGCTACACCACCAGCCGCCCCCCCGCGTCCAGCTGCACCAGTTCCCCGGTCAGCGCGGCCGGGCCATGCACCAGCCACCAGACGGCCTCGGCGATCTCGTCCGGGGTCTGCACCGACTTGAGCGGGTTCTTGGCGATCAGCGCCGCCCGCACGGCCTCGTAGCGCTCGCGCCCCATGCCGTTGATCAGCCAGTCGCCTTCGATGAACCCGGGCAGCAGCGCGTTGACGCGGACCTCGGGCGCCAGCACGCGGGCGAACGAGAACGTCATGGCGTTGAGCGCGCTCTTGGACGCGGCGTAGGCCATGCTGGACCCGGTGCCGCGCAATCCGCCCACCGACGAGATGTTCACCACCGAGGCATTGCCCGTACGCCGCAGCAGTGCGGCCATGGCCCGCGTGACGACGTAGACGCCCGATACGTTGACCGCGAACACCCGCTGGAAGTCCTCGAACGACAGGCCGTCCAGATTCTTGTGGTCGTTGAAGGTGGTCACGGCCGCGTTGTTGACCAGCGCGTCCAGTCGCCCCCAGCGCTGCTCGATGTCGCGCGCCATGGCGCGGCAGGCGTCGTCGCTGGTCACGTCGGCGCGGGCCACGAGCACGTCGGCCGCGCCCAGCGAGCGGCACTCGGCCGCCACCTCCTGCGCCGCCGCCTCGTCCCGCGAGTAGTTGACGACGACGCGCCAGCCCTGCTTGGCGAAGAATTTGATGGTGGCCGACCCCGCGCCGTTGCGGCCGGTCGCGCCGGTCACCAGGCAGACTTGTTCCATGCTTGCCCCTTTCATGTCCAGTAAGGCTGGCGCAGCTCACGCTTGAGCAGCTTGCCCAGCGCCGAACGCGGCAGTTCGCTTCGATATTCCACGGCGGCCAGCCGCTGGGTGCGCCCGACCTGGCCGTTCACCCACGACCGCAGCGCCTCCGGGTCCAGCGTGCTGCCCGGCTTGAGCACGACCAGCGCCAGCGGCGTCTCGCCCCATTGCTCGCTGGGAATGCCGATGACCGCCACGTCGGCCACCTCGGGATGGGCGGCGGCCACCGATTCCAGGTCGGTCGCGTAGATGTTGAACCCGCCGGAGATGATCAGGTCCTTCTTCCTATCGAGCAGGATCAGGAATCCCTCGTCGTCGAAGCGGCCGATGTCGCCGCTGCGGTGAAAGGCGATGCCCGAGTCGTCGCGCCAGTAGAAGGCCTCGGTGGCCTGCGGCTGCTTGTAGTAGCCGGCCATCATGTACGGCGACCAGCCGACGATCTCGCCGACCTCGCCCTGCGCGAGCACCCGGCCGTCGTCGTCGACGATGCGCATGTCGTGGTCCGGCGCCGGACGGCCGACCGTGCCGAGCTTGTCCGGAAACTCATGGGCGTCGAGCACGCAGCTGCATCCGCCCTCGGTCATGCCATAGATCTCGCGCAGCCCGCCCGGCCACCGGGCCAGGATCTGCGACTTGACCCTGGCGTCGAGCGGCGCGCCGGTACATTGCTTGAGCACGAAGGACGACAGGTCCGTGCGCGCGAAGTCCTCGTGCGCCAGCAGTCGCTGGTACTGCACGGGGACCAGCATGGTGTGGGTGACCCGGTGCGCGGCGCACAGCCGCAGGTACTCGGCGGCGTCGAACTTGCGCATCAGGACCGTCGACCCGCCATTGGCCACCGTGGCCAGCATGGGCTGCAACGTGGTGTTCGAATACAGCGGCGTCGACAGCAGCATGACGCTGTCCGGCCCCAGTCCGAAGCTGCGCCGGTTGGCCTGCCGCGACCGCATTCCATGGAGGTGCAGGATGCCCTTGGGCTTGCCGGTGGTGCCCGAACTGTAGATCAGGTTGAAGGCCTGGTCGGCCCGGTGGTCCACGGCGGGCGGCTGGCCGCCGCGCGCCAGCCAGTCGTCCCACCCCAGCCAGCCCGGCGCCTGGAAATCCAGCGCAACCAGGCGATGGGGCAAGGCCGCGGCCAATTCCGCCTCGACCGCCTTCAGGCTTTCACGCGCGTCGGCATCGGCCACCAGCACCGTGGCGTCCGAATCGCCCAGCATGCCCATCAGCGTCGCCGCCGTCGCCGACGTGGCCAGCGGCACCACGCAGCCGCCGGCCCGTACCACGCCAAAGAACGCCTGGATGGCGCGCAGCCCCGGCGAAGCCAGCAGGGCGACCTTGCCATCGGGTCCGACGCCCAGGGCCGCGCAGGCGGCCGCGACGCGTTCCGTCGCGCGGGCCAGTCCGGCCCAGTCGAGCGTGTCGCCGCCGCAGCGGAAGGCGGGCGCGCCGGGCCGCTCGCTCGCGTGGCGGGCGATCAGGGAAGGAAAGTCGACGAAAGGCTGCCGGGCCTGCCGCGCCATGATGTCGTGCACGTTCTGGGTCATGGCGGCGTCACTCGTCATAGACCAGCATCAGGAACTCGGCGACCAGCGCCGGGCGCTCCTTGCCTTCGATCTCGATGGTGCAGTCCGACACCACGCGCGTGGCGCCTTCCTGCCCGCCCCCCTCGCCGCGCTCGACCGCCTTGATGCGCTGGCGCAGGCGGATGCGGTCGCCGACCTGGACCGGGTTGACGAAGCGGATCCGGTTGGTGCCGTAGTTCAGGCCGCGGCCCCGGTGCGTGATCGCATAGACCGAGCGGACCAGATAAGGAATGAAGGACAAGGTCATGAAACCATGCGCGATGGTCTTGCCATCCGGCATCTCGCGCCGAGCGCGCTCGACGTCCACGTGCAGCCAATGATCGTCGCCCGAGATGCGGGCGAAATCGTCGATGCGCGACTGATCGATGGCCAGCCATTCGCTGACCCCTATTTCCTTGCCTATCCACGCCTTCAGATCGGCGGGACGGTCGAGAACCACCATGACGACTCCCTTGAAAAATGCCCTCACGCTTGCCGCTCCGCGGCGCTGCCCCCAAAGGGGCTTTTTCAAACTGTCAGGCCTGCGCGCGCGCCGGCACCCTGCCGAGCGACACCAGCGACATCACGGCATCGCCGTCCTGGTTGCGCACCGTGACGCGCGTGCGGATCATGCCCATGCCGGGGCGCGACTTCGACCGCACGGTCTCGATGACCTCGCGCTCGACCACCAGCGTGTCGCCGGCCTTCACGGGTTTCGTCCAGCGCAATTCGTCCAGGCCCATGCCCACCATGGGGGTCTTGCCATAGCCGCCCGCCTGCAGGAATACGCGCATCGACAGCGCGGCGATCTGCCAGCCGCTCGCGATCAGCGTGCCGAAAGGGCCTGCGCGCGCGGCTTCCGGGTCCATGTGCATGGGTTGGGGATCATTGGCGCGGGCGAAGGCGATGATCTCTTCCTCGGTGATCACCGTGGGCTCGCTAATCCAGCGCTCTCCCACCTGGAAATCCTCGAAACAGCGGGCCTCCCCGCCGTTCGCGGCGGAATGCATTGCAGCAGTCGTCATGAATCAGTTTCCGTAGCCGAGTATGGCCTTCACCTCGAGATATTCCTCGAATCCGAAGACCCCGAATTCGCGTCCGTTGCCGGACTGCTTGTAGCCGCCAAAGGGCAGGCTGCGATCGAATGGCGCGCCGTTCAGATAGACGCGGCCGGCACGGATCGCGTTGGCCACGCGCCGGGCCCGCTCCAGGTCCGGCGACTGCACGAACCCCGCCAGCCCGAACGGCGTATCGTTGGCGATGGCGATGGCCTGGTCCTCGTCGTCGTAGCTCATGATGGACAGCACGGGGCCGAAGATCTCCTCGCGCGCGATCCGCATGTCGGGCGTCACGTCGCCGAACACCGTGGGCCGCACGTAGTAGCCGCGCTCGAGGCCGGGCGGACGCCCGGCGCCCCCGGCCACCAGGGTGGCGCCCTCGTCCACGCCCGACTGGATCAATTGCTGGACCTTGTCGAACTGCGCCTGGCTGACCAGGGGTCCCATCGTGGAAGCCGGGTCCATCGGATCGCCCAGGCGTATCGCCGCCACCGCGTCGCGTGCCGCCGCGAACACCTCGTCGCGCCGATCGCGCGGGACCAGCATGCGGGTGGGCGACTGGCAGTTCTGGCCGGCGTTCGTGTTGCACGCATGCACGCCCGCGACCACCGCGGCACGGATGTCGGCGTCGGGCAGGATGATGTTGGCGGACTTGCCGCCCAGTTCCTGCGCCACGCGCTTGACGGTATCGGCCGCCAGCTTGGCGACTCTCACCCCCGCCCCCGTGGACCCGGTGAACGACACCATGTCGATCGCGGGATGGGCGGCGATCGCCTCGCCCACGGTCGGTCCGTCGCCGTTGACCAGGTTGAAGACACCCGGCGGCAGGCCCGCCTCGTGCACGATCTGGGCGAACAACAGCGAACTGAGCGGCGCGATCTCGCTGGGCTTGAGGACGACGGTGCATCCGGTGGCCAGCGCCGGCGCGACCTTGGAGGCTACCTGGTTGAGCGGCCAGTTCCACGGCGTGATCAGTCCGCAGACGCCGATGGGCTCGCGCCGGACGATGCCGCTGCCCATGCGCTCCTCGAACGGGTAGCCGGCCAGTACGCGCAGCGCCTCTTCGAAGTGGAACAGCGCAACGGTGGCCTGGCGTTCGGTGGAGAACGTGATGGGCGCCCCCATCTCCATCGTCATCGCCTGCGCCAGCTCCGGCAGCCGCGCGCGAAAGCCCGCGACGATCCGTTCCAGCCACCCCAGGCGCTCCTGCACGCTGGTCGCGGCATAGGCCGGAAACGCCCGCCGGGCAGCGCGCACGGCCCGCTCCACGTCTTCGGGCGACCCCAGGCTGATGCGCGCGAAGCTTTCCTCTGTCGCCGGGTTCACGACTTCCAGGTTTCTCGGCGCCACCGGATCCACCCAGGCGCCGTCGATATAGAACTGCAGCGTGTTCATGGTCATTCGATCGAGATCCGTGCCGACTTGACGACTTCCTGCCACTTCGTCGCCTCGTTCCTCATCAGCTCGCGCAATTGTTCGGGCGTGCCCGACAGCGGCACCATGCCCAGCGAGTTCAGCTTGGCCTTGCCTTCCGGCGACGCCGTGTACTTGTTGATCTCGGCGTTCAGCGACGAGACGATGGACTTGGGCAGGCCGGCGGGCCCGACCATGGCGCTCCATACCGTGGCTTCCAGCTTGACGCCCTGCTCGTTGGCCGTGGGCACGTCGGGCAGGCCCGGGAACCGCGTCTTGGACATCACCGCCAGCGCCCTGAGCTTGTTGGCCTGGATATTGGGAATCAGTGACGTGACCGGTGCCACGACCGCCGAGACCGAGCCGCTCATCGCATCCACCATGGCCGGCGAATCGCCCTTGTACGGCACCGGCTGGAGCTTCGCCCCGGTCTGGATGCTCAGGTACTCGGTGGCCAGGTGGCCGATGGTGCCGTTGCCCGGATTGGAAACCGTCACCGCATTGGCGGACGACTTGCTCAAGGCGACGAACTCGGCCAGGGTAGTGGCCTTCACCGCCGGGTTGACCGCGATCACGACGGGGATCTCGCCGACCAGCGCGATCGGCGTCAGGTCCTTCTCGGCGTCGAACGGCATGGGGTGGTACAGCGACTTGTTGTTGGCCAACGGACCGGACGTGCCGATGCCGAGGGTATAGCCGTCCGGCGCGGACTTGGCCACCGCATCGACGCCGATGTTGCCGCCGGCGCCCGCGCGGTTCTCGGCCACGAACTGCTGGCCGTAGTGCGCGCTCAGGCTTTGCGCCACCTGCCGTCCGACCAGGTCGGAACTGCCGCCGGCGGCGAAGGGCATGATCACGCGGACGGGCTTGCTGGGCCAGGATTCCTCCGCCTGCGCGGCGGCGCTCTGCAGGGCTAGTAGCAGCGCGGCCAGCGTGGCGCATGCGCGGGGGGATGCGTAAGGTTTCATCGTCGTCTCCGTGTGCTGTGTTCAGCGTATCGAGAAGCCCGCGGGAAGCGGGCTCCGCTTTTTTTTCGATGAATGCAGGCGAGGCGCGCCCGACACGTCGGAGGCACGTCGCTGGAGACGGGGAATACCCTGGCTGGTATCGCGGGGCGCGGCAGGCGTTCAGGCCGTCTCGCCAAAGAGGATGCACCCCGGCGTCCCGCGCCATCAAGGCGAGTTTTGAGAGTTTTCGGCCAGTGAAAAGTTTGAGCGGGCTCAGTTTTCCAGTGGCCCATGCAAGGCCGTGTACTCCGCGGTCGCTTCCTTGAAGGCGCGGGAAAACGAGAGCCCTTCCCGGACCAGACGGCCCGCGATCCGGTCACGGCCGGCGATCCAGTCCGCCATGGCCGCCACCTGAGCGAGCCGGCGCGCCGGCACGCAGGCGATCCCGCTTGCATCGCCGACCAGCACGTCCATGGGCTGGACGGAAACGCCATCGATGACGATGGGACCGTTGACCCGTTCGATGCGGACCCGGGTGCGGCCGGTGACGGCCACCCCATGGCGTACGTGGATGGGAATGCCGGCTTCCCCCAGCTCGTCCACGTCGCGCATGCCGCCGTCGACCACCCAGGCGGCGACGCCGCGCCGCGCGCTGGCCAGCGCCGCGATGCCCCCCGCCAGCGAGACGCGCGCGCCGCCCGCGTCGATCGCGATCACCTGCCCCGCGCCGGCCTGGTCCGCATACTGCGCGATGTCGAAATCGCCCGGGTCGTAAGTGCCGAGCGGCCCCGTCGAAGCCTGCACGGTGAAGGCCGGCCCCGCGAACGATCCGCCGGGGCGGATGGCCGGCAGCCCGGTGATGGTGCCGGTGGCGCCCAGCATGTCCAGTACCGCGCACACGGTGCTGGCGCCGGCGGACCGGAGCCGTTCGTGGATGTCGTGCATGATGGTTTGCTCCTCGGCCATGGCCGTTCAGCCCAGGGTTTCCAGCGACGCGCGCACCTTGGCGGACTGCGCGCGGGCGGCGCCCAGCAGGTAGCCGAGGTCGCTGCCGACCACGAAGAACCGGGCTCGCGCCTGGGTGACGTAGCGCCGGATGAACTCGGGGTCGTAGCACCCGCCCACGCCCAGCACCTTGCCATGGGCCGCGCAGGCGCGCGATACCCGCTCGATGGCCTGCGCGACGGCCGGCGCGCCCACCTCGCCCGGGATGCCCATCTCGGCCGACAGGTCCTGCGTGCCCACGTGAAGGATGTCTATGCCCGGCACGGCCGCGATCTCCTCGCAGCGCTCGATGGCCTCGGGCGTCTCCAGCATGACGGCGATCAGCGTTTCGCGGTTCACGAAGTCCATCAGCTCGCGAGGGTCGTGGCTGGCGAACTCGACGTGCGGCAGGCCATAGGCCATGGAGCGGTGGCCCGCCGGCGCATAGCGGCAGATGTCGACGATGTGCCGCGCCTCGTCGGCGTTCTCCACGTGGGGAAACACCAGGCCTTGCGCGCCGCTGTCCAGCGCGTGGATGGCGTGGACGCGCTCGAGGTTGGGCGTGCGCACGATGGGCGCGATACCCGAACCCAGGGCGGCCTGGCAGATCTGGCTCACGACGTCGGCCGGCACGGGGGTGTGTTCCGTGTCGATGAACAGGAAATCGTAGCCCGCGGTCTTCATGATCCGCGCGATGTCCACGGTGCGGGCCTGGCGCACCGCGACGCCCAGGACGGTCTGCGAAGCGGCGAGTTTCTTGACGAGAGGATTGGGAATCATGCTGGCGTTCCTGGAACCTGGGGTTGGGAAGAATGCTGGCGCGCCGCGGCGAGCGCGCGATCGCGGACGGCTGACAGCCGGCTTTGGGCGCTGAGGTGTTCGATCTCGGTGGGCAGCTCGATCAGGCTCGGCACGCCCGCGTCCAGCGCCCGCCGCAGCGCCGGCGCGAAGTCCTCGTGGCGCGTGACCCGCTCGGCGGACAATCCGAAGGAGCGGGCCAGCGCCACGAAATCGGGGTTGCCGATGTCGGTCGCGTAGACCCGCCCGGGAAAGCGCCGCTCCTGGTGGGCGCGGATCGTGCCGTACGAGCCGTTGGCCACCACCACGACGACGATGGCGGCGTTGTAGCGGACGGCCGTCTCCAGTTCCTGCACGTTCATCAGGAAGCAGCCGTCGCCCGCCAGGCACACGACCTGTCGCCGCGGCTCGTGGATCTTGGCCGCGATGGCCGCGGGCAGGCCGTAGCCCATGGCGCCGTTCAGCGGCGCGAGCTGGCCGCGGAAATGCTTGTAGCGGTAGTGCCGGTGCAGCCAGGTGGTGTAGTTGCCCGCGCCGTTGGTCACGATGGCATCGGGTGCGAGTTCCTGGTCCAGGGTGGCCACGACCTGGGCCATGTCGACGGTGCCACCTTCCCGCGTGGGCGCGAGGAAGCGCAGATAATCGGACCGGGCCGCGCGCGTCCAGTCCTGCCATGAAGGATCCGCCGCGAGCGACGGCTGGCGGGCCGCCAGCGCCGCACGCAGGAAAGCCTCCGGCGTCGCGGGCACGAGGACGTCGGCCTGGTAGACGCGGCCCAGCTCATCGACGTCGGCATGCACATGGATCATCCGCTGGCGCGGCCGAGGCACGTCGACCAGCCGATAGCCGCCGGTCAAGGCTTCCGACAACCGGCCGCCCAGCACCAGCAGCAGGTCGCTGTCGCGCACGCGGGCCGCCAGCGCCGGATTGGTCGACAGCCCCAGGTCGCCGGCATAGCTGTCGTGGCGATTGTCCAGGTAGTCCTGGCAGCGGAACTCGGCCACGACCGGCAGCCGCAGGGTTCGCGCGAAGTCGGCCAGGGCTTCGGACGCCTGCGCGCTCCACCCGCCGCCGCCCACGACCAGCAGTGGCTTGCGGGCGCGCGCCAGTTCGCCATGCACCTGGGCCAGCGCGGCCGCCGTCGGTTCGATGCCGAGCCGCGACCACGCGCGCGACGGCGCGACGGGAGCGGGGGTTCGCGCTTCCAGCACATCCTCCGGCAGCGCCAGCACGACCGGACCGGGCCGGCCGCCGGCCGCGACCTGGAAGGCGCGAGCGACGATCTCGGGCAGCCGGGCCGGATCATCCACCTCGGCCACCCATTTCGCCATGCCGCCGAACATGGCGCGGTAATCGACCTCCTGGAAGGCACCGCGGCCCATGTGCCCGCGCGCGACCTGCCCGACGAACAGCACCAGCGGCGTCTCGTCCTCGTGCGCGGTATGCACGGCGATGCTGGCATGCGTGGCGCCAGGCCCGCGCGTGACGAAGCACACGCCCGGCTTGCCGGTCAGCTTGCCGTAGGCCTCGGCCATGTTGGCGGCCGCCGCCTCGTGGCGGCACACGATCAGGCGCAGCCGCCCGCGCTGTTCGAACAGGGCATCCAGCGCATCCAGGTAGCTTTCGCCCGGCACGCAGAAGGCCAGGTCCACCCGCTGCTCGATCAGGCAACGCACCAGCAGCTCGCCGCCGCTCGGCGATGCCGCCGCGGAGTCGTTCATCGTTTCCATCTCCATCAGATATAGGTCCCACCGTCGATGACGTGCCTGCGCCCCGTCACATAGCCTGCCTGCGCGCCGCACAGGAATGCGCAATAGGCGCCGAGCTCCTGTGGCCGGCCCGCTCGCCGCACGGGAATCGAGGCCACGCGGCGTGCGCGCAGCTCGTCCGCGCCGATTCCCAGATTGGCGGCCTCGGCCGCCAGGTTGTCGCGCAGCCTTTGTGTCTCGATGCTGTGCGGCAGCAGATGGTTCACCGTCACGCCGTACGGCGCGACCTCGCGCGCCAGCAGGTCGCAGAAGGCGATGAGCGCCGCGCGGGGCGACACCGACAGCGCGAATCCGGAGCGCGGACTCAGCACCGCGGCGGAAGAGATGTTGACGATGCGGCCGAAGCCCCGCGCACGCATCCCGTCCACACAAGCGCCGATCAATGCCCTGGGACCATGGAAGAGGCCGTTCATCGCCGATTCCCACAGCGCGCCGTCGATGCCGGTCGCGTCATGCCGTACCGGCGGCCCGCCGCCATTGGTGACGAGGATGTCCGGAACGCCGGTGCGGCTCGGCAGCTCGCCGCATACCCGTGGATCCGACAGATCGGCGACGACGGTCGTCACCGCCGCCCTGGCGCCGGTGCCGGCGATGTGCCGCGCCGCGGCGTCCAGCCGGGCCGGGTCCCTTCCGACGATGACCACCTCCACGCCCTCGCCGGCCAGCGCCTGCGCGCAGGCCAGCCCGAGGCCGCTGCTGGCCGCGCACACCAGGGCACGGCGTCCTTGCAGACCGAGATCCATGCCTATTCCACCTTCAGGTTGGCATCGCGGACGATCTGCAGGTACTTGGCCTGCTCCCGCTCCACGAACGCGCGGGTCTCGTCCGGCGACGCCGGAACGGGCACCGCGCCCACCTCCAGCAGCCGCTTGCGTACGGGCTCGGAAGCCAGGATACGGGCCGATTCCGCGGCCAGGCGCTTGACGATGGGGCGCGGCGTACCGTTGAGCACCGCGATGGTGTTCCACACGCCCACGTCATAGTCGGCATATCCGGACTCCGCGATGGTCGGCAGGTCCGGCAGCGCGGGCAGGCGCTGGGGCGTCGATACGGCCAGCGCCCGCAGTTTCCCGGAATGGATGTACGGCAGGGTCGTCGTCACGGGATCGATCATGAAATCGAGCTGCCCCGCGATCAGGTCCGTGATCGATTGCGAACTGCCCCGATAGGGCACGTGCACGGCCCGGAAACCGGCCCGCGAGGCGAAAATCTCGACCGCCAGGTGCGGCGCGGAACCGATGCCCGACGAACCGTAGGACAGCTTGCCCGGATGCTTTTTCGCATGGTCCACGAGTTCGGCCACCGTGCGTATCGGCGACTTCGCGTTCACCACCAGCAGTTGCGGCACGGTGGTCAGCATGGTCACGTAGTCCAGGTCGCCCGGCGCATAGCGCAGGTTCGGCAGCAGCGCGGGGTTGAGGGCCTGGGTGCCTATCGTCGCCAGCATCAGGGTGTAGCCGTCCGGCGCCGCCTGCTTGACCGCATCCATGGCGACCGCGCCGGCCGCGCCCGTCTTGTTCTCCACCACCACCGTCTGCCCCAGCCCCTTGCCCAGTTCGCCGGCGTAGATCCGCGCCACCAGATCGGTGACGCCGCCGGCCGAGAACGGGACGACCAGGCGCAAGGGCCTGTCCGGGTAGTCCTGGGCCTGTGCGGCATGGTTGAACACGGCCAATGCGCCAAGCATGACGAGTACCCGGATGAAGGCCATGGCATGTCTCCTGTGCTTTGTGTTGTGGCTCCCACTCTACTGGGCCGCGAGCCGCCATGGCATGCAAATTCGTATACTTGTTATTCACTATCGAATAAAGGCGCCGGCCATGAAATTCGGTGAACTCCAGAACGCCGACTTCACGTCGCTGCACTTCTTCGTGCTGGCCGCGCAGGCGGGATCGCTCTCGCGCGGCGCGCTCAGCGCCGGAGTCAGCCAGCCGACGTTCAGCCGCCACGTCCTGAAACTGGAACGGGAGATGCATGCCCGCCTGTTCGAGCGCGTGGGCCGGGGCGTGACGCTGACGGCGGCGGGGCGGCGCCTTTACGAAGCCGTGCTGCCGGGCTTCGAGCAGTTGCTGAACGGACGCCGGCTTGCCATGGCGGAAGTCGAGGATGCCGGCCTGCGCCAGGTCACCATGGGCCTGCCGCCATCCATCGCCAACATCCTGGGCCCACGGCTCCTGAGCACTGTAAGGACGACGCTGCCGACCCTGCGCATGCACGTCGTCGAAGGCTTCCATCGCGCCCTGGTCGACTCCCTGCACCGGGGACACCTGGACTTCGCGCTGCTCTATACGATGATCCCGATCGCGGGCCTGCATGCCGACCCGCTGATGGACGAAGAGCTATGCCTGGTCATGACGCCCGCTCGAGCCCGCAACAAGAAATCCGTCAGCTTCTCGCAGTTGGGGGATTTCCCCCTGTCCCTGCCCAGCCGCCCCCACGGCTTGCGCGAGTTGCTGGAAGACCAGGCGGCGGTGCACCGGGTGCGCCTGGACGTGCGCCACGAGTTCGACACTTCGCTCACGCTGACCAAGCAGATGCCGATGACGGATCTGGCCTGCACGGTGCTGCCCTTCTCCGGCGTGCACGACGAGGTCGAGACAGGCCGGCTCGCGGCGCTGCCCATCCGCAAGCCCGACCTGTCGCGCCGGCTCGTCATCGCCTATGCGAACAACCGCTCCATGACGACCGGACTGTGGCAATTCCTGCGGATGCTGCGGACGCAGTGCGAGGCGCTGGTGGCCGATGGCGTCTGGAAGGGAGCCCGCATCGTGATGCCGGGGGCGTGATGTCTCGTCAGGGAATACCCTTACCCTCGCCGGAGGGAATGAAACCCCGCCCGGCGCGCTCTTGTACGACATGATCTCTTCCGCCGAGTCGCGCTACAACCAATGGGTGCGCGAACACTATCGTTTCCTGCTGCGCAGCGCCTGGGCCCTGACCGGCTCCCGGGCGATCGCCGAGGACGTGGTGCAGGACTGCTTCACCAGCGCCTGGCGCTTTCGCCACCAGTTGCGCGATCCGGCCATGGCGCGCGCCTGGCTGTTCCAGATCATGCGGCGCCATGCCTTCCGCAATCTCGATCCGGCCCAGACGAGCCTGCAAGGGGACGGCCGGGTCGAGGAAGAAGCCGACCCCCGCGCCCATGCGCTGGACGAGCAACTTGACGTGGTCAAGGCCCTGTCCCGCATCGCCCCCATCCACCGCGAAGTGCTGGTGCTGTACTACTTCGACGACATGCCCACGGCCCTGATGGCCGAGGCGCTGGACATCGCGCCCGGCACCGTGCTGTCGCGCCTGGCGCGCGCCCGCGATGCCTTGAAGGCCGCCCTGCAAGCTCCCCCGCGCCCTGCCGCGCCGGACACGGCGGCCAGTGTCATACCGCTGCGAAAACAAACCCCATGAATTGCGACGACAGCCTCCAAGACACGGAATTCGACCTGCGCGCCCGCGCCGAGCTGGCCCTGGCGTTCGAACCGGGCGATCCGCCCGCGCACCTCCTGCGCCACACGCCCTGGCACGCGCGGCGCGGCCTGCGCGGCATGCTGGCAGCCGTGCTGGTCGCCGGCTCGGCGGCCGGCGCCGTCTTCGCCATGCGCCCGCCCGAACTGGTGCGCTCGGCCATCGAGCACGAATACTACGAGCGCACGCTGCGCGGCAGCTTCCTGCCCGCCACGGAAATGGCGCGCCACCTGGACCTCCCGCCGCAGCAGGCGCTGCCCGGCTACATCCAGTTGATGCGCCCCTGCGACATCGGCCGGGAACGCGCCTACCACCTGACCACCTTCTTCGAGAAAGGCGGCATCGTCACCGTGCTGTCCTTCGAGCAGTTCCAGCAGATTCCCGACGGCGAGGGCTGGTGGGCCAACACCTACTGGAAAGTCGTGCGCTCGCACGAAGGCCGCCCGCTGATACTCATCGCCCAGAAGAAACAGGCCCTGTCCGTGGCCTCGCGCGCGCTGGGGCAACCCGAAACCGCCCCCGCGTCCTGATTTCCCGTTCTCATCCACAACAACAAGGAGAGACCATGCAAGACACCACCCCCACCTCCCTGCCCCGCCGCCGCCTGCTCGCGGGCGGCGCCACCGTGGCCGCGACCGCCGGACTGGCGGGCCTGCACGGCCAGGCCCTGGCCCAGGCCGCCGCCGCCCCCGCGGCGGCCAAACCCCTGCCCGGCTACGCCGGCTGGAAGAACGCCGACGCGGTCGTCGTGCACAGCAGCACCACCATCGAAACCAAGCGCAGCGCCTTCGGCACCAGCGTGGTCACGCCCACCAACCAGCTGTACGTACGCAACAACCTGCCCACGCCCTCCGAATCCATCGTGGCCGACCGCGACGCCTGGCAACTGCAGGTCGCCGGCGTCAAGCAGCCCAGGACCCTGAGCCTGCGCGAGCTCAAGACCCTGGGGCTGGAGACCGTCACCATGGTGCTGCAATGCTCGGGCAACGGCCGCGGCTTCTTCCCCAGCAAGCCCAGCGGCACTCCTTGGACGGTCGGCGCCGCCGGCTGCGTGACCTGGAGCGGCGTGCCCGTGCGCGACGTCGTCCAGGCCCTGGGCGGCCTGATCGACGGCGTGCCCTACATGACCGGCACCGGCGGCGAAGTGCTGCCGGCCGGCATCGACCCCAAGACCGTCATCGTCGAACGCTCCGTTCCCGTCGCCGCCATGCAGGACGCCATCCTGGCCTGGGAACTGAACGGCGAGCCCATCCCCCTGGCCCACGGCGGCCCGTTGCGCCTGATCGTGCCCGGCTACACCGGCGTCAACAACATCAAGTACATCAAGCAGCTCGCCTTCACCCCCAAGGAAAGCGACGCCCGCATCATGTCGCACGGCTACCGCATCACGCCCCCGGGCGGCAAGGGCGACCCCAGCCAGCCCTCGGTGCAGGAGATGAGCGTCAAGTCCTGGATCAACAGCCCCGTTCCCGAGGACGGCACCCAGGCGGCCGGCACCGTGCAGATCCACGGCGTGGCCTTCGGCGGTCTGCATGGCATCAAGGGCGTGGAAGTCTCGCTGGACGGCGGCAAGACCTGGCGCGCCGCACGCCTGGTGGGCCCCGACATGGGCAAGTACGCCTGGCGCCAGTTCGTGCTGCAGGCCACCCTGCCCAAGGGCAAGCACGTGCTGGCCAGCCGCGCCACCGACGACCAGGGCAACGTCCAGCCCGAAACGCGCGGTGAAAACCAGAGCGGCTACAACAACACCAGTTGGGCCGATCACGCCGTCACCATCACCGTCGCCTAGGCGGCGGTACGCCCCGGGGCACTCCCCGGGGCATGTCTCTCCTCAAGCCAACACTCTAGACATGAAGAACGTCCTTACCTTCTGTACGCTGGCCTTCTCGGCCCTGGCCGCCACCACGGCGCATGCCGCCGACGACGCCGCGCAAATGGCGCGCGGCAAGAAACTGTTCACCACCGCCACCCCGGCCTGCGCCGTGTGCCACACCCTCAAGGATGCCGGTGCCGAAGGCACCATCGGCCCCGTGCTGGACGAATTGCAACCCGACGCTCCCCGCGTTGCCCGCGCGCTGCGCGACGGCATCGGCAGCATGCCGTCGTTCAAGGCCACCATGAGCGACGCGGATATCGAGGCGCTGGCGCTGTATGTGAGCAAGGCCAGCCGGGGCAAGTAATTCCCCCGCGGGGGTGAACTATTCGAGGATGGACAGAGCGGAGTCCGTCCCCTTGCGGCCGCAGTAGGCGCTGCAGTGGGCCAAGGCCTCGTGCAGCGCCGTATCGACGGTCCTGATGGAAACCCCCAGCCAATCCGCCACGTCGCGCCGGCTGCGCTGCTCGACGCGCACGGCGATCAGGACCGCGCGCTGGCGGCGCGAGAGTCCCTCCAGGGCGCGATCCAGCCGTGCAAGCTCGGAGCGGGCCTCGACGGCCGCCTGCGGTCCCCGGCCGGCATCGGCCAGTCCGAGGGCGTCGATGTCCGGATCGTCCAGGGACACCGACGGACGCTGCGATCGCAGGTGGTCGGTGGCCGTATGGCACAGCATCCGCCATACGTAGGCGTCGGCATTCGCCACGTCGGCTTCGACGGGCCGCGACAGCTTGAGCCACACGTCGTGCAGACAGTCGGCGGCCAGGTCCACGCATCCCAGGCGGCGGGCCAGGCGTTGGCGCAGCCTGGCGTAGTTTCCGACCAGGTGCGCGCGAGTGGATGCGGCGATGCTAATCGTATCCATGACGGACCAGTCTCCACGCTCAGCGGTTGCGCTCCAATTGCCGTCTTTCGCTTTCCGTCAGGCGGGCAGCCAGGCGCGGGTCGATGTTGTGCCCCAGCCCGACCAGCTGGATCAGATGCCCCGGATCGTACCGCCGGTCCCCGCCAGCCTGCGCCTGGGGCCCGGATCGCGCCTCGCGGCCTTCGCCGCGGCTCTCGCTGGCCGGCTCGCCGCCGAAGCCAAGTACCCGAACGGTAAAGACGGATGGCAGGTTTTGCCTGGCCGCGACGCGCTCGCGCTGCACCACGTCCTGCGCGGCGGCGACGGCCTGCGATGCCGCCGCGCTGGCATTGGTCAGGGCGCCGACGTTGACGGCCGCCACCTGCGGCAGGCCCTTGCTCTGCCCCTTGACCTGGATGTTCTCGGCGTTGAGCACGTGCAGGGCCGCAATGTTCAGATTGCCGGCCACCCGCACGCCGGCATCGCCCGCGTTGACGGTCCCTTCCGGCGCGATCAGGTCCAGGTCGCCGTCGCCCACGGTACCGATGCCGCTGCCGCTCATGTCCGAGCGCTCGCGCATCGTCGTAAAGCCGTCGATGTCGGTCAGCACCTCCGGCGCCGATGGCACGCGCAGCGTCTTGGCGCCGCGCCCGGCATCGATATCGCCTTCGGTGGACCAGATGATCATGTCGCTGCCCTCGCGCCTGGCTTCGGGCACGAACGCCAGGATACGGGAGCGGTTCACCACGACGTCATTCCTGGCGAAGATGTCGATATGGCCGGAATCCAGCGTGACCAGGCCATAGCCTGGCGCGACCGTAGCGCCCAGCGCCGCCACCTGCAGCCCGCCCCCCGGCGTCAGCACGCTCACGTCGCCACCCGCCATGGTACGCAGCATCATGGTATTGGCCGCCACGCTGCCCCGCCAGCCGTCGCCAGGGAACAACGTCTCGATGGCCGCATGGCCGCGGTTGTAGCCGCCATTGCGCGGCAATCCGCCGATGCCGGGTTCGTTCTGGTCGCGCCCGGCCTCGCGCAGCTCGAGCAGGTACACCTGCCGCAGGAATTGTTCGCGAGCCAGTCGCGGCAGATCCTGAAAGCGCTTCCACGCGTCGAGCGGGGCCAGCGTCTGGCCGGTCATGTCCCGCATGTAGGAAACGAGGCCGCGCCGCACCACTTTCTCCTCCCCGCCGGGCCGGACCTCGATTCCGTCGGTCAGGTAGACCGGCAGCACGGCGCCCCCGTCGCCGGCGGCTTTCAGGTAATCGGGCATGGCCGCGACGTTCGCCGGGTCCAGATAGGCGGCCGCGAACGCGTCGTAGCCCGGCGCCTTGTCGAGCCCGGCCATCACGGTGATCGCCGCTCCGGTCGCCGGCAGGCCGTTGACGTCGGTACCGGGGATGGGCCGATTCGTGGCCGGATCGAACTGGCGATTGCCCACGGTCTCGACCGTCAGGTTGTCCGCATATACGTCGCGGCCCGCCGCCAGGACCAGCGCGCCCGGCCCCTGCACCACGATCCGGCCTGTCCCGTTGTTCAGCCCCCACCGGTCGCGCACCGGCCTCATCGCCAGGATATCGTTGCCGGCATCGATCAGCGTGATGTCGCTCGCCCGCACGTTGCGCGCATCGACCAGCAAACCCCTCACGTCCGTGCCGGCGCGTATCCTCATCTGCTCGCTGGCGGCCAGGTCGAGCCCGACGATCGACCCCCGCGCGGCATAGATGCGGCTGGGCTCATGATCGTCCGCCAGCGGCAATACGTCGGGGTTGGCGAGCCCCTTGTAGTAGGCATGCAAGCTGGAATACGGGCTGATGGCATTCTGCATCAACGCCATCAGATCGGCCTGGAACGGATTGCCGCCCCCGCCCGCGGGCATATCGGGCGAAGGCATCATCCCGGGAATCGCCCTGGCCATGACGATGCGCGCGTAGGGCGCCGAGCGCGTGGCATCGTCGATCACCTTGAAATTCTGGACATCGAAACGCACATCGCCGTCGGCGATCACGTTCAAGTCCATGCCCGCGCCGGGCATCACGAACATCGGTCCCTGGTTCTCCACATTGCCGTTGAGCGCGACGACGCGGGTCAGGGCGGGATAAAGATTGCCGCCCAGGCCGACGAGCCGGTCCTGGCCGGTGGTATTGCTGCGCAGGGACACGTCGCGGAACGCGAACTCGGCCTGGTTCACCAGCGTGACATTGCCGCCCGTGGAAACCAGGCTCAACGCGCTGCGTCCGGTATAGCCGCTCATGTAGGAACCGTGGTCGAGCCGCGGCAGGAAACCCGTGCCGTCATCGCCGTAGCGGATCAGCAGCGGGTCGATCACGGACTGCACGCGCAGGTCCCCGGCGGTGGCAAGGCGCAGCGTCGCATCGCCCAGCGCCAGCACGGGCGCGACGGGCAGCACCGTGATCCGCTCGTCGATTTCTCCCTGGTTGCGGGTAACGACCACATTGTGGCCGCTGGCGGTCTCGCCAGCGCGCAACTGGCCCGAGCCTCGCGCCACGTAGTACTGGCCGCCGCGGATCGCGCCGGCTGCTTCCACCTCCATCGATCCGCCGTTGCGGACTTCCATGGTGCGGGCCTCGTCGGCCGTCCGCCCGCCGCGCATGCGCATGGTCGTGGGCAGGACGACGACCAGGTTGTCCAGATCGCCGCCGGCGGAGACCTTCACGTTGCCGCCGCCCAGCGCCCCGACTCCCTGCTGGAAGGCGCCGTAGTTGATCCACCAGCTGGACTGTTCCGGCGGCAGATAGATGTAGCCATACGATCCGTCGGGACGAACTCCGTACTCGCCGCTGTTGTATTCGCCGAAATACATGCCTTCGCCGACGTTGCCCTGCCGGTTCAGCCACTCGACGAACCGCTGGCCGGAATGGCTGGCCTGGATGCTTCCGCCCGCCTGGATGTCCAGGTGGCCTCCCTGTACGCCGTACACCGCCGCCGGATTGGCCGTCGTGAAATCGCTCCACGTCGTCGTGTCCCGTCGGCCCGCGGTGTAGATCACCGACTCCTTGTGGGCCAGCACCAGATCGCGGCCGGCACGCACCTCGATATCTCCCGTGCCCGTGCGTACGAGCTTGCCGGCCCCCTCGTCGCCGTCCTTTCCCGTGCCTGCGGTGCCGACGCGCACGGATCCCTTGCCGTCGGCCTGCGCCGCCAGCGGACGCAGCGCCAGCGCATCGGCCGCCGCCAGGTCGGCGCCGGCGACAAGCCTCAAGTTCCATGAAGCAGTATCCCGCAGGACGCCGCCACGATCCGCACGGTCGAACCCATCGCTCAGGTGCCCTCCCACGACGAGGTCGCCACCCGCGCGCAGCGTAAGCGTTCCTTCCCTGGACGCGGCGAAATCGGTCAGCAGGTTCCAGTCGCTTTCGAGTGCCAGGTCGGCCGCGCTGCGTATCTCGATACCCGGGGCGAGCGTGATGCCATCGCCGCCCAGCCTGGCGGCGATGGTGCCGGCATTCGCCATGAACGTCCCGGCATCCTCTATCGCCGCCGCCTTGACCGCGTCGACCGAACCGCTGTCGTAGACGGCCACGCCCTCCAGCACGGTCGACCGCGCGCCGGCCACGGCCACGTCCAGCCGGCCGACCCGGACGTCCGCATGATCAACGGTTTGTCCGGCCCGCAGGCGCACCTTGCCGCCCTCCGCGCCGCCCACGTCGATGACGCCGCCGGCCAGGGCCAGTTCGCCGCCCGTCGCCTCGATCGTCACACGGCCGCTGCCCAGCTCGCCCGTGGCGCCTGCCAGGAGGCGGGCGCTGTCGCGCATGCTCACGCCGTCGCCGCCGATGACACGGATGGATCCGCCGTAGCCGGCTCGCGCATCGACGGTACCGGCGATGTCCACGGTGCCGGCGTCGGCGGTCAACAGGAAATGTTCGACGATGGTCGTGCCGTCGAGCAGGACATCTCCCTTGCGGACCCGGAACTCGCGGGTATGGTTGAAGCCCGCTTCATTCAATCGCACGTTGAGTGCCCCGAAGGCAGGCAGCGTCTCGATGTCCAGCGCGACCTTGCCGGCCTGTCCGCCCTCGCCCGCATGCGCCGCGATCGCGCCGTCCAGCATGACGTTGCCGCCGCCGGCCGCGGCAAGCGTCAAGGTCCCGGCGTTGCCGCCACGCGCGTCCGCCGCGAGATTCAGGCTGCTGCCCGCCCGCAGATCGACGTTGCCGCCCACGGCCGACAAGGCAATGCGGCCTGCATCCGCGAACTCGGCCACGTCGTAGAACGCCTTGGCAAAACCGCCGACATCGATGCGCGCCCCTTCCGCCACGACCAGGTCGCCATGGGTGGCCACCATTTCCACGGCACCGCCTAGCGCGGCGACATGTCCGTTCACGTCGATGCTTGCGCCCGTGAACGAAAGCCGGGCGCCCAGGCTGTCCTGCGGAGCAAGGCCGGAAGCGTTGCCGTCCGAGGCTTCGATCGCCAGGCGGCCCGTGGTCGCCAGATGCTGCGCGGCGCCGCCACGGCCGGTCACCAGCGGAGTCGCCAGCGTCAGGGCAGCCCGCCCGGCATCGACGCCGCCCGTCCCTTCCGCCACGATCTGCGTGCGGCCGGCGAAGGTCATGCCGTCGAAGCCGCTGAACCGCTTCGACCCTTCTCCCAGCACCAGCGTGTCGGCGTCCAGGACGAGATGCCCGCGGCCGGCGCCCGCCTCTCCCGCATGGCCGCCGCTGTTGGCCAGGACGATCGTGCCTCCTCTTACCGTGATGTCATGGTCGCCGTGGCCGGCGAACGATGCGCCGTCGAAGGTCAGCGAAGACACGCCGGCCTTGCCCAGGTCCAGCGACGAATGGAAATCGAAGCTGGAATAGCTGCGCAAGGTCAGGTGACGGGAGTCCGACAATTGGCCGAGCGTTGCCGTATCGAGCACCATGCCCGACCCGCCGCCAAAGCCTATGCGCCCCGCCGCCACCGACAGATCGTCGGCGGAAATTCGTGCGCCTGCAGCCAGCTCGGTCGTGCGTGTCGCATCGATCAGCAGCGACGCGCCGCCTTCCAGGACCGCGCCCGCCCCCACCACGGCCAGCCCGCCTCGCGTCGTATCCACATTCTGGCGAATGACCTTGAGCGCATCGCCATTCGCGACCCTGATCAGGGCCCCCCAATCGGCCGCGGGACTCGTCAGCACGTCATCCGCGGCATCGAGTTCGTTGATCACGCCATCCCAGTTATCGTCGAGATTGCCGTCGGGATCCGTGTAGACCGCTTGCCGCTGCGGCTGGACGACCAGATCCCCGGTGCCTCGGGCGGCGTCGCCGCGGGCATGGATCACGCTGCCCCCATCGACGGCGACGCGATCGCTCGCGGCCAGGATGATCTCCGGACCATACAGCGCCGACCCGGCATCGTTGCGGACGATGATGTCGCTGGCCGTGACATCCAACATGAGGCCCTGCGGGGCGCCCTGGCGGCGGCCGCCTATGAGCAGGCTGCCGGCGCCGAACGTCGACAGGCTTGCGGCGTCGATGACGAGATAGCCTTCGCCCCGCAGCGCCGCGGCGTCCTGCCCCTTGCCAAGAATGGCGATCTTTTCTCCGGCGATGTCCACGAGCCCGCCACGGCCTTCGCCGGCGGGCGCGGAGCGCAGGGAACCGTCCAGCAGCAGGGTCTGTCCGGCATTGAACACCACGGCGCCGCCGTCGCGGGGCAGGCGGGGCGTCACGATGTCCTGGCCGGTCAATCGGTACTGCGTCAGCTTGAAGGCATCGGACGAGAAGAACTCGTTGGCGAACGCTTCGTTGTATTCCGTGTAGCGCCGCACCGTACTGCCCGGCAGAACTCGCCAGACCGCCGCCGTCACGGGCTCGAAACCGTCATACGCGTTGCCCCGCCGCCCCTGCATGACGAGGCTGCCGTCAGGCGTTTCGAAGCCTGGCCGGTCCGGACCGGACCACGACCTACCCGTCGCCTGCACCGCGAAGGCGCCAGGCAGCAGGGCGTACCTTGCCGGCAAAAGGGTGTACCAGCCCGACGCCAGGCCGGGCCCGCCGGCCAGCCATACGCGCTCGCCCGCAGGCAGGTCGCTGAATGGCGCCGCTCCCGGCGCATCGGGCACGATCGCATACATCCCGGGCATGGCCAGCACGTCGTGCGATCCGCCCGGGCCGGGCACGTGTTCCCACGCATACAGATCGCCGCCGCCGGAAATGTCGACCACCGCCCCGGCGCCCACCGCCACGTCGGGCGCCTGCAGCGAAATGCGTTTTTCGGGCGGCACGGCCAGCATGGCCTGCGATGTGCTGGACCCGTCATCGGCTTTGGTCGGGTCCCGCCACTGCTCGTCGTTAGACAAGGTTCCGTACGGAACGGCGATACCGGCCCCGGCGACCGAGGTCAGGCTGCCCGCGCCCAGGACGAGACGCTGGCCGGCAACCAGCTCGATGGTTCCCAATGGCGCGCGCAGCACGCCGTCCTGCTGGATGACCGGAGCCTCGATACGTAGCGTGCCGCCCGCCGAAAGCGGCACCGGAAGGTCGCCGCCCAGGCGCTCGACCCGGATGGCGTTGCCGGCGCGCAGCGTGGCGGTCATCGCCGTGCCGGGATAGACCTGGCCTGCCTCCAGCACCAGGTCGCCGTCTACGTCCAGGTCTACCCGCAGCGCCTCGTTACCGGTCATTTGTTCCGGCAATGCGCTTCCCAGGCGGATCTCTCCGGCCCGGAAGCGGGTCTCGCCGAATCCCGTGATCCGGGCCCGGCCGCCGCCGGCCGCCAGCGCGGCGGCATCGGCCACGACATCGATCAGCTCCGCATTCAGCGCCAGCCGGCCCGCGCCGCCTTGCGCAACCGGCGCGGAACCGCCCGGCGTGGCCATCGCGCTCAGGGCGATGTGCGGCGCACGCAGCGACGACGAGGTCCCTTCGTGTCCCACCAGTTGCCCGCTCAAGACCATGGATCGGTTCGCCGACACGTCCACGCCATCCAGCCTGATGGCTCCCTGCACTGAATTGACCAGGGCCAGGTCCGCGAATCCTCCGGCGGCGAACGCGCCCGGCCTCACGGTCAGCGCGTGGATCTTGCCGGGACTCTGCAACACTTCCCGCAACAGGTCCGAGTAAAGCAGGCTGTCGCGGAAGAAATCGAGCGCCGCATCGCTCAGGCCGAATGCCGCCGGATCGAGCGGTTCGGATTCGAGCGCGGGAGCCGGCAGCCCTTCGGACAGCACCAGTTCCTTGCGGTCTTCCAGATGAGCCAGCAGGGCGGACGGAATCACGAAAGGCGCGGCCCCGCCGATCAACGGGCTCCAGTCGAAGTCCAGCGCTTCCTGCCAGTTGCTGTAGTCGCACACGCCATTGCCGGCCAGGCCATAGCAGTCGGGATCCATCCATTGCATCGCCTGCCGCAGCCTTTCCGCCGCGGAACCGTCGGGCCCGCTCGCCGCCTGCATGTCGAAGCGCAGCCGCCCCCCGGCGGCGCGAGGCCCGCCTGCCAGCCCGCGCAGCGTGCTTTCGACCAGCCCGGTTCCCGAGATCGAGATCGAGCCGCCGTTGCTGTCCAGCGTGACGGCCTGCGGATCGCGCGGTCCCCATGGACCGTACGACGGCTCGTCGATGCTTCCCGAGGCGCCCGAAACGTCCACCAGCCCTCCCCGGGCCAGGGCCAGCCTGGCGGTGTTGATGGAAATGGCGCCGCCGTCGCGCACCTCGCCCCGGCGCCAGCCGCGCGCGTCGCGATAGATCACCGGCGTGCCGCGCGCGAGCAGTTCGCCGCCGGCGGACAGCGTCACCTGCGTGCCGGCCAGGTCGATACGGCCGGAAGGCGCCTCCAGCCGGCCCGCCACCACCACGGTACCGCCGTTGACCCCGGCCGCCAGCGCCAGCGAGCCGCCCACCTCGGTGCGCACGCGCGCGCCCTGGCCCACCACGATGTCGCCGCCGCGGGTACCCAGGGACAAGCCCGACGCGCCGCGCGCCACACGCTGCTCCAGACGCGGCATGGTGGCAGGCAGGTGGTCCGCCAGGCGCTCTCCCGTCGCCAGCCGATGGTAGTCGAGCAGCGCCAGATCGAGCCCCACGGCGGCCTGCACGATATCGGCACCTTCGGGAATGACAATGTCGCCGCCGTCGGACATGACAGAGATGGACACGTTTCCGAAGCCATCCTGGGCAAACAGCGAAGCCGGCACGTGCAGTGCCGCATCATCCCGTTCCACCGCGCCGATCGTGACCGAGTCCGTCGTCATCAGAGCCAGGCTGCCGGCGTTTCCAAGCGCGTAGGCCCGCAGGTCCAGGGCCTCCAGGTCCATGCCCGCGCGCAGGCCGCCCAGACGCACGCTTCCCGCGTTGCCGGCCCGCAGTATCGGCTCGCCCCGCGAACCGCTTTCCACTCGCCCGCCTCCGGACACGTCGATGATCGCGCCGGGCGCGGCCACCAGCTCGCCCACGCCCAGGTCGACGGTACCGGCATCGATGGCCCATGCGGACGGCATCGCACCGTCGCGCCACCGGTTGACCCATTGTCCGCCGGCATCCAGCCGGCTGTCCGCGCCCAGGAACAGCCGGCCCGCGGAGGAGTCCAGCCGGAGGGATCCGCCCGGCGCCCGGATCGTGCCATCGATGTAGATGTCCGAGGTCGATCCTTCGCCCCCCGACACGAACAACGATGCCCCTGGCGACAGTTCCAGCACCGCATCCGCGGCCAGGACGAAATCGCCGCGGACGATGTTGAGGGCGATCTCGCCCAGGCCCGAGCGGCTGAGCCCATCGGCCAGCAGGTGTGTCAGCTTGCGCGATTTCGACGGGTCGGCCATGTAGAACTCGTCACCCAGGGCCGAAGTCGAGACGAAGTCCGCGCCCAGCCGCAGCGGATCGTTGCTGACGACGATCTTGCCGGGCGACCAGGGTTTGTCCTCGACCGAGCCGCCTCCGAGTTCGAGCCTGCCCCCGCCGTTGCCACCCGACTGTTGCCGATCGCCGATGATCGTACCGCCCCAGACCTCGCCTTCCAGCACCATCGCATCGCCGGCGAAGACCTGGACCGATCCCGCGTTGCGGCCTTCGACGTACCCCCCTTCCATCGCATTGGCGCCGATGACCGGACTGCGCCAGGTCTCCTTGACTCCCCAGCGCGGGCTGGACGATGCGTACTGGCCCGCGATGCCCACATACCCGATATCGGGCAGCGCACGGTCCATGGTGTAGAGCCTGCCGTCCGCCCCCAGCAGCTTGGTCGCCGTGTTGACACCGTCCGTGTACCGCACCGAGCCACCCGAGATGTCCAGCATCGAACCGCCGCGGGTGATGACCGAGCCGCCTGCCCGCATCGTGATGGTGCCCGCATCGGCCGACAGCTCTGCCAGGTCTGTCTTGCCCACGCCCACCCAGCCGGCGACGTCGCCCAGGGGCGTGCCTATCCACTCGCCCGGCACGTAGCCCACCTGGCCGCTGCCGTTGTCTTTCTGCACCCAATTGACGCCGGCCATCGGACCGTCCGTAAAGATGCCGTTGGCGCGACGGTCGACGATGAGCTTCGACCCCCGCAGCCACGAGTCGCGCAGCAATGGGGAGTCGCGCAACTCGTTGATGCGCAGCTCGACCTCGACGAAATTGCGTGCCATGGGCACCAGCACGTCCCTCACGCCGGCCACGCTCAAGAACGCGTCGCTGTCGATGTAGATCCGGCTGGCATCGCCCACGCTGCCGGGTTTGTACCAGGGCTGCTGGGTGAACAGGGGATTGACCGCCGACTCGATGTTGATGGTGCCGGCCGGCACCAGCACGCCCGCTTGCGGCTTGAGATCGATCAACTGCCCATACAGGTCCACCCGTCCTGGCTGGTAGCGGGTGGCAAGCGCGGAGGCTTCGATCTCGCCGATGTCGGATGTATCGGGCAGAACTTGTGTCACGCTGGACGGCCCGAGCGTCAGCGTGCCGGCCGACCAGTTCACCAGTTCGTTCATGCCGTCCGCATACATGTGCGTGCCGAGCCCCCAGGCACGCAGCAGGATGGAGCCGCTGCGATTGTTGAGCGCGGTCGTCGCGGTCAGCGCGCCAAGCTGCCGCACGTCGCGCGCCTGCAGCGTGATGTTGCCGCGGTCGGACCGGATGCTGCCGGTGTTGACCACCTCGTAGCCCACCTGCGCGGCGCGCTGGGCCATCTCGGGAAAGACCACATCGCGCAGGCCGGCCACGAACTGCGCATCGCCATAGACCGGCGACAGGCCCAGCGCTCCCGCGACCTGTCCGCCGGTGAACGCCCAGCCGGGCACGGCCGACACGGCGACGTCCAGGCCGCGCACGCCCGCGGGGTCGTCCAGGCGCGGCGTGGCCAGGAACACATTCTCTCCTGCCGCCAGGATGACCTGGCCGTCGGGCGCCGACAGAGCGCCGGCGTTGCGCACCTTGGGCGCGAACAGCATCAGCTTGCCGCCCTGCCCTGTGGCCAGCGTGGCGCCCGCCTCGACGACGACCTCGCCGGGCGGGGCTCCCGGCACGAAGCGGTCGATGGTTCCCAGCTTGTCCGGTGTCGTGCCGTCTCCGGGCTGGTACCCCGACTGCCCATAGATGACAGGCTGCTCGGTGGTGAACTCGCCGAACTGGGGAATGGCGAAATCGTTGCCCCCGTTGCTCATCCGCCGGGGATTGTTGATGCCCAGCTTGAACTGTTCGTCGGTCAGCCGCAGCGAGCTGGCCACCAGGGAGCGGGTATTCACCTGGCTCGTGCCGGTGAACAGGATGCCGTTGCGGTTGACGATATAGACCGAGCCTTCGGCCTGGATCCGGCCGGCGATCTGGCTGGGGCGGCCGCTGGGATCGTTCACTCGGTTCAGCGCGATCCAGGTGTTGGAGCCGTCGGCCTGGGCGCCTCCACGCTGGTCGAACCTGACCGTGGTGTTCCGGCCGACGTTGAACGTCTCCCAATTCAGGATCGCCTTCTCGGCGGTCTGGCCGATGACCACTTCGGTCCTGCCTGCCGACTGCGTCTGCACGGGAGCCTGGGCGTTGAGCCAGCCGGCGGTCAGGCTGTTCCCGTCCACCTTCAGGCCGCCCTCTCCCAAGCCGTCGACGAGGTCCGGGCCCCGGCCCCATGCGGCCTCGCGCGCCGCTGCCTGCACGGCCTGCTGTGCCGCGATCGCGCGGGCGGCCAGGTTCAGGTTCTCGTACGAGCGCTGCGCATTGGCGCGTTGCGCCGCATTGATGCCGGCCAGGCTGGATGCCGGCGCGCCGTTGGGCAGGCGGCCGGTCGTCGCGGCGTTGGCCTGCGCCGCCCCCTTGGCGGCGAACCATGCGGGGCTGAAGGCCTGCTGCGCCTGGACGCTTCCCACCATGCCGCCCGCCGCCAACGCCATGGCGATGGCGCGCGCCACGGGCGCCGGCTTGAAGTGCCGCCACTCCTTGCGTGTCATCCCACGTCCCATGTCGCCGCGCCCCCGTGTACCCATGACCGATCCCGCCAATAGTTGAGCCATTGCCATGCCGGCGGCATCGCCGCCGGCCGTATCCGCGCGAATCCCGCACCATCCGCCGGTGCGTTTCCGGATCCGATGCGCTAAGACGGAACGTGGTTTGGAAAAACCGCAGGTTTTTTCGATCAGCTGAGAATCAGCAATCCGCCGGGCAGCGAACGGGCGTGCAAATCGAAATTGTGTTGAAGCTGGGAAAGCGCCGAGTCGAGCGCCGCGATCACGAAACGGCCCGTTACCGGACGCTGTGCGGCCGCATCGTTCAGCAACATGATCTTCCCTGGGCGATAGCGGTTGATCTCGTCCAGCACGTCGCCCAGCCGGGTATGGTTGAAGACCAGCTCCCCCCTGCGCCATGCGGACACGTTGCCCGGATCGACCGCGGCCACTCCGCTCAAGGATGTCTCGTCATAGACGGCCTGCGTCCGCGCTTGCAACATGGCGCCGCCGGCCGGATGCTCGATACGGACCAGCCCGGCGATGCAGGTCACGCAGACCCGCCCCTTCAGGTTGCGCACCTCGAAGCTTCCCGTCTGCGCCGTGCTGCGGCCGGCACCGGCCATCACGGTGAAGGCCCGGCCCGCGCCGTCGAAATCGATGGCGGCCTCGCCCGCCAGCAGCTCGATGCCATGCATGCCGGTACCCGCGCCCTGTTGCCGGATGCGCGTCTGGGTATTGAGTGTGACGTTGACATGTGCAAGGCTCAGGGCCTGCTGCTCACCGGCGGCGGTGTGGAAATCGGCCCCCCATGCGCCAAAGGGCGGCCACACCCCCGCCGGCGGATAAAGCACCGCCACCGAAGCTGCCGCGGCCACCCCCGCGGCGGCCCCCAGGAACGCGCGTCGGCCGTGCCTCGGGACACGCAGTGTGCGCTCGTGAAAGACCGCGGCCTGGGCATTGGTTCGCAGCATCTCCGCCACCCCGGGGCCCAGTTCGTCCCACCGCCGCCGGACATCCCGGAATGCCTGCTGGTGAGCCGGGCTGGCATGCAGCCATCGCTTGAACGCCTCGGCATCCCAGGGCTTGACGTCGCCCGACGCGAGCGTGCGCAGCCACAGGCGCGCCTGCCGCTGGATCGCGTCGGCCGAGGCCGAAGAGCTGTCGAAAGATGTCGAGCGTCTCATCGCATGAACTTGTCGTGGGTGCCGGCCGTCCTGGCCAGCGCCGGCCGGATTTCCCATGGATCGACTATGACGGTTTGACGACCGCCATAACCGCAACTATTTTTCATTTGTCATCCGGGCATCCAGATATTCGTGCGCGCGCTTCAGATCCATCTCCACGGTTCGCAGCGACACGCCCAGGCGCCGGGCCACTTCCTTCTGCGCCATGCCTTCCAGGCGCACCAGCACGATGACTTCGCGCTGCCGGCTGGGCAGACGGTTCAACATAGCGACCAAGGCGGCAAGGTCGGAGCGCGCCTCGGCCTGTTCGGCCGGGCCGGGCGCCGGATCCGCCAGCTCCAGCAGGGCGCTGACCTCCTCATGCGGCAACGACTGGCCATGCCGGCGCTGGATGTCCACCGCCGCGTTGGCCGCCATGCGCATCAGATACGCCCTCGGACTCTGCACCGACCCGATGCCGCCGGACTTCTCGCTGTTCAACCGCAGCCAGGTGTCCTGCAACGCATCGCCGGCCAGATCGGCATTGCGCAGTACGCGCGCCAGCCGCAATTTCAGTTCGCCGTAACGCTTGGTCAGGTAATCCAGCAGAATGGGTTGCGCGCCCTGGGACATGGTCAGGGCGCTCCGCAGTGCCGCCAGCCGGCCGGATCGCCGGGATCGTTCGGCAGCACGATCATGGTCAACGGCTGCGGCATGCCGGACGGCGGCGGCATCTCCATCCGCACCAGGCCGATCGCACTGCGCACCGCCCGGTCGCGCACCGCGTCTCCCGTCGATTCCAGCAGTTGGACCGCCCCTACCCGCCCCTGGCCGTCGATCCGGAACCGCAGCAAGGCACGATACGCGCCAGGCATGGTCGCGGGCGAATCGCACAAGGCGTCCCACAAGCGCGCCTGGACCCGGGCCGGATAGTCGCCGGCACGATTCAGCGCCGACGCCATGGACCACGCCAGACCCTGGACGGGCTTCAGCACGAATGCATCCGCGGGGCCGTCCGCTATGCTTTCCGCCTCCAGACCGCTTCCCGCCAGCAATCGCGCCAGTCCTTCGTCGGATGTGTAACGCCCCTTCACCGCCGACGACCTGCGGCCGGCAACCGTTTCGCTGCGAACCAATGCGGCGCGGCGGGTCAGCGAGGCATAGCGGTGCAGCGCGTCGGCCAGCGGCATCGCGGGAATGTCGAACTCGAACACAGCCTGTGCCCGGTCCGCCGCGGGCTGGGCGGAACTCGAATCCTCAGGAGAGAAAACGCGTGGCGACTCGGCGCCCGAGGCTGGATCGGACCCGCATGCTCCCCAGGCCATCAGTCCGGAACCGATCAACCCCGCAGCCATGGCACGCATTCTGGCCGGCCTTTGCGTCCCGTCCCGAGGGAGATTGGAAAGATTGATCGCATCCGCACGAACTGGAAAGCATTCTCGGACCGCGCATGGTGACAGGCGGATATGTCGGTTTGGTTACTCGGCTGAGCAACAACCGCCGGACGCAGGACAAGACACTAGTCATAGTCCTTCAGGAATTCGGCAACCAGCCGCACGAACGCCTGCGTGACCAGCGACCGGGGTTTTCCCGCCGGAAACAGCATCGCGAAGTCATTGAAGAACGCCGGCTCGAACCGGCGCGCAACCAGGCCCCGGCCTGAAAAATCGTGGGCAGTGACGGGATCGACAATGCTGTAGCCCACGCCTTCTGCCACGAACGCGCACATCGACGCGAACAGCGGCGTCTCGACCTTGATGGACAGGGTGGCGCCATTTTCGGCGAACAGCTCCTGCAGGCGCTGCGTGCGGATGTGGTCGCGCGGCGCTGTCACGATGGGCAGTCCGCTCAGGTCGGCCGGACGGATGACATCCTTTCCCGCCAGCGGATGCTGTGCGGGCAGGACACAGACGCAGCGCAGGCGGAGCTTTTCGGCGTCGACCCATCCTGGGTCATACGCCGTCTCCGAGAATCCGATGTCGAACTGCTGGGTGGTGACCAGGGTCACGACCGTGGGTGAGCTGCGTGCCTGCAAGGTGACGTTGACGCCCGGGTAGTCCCGCAGGAAGTGGGCGGCGACGCGCGGCAGGAATTCGAGCGCCAGCATGGGAAGCGCCGCGATCCGCAAGCTGCCCGCCTTCGCATCGCGGATATCTGCCGCGAGCTGCGCTATGCCGTCCAGCCCTTGAAGCGCGCCCACCACCGCGCCGTGGAGATACTTGGCCTCTTCGGTGGGCTGCAGGCGGCTTTTTTCGCGCACGAACAGGCTGAAGCCGAGATCGGACTCCAGCCCCGCGATCAGGGTACTGATGGCGGGCTGCGACAACCCGAGCCGCACGGCGGCCCCCGTCACGGTTCCCGCGACCATCACTGCGTGGAAAGCCTCGAGCTGACGCACTTTGAACATGGCGGAATCGGGTATAGGCGATTTTTATGGGTTCAGAGAAAAACAGGATTGGATCGCGGATTTCGGCGTCTGTATGCTGGGGACAGTAGCGCATCCGCGGAAATGATAGTGCTCGAAACCGGGGGAAGAATCATGAAACATGCAACAGCGTGGGGCTTGAAGTTCTCTCTGGGGGCGCCGTTGGCCGCCGTCCTGGCGGGCGGGCTGGCCTTCGCGCCCCGCGCGGGCGCGGCCGACGACTACCCCGGCCGGCCGATCCGCATGCTGGTTGGGTTCTCGGCGGGCGGCGCCACCGACCTGTCCGCACGCATGATCGCGCTGCAGTTGTCCGAGCGGCTCGGGCAGTCGGTCGTGGTGGAGAACCGTCCCGGTGCGGGCGGCAGCATCGCGGCCAGTGCCGTGGCGAAGGCTTCCGCCGATGGCTATACCCTTCTTTACACCTCGGCGGCCCACGCCATCAATGCCGCGCTCTACAAATCGCTGCCCTTCGATCCGGTGGCCGATTTCCAGCCCATCACCACGGTGACCACCACGCTCAATGCGCTGATCGCCCATCCGTCCCTGCCCGTGCGCGGCGCCGCCGAGTTCATCGCCTACGCCAAGGCGAGCCCGGGCGGCGTCAGCATGGCTTCGACCGGTATCGGCTCGTCCAGCCACATGGCGCAGGTCCTGTTCACCAGCATGGCCGGCATCCAGGTCAATCACGTGCCCTACAAAGGCACCGGCGAAGCCATACGCGACATCGTTTCCGGCGAGGTCAAGGTCACCATCGACGCCGTCACCGCCTACCTGCCTTACCTGAGGAACGGCAGCCTCAAGGTGGTCTGCCTGGGCGACGTCCGACGCAGCGCGCTGCTGCCCGATGCCCCCACCTGCGACGAAACGGGCCTGCCGGGCTACGCGGTCAGGAGCTGGCAGGGAGTGCTCACCACGGCCAACGTTCCGCGCAACGTCGTGGATCGGCTCAATCGCGAGATCAACGCGATCCTGAAATCGCCCGAGACGATCCGGCAGATGCAGGCGGCGGGCGCCCGCCCACTGGGAGGCACGCCGGAGGAGTATGCGGCGATCATCAAGCAGGACATCGCGAAGCTCAAAGAGCTGGTCTCCCTGGCCGGCATCCAGCCGCAATGACACGCGGGGCAACCATGAACAGACCGACACCCACGGCGGCGCAAGCGGAAGAGACCGCCCGCCGCATCCACGCCGAGCACATCGTCATCGACTCGCTCGCGCCCAGCTTCGTCGACGAATGGGCGCTGACGCCCGCCATGATCGAGATCGGCAAGGCCTTGCAGGCCCAGGGCGGCTCGCGCCCCGCCATCAAGAAGGCCATGGCCGAACACCTCATCGCCCAGTGCGCGCAGGATCCCGAAACGCGCGAAACCTATCTTTCGTACTGGTGGCGCTCGGGTGTCACGGCATGCAACTACACCTTGTACGCATCCGGTCCGCCCGACACTGCCCTGGATGCGACGATCGCCAGCGCGCGGCGCGCCGAAACGCTCATGGCCTCGCTGGGTGGACAGGTGACGCTGGCCACCAACGCCGCGCAACTCGAGGCCGCGCACCGCGACGGCCGGCACGCCGTCATGTACAACCTGCAGAACGCCGAGCCCGTCGGGGCCGACCTCGGCCGGGTGGAAGTCCTGCACGAACTCGGCGTGCGCAGCATGCAGCTCACGTACAACCTGCGTACCCGCTTCGCCGACGGCTGCCTGGAGACGAACGACGGCGGCCTGAGCCGCTTCGGCGCCGCGCTGGTCGAGAGGATGAATGCGCGGCGCATGATGGTCGATCTCTCGCACGCCAGCGCGAACACCGCGCGCGACGCGGTGGCCGCGTCCAGGGCGCCGATCGTGGCCACCCACACCGCCGCCCGCGCGCTCAGCGGCCACCCCCGAGGCCTGCCCGACGACGTACTGAAGGGCATCGCCGACGGCGGGGGCTACGCCGGCGTGGTGGTGCTGCCGGCCTTCATCCTGCCGGCCGAAGGCGACGGCCGAGCCGAGAAACACGGCAAGCCGCGCAGCTGGGCCACGCTCGACACCGTCGTCGACCACCTCCAGCACCTGGTCAATGTAATGGGCGAGGATCACGTCGGCGTCGGTACCGACTGGGGCAAGCCCTACTACAACGCACTGGCCTGGACGCCGTCGATGATCCGGCCCGAGAGCGGCAGCTTCAACTGGGTGGGCTGGCGCCCGCAGGACCGCTTCGATCCGAACGCGCAGACGCTGGACCTGGAAACCTGGGACAAGTGGCCCAACCTGACCGCCGCCATGCTGCGCCGGGGCATGGCCGAATCCACCGTCGTCAAGATCGTCGGCGCGAACTACATGCGCGTATTCCGCGAGATATGCGGATAGCGGCAACCCCATCGCCCGGCCCGGAACAGCGTATCGCCGTGATAGGCGCGGGCATCGTCGGCGCATGTATCGCTCATGCCTTGCGCCGACGTGGCGCCGACGTCGTGCTGATCGACCGTGACGAGCCGGGCCGCGGTTGCAGCTTCGGCAACCTGGGCGCGATCAGCATGAGTTCCGTCGCCCCGCTGGCCATGCCCGGCATCCTGGCCTCGCTGCCCAGCATGCTGCGCGATCCCGAAAGCCCGCTATTCCTTCCCCTGGGCTACCTGCCTCGAGCGCTGCCCTGGCTGCTCAGGTTCCTGGCGTCGGCCCGCGCCGCCAAGGTCGCGGAAGCGTCGCGCACGCTGGCACGCCTGCACGCCGGCGCCGTCGCGGCGCACCAGGCCCTTGCCCGCGAAGTCGGCGTCCCGGAACTCATCCTTCAGCGCGGCCAGCTTCACCTCTATCCCGACAGCCATGCCCACGCCCAGGACGAAGCCGCGTGGCGGCTGCGCGCCTCGCACGGCTTGCCCTTCACGCTGCTCGACCGTCCCGGCATCCTGGAACTGGAACCGCATGTGGGCAAGCGCTACACGGTTGGCGTATTCCTGCCCGACGACGGAACCATCCTCAATCCGCTGCGCTATGTCCAGGCCATCGTGCGGGCGTTCGCCGCGCGCGGCGGCGAGGTACGGCGCGACGAGGTGCGGGCGCTCAAGCGCGACGGCGACGGATGGGAGCTGAATTCCGGACGAGGTGGCGAACATTTTTCCCGGGTGGTGGTGGCCGCCGGCGCATGGTCCACGCGCCTGCTGGAGCCGCTCGGCATCCGGCTGCCGCTGGAGAGCCAGCGCGGCTATCACGCACAGTTCTCGGGCTGTGCCGGGCTGGTCTCGCGCTCGGTGGTGCTGGCCGACCGCAAGATATTCCTGGCCCCGATGGAGGACGGACTGCGGGTAGGCGGCACGGTCGAGATCGCGGGCCTCGACCGTCCCCCGGACATGCGCCGCGCGCGCCTGCTCGAACGCATCGTACGCGAAACCTTCGACGGACTGGCTAACGCAACGGCTACACACTGGATGGGCCATCGTCCCTGCATGCCCGATTCGCTGCCCGTCATCGGCCCGGCCATCGAGCCAGGTCTCTGGCTGGCCGTGGGACACGGTCATCTTGGCATGACCGACTCGGTCAATACCGCGCGGAGAATTGCGGATGGGATGCTGGGGCCGGATGTCGAGCCATCTTTATTGCCATAATCAGGTCAACGCATATAATGAGAATCGTTCGCATCAATATGCTCCACCCCGCGCAGGCCCCACATGCCCTCCGGCGACACCACCGTCAAGTTCCACACCCTGTACAGCGACCACCACGGCTGGCTGCAGGGCTGGCTGCGCCGGCGCGTGGGCCACGCGGGGGATGCGGCCGACCTGGCGCATGACACCTTTCTGCGCATCCTGCTGACGGGAAGAACGCCGGAGGCCGACCAATCGCGCGCCCACCTGACGCAGGTCGCCAAAGGACTGGTGATCGACCTCCACCGCCGGCGCCTGGTGGAAGCCGCCTATCTGGAGGCCCTGGCGCACCGGCCTCAGGCGCAGGCCCCCTCGGCTGAACAACGGGCGCTGATCATCGAGGAACTGCTGCTGGTGGACCGCGCACTGGGCGCGCTGCCGGCCAAGGTACGCCAGACGTTCCTGCTGTCGCAACTCGACGGACTCACGTATTCCCAGATCGCCAAGAGCCTGGGCATTTCTTTCGCCACGGTGCGCAAGTACATGCTGCGGTCGGCGCAATCCCTGCACGCAGCGATGCTGGCCGCGGAAGGTGGGAACAAGCAGTGAGTGCCGCGCATGCTACACCGGCCCCGGAATCTTCCGGCGTCCCGGAGTCCGCGGTGCAGCGCGCGCTGGAATGGCAGGTGACATTCTGGTCGGGCGAAGTCACGCCGCGCGAGCGCGCCGCATTCGACCGCTGGCTGGCGCAGGACACCGACCATGCACGGGCCTGGAGCCAGGTACAGCGCACCGGCCAGCGCGTCCGGTCGCTGACCGGACCGGTGGAAGGCGAGGCGCTACGCGCGGCGGATGCCGCGCGTAGCGCCTCCACCCGCCGCACCCTGTTGCGGACCGTAGGCCTGTTCGCGACAGCAGGCGTGGCCGCCTACGCGGCGCGAAACACGGCACCGGTGCAATCCATGCTGGCCGAGCATCGGACGGGCCGCGGCGAACGGCGGGACCTGCTGCTACCCGACGGCACGCGCCTGGTGCTCAACACCGACAGCGCGATCGACCTGCGGTTCACGACGCAGGCGCGCGACGTGCTCCTGCGCGCCGGCGAGGTCTTCATCGCGACGGCGCCGGACCCGCTCGGCGCCGAGGGTCTTGCCTCCCGCCCTTTCACCGTGCATACCCAGCACGGGGCCGTACAGGCAATCGGCACGCGGTTCACCGTGCGGCTGTCCGACGGCAGATCGATGGCGTCGGTGGACGAAGGCGCAGTGCGGATCCAGCCGCGCCTGACCGCTGCGAGCCCGGTACGACTTGAAGCGGGACAGCGTGCATGGTTCTCCGCGACGGCGGTGGAATCGCCGGTGGCATCCCTGCCCGGGGATTCAGCCTGGACACATGGACGGCTGGTAGCCGAACGCATGCGCTTGCGGGACTTCCTGGCTGAATTGGGCCGCTATCGCAGCGGCCTGCTGCGCTGCGACCCGGCGGTGCAGGACCTCGTCGTCTCCGGCGTGTACCCGCTCGACGACACGGACCTGGCCTTGTCGACCCTGGCCCATGCCCTGCCAGTGCGCATCGACAGCGTGACGCGATACTGGGTGACGGTCCGCGCGCGGGCAGGCTAGAAACCGCATCGAGTTTTTTCCGCTTGCCGTAGCACTTTTTCCTTTTCATCCGGGATACCAGGAAAGGCCCTCGCGCAGATACGAGGCCGCAACGCTCCCCTCGGAAAGGAAAACCATGCATCCGCGCCACCGCAGCCGACCCCATACCCCGCCCTCTTGCCCGCGCACGCCGCTGGCGCGCGCGGCGCTGATGCTCTGCCTGGCGGCGGGCACCCTGGCACTGCCCGCCGCGACCCGGGCCCAGGCCGCGGCGCAAGGCGATGCGGTACTTCGGCACGAGATTCCCTCGGGCACGCTGGACCAGGCACTCAATCGCTTCGCCGCCGCCGCGGGTATCACGCTGTCGATCGACGGCTCGCTCACCGCCGGCAAGACCAGCCGGGGCCTGTCGGGCAATTTCGGCGTGCGCGACGGCCTGGCGCATCTGCTGGCCGGCTCGGGGCTGGAAGCCGTGACCACGGCCGGCGGTGGCTATGTCCTGCGCGCCGCGCCGCTCCTGCCATCGACCAGCGATACGATGCTGCCGACCATCACCGTGACGGCGCGCGGCGAATCCGAAGCCGAACTTCCGCCGCCGTACGCCGGCGGACAGGTCGCGCGCGGCGGCCGGCTGGGCCTGCTGGGCAATCAGGACGTGATGGACACGCCCTTCAATGTGGCAAGCTACACCAGCGAACTGATGCAGAACCAGCAGTCAGCCACCCTGGCCGATGTCCTGGACAACGACCCCGCCGTGCGCATGAGTTCGCGCGGGCGCAATACCAGCGTGGGCGGCGGCGACAACTTCTTCCTGCGCGGCTTCGGACTGGGCAACCGCGATATCTCTCTCAATGGCCTGTACGGCGTCCTGCCCTATGGCACGCTGTCGCTGGAAACGGTAGAACGCGTGGAGGTGCTCAAGGGTCCCAGCGCGCTGTTGACAGGCATGGCCCCCAGCGGTGGAGTGGGCGGAGCCATCAACGTGGTACCCAAGCGCGCGACCGACGCGCCCATCACGCGGCTGACGGGCAGCTATGCCTCTGATTCGCTGTGGGGAACGCATGTGGACCTGGGCCGGCGATTCGGCGAACAGAATCAGTTCGGCGTGCGGGCCAATGGCGTCTATCGCAGCGGAGACACCGCGACGTCGGGACAATCGGTCAAGCTGGGCGCGGCGTCGCTGGGCCTGGACTACCGGGGCGAGCGGCTTCGCGCCTCGCTGGATCTCGGATACCAGTCCGACGACGCGCGCGCCGCGTCCGTGGGCTATCGCCTGGCGCCCGCGCTCACGGCCGTGCCCGCCGCGCCGAAGACCGGCGCGCGCTTCGCCCAGGACTGGGAACGGCGCAAGTATGTGGACGACTACCAGGTCGCGCAAGTGGAGTTCGACGTGTCGTCGTCGCTCATGGTCTACGGCGCCGCTGGCGCGCGCGACCACCGCCACAGCAACTACCGCACCGAGTCTCGCATCCTCAACCCGGCGGGTGATCTTGCCACTTCGCCCGTCAACTATCCGGAAACATCCAAGTCCAAATCGTTCCTGGCGGGCGCCCGGATGAAGTTCGAGGCGCTGAACGCCCTGCACGAAATCAACGTGGCGGCATCCTCGCTGGACACCACGGCCGGTTACGGATTTGCACAATGGGCGGGTACCGCCTCCAACCTGTACAACCCCGCCAGGATCCCGGACCCGCTGCAAGCCGGCGCGCCGTTCGCGGGCTTTCTGGATACCCGCAAGGCCTCGGAAACGCAGTTGTCGTCGGTGGGCATCTCGGACAGCATTTCCTGGAACGACGATGCGGTGCGGCTCATTCTGGGCGTGCGCCGGCAGAAGATCAGCGTGGACAACTATGCCGCCACCGCGCCCGTGAATCCGCGCACTTCCGGCTACGAACGCACGGTCAACTCGCCCGCTGTCGGCCTGGTGGTCAAGCCCTGGAACCACGTCTCGCTGTATGCCAACTACATCGAAGGGCTGAGCCCCGGCGCCACCGCACCGGCCGATGCCGAGAACAGCGGAGAGACCTTTCCGCCGGTCAAGACCAAGCAGAAGGAACTGGGCGCCAAGATCGACTTCGGACGGGTGATCGGCACCGTATCCCTCTTCGAGCTCAAGCAGCCCAACGCGATCACCGTGCCCGGCAGCACGCCGCTGGCCTATCGCTACGTGATGGACGGGGAACAGCGCAACCGGGGGATGGAACTCAGCGCCTTCGGCGAACTGGCGCGCGGCGTGCGGCTGCTGGGGGGCATGACCTACCTGCAGGCCAAGCAGATGCGCACGCAGGGCGGTACCAACGACGGCAAGGACGCCATCGTGGCGCCGCGCTGGATCGCCAACGTCGGCCTGGAGTGGGACGCCCCCTTCCTGCCCGGCCTGACGCTGACCACGCGCGTGCTCGCCACCGGCAAGCAATACGTCAATGCGGCCAACACCCTGCGGCTGCCCGGCTGGACCCGCTGGGACGCCGGCGCGCGCTACCGGACGCGGGCGCTCGGGTACCCCGTCACCCTGCGCGCGAACGTGCTGAACCTGGCCAACAGCAGCTACTGGGAAGGAAGCGCGGGATCCGGCGGCATCGTCCTGTCGGCGCCGCGCACGGTCTACCTCTCGGCCACGATCGACTTCTGAGCCCGGCATGCGCTTACGGCCGGCAATCGCGCGGCTGCACCGCTGGATCGGACTGGTGGCCGCGGGCTTCCTGCTGGTCGCGGGCCTGACCGGTGCGCTGCTGGCCTGGTACGACGAGCTGGATGCCTTGCTCGCACCACGGCTGTTGACGGCGCACCCGTCTCCCGGCGCCGCGCAGCCGCTGGATGCCCTGGCGCTGCGCGCACGGGTGGCGCAGGCGTATCCGCACCGGCGGGTCAACCATGTACCGTTGAGCCAACCTCCAGGCCGCTCGGCGGTCTTCTTTGTCGCGCCCGGTCCTGACGATACCGGCAAGCCTGTCCCGCCGGTGGCGCAGGTGCTGGTCCAGCCCTATACCGGCCAGGTGCTCGGCGACCGTGTCCTGGGGCAGGCCGCACCTGGCGCCCGGTACGTCATGCCCTTCATCTATCGCCTGCACCATTCGCTGGCGCTGGGCCTGGCGGGCACGCTGATGCTGGGCGCCGCGGCGCTGCTCTGGACGGTGGACTGCTTCGTCGGCCTGTGGCTGACCCTGCCGGCCGCTTCGGCCTCGCCGCGGCGGGCCGGCGGAATGGCCGGCAAATCCTGGCTGCGGCGATGGATGCCTGCGTGGTGGGTACGCTGGCAAGGCGGCAGCTACAAACTCACGTTCGACCTGCATCGGGCGGGCGGCCTGTGGATCTGGGCCATGCTCTTCGTATTCGCGTGGAGCAGCGTGGCGTTCAACCTGACACCGGCCTACGATGCGGTCATGGCACGCGGCGGCCTGTCGTTCCAGGCCGATACGCGTTCGCAGCCGACACTGACGGCGCCCCAGGACCAGCCCGGTCTTAGCTGGCAACAAGCCCTGGAGACCGGCCGGAGGTTGATGGAAGAACAAGCGTCGGCGAAGGGATTCTCCATCCAGCGCGAAGACCTGCTGTACTACGATCCGCGGCGCGCGCTGTTCAGCTACTACGTGCGCAGCAGCCTGGACGTGCGCGAACGCGTGGGCCGTACCGTCGTCGCCTTCGATGGCAACACGGGCGAGCTTCGCCTGTCCTGGTTTCCCACCGGCGCCGCCAGCGGCGACACGATCACCAGTTGGCTGGCCGGCCTGCACATGGCTGCGCGGTGGGGTTGGCCGCTTCAAGCGCTCGTTACGGTCGTTGGGCTGATGGTCGCCATGCTGAGCGCGACGGGCGTCCTGGTCTGGCGGCGCAAGGCAGGAGCGCGCCGGCGAGCAAGGGCCGACCCCGCGCCCGCCTGTACGCGGCCTTAGGCGCCGGATGCGGATACGCACGCCTGCTCGGCGCTGGCGGTCAGGCTTGCAAGAATGCTTTCGAACGACTCTTCCGCGAGTCGATGCAGCTCCACGGTCGTGCGGTTCTGCATGGGGTGCGGCACGTAAAGCGACGCCCCTTCGAAACCAATTGCCGCGCATTGCTTGGCAAAGGCATCGCGGAACTCGGTCGTCAGCACGCTTACCCCCGGCAAGCCCCGTTGATCCAGGTCGCCACGTCGAATTCCGCGCCCCATTCGATTTCCGACTGGAGGCCGGCTATGGTGCCCATACGCAGCGTCACGGCTCGCCCGGCCGCTTCCTCCAGGCGGGGCAACAGGCGGACCAGTACATTCTTCACCGCCATCGTCGCCATGACGGTACAGCCGAACGAGTTCCCGACCATGCTTCAGATTCGCGCCAACATAGTGATGAGCCATGCTATGGCGCGAAGCCCCGGCCACCAAGCGACCATTTCTTAATGCTCGAATAGGCCTGCTAAATTCGTACGGGGCGGCTGACCCGGGCGAGGATCGGAGCCTACGCAGAAACAGGGCCGAGGCGGAGCAGCTCGATGGCCTCCTTCTCGATATCGTAGTCATACAGCGACTTGCGCAACGTCGAAGAGTTGGCGATCTCCCGGTCGCGCTGTCCGAGATCCGCGTACTTGGAGTCGTAGCGCAAGCCATTCTTCCGGGCTTCCGCCTGCACCATGGCGGTACGGGGCCGCCGCAGCGCCTCATAGCGCTTCAGCGCGTCGTGAACCGAGTCGCCATCGGCGCATCCTTGCAGCAGGACCGCCAGGGCCGTTCCATCTTCGATGGCCTGGTTCGCGCCTTGCCCCAGGTGGGGAAGCATCGGATGAGCCGCATCGCCAAGCAATGCCAGGCGTCCGTTCACCCATTTCTCGAGCGGCTTGCGGTCGAACAGTCCCCACCAGAAACACGTTTCGACCTTGGCGAGCAATCCGGTCACGCGCGGGTCCCAGCCGGCGAATGACGCGGCGAGCTCATCGCGGTCGCCAACGGCGGACCAGGATTCCACCGTCTCGCTCGTTGTCGGGACGAAGCCGACGTAGTTCACCATTTCGCCTCGGCGGACCGGGAACACCATGAAATGCTTGCCGTCCCCCATCCAGACCTGGTGTGCCTCCCGTCTCCATTCGGGAATCCGGTCAGAGGAGATCAAGCCCCGGTATGCCCGGAATCCCGCGTATTCAGGGGCCGACGGTTCCACGACGTATTTCTGCAAGACCGAATTGATGCCATCGGCCCCGATCACGACGTCCGCACGCGCGACGTGGCCGTTGTCGAAGGTCAGGCTTGCCCCCGCTTCATCCTGGCTGAAGCCGATGCACCGATGACCGGTATGTATGGACCCCGCGGGCATCGCATCCTCCAATACCTTCAGGAGATCGGCGCGATGCATGCCATACATCCCGTTCCAGCCGCTCGAGTCGGTGGTCAGTATCTTGCCGACGACCGAACCGTCCATGCGGTAATACTCCGACCCCTGGCCCACCCTGGCGCCGACCCGGGCCAGGGCTTCGCCCAGGCCGATCCGCTCGAGCTGCCTCAGGCTGTTGGGATAGACAAAGAGGCCTGCGCCGACTTCCCGCAGCACGCTCGACTGTTCATAGACCGCGACCCGGATTCCCCGATGAGACAACGCCACTGCGGCGGCGAGCCCGCCGATGCCACCACCCACAATGGCTACCTGAATGCTTTTCGACATCACTGATCCTTCATTTTCCGTTCTTTGAAGTGGGACCGAGCAGCTCCTTGATGGATCGATACTCGGTGGCAATTTCCTCGGCCAGCGCCTGGCGGGATCCCCATTCCTGCGTCATGCCCGATGGAAGCAATTGCGCCGAGATGGCGGGGCTGCGTGCCGCCTGTTCCAGCGCGGGAAGCAAGGTGTCGATGACGTGCCCGGGAACGCCGGCGGGCATGAAAAAGCCGAACCATACGCCCAGGAGATCGGCGTTGTATCCGAGCTTGCGCAGCGTCGGGATGGCGGGGAAATCCGGGAACGGCGACGAGATCGCCAAAGCGCGCAACGATCCGCTGCGGATATGGGCGCTTACGGCGCCCAGCGCAAGGATCACCGCATCGATGTAGCCGCCGAGCAGGTCGGTCACGGCGGGCGCCGCGCCCTTGTAGTTCACCGAGTTCAACGGCGCGCCCACCGCCGCATTCATCAACTGGACGCTTATCTCGCCGACGGATCCGGGTCCGGCATTCCCGATGTTGATGCCGCCGGAACGCTGTCGTGCGAGGTCGACCATTTCCTTGATGGTCTTGAAAGGCGCGTCTTTATGGACCACCAGTACCGACGGGCTTCTGGTCGTCAGCGCCAGTGGCGTCAGGTCCGTCAATGGATCGTAGTTGGCCGCCTCGGGATCGATCACGCGCCGGATGGTCAGCGGGCTGTTCTGTGCGTAGAGCAAGGTATATCCATCCTTGGGCGCCCGGATGACGGCTTGGGTCCCCAGCGAACCGCCGGCGCCCGGGCGGTTCATGACCGTGACGGCAACGCCCAGCAACTTCGAGAGTTCCTGCCCGATCAGGCGCGCCGCGCGGTCCGCGGCATCCCCCGCCGCGAGCGGGGTCACCAGGTTGATCGGCATCCGCGGGTAATCATTCGCGCGCGAGATCAGCGGGACGGCCAACAGCGAGGACATGCCCAGGAATGTTCGTCTCTTTATCATTTGCCTATGCCCTGAAAAGTTGATGAATACGGACGATCCCCGGTCTAGCCGCAGTAGAAGCTGTCGGCCGACTGCGTTTCGCCACTGCCCCTGTAGACAGCCTGACGGGGGTACGGACACATCAGGCGCTGCAACATCACCGGCTTGGTGACGTCGCCGTCCTGGAACTTCGTCGCAACGAATTTTTCTGGCGCGGCACCCTTCTCCACCCAATTGCGCAGTGCCAGGACGGCGTCATGTTCGGCATCGCCCGCCACGGCCTGCTGCGCAATCGCCCCGAAGTGCCACGCACCTTCGCCGGCGCCTCCGTGCCCGACCCCTGACATCATGAACAGGCGATAGAAGCTTTGCTCCGCGGCAAGGTCGCCACCTGTCGTGCGGTTCCGGACCTCCTCGTAGTACTGGACGATGCGTTCCGGCATCGTCACCGCGTCTTGCCAGCCGTGATACTGGATGAGCTTGCCCCCGGCCTGCCTGAACGCGCTCAAGTCAGCCTGCTGGTCGGCGTTCATGAAGCCGAGCGTGGCCTCGACCAGGGGCAGGTCAGAGTGAACGTCGAACGTGGAAGCATCCCAATCGGGCTGCCCCAGCGCGATCTTGTAGACCGTGGCCGCGTGTGCAGGCGTGCCATTCACGTAGCCAAACCCTGTCCAGTCGTTTTCGAACCCATGCAGGTACCCCGGGTACAGATATTCGAGCGTGACCGGGTCGCGCAACGGGGACAGGACTGTCGTCAGCGCATCGGCTTGCAGGCTGGTCAGGCAGCTCGATGAGTCTTGGCCGGCATGGCACAGAAGCGCGTGAGGATCCCATCGGCAGGAGCGCGGATCCCGCAAGATGCCGTCGGAAATGCCGTCGTCGGCATCGCACGCGGCGATGGCCGATTTCCTTGCCAGATCCAGCAAGGAGGCGCCCGCCGCGCCCTGGATCCCGGCCTTCAGCAACTGTTGACTCGCGTAGAGCTTCTGCGTCGCCACGCGGGTCCAGTTGATCAGCGCCGAGCCGGCAAGCACGCCATTGAAGTCCGTCGGGAATTTCTGCGCCGACATCAGGCCATCTCTGCCCCCGGTCGAAGCGCCATTGAAATAGGAGTAGACCGCGGACTTCCCATAGAACCCCTTGATGATCGCCTTGGACGCGACCGCCGTCTCATGCGTGGCGCGATACGCGAAATCAACGATGCGCTCCGGAAAGCCGATCGCCCACGTGGCATCGGTGACGGCGGTCGCGGCGTGCCCTCCGTCGGTGATGGCGATGGCGTAGCCGTTCCGGAGATGAGGCGCCATCGAGCCCCAGTAGGATGAGAACGCCGTGCCCCAGCCGTTCTGCCCCAACTGCTGGTACCGGCCATTCCACGACGCAGCGGGCAGCCATAGCTCGACGCCGATCCTGGACCCCGGTACCGGCGCCAGACTGGCGGTCACCCTGCAGAATGCGGGAAGGTTGCCGAAAGCCGAGGTGCTTCCAGCCGGTTGGTAAGTCCCCGCAGGCACGGCCTGGGCGGCGGTGATCTCGACGTTCTGAAGCCGAAGGCTCCGGAGGCTTTCACAGCTGGTGGCGGCCGCGAAAGTCTCTGCCGGCGCGGCGGCCGGCGCACTGCCGTCTCCTCCGCAACCCGCTATCCCCATCAAGCCCAGCAAGGCGGAAATCGCCAGTACGCGGACAAGTTGCTCTTCGAACATGCTGTCTCCTTGTTCTTGGGCGGTGATCTCTCAAGGCCGTACAGGCACCGGATCGTTACGCCGCAGCCATTCTATTGAGGCCGGTTCGTTCCACAAATAGCTTTTCCGGATAACATTGTTCCCAACAAGGAACAATCAAGATCGTCATGAAACCCCACCTGATTCATCACGTCCGCGTTTTCCTCGAGGTCGCGAAAACGGGCAGCTTCACGGCGGCGGCGAACGCGCTGGAAATGCCGAAGTCGTCTACCTCCCGCAGCATTGCCGCGCTGGAGAAAGAGCTGGGCATCAAATTGATCAATCGCACCACCCGGACGCTGGTGCTGACGGAAGAGGGACAGCGCTACTTCGAACAATGCAGCCGGGGGATGAATGAAATCGCCATGGCAACGCAGCTGGCGCAGACGGCGCCGTCCCGGCCCAATGGCCCCTTGCGCATCGCGGCTCCCATCGATTTCACGGTCCGCCTCACCGCAGACAAGGTGCGGGAATTTCTCGATCGGTACCCCGACGTCACGCTGGACCTGCACTTCACTCCCAAGTGGATGGATCCGCTTGCGGAGCGGTATGACGTCACGGTGCGCATGGGAGAGCTTCCCGATTCATCGCTTGTCATCCGGCGCCTGGGCGACTTGCCCAGGCGGCTGTATGCCTCTCCCGACTACCTTGCCCGCTTCGGTCATCCGCGCAACCCGCAGGACCTGACGAAGCACCAGTGCGTGCTTCGCAGCGAACGGGGTTCCGACCAGATCGAGCGGCGTTGGACGTTGCGGGCCTCTCGACGCTCCGTGGAAGTCGAAGTACGGGGTCGCGCGGCAGCCAATAACGTGGGCTTCATCCGCAATCTGGCCGTGGCGGGAAATGGCATTGCCGTCATGGCCGACGTTTTCGCCATTCCCGAAGTCGAGGCTGGCCGGCTGGTTCCCGTGCTTTCCGATTGGAGCGCCACCAGCCTGCCTGTCTACGCAGTGACGACCTCCCAGTTGTTGCCTGCCAAGACCCGGGCGTTGCTCGACTTCCTGTCCGACCTGCTCGCTCCGCTGCGAAGATAGGGTGAAAGTTCGACGGCTGTCGTTATTGACGCGCTTCCTGGTGCAACGCCCTGCACGTACACGAACCTTGCAGAGCCAAGGCTTTATGCCGGTTTCAAAGCACCGCTGGCATTGCTGGAAAATCTTGGTGCTGGGAAGAGATCGAAGAATGCTTGCAGAGTCAGTGTTGCTGACCTGCTTTGCGGATGTGAGCTTTGACGCCGTTCTCGATCCACACCTTATTGCAAGCGAACGGATAGTCTTCGTCGTCTGACGTAGCCACGATGTCCAACAGGTCCTCAAATCGGGCGGCAATTCAGGCTTTGGCAAAATGAGCCAGCAGCACGATCTCCTACAATGCACCCTTGCCTAAAACTGCTTACGATCGGCGGGCAGCATGATGTTGCTCGCCATCCGGCGCAGTAGCCCCTGGATATGGTTATCGTCGCTCAGCGGCAGTGCGACCTCGGCAAGCCGGTAACAAATGCCGTATTGCATAATGCCGCGGTGTTGGACGCTGTACCGGTGTTCCCCAGGCGGAATTTCGGTCTTACGCAAGAATTAACTCAACGAGCTTACGGACCGCATTCCGCCGCACCGTCTGGCTCGAACCTCTTGAACGCAGCGAACGCGCTCGGCGACTTCCTCATAGGTGAACATCTAAATGTTCGGCGTGCTCGACACCATACGCAGCGCCTCGACAAGATTGGAGGCGTCATATTGTGGGCATAGGCGGTTCAACCAGATACATTACAGACCAGTAGGCCATTTGCTTTCGCGCCTATTTCGGCTTGGTGGCTCAAGGTGGTGGAAGCACCGCGCTGTTGAACAGGTTCATCCTTAGCGTCTTCTCTTTGCGCATTACTTCACGCATGGGAGCCGTCAAATAAATCGCGGTCTTTAGCTTCCCGGCCGGCAGGTGGCCGTACTTGCCCGCCACCTCCGACAAGATGCGTCTTGCAGCCGGGGGGAGTATATCGGCTTGCGATGTAACGCCAAACAGGACATCCTGACGGAGCGACACCATCAGTTGCCTGCCGACAGTGCGAGTGAAGCAGCCCGGAATGAGCGCAGTCAGCCGACTGGCATGAAGCTCGACGCAGTAGGGTCCATCTTTCTGTCGCACATAGTAGCCCTCCGTGAGGCGCTCCGAAGAAGCTTCGAGATGCCGAACCTCGGCCATGAACAATAGCTTGTGCAGGGCGAAGTAACTCAGCTCGCCGCTTTCCTCGAGTAGTACCCGGGCAGCGGCACCAACTTTCTCCGACGCCCGGCTTAGCTTGGTTGATGGTTTCCGCCGCGCGGAACCACCACTGCCTCGACGCACAGCCTCAGCAATGAACTGGTAGTCCGCCAGTTGGTTGGCAAAGCTGCGATGGACCATGGCACGCTGGCCCGGGTGGTAGGCCGGAATAAGTTGGCGCCCGGCCCAGAGATGGACCTTCCGCACGCTATCTTTGAGCGTAAGTGTATGAGCCGTGACAAGTGCAGCAGCCCGCAAGGCAACCGCGCCCAATGTCACAACCACAGGAGCGTCCACAAGATCCAGTTGCTCTTTCAGGAATGAGGCGCAGTTGGCCACCTCTGATGGCGTGGGCGTAGCGTTATTACCATTCTCGTCCTTCGGATTGCACAACACGGCGTTGGTCACAAAGGCATCGTAGCGGCTCAGCCCCACTTGCTCCAGCAGCGACTCGAAGTTGTGGCCGGACTTATCGCCGTGAAACGGAAGCTCCGAAGCATCGGCTCCGAGTCGCCCAGGGGCTTCGCCGATGAACATCACCTTGGCGCTGAGCGAACCACATCCTGCGCCGAAAACGCGCGCGCTATCTGCCATGCGCGGGCACCGCTTGCACGCCTTCACGCGACGTACAAGGTCAACAAACTGTTGCCTAGTCGCCATCATCGTTCAAGCCGCCAAGGCACGCAGTGCTTCAGTCCCGCCACCGTTGTAGGCGTGCACCGAGTGGCACAACAAGCGCCCGGGCGTCTTGCCCGAGGCGGCACATATGAAATTAAGAAGCTGGCCTAGGCCAATAAAGTTACCGAGAGCCTTGTTGAAGAAATCGTGGTTGCGATAGACCACCACCAAATCAAGACGGTTGCCCGGGTGCCAGATTATTTCACCGAAGTGCCAACATGGCCCTCCGCGAGTACGGGGAGTATCGCAGACCGGTGTCGACAGATGAAATACCAAGCTGGTCCCGCTTCGTCTTGGCCAAGTGCAGAGCTTGCCGATAACAGTTTCAAGTTGATTGGTCTCGGGATGTCCGGGGAAGCGCACGAGCCGCTCGAAATACGTCCCCCATGTTCCACGGTTGCGAACGAACCTCATTGCTCGATCATGGCAACGCAAGTATTCGTTGTAGAGATCCTGCCGATCCGTCGTGCGTTGTGCGAGATCATACGGGAAGATGGTCTTGATGACCTCCCGCAGATCATCGCGGCCACTTCCCCTTCGTCGCGGCGAATGAGTCTGAAGCCACGAAAGGTCGAACGCGGCCGGCTGTTCGACAGTCGTGAAAAGGTTAAAGAACTCGCCCCTGGTGAGAAGGGTTTGAACACCCTCGCGCCAGGCGTCCAGCGGCGTGATGCCGACAACGTTGTGCGCAATCACTACGAATCCTCGACGGTTTGTGGCGGGTGATAGGTCAAGGTCTGCCGGTCGAGGTCCACATCAATGCGACCACCGCAGTGATCCTTCAACTGCTTGAACGCCGAGTAGCCCTGTAGGATAGCGGCCTTCCACTGTTTCGCAGTACAGCGATGGACTTCCAATCCAGCGGTAAGGCGAATGATGGTCTTGAGCAGGCCGATGTCGACTGAACTCTCTTCGCTGTACCAGGCTCGCTGCGGCGCTTCGTTAAAGACGAGCGCAGAGATAGCCTCTTCGACCACTACCGCACGGCCACCGTCTTCAATTTCGTCGATGCGCGGGTCACTCCTACGCTTGCGCCGCAAGAGACGCCGGACCACCGGAGACCAGCCAAGTACCGCGGCGTAGGCTAAATGGAATACGTCGTGATATCGGTAGCCATCCCCCTTATGGGCGTTGTCGGTTAGGGTGTCGCCGACGATAACGCCGCTGACCATAATGCGAACCAACAATTGCTTGCCGTTTCGCTTCTCCGAGAACGTGACGCTGAACTGCCGTGGCAGGCGCTCTTCGTGATCAAAGCCGTCGTCGAAACGGTTCACCTCGCCCTGCGAATAAAGTCGTTCCGCCTTGCGCGCGCTCTCTCGTGCCACCTCTTGCAGAGGAATTTTATGGAGGACGGCAAGGCTGGTCAGATACCAGAGGATGTCGCCGATTTCCTCTCGAAGGTCTCCGCGAAGCGTTTGGCTGTCACGTTGCAGCACCAGTTTCTTGAAGGTCGAATTGAGGTCCCCGAGCTCGCCAGCCAAACCAAGTAGGGATACGATGACCTTCTTGCGCTCGTCGGTTCGTTCGACCATGGCTTGGTAGTCGGCGAACGTACGAACCGGCTTCCGGCCACGGTCTTTGCGGTCCGATGTAGTTGGCATCCCCGCCCCCCTGCGCTATCGGCGCATTTGGCGAGGCAATTTTACGCATTTTGTAACAATCGATGTCTCGGGTTTTCCCCACCTTCCAAGAGCGGGGAAAAACCCTGCCGCCCAATCAAGAAATTCTCTCGGTGCGGGTTGAGGCAACAAATCAAGGTAGACGCGTTTCCTCATCTACCTCTCGACTGCTACTTAGCCCGTTTTCGGCTGCACCTTCTTTCGACAGGCAAAGGCCTTTCCACCGAACGCGTTTGGGCGGTGGCTGCAGCGCCAAGTGACGCAGCACCAGCTCATCTATATGCTCACCATGCGGACCTCGTTGGCCCAAGCTCCCGTTCATCAAAGGACTGGAGAGCTTCGATTTCGGGTACCAGCCGTCGATCGACAGGAAACCCGATGACCACGTTGACTTTGTGCCACTTCAGCCGACATGGTGAGAACATCGACCTGACTGCGCTTTAGGGCATCATGCGTTTCATCGAGCTGGCGCCATTACTTCACAGTGACATCGATCAAGCAGGTTCTCCACTTTACTTCATGCCGTACCGGGTCCAGGCTGCGCATATGCGGTATGCAACGGCGTTTTGTCACGCAACGCCCATTGCCGCAACTTGACATGCGCCTGCCGACGGTCTGCTCGAGGTAGCGACAATCGATCTTAGGCCAGGGAAGTTCCAGCCGGATTCCCTTCGGATCACGACAGTCGATGGATATGATAAGTGGGGTCGAGCACCGACACGCCCGCCGCCAAGGCGCTCCTGCGTGCGCAGCAGCGACTCGCGACCCGGGGCCTTCAAGGCAAGGCGTCCAATCCGTTGACCGGAATGCCGATGGCCTCGTCGGCCTGCGGCATCGCATGCTGCCGCGCCTCCTGCGCGGCCTCTATCGCCTGCACCGCCCGCTCGAAAGCCTCGGCGTCACTCAAGTCCACGCCTAGCCGCAGCGCCAGGGCCGTCAGTATTTCCAGCTTGTTCTGCGTGCGGTCCAGCAGTTCGCCCAAACTGTTGTACACCCGCTCCGTCGCGCTGAGCGCCGGCCGCGGCAAGGTCGGCTCGCGGTTCACCGTCTCCTTCAGAACGAGGCGGTTCACTGGCTCCCGCACGCGGCGAAGGTCCGGTCGTTTCCAGCGCGCCGCGACGTTGTGGTCTGGCCGGACCAGGTACAGGGTGCCGGGATCGGCCGCCAGGCCGAACTGTTTCCCGAAGGCATCACGGCGGAGTTCCGCCACTTGTACTTCGAGTGCGCGCAGGCCTACTCGCCGGAACAGATGGCGCTACTCATGAGCCGGGTCCCCGTCAGCCAGATCCTGTTCGGCAGCGACTACGACCGGTTCCCGTTGCGGCATGCGGTGGAGCAGATGGATAGGCTCGAACTGTTACCGGAAGACCGCAGGGCGATCGAGAGTGGTAATGCCAGACGGCTGCTGCGGCTTGATTCGGACGAGTCCACCTGAACCTTGCCCCCCAAGGCACCGAAGCGCGGGAAAATTCAGCCTAACGGCACGGCTACGGCTGCCCGTCGACCTCATCAACGCCTTCGAGCGGCGGCATCCAGCCGACACGGCGGCGCGTCCAGATCTGCGCCTGCGGACCGCCCACCTGGTCGCGCTGCGCCAGGGTGCCGACCCGCAGCGAATAGCGCTTCGGCGTACCCGGATCGGTCGCGTAGAGTTGCGTGCCGCACTGCTCGCAAAAACCGGTGACCCGCTGCGCGCCGCTGTCGGCGGTCTTCACATAGTGGCGCGGCTTGCCTTGCAGCAACCGGAACGTCTCGGCCGGCGCGGGAATGTTCGTGCGGAACGCCGAACCCGACATGATCTGGCAGTCCAAACAATGACAAACCCGCATCGATCCAGGCTGGACCTCGGCCTCGTAGCGGATCGCGCCGCAATGGCATTGACCGTGTACTTTCATTGCTCTCTCCCAATCGGCCACGGAATGGCAAAGCTCTCATTCCACAAGGAATGCTGGGATAAATCAAAGCGGTTCGATCGGTTTGAAAATGCCCGTTTTGCTCATCTGTCGTCGCAATTCGAATCTACCCAGGGCTTCTACGACGTCAATCGCGGTGAGTTGTGCGAAATCGATATGCGACCATGCCTCTCTATCCACCAAGACCGAATATAGATAATCGTTCCGGAGCTGTCCCGTGGCAGGGTCATTGCGCTGGGAGAAACCTGATAGCGTGATGCGCTGGACGATTGGCAGAGCCGCGAAGGTTTCGCCGATCAACCGAAAAGCGATGCCGTGAACATGCGCCATATAGCGCTTGCGGACCTGAGCAGAGGGTAGCTCTTTAACTGAAAGCCTCAAACCACGGGTCGGTACAGCCGCGAGCTTAGCGGGCATGTCCTCGATTTCCGGCAAGTCTACGTCCAATAAAATATGGCGCCCTTCGTCGGCAATTTCCAAGGCGACCAAGGTTTCACGTGGCCAAGCGATCTCTTGAAGATTCGCCTCCAGCCAGCACTCCATCGCTACCGTATCGGTATAGATGCCTTCCTCGATCAAGCGCTGCTTAGCTGCCTGCTCCTGTTCGTGTTTAGCCTTTTCCCTTTGCCAGGACTCTACTCGGACCTGGTGCTCGGCAAGCGCCTGCTGGTAAAGCGCGTCCAGCTTCGCCAAGCGTTTGGACAGAAACTTTTCCCACCAACGTGGCCGAGGCGGCATCGGCGCCGTCGGCGTCGGCTCCGAATAGGATTCAGGGTGGAAGCGCGGAGGCGTATGGGGAGAAGGCGTGTGAAGATGAATGGTCGCCAACCCGTCCAATTCCCCGTTGATCTGGTCGCATTTGCGTTGAATAAGCCCGAGGACCGCAGCGCGATTTTGCTTCTTGGCAATCTCGACCAGGGCATCGTCCAGAGTGTTACCGTGCTCGTCCTGGAAGGATAGGACGCCGTCGTCGTCCACCGAGCAAGTCAACGGGATAGACCGGGTTGGTGCGGACAGTGCAGGTGGCGCGGCTTGTCGGGGACGGGGAAGAGGGCGAGAAAGGATTTGGCTGGAAGAAAGCCCCATGAAGCTCGTATTCAAACGGGTGCCTCGCTTGCCGATGCCAACCGTCGCGCCGCGAGGCCCGAGCGTCCAACTCACGCCGGATCCACTGACATTCATGCGGACGCCGGGTGCCAGTTTGATGGACCGCCGAAAGCGTAGCGCCATGCCTCTTCCTCAGGTTTTTTTGTATGCCGCTTGCCGTTCTTTATATATCACGTTGGTTACATGACGCGTTGGCGATAGCTGGTACAACCCAAGGTTCGGGCAAACGTGAAAGTAGCGGGACGACTTGGGACGTGTGGTTAGGCTTTCGTCAAAGTCTGCTGCACAAATGAAAATGCCCAGCCAAAAGGCTGGGCATCAAATTCGTGGTGGCTGGGGCACGATCCCAAAAGGGGCGTAAACCAGCATGGATATTGGACCTTCTCAAAAGTCGGGGCGCTGAGGGAACAGTTTAGGGAATGATGAGGCGACAAACAAGATGTAGCGCTCAAAATCTCGACGCGCACCACAGCCCGGAATACCGTCGATCATGCTGTCTGGGCTTGCCCCGTTACTCCGGACAGATCAGATGGCATGATCATGCCTGGAGAGCGAAGCGATGGCACGAAACAGAAGACATTTCACGGACGAGTTCAAGCGCGAGGCGGTGAGGCTGGCGGAACAG